>NZ_JBALCN010000083.1:0-55738 GCF_036919615.1 Nostoc sp. | reverse complement strand
AACGCTACGTAAATACACTATCTCAAAAGTATCCTAGCGTTATCATTTCATTTGGTTAGCCACCTTTAGATTTACTTTATAAATAGCCTCTAAGAATTTATAAGAAATCAAATCTGAATTTTTTTAGCTGGGTTGGAAAAGTATTTAGTTCCAGTAAAGAGACTTGATGAAATCAGCGTAACTATTGATTCTAGCTAAGACCGCCATGAACCCTAGTTTTTTAACTGCCCATACTCCAACCACGATCGCTATTGTTGGCGGAGGTTTTAGTGGTTCTCTAGTCGCTACCCACCTATTGAAGACTGCCAGTCAACCTCTCACCATTAAGCTGATTGAGCGTAGCGATCAAATTGGCAAGGGAATTGCCTACAGCACGGATACCAACTGTCATTTGCTGAATGTATCGGCAGGCAATATGAGTGCATTTGCCCACGATCCAGGACATTTGTTACGTTGGCTTCAGCACAACCGCGATGAGTTAACAGCATTTTTTTCAGAAGAAGTCAATGCCAGTACCTTCATACCTCGTAAGGTCTATGGTTTATATATTCAATCAGTTTTGGCAGAAGCAGAAGCCACAGCACCTAGTGATGTGCGACTAGAACGCTTGACCGATGAAGTGGTAGGGCTACAGCCTGAAGAAAAAGGCGCAATGATTTCTCTGCGTAGTGGTCGCTGTTTTGCCGCAGACAGAGTTGTGTTGGCATTGGGGAACTCACCTTCTGCACCTCCCGCCATACAAAACGCCAACAGTAATGATGAAAGTTATCTACGGAATGCTTGGTCAGCCGATGCCCTAGCAGACCTTGATGCTGATGCACCTGTGCTGCTAATTGGTACAGGACTGACGATGGTGGATATGGTTTTATCTCTGAGCGATCGCCAACATCGGGGCAAAATTTATGCTGTGTCCCGACGAGGATTATTTCCCTTAAAACATCAAGCGGCTCAACCTTATCCCTGCTTCTTGACCTCAGAAAATTCACCAAAAAGTGTACGCGGCTCGTTACGTCGGTTACGTGCCGAGGTGGAAATTGCTGCTGCCCAAGGCTACGACTGGCGAGCAGTAATTGATTCTCTGCGTCCCATGATCCAGAAAATCTGGCAAAAACTACCGACCGAGGAACAGCAACGTTTTTTGCGTCATTTGACACCCTATTGGGATGTGCATCGTCACCGCATTGCCCCAAAAGTGGCGGATGTTGTCACTGAAATGCTGGATTCTGCTCAACTCACCATTACCGCAGGGCGGATTCGGGAATATCAAGCTTTGCCGGACGGTGTGGCAGTGACTGTGTGCCAGCGCAAAACCCAAACTAATAATATCTTGCAGGTTGGCCGGGTAGTTAATTGTACGGGGGTAGCAGCAGATTATCGCCGATCGCCTCATCCTTTGATTACTAATTTGCGATCGCAGAAATTAATTCGCCCCAATGCCATCGGTTTAGGATTAGATACAGATACCCACGGTGCTTTATATGCAGCAGACGGTAACGTTTCGACGCTGTTTTATACCTTGGGAACTCCCCGCAAGGGCGACTTGTGGGAAAGTATTGCCGTTCCAGAATTACGGGCACAGGCGCAGGAATTATCTAAGGCGTTGTTGCAGTCGCTACCAGTACGTGTGCGGACTATTGCGACGATGCCTTTGTTAAGCGTAACTGATGGCAGTGCAGAGATACCCCAGTCAACTTTCCTATTTCGGCAATTTTTTGACCCTGAAACTAGTAGTTACACTTATTTAATTGCTGATCGGCAGACAGGAGATGCTGTTCTAGTCGATCCTGTATTAGAGCAAGTTGACCGCGATTTGCAATCATTGGATGAACTGGGATTAAAGCTACGCTACTGTCTAGAAACTCACCTTCATGCTGATCACATCACAGGAGCAGGCAAACTTAGGCAAAAAACAGGTTGTCAGGTGATTGTTCCTCAAAATACTGCTGTGACAAAAGCCGATCGCTCCCTTGTCGGTGACGAAATCCTAGAGGTGGGATCGGTAATCATCGAAACAATTTCCACGCCAGGTCACACCACCAGTCATATAGCATATTTGGTGAACAAAACCCATCTGTTAACTGGTGATGCCTTATTTATTCGTGGTTGTGGACGCACAGATTTTCAGGGAGGCGATGCTGGAACTCTATACGATATGGTGACACAACGCTTATTCGCCTTGCCAGATGATACTTTGGTATATCCTGCCCATGATTATAAAGGACGCACAGTTTCCACCATTGGCGAAGAAAAGCGGCTTAATCCCAGATTTAGCGATCGCAGCCGTAGTCAATTTATTACCATCATGAATAATCTCAAATTGAGTTATCCCCAAAAGATGAATGCAACAGTACCTGTGAATGAATACTGTGGTGATTTTATTCCTCAAGAAAGCTTAGATCAGGCTACAAGTTCGGCAACAGATGAAGAACAGAAACAAATAGAACTCACAGTCATGACTAATACAGAAATCTACAATGATTACTTTGCTATGTATATCTAAAGCAGAGTGAAAATCAAAATTTTTCTACCCAAGGTCGCAATTCAACTTCCCAAGTCCAAGCATTGCGAGGTTGGCGGAGAATGTTCAGATAAGTTTGAGCGATGGCATCTGGATCAAGTAAACTATCTGGTTGATTATCTGGTTCTATCCGGGTAGCAGAACGAATTCCTCCATCAATCACAAAATGCGCCACATGGATATTCTGAGGAGCCAATTCACGGGCAATGCTTTGAGCCAAACCCCGTAAAGCAAATTTACCCATTGCAAATGGTGCAGACTGAGGATAACCCTTAACACTGGCGGAAGCACCTGTAAAAAAGATAGCTCCTCTACCCACAGCTAACTGACGTTTTGCCGCCGCTTGTGCTACTAAAAAGCCATCATACGCAGTAATTTCTAGTGTTTTGGCAACATCGGCTGCGTCAAGTTCCACAAATGAACCCCGAACGCGCCAGCTAGGATTATACACAACCAATGTTGGTACTCCTAGTTTTTGTTCGACATCTGTAAATAGTTGTTCAACTTCATCTAGTTGAAGAAGCATCGGCAGTAAAACTGACGGCTCCAATTTCATCAGATAATGCTTTGAGCTTATCAATTTGTCGCGCTGCTAAAGCAATAGTAAAGCCTTCTTTTGCCAATAAACGGGCTAGTGAGGCACTGAGTCCACTACCAGCCCCAACAATCAATGCAATATTTGCCATACCTTTGATTTTTTCCTCATAATTTCATACAAACTCTCACCCTATAGAGTGATTAGCAATTTGTGATAGACTAAAAACTACAATAAATCTATCGATAAACAGTATTTTGCAGTTCATGCACAGTATCATGGAAATTCAATCCAGATCAAGTCTGCTTGGATTCCAAAAATATATATAGGTGATCCCCAGAGTCTGAATGACGGGTTACGAGAACGGGAACTAGCACCGCGTGTTCGCAAATCGTAGAATTTGTCTTTACAAGAAAGTGGGGTGAGACTTCATCTTTACTCTGGAAGTAGTAAGGAAAACTGTTAACTAGATTATGCGATGGTCGCTTTGCGAACCGCCGCAGGCATCGCTGTCTGCTCGTGATAGATGAGTAATCAGCAACATCCTCAGTAATTCAAAAATTAACATGGTATAAAGGATTAACGCGTGGTCAAACTAATTTTACCTATAGAGCTTGCTGCCGAGATTGAGCCACATCTACCATCGGATACAAAATTTGTGCGGGTAGATAGTGATGGTAATTTTGATGGTGATGCTAGTGATGCTGAAGTTTATCTCAGTGGGTTAGAATTGAAGCCCACGACTCTACATAAGGTGCTGGCAGCTGCTCCTGGAATACGTTGGCAACAGACTCCTAGTGCTGGTGTGAATCACATCTTGACACCCATTTTTCTCGAATATGATATTATCCTCACTAATGGCGCGGGGGTTCATGCAATTCCCATTTCAGAATTTGTCTTAACTTTGATCCTCTATCACGCCAAGCAGTTACGGGAACTGCAAGCAGATCACGATCAACGCATATGGGAAAAAAGCTGGTTAGTACTACCAGAGTTAGCAAATTCAACTGTGTTAATTCTTGGGACTGGGAATATAGGTCAAGCGATAGCATCTCGCGCTAAAGCATTTGGAGCGAGAGTTTGGGGTGGTCGTCGTCGTCCTGAACCTCTAACAAACTTTGATAAAATCGTCGTTGGCAATGAATGGCACGCATTGTTACCAGAAGTTGACTATTTAGTTGTAGCCACACCTCTGACACCAGAAACCAAAGCCTTAATTGATGAAACAGTACTGTGCTCGCTACCCAGTCATGCTTATTTAATTAATGTGGGTCGCGGTGCAGTTGTAGATGAATCAGCTTTAACTAAGGCTCTCACTGAAGGCTGGATTGCAGGTGCAGGATTAGACACAGTTTCTATTGAACCCTTACCGCCAGAAAGTCCTCTATGGTCATTACCTAACCTCTTGATTACACCCCATACTTCCGCAATTTCCCCAGCATTGAAAGAACGCATTGCCGCCTTGTTTCTCGATAATTTAGAGCGTTACCGAGTCGGTCAGCCTTTAAGAAATGTAGTCAATAAGCAAGCAGGATACTAAACAAGCTCCTGACTTTTTGTCAAAATGAGCAACAGAGATATTTTTGCAGTTAGGATTTCAACCTTCTACCTGCTCTATCTCTACACTGGTTCCTTGATCTAATTCTATGAACTTTGGCCCGGCGATCAAAACTACGATCATCATTAAAATACTCGTCACCATGATGATGCTCACTACGCTTGGATCTTCAAAATTACTTGTAGCTACTAATAATGCTGCGGCAAAATTACGTTGAGCTGTTCCTACTCCTAGCACTCGTTGAGTATCGATACCAGGGCCGCCCAAAAGATAACCCACAGTAAAAGAGAAGACTATGAAAACGGCACAAACTAAGATTGCACCTGTTTGTAATAAGCCAATGATATCGTTAGTGTGAACTATCAGCCTGACAACCAGACCTAAAAGCAATCCAGCATTAGATAATTTGAACAAAATTGGCTGGATAATGGGGGCGATCGCACTCAATTTTGCTTTGATGAATAACCCAATGATTAATGGGCTGACCATCATTAACAATAAGGGTTTGGCAATGTCCCAGGAGTTAATTTGTACACCTTCCACCACTAAGGGCAATACAATCGGCATATAAAAAATTGTGCCCAGCATTAGCAACATCATTAATCCCACCGAGAAAGCTATATTGCCTTTGACTATGTAGGCAAGTTTAGGTAGTGCTGGAGGCCCTGATGCTACTGCCATGATCAGTAAGCCATCTCTGAGTGGTTCACTTAAATGTACTACTTGTAGTAACAAATATACAAAAAGCGGCACTAGCACAAAATTTGTCAGCAGCGATGATATGACTAAGCGAAGGTTGCGGAGTGGTTCCCAAATCTGTTGTACAGTTAGACTTAACCCTGCACCCAGCATAGTGAACACGATAAATGTAAAAAGTGCGAGTTTGTCGATTAGTGACAAGATTTCGTTCATGATTTTTTTCTCACGCAGAGACGCAAAGGGGCAGAGGAGCAGGGGGGCAGGGGAGCAGGGGAGCAGGGGACAAGGATGGAATTATTGAACAAGTCTCTCCCTTGTCTCCCCCCTCTTCCTTGTCTACCTTGTCTTTTCTCCATGCCCAATGCCCAGTCCCTATTACTTCAATTCCAGGGTGACTTGCTGTAAGTTGCCGGTGAATGCAAAGGGTGTTTGGTAAGTATCTACCGCAGGTGTGCCAGTATCTTGACCAACATCAAAGGTTTCATCTAAACCAAATCGGTAGCCTATGGTTTTATCAATGCGGCCTTCTGCAACCTGCTGATCATTAATCAAGAGCTTACCAGTACCACCTGCTCCCGGAGCGCCACCATCATAAGTAAAGTCAAATTTGATTTGGGATTTGCCGATCGCAATTGGTTGAGAAGATTGAATGATTGTGCGATCGCTATTTAATAAGTTGTAAGCAAAGGTGGGTTTACCTTCTTTCAAAAAGAAACTCCAACCCGCAAAACGTCCGCCTTGGGTGACTAAAACGCCTTCAGTACCAGATGAAGCAGCATCCACATCGGCAGTGATGCTAAAGGAGCGATTTTTAATATTGGGAGCGCTACCTTCGGGAATCCCTGCAACAGATGTGTAATAAGTAAAGCTATTGCGTCCTGTGATTAGGTTGGAACGGATTTTGACATCAAACCGTTGAAGTAAGCGATCGTCCAAGGGTAGAACTTTATATTTCTCTGCTTCCTTCAGAAATAGATTTTGTAGTTGCGCTAACTTGTCAGGGTTCTGCTTGGCTAAATCGTTGGCTTCACTAAAGTCTTTGGTAATATCGTATAGTTCCCAATTATCTTCATCGAAGGTGGTTTTGGAGACACGCTCCCAAGGTAAGCGTCCATGACGGGCGGCTGCTACCCAACCTTGATCGTAAATGCCACGATTGCCAAGCATTTCAAAATACTGGGTTTTGTGATGGGATGGTACAGCAGGATCATCAAAGCTATAGACAAGGCTAGTACCTTCGATGGGTTGTTGTTTTACACCGTTGACTACCTCTGGTTCTTCAATCCCCACAGCTTCCAGAATTGTAGGCGCAATATCAATTACATGATGGAATTGGCTCCGCAGTCCACCACGATTTTTGATGCGTTCGCCCCAAGCCACAACTAAACCATTGCGGGTTCCGCCGAAGTGAGAAGCAATTTGTTTTGTCCATTGGAAGGGGCTATCCACTGCCCAAGCCCAAGCTGCATGAAAATGATTGAAGGCTTTCGGCCCACCTAAATCATCTAAAGCCGCGAGAACTTCTTGAGGACTTTCTGCTACGCCATTAAAGACTTTTAATTCATTAACACTACCTGTTAAGCCGCCTTCAGCACTCGCACCATTATCGCCGGCGATGAAAAAGACTAAGGTATTATCTAATTCACCAAGTTGATCAATCGCGTCAATGACTCTACCAATTTGTGCATCGGTATGGCTGAGGAAACCTGCAAATACTTTCGCCTGACGCGCATAAACTTTCTGCTCGGTGGGAGTGAGGGAATCCCAAGCCGGGAGTTCCGCCGGGCGAGGAGTCAGTTTAGTATTGGCGGGAATTACACCCAAGGCTAGCTGACGAGCAAAGATGTCTTCGCGTAATTTATCCCAACCTCGATCAAATTTACCCTTGTACTTGTCGATCCATTCCTTAGGCGCATGGTGTGGGGCATGGGTAGCGCCAGTGGCAAAGTAGGTAAAGAAGGGTTTATCAGGAGCGATCGCTTGTTGGGTACGAATCCACTTAATTGCATGGTCTGCTAAATCGGGGGTGAGGTGATAATCAGGGCGATTTGGTTTCTGAATATGTTGGGTATTTTCCACCAAAGCTGGACTCCATTGATTGGTATCACCGCCCAGAAATCCATAAAAGTACTCAAAACCTAAAGCTGTGGGCCAGCGATCGAATGGGCCGGCTGCACTGGTTTCATAGTCTGGGGTATTGTGCCATTTGCCAAAGGCCGCCGTGTTATATCCATAATTTCGCAATACTTCGGCGATCGTTGCTGCACTTCTAGGTAAAATCGCAGTATAACCTGGATAGCCTGTGGCTAACTCCGTAACCACACCTGTACTCACAGAATGATGGTTGCGTCCTGTGAGCAATGCGGCTCTGGTAGGAGAGCAGAGTGCTGTAGTGTGGAATTGGTTATAACGCAATCCCCTTTCTGCTAGACGGTCTAAATTAGGCGTATCGATCAGACCGCCAAAGGTGCTGGTTTGTCCAAAACCGACATCATCAAGCAACACCAACAAAACGTTTGGTGCATTTTCTGGAGCCTTAATAGGTTTAGGGAAGTCTGGTTGGGATTCTTTGTAAGTAATGCCAATTTTGCCTTGAAAAGATGGTTGGGGTAATGGCAATTTGTCGCCGTAGTCCGCCCAAGCAGGTAGAGGTAAGAGGCTAGAAAATATTAGCGTCAGGGCTGTCAAAAAGGCGATCACACCAGAAGTTAACTTGAGAGATACATACAAAGAATCTTTCTTGTGAGGATCAGTCATACAATTTTGGATTTTAGATTTTGGATTTTGGATTTATAAATAGTGTGCTGGAAGGCAAATTTTTAACTAGCCGAAACCCGATATGAGTAGTTCCCGTATCGGGTGATTCTGACTCCCGCGCCGCCGGACGGAAGCGGCTACAGTAATTGGGAGCGCAGAGATATGATCCCCCCTTAATTACGTGTAACTTTGATTCATCGGGCTTTTTGGGATCAAAGCTTTGATTTAAGGCAATAGGATTAATTTGATCGGATTTGCGATCGTGTCCGACTTGAAAAAAATCAGTAGTCCATTCCCAAACATTGCCGGTCATGTCATAGAGTCCATAACCATTGGGTGCAAAAGAACCGACGGGAGCAATGCCCAAGTGACCATCGGCTTTAGTGTTGAAAAAGGGAAAAATTCCTTGCCAAGTGTTGGCTTTATGTTCAGAATATTTATTGCCCCAAGCATAGGTTGCACCATCCAAGCCACCACGGGCGGCATATTCCCATTGAGCTTCGGTGGGTAGGGATTTTCCTGACCATTTGGCGTAGGCTAGGGCATCTTCGTAAGCTATGTGAACAACTGGATAATTGGATTTGCTAGCGATGCCTGCAACGGGCTGCACCAACGCACTGTCTGGGCCAAAGGGATGTTGCCAATTCGCGCCAGTAGTCCAATGCCACCAACTCAGAAAGGAAACTTGCTTGACACCTGGTTTTGGCATCTCAAACACTAGGGAACCCGGTAATCGCTGCTCATCGGGTAAATCGGGAAACTGTTCTTGAGATAAGGGACGCTCTGCAACTGTCACATATCCTGTTTCCTTGACAAATTCACTAAATTGTGCATTTGTTACCTCATATTTATCAATACAGAAGTTAGTCACCGTTACATCTCCAGGCGATCGCTCTTCCACAAAACTGGAATTATCAGACCCCATTTTGAACGTTCCTCCTGAAATCATCGCCATACCTTGGGGACAGGGATTGACTGTGGCTGCCAATGCGGTTGTATTGATGAATAAGAGTGCGATCGCTATTCCCTGAATAAATATTAATGTGAGAAAGCAATATTTTTTTCCATACATAATATTCTCACTTTTGCTATTTCTAATTGAATGCCTGTAGTTCATCAATAAAATTCAACTTTTCTTAAAACTTATATCATTTTGGATTTTAGATCAACAATCCCCCTTTTCGTTGTATTTTTCAGTAATCTATTTCTCGCATTACATTATTTATTGTCGAAAAATCTATATTTTATAACAATATATCTTAAGCAAACTTTCAATCTTTGATACTATGCAGAAACTGTTAACTCTAAACTCAGGCTAATTTACAATAAATATCTTTATTTATGTTAAGGGACTTCCAAGAAATAAATTACCCAAATAAACGCAGACGCATTTGCGGAGCGTCTCGTCACAGGCTACCACAGAGGCATAGATAAATGAGGAAGAGAGAGTTTTTGAGCTATTTTTTTATTTGCAATTTCCTAAAATACTAAAAACCGATTAATTTACCGATGTTTTATCTAATATTGATAAATTACATCTTGTGAAAATATAAGTCAAGCACTATATATATTTAGCTACAAAAAAGCTTAACACCACCTCAGTGAGATATTGGTGTAGCCACAAAACCAGTTTTGATACCCTTCTTAAACCCAGTTTTTCGTAAAACTGGAGTACTTCCTTGGTTTGACTTCCACTTTGGAGCATTACTTTGTAACAATTATGACTCCATACAGATTGTAACGCATGATGTATCAGGCACTTTCCTCCACCTTGGCGACGATAATCGGGATGAGTAATTACATTCTCAATTAGTCCATAGGGACGAGCGCCTCGCGTCAGATTAGGGACGATCACCAAAATACAAGAGGCAATTAAGTTTCCCTCCCAGTCTGCTACAAAGCAATTAATCTTGCTATCGCTCAATATTTCGTTCCATATTTTCTCAAGAGTTGATGCATCAGGTAAGGGAGCATCCGTTGGGTTCAGATGTTTGTACAGATATAGCAGTGCTGATAATTCATCTTGCTTAACGCTGCGTATTGAAATATCCATAATTTATCTAAGGTTTTAAATTGCTTTGTAAACCCATATTTAAAACTTAGCCTCAGAGGATAGATTAGTTTTTAAAGGGTACGAAGTTGAGTCACAAAATCTTGTGGCATCTTTCTCCCTAGTCTTTGCTCAATGACAGCAAGACAATCAGCCATTTTGCAACCTTATAAATAACAAAATGGCTTTTTCAAGTTTCAATATCAGGCCAAACTCGGCGACAAATTCAACAAGAATACGATTACCCAATGTCTCGCTGTCTACCAATACTCCATCACAGTTGAAAATAACCAGTTCTGTTTGCACTTAATATTTATTTTTCTTAATTAACTAAGGTTTGATAAGGTTAATGTGCATCTTGCTGTCAGACTGCCACTTTTTTAGCAATAGCCATAATGTGAGCGCTCACACCTAGCGTAGAAGGTTCAGTCTCTATCCAACGAATAGCTTGTAGGAGTCTTTGACGGCAACTTTGTTCACTCCAATGTTCCTCAAAATTTTGTAGTAATTTGCCTGGGCCTTCTATGGCTAACAGCTTTTCACAATATAACCCTGCTTCTTCTACCTCTGCTTTTAGTTCATCAGGATGATGAAAGAAGGCTGTTGTAAAGTAAGCAGGATGGTTACTCGGATTACGATGCTGCCCTTCAAGCAAGTCTTGATGAGCAATTTCCACAAACTTCGGATCGTCTAGCCATCCCCGAAATAAACCGTCTAAAAGCGAAGCAAAGCGAGAACAAGCAACGCCAAAAACAAGACCTCCGCTCTTTAAAACACGATCAGCCTCGCGTAACGCTTCTATGCGATCGCTACGTTCGATCAAGTGATACAGTGGCCCAAATAGAAGAACTGCATCGACGCTGTTGTTTGCTTGATTTAACTGACGGGCATCTCCAACTTCTGCGCTTGCAAGTGGATAATCTGGCTGAACCTGAGAAGCAGAACGGGCTTGTTCTACGTGCAAAGGAACTGCATCAATCAGATGAACTTTATACCCTAGCTGGGCAAGCCAACAAGCATAGATGCCTGAGCCGCCACCAACATCGAAAATCACTGCGGGAGGAGGAGGCAAGTAGCGGCTAAGAAGCTCTTGGGTGCGAACTAGTTCAATCGGATTTGTACGCTTTGATAAGCGTTCAGCTTCTAAACCACGCTCATAATGACCTAGTACCTCATCTAAAAGCGGGTTTTGTAAATTAGACTTGTCTGACATGAAATTTCCTCTTTTTAAGATTTAATCTATGAATTGCTCTATGACTAAATAGCAAAGAGTTTTCCTCTCGGACGAAGTGCAGATTCAATAGAAGCACGCCTTGCTAAACTCCATATTGTGGCTTGGTTTGCTGTGACTACAGGAATATTTAAATCATTCTCTAATTCCTTAATAACCTCAAATGTTCTCCATGCTGTACAGGGCAACACAATAGCATCTGCACCTTTGTGAGATACCTCTTTGATGAAAGCTGCGGCTTCATCGGGTAACTAATGCCAAAGTAATTATTTTTCACTACTTCTTTTGGGCGTTCATCACCTTTAAACCCCACTATTTCAAAAGACGCTTCACTCAAAAACGTTTTTAGCGTTTGGTTGTTCCATTCTGGATAAGGGGTGACTACAGAAATTTTCCTAATTTTTAGGTATGTCAACGCTTCTAATAGAGCTAAAGCAGGCACAATAACGGGTACTCCTAGCGCCTGTATCAAACGTTGCTCTAATTTTTCAGCAAAAACTCGCACTTGGTAAAATGTTGCTGTTGTGAAGCCGTATGCTCCAAAATGTATCCCGGCTCTAGCTAATTTTTTTACTTCCTTAACAGCTTCTTCGTTAATGTCATCCATTGATTCATAGTTCTCAGATGCGTGGGAGCGTTGGGCAATCACGCGATGGCTATGAACACTGACTTGACTGGAAAAAGCACAGTGAAAGTCAGGCTCAAACGTCGTGTTACCTACGGGTACTAGCAAGCCAAGACGGATCTGCCTACTAGAGTCAGATTTTGAGTACATAAGAATACCTCTTTTTGACAACCTTGATTATGTCTAGATATTTATTTAATTACACTAATAATTAGGTTTGCATATTTTCATAAAGACTGTATAATATTTAAAATACGTTAAATCGACCGATAAGCTGTAGTATACATCTAACTGACGCAGATACCTGCCAGTCAATTATTTAACTGCACTAATCAACACATCTTGCTTCTGTCTTATTGCTTTAGTTGGAGTTGTGCAATCTCAAATAGTCTGCATGTCACGATAATTACAAGGAAAAGATTTTATGAGTAACATACAACTGTACTTCGCCAAAGCCTCTACCTTCTCTCAACGGACTCGTGTAGTCTTACTGGAAAAAGGCATTGACTTCACCCCGATAGAAATTGACTTACAAAATAAACCAGATGGGTACACGCAGATTTCCCACTATGGCAAAGTTCCAGCTATCGAGCATGGAGATGTTAAAATTTACGAGTCCGCTATCATCAATGAATATCTAAATGAGGTTTTTCCCGAACCAGCTTTATTACCCCGCGATCCCGCAGCTAAAGCGATCGCTCGGATTTGGATAGACTACGCCAATACTCGCCTTGTCCCAGCTTTTAACAAATTTCTGCGCGGTAAAGATAGCACCGAACAAGAGCAAGGACGAAAAGAGTTCACAGAAGCACTTCTATATATTGAACAACAAGGATTAGGCAAAGGTGATTACTTGTTAGGAGATCACTTTAGCCTAGTTGATATCAGCTTCTATCCTTGGTTTGAACGTTTACCACTCTTAGAACACTTCCGTAAATTCACACTACCAGCAGAAACACCTCGTTTGCAGACATGGTGGAATCTGGTAGGCGATCGCTCCTCAATCCAAGCAGTAGCAAACCCTGTAGACTTCTATTTGGAAAGATTCGCCAAAGTTCTCGGTGAACCTGTTCCCGTTGGTGCATCTCAAAAATAGGATAAAGGGGTGTGGTAATGGAAGTGAATCATTAACTGTTAAGTATTGACCAAAAATTAACCAAAATCCAAAATGGGATGACCTATGAGCTTAAATAACCAAGTTATAGACAGACCGATTTCCCTGGATCTGCCATCCGTAGAGGCTAACCTCACTTACCTGATTCCAACGGCAGAAAAACCTGTTAACTATACTTATGAACCGCCAGCCGGGATTCCCCGCACGAATTCAACTTATCAGACGCACAAACTGCCAATTTACAATGCTCGTTCTATCTCAGAGAACATCTCATTAGATAAAGAAGGATTCGCTTTTACTGGACATAATACTAATGTCCGCGACTTTTACGATGAAGACGAAGTACGCCGCGTCTACTATCCAGAAGCCGAGCAATTATTAAAAGAGGTGACAGGTGGAACTAAGGTAGTGATATTTGATCACACTCTGCGTAACGCCGGTCAGTCAAAGCCAGGTGAGAATAATATTAAAGAACCTGCCTTGCGCGTACACAACGACTTCACCGCTAAATCTGGCTATACTCGCGCCCGTTTGGAACTAGCAGCGCAAGGCATAGATGACATTAATGCGCTACTAAAACAACGATTTGCCATCATCAATGTTTGGCGAGCGATCGCACAACCAATTCAGGAGTCACCATTGGCAGTGTGTGACGCGCAAAGCATTGCAATAACAGACCTTGTAGCTGGTGATTTAGTGTACCGCGATCGCGTCGGTGAAACTTATGGAGTCACGTATAACTCCAAACATAAATGGTTCTACTTTCCGCAAATGCACAGAGACGAAGCACTATTTATCAAATGCCTCGACTCCGCAGGAGACGGACACGCCCGTTTTGCCGCCCATACAGCCTTTGAAGACCCCACCAGCCCAGCCAACGCTCCCCCACGAGAAAGCATCGAACTACGAACATTGGTCTTTTACCCCGCATAAATAGCAAAAACTTGTCTCAAACTCCTACTCTCTGCGCCCCTAGGACAGGTGTGGTCTATTTACTTTTGGTTTGCTAATCTAGCGGTAAGCGTTAGCTATGCCGTCAGGCTTATCGCCCACATAAATTCAAAATGAGCCAAATTGTAGAAGAAGTTCTAGCAGCTAATCTTAGTTACACTGATAAATTCGGTGATAAAGGTAATCTCACTATACCCCCATCTCGTCGGTTTGCAATTCTCACGTGCATGGATGCTCGACTTGACCCAGCTAAATTTGCTGGACTAACTGAAGGAGATGCTCATGTAATTCGTAATGCAGGGGGACGTGCTAGCGATGATGCGATTCGCTCTTTAGTAATTTCTTACAAATTACTTGGGACGCGTGAATGGTTTGTAATTCATCACACTAATTGCGGGATGGAAACCTTCACTAATGAAATCATCAGTAATTTACTTTCTAGTAGCCTCAAAACAGCCAAGCTAGATGAAATAGGTTGGTTAGATATTGGATCTGGGTCGGGATCAAGCGAAGGCAAGTTTATCAATTGGTTGACTATTGATGACCAGGCTAAAAGCGTCTATATAGATGTACAACGGATTCGTTTGCATCCATTAGTTCCGAATGAAATTCCTATCTATGGCTATATCTACGATGTCAAAACAGGGCAATTAATTGAAGTTCCTGAAGCTACTAAACTTGGTCAAGCTGCGTAGTTTGATCGTGTAACATAAAAGTAGTATTTAATGAAGTAGCTATTTGTGTAAAAACCTCCTTTGCTGGTGAAGCGTATTCGCTTATCGCAATCGGATTTCCAGTATCACTACCGCTACAAATGCGGGAATCAATGGGAATTTGTCCCAAGAGAGGCGCTTGTAATTCTGCGGCTAGTTGTTCGCCGCCACCACTACCAAAAATCGGTGTGCGTGAACCACAATCACTACAAATTAAATAACTCATATTTTCAATGATGCCAAGGATAGGAACACCCACTTGGCGAAACATATATATGTTACGTCGTACATCTGCAACAGCCACTTGTTGAGGAGTTGTTACTAAAATGACTCCACCAATTGGGCTTTCTTGGATAATTGTAATTTGAGCATCACCTGTACCGGGAGGTAAATCTATCAATAAATAATCTAATTCCCCCCATTCCACATCTTGCAAAAATTGCGTGATAATTTTATGCAATACAGGCCCTCGCCATGCCAAAGGACGATTTGCTTCTGCAAGTAAACCCACTGACATTATTTTTATTCCCTGAACTTCTAGAGGTAAAAACTTATCACCTGTGGGAGTATTAATCACTTGAATATCAGCTTGTCCTAAACCCAACATCTGGGGAACATTGGGGCCATAAATATCAGCGTCTAATAGTCCTACTTTTGCACCTTGTAATTTTAAAGCTGCGGCGATATTAACGGCTGTTGTGGATTTGCCCACACCACCTTTACCACTAGAAACTGCAAGAGTTATTTTAACACCGGGAATTGTACAAATTTGAATATAAGTTTTTTTACACCAAGATAGAGATGATAATTTAGATTCAATTTCTGGCTGTAATTGGTGCTGATGAGAACCAATATATAAACGTAAGTAAATATAGTCATCAACTATGCGTAAGTTTCGGATCATTCCCAAACTAACGATGTCATTTTTTAAGATAGGTTCGATAACCTGTTTGAGGAGTTGGACTACTTGTTGCTGATAGAAATTATCCTTTGATTGCATCATTATTGTCAATTCACTTAACCCAATACGACTTTTTTATCTGTTTGAATCTTTTGAATTGCCCGTTGTGCTTGGATAGACACTTCTTTGTCAGGATCATCTAAGGCTTGTTGTAGGGGGTTAATAACGTCGGGATGAGCTAAATTCCCAAGTGCGATCGCAGCTTCTTTGCGGACATATGCATATTCATCTGTTAAGGCTTGAATTAATCTCGGCATAACTTGAATATCTGGAATTTTTTGCAAAGCTTGTGCTGCTGATTTTCGCACTTGCCAATGTTGATCATTTAAAGCTATTTCTAATACTGAAATTGCTTGATTATTTGCATGAATAGCCAGAGATTTAGCTGCATTCCGGCGAACTTGCCAGTCACTATCATTTGTAAGTGCTTGACAAAGTATTGTAATCACTTCTGCATCTTGTAAATGTTCTAAAGTTAAAGCAGCAGCACAACGTACACTTGCTTTCTCATCAAAGATTAAATTTAAAGCTTGCGGACATTTTTCTAGTTGATTGATATATCGCAGTGTAGTAACGGCTGCTTCTCTTAACTCAGAATTTTTTGATTCTAAAAATGGTAAAATGTCAGGTAAAGATTGAATATCATGTATCTTCCGCAAAAGCAATAAAATATTTAATTGAATATTTACATCATTACTTTGGAGTTGCTCTAGTAAAAGTAACAATTCTTTTTGTGTAACTAACTCGTTTAATGCTGATGCGGCTTCAGTGCAAATATCTGTATCTACTGAACCAAGGCATTCAATTAAGGCAGGAATGGCAACAGGATTAGCAATTTCCCAAAGGGCAGATATTGCTATTTTCTGAACAGTAATATGTTCGTCTTTCAAAGCGATAATTAAAGCATCGATTGTTTCGTCATCGCCTAGATGTTGCAAGGTTTTGACAGCTACTATACGATCATTTACGTCAGGCGATCGCAACATGTCTAGCCAATGTTTGAGGTCATCATTCATTAATTTTTACCACAGATAGTTAACGTAATAAAAAGGGAATTTGCACAGTAATTGCATTGGTTGGACATTCTTTTTCACAAGGTAGACAAAACCAACACTCATCATATTTCATGTAGGCTTTGCCTGTTTCTGGATTTTTTGCCAATACATCCAAGGGACAAACTTCAATACAAGCTGTGCATTTTTCTAGACATTTCGATTCATCAACGATCACAGGAACATCTATTCTCTGATTGATTAAAGCCATAAAATAACTCCATAATTTTGTACTGAAACTGCTAAATGGTAAAATAAATGGGGTAAGCTTGCATAAATTATCTCACCATTGTAGGTTGTTTAGATGCATACGATGTAGTTTATTCAAATATTTAAATCCCAGACGAGCATTAAGCAGACGGGGAGTGGCAAATATATTAATTAACTGCATATTTTTCACTAAAACAGGTTTTTATTAAAAGTTAATGATTGCTTGATATTGGTATAGCCAATTTTCTCATAAAACAAGTGAGCTTCTTTGCGCTTAATATTAGAACGTAACAGAACACTATCACATCCAGCCAGAGAAGCCCACTGTTCAATTTGTTGCATTAAAAAACGTCCAATTCCACTATGATGATAATCTTTATCTACAAATAATCCCAAAATAATCGCTGGAGTTGGAATAACTATTGAGTCACAAATATGAGCGTGTACCCAAGCTATTACATATTCATCTTCTAAAGTGGCAACATACACAATATGAGCATCGTTATTTTTAATTTTAGTAAGGCGCTGCTCTATTTGTTGGTTTGTCACAGAATATTCAAGTTGTTCGCAAAGACTAGCAATTCTATCGACATCTTTAATCTCAGCTTGTCTAATTTTAATTTTATCACTTACACTAACTTTGTTTGTCATAATTTAATTTTAAATTACAATGATTTAGTTATCCAGCGTTGCACGGATAAAACGATAGCCTATATCAATCTCTATCAAATTGTGAATATCATCATATTTTTTGCTCCATTCTCCACTACTTAAATCTGCTGCAAGTAACTTTACTCCTTGTTCTGCTAAATCTTGATTAGCTAAAGCAAAAGATGATATTCCTGCACGTACTTCTGGTTGAAGATATAACTCTGGTCGTCTCCAGCCTGCTGCTGCGAATAAATCAGATAAATCATATGGTAACAAAAGGGGTATAGCTTCAACACGCCTTTTAGTATTACTCTGAATTAAATTAATCTGTTTGTTAAGTGGTAAAAATTGTAACGCATCTTCCCACAAAAACGGAAAATAATCATAAAGCCATATCTTCTGAGCTAATCTAATATCAAAACTTAACAATATTATTGCCCCATCTCTAATTATTCTGTGCATTTCCTGAAAAGCTTTTGCGAGATGAGAAAAGTGATGAGTTGCCAGGATACTTACAACAGCATCAACAGACTGATTTGGTAAAGGTAAATTTTCTGCATAGCCAGTAAACCACTTAATTTGCTGATGTTTTACTGCTTGTTTTTGCATCACTACAGAAGGTTCAACAGCATTAACAAGAAATCCTTTATTAGCTAGCGCTAGACTGTAACCACCAGTACCAGCGCCAATATCAGCCATAATGCTACTTCTGGGTAAATTGAGTAAATCAATTAATTTATTGACAATACGGATATCAGGAACGCGAGTTTTTGAGTATTGTTGACCGATTGAATTATATATAGACATATTAGAAAATTCCTCCAAATAATTTAAAACAAACTATTTAAAATTTAACTTTAGATTAATAAAGAAAAAATCTGTTAATTAAAAAAATCCAGCAAATTTAAGAGTTCACTTATCATAAACTTTGGTTTTGCTTCTTGTGGTAAATTTTGATTTTTTCTGTTGTAATAGGCATCGCCTAAATCGTTTGGTGCTGATTTGGGTTGATGCTGGCTATCAAGGTAGAAGGCTTTATGAGATGGGTGATGGATACTTATCACTGGATTTTGGAGGTTGTGCGTCGTTCGGTTAATACTAAAGGCTTTGTTCTGTTGCCAAAGCGTTGGGATGTGGAGCGTGTGCGATTCGTTGCTTAGTGAATTACGGTAATCAGTCTGTACATAATTAAGCCAGCCTGAAATCCCTCACATTTGAAGAACGCTTCAATAGACCTCTTGCAAAAATCCTTGAATCACCCCTCCCCAACCCTCCCCGATGTATTGGGGAGGGCGCAAGATTTCAAGTTTCCCCCCAATATATCGGGGGGATTAAGGGGAGTCTATTCGACTTATGCAAGAGGTCTAATCTAGAAGAACTACTCAAAATGAATAGTGGAAATTGGAAACATCAAGGCTTAAAGGAAATTTCCATTCCTAAAAAGGACGGGACTACCAGAATGCTTAAAATACCAACTATCGCAGATAGAGCCTGGCAATGCCTTGCAAAATATGCACTTGAACCAGCACACGAAGCCACTTTCCACGCCAGGAGCTATGGGTTCAGAACTGGGCGAGATCGCAATGATTCGGTTAATGCTGAGAAGACTCGCTTAATTGAGTTATTTAATACTTTCCAAACATCCTCTTAGAAAAGTCGGGGATCTAGACACCTTGAATGTCACCTTCGGCTGATTACTTTTAATTTTTCATACCTCACCCGAAATACACTTAACTTTAGTCGCTTAAACTTCCGCGCAACGGTATTAGTAGAGGTCGGCGGAAATAAACCTACCATTCAAAACAGCCAGAAAGCCAAAAATTAAAACCTTTTGACTTTTGACTTTTGACTTTTGACTTTTGACTTCCGTTTTACGGTACTAAGCGGTTACTGCATTTTCATTTGATGTTTTATCTGTGTTAGCTTTCAAGCGTGTCAATCTGCTTTTACGGATGCGTTCGCTGTCTCGAACACCACCTGCAAGTTCATATTCATCGCTATTTTTGCCGTACTTAAAACCAACCCCCACCAGCATCTTGTCTGAAACCTGATTTAAGGTTTTTTCCATCTCATCCAACTTTTTTCTAGAAGATTCAATCATAGCTATACCAGCATTATAATCATCAAGCATATTGTGAAACTGCTCTATTAATTGACTCAGGTTTTGCAAGTTGTAAGTATCATCAAAATTGATATTTGGATCGATAGCTTTCAATCCGGCAACTCTAAACTCAGCTTTGTCTAAAATTCGGGAACTACGTTTTGTTCGAGGCATAAATTTACACTTTTAATAGCTCTATAGAACTATTTTGTCTTAATTGACCTGTATTCTGGTTCAGCAAAAAGCGCATTTTTCTGAGTAAAAGTTTTTATTAATGCCCGTGATTTCTCGGAATTTAATCACGAAAGGTTGATTTTCAGTGAAATAATATTATGTTTAAGTTGTACGAAAATTACAATGTTGTTACAAAAACGTAGGCATAGCCCATCGTAGACATCGCACTTTTACTTCTATAGCGGTTCTTGTACCCTGCGGGTTCGCTCTTAGCGTTCTCCCAGAGTAGCCGCTACGCGTCTATGGATGCAATACACAATAGGGCATAGCATTGCTCATTGGTGTCAACTTAACGTGAAACCCTTGTCAAAAAGTGAAATTGAGTTCATTCACTTACCATTACTTACCGCGTCACCCTACCCCGGTTTTGTCTAAAGCCAAAACCGCCCCTCGCCTTGGTAAGGTAAAACTACGGTGTACACACAAGTCTCTTATAGTTTACTCACTGAGTTTTCGTGTCAGTTTTACCCCACCCTAACCCTCCCCTTGTAAAGGGGAGGGAACCGGAAATCTTATTTCCCCCCTTTATAAGGGGGGATTAAGGGGGGTAATTCAACTTTTGTGTACACTGTAGCTTGATAAGGGGAAGGTTTGGGGGTGCAGTAAAACGTATATTGGGTAGGCATTTCAGGTTAAGTTGACACTTATGAGCATTGCTGTGCCCTACAAATGGTTTGTATTCCATGCAATTGAGAAGCGTTATGAGCGATCGCTTTAACTTTAAGGCTTAATATTGTAACCTGAAGCCTTGATGTTCTAGCTTTAAGGCTTAATGTTGTGACTTTAAGCCTGAATGTTGTAACCTGAAGGCTTCATGTTCTAGCTTCAAGGCTTAATATTATGATCTTAAGGCTTGATATTCTAACCTTAAGAGTTAAAGTTATAACATTTTCTCAAAAGTTTGTTGGTGAGTGCATTATAGCAACCGGCCCCGTTGGGGAAGTCAAAAGTCAAAAGTCAAAAGTCAAAAATAATAATTGAGCTTTGATAAGTTGACGTACAATTTAGACGCCCGACAGCCTATACTTTTTGGTATGAGTAATCACATCCCAATTCCTGATAGAGCATTTGAATTCGCTGTCAGAATAACCAAAATTTGTGCTTATTTAGATAAACAGCCAGGAACACCAAGATTATTAGCTGCTCAGTTATTCAGATCGGGGACATCAATTGGTGCAAATATTGAAGAGTCTCAGTTTGCTGAAAGTGATAGGGATTTTATCAGCAAGCAATCTATAGCACTAAAAGAACCAAAAGAAACAAAATACTGGTTGAAGCTGTTAATCAAATCAGAAATGACGACTGAAACACAAGTAAAAAACCTTTTAGATGAGTGTGAATAGTTAATTAAAATTATTGCTAAATCAATCGTAACAACTAAAGCAAAGCTAAGACAATAAACTTTTGACTTTTGACTTTTGATTTTTGACTTCCCGTTAGGGAGGGGTAGTCGTTTTTTGCCTTCTTTGAAGAATAAAGGTAAGAAGAAGTCACCGGGGCAGACGAGTTTATCTTGGGATAAGCAAAAAGTAACTGAAGATACTGAAGGTGCATGAGGTAGCAGAAAAATTTATTCAGGCGAACTATTATAACCCCGCAGTGCCAGGTATCGGAATTCGGAAATGTTGATTTTACTGTGCATCTGGGGTAGGTAATAAATCTTTATAAATATCTGAAAGCCTTAAATGTTACAGTTTACAAGTCTCGATGCGAGAGAAGAAACACAACCAACCACCACCACAACCGAACCCAACCGCCCCCCAACCCCCGCCAGCGGAACCATCATACCGAGAGGTATCCTTTGGGTGAGGCTGTATCAAAACAGCAATGGCAATTCCCCCACTGAATCACGAGAAGCACCTACATCTGGCCCGGCGGCTTTGAGAACTTCACGGGTAGTGCCAAATAAACTATAAAGAGAGTTCATCGCTTCCCGTACCAAACTCTGGTCAACTTCTAATGGTTGCACAGCAATGCGCGTCACCAATTCCACATAAAGCGACCAAGCGGCTTTCTTTTGTGTGGTGTCAACTTTCCACGACATCGAACCAATGCCAAAAGGCAGACTGACAGATACAGTTTTTAAGACAACGCGATCGCGCATATATATTTATAGTAAATTTAACTAATAATTCAAATTATAGTAATTAATGTTACTAGTCTACAAATTGTTCAGAATTAGTGACTATAATCTCAGGATTTAACCTAAACTTTTATGCTAGTATCTAGATATTTTTAACTATTTCAGATAAAATAATAAATTTGTTCGTTGCATCACCTTTCTTTGTATATGCCTAAAAATTACACCGTAGAAATTCATCACCAAGGTGAAATTCATACCTTGCAAGTCCCTGAAGATGAAACTATCTTATCAGTTGCCGATGCTGCTGGTTTGGATTTGCCGAGTTCATGTCATGCAGGTGTTTGCACAACTTGCGCCGGTCAAATAAGTGAGGGAACTGTAGATCAAACTGATGGTATGGGCGTTAGTCCAGATTTGCAAAAGCAAGGTTACGTATTGCTTTGTGTTGCCAAACCTCTTTCTGATTTGAAAGTTCAGACGGAAAAAGAAGATGTAGTTTATCAGTTACAATTTGGCAAAGACCAATAATCAGTAAATAGTTATCAGTATCGGAATTGATTATTGATAACTGTTCACTTAACATTACCAAATCTGATAAATAACATAAGTTTTTCACAGCAACTGATATCAGCTATTCTAGAAACTACAAATCAACAGGATTTACCAAGATGACGACTCACTTTATTACCGCAGAAATTGATTTACAAGAAACTCCCGCAGAATTACTAAAAGTAATTGAAACAGAGTTGAACAAACAAGGGGAACCCCTCCGTTGGGCAGTTACCTCTGTGGACGTTGACGAACAAAAAGCTACAGTTGAAGCCGTAGTGATAAAGAATACCCAGTCTTTAGTAGTGAGTGCTGAGTTAGAAGTTGATAGTTGAGAGTAGGCAAAGAATATTTCATTTTCATCTAGCCCGCCTCAGAATGAATTCACCAGTCTAATAGCGAAAGTCGTCTAAAGACGACTGTGAAAAGGTTATAGTCCTTTAAAACGGACTTTAGTTATGAGGCGCGGAACTTTAGTTCTGGGCGGTTCATGTCTAGAACGAAATAGCCCTGGAGAGTGAGAAGTAATTATAATTTTTACTCATAACTCATAACTGGGCACTGATAACTATAAGATGAATCGTCCCTACACAGCTATCTTAATTGTACCAACTGGCGTTGGGGCTGCCATTGGAGGTTATGCCGGAGATGCTTTACCTGTTGCCAAAGTTATAGCACAGGTTTGCGATCGCCTAATTACTCACCCCAATGTCCTTAATGGCGCAAGTTTGTATTGGAATCTCCCAAACGCTTTCTATGTTGAAGGTTACGGGCTTGACAAATTTGCTTCTGGATGCTGGGGTTTGCGTCCAGTCCGCACTAACAAAGTAGGTTTGCTTTTAGACCAAGCGATTGAGCCAGAGTTGCGATTACGACATATACAAGCAGCAGATGCAGTTAGAGCAACTCTGGGATTGACTTTAACAGATTATGTAATTACTGATGCACCATTAAATGTAGAATTACGGTCTACAGCATCGGGAGCTAGTTGGGGAACAATTGGCAACCCGGATAGCTTGTTACGGGCAGCTGAGATATTAATTAAAAAAGCGGGTGCAGAAGCGATCGCAGTTGTTGCCCGTTTCCCCGATGATATGGATGAGGAAGCAGTACAGAAATACCGCCACGGTGAAGGCGTTGATTCTTTAGCGGGTGCAGAAGCCGTAATTAGCCATTTGCTAGTGCGAACCTTTCAAATTCCTTGCGCCCATTCTCCTGCCCTTTTGAGCGAACCTCCACAACCTGATTTATCTCCCCGTTCCGCCGCTGAAGAATTGGGCTATACCTTTTTGCCGTGTGTGCTTGTAGGATTAAGTCATGCCCCACAATTTATAATAGAGAAAAGACTGATCCCATCAGAGCAAGAAGATATTTGGGCAGATCAAGTGGATGCTGTGATCGTACCTGCAACTGCCTGTGGTGGCAGTGCCTTATTGAGTTTAAGCCAAAGACGATGCAAAATAATTACAGTTGAAGAAAATAAAACTCTTATAAAAGTTCCTCCCCAACCCTTGGGGATCAAAACTATACAGGTAAACTCATATTTAGAAGCAGTGGGTGTATTAGCAGCACATAAAGCAGGCATCAATCCCTTTGCTCTCCGTCCCAAATTATTAGCTTTGGAGCGAGTAATTTAAGAGTTGGGAGTAGAGACGCGATTAATCACGTCTGTACAGGAGTTAGGAGTTATAAGTTATTTTTCCCCCTGCTCCCCTGCCTTTTCTACCTCTTTTGCCCCTGCTCTCCCCACTTTCCACTCCCCACTCTCCTTAAAAACCCGTGGTTGAACAACACAAACAAGAGCCAGAAATTCCATACCTGACGCGCATGCAAGTACTTGGGGCGATGGGAGCGACTGCAATCATTTTGTTGATAGTCGCCAAAGTTTCGTTGCACTTTGGCAACTTTTCCCTATTTTCTTGGGACTACTTGAACCAAAGAGAGTTGCTGTTGGGTATAGGGTTGGGGTTCGTCATCACCGCCTTAAGTGGCTTAACTTATCGCCTTTGGACTGCCTATCGTAAAAGTGCAGATTATTACCTAGAAGTGGTACTGAAACCTTTAGCTTTACCAGACTTAATTTGGCTGGGGTTGCTACCGGGGTTGAGTGAAGAATTATTATTTAGAGGTGTGATGCTGTCAGCTTTAGGCTCTGATCTTACAGCTGTAATTGTATCCAGTCTTTGCTTTGGCATTTTGCATTTTAGCGGTTCCCAACAATGGCCTTATGTGATTTGGGCAACGATTGTCGGGATGATATTGGCATATAGCGCCCTGCTCACAGGCAACTTATTAGTGCCGATTGTCGCTCACATTATTACCAATTGGATTTCTAGCTATTTCTGGAAAATGTGGCAATTGCGACAATTAAAAAATAAATTTTGAGCTTGGATCAATTAGTGCTTAGGCTAGCAAAAACCGCAGGCATCGCCCACTATTACCGCTGCGCGGAAGTCACTCATTCAATAGATATAATACCTTTTATGCTAATTGGTTGGGAATTATAATTGCCGAATCAGTGGTTCCAGGTTATCCCAAAGTTTTGCGGTCTAAAATCCACGACCCCTGTTTCACTCAAGGCTATGTAGAAAAGTACCAGTCTGGTCGCGTTGTCGCAATCAACAACATTTATGATTCTGGTTTGGCTGATTGTCACATTAGCCTGCTTGAATCCTTTGCTGTGAAAGCAAGTTTAGTAGCACCCATTATCAAAGATCAGCAGCTATTTGGCTTGTTAATTGCACACCAGTGTTCTGAACCCCGTGATTAGCAACAGCCTGAGATTGATTTATTTGCCCAGATAGCAATGCAAGTAGGATTTACTCTCGATCATGCTAGGCTACTACAAGCGTATGAAGCTGCTGAAGCTAACTCTAATTAATAGCTTTGTGGGAGAGTAGGAAAAGTACCGCCGTTATTAGCGAGAATTTGTAGAGTGTGCCTAAGTCCTACTCAAGTTTCTGCAATTTTGAATTTTGAATTTTGAATTTTTTATGTCTTCTTCTCAAAAACTGCGGCAGTTACTTACACGTCCTGAAATTATCGTTATCCCAGGTGTTTATGATTGTCTGGGAGCCAAGCTAGTTGAACAGACAGGTTTTGAAGTAGTGGTTACAAGTGGCTTTGGGATTGCCGCTTCCACAGTGGGTTTACCAGACTATGGTTTTGTCACCGCTACCGAAATGCTCTATAGTGTGGGACGAATTGCTCAGTCGGTGAATATTCCCCTAATTGCAGATTTAGATACTGGTTATGGCAACGCTTTAAATGTTGTCCGTACGATTAAGGATGCTGTCCAGTTGGGGGTGGCTGGTGTACTACTAGAAGACCAAGAATGGCCGAAAAAATGTGGACACTTTGAGGGCAAACGAGTTATTACCCAGGCGGAACACGTTGGTAAAATCAGGGCAGCAGTGGAGGCACGGGGTGATAGCGGTTTAGTGATTATTGCTCGTACTGATGTCCGTGCGTCACTAGGTTTAGAGTCAGCGATCGCTCGTGGTCGGGCTTACATTGCCGCTGGTGCAGATATACTATTTGTAGAGGCTCCCCAGTCTATTGAAGAATTAAAAGCGATCGCCGCAGCTTTCCCGAATGTGCCACTAGTAGCCAATATCGTTGAAGGTGGTAAAACTCCCGAAGTTTCTGTGGCAAAGTTACAACAATTGGGCTTCAAAATTGTGTTTTTCCCTCTAACTGCCCTACTAGCTGTGACAAAGGTAATGACTGCTTGTTTTCTTCATTTAAAAGAACAAGGAACCAACACTGAATTACCTGATTTGGTTAGCTTTCAAGATTTTCAAGAACTTGTCGGCGTTCCTGAATATCTGCAAATAGAACAGAAGTTTAAATCATAACTGTTGTTCCTCGTCATACCCAAATGCAACAGAGTGTTAGCTGTTTATTTATGACTGTTTTATATTATCGTCAAAAACATCTTACCCCACCCTAACCCTCCCCTTTTTAAGGGGAGGGAACCAGATTTCCGATCTCCCCCCTTTCCAAGGGGGGATTAAGGGGGGTAATACGACTTGTGTATACACGGTAGCCCCGAAGAGCGGCGAGAGGTTGGGGGTGGGGTTCTTTTATGATCGCCAACAACATCATGTATTTTTACGTTAGGCTTGGTGTACCTTTTGAGGAAGAGGCTGCCAGAGCGATCGCTAGTGGCAAAATCCGATGTTCCTGAATTTGAATCCTGGCGTGGAGTGTTTCTGCTGTATCATCCGGCAATACTGGTACTGCGGCTTGCATCAATATTGGGCCACTGTCCATTTCTAAACAAGTTATATGCGCTGTACAACCAGTGATTTTTACCCCAGATGCCAAGGCTTGTTCTACGGCATGGATTCCCTTGAAACTAGGTAACAAACTAGGATGGATATTAATAATCCTCTCAGAAAAAGCATCAATTAATACTGAGGTTACTAGTCGCATCCAACCTGCCAAAATCACCCATTCCACATCGTAGTGCCGCAATGTCTGCACAATTTTCTCATCAAATTCTTCTCGATTTTGATAGTTGCGGTGATTCAATAAAACAGCTTCTACATTTCTATTGGCTGCTCTTACGGCTGCTTTCGCCGAGGGGTTATTGTAAATTAAAACTTGAATTTGGGCATTTAGCTGCCCATCTTGGATAGCTTGAGCAACTACATCAAAATTGCTGCCATTCCCAGAAGCCATAATTCCCAGTTTTAAAGGGGCGACTTGTCGGTAAACATCGCTAATGTTAGGAGAAACTAAGCTAAAGGTAGAATCAGGGCGCAGGGTCATAACAGCTAAAAGGAAAAATTATAGATGCCAAAAAAATATACTAAATCGTGGTTGGATAATGATACAGTAGCTGCTTGGATTTTTCTCACATAAATAGGTAGAATTTCATCCTTGTTGCGTGCGATGTCTACGACTGGCTACGCCTACGCTTGATTAAATTTTGCTCATAATTAGTCCAATTGATATATGTGATATTTTAATACTTGGTATGAAGGGAACAACACAGAGATTAAACCCGCAGAGGATTTGCTCGCAGCATAGGTGAGTTTAATGGCAAAGTTAGCGTTGCTGATTGGGGTCAGTGTGTATGAGCCAGGGCTGAATCCGTTGCCCAGTGCAGTTAGAGATGTGGAAGCTGTGTACGAGGTGCTGCTGCATCCAGAGATGGGCGAGTTTGCTGCGTCAGATGTTCTCCGGCTAAAAAATCCTGAACGACAAACTGTAGAAATGGCGATCAAAACGCTGTTCTCCAATCGGCACAAGGATGATTTGCCGCTACTGTATTTTTCGGGACACGGCATCAAAGACGATCGCGGTAGGCTGAAACAGTTCTGGTGTAATTTCCGGGCAATCTGATAAATCAATGTCTTCATCGCTCATAGCATCAAGCCATTGCCAATCAGTCTGAGAATTGCTCGAAATAGATTCGTTGCTCATATTTGGTTGCCTTTCTTGCAGAAATAATCCGTGTTAAATCATCACGATCTGTATGGATAATAGCAACGACTCACCCTTGCAACAAGCCAAACGTGACGAAACGCTGCTCTGCGTAGCTGTAGCGATCGTCTTCAACTGTCACCCTTCGGGTTCGGCAGTTCGCAACCGACGGAAACCGCCAGAACTGCGACTGCCTCACCGTATCTCCATCAAATACTGCTGGGATATCGTTTGTAAAGATTCTAACTAAAGGTAATTATGAACCAAGAGCTTACTCAAGCGATCGCCTATGGTAAAATCCGATGTTGTTGAATTTGAATTCTGGTGTGGAGTATTTCTGCTGTATCATCCGGCAGTACTGAGACTGCGTTACATAATTATTAAGCTAAGAGGAAAAATTATAGATGCCAAAAATATATACTAAATCATGGTTGGATAATGACACAGTAGCTGCCTGGATTTTTCTCACACCAGCACTAATTTTGTTGGGTATTTTTATCATTTGGCCGATCGCCTATTTGTTTTACCTCAGTTTCACCGCTGGTAGTTTCACTTCAAAAGGTATTTATTGGATAGGCTTAAAAAACTATTGGCGCTTGCTACTCAATCCCGACTTCTGGCAAGTTATGGGTAACACCTTTTATTTTACAGTTGCCACCATCATTCCCAGTTTAGTTATCTCTTTGGGATTGGCAGTGCTATTAAACCGCTCCATTCCCTTGCGGGGCATCCTGCGAAGTGCCTATTTTATACCTTCAATTATCTCACTTGTGGCAGCAGGTTTGGGATTTCGCTGGCTGTTTCAAACATCAGGGCCAGTTAACGGACTTTTAGATTTTTTTGGCATTCCAGCCATACCCTGGCTAGGAGACACATTTTGGGCAATGCCGGTACTTATTTTAATGAGTATTTGGAAACAACTAGGTTTCAATATGGTGGTTTTTTTAGCAGGGTTGCAAGCAATTCCTCCCAGTCGTTATGAAGCAGCAGATTTGGATGGAGCAAATGCTTGGCAACAATTTTGGTATATTACTCTGCCCGGATTGCGCCCTACTGTGATATTTGCAATCATCACTACCGCGATTTTTACATTGCGGAGTTTTGAGCAAGTTTATGTGATGACGAGCGGTGGGCCACTGAATTCGACTAATTTGCTAGTTTACTACATTTACCAAGAGGCTTTTGGTCAGTTTGATTTTGGTTATGCAGCAGCAGCAGCGACGGTGTTATTCGCAGTGACGCTGGTACTAGTGTATTTGCAACTGCAAACTTGGGGAGAGGAGTAGGGGAGGCAGGGGAAGCAGGGGGAGGAGGGGGAAATTTTGGAAGTTGCTAAATCATCTCGCAAATATGCAATGCGAAAAAATGTCGTGCATTGAATTAGAAACAGCTAAAGTTTTTACTTCTTATACTTATATAAGCTGCGATATTCCCAAGGATTAACAAATTTAGTATCACTCCAAATACCAAGCCGTTGTTCCTTTGCCTCAGCTTCGGCTTGTTGAACTAAGTTTTTACTAGGACACTTGTTTAAATAGGGACGATAGACTTTTGCCAACCCTTCTTGCAACAATACTTGTTGTACAAAAGTGCCATCTTTTAAACGGACTTCAGCAATTTGGCGTCCATAACGATCGCTATCTGTGATATTCAATGTCACGCGCGAGCCTCCTTGTTGCACCAGTTGTTGCACTCGTTCTCGTGCTTTCACACCCCAAGTAAATTGATTGCGATCGCTAATGCGTTTACTCTGCTTTTCTTTGTTAGTATGAGCTATTTCTGGCGCATCTAGACAAGCAAAACGCACGGTAAGATTTTTGCCATCAGCATCTTTAACTACTATAGTATCCCCATCACTGACTCGCTCAACTGCTTCTCCAGAAGTACCAATAAAGCGATCGCAGCCGATCAAACCCAAAATTATGATAGTTGCACTAAGCCAAAATTGCACTGGTTTAGTTAATTTCTCCATCCAAACTCACCTGCATTACCTCTGTGGGATGATATTAGCAAAATCAAAAGATATATTTGTTAACTGTTGACATACTGCTACAGGTAATTCAAAATCCCAAATGGTAAGACCCTTTGGCAGCAACCGAATAGAAAATGCGGATTAGTATAAGAATTGTAACCTTCCAATTGTCAGCGGGAATTCCTGATGAACTTCTTGACTCACATTCTGCATCTAGCTGGTTCAGGTGTCTTTGCCTATTACTCTGCTGCTCAAATTCGTGATTTGAAAACCCGCCCCAATATCCTTGCGGGGTTTCAGTTGGCGGAATCTGGCTCTGTGCCGTTTTTATCTGCACTTAGCGATCGCGCAGCTGCCGAAGGCGATACATGGCTAGCGGAAAAACTAGCAAAACATGCATCAGATGAAACTAGGCATGGTAAAATTTTTGCCCACGCCTTACAACAGTTGGATAAACAAGTTATAGATTTCAAGCGTCAACCCCAAACTCCATCCACAAACAAATCACAGCAGCGTAGTCCTTTTTTCGCAGCATTCTTTGAGGGCTACCCTCAAGAACAGCTCAAACCTGCTGTGATTGATTGGGATGTATTTATGGCTAGCACATACATTCTGGAGTTAGATGCTAGCAAAGACTTTAAGCGAATGGCGAAAGTATTACCTGATCACGAGCCAACCGCTCGGAACTTGAAGTTAGGAATGCTAAGTATTGCCGAAGATGAAACTGGACATGCTGCTTATCTCTACGAAGCGATGATGCGGCAGATGTCTGCTACTAAAGTGCAAGAACTTGTAGATATGTGGCGAACCCGCAAGGTAAACGCCTTGTTGGCAATGGTTGGCGGTATTCTCCAGCGCAACGGTGAAACGCGATCGCTAGTTCAGGATAGTGCGCCGTCAGAAATCGATTCTGAGTTGGTAGCTACGTAATTATAGATATCCTTGAGTGTCTAATGTTGAAAAATTGAGAACATTTAACATCTAGCTTGAAAGGCAGGAGGTCTGCCTCTTGCCTTATTTAAATATAATTCCCCACTTCTTTCCTTGCCGATTCATATCTAAACTTTAGGTAATTTCACAATGGTTTTAACCATCACATACGCTGATAACCATTATTGCTTGTAGCTCTAGGGAGTTGCGGCGTGTTGTGTCTATTTATCAACTGTTGGAGTTGATGACACTCATCATCGCTTAAATTGGGTTCCAGGTTTTACCGAGACGATGGGTATTTGAACATACTTTGGGGTGGTTAAGACGTTATTGACACCTGAGTAAAGATTACGAACTAAGTAGGTCGGCGTAAAAATTTTTTGTTGGGATAAGGCAGAAAGCAGGAGGCAGGAAGCAGGAAGGAAGAGGGTTTTAGCCTAGTTTATTTTTGTTTACATAGTTTGGTTTTATCATGCCAACTTACTTATTGATAGAGGTAAGTGAGTTGATAATTTATGCAGATATCGTGGAACTGATGCCTCGTCATTTCGCCTCTTGAGTATTAGTTTAAACTCTCAACCCACGTCTTTATGTTTACTTTATAAATTAAAATGTTTACTTTACAAATCAAATTTTATTATCTACCTTTAAATAATTAAGGTAAATTAAAAAAATGTAAATTTCTGCCGATCAGTACATTTAACTACGCACTTTTCTCACTCACTGACTTTTCAAGCATGAATGACAATCAACGAATTATCCACCTAACTGAGATTTCTGCACTCGATTTCCCGGCTTCAAATAATTATAAGTATAAATGCCATTTGCAGGTAGTTTCCGAAGAGGGACAAAGCTTATTGTCAAGGGATCTGCTGAACCGCACGCAACCCAGTTGGTTGGTGGATTTGAAAAACAAGGGAGACTGCACGATCGCCATTACTTTGCGTTACCGGGAAGGGGACATCACTCAACCTTGGCAGGATGCTGGAACAGTCGCGTTTGCCACCCAGGAGTGCCTGAATGGAGAGCGCAGCACTGAGTTAGAATTTCCGATTACAACTTGGAAGCAGGCACCCCAATTGAAGCTAAAAACTCGCCTGACTCAGAGTAGCACTGAGGGAAGTAGCAGCACCTTTACAATTTTGGGGAATCAAAACGGTACTCGCCGCACTCACAGCAAAGGGACTCAGACAGAGGGTGAGTTCGAGATGCCAGAATCTGTTCCTCTCTCGCCGCAAGAAGAAGTGATTGTCAAAGACGCTTGGAACAAGCTGCGGGCGTGGAAAGAATTGCAGATGGAAAAGTTCTTGAAGCGGCTGTTGCTAGAGTCACCTGAACTAGAGTACATCTTCGGGGAAGCGATTAACAGCATCAATGACTTTTTCTTTGAGTTGTTTGATTGCTGCATCCACCAACTTCAGCCGGAAACTCAGAATATAATTGGAGAACCCTTAATGGGCGTACCTCCAGAAAAAGGGGATTCGTTTGACACGGTTGAGGATTACGGTGCGCTGTTTGCCGATATCGGAATGCGTCCCCAGCACTGGTTGAAGGCACGGCAGGTGTGGATGTGGATGCTACCATCAATTCCTTACCTGGAAGAGTACGATCACCAGGATTTAGCAAAAGGCGCAAACTCTGCCCTCTACCGCTTCTTCAATACCCATGTGATTGTGCCGATGGTAGAGGCAAATCACCGCTACAATCGGGCATTGCCCCCAGAAATGCTGCAAAAGATGATTGGATCTTGGCAGGTGTTTAGCCAGAATAAGCAAGTCATGGGGATGGAGTTTTATCAAATCCTGTTTGAGAAATATCCCTTTGTATTGCCGATTTTTGGACGAGCAGACATGGATTACCTGTCTCTACACCTGTTTCAGGCATTGGAATTTCTCGTCCAATCCCTAAGAAGCGGCAGCAGTGATGAGATGATCCGAGAGTTACGTTTCTTAGGGCAGGTGCATACCAGTGCAGGGGTGCCATCCTGTGCTTATCCGGCAATGACGGATGCTATCTTTACCTTGTTTGAGCGGCACGTACCGGATTTCACACCAGAGTTACGGCAGGGATGGCAGACGTTAATCGATCGCGCTGTGAATGTAATCAAGCTGCCCAAGCTGAATGAGGAACGATTGCTCAAAAAAGCCAAGCAGTACCTGGAGCTAATTGCCACTGAGCAGGCATGGGAACCTGAGGACAAGACACGACGCTGGGCAGAAATTCAACAGGAAGTACACGCCACCGGAACCTATACCCACACGTATGAAGAAGTCGCGTATGGGGCACAAGTGTCATGGCGGAATGCATCCAAGTGTGTAGGGCGGATTCAGTGGAATAACATGGTGATCCGCGATCGCCGCCACGTTACTGACCCTGATGAGATGTTCCGTGAACTCCAAGAACACCTACAGTCGGCTACAAACGGCGGTAATCTCCAGATTACCATGACCGTCTTTCGTCCCAAACATCCTAAAGAACGCTGGGGGCCACGCATCTGGAATCCACAATTAGCTCGTTATGCAGCATACAAGCAACCGGATGGTAGTATTCTCGGTGATCCTGCCAACCTGGACGTGACCAAAGCGATTATGAAATTGGGCTAGCAACCCCCCCAACCACTCACAGAGTATGACATTTTGCCTCTAGTGATTGAAGCTGCGGGTATGGAACCGAAGATGTACCACTGGAATCGGGATGAGATTTTGGAAGTGGAAATCGATCATCCCACGATTTCTGAATTCAAATCATTGGGCTTCCGTTGGTACGCTGTCCCTGCAATTACCAACTTCTCAATGCACGTTGGCGGCATCAATTATGCCTGTATTCCTTTCAATGGCTGGTACATGGGCACTGAAATCATGCGGGATTTCCTGGACGAGTACCGCTACAACAAGATGGAGGACATCGCCAAAGTCCTTAAGCTCGATACTAGTTCCGAGCAGACATTATGGCGCGATCGCGTCGCATTGGAACTCAACGTTGCCATCCTGTACTCCTTCCAAAAAGCGAAAGTGACGATGGTAGACCATCAATCTGCCTCTCGTCAATTCCTAGCGCACGACTTACGCGAGAAGAAAGCAGGACGCGAGTGTCCGGGGGATTGGGGTTGGGTCGTACCCCCATCAGGGGGAAGTGCTTGTCCGGTCTGGCACCACCAAATGCGTGACTTCTACTTAGAGCCAGCCTATCACCATGCTGCTGATCGCTGGGCAGTTGAAGATGGTATTGACCTGGAAAAATTCATCGCCACTACCGACGAGGACGACAATAAGCAAGACCGCATCCTGATTCTCTACGCTTCCGAAACAGCTACAGCTGAAGGCTTGGCGCGCAAAGCCGCTCGTCAACTTCAGCGATTCCGTCCCCAGGTGATGGCGCTGGATGAATACAACACCGATACCCTGGCATCGGAGAAACTCCTACTTATCGTCACGTCCACCTTCGGCAATGGCGAAATACCTGGAAACGGCAAGAAGTTCCTTCAGTGGTTGAAAAAACAACCTGCGCGTTCCCTTGACGGTTTGAATTACTCCGTTATCGGCATTGGTAGTACCGTTTACGAAAACTTCTGCGCTGCCGGAATTTCGGTAGATAAGGGACTTGCCAAGGCAGGAGGTAACTGTATTGTGCCACTTCACAAAGGTGATGAAATTAAGGGACAAGCCGACACCTTCAAACAATGGTTAGGACTGGTTTCCCGCATTCTGGGTGAAGATGCGACCTCCGCCGATGCAACAGCCCAAGCTGCACCTAAACTAAACGTTACGTTTTTAAGTGAGACGGAAGCGGCAAATATTTCACCAGTAAAAGTGAGTGGAGACAGAGGTGTGGAAGTACCTCTAGTTGCCAATAGCGAACTGCTCAAAGAAGTAATTCCTGGTAGCCGTTCTACTCGCTATCTTGTCTTTGATATTTCTGGTAGCGATTTGCAGTATGAAACAGGCGATCATGTTGCAGTTTATCCTGGCAATCCGGTGGAGTTGGTGAATCAGTTGTGCGATCGCCTCTCAGTATCCCCCAACACCTATTTCACAGCTCGTTATCTAATGCCAGATGGTACAGAATTGTCAGAAAAACCTCCTGTTACTGTTCCCACAACCATCGGACAGGTTCTCTTGGAAGACCTCGATCTGACTTTGCGCGAACCATTCAATGACCTGCTTACTTATCTGTACTCAGTAGCACAAAATCCCCAGGATAAACAACGCCTAGAAATCTGGTTGGAAATTCTGCGGCAAGGAGATGAACATCCCGACAGTATTACGCTCAAGAAAACGATCACGGATAACTTCATCAGCGTTGTTGATCTGTTCAATGAGTTTCCTTCTGCTCAAATTACACTAGAAGTCCTGCTAGAGTTGTTGCCGAAGCAAAAACCACGCCTCTACTCCATTTCCTCCTGTCCTCTGCTTCATCCTCAGCACATCCAAATCACTGTTGGAGTGTTGCAAGTTAAAACGGATGCAGGTAAAATCCGTCAAGGACTTTGCTCAAACTACCTTGCCGGACTGGAAACGGGGGCAAAGGTTCGGATCAGTGTTCGCACTTCTAGCTTCCGTCCACCCACCGATCCACTCGCGCCAATGCTGATGGTTGGGCCGGGTACGGGGGTATCGCCGCTGATTGCCTTCCTCCAGTATCGGCAAGCCCTATTGCAGCAGGAGACAGAATTAGGTAATGCTTGCTTGTACTTCGGCTGTCGCGATCGCAGTGACTTCCTCTATGGAGAGCAACTTGTAAGCTGGCAGAATCAAGGCGTGCTGTCAGGGTTAGAAGTAGCCTTCTCGCGTCTGAACGACAAGAAAGTCTATGTGCAAGGCTTAATGGAAGAAAAAGCTGAAGAACTCTGGCGAATACTCAGCCATCCTCAATGTCACTACTATGTCTGTGGCGATGCCAAGATGGCAGACGATGTGTTTGAAGTGTTTATGGCGATCGCTAAAACGGAAGGGGGATTATCGCATATTGAAGCTGTTAGCTTCTTCAACAAAATGAAGCAAGAAAAACGCTTTTTCAGTGATGTTTGGGGCGTAGTGCTGAACTTCAAGGAAGCGATTAAAGAGGTACAGCATGACAACTACTCGAAAGCTGAAAAATGGCTTGAGCGTGTGCAGGAATCTGCTGATAGTCAAGCCGCCGTTCAGGAGGAATTGCAACTGTTAACTATCTAAAGAAGGGAATATCGCATTTCGCTGATTCCACCAAGATCAGCTTCTACGACTCCGGTGTATACCGTAAAGTTTGAAAATCGTCTCCTGAAAGCTAATTATTTCTATCAATGTGATCCCTGGCAAATAAAATCTGCTGCTGCTAAGTGTCCATTCCATCATCAGGCTTAAGCAGGCAAAACGGGTGTAAGGGTATAAGGAAAGATAAATCTTCTTTTATACCCTTACCCATGCACCTCTCGCCTCTAAGTTTTCATACATAAGTCCTAAATATTTTGGGTATAGGTACAACATTATGATCTGGTAGGTAATGGTATGAAACACTTTTTCGCACGTGGTTTCAACAGGTTTTACAAATTACACGAGTTTCAAAATGAGAGGAGTAGAGTCACATTTCCTGGTTGCACTACTAAAAATCTGATGGATTGCCAAAAAACTTCCTGTAAACTAGAGAAATCTAAGTAATTTTTCAGATTTCCACCTCATAAAAAGATAAATAACTATCAGCCTGTACTATGCTCTTTGGGAGCCGGAAAAAATCATAACAAATATGCAGCTACCCGTCTTTAATCGGTTGACCATCAAATCCAAGCTTATTATCGTAGTCCTATTTGTCAGTTTTAGCTCGATTTTAATAATTGCCTATTTAGGGTGGCAGATGGGCAAGAGATCGCTAACTCAGTCTGTTTCTAACCAACTTACCAGTGTTCGCGCTGCTAAGTCCGATGAAATCAAAACTTACTTGCAAACTCTACGCAACCACGTTAAAACCCTGTGTGAAGACCGGATGGTTATTGCCGCGATGGTAGATTTGCATCAAGGATTTCGGGAACTGAATGAGAAATCAATTCCGCCCCAGTGGGAGCAGTCTTTGCAAAATTATTATGAAAAGGAATTTTTCCCCAAAATTTCTGACAAAGGTTCTGGAGAACTCCGTTTTAATAACTATCGTCCTGTAAGCCTAGCTGCTAAATATCTCCAGCATTACTACATTGCTGCTAATTCCCATCCTTCGGAACAAAAAGCTCAACTTTTAGATGCTAGTGATGGTAGTGCATACAGTCGCTTTCATGCTCAATATCAACCTTTATTTCAAAATCTAGTTCAGAGCATGGGCTGTGACAATTTATTACTAATAGATTACAAGACAGGCGATATTATCTACTCAGTCCGCAAAGAACCGGACTACGGCACTAATCTCAATACTGGCCCCTACCGCACCAGTCAACTAGGCAAGTTAGTGGAGACTGTGCGTCAAACCTTCGATCCTGGAGCAATTCAAACCACGGATTTTGAGGCTTATCGACCAGTCTATGGTTCCCAAATGGCGTTTATCGCTGGCCCCATTTATGACGGTTCTAAGCTGGTGGGAATTTTAGCGGTGCGACTATCCGTTGCGGAAATTAACCGCATCATGACCAATAACCAAAGCTGGGTGAGTCACGGTTTAGGAAAGTCCGGGGAAGCTTATTTGGTTGGCTCAGATTATCGGATGCGATCGCCCTCCCGATTTGCCCTCCAAGATAAACTAAACAAAATCCAGCCTCTAGAAACAGAAGCCATAAAAAGAGCCTTGGCAGGTGAAACTGGTACAGACATCCTCAAAGATTATCGTGGCATTTCAGTACTCACTGCCTATGCTCCTTTGAAGATTGGCGATCTCAAGTGGGCAATATTGGCACAGATGGATACAGCCGAAGTCTTGGCTCCTGTGAACAATCTACAGTTGTGGCTGTTGAGCGCCAGCACAATTTTAATTGTCATGTTCACATTTTTGAGCATCATTGTTGCTTATTTTGTGAATCGCCCGATCGCAGCCATCAAAAAAGGAATTCAACAACTGCAAGCCGGAAATTATGAGACCACAGTTAATATTAATGCTGACGATGAATTTGGAGAGATCGGGCGGGCATTTAATGCAATGGTGATTAGTTTGGGCGAAAAGTTAGGAGAAATCGACCAAAAAAATCGGGAAAACGAAGCTCTAATGCTCAACATTGTACCTTTTACCATTGCCCAACGCCTTAAACAGGGTGAGTTACTAATTGCTGACCATGTGAAACACGTCACTATTTTATATGCGCGTGTGGTAGGTATTGCCGAACTTAGTCAACGACTCCCAGCCTCTGAAATTATTCAACTGCTGACTCGCTTATTCCATGAATTTGATCAGGCTGCGGAACGCTTTGGGCTGGAGCGTAAAAGTACAATTGACACCGACTACATGGTCATCTGCGGACTAACGATTCCCCGACTGGATCACGTTAAACGCACCGTTGATTTTGGGGTAGAAATGTTGAATATCTTGCATCGAATGGAGTTGGGACAAAATTTAGCTTTGGGGTTGAGAATTGGTATTCATACTGGTTCGGTAACAGCTGGGGTGATCGGTACTAAGAAATTTGGTTACAACGTTTGGGGAGAATCGGTTTACTTAGTCATGCGCTTATACACTCAAGCGGAACTCAACAGCATTGTGATGACTCGCGCTGCCTATGAATGGGTAGCAGACTCTTATACTCTGGTACAATACCGACCAATGCATATTGACATCATTGGCGAGGTTGACACATGGATTTTGGTTGCTGCTACTAGGGTGTCAATGAGCAAAGTTGATCTAGTGCAATCATCCTTTGCAAAAGTTCAGCCGATCGCTGATACAGTTGCTGAACTATTTTATCAACGATTATTTGAATTAAGTCCCTCTTTGCGGCCTCTGTTCAAGGGAAATATGGCAGATCAGCAACGCAAGCTGATGAGTACACTAGCGATCGCCGTTGAAGGATTACGCAAACCAGCAGCAGTTATCAAGGTTGTGCAAGAACTGGGCAAACGACACGCCGATTATGGAGTAAAGGCAGAGTATTACGATGTGGTGGGGGAGGCTTTATTGTGGACACTAGAGCAAGGGTTAAAAGAAGCATTTACCCCTCAAGTCCGGCGAGCCTGGGAAGAAGCCTATAATTTTTTGAGTGAAATTATGAAAGATGCTGCGGCTCAGGTAGAGCATCAAAATATTGGGGTTTAGGATCATGCGCCAAGACATTTTAACTTGGGGAATTGCCTTGATGCTGGGAGTTCCGATCGTGGCGATCACCCTCAACGAAGTGATTGAGAGATTACAACGGCAGAATATACCGTTAGTAGAAACACTGCAACATTTGCGGAATCTTGTGTTACCATTTCTGACTGCATGGCTAGTTATGCGTCAGATTCTCACTCTCGATCCTTCAGGAAACTTGATCCGTGCAATTGAAAGCTTATTTTGGGTGGCAATTATGTACACCGGACTATCTTTTTTAAACACTACTCTGACAAACCACAAAAAACCCAAAGCTTGGCAAATTCGAGTACCAAATCTCTATTTGTTGCTAGCAAGGGCATCAGTTATATTACTCATTGGGGTGCATATTTTTTCTAATATTTGGAAAATTGATTTAGCACACATTACAGCTGCTCTTGGGGTTGGCTCTCTAGTGGTAGCGTTAGCTCTAAAAGATACATTAGGCAATCTAGTTTCAGGTTTTCTGCTGCTCTTGGAGAGACCCTTTGAAGAAGGAGATTGGATAAAATTTTCGCAGCGAACAGGCACAAGTTTTGACGGAGAAGTAATTGAGATGAACTGGCGATCTGTTCGCCTGAAAACCAGAAATAGAGACATCATTGTCATCCCAAATGCAGAACTTGGACAAACAACTTTTGAAAACTATACCTTACTCAATCCCATCCATGCAGAAAGGGTTTTCCTCAAGTTTTCTCATAATGATTTGCCTAATCAAGTTATAAATATTCTGCAACAAGCTGCATTAGAAACTTCAGGAATTATTACCGAGCCAGAACCTAAAACACGTATCAAGGAATATGGTGATTTTTTCATCAATTACGAGATGAAAATATACATCAATGATTATCCTAAGAAAGATGATATAAAAGGTGATTTATTAAAACGAGTCTACTACGCCATCAAGCGTCACAAGTTAACAATTCCCTTGCCAACTCAAATAGAATATTCCCTCAATCAAGCTTTGTTAACAAGCGAAGTTCCACAAGAAAGAGTATTGGAATATTTGGAAGCGCTGCCTTATCTTGTTTTTCTCGACCCTAGTACTATCAATAAACTTGCTCGTAGTGCCATTGTTGAAGAATACGGCGTAGGCGAATGTGTTGTCAAAGCTGGAAATCTCGACAAAGGATTTTTTATTGTTTGGGATGGATGCGTTTGCCTCTCCGTAAAAAACTCTCAAGGGAAAGAGCAAGAAGTATTTCGTTTGTCAAGCGGCGATTGTTTCGGTGAAATGTCACTCTTAGCAGGACAACCCAGTTTAGTGACTGTCACGGTGGTTCAAGATTTACAGGTGATCATGATTTCGACTGAGGTAATCATTAACCTTGCAGAACACAGTGCTAAGTTTGCCTTAGAAATCAACCGCTTAATTGAGGAGCGAGATAAGGCAATCAAGCTAGTTCAAGGAATGGTGAAGCCCTCTTGAACTAATTTGTACAGATATTTCAAATGATCAATGTAAAACCAGCAATCACCCCATATCTTACTCTGTGAGAAGGGTACACAGCATTAAATCATCACCCTAGTCACCCTTGTTGCCATGTGACTGACCACAATCTTAGCAAGTCCGGTATCAATCACTGCTGTTGACGATTTGCAAGTTCTTGTTATCTACTCAGATGCTGTAAATTTAATGATTGAACGTCAACCAAGCTAGGGGCGTGAAATAGGTAAAATTATAGAAGCGCGAACCAAAGCGGTAAATATGGCTCAACAGGCAGATGTTTCGTTCAATGCTGAGGTTGAATTGCCTATAAGGATTTTGAAGTAATTGAGGTTCTTGAGTATTCTTAAAGAAATTAAGAAAAATCAGCAAACACTAGTTATGGAAGACCTAAAACAAGCAATAATCAGATAACTAGTACAGCGCGGCGGAAATAAACAACCCATTTCAAATCAACGAAACGTTTACGCTGTATTCCTTTTGACTTTTGAATGAGTGACTTTTGACTTCCGCCTTGCGGTACTAGCGATACTACCCAGCAAACCTGAGTCAGGTTCTTCCGACAAAAAAACTATGAAAGCTGAAGCAGAAAACCATCGCAGGCTGACTTGTGAAGTAGAAACTACCCTAAAGGTGATTGGCGGACGCTGGAAAGTTTTGATTATTAGAGAATTAATGACTGATGTCAAACGGTTTGGTGAGTTACAACGGGCTTTACCTGGAGTTACGCAAAAGATGCTAACCCAACAACTCAGAGAAATGGAGGAAGATGGGATTATTCATCGAGAAGTTTATCCCCAAATTCCACCCAAAGTAGAATATTCTCTAACGCCTTTAGGAGAAACTTTACAACCAATTCTCTATGCTATGCATGAATGGGCTGTTCAACATTTAGCTCAAACAAATCACCATCAATATTGAGGATAGGTAATAAATAATAATTGCTAACTTATAATTTGAGCTAGCAGATTTATCAGTAAGGTTTTAAATTTTGACTTATTTATTAATTGCTTCTTAAATATTCAATCGCTGCCTCTAATTTGGAAGAGTAACTTTCAGCAAACCTTTCAAACCAAAGTCCTTCGGACGAAAGTGGATCTACTTTAGCTAACCATTCTTTAGCCTGCACTTTCAAAGCCTCTAGTTGTTTGGCTTTGAGTTGTTCTTGTCGAACTCTTTCCTGTTCTAGTTCTTGCTGTCTTTTTAACTCAAGAGCAGCATCCTTTTGTGCAAAATCAGCCTGAACTTCTGCCAAAAGGTTATCGATAAAAGATGCCGATTTTGGCGATGGTGGGATAAAAGATTTGGCTGTGGCTGATTTTGACTGCTGCTGTTGAGGTTGTACTTCTTTGTATTCACTTTGCAGTTCAGCTAACAGCTTATCAATGGAATCCATTTTTGTAATTCCTAATAATATAGTATAGCTAGTCATTAATGGCATTGAGCAGCACTTCGGATAGACTCAAATCTTCCATATCTTCCATAGTAATGGTGTCACAGATATCAAACTTAGCACCAGCACTTTGAAGTTCATCGTCTAAGACTTTGAGAAAGCGGGTAGCTTGGGGATCTGTACCGACTTGAATGAAGGAAATTGCTAATTCTTCATCTCGATCGATGCGGCGAGAAGCTTCAATAATCACTTTCATGACTGCTTTGCGATCGTCTGGTTCACCATCAGTAACCACTAAAATAGTTTCACCATTTGGCTTTGTTTGACCAGCTGCTTTCCGTTGTAAGTAATCATCAGTTGCGTGTTTTAACACACCTGCTAAATCAGTTGTACCAGAGGGATCATTTTCTCTAAAGATTTGCGCTACTATGTTAGATGTCACATTTTCGTATCGCTTAAATTTACCAGAAAATACATAGATAGTGATGCCATCGGGGTCAAATTGCTCACACTTACTAGCTAAGGCTAAAGTAGATTCCTGTGCTGCAACCCATCGACTTCTACCACCCTTTTGATCTTGGGTTGCCATGCTGCCGCTTTTGTCGATAATTAAGGTATAGTCACGATTTTCTAGCATTATTTAATTCTCCAGTTAAGACTCAATCAATTTTGGATTTTGGACTTTCCTGCGGAACGCTACGCGAACGGCTACGCTCAGTCGAACGATTTGAGATTTTAGATTAACCGTTAATCTAAAGATAGGGGATTGAGAAAGTAATTTGGGATTTAGGATTTTTCCCTAACTAGGCTTTAATTTTGAATCCTTCAATCCAAAATTTAAAATTTAAAATCTAAAATTGCTTATTGGACTATGGGTGATTAACACATTAGTCAGTTATTGCGTTCGTCAATACATCTACAAGACTCATTTCTTCTAAGTCGTCTAAAGTGACGGTATCGCAGATATCAAATTTAGCACCGACACTTTGCAACTGGTCATCCAAAGCTTTGAGGAACTTAGTTGCTTGGGCATCTGAACCGACTTGAATGATCGAAATTCCTAATTCTTCATCACGTTCCATCTGGCGAGTAGCATGAATGATGACTTCAAACACAGCTTTGCGATCGTCTGGTTCACCATCAGTAATGACTAAAATTGTCTCTCCGTTTGGTTTGCTTTTACCGGCAGCTTTGCGTTGAAAGTAATTATTTAAGGCATCCTGGAGTACACCTGCTAAATTTGTCGTCCCAGAAGGGTCATTTTCAAGAAATATCTGTGCGACTTTGGCTGAGGTGACATCATCGTAGCGTTTAAATCTACCGGAAAACAAGTAAACAGTAATACCATCGGGGTCAAACTGTTCCGCCTTTCTTGCCAAAGCCAGAGTAGACTCTTGGGCTATCTCCCATCTACTTCTACCACCTACTTGGTCGGGTGTGGACATACTACCGCTTTTGTCAATGATTAATGTATAATCGCGATCGCTCATCATAATATTCCGATGATTGTTACCCTGTGGTTCTAGTCTAACTCCGTTTTTTTACGAGCAAGCAAGGCTTTTAAGTATTTGTATCAATTCTGTTAATCAAAAAAGCCGCGCCACAGTTGATGAATGCCATCGCTAGTGCGTCTTTGTTCCCGTAGAGAACGAAATCTTTCTAGTCCCCAGTCCCCTGAAAACATTAAAAGTGAGAGATTGGTTTGCTTGTTGCATCCATATTTAGTCTGGGAATAATAAATACTACTGATCCTGACACACGCAGCTAAATAAACGTGAGTTCGACAAACCTCTCCCTGCCTTGAACAAAAGTTCAAGTCTTTCCCTCTCCGACTCGGAGAAGGACGGTTTTACGTAGTAAAACCTTCTTAGAGGTTTCTTTATTGCTCAATTATAAATTCGGGTATGAACCATCCTAAATCCTCAGATAACGCCGCGCAAAAACAAAACACGCAGCAGCAAAACTTCTCCCCGGCATTTCTGCATCAGATGATCAATGGCATATCTGACTCAATTTTTGTCAAAGACCGTGAACATCGCTGGGTATTAGTTAACGATACCTACTGTGATTTCGTCGGTCATAGCCGAGAAGAATTAATTGGCAAATCAGACGATGATTTTTTTCCTCAAGCAGAAGCTGATGTGTTCCGGCAAAAAGATGAACTGGTTTTCACCACAAATATTACTAACGAGAATCAGGATCTTTTTACCGATGCTCAGGGTATAACCCATCTCATCTTTACAAAAAAGTCTTGCTTTGAGGATGAGACTGGTAAGAAATTTCTGGTGGGTAGTATTCGAGACATCATTTTACAGAATCAAGTCGGGAAAGTTCCAGGTGTGACTGGCAGAGTTACTGATATTACTGAACTCATGCAAAAGAGCGAGGCAGTTCGGGAAACCCTGGAAGAACTGCGCCAACAAAATGAAGAACTAGCGATCGCTCGTGAAACGGCTGAATTAGAGCATCGGCGTTACCAAGATTTGTTTGATCTCGCCCCAAATGGTTACTTAGTGACCGATGGAGTCGGCATGATCAAAGAGGCTAACTATGTAAGCGCAGCCTTACTATCTGTGAGACAAAACTATCTGGTAGGTAAACCATTAATCCTCTTTATCGCTGAACCAGATCGCTAAACCTTCATGAACAAACTGGCAAATTTGCAGCAGGTGCAGGATTGGGAAGTCTATCTACAGTCACCAGGAGGTACAGCCTTTCCTGCTAGTGTCAGGATGGTTGCTATGTATGATTCACAAGGTCAGCAGGTCGGCTGGCGTTGGTTGCTTTGCGACATCAGCGAACAGCAAGCCGCACTGTGCGCTCGCCAGCAAGCAGAGTCAGACTTACACCGCATTAATGCTGTACTCCAAGCTCAACAAGAAGCTTCCATCGACGGAATTCTGATTATTGATGAAAATCGTACAGTTACATCATCCAATCAGAAATTCTCCCAGTTATGGCAAATTCCTGCGGCACTGCTCCAAACACGCGACGATCGCCAACTCTTGGGATGGGTACTAGACCAACTAGTCAATCCAGACGAATTTCTAGCTAAGGCGGAGTATCTTTACCAGCATCCAGAGGAAAGCAGCCGTGATGAAATTTTCCTCAAGTCTGGAAAGATTTTTGAGCGCTATTCTGCACCTGTACGTGGATACCAAGGAGCTTGTGGTGAGATATCACCTTTAGAAGACTATTACGGTAGGATTTGGTATTTTCGCGACATTACCGAATACAAGCAAGCAGAGGCAGAACTTAGGGGTTCACAGCAAAGACTGGCGTTGCTGATTGAACAAACACCTTTAGCCATTATTGAATGGAATACCAACTTTGAGGTTCAGACATGGAATCGGTCAGCAGAAAGAATCTTTGGATACACCACAGAGGAAATGCTGGGGAATCGTTTTGAGATCATAGTACCTGAAAACGCCAAAAAGCACGTAAATGAGATTCTCACCGCCCTGCTAACACAACGTGGAGGAAGTTTTAGTGTCAACGAGAATGTCACTAAAGATGGCAGGACGATAGTCTGTGAGTGGTATAACAACCCGTTAGTAACTCCTGATGGCCAGGTTATTGGCGTTGCCTCAATGGTGTTAGACATCACAGAACGCAAACGATCTGAAGAGGAACAGCAAAAATTTGTCGCCTTGATTGAAAACAGCAGCGACTTTATTGGCATTGCTTCAATGGCAGGGCAAATTCTCTATGTGAACCCTGCTGGACTGAAGATGGTGGGACTTAGTAGCCTGGAAACAGCCAAAACCAAATCCTTGGTTGATTGTTATTCACCAGAAGCTTTTGCAGAGTTTCAGCAAAAAATTACTCCTTTGATATTTCAACATGGTTTCTGGCAAGGGGAGTTTCGCTATAGGCATTTTCAAACGGGCATAGAAATTCCCACTGATTGCAGCCTGTTTCTGGTTAAACATCCTGAAACAGGAGAGCCTTTCTGTCGGGTAGCTGTTATTAGGGACATCACAGAACGTAGACAAGCCCAGGAAGCCCTGCTAAAGTCGGAAGCGCAACTACGACAACAAGCCGAAGAACTTAAAGTTGCACTTCGCGAGCTTCAACATACCCAGACTCACTTAATTCAAAGTGAAAAGATGTCCAGCTTGGGTCAACTAGTCGCAGGAGTGGCACACGAAATCAACAACCCGGTCAATTTTATCTATGGCAACCTCAACCCTGCCAAGGAATACACCCAAGATTTACTTTCACTTTTGCAACTCTACCAAAGTCATTATCCTAAACCTGTGCCAGAAATTGAGGATTTTGCAGAACTAATCGAACTGGACTTTCTGAAGTCAGACTTGCCACAAATATTAAACTCGATGAACGTTGGGGCAGACCGCATTCGGGAGATTGTGCTTTCCCTGCGAACTTTTTCGCGCTTAGATGAAGCCGAAATGAAAGCTGTTGATATCCATAAAGGAATCGACAGTACTCTGATGATTTTGCAAAGCCGTCTTAAGGGTAATGACCAGCGCCCAACAATTGAAATAATCAAAGAATACGGCAAACTACCACTGGTTGAATGTTACGCTGGGCAGCTAAACCAAGTATTCATGAATATTTTGTCAAATGCGATCGATGCTTTAGAAGAGGGAGTGGAAAGTGAGGATGAGGGGAATAACCAATGCCCCATACCCAATTCTCCATACCCAATTCCCAATGCCCAATTCCCAATACCTCGGCTTACCTCGACTTCTCTACGAGACGCTGCGCGTAGCTTGCTTCCCCGGAGGAGTACGCTCGGTACAAGTCGCTTAGTACAAGCGCCCAATTCCCAATGCTCAATTCCGACAATTCACATTTGTACTCAACTACAAGAGTCAAATCAGGTAACAATTAGGATTGCTGACAACGGATTGGGAATACCAGAAGATGTTAAAAAACAACTATTCGACCCCTTCTTTACCACCAAACCCATTGGCAAAGGTACGGGAATGGGGCTTGCCATTAGCTACCAGATCATTACAGAAAGACATGGCGGTTTCTTAGAATGTATTTCGCAGCCAGGACAAGGTGCTGAGTTTATGATTAAGATTCCCCTAATTCAGAATAAGTAAGTCGGCACTAATATTTCAAGCTATATTAATAAATTTAAATCATTGGTGCGTTGCGCTGCACAACAACGCACCGTCAACAATTCAAGGTGCGTTAGCCTACTGCATAACACACCCTAGTTCTACTTCAAAATTATATTTCTTCATATTGATCCAAAAATACTGTCAATAGTCTCAAACTGCCATGCCCCTTTGATTGCGATCTAACAACGATCTCAACAAAAGTCGTAGTTGAGCTATGACTTTCGTTGAGCTAAAAGACAAGACGTTCTTCAGATGCTTCCAGCAAGGGTAAATGCCTAAGATAAAGCTTATTCACTTGACTAGCTGAAAATTCACATCGGCTTTAGCAGAATGTGCATTTGAAATCACAGATATAAACTTAGTTCAGCACAGGGCGGAATGAATGAAAGCAAAAGTTAATAAATTGGCTCTAACGCTCTTAACGCTGGCTCTAGCGAGTAGTTGTGCGGCTGGTTCAACTTCTAGTACTCAAAGTCAACAGTCCCCAAACGCTTTTGAAGTTAGTAACACTTCAAAGGCTAGGACGACAATAAAAATTGATGGTTCTAGTACGGTATATCCAATTACCCAAGCAATCGCCAAAGAGTATCAAGCTTCTCCAAAGAATAAAGTGCAGTTAGCAGTTAACATTTCCGATACTACTGGCGGGTTTGAGAAATTTTGTGCCGGAGAAACAGATATTAACAGTGCTTCACGACCCATTTTGAAGACCGAGATGGAAGTTTGCAAAAAAAATGGTGTAGTGTATATGGAGTTTCCCATTGCTTTTGATGCACTTACCGTCGCCGTTAATCCGCAAAACGATTGGGCGAAAGATATTACAGTAGCAGAATTGAAAAAGATTTGGCAACCGTCAGCCCAAGGAAAAATTACCCGATGGAACCAAGTACGTGCATCTTGGCCAGATCGTCCAATGAATTTATATGGTGCTGGTCAAAAGTCTGGTACTTTTGACTACTTTACAGAAGCGACTGTAGGTAAAACTAGAGCCAGCCGTAATGACTATACAGCAAGTGAAGATGATCAGGTATTGGTGAATGATATAATCAAAGACCCAAATGCTCTAGGTTATTTTGGTTATTCTTATTACGAAAAACACCAGAATCAGTTGAAAGCGTTGGCAATTGACAACGGCAAAGGTGCAGTACTGCCGTCGCGTCAAACTGTGGAGAAAGTCCAGTATCAGCCCCTTGCTCGACCTTTGTTTATCTACCTGAATTTTCGAGATAACCAAGACAAAGGATTAGTGAACAAATTTGTAGAATTTTACATTGATAAAGCACCAATAACAGCCAGCGCTGTGGGCTATATACCTTTACCAGATGAAAGTAAACATCTTAATTACGTTCACTTGTATCAAGGAAAAGTAGGAACAGTATTTGGAGGAAAAGCAGAGATGAACTTGACAATAGGGGAATTATTACGGAAGGAAGGACAGTTTTAATTCTGGCTCCAGCTACCCCTGAACTCTCACTTGAGGAAACTCTTCGAGTCTGGCACGTTTCATGTTGGCAGGCGAGTAATGGTAGTTCAATTCTGGTGCTTCTACAAAAAGGGGGCTGTGTTCAATCAGGCTCACCTTTTTTTTCTTGCTCATTCCCCATTTAGTCTAAAGTCCAGTACTTACGTCAACATAATTCATAATTGATAATGACCGAAGAAGAAAAGGATACAAGCCCCTAAATTTATTTATGGGGATTGTAATGCATGAATTTTGAATTCCCTGAAGGGGTTGATGCTCCTGCGTCGCTAACGTAATTCGTAATTTTAAAAGCTTTCATCCCATGAGCAAAAAACAAAGTATTTTTACTACCGACAGCTACTTCTCTTCTGAAAGTAGTAATTACGAATTACGAATTACGAATTACGAATCACACTAATTATCTAAATACCTCCACTTCTTCAGGAACCTTCATTTGATCAAGAATTCCCCAAATTTCCTGTAACATCGGCTCTAACCCGGTGCGGGTAACGGCTGAAATCACAAAAACCGGGGCGTAGGAGAGATGATTAAGTTGGGTAGCTAACGCCTCCAAATCGACAGTTTCCCGATCAACTGCATCAATTTTGTTCAGCGCCAAAATTTGCGGACGTTCTGCTAAACCCTGTCCATAAGCTTGTAGTTCTTGCTTAATTATGTTATAATCTCTAACCACATCATCACTAGTGGCATCAATCAAGTGAAGTAGCACTCGTGTGCGCTCGATATGGCGCAAGAAATCATGTCCTAGCCCAGCCCCGTGAGCTGCTCCCTCAATTAGTCCGGGAATGTCGGCGAAAACAGTACCATCGCCAGTAGGTTTTCGCACTACACCCAAATTTGGGATCAGGGTAGTGAAGGGGTAGTCTGCAATTTTTGGACGTGCAGCTGATAAAGATGAAATTAGAGTGGATTTACCAGCATTTGGTAAGCCAATAATCCCCACTTGTGCCAAAAGTTTTAACTCCAGGCGCAGCTGCTTTATTTCCCCTGGTAGTCCTGGGAGGGCGTATTCTGGGGCGCGGTTACGATTACTCAAGAAATGTTGATTTCCTAGTCCGCCTTTACCACCTTGGGCAATTCGCAAAGTCTGCTTAGGCTCAGTTAAATCCCCCAGCAATTCGCCAGTTTCAGCATCATAAATGGTTGTACCACAGGGAACTTCGATGATCAAATCTTTTCCTCCTGCCCCAGTGCAGTTATTTGGGCCACCACGAGTCCCTTTTTCTGCCTGAAAGCGATGATTGTATCTGAAGTCCAGCAAGGTTTGCAGGTTTTCGTCAGCAACGAAAAATACTGAACCGCCTCGTCCCCCATTACCACCAGAGGGTCCACCAGTCGGCACATATTTCTCCCGCCGGAAGGCGACAATACCATCGCCACCCTTACCGGCTTCAACCTCAATTTCTGCTTGGTCGATAAATTGCATACTTAAATAATAGTGAGAAGTGAGGAGTTTGGAATTAGGAGTAAAAAATTATAACTCCTCACTCTTCACTTTAACTAAATATATGGTGAAACATCTTCACCACATTTATCTGCCAAATAAGAGAGGGCACGGAAACGTAAGCCCACCAGTTGCTCATACAACGGGTTAATTTTACACATCGGTGGGATATGGACAATCTTACGTCCAAATAGGGTGACATCCCGTTCAAAGGGACAATGGGAGGGAATCATTTTACACAAAAAGTGGGCAACTCTTGGGTCTTGGATATCTAGCCCATCGAGCCAGTCACGCAGGGGGTGTAGTGCATTAATTTGACGCTTTGTAAGTCCAGGGCTGGGGATAGTGGGGGTAATTTGCTGTGGGTGTTCCAGGGTGTGGCGAAGGGCTTCCAGGAAATTCTCTGGCTCTTCCAAGGCTTGGCAGAACTGTTGCAGAACCTGATCTTCGCTGGGAGAATAGGTCCCATCTGCGATCGCTACCATTATCGCTGTCCTTAAGAAATTTTCCGCGGCTGGCGTACCTTTACCCAATACTGCGGCTAATTCCTCTGGCGTAATTACCTCTAGTGAGTCCCATTTAATCCCAAGAGCTAATTCATCTTTAGTGATGCTGGCAATTAATTCCTGTTCTTGAGGATCAAAATTACCATCTGCCCAAGCAATGGTGAGCAGTCCACGCAACCAAGCGGCAATCTGTTCGCTGCTGTAGGGGGATTGAACGGTACTTGTCATAAACTCACGTCTCAAGCTTTCGTCAGTCACTACTAAGCTAGCCTACCCAGTGACTATGAAGATGTGGGGGCAACAGAGAAAAATCAAGAAAGCGCGACGCCGAATAGCCAGTCGTAAGCATCGCTGCATACCAACCAAACATAAACCAAAGAAGTTTTCAAATCACAACAGTCGGTCTTGGGGTAAAATCCATCTGAGAGTTATCTTGAGAATTTTTCTACTTAAACTGAATTTGATTGGGGTATTTCAAATATTCATAAGATTCAAGACCGGAATTCGCGCTACGAAGTGATGGAAGTTTGTAAGTATGCTAACCTACCAGCTAAATATATCAGTGTTTTCCTCTAATGAATCATTTACTGATGTTACGTCCTCCTCTGTGGAATTCATATCGCTTGGCATTAGTTAGATTAAGTTAGCTCTAAGCAATTAAGGTATAGAGAATGTTTTTATTTGGTATTGAGCATGAAGTCGCTTTCCTAAATAATGAAGGAAAGTTTGCTGATTTTTCCCACACAAAATTTACTGATTTCAATCAAATTATTGAAAAGCTACCCACATACATTAGCGATTATCCTCAACTGCGCATCGGGGACGGTGGTATCAAACAGAAGAGATGGTACATTGAGGGGTTTGAAAGATTTGCAGATTCTGATAAGCCGATTGACTGTCTACCCAAAGGCATCGAAATTAGAACAACTATACACTCTAATATTGAAACTGTTATTACCGAATTATCAGAAAGTTTTCGCCTGCTACGCGAGGTTGCTGCTGAATTCGGTTTCTCACCAAGTTTAACCAGTTTTAATCCTTACAACCCTGTTTTTGAGCCTAAACCTCCATTAAATGATTATGAAATTAGACGAAGACAAGCTTCTCCTGAAAAACAAACTGCCCATATTCCTATGCTTACTTATGGGCCAGACTTAAATATTTCAGTGGCAGATTTGTCTACTGAAGGTGTGATTGATATTGGCAGAAAGTTAACTTATTACAGTCCTTATATTGTTCCTTTTAGTTATAGTTCTCCTTTTTATAACGGAGGTTTATGGGATGGGCTATCGGTACGAACGTTTATCAGAACCGGAAAAAGACCAGCAGCTCTGGTTTTTGTTCAGAAACAGGAACAACTGATTAATAGCATACCTTCTTTGACAAAAATCGCCCGCATTCCATCAGAAGTAGGACGTATTGAATTTAAGGCTTGTGATAGTTGTGATAATTTTTTCATCTATGCGGCTTTGCTGACATTATTGAAAGGTTTGGTATTAGATGAAACCTTGCTGGGTAGAGCAACTGTACCTGATGCAGGATTACATCAACTTTCTGCAAAAGAAGGGTTTGACAACAAGGATATTTTTAGGAATGCGACAAAAGTCTTGCAAGCAGCCGAAGTTGCCTTGGAAAATGACCCAGATATTCATTATTTAACACTGTTAAAAGTGCTGCTGGCGAAGCGAAAAACAAGATCCCATGAACTAATAGAAATGTTCTATCGTCTAAGTTCAATAGAAGAGGTGATAAAGCAGACTTATCAAGTTTAGAGGAAATTGGGAATAGGGACTCTTAAGAGGCAGGGGAGAGGGGGAGTAAGAGGCAGAGGAGCAAAAGAGTGGAGTTCTAAGGTTTGATTGGATAAAGTCGAGCTAACTGAACATAAATAGTAGAGCCATTAACCTGCCAAAACTAGATTAAGTCGATATACCTAGAGACTGATTTTATTGCCAATAGAGATCCCGGAAATTTCATTCTAGAGATTGATGCAGGCTTTAGCGTTTTCAAAGTAAAAGTAGAAACAGGGAACTTTGAGAAAAGAATGTCAGATACGAAATCTAATGTTTTTGCTAATGAATTAAGGTAGGATTTGCTTATTATCCCTTATTAATTCGATGCAGAAATTTCAAGACAATTTCTTCGTCAAGTTCGTTTTTAAAAAACTTCAAGATTGAAGCGGAGCTTGCTAGTTTTATTATTGCTCAGATGTGCCAAATAAAGGTATAAGCTCTGCTCTTTAAGTAAAAGTTTTGTGTTGTTAAAGCTGTTATCGAGGATTTCAGATGAAAATTATTGCTTCTGTTTTATCTATGTTACGTCCAGTACGTTTTCTAGTTGTAGCTTTTACTTGTGGCTTACTATTATTATCTAGTGCTTTTCCTGCTTTTGCAATCGAAAGCAACCAAAGTGATCCGACCGAAGCTACTACACAACTGCTTGACATTCAACGCAAAACTGACGAAGCCGCTAAAGAACCACCAGCTGGACTGAAAGAAGTTCAAAGAAAGTCAAACGAAGGACTCAATGAGGTTCAGGGAGCTGCTGATATTGACAAGCAGAAGCGTCCTGATAATTCACAGGGTGCAACCTCAGCGGAAGACAAAGTAAAGAGTTTTTTGGATAAAGTTACAGGTAAGTAACAAAAATAATAGTTTGGTAATTTTTCGCTAGTAATGGGTAATTGCGTAAAAGTAGTGAACCCATTACTAATTTGTAATGTGAAGCTAGCAACTTAAATTAACTATAAAATTATCTGAAGATTTTTGGGAAAATCGCGTTTAGATAGTTTTGATTACAGATATCTTAATTTATAATTATATTTAATGTTTTTATGGTTGTAATTGCAAAAATCAATAAAATTTGCTAATTACTAAATTATTAGCCTAATCCTACCTATTAAGGCATAGGTATTATTATGCATATAATAATAAATTATCAACTCACAATATTTCTTTTGGTTGATGTCGATTATGTTGGAAATTTGATAGATTAATAAATAAGTTTGCTTAGGGATGGAAAATAATGCGTGCGATAAACATTGGTTTGACAGAAGAACAGCGTCAAGGTGTAATTAATCTGTTGAATCAAGATTTGGCAGATGCCTATCTACTGTTGGTGAAAACCAAAAAGTACCACTGGGATGTGGTCGGTCCTCAATTCCGCTCTTTGCACCAGCTTTGGGAAGAACACTACCAAAAGCTAACTCTAAATATTGATGCAGTGGCAGAGCGGGTTCGTGCTTTGGGCGGTTATCCAGTTGGCTCATTGGAAGGATTTCTCAAGATTGCTTCCCTCAAGGAACATGCTGGTAGTGTTCCCACAGCAACAGGGATGGTAGCTAATCTAGTGGAAGATCATGAACAGGTTATTCGGAATTTAAGGGATCATGTTGATCAGTCTGGTGAAAAGTTCCACGATCAGGGAACAGCTGACTTTTTAACTGGATTGTTAGAACAGCATGAGGAAATAGCTTGGATGCTGCGTTCATTTATTGAAGGGGAAGCAATAGACGCAGATGGTAGACAGCCAGCAGCAGGGGCTAAGACTCCTGTTGGTGTATAGCTTATAACGTCACCGAATTTTGGATTTTGGATTGAAGATTCAAAATCCAAAATTTAAAAAGGTCTCAGAGCAAGTGAATTTAAACGCGAGAATAATTCTTTAGTCCAAAATCCTTGCACTAATTGACTTGCCCCTGACTTGATTCCTATGCTTCAATTCTTTAATCTAGAATCCAAAATTGATTGACCAGTTGAGGATAGCTGACTGTTCAAACAAGTTGAGGGAGGAATCAATCCTCCCTCAACTCGTGTGAAAGGATTAATCTTTGCATTTACCTATTCACCATATTCATTGTAAAAACAACATAATACAAGGATTATTTAAGTGCCAGAAGTATATAAAGCAGAACGTACTATCTCTGCTGTATTTAAAGAACAGAAGCAAATTGATGATGTGATTCGACGTTTACTAGACAGGGGTGTACCTAGAGATCATATTTCGGTCATGGGTAGAAACTTCCAGTCGGAAACTAGAATCGCTGGCTTTATTAGTAAAAAAGATGTGATTTTGGGAGGTTTGAGAACAGGGGCAGTTTTTGGTTCCTTGTTTGGTTCCTTTCTCAGCTTGCTCAGTGGTGTAGGCGTATTGTTTATTCCCTTTGTCGGTTCAATCGTGGCAGCAGGACCTATTGGTGCAGTGCTGTTAGGGGCTGCTAGTGGAGCGATCGCAGGTAGTGCAGGTGCCGGTCTAGTATCGGTTTTAACTACTTTGGGGATGCCAGAAGATAAAGCGGCTATCTACCAAACCCGCTTACAAGCTGGTGAGTTCTTATTGATGGCAGAAGTTCCGAGCGATCGCGCTGGCGAATTTCAATTGCTGCTCGAAAGTGCTGGTGCCGAAGAAATTCACACGATTGAAAAAACCTTTGCTCGCCCTTGTCCTGGACAGTGCAACAGTCCAGAGGACTTGTCTCCTGAGGTTCGCGCTCATCTTTCTAATAAAGCTCAGAGTACATTCATTGAGCGCTATAATACTGTTTTCAATGAGAAAAACGACGAGTTCACAGCTGAACAAGCTGCTTGGGAGTCTGTTCATCAGCAATATGATGAAGATGAAAATGGTGTTTGGTCAAAAGCTAAAGTTAAAGCTTAAAGATTTCTAAGTAATAAATTATCCAATCTTATCGGGTGGCTATCTTGTCAGCCTTGAATTAATGGCGCTTTACTATGGCAATTTATAGCTACCAACACGCAAATTTAACTGACCTTGGCGTGGGTTCTTGCTAAATATAAATGCGCCTTCTTCACTTTCACCACTAGATAAAAAGTCGATCTGTTGCTCTCCTGTTTCTGCAACTTTACCGTTAATCAGTAACTCAGCCATAATTTGAACTGACTCGGCTGTGTCTCCTCCACTATTCACAACTTCAAAGGGAACATAAAATTGGCCATCAATCTCCCGAATTGTTTGTTTTTTGGTGACAGAAAGGATAGGAGGTTGATTCTTTTCGTTCAGCCAAGTGTAGCCCACCAGACTCACAATGATTGCTAGGATAAGTGAGGCAACGCTGAATGTCACCCACTCAGCCATTGATAGCTTTGGTTTTTGTTCTGTTTTATACCAATTTTATATGAAGCTGCATATAATGGAGAAAAGAAACTCGATAAATTAAAATAGCCATGAGCCGCCCTTTTAAGATTGAAATCGCA
>NZ_JBALCN010000082.1:0-24348 GCF_036919615.1 Nostoc sp. | reverse complement strand
CGATTGAATATGCTGCCATTCCTTAATAATCTTCTTTTTTACATCTTTTAAGTTTATGACTTTTGTGGCAGTTTTGATATCAAATTGCTGTAAGTATCCAATAAAGTAGGCAGAGCCAAGAGCGATCACTCATACCCAAGAGCATCTATTTTTGCAGTCCTTGAAAAATACTTATTTTACCTCAGTTCGACGTAATAAAAAGTTTGAAAACTAGACATAGTAAAGCTTATAGCAACACACGTCCATTTAACTTAATATTAATAAGTTATGATAAATGAGAATATATCTATTGATGCATATTTAGGCTCAGTGGTTCCTTCATCCATTGAGATGTATTGTGTTTTCATCTGCGATACGTGCAGCGTCAAGCCAGAGGCTTATCGCCCCCGTGGTCGGATATGATTGAGTTGTGGTTGTGTACACCTACAAATCCAAAACTTTGAAAAGAATTTGCAGAATATGAATTCACTCGAACCAAGTATAAGTACTGAAGTCCCTGCATCTGATGTTATGCTCCAGATGATTTCTGGCTTTTGGGTGTCACGGGCAATCCACGCTGCTGCTAAACTTGGTATTGCTGACTACCTCAAGGAACAGCCAAAGACAGTAGAGGAACTAGCTGCAATCACTGATACTCACGTGCCATCTTTGTACAGATTACTGCGTGCGCTTGCTAGTGTGGGTATATTTGCTGAAGATGACCATCATCGATTTGGCTTAACACCCTTGGCTGCTACGTTACAAACGGATGTTCCTGGTTCAATGCGTTTTTTTGCCATTTCCCAACTGGGACAAGCGCACTACTTAGGCTGGGATAACCTGCTACATAGTATCAAAACTGGCGAGATCGCGTTTGACCACATCGCTGGAATGAGTGTTTAGGAGCATTACTTTAAAAACTCCGAAGCTGGCAAGTTGTTTAATTGGTCAATGACAAGTCTAACAGCTTCCAAAATGGAAGCAATTATTTGCAGTTATGACTTTTCAGCATTCAACACTATTGTTGATGTGGGAGGAGGTCAGGGCAGTTGGCAGTTTGGTGACAAGCATCCTGAAAGCTTATCCGACTGTTAAAGGCATTCTCTTTGATATACCAACGGTGATAGAAGAAGCAAAATCTAGCCTGCTAACACAAGGTTTTGTAGACCCTTCGGGTGACGCTCTCTACGAGACGCTGCGCGTAGCTTGCTTCCCCGAAGGAGTACGCAAACTCGCTAACGCTGTGCTAACGCAGTCGCCTGCTCTGGGAAACCCTCCCGCAGCGCTGTCTCACCGCTGTACGTAGTGTCGGGGAACTTCTTTGAGTCAGTAACAGCAGGTGGTGATGCTTACCTTCTCAAGCATATCATTCATGACTGGGATGAGGAAAAAGTGATCGCTATTCTCAAAAACTGTCATCAGGCAATGTCACAGGATGGTAAACTCCTGCTGTTTGAGACAATAATTCCGCCTGGGAATGCACCTTCTTTCGGTAAGTTGCTTAACCTGAATATGCTAGTTATGACTGATGGACACGAACGTACAGAGGAGGAATATCAAGTGCTACTGCAAAAGGCAGGCTTCCAACTTACCCAAGTTATTCCAACCCCGTCACCAATTAGCATTATTGAGGCGCTAAAAATTTAGAGGACAAAGTTTAGCCCAACTTCCCCCGGCAGATTTAATCATTCCTAACTGGCTGCAACAACAGCACGGTCATTTACTAACTTCCCATCTTCCATGTAGACGATGCGATCGGCAATATTTAGAATACGATTGTCATGAGTAACTAAGAGAATGGTAAAATACTGTTCTTTAGCTAGGGCTTGCATGAGGTTGACCACATCACGTCCCGATTTATTATCAAGGGCGGCGGTGGGTTCATCCGTTAAGACAATTTTAAGACGACCAACTAGAGCACGAGCGATGCCTGTGGCGGGCTACGCCTACGCAACTCTTTGTTTTTGTCCCCCAAATAAATCATCAGAGAATTCACATCTGTAGAAAGAACTTGGTAGACGATAATCACGCCTACTATAAAGCCCATTCCTACACCCAAACTAAAGATAAATCTGATGGCTGTATTTTTTTTCCAATAATCTGTTTCAAATTCGATAAATTCTGCTTTCGTAAATACTTTAACATCATCTAAATGAGATTCTAAAGCTGCTTTCACCTGTTTTACGTCATAGCCTGGTTGTAATTGAACCAAACCTAGACTGACACTGCTGGCTTCTCGCTTGGGAAATAGCCGCAATAAATTCTGGTCGCTGGTAATTACGGTTCCCATCAGCCGCGAAGGAAGCATCGATTGAAAATAAGCCGCTGATCGTAATCGTCCGGTGGTCAATTTCAAATGGATTAGTTTAGTAAAGAGGAAAAAGTAAAACTCACCAATTAAACAATTTGCCCTGCGTTACACGCCAAAATTCTGAAGAAGAGGAGATGGGGATCAAAAAAAGTGGAAGTGAGAGAAAAAAATAACTTTTGCCTCCTGCCTTAAATGCCAATTAACTTATTAAAATTCTTTATAAGAGAGGATAATTAATAAATGGTACGGATTAAAACTGACGAAGTTGATCGAGATAATTCCGTTGATAAAGTGGAGCAAATTCTGCAAGGGGCAATGCAGGAGTTCCTCCAAAATGGCTATGCTGGTACAAGTATGGATCGGGTAGCAGTAGCAGCGAGTGTTTCTAAAGCGACAGTCTACAGCCACTTTCAAGATAAAGAAGGACTTTTTAAAGTATTGATAGAGTACTTGGCACATCAGAAGTTTAACTCTCTCTTTGGTGCGGAACCGATGGAGGGAGAACCAAAAATCGTACTGTGCCAATTAGGAACCAAATTATTAGAACAGATGAATAACGACCAGGAACACAGTGCATTTATGCGAGTGTTAATTGGGGAATCTGGTCGTTTTCCGGAATTAATTCAGATTTGTGTTCGGGCGATGATTAAACCAATGTTGGAAACGCTCAATCAATACTTGGCTGCTCACCCAGAACTGAATATTACTGACCCAGAGGCAACAGCGAGGATTTTTTTAGGCACATTAGTTAATTTTCATGTTACTCAAGATGTGATGCATGGGAGGAATATTATACCAATGGAAAGCGATCGCGTGATTGATGCCTTGACACATCTAATCACTAATTGCGCCGATTGATTGGCTATGTCTCGGCGCTTGTTCGCTTGGAAGGTCAAAGTAATTCATAATAGATAATTAATAATTCATAATTATAATCAGTGGTAGCTCACTACTCTCCACTGTCTTGTTGAGCACTAAATTTTTGATTTAGTGTGGACTGCTGTACAGTGTCTTTAATAATTATGAATTATGAATTAGTAATTATTCAGTCAAATACATCCTTTAGCGATCGCAAGATTAACTAGGCAGGAATGACTTGAACAATTAGTGAACGTTTATCCAGCGACTGGACTTTACCTACTTGACTGAGATCATTTGCAATTCGGTCTAGCAGTTCTCCCGCTTTGTCACGATATTGATGTTCTCGACCTCGTAAACGGATGGCAAACTTGACTGAATCGCCTTTACTCAACCACTCACCTGCTTGTTGGATGCGTAAATTGTAATCAGCCACACCCACGTTTAGACCGAACCGAACTTCCTTTACCGTGGGTCTAGCACTCTGGCTCTGACGTTTTTTCTTTTGATACTGAAGCTTGCCATAGTTGAGAATCTTGGCGATTGGAGCGTCTTTGCCTTCGGAGACTACAACTAAGTCAAGCTCTAAGCTTTCAGCTAGCTGTAGCGCCTCATTGGTGTCGATCAGACCACGATTGTTATTCTCATGGTCAATCAAGAAGACGCTAGGTGACTTGATTTGTGAATTAATCAGTTGCTTTTGGATTGCGATAATGAATTTCTCCCAATTGTTCAACACTTTACTTTGTAAGCAAGCAAGTAATGCTAATTTAACACAACACTGAATCAGAGCAACTTTAACGACACAATCGACTGCAATCTGTTAGAATGCAGAGCGGCGGCACTCGCTCTCAGTCTTTGCGCTATTGCCCATCCAGCCTTTCAATGACTTTTTATCCGTCCGCCTAAGACTGACGCCGCCATTGGCGACAGGCCGATGTTATTTTTGGAGTTTTATGTCTTTTTCTACTCTCGGCTTGTCCAATGAAATTATCCGTGCCGTTACCGAACGAGGATACACCGAACCCACGCCAATTCAGATGCAGGCGATTCCTGCCGTATTGTCAGGTAGCGATTTGCTAGCTGGGGCACAAACTGGCACTGGAAAGACCGCTAGTTTTACCCTGCCGCTCCTGCATCGGTTGTCGTCCGACAAGAGCATCAAAGGTACGTTTAAGGGATACCCGCCGATCCGGGCACTGATTCTCACCCCGACTCGCGAACTCGCCGCACAGGTGGAAGAAAGCGTGCGCGAGTACGGCAAGTACTTGCAGCTAAACTCGATGGTGATGTTCGGCGGAGTCGGTATTAATCTACAAAAACAGCGTTTGAAAGGCCGAGTGGATATTCTAGTCGCTACTCCAGGGCGACTGTTAGACCACGTACAGCAGGGCACAGTGAACCTATCGCATATTGAGATTTTGGTGCTGGATGAAGCAGATCGGATGCTGGACATGGGCTTTATTCATGATATCCGCCGCATCCTCTCACTTCTGCCCAAACAACGACAGAATTTGCTATTCTTCGCTACTTTCTCAGACAAAATCAAAACACTCGCTGCTGGGTTACTCAATCACCCAACGATGATTGAGGTAGCACGCCGCAACGTTACTGCCGACACGATCGCCCAGAAAGTTTACCAAGTAGACCGTGACAAGAAACGCCAATTACTTTCTCATCTAATTCGGCGAGATAATTGGTATCAAGTGTTAGTGTTTACTCGCACTAAGTATGGCGCTGATCGTTTGGTTAAACAGTTGGGCGAAGACCGCATTCAAGCACTGGCAATCCACGGTAATAAGAGCCAACCGGTGCGTACCAACGCTCTGGCAAAGTTCAAGAATGGCAGTTTACAGGTACTGGTGGCCACGGACATTGCTGCTAGAGGTCTTGACATCAGCGAACTGCCACATGTAGTTAACTTCGATCTGCCGAATGTACCGGAGGATTATGTTCATCGCATTGGTCGCACTGGTCGTGCTGGCGCGTCAGGTGAAGCCGTATCGCTGGTATGCGTTGATGAATACCCTTTATTGGCAGATATTGAAAAACTGATTGAGCAACGCTTGCCGAAGGAAGTGGTCGCTGGCTTTGGGCCCAACCCCGATACTAAGCCCGAACCGATCCCAAATGGACGCCAACATAGACCCAAACCCGGAGGTGACAAGCGTCCGGCCCGTACTGCTAAACTGTCACCACAGACATCGGCTAAACGTAAAGCAGCGCCACCTGCCACGAATGGCGATCAGCCTCGTACTCGTTCGTCCGAATCACGCCGATCTGCTAAACGCGATCGCTGATCTTCTATTAGCTGTTCAATAAATTGATGTTTCACAGGTTCTGGAAAACCTCGTTTCAGTGGTTCTCTACGGGTGATCTGCAAAGTTTTTGAGAGAGATTCTTAAAATGGGATCACCAATGCAGCTTAGAAAAATCAAATTCTTGCTGATTGGTAAAGAACTTTATTGTAGTATAAATGTAATATTAAATTATATTTCATTTAGGATTGCTATAGGTTGGGCATGAGTGCAAGGCTACAACAACCCTGTGATCGAGACTGACCTTCTAAAGGGTTTATTGTTCTTTCTTGGCTTTGCCAGTCGGCATTTTACTGCTGTTTAGCATAATACTCATTTAATGCTCAAAGTTGGTTATTCAGTTTTTAATGAACTGATATCTAAGTATTTTACTCTACAATAACTCTGTGATCGAAAATAGCCGTTGTCGGTCTATTTTCTGAAGCTTGATTTTTTCGGCGTAGAAAGCCTGATAATAAGATTGATATCGCTCTGGTTCAGCTTCTGGATCAGTTTGTTGCCATAGTTCCAAAAAGTGACGATAGCGTTTTTCAAGCATCACCAAATCCATGCAAGCGATCGCAGCTTGAACCACCTGCGGAGTCCGAAGTATTTCTTTTTGGTTTTTTTCATCCACATGAAACAAATGGGAAATTAACCCCATCTCACTGCCAAATTCTAAAAACTGGTCTTGTAGGCGGGAAATTAAATCTGCTGGAGACGCAAAATTTTCCGTCTCTCCATCACCGGATGAAATTTCTAAAATCTGTTGCCATAAAAATCGGTGGTGGGAAAGGCTAAATTGCAAATCTCGCTCCTCTAGTTCGGCAATAATCGCTTGACGCTGTTCAGGACAATGCAAGTAAATCCGCAATAATAACGCCTCTGCGTGTTCTAAAAGGCTGCGTTCTGTGGGGAGTGGAGAGAGGGAAACTTTGCCATCTCCCCATGCTTTCTTAGCTGACACCGGCTTAGTGTATGTAGCCGTAGCCGGAGCAATTTGAGTTAGCAGATTTTCGACTCGTAAGGGTATAAGTCTGGTATCTCCCAAGCTGAGTATTTCTGCACAGTAGGAAACGTAATAGTTTCGTGTATCACTGTTAGCTATATTTTTAAGTAATTTGACTAATTGCTGAGTTACTTGCTGAAAATCAGTAGCCTGTTTCAAGTCGCGGTCTTGAATAATTTGCTGAATCTGCCAATCTAACCAAAGTGGCGCATTTTGTAGCAGTTCTCCATAATCTTCTGGAGTGTGACTATACAAGTATTCATCAGCATCTTTACCATCGGGTAAATTGAGAATCTTTAGCTGAACTTCGCCCTTGTATGCTAATTCAGCAATTTCACCGATCGCCCGTTCGGCGGCATTAGTTCCGGCTTTATCAGCATCAAAGTTGAGTACTAATTGTTTCGATTCGGTGTAGCGTAATATTAGCCGCACTTGTTCTAAGCTTAAGGCTGTACCGAGTGAGGCGACGGCGTTATTAATACCAGCGGCGTGGAGAGCGATCGCATCAAAATATCCCTCTACCACCACCGCTTGATCGGCTTGGGAAATCCCAGCTTTGGCTTGATCGAGAGCAAATAATGTTTTACCTTTACTAAAAAGTTCCGTTTCTGGTGAATTCAGATATTTAGGTTGCTCATCAGTCAGGGTTCTACCACCAAAGGCAATGACGCGTCCTTGGACATCACGGATGGGAATCATCAGGCGATCGCGAAATACATCATAATAACCGCCCCCTTCTTTGCGTGGCTTAATCAATCCCGCTTTTTCTAGTATTTGTGCGGGCAAACGTTTATCTTCCACTAGATAGCGATGGAGGGTTTCCCAACCTGCGGGGGCATAACCTAAACCAAATTGCTGTATTGTTTCTTCTTTGAGTTGGCGGTTAGATTGCAAATATTGAATTGCCTTTTGCCCTTGTGATTGTCTAAGGGCGTGTTGATAAAACTGGGCAGACGTTGCCAGAACTTCATACAACTGCTCACGCAAAGATAACTGACGCTGTAATTCTTGGCGTTGTTGGGGTTCTAGGGTTTGCACAGGTACTTGGTAACGCCGGGCTAAATCCAGCACCACATCAGCAAAAGAACGCTTTCCCAACTCCATCACAAACTTAATCGCATTTCCCCCAGCTTGACAGCCGAAGCAATAGTACATTTGCTTGGTTTGACTAACAGTGAAACTGGGAGATTTCTCATCATGGAAGGGGCACAAACCGACAAAATCCTTTCCTCGTTTGCGTAAAACTACGTATTCCGAGACGACATCTACAATATCAGCCCGTAGTTTAACTTCCTCGATTGTGTCTGGGTGCAAGCGCGGGATTTGCATATTTAGTCATTAGTCACTTGTACTGAGCGTAGTCGTTGGTGCAGCCTCTCCAAGAGTTGTTTTGGTCATGAACTTTGAAAAAAGGACAAAGGACAAATGACAAAGGGCTTCTGATGGCTATTATATTCTTGTTGCCGTTGCTAGAACAAGAATGATGTATAGAATTGTTCACACTTAATTTTATCAGAGGAAATACTGAGAATGGGACGTATTTTTATATCAGCGGCTCATGGAGGCAAAGAAGCTGGAGGAATTGATGCAGGTGCGATCGCAGGTGGTACAACTGAAGCTAAAGAAATGATTTTGCTGCGGGATTTGATTGTCACGGAACTGAGGGCGCGGAATTTGGAAATTTTGGCGGTTCCTGATGACTTGAGTGCCGCCCAAACTATCACCTGGATCAATTCCCGTGGTCGCCGGAGTGATGTCGCCCTAGAAATTCAATCTAATGCAGCTAACAGCCCTTCTGTGCGCGGGGCTAGCGTCTTTTACATTGTTAACAATAGCGATCGCAAGAGCAATGCTGAACAGTTGCTAATAGGGTTGTTGCGCCGCGTACCTCAATTACCGAATCGGGGAGTCAAACCAGACACAGATAGTGGATTGGGTAGTTTAGCATTCTGTCGCCAGACAACGCTTCCAGCTTTGGTGATGCAAGTGGGGTTTCTCAGCAATCCAGAGGATCGGGCTTTGCTGCAAACTCGTCGCCGCGATTTTGCTTTAGGAATTGTCGATGGATTAGCAGCTTGGAGTCGGGTGATTGATCCCACTCCTGGAACTCCCGCAGAACCAAATTATCCGGCAATTAATATTAATATTAATGGGCAAAATTACTCAGAGCAAGGAATTTTAGTTAATGGTAATGCTTACATCCCTATTGATTTAGTAGACCTTCTCCGGATTGACCTTTCAAAAGCAGCTAATGTCAATCGGATTATTTATCACAAAGTAGTTTATGTCAAAGCGATCGAACTGCGAGATTTTAATGTTGCAGTCAATTGGGATGCTGCAACTCGTACTGTCAGCTTGCGATCGAATTTAGTGGTTTGTCCTGGTCAATTTGAGCGGGTGATGTCGAACGGTAATACTTCAGAAGTGCAGTTACAATTATTCCTCAGAAACAATAATGAAAATGCTTTGGTAAAGTTTCCTGACATCCCCAAACTTTATCGGGAAGAAGCAGGTATAGAGGGAGTTAACTATGATATTGCCTTTTGCCAAATGTGTGTAGAAACTGGATTTTTACGGTTTGGTGGCGATATTAAACCTGAGCAAAATAACTTTGCCGGCTTAGGTGCGATCGGTGGTGGTTCGGAGGCTGCATCTTTTCCAAGTGCCAGAATTGGTGTGAGGGCGCACGTCCAACATTTGAAAGCTTACGCTAGTTTAGAACCCTTGGTACAAGAAGTCGTAGATCCAAGGTTTCGCTTTGTCACACGCGGGATTGCGCCATTAATTGATCAGCTATCAGGACGGTGGTCAGCAGATTTGGATTATGGTGTAAAGATTTCAGCAATGCTCAAACGATTATATGAATCAGCCGGACTTATTTGAGTGTTGAGTAACTTATCCTAGCAATTTTTAGGGCGTTAGCTTTCGCCTCTAGTTCAATTTATTTTGAGGATGCAGTAGAGATTTGTTATGCAATTTCCTAAAGTTTAAGTAAGTCGGTGAGAAAAATTCAATGTATATGAAGCAATATAAATTTGAAGTATAAGTAGGGTGTATGATACTGTAGGCTAACGCACCTTGAATTGTTGACGGTACGTTACGCTACATTAAAACTTTATCGCCAGGTGGTCAGAATATTCTGATTGAAAAAAGTATTAATGATTTTGCCCCTCGTTTTACTCCTAGTGGAAAGCTCATCTATGTTGGTGATACAGATGAAAAGTTCGCCCACTTTGATGAAGCAGCATTGGCAGATTTGGGCGTTAATATCGATTCCCACGGCAAAATGCCAGATGTGATTATTCATTTCACAACAAATAACTGGTTGGTGCTCATTGAAGCTGTAACCTCACATGGCCCAATTAATCCTAAACGGAAGAAGGAACTTGAAGTCTTATTCAGAGGTGCCCAAATACCTCTGGTAATGGTAACAACATTTCTCAGTCGTAAGGCAATGGTGGCATATCTGGCAGAAATTGCTTGGCAAACAGATGTTTGGGTTGCTGAAGATGCAACTCATTTGATTCATTTCAATGGTGAATATTTATTGCAGGCTTACCAAATAGAAAAGAAGTAAACTTCCTGAATATACCTGAGTTCGACGTAAGAAAAAGTCTGAAAACTAGACAAATGTGTTTAGTATTACGACTCCAAAAGATGCTTAAGAACATATCGGGCACGGTTATAAATAACACCTGGGCGTGAGCTTTCTCGTGGACCAGCAACATTCAAAATGCGAATGTTGTGCTCTTGAATCCAACTCCAGAAACGAGCAGCATCATTTCCACTGAACGACAGCGCGTTAATGATGAGGACGGGGCGATCATACTTATGCGCTAGGTCAGCCGTAAGCTTTGTTCCTCCTTCAAGCGATCCATACGCGAGGACGAGCGTCCCGTCTGAATCTCGAACGTTCCACTCGGTACGTAATGCATAGTCTGTACTCGTTGTCTCTTGAAGCGGGTATACAGGTGGTATCTTTCCATCCTCTGCAAGCCGCCCCTTTGGACACCATCCACGAACTGGTAAAAAAAGTGACAAAGCTGTATCGAGCGCAGCCCTGTCAACTCCTGTCTGACCTCCAGTTACAACCCAAAGCCGTTGATGAGACGATATTGACTCTCGCTTCTCGGATGATGTGGCGACCGGAAGTGCGATCGCTTTACCCTGCATAGCTTCTGCAACGATGAATAATGCAAGTACAACGCCTCCAAGGCTCGTGATGACGTTGTTAACTTCCATGTGTAATAACATTTCCTTTCACGTTTGGGTGCAACCTTTAATGACAAATAGCTCTATTTTCAATATCTCACTGTCATACGGAATGCACCTGCATTATCAGAGAAAAACACAAGTGGCAATGACGACTTATATGCTGAAAGTGAAGCTGACTTTTGGCGTTATCTTTTTCCTGAAAAGCGATCGCATTTCTTGCTTTTCTCCTCAAACTTGAAGTCGCTGAACAGCAAAGCTACAATATTTGGGAGCATTTTTACCGGAATCAAATTACTTGTTTACATATCTCCCTTATATTCTTCTAACAATTGCGGAATATGATCATATCCATCTACACCGATAATCGCAATGATTTTAGGGCGATGTTGCTGTAATAATTTTTGGAAAGCTTCTGCCCCGATTTGTCCTTGTAAAATTGTCAGTAACCCTGCTGGTTGACGCCACTCACTAGAAGCTATTTGCTCTAAAAGATACATTCCCAAGCAGCCTGTGTAAACAGTTTTTTCCGAATTTTGTAGATGATAATAAGCTTCTGCTAAATAAGCTAAGTTCCGCCCTTGGAGATACAAATCACCGGAAACTTGCGCTGTTTTAAAGCCATCTTCGAGATATTTAATTGCACTTTGGTGTTGTCCAATTACGAGATAGGCAATTCCTAAGCTACTGACACATAAGGCTTTACTTTGAATATCACCTAATTTTTCTGATAATTTTAAACCTTGTTCCAAATAATTAATTGCAGCTTCATAGGTTTCGGGTTCTAGGTTTTCTAGTTCCTGAGCTTGCATGACTTCGCTATAACCTAAATTTACCAGCGCGTTTGCCTCTCCTGTGCGATCACCTGCTTGCCGACTTAGTATTAATGCTCGTTGACTGTAGTTGATTGCCTCAGGATAATTTTGCTGTTGCACGTAGGTACGGCTGAGGTGGTTGAGATTGGCAATTTCACAGGGGCGATCGCCTGCATTCCTGGCGATCTCCAGCGCCTGCTGATGAAAATCAAGTGAGCGCTGATATTCTCCCAAAGCACGCTGTGAATAACCTAAAAGTGTCAAAATCCGCGCTTTTTCTTGGGTTCCCTCGCCTCGTCGTAGCGGTTCATCCAAATAATCGAGGGCATCTCGCAAATAAGTACCAGTAAAAGAGGCAAAAATCCCGCCATAAAAGGGAAAATACGGACGCTGGGCAAAGGTTCGCAAAATCTGGAGCATAATTTGAGAACAGGCATCGCCGTACACTGTCCCAATGCTGCCAAAACCACTTGCTAATTGACTCCAAATCACCGCAAAGGTCAAAAAAGTGGAAATGGACAACTTTGGCCCGGCTTTAACATCGTAAGCTTGTTGGTCAAACCAGTTAATTAGTCCTCGTTGCAAGTACTGTAAAATCAATGCCATTTCCACCCAATCTCTGAGGGTGATCCCCCGTTGTCGCTGGGCAAACTCAATTGCCGATTCTTCCATAGCCAAGGTGCGAAGCAGTGCTTGGGGTAACTCACTATTCAGTTGTTTAGCCCAACTTGCCCAAGGGCCACGTTCTCCGGGTACCCCGCCAAATCCCAAAGATTCTTTTTGCTCGTACATCCAACTAAGCAAGTTGTCTTGCAATCGCTGCCAAGAAGCTAAACCACGGGTAATACCTTCAGAAAATTGTTCTAAATCAGCATCTACCTGAGCAAATTGCTGTAATGCTTTTGACAATTGCTGTAGCTGTTGCAAATTTAGCGGATACTTCTGATTGGGGTCAGTAACCCGGATAAATGCCGCCAGCCGCTCGTCAGCAGGGGCTGTGGTAATTTCTGTAACTGCGGAGGCGATCGCTTCTGTGGCTTTGTTTTGCTCTTGCCAGCGTTGCCATTGACTTTGAATGGTTTTAATCGCTCTTAAACTCCGAGTCGCCTTGCCTTTCTTGAGTTCGTCTTTTTCACTATCTATTTGGCTTTGGAGAGCATTCAGGCGATCGCTTAAAGCCAACTCAAAGACTTCCCCTGTACCGGAAGTGATTCCTTTAAGCAGCATTTGATACACCATATCAACAGAGCTAATTTTGCCCTTGAGGGTGGTTTCGACAATTTCATCGATTAAGGCAAGATAGCGATCGCGCAATGGCAGAGATTCTGACACTTTGGCTATTAAAGAACGTCACGTCAATTCTAATTCTAGTCTTGACAGAGGCGCAGGAGTAAGGAAAATCAGGAATTTCAGTATTTCAAAAGTTTTCCAGAAGCTTTATCAGCCCTTCATTTCAACTAGGAAACGCAATTTGCTGAAATCAGCTGATGATTTCTTGCTTATTTACCTCCGTTCTGAATGGACTTTCCTATGAGCGCAAATACTCACGATCTCCAGCCTTAAAAACATTGGCTGAAACCCTTATTTTTCCAGCTAATTTTTCGAGATACTGAAGTTTTTGAAGTATCTTAACTGTTTTATTCCTATTACTTTATTTATAAAGAATAACAATATATCCAAAAGTAATTATTATCTCTAATAGTAATTTTTAAAACTCAGTAAGTATTATAAAAAGTTATTTAATCCCTAAGGAATAGCTTTAAAACCCTATTAAGCGCGAGTTAAATGGGCTAGCAATATGATACCTCCTGTTTTTAGGTTAATAAAAATACTTTTAAAATATCCTATAAGTAATACTTGTAACAAATGTCAAATAATCAGAAGTTGTTAATCCTACACCAACCCCTAAAGCACCCGATTTAATATTATTAATGGGCAAGTTAATGCATTTATTTTGTACTGCAAAAAAATAGAGAGAATCTTTAATGAGTAACCTATTGCCGGATAATGATCTGAAAATTTTAGTAATTGGGGCGGGAGTAAGTGGTCTAACAACCGCTATCTGTCTGAGAGAGGTAGGTTTTAGAGTTGTGATTGTTGCAGATCGTTTTGCCCCAGATTTAACCTCTATTGTGGCAGGTGCATTGTGGGAATGGCCACCAGCAGTCTGTGGTAGTCATGGTGCTCCCAGATCCCTGGAACGCTCTAAAAACTGGTGTATGACTACCTATAATAAATTTAAGAAAATACACGCAGAGTTTGGTTCAGAAGAAACAGGACTTTATTTGAAGGATGCGTATTTCTATTTCAAAGATGTTTTGGAAAATCGACCTACTGAACTTCGTAAAATGAATGAGTTGAAGGATAAGGTTGATGGATTTGAAAGAGGCTTACAGATTGTCAAAGAAACGATTGATTTGAGTTTTAAAGGAGGTATAAAAGATGCTTATAAACACATGGCTCCGACGACAAACACTGATGTCTACTTGAAGTGGTTACTTCAACAGGTAAAGGATATTGGATGTGAGATCATCCAAGAAAAAATCACTGTCAATGTGGTTCAAAATGAACAGGAACTACTTCATCGTTTTAATGCAAAGGCAATTGTTAACTGTGCTGGACTAGGTTCAATCGCAACTACAGGGGATACTTCCATGTATCCCTTAAGGGGCGCACTTGTCAGGGTTAAGAATCTCGGTGGAGTTGTAACAGACGCTCATTGTATTTCCCATGAAGAATCTTCTGCAAATGAACAAGACATCGTTTACATAGTTCCTAGAGGGGATGATTTGGTGGTCTTGGGAGGATTAACGCAGCAAGACCAATGGAGTACAGACTTATCTCTTGAGGTTCCAATTATCCGACAGATGTATGATGGCTGTTTGGAGTTTCTACAGGAATTAAGAGAACTCCCACTAGATGAAAAGGAGCCTGTTAGGACTGGTTTACGACCATTAACAGAAGAAAATGTTTGTGTAGAAAGGGTTTTAAATACACACGTATTTTATAACTATGGACATGGAGGGTCAGGAGTAACTCTGTCATGGGGATGTTCACAAGAAATTGTCCAGTTGGTACAAGAAATGCTCCGCGAGGAGGCAAATCCAGTTGCCTTGGACAGTAGTAAGATAGATCGCAATAAGCAGACTGTTTTTGTGCTGCATGATATGCTTCCCAGCAAAACTGATTTTAAGCATATCCGAGATAATAGAAATCTGGTTTTACTCTGTAGTAGGGAAGGACTCAGTAAAGTTATACCCTCCCAGTATCAGCACTTGGATCTTGTGCGGATTGTAGAACCTTATAGTTTAGAAAATCTGCTCCAAACCTATCAACAGATTAAGACTGATTATAAACTTTTGGATGACAACTGTCGGATTGTTACCAATGATGAGTATTCAATGCTGTTAGCTGCACAGTTGCGTGAAGCTCTAAATCTGGTAGGCGATCGCCCAACAATGATCCGCCAGTTTACCGATAAGAGTTACCTCAAATCTACCCTCAAAAATTCCCTGATTCGGGTACCAAAGTATCTGATTTTTGCTCAAGACCAATACCGTAAAGAACCAGTTTCATACTTAAAGTTTGTTCTAGAAGAACTAGGTAATCACATCTTTATCAAACCAGTTCTCGGATCAGGCAGTGAAAAAACTAGAAGAATTCATACTGTTGATGATTTGAAAGTCTGGTGTGACAGCAATGTAGATTCAGATGAAGAATTTGAATTCAATGAATTCATTAAAGGTCAACTATACAATACAAGTGTTGTCATTAAAAATGGTCAATCTTGTTATTTTGCTGCTTGCAAGCAGTATCGACCTAATGATGAGTTCATTTATGGTTATCAAATCGGCAATATTGTTGTTAGAGAAGAAGATCTAGAATTTCATAAACTTTGGCAATTTTCAAGTGATACGTTACAAAGTTTAGAATACGGTTACCCCAAAGATGGTGTACTTAATATTGATTTCTTCCTAGAAGAAGGTAGCGAAGAACCGATTCTGATCGAAGTAGCTGCATGCACCCCTGGAGGGCTTGTATCAAGAATGTTTGACATATATCAGGGGGTACGTCTAAACGAGTTACATCTCCAATTACAGATTGGAGATTCCCCTGACATTATTCTTAAGGATAGGAATGAGTGGAAGTACAGTGCTTCCTCGATTCATCCCAAGCAGGACGGTGTTGTTACAGCAATTGAGAAGCCAATTCTTGAAAGTGATGTGGAAGTTTATTGGCAGATTTATTTGGAACAGAGACTGAAAGGATCACAAAGTACGAGGGATGTTGCCATTGCTATTATTTTGAGCAATCATGACTTTTCAACCCTTCAAGGGGATTATGAAGTAGCCAATTCTACCAATTTCTACAATATTGAGTAGGCATTGAGAGAGTGACTTAATTATTGCACCAAAATCAGTTAAAGCAGTTCACTATCTCATATTATGTCCGGGTAATTAGTTATGATTTCCACAGTCATTCCACCCTTCCTTGCTTGCGGTGAGGGGAGACAAAGCGTCGCTTTGGCAGGGTGGGGTTCTTGAAGTTTAATAAGTAATCAAGTGGACATGATATCAGAGGAATGCGGATAGCGATCGCCAAAGTTTTCTTTAGTCTACTGAATTTCCAATCAGGAATTACAGGAGATATTTATTAAGTTTTTCAATTAATTTTTTTGAGTAGATAAGTCATCATTTCACCTTTACCTTTAACCTGAATTAAACCTCGTTTCTCCAATAAGTACTTATCTTTTAAAAGCTGATAACTTGTTTCACAAACCTGGATACTACCTGCTATCCCATGTGATTCCATTCTACTAGCTATATTGACTGTATCTCCCCAAAGGTCATAGGCAAACTTTTTCAGCCCAATCACCCCTGCGACTACTGGCCCTGTACTAATGCCAATACGGATGCAAAAGGATTGGTTATTTTCTTCATTAAACGTAGCTATAGCATTTTGCATATCCAAGGCCATGTTAGCTATTGCTGGAGCATGGTTATTAGACTGATTTGGCAAGCCGGCAACAGCCATATATGCATCGCCAATGGTCTTGATTTTCTCTACTCCATGACGTTCTGCCAATTGGTCGAACAAACAGAATATTGTATTTAATAACTCGACTAATTTCGCAGGAGATGTCCGAGTTGAAAGCTCTGTAAAGCCAACAATATCGGCAAATAGCACTGTAACTTCCAGAAAGCTATCAGCAATAGTTGTATATTGTTGTTTTAATTGCTCTACAATCATCTCTGGCAGAATATTTAGTAGCAGCATTTCTGATTTTTGCTGCGCTAGTTCCATTGCCTTACGGGCGTAAAATTCTTTTTTTCGCAAGCGTTCGTATAAATAGACAGAGAAGACACAAATTATGCAAGTCCAAAACAAGTATAAATCCTGCTCTATGTAAAAAGCAGATGGATTTTTTAATATAGGATTGTATAAGATATATAAAATTAAATAGCAAACTATTGTTCCAATTTGCGAAATTAAATGTATCCACCATTGCACTGGAACGATTGTAGCCTGAGTAAGAAACATCAGAGTCCAAATATTACTTCTAGGTTCTAGACTATTAAACAACAAAGCTATATCAATTTGGACAGCACAAGTTACAGACCAACATAAACTCAAAAAAATTAAATTTGGGTAACGACGACCTATAGAGGTTTTACATAATCCCCAACAAATCAGCGTGAATAATTCTACTAAAATACCGATTTTAAAGGCGTATATCTTGCCTTCTAATTGTGAATTTGCCCAAAGAAAAAAAGCGATCAAAGTCAAGCCAGCTACCAGGATAATCTGCGCCTGCAATTGCAGCCGTTTCAGCAGAAAGCTCTGTCGCTGTTCTTTGTAGGATTCGGCAAGGTTATTGTTGGTTTGCCGATAGGACATTCCGTGACTAATAAGCGCATCTAGTTGTGTTTTGTCTGAGTTACTTGGATGAATCATGCACTTTTTGCGTTATTAGTAATCAAAGGACTAGGGAATGGGGCATAGCGAATGGAAATAATTACCAATGACGCCACTTGCTTCTCCTGTCGGATACGCTGCGCGAACAACCAGGGGAACCCCGGCAACGCAGTGGCTCCCCAATGCCCAATACCCAATGCCCAATGCCCAATTGCCCAATGCTCTATACTCATGGCTCGTACCCCTACATTAAATTTTGATCGTGGCACATTAATTTTGCATCCACCACCACGGGGCAAAGGTTGGATGGACTATGCCACATGGGATGATAGAGTTGAAAAATTCCGCATTCCAGCAATTAGATACCGATCGCTAGTGGAAGCACTACAAGCGGAAGATGTGAATTTTATCGATGAGGCGAAGCAATTTTATCCTGTAGATTTGGTTCCCAGTCTGGAAATGGAACCCTATCCCCACCAGACTGAGGCGCTAGCTGCTTGGAAACTGGCGGGTAGACAAGGGGTTGTTGTGCTTCCCACGGCGGCGGGAAAGACTTATTTGGCACAAATGGCGATGCAGTCAACGCCGCGCACGACGCTGATTGTGGTGCCAACTTTGGATTTAATGCATCAATGGTATGCACATTTGGTAGCAGCTTTCCCTGATGCTGAGGTGGGATTGCTGGGAGGTGGTTCGCGGGATAGAACAGCTATCCTAGTTGCAACTTACGATAGTGCAGCAATTCACGCCGAGACGTTGGGGAATCAATATGGGTTGATTGTTTTTGATGAATGTCATCATTTACCGACAGATTTTAATCGGGTAATTGCTGAATATGCGATCGCACCTTATCGCCTGGGACTCTCCGCTACACCGGAACGCACCGATGGTAAACATGCTGACTTAAATATCCTGATTGGCCAAGAAGTATATCGCAAACGCGCTGAAGATTTGGCGGGGAAGGCGTTAGCAGAACATGAAATTGTCCAAATTAAGGTAAAGTTATCGCAACTTGAGCGGGAAAGATACAACCAGTTAATTCAAACGCGCAACGACTTTTTGAAGCAATCCAAGATTTCTTTGGGGAGTCTTCAAGGTTGGCAAATGTTCGTGCAAATGAGTGCGCGATCGCAATCTGGACGGAGAGCTATGTTAGCGCACCGGGAAGCGAAAGATATCGCTTTGGGTACTGATGGGAAGTTGCGAATTCTGGTTAATTTATTGGCAGAACACTATCCGGCAAGAATTTTGATTTTCACTGCTGATAATGCGACGGTTTATCGCATTTCTCAAGAGTTGCTAATTCCAGCAATTACTCATCAAACTCCTGTAAAGGAACGGCATGAGATATTAACAAGGTTTCGAGAGGGTAAATATAATACTTTGGTTGCTTCTCATGTGTTGAATGAAGGTGTTGATGTGCCGGCGGCTTCGGTGGCGATTATTTTATCGGGGACGGGTTCGGCTAGGGAGTATACTCAGCGGTTGGGGAGGGTTTTACGGAAGGGGAATATTGAGAATAAGCAGGCGATTTTATATGAGGTGGTGGCGGAGGATACGAGTGAGGAGGGGACTTCGGCTAGGCGAAGAGGGGAGAGGAGAGACGAACCGCAGAGGCGCGGAGGACTCAGAGAGGAGGAGGAGAAAGGGAAGTTACAGGTTGTGTATGGGAGTGGGAAGGAAAGGAGTGTGAAGGCTGCGGAACAGTTAGAAATTAATTATTCGAGCCGAAGTCCAAAATCTAAAATCCAAAATTCAGCAGATGTTACCGACAGACTTACTGATGCATCGCCAAACCGGGGAGGAGATCATTCCGAAGAGACTGAAGATTGATCAGAAAACTTCGGAGTTGGCGATTGAGTTAATTAATTATTTTCAATCAGCGGTGGGGAAGACTCAGGGTGTGCTTGAGCGACAACTGACTGATTTTGAAGGAGATTCTACAGATTATCGGGTGAAGCGGGGATTAGCTTATATTCTCAAAAGCAGTTTTTGCACTTTTGAGGTGATTAGTCCTTTGGAGCCACAAATGTTAAGAGAACGGGTGTTTTCATTGGCTTCAAAGTCTGTTTCTAGTCGGGAATCAACACAAGTTACTTTAAGTAAAGTTGCTGATGAGTTAACTCAAGAACTTGAACGGGAAGTTTTACTAGAACAGGTTCGGAATGGACTATATGCTGATTTATCTGAAAATAAGATTTTAACTGTTTTTGATGCCCCAACAGCGCCAGATTTGTTAAATCGATATAACTTATCTCAAGTGCAGGGTGTATTTTATAAAGCCAGTCAACTTGTATTAAATGCTCACCGGAATGTTCCGGGTGAATATAAGCTGTTGTTTCGCTATCTGAAGTTGTTTCAATTGATGGCTTATATTGAGGGTGATGCTGACCACGGGTTTACAATTACCATTGATGGGCCGACGAGTTTGTTTAATCCTAGTACGCGGTATGGGTTAGCGATCGCTAAACTTATTCCTGCTTTACTTCACGTTACTAAATGGAGTCTTTCTTCCATTCTCCAAAGCCGTGACGCTTATACAAATACCTGGAAAACTGGACGTTTCACCCTCAATTCCGAATGTGGTTTGGTATCTCACTATCCACCAGGAAAGCCCTACGATAGTATGCTAGAAGCATCCTTTGCTGATAAGTGGGATGTGTTGAAAAGTGGTTGGGCGTTAGAACGAGAAGTTGATTTGATCCCAATTCCCGGTAGTGTGATGATTCCTGATTTCCGCTTGGTGCATTCTGATGGACGCACCTTCTTATTAGAAATTGTCGGTTATTGGCGACCTGAATATTTACAAAAGAAGTTTTCTCAGGTGCGGCGGGCTGGACGTGACGACTTGATTTTAGCAATTTCCGAGCGACTTAATTTAGAAAAGGCGGGAGTAAAATTAAATGATGTTCCCGCGAGAATTGTTTGGTTTAAAGATAAGTTATTGCCGAAAGCTGTGTTAGCTGTGATGGATTGATTAAGGAGAAATGAGATGAAAAGTATAGAAACAATTATACACAAGTCAAATTACCTCCCTTAATCCCCCCAATATATTGGGGGGAAATAAGAAAATCTGGTTCCCTCCCCTTTATAAGGGGAGGGTTAGGGTGGGGTAATTCGAGGACTAGTAGTGATTCGATAACTTGTGTGTAAACCGTAGCCTAAAAGGAGAGAGGCTTTAAATCTTACTCCCCAACGCTAGTAGGGAAGGGGCTGTTCTTGTTAGGTCTGTATTCCATGCAATTGAGAACCGCTATATTTTAGTTTATGCAAATTTAGCGTTATCGCCATTTCATGTACAAGCGACAGAACGACTGCAAGCGCTTGCAGAACAAGGTATTGATTTATGGATTAGTCGCCAAACCTTTCAGTAATTGTCCAATCTCACTGACTAACCCCAAACACTTCTGCGTTCCCAAAACTGGGCGACTCTTTTTTCCCACTGCTCCCAGTAATCTTTGATGACTGCTGATTCAAACCAAAATACCTCAGCTGGCATTTCTGGAATCGCTACTACCAACAGAGCGTGCTTTAGCTGAATGCCATAATCTTGATAATACTCGTTAGCTGCTCCTATGTACGCTGTAAGTTGCAGTGGATGTTCATATAAATGCTCAATTGAACCTTTGGGTTTGTCTGCTGTTTTCCACTCGCAAATACAGGGAATACCTTGATAGCTGGCAATACAATCAACTTTGCCAGAATAGCTCAAATCATGATGAAAAACAGAGCCTTCCACAAGTCTAACTGTATCGATTTCTTCTAAAACTGGCTTAATACTCTCCCAATAAGGGCGACTTGCTTCGGAACAAACAGGGTTTTGACCAAGGAGGTAGCGCTCAATTTGCTTATGTGTTTGAGTTCCCCGACGACTAGCAGATGTAGTAATGCGGGTAGCTTCTTCTGTTCCAATACGCGTTTTCCAGTTTAATAATCTGTCTCGGTCTGCTTGTGATTTAGTGGCATTAAGAATTGTAGTAACGCTGGGAAAGCGATTTCCCTTGGCATCTACATAATATTGTTTACCATTTTCTCTCTTGGATGTGGCATTAATGCGTGGTAGCAGTTGGGTATCAAATTGCATCAGTTGGTGTGTTAACTTTGAGATTCCCTCAAGAAGGAAAGTGAATAAAATCCCTTTCTATTGTAAGGAATGGGGTTGGGGGTAAGGGTTTGTTACAGTAGAAAATGTAACTTTTATCGGTTATTCCTTCAAATCATCCGCCTCTATCTCCTGTAATTCCAGCAATTTTTGGCGTAGGCATAGTTCAACTCTGGCATCGCTTCACCTCAAAGTAGTAAAATTCAAGCTCTCAGCCTCAACGTTCAAGCTAAAAGGTCGAAGTTCCGAGCTAAAAGGTCGGAGTTCCGAGTTAAAAGGTTGAAGTTCCGAGTTAAAAGGTTGAAGTTCCGAGTTAAAAGGTTAAAGTTCCGAGTTAAAAGGTCGAAGTTTCGAGCTAAAAGGTCGAAGTTTCGAGTTAAAAGGTTGGAGTTCCGTGTTCAAAGGTCGAAGTTCCGTGTTTATTTTTTTAACGAACCGCCAAGGACGCATTCGCGTAGCGTCTCCTAGAGAAGGACGCAAAGAGAAGGAAGAAATGTTTAACAGAACTGTATTGCGCCATAGGTTATAAACTGATTAATAGCTAAAGTCTTCTAAAGAATACTGAGAAAAGGTTTGAGTCCACTTGAGTGGACTTGGGCTATTAGCTTTGCGATTGATTGCAAGGCGAGATAGGGGGTTAATTGCTAAATGTATGTGATATATTTCCGAAATAGACAGAGCTACATTTGTATCTCCCAGTGCAATGTCGTATTTTATTACTAAATTATGGAACCTGTAACACTGACGGCTGTTGCAACAGCGATCGCTACTATAGTTTTAACTAAAGCCCTAGAAAAAACTGGCGAAAAGCTTGGTGAAGCTGCATTAAATAAAAGTCATGAGTTAATCGAACAGCTACGTCATAAAAATAAGTTGCCCTTGTTAGCAGATGCGACACAGCAAAATCCACAGCAGCCATTAGATTATGGCAAAGCAGTGCTGGAGTTGAAAGCAGCAGCAGAAGCAGATACTGAAATTGCTCAATCTGTGCGGGAAGTGGAAGCAGCCGCAAATGCTGATCCCCAAGTAGCACCGAAAGTCCAGGCGTTAGCAAATGAGCTAAACTCGCAACCAGCAACCGTCATTAATTCTACAAAGTTAGCTGACTCTATTAGAACCGTCATTCAGGGAAGTACTTTCACTGGCCCTGTTCAATTCTGACTGTACTCGCCTGAAGAGAAACAGGTAAAGTCAAATCTCTCAACTGAAATACCGCAAAATCTTCCCCTGAGTGGGGTGGTGAAGTTTGTTGGACGTGAAAACGAACTGCAAACCCTGCACCAGATGTTGCAGGAAAATAATCAGGTGGCGATCGCAGCGATCGCAGGCATGGGTGGACTGGGTAAAACAGAACTGGCCTTACAATATGCAAAGGCTCACCGTGAAATTTACAAAGGTGGAATTTGCTGGTTGCTGGCAAAGGCTGGAGATGTGGGCATTCAAGTTGTGCAGTTTGCCAGAACTCAGCTTGACTTAAACCTACCAGAGGATTTGGATTTACCCGCGCAAGTGCAATACTGCTTTCGGCTTTGGCGCGAAGGTAATGTGCTGCTAGTATTAGACGATGTTGGAGAATATCAACAAGTTAAGCCTTATCTACCTTCGCCATCTTCTCGATTTAAAGTGTTGATTACCACGCGCCAACACTTAGGAGCATCTATAAAGGAATTATCTTTAGATGTATTGCAACCAAAAGCAGCGCTGGAGTTATTAAAGTCATTTTTTAAAGAAACACCACAGCGAATTGAGCAAGAATTGGCTGTTGCAAATCAGTTGTGTGAGTGGTTGGGATATTTGCCTTTGGGTTTGGAATTAGTTGGCCGATATTTGGCACGAAAACAAGACCTCTCTTTCACAGAAATGTTGCGACGGTTGGAGAAAAAGCGACTAGAACAACCCGCCCTTATTAAACCAGAAGCCGATATGACAGCACAAGGAGGTGTATTAGCAGCCTTTGAGTTAAGTTGGCAGGAATTAGAAGACAGCGATAAGCAGCTTGGCTGTTTGCTGAGTTTATTTGCCGCCGCACCTATAGCTTGGAAGTTGGTGGAACAGTGTTTACCAGAGTCAGACGAGGAAGAGTTAGAGGAAATTAGAGATGATACTTTGCTGAAACTACATTTGCTACAGCGTAAAGGTGAGGGAATTTACCAACTGCATCAGCTGCTAAGAGAGTTTTTTCAATATAAGCTTACAGGTTTAGAACAGGCAGAAGAATTAAAGCGATCGCTTTGTCGGGTAATGGCAGCAGTTGCCAAAGATATTCCTGAAGACGCCACCCTTAAGCAAATTACTGCTGTTTCCCCTGCCATTCCTCATATAGCTGAAGTAGCGAATCATCTCATTCAATACGTCAGCGATGATGATTTACCTTGGCCTTTTGAGGGCAACGCTACATTTTATAATGCTCAAGGTTTATATAACCAAGCTTTACCCTGGTCGAAACAATGTCTAGAAGTCACTAAAAAGCGCTTGGGTGAAGAACATCCAGATGTCGCCACTAGCCTCAACAACCTCGCATTACTCTACCGTGACCAAGGCAGATACAGCGAAGCCGAACCCCTTTTAATCCAAGCATTGGCACTTAGGCGCAAGTTGCTGGGAGAAGAACATCCATTTGTCGCACAAAGCCTCAACAACCTTGCATTTCTCTACCAATCCCAAGGCAGATACAGCGAAGCCGAACCCCTTTTAATCCAAGCATTGGCGCTCAACCGCAAGCTGCTGGGAGAAGAACATCCATTTGTCGCACAAAGCCTCAACAACCTCGCATTACTCTACCGTGACCAAGGCAGATACAGCGAAGCCGAACCCCTTTTAATCCAAGCATTGGCACTTAGGCGCAAGTT
>NZ_JBALCN010000081.1:0-34678 GCF_036919615.1 Nostoc sp. | reverse complement strand
TTCTATATCTTTGGTTTGAGCAAGAAAATTGTTTGACTTCCTTGATTTCAAAATCCTATCACCCGGTTTAATTAATAATAGTCAATCTAGTAACACTCAGGTGAGTAAATATGGATAACCTGGAACACATTCAGTTATGAATAGACAGTTCTGTCTAGATTATAAGCAATATTTTTTCTTAGATAAATCAGATATTAATCCCTTGAACTAGACAGACTATTCTAACTAAAAATCAAGAAAGAAATTAATGATTTACTTTCTGTCCTAATTATAGATATCTCACTTGGAGAAATAGCGGATAATTGCTCAATTCCAAACAACAGAGTAACGCAATTATTGGCTTTGAGGCTCTTTAGCTGATGACCAATTGTAACCATGAATACTGTTTGGAAATTAATTGGTAAGTGCAAGTAAATTTGCTAGATGTATGATATTCTTTATTTATAGGGAATCTAATACAAGGACGAAAACTCCTTAGGTTCCTTTGAAGTGAGTATCAGACCAGTCTCATCATTTATTGGTGACGGCATAACGTTAATCGAAGTGGAGCAAAGCCGCCAAAAAATCGGTTTTTCGTTTGGCGAGGCCGTTGCCATAGGTAGGCTGGACTGATTTTTCTATGTATCTTTCTTCAAGGGAAAATAATGTTTGTCCTGCTGTGATGAAGCATAAATTTCTCATTCACCTGCCGTTGCTGCGGAAGTTTTTTGAATTATTGGTTACAGTAATGCGACTAATTTTTAGCATCCTTGTTGTATCTCGCATCTCACTAAATATTTACTGCTATATCTGTAAGAAGCTGTTTAACTTTTAGCAGATAACTGCAATATTTATAGTGCTGAGAATAAGCGGCTGATGTCCACACTCTGACTATGTTGATGCTGTAACAACCTCGGCAGTAAACTCTTTCAAAAACTACAACTCCATTTTGATTCAACACTCTGCTTGATTACACCATAATCCCGGAGCCAAATCAACAAGTCTGCGCCATTACTGAGGTTTTTATGCGGAAAATCGCTATTTATGGAAGAGGAGGAGTTGGCAAGTCCACAACGACTCAAAACGTAGTGGCTGGACTGACTGATGTGGGTCGTAAGGTGATGGTTGTAGGGTGTGACTCGAAAGCAGACTCCACACGGCTCCTTTTGGGGGGATTCCACCAGAAGAATGTACTCGACACGTTGCGTAAAGAAGAAGATGATGTGAATCTAGAAGACTTCCGCCAAGAGGGATGGGGGAAGACGCTGTGTGTGGAATCAGGTGGGCCGGAACCTGGTGTGGGATGTGCAGGTCGAGGCATTCTGACATCAATTGGGTTGCTGGAACAACTTGGTGCCTATGATGATGCGGTTAGACTTGATTATACATTTTATGATGGTCTGGGTGATGTAGTGTGCGGTGGATTTGTCATGCCCATTCGTGAACGCAAAGCTCAAGAAGTTTACATTATTACTTCTGGGGAAATTATGGCAATGTATACCGCCAACAACATGTGCCAAAGCATTCAGAAGTATGCTTCTATAGGCGGTATACGTCTGGGAGGATTGATCTGCAACTCTCGCAAAGTCGATCAAGAAGATGATCTGATCAAAGCTCTGGCAGAGAAACTGGGGACTCAAATGATCTACTCCATACCCAGAGACAACATGGTGCAACGGGCAGAGTTCCACCGTAAAACGGTGATTGAGTATGCTCCTGAGTCTGAACAGGCGCAGCACTATCGCAACCTGGCAACCACGATTGACCAGAACACAGATTTTGTAACTCCGAAATCTATGTCTAACGATCAGCTTGAGGAACTGCTGGTAAAGTTTGGGTTGTTCGGCTAGGACGATGCAGTAGGGATTATCCCTCACACAAAGTGTCTGGAGCAATTGGCAACCTCTGACTCGAAAAAGCAGAAAAACTGCGTAAGCTTCTTACCACCATTTGAGAAATCGACGTTGTTAACCACGTCAAAATTTGTCTACCTCATTGAAGGAGTAGAACTTATTATGTTGACTGAAGAGGTATTAGTCCAAAAATTTATCACCGTAGCTCAGGGGCGCTGTCCCAAACTCGACGAGTTGCTCCAGTACTGCCACGTCGAACTCGTAAACTCTTACTGGGGCTACCCCCCGAAACTTATACAACATTTTGTTGTATATTATCCTAATATGCTGTTTGCCTCAGTCAATGCCTACAAAAACATTTTCAGAGGCGTTGCTCAAGATTTGGGAATATCGGACGCTGTTTGCATAAACGCCACACGCATTATTCGCGATCGCTCTTCAAGGTTGAAGGAAAAGAATCCTATACTATGGTTGGAACTCCAGTGGGTGGCAGTACCAATTAAAAAAGGCAATTGGTATCTAGATCAGGACTTACCGCACTCGGACTAAAAGTTATGTTGCTGTAACTAAATACTACACGAAAACTGAAAGTTTTTGAATACTCGATGCCTTAGGATTTGAGCGTTTTCTCTTGATGACAACCGACTTGGTTAGCAGATGATCAAAAGGCGATGCCTAGTACCGCAAGGCGGAAGTCAAAAGTCAAAAGTATTATGGAATGGGCTTTTTAGGGATTTAAAATGGTTGCTCTATTTGCGTCGTGGCGTACTAGTTTGGGCTGCGCTTACGCCAAATAGTATCTAACAATGCAAGTATATTGGCTTTGTGTATGTTATGCTTGCGAAAAATCAGTGAATTGTCAAAACATCAATATGGCTTCCAACAAAAACGCTAAAAACTAGAAAACCTTGCTATTGCGCCAACAGATTAAGTTTGTCAGCGGCGGCTTTTTCCAACGGAGAGATACAGCCTCATGAAACTGGACGTGAATCTTTGCAACAACCTGAAGTCAATTAGAACTCGCTTGGGCATGAGTCAGCAGGATTTAGCTAATATGACTGGCGTAACCCGTCAGAGTATTGGTGGTGTGGAATCGGGACAATATGCTCCTTCAGTTGCTATCTCACTGCGTCTAGCCAAAGCGCTTGGCTGCCCAGTCAAGGACTTATTCTGCTTTAAGGAAGATTTACCAGAAGTTGAAGCAGTTGTTACCAAAGCAGTCAAGAGCGGACAGCAATTGCGAGTAAGTCTAGCACGGGTAGGTGGTCAATGGATAGCTTATCCTCTCGTTGGGAACGATGCTTTTCACATCGAAATGATTCCGGCTGATGGTGAAGCAGTTGCGGTGAGCCACCCCGTTGCAAAGAGAAGTCTGAGTAAAGGAAGCTTCAATCCAGAACTTTTGAGTGTTTCCCCTGTTGAGGAACTGGCGAAAGGGTTAAGAGGTATAAGCACACTGCCGTTCTCCGATGGGGTTAAGGCAGAGTATCTGGAGGGTGAATTACAGAATCAAACAGGTACAAATAAAGTTCTAGTTCGGCTGCTTGATGATATCGATAAATTGGAAAATACAGTTGTGATTGCTGGTTGTACACCGATGATTTCCCTCTGGGCAAGAGCAACTGAACGTTGGCATCCGCAACTGCGAGTTCACCATATTTTCGCCAACAGTATGACAGCATTGCATAGTCTGTGCCGAGGGGAAATTCACATCGCTGGGATGCACCTGTACGATCCGGAAACTGGAGAACATAACATTCCCTTTGTGCAGCAAGCTTTAGCTGGTAGGAGTGCAGTTTTAATTACCCTTGGAGTTTGGGAAGAAGGACTCTTAGTCCCACCAGGAAACCCAAAGGGAATCAAAACAGTCAGCGACTTGGTAAAATTAGGAATAACTGTTGTTAACCGTGAATTAGGTTGTGGTAGTCGTATGCTTTTGGAACGTAAACTCCAAGAAAAACAGATACCATTGCACACAGTGAAAGGATTTGACCATATTGTCTATAGCCATCAAGATGTCGCTTCATCTGTAGTGTCAGGAATTGCTGATGCAGGTGTCAGTACGGCATCTGTCGCTGGGGCCTTTGGGTTGGGATTTATCCCCCTACATCGATCGCGATACGACCTGGTGATTCTCAAAGAATACTTGGAAGAAACACCAGTACAGCAATTGCTTAGTACCTTGGGACATCGGCTAGTCCAATCGCAATTAGAGATTCTCGGCGGCTATGACATTAACAATATTGGGGGAATCGTAGCAAATATTTAAACTTGAGTGTCAACATAATTCATAATTTGTAATTATTACCCTACTACTAAGGAATATGTGTTTTAGTTTCCACAACTCAAGTTAGTTGCTCTGTCTTTCAATTACGAAATTCTCAAGCAAATCCAAATCACACAACAAGTTAGCTGCTCATGAATCATCACTTCTCTATGAACAAGCATCCGATTCAAATTAACGATACAACCTTAAGAGATGGTGAACAAGCGGCAGGTGTAGCCTTTAACGTTGAAGAAAAAATTGCGATCGCCACCTTTCTTGATGCCATTGGTGTTCCAGAACTGGAGATTGGCGTTCCGGCAATGGGGCAAGAAGAAGCAGAGTCAATTCAAGCCATTGCCAATCTGGGATTAAACGCCAAATTGCTAGGCTGGAACCGTGCTAATTTGTCTGATATTCAGGCATCGATAGATTGTGGTTTGGAGCGAGTGCATATTTCTGTTCCTGTCTCAGAAATTCAGATTGCCGCCAAGTTTGGCGGTAACCAGCAGAAAATGCTAGATCTTTTGCGGGATGCGATAAATTTCGCTTGTGATTGCGGTTTATCTGTGTCTGTTGGTGGAGAAGATTCCTCTAGAGCCGATGAATCTTTTCTGCTGGATGTGGCGTTTTATGCTCAAGAGTTGGGAGCTTTTCGGTTTCGCTTCTGTGACACTGTAGGAATTCTCGATCCTCTGACTACTTACAGCAAAGTTCGCTCTCTTGTGCATCATCTATTCATTCCCATAGAAATGCACACGCACAATGACTTTGGACTGGCAATGGCGAACTCGCTGGCTGGTCTTGAAGCAGGAGCGCTATCAGTTAACACCACGGTAAACGGGATTGGTGAAAGGGCAGGCAATGCGGCGCTGGAAGAAATCGTGATGGCACTGAAACACATCTACGGTATCCAAACAGGCATTGATACAAAACGGCTGTTGGAACTGTCACGGTTAGTTGCTAAAGCTGCCAACTGGCCAGTTCCTCCCTGGAAAGCGATCGTGGGTGAAAATACCTTTGCACACGAATCGGGTATTCATGCTCACGGTGTGCTGCAAAATCCGGGTACTTACGAACCGTTTGCGCCAGAAGATGTTGGTCGGGAACGTCGTTTAGTCGTAGGTAAACATTCTGGTCGGCATCTGATATTCAGTGTGCTACAAGAACATGGAATCACACTCAGTCAGCCAGAAATTCAATCAGTGCTGGATGCTGTAAAGCATCAGTCAGTAAAAGTTAAGCGCAGTCTCACGGTTGAAGAACTCCTGAGTTTGGTTCCCCAAGGATGAACGTACACATTTACTAAAACACTAAAGCGTAAGTACATCAGCTTCTAACCTTTCAGTCAGTTTGACAACAGAAGACTTGAATCAAAAGTGAAGTTGGTCAAGAACGCATGACAATTCTGTTTCCGGTTGGCAAGCTTGATTATTGTACTAACTGCTAAGATATTACCAATTATGTTGGTAATACTATGCCGAGAAAAGAGCAAGGATGGATCACCTTTCAATTGTCTCCAGAAGAACTGCAATTGCTGGAACAGCACTGCCAACGGTTTCAACGTACCAAGACTGATGTGTTGCGCTCCCTGTTGCGTAGTCTCCAGCCAAAATTACTAAAACAGCAAAAGAAGCAGTTTGATTATGGCGAGGTTGATCTTGACCTACTTTGAGCAGTGATGAAGAATTGTCATCCGTAAAGCGAATTGTCTTGCGCCCAAACAAACTCGTAACAGGGAAGTTGATAGTCCTTCTGAAATCGTAAAAAAGCGTCCAAGTTCAAAAGTTGACCATGACAAATCCTACAGAACTACTGCGATGCCTACGGTGGTCACTGAGCTTTCCTGAAATGTGGGCTATGCCTACGCGCTACAGTGAAATTCCCTTCAATTACGAAATTGGCTGGAACGATTTTCTAACTGTTCCGGTGATGAAACTTTTGCAGCTTAAGCAGAGTTTATTGATGCAGAGGTAAATCAGATTTTTGATGCTCCAATGCCACTTGATGTTCAGGATAGTCAGGATTGGTTAATTCTAATAAAGCATTTTTTTCTACCATGCTTCTAGCGAGGATATTTCCTTGATGCTCAAATTTAGCGATAATCGCTGGCAAGAGCGCATTGCAGAAGGGAGATTTACTTGTGACTAACGTAGCTACTAAGCACTCAAGTATTTTCTCTCTACTTTTATCAGAAAATCAGCCACCTGATTTTCTGGTCTTCCTTGTCTTCCTTGTTTCTCGTTGTTGGTAATCCCTCTAAAATCGGAAAAAAACATTCAAGTTCAAGAGTTAACCATGACTAATCCTACAGAACTATTGCGATCGCGCTACGGTGAGATTCCCTTCAATTACGAAATTGATTGGAACGACTCTCTAGAAACACTGCTATCTCACCGTTCAGTTCGGTCTTATCTATCTGACCCTTTACCACCAGGAACTCTGGAGTGGCTAGTTGCAGCTGCTCAATCTGCTGCTAGTTCAGCTAATTTGCAAACCTGGAGTGTAGTAGCGGTTGAAGATCAAGAGCGCAAAGCAGAATTATGTAAGCTGTCTAATAACCAAGTATGGGTTAACCAGGCTCCTGTATTTTTGGTTTGGTTAGCAGATTTAGGTCGTATGGCTCATATTGCTGACAGTCGCGGACTACCTCATGTAGCTCTAGATTATGTAGAACTGTTAGTTAAAGCAATAGTCGATGCCTCGGTGGCAGCGCAAAATGCCACTCTAGCCGCTGAATCTATTGGTTTGGGAACGGTATATATTGGCGCAATCCGCAATAATACGCAAGAGGTAGCAACACTACTAAATTTGCCACCTTTTGTATTCCCCGTATTTGGATTGTGTGTGGGTTATCCTAATCCTGAGGTACAACCTGCTATTAAGCCGCGTTTACCGCAGGCAGCTGTACTGCACCAGGAAACCTATAAATTGGCAGAACAAGATGAAGCGATCGCTCACTACAACGATATCATGAAGGAATTCTATACTGAACAGAAGATGAATGCTGCTGTTGATTGGTCGCAAAACTCAGCCGAGCGGATCGCAACTTTAGACTATTTAAAAGGATGCAAAAACTTACGTGAAACTCTCAACAACTTCGGCTTAAAGTTGCTATAAAAGGAGTTAGCAGCCAGAAGACACCGCAAGGCGGAAGTCAAAAGTCACTCATTCAAAAGTCAAAAGTATTATGGAGTGGGCTTTTTAGGAATTTTAAATGGTTGCTCTGTTTAGGCCGTGGCATACTAGTAGAGAGTAAGCTACGCGCAGTAGGGACTAAAGAATAACTTCTGATGTCTGCACCAAAGCTTCTGACGCTTAAAGATTTGTTACCGCTTCACTAAAGACTCAAAGGGTGCATCCCAGTCTTAAAAGATAATTTCAGTGCGTAAGTCCTAAGGAATAAATAGACTCGCTAACTCGCCAGATCCAGCAATTCTCCTGCTTTAAACCCTTGTACTCATTTGGGGAATCTGAAGGCATTTCAGCAATGAACAGGCGAACAATTTAATAGGTATTCCAGCAAGCTTTATCTCTCCAAAAAGGGCTGAACTGTCAGAGGTTGTTTGAAAAGTGTTTCTCTGTAAATTTAGGCACTTTTAGATCCCCCCTAACCCCCCTTTTTAAGGGGGGAACCGGAATCAAAGTCCCCCTTTTTAAGGGGGATTTAGAGGGATCTAAAACTTTTGATACCGACAAGAGGACTTTTCAAACATCCTCTAAGAATCGCTCTTATCATGAAAATTGCTGACCAAAAATCTAGGATTAACTCGCAAAACTGAAAGGAGCTTCAAACAATGAATAATTTGTCTACTAAAGACCTCAACAGACTACGCTCTCAAGCCAAAATAATTATGAATCGAGTGGAGATTTTCATAGAAACTTACTTATTAGAAGCTCCCCCTGATGAAAAACTGATTAACGAAACATTACAAGAGATCATCAAGGCTACGAATAGCTTAACAACTGCAGCATCCAAGATGAAAACCGCAGAACCTGTACCTCATGACGCCAACAGAACAAAATAGTTTAATAGGGCTGAATGGAACCCTATAGCTAAATAATGGGGATTGAATACAGTTCCGTTAGCGGTAGCGGGGCGTTTAGCCCGTGCTGAGTAATCGACGCTAGATACTCAGCACTATTTTGGTTATGGAGATAAATGAATCTAGACTGTTAGGAAATACCATGCTAAAAGGGCTAACTTCAAATTTAAACAACTGGTTACAAAGAAATAGAATTGTTCGCAACTTGGAGTTTTTTCAAGACTTTATTATTATTTCTCTTTGCCTTGGTTTATTCTGTGTGATGCTGATCAGACTGGGAGATATGTTCTTTTCCTTTTTGCATCCCTTAGATTTGCGGCAAGTAACATCTGATATCCTGTTCATTTTGATTTTAGTAGAGTTGTTCCGCCTGTTAATTGATCATCTACAACAACAGAGAACATCCGTGACCGCAGCAGTGGAAATCACTATTGTTTCTGCTTTAAGAGAGGTAATTTTACGCGGAGTTCTTGAAATTCCCCGTGACCAAATTTTTGGAATAGCGATATTTTTAATAGTGTTAACAGGAATTATGGTGGCTTTACCTTAGATATCTCGTTTTCTTGAACAGGTCAAAATTCCTCACCCCGAAACAACAGAAAAAACACAATTCTTGGCTGAAACTCATCTAACTTCTGATTAATTGTAACTACAAATACTGTTTGAAAATTAGTTAGCGATCGCAAGTAAATTTGCCAGATGTATGATATTCTTTATATATGGAGAATTAAAAGCACAAAAGTTCTTCAAAAAAATAAGGTAGACATAAGAATCACTACTATCATGAGCTTGAACTATGCAAAATTTTCTCTTAAAGGTATAGTTTTTGCATCTTTTTAGCTCATAAGCCAAGAAGTGAGGTTGATTTAGTCAAACATCTTTAATCAGCGTTCAGCCAATAATAAACGCCCTCAGATAAGCTATGCAGCGTTAAGCGCCTTTTCAATATTTTTCACTCAAGCCCCTCGTTTCTTGCCTATCAACCTTCAATGACACTACAACATTGGGCGTAATAATGCCCAAAGCCTATTTGGTGGAGTGCATCAGATTTCAAAGCTTCTACTTATCAAAATTAAGCTGCCCTGTAAAAATAATTCTCATAATGAGAACTACTGCTGTTATTTTGGCAGGTTTTAAGTCCAACCTGAGTCGTTATATAAGTTAAAAGGTTGTGATTATTAAGGGTTAAAAGTTAGTTTTTTACTACTAAATATTAACTTCTAGCTAATAGATTAACCAAACATAATGCTTGAGTATCTTACATCTTTAAACGACCACAATTTACCCTACCCAGATACAATTCATCCTATCGCTGTCCACTTCGTAATTGCGATGGTGATGTTTGCCTTTGCCTGCGATGTAGTTGCTTATTTCACTGGTAAAGCTCGTCTTTTTGAGGTGGGTTGGTGGAATATGTGTGTCGCCACGATCGCCATCTTTGTTGCCGTCATCTTTGGTCAATTTGAAGCTGGCTTGGCAAAACCTTACGATGCTGTTAAGGCAGTACTGAACATGCATACGCTGCTTGGCTGGTCACTGTCTGGAATTATTGCAGCGATTACAGCTTGGCGTTATGTACTTCGTACACGCAATCCTGACAAATTACCGATTCATTATATGGTAGCGGGGCTGTTTTTAACCCTAATAGTTGGCTTGCAAGTATATCTTGGAGATGAACTTGTTTGGGTATATGGACTGCACACAGTGCCAGTTGTTGAAGCACTAAAAAATGGTATTTTGCGATGAGATCGGAACTAATTGACCAATTAAGTAGACAACTAGGTACCAACGGACTACCTTACACCATTCCTATTCATCCCAACTTAGTCCATTTCACTCTGGGTTTGTTCATCATTGGGATTACCTTTGATATCGTTGGTGTGCTGTTTCCTTTGGAAATATGGGTCTTCAAATATTTTGCGATTACTGTTAAACGTGCCAACTTCTTTGATGTTGGCTGGTACAACATGATCGCTTCCAGCATTATCACTTTTTTCACTGTGGGGGCAGGCTTTTACGAAATGCTTTTAGCAGCACCACCTACTGATGTCAAGAGTGCCTGGGGATTAGAGGTAATGCAAACCATGATTTGGCATGGTATAGGTGGCGTCTTTTTATTAGCACTAATTGTTGGCATGACCATTTGGAGAGGATGGCAGCGCTACATCTGGGACAAACAAGCATATAAACAGACAGATAGAGAAGTGCAGTGGATCTATCTGTTGGCAGGCATAGCAATCATGTTCATTATGTTCATCCACGGCACACTAGGAGCACAACTAGCCACCGAGTTTGGCGTACACAATACAGCAGATAATTTGCTGCGATTGGGCCAAGACCTGAACACAACACTTAAATAAGTCATTTGCCTAATGCCCCATGCCCAATAACCAATGACTATGAACATCCGCAAGATTTTAAATATTTTAACCGTGATTACGGGCGCGATCGCCGTGACCATTATCAGTCTCTGGATTGGTAAACAGGCTTACTCGTGGCTTCCCCCCCAAGCAGCAGCTGAATCCCAACTAATTGATGATTTGATTAGCTTCTTAGTAACCCTCGGTGCCTTCATCTTCTTGGGAGTAACAAGTACTCTGATGTATTCTGTGATCTTCCATCGGGCAGTCAAAGATGACTTCACTGATGGCCCCCCAATAGATGGTAATGTGGCAGTGGAAGTCATCTGGACAGTCATCCCAATTCTCTTGGTATTTTGGATTGCAGGTTATAGCTACCAAGTCTATGAGCAAATGGGGATTCAAGGGCCGATGGAACTTGTCCATCTGCATAACCCGATGGGGATGGAATCGGCCTATGCAGCACCACAAGAGGACTTAGCAAAACCTGTTGAAAAGATTGATGTTTTAGCTAAACAATGGGCTTGGGTATTCCACTATCCTGAGAAAAATATTACCAGTAGCGAGTTGCATTTGCCTAGCGATCGCCGCGTGCGTTTGGCACTGCAATCACAAGACGTTCTCCACGGCTTCTACATTCCAGCATTCCGCCTCAAGCAAGATATTATTCCCAACCATGCGATCAACTTTGAATTTACCCCCATCCGTGTAGGTAAATATCGGCTTACCGATTCCCAATATAGCGGCACATACTTTGCCACCATGCAGGCGAATGTAGTCGTCGAATCACCAGAGGATTACCACCACTGGTTAGCCAAAGCTGCAACCCAAAAACCATCTCCTGCCAATAATCAAGCAAATTCTGAGTATGCCCAAGCAGCCAGTAAGTCAGTAAAAACTGGTTGGGTCAGAGTTGCACCTGCGGCACCTCCTTTGGTCAATTATCCCGGTTGAAAGGAAACGAATCGATGACAAATATCCCAATCGAAGGCATTTTCCCCAGTGAGAAGCCGCACCACGAAACGACCAACGGCTGGAAGAAATACTTCAGCTTTAGCACCGACCACAAAGTCATTGGTATTCAGTACCTTGTTACTTCTTTCTTCTTCCTTCTCATTGGCGGTATTTTTGCGATGGTGATTCGGGGAGAACTGCTAACACCCGAATCAGATTTAGTCGATCGCACCGTCTACAACGGTATGTTCACCATGCACGGCACTGTGATGCTGTTTTTGTGGACATTTCCCTCACTAGTTGGTTTTGCTAATTATCTAGTGCCTTTAATGATTGGGGCGCGAGATATGGCATTTCCCCGCCTCAACGCCGTTGCCTTTTGGATGGTGCCAGTAGTCGGGATTTTGATGATGGGTAGCTTTTTGGTTCCTGGTGGCCCAGCCCAAGCGGGTTGGTGGTCTTATCCACCAGTCAGTCTCCAAAATCCCACAGGTAACTTAATTAATGGGCAAGTTGTCTGGCTGTTAGCGGTGGCAATATCCGGCGTATCCTCAATTATGGGGGCAGTTAACTTTGTCACCACCATCGTCAAGATGCGGGCCCCAGGCATGGGCTTCTTCAGAATGCCGTTGTTTGTCTGGGGAGTATTTAGCGCCCAAATCATCCAACTTTTCGGACTACCTGCACTAACAGCTGGCGCAGTTATGCTGCTACTCGACCTCACAGTTGGTACTAGCTTTTTTGACCCAGCCAAGGGTGGGAATCCTGTTATGTTCCAGCATTACTTCTGGTTCTACTCCCACCCCGCCGTTTACGTGATCATTCTGCCCGTCTTTGCGATTTTCTCAGAAATCTTCCCGGTTTATTCTCGTAAACCCCTGTTTGGCTACAAGGTAGTTGCTATTTCATCAATCTTGATTGCAGTAGTCAGCGGTATTGTTTGGGTACATCATATGTACGTCAGCGGTACACCAGGCTGGATGCGGTTGATTTTCATGCTGACAACAATGTGCGTGTCTGTACCTACGGGCATTAAAGTATTTGCTTGGGTGGCGACCATCTGGGGAGGTAAGCTGCAACTACATACACCGATGCTGTTCGCCCTGGGTGCATTGGTAATGTTTGTCTTTGCAGGTATCACAGGCATCATGCTTTCCTCTGTACCTGTGGATGTCCACGTTAATAACACTTACTTTGTAGTGGGTCACTTCCACTACGTTCTCTACGGCACAGTGACAATGGGCTTATTTGCTGCCATCTACCATTGGTTCCCGAAGATGACTGGGCGGATGTACTCCGAAAGCTGGGGTAAATTGCACTTCTGGCTGGCATTCATCGGCACCAACATCAATTTTTTGCCTATGCACCCCTTGGGATTACAAGGGATGTTACGCCGAGTTTCCTCCTACGCCCCGGAGTATCAATTCTGGAATATTATTGCTAGCCTCGGCGGATTTTTGTTGGGAATATCTACTTTGCCCTTCATTTTCAACATGGTGATTTCTTGGATGCAAGGTGAAAAAGCACCTGACAATCCTTGGCGGGCAATTGGATTAGAGTGGTTAGTTTCTTCTCCACCCCCAGTAGAGAACTTTGAAGAAATTCCGATCATCATTTCTGAACCCTACGGTTACGGTAAGTCTAAACCATTGACAGCCAACCTACGCGAAAGCCACTCAACATTGACAAGCCCAGAATAACGCCAAATATCAGGAAGACGCAGAAATCCTCCACGTAACTCTGCGCTTCCCTTTGCGTTCCTATCCTACGGGAAGGTGAAGCGCCTATGCGTTTCAAATTCAACCCTTAAAGTAAAAAAGAATTCCACCAATGGACAGTTATATCAATTCAAATGAGTTGCATCAAATAGACGCAGAACATAGCCACGATGAAGAAGGCAACAAGATGTTTGGCTTCATTGTGTTCCTGATGTCTGAAAGCGTCATCTTTTTAAGTTTTTTCGCCGGATATATCATTTATAAAACAACGACTCCTAACTGGCTACCAGCTGGTGTTTCAGGATTAGAAGTTAAAGATCCAGCAATCAACACAATCATTCTAGTTGCCAGTAGCTTTGTCATTTACTTAGCAGAAAAAGCCCTTCAACGTCATGACTTGAAAGGGTTTCGCCTGTATCTCTTGGCAACGATCGCAATGGGAAGTTACTTTTTAGTTGGACAAGCGATCGAATGGAGCCATCTGGAGTTTGGCTTCACCTCCGGGACATTCGGTGGTACATTCTACTTGTTAACAGGCTTCCACGGTTTGCACGTTCTCACTGGCATTTTGTTGCAGATAATTGTTTTGGGTCGCTCTTTCATCCCTAGTAACTACGACACAGGTCATTTTGGTGTAAATGCCACCTCTATTTTCTGGCACTTCGTCGATGTTATCTGGATTGTTTTGTTTGTGCTGATTTATATCTGGCAATGACACTCTGTGATCTGAGGTTTTTGTGCAGAAGATAGCTTTGCAGGATAACGGCTCAAATCAGCGGCAGCAAAAAGCCTTAAACTCAGCACCAATCACTTTCAACTCTCCGCTGCATTTGAATTTATTATACCGCCCGCCGCTTTCTCGGATGTTTACGCAAGTTCTTTCCCGACTATTACACGCGCTCCCGTTACAGGATCTCTCCGGTAAGTAGTTCGAGTCCGTAAGCTATAATCAATTATATTTTCTGTACATCTGCGTTCGCAAGTTAAAGTTTATACAGATTCGCTAATCTGCTGTTGAAGTTGCTGTACTTCCTCAACCGATAAACCTGTTCCACGAGCAACGGCTTCGACTGATAAGCCATCTCGTAAAAAGTTGAGCGCGATCGCTCGCTTTTCTTGTTTCTGCGACTCTTCCTGGATAGAACGGTAAACACTTGATTCTTGCATGATGTCTCTTCTCAGTACACGATAAACAACCTCATTCTCTAATCTTATCCCAGCTAGAATCGCTGAGGCAGCGGTCAAATTGGCTCTGCGCGAATGGGTTCGAGGGAGAGTTCGGAGGGTTTTAGCTCCGTCAGCGTAATAGACTCTCCGAGTAGCCAACTGGCAAAGTCGGCTGAGAAGTTTTCAGCAAGGAATCGACAGGTATCGTCATACATTCATAATTGTCTGGAAAATAACATAAATGCTTGATTTCCTACCCAATCTTGCTTATACTTCCCAATGTAAGTTTTTCTTGCGTGAGTAAAAAATATTGGCACATAGATTGGTAGGAAAGTGGAATGATCAATTATTGGGGTGTGTGGAATAGGTGTTTGCTAAGTTTGGTAGCAAGTGTTTGCGTCGGTTTGGGTAGTAACCTAGTTAAGCAAGAGCCAACTCTTGCACAGTCCCCAGTGAATAAAGAAGCGATGCCTGCGGCGGGCTACGCCTACGCATCGCTAGTCAGAAAAACCTCTGTTCAATCTGCTTTAGTCACCAAATGGAAAGCGAAGCGATCGCAAACACTCATATCAGAAGTTGGCCAACTCAATTCTATAGAACGTCCCCTCAGTGGCAGATCATATGTATTGAAGGTCAACAGACTAAAGAACTTGATTGCCCAACTAAGTCAAGCCATAACAAATGTAGTGTCAGTTACAGATGTGAAGGTGAATACCACTGATAAGGGGATAGAGTTAATTTTAGTTACAGCTAACTCAAAGAAATTGCAAGTTTCACCGAAGACAGAGGGTAACTCCTATATTGTAGATATTCCCAATGCTAAGTTACAGCTTGCTGGTGGGGAGAATTTCCGACAATCAAAGCTAGTAGCAGGGATTACTGAAGTAACAGCTGCAAATATCGGTAATAACACTCTACGATTGACAATTGTAGGAAACCAGGGTGCGCCACAGGTGGAGTTATTTGATAGTGATACTGAAGGTTTAGTGTTTAAGGCAAGTACGACAGCTTCTCTACGGGAGGCTACGCCAACAACTGCACAGCAGCCAACAACTACGCCTGAGCAAAACCAAAAGCCAATAGAACTAGTAGTAACTGGTACCCCAGACACAGGGTCTAGGTATCAGGTTCCCGATGCGACTGTGGGAACTCGGACTAATAGGCGGGTACAGGACATTCCTCAGTCGATTCAGGTAGTTCCGCGGCAGAGTTGGCAAGATCAAGGAGCTGTTAACACCATTGATGCCTTAAGAAGCGTCGGTGTTATCCAAGCCGCTAATTCGCCGACCAATGGTGATGTCTTTACAATTAGAGGTTTTCAGACGAGCAACATCCTTCGCAATGGTCTTAAAGACTATACAGCAGGAGCAGTATCAGGACAATCTCAACTTGCCAACATTGAAAGGTTAGAAGTTCTCAGGGGACCAGCCTCTGTCCTTTACGGTCAAGGCAATCCGGGTGGCACAATTAACTTTGTCACCAAGCAGCCGCTGAGTGAGCCTTACTTCGCCACCAGTATGACTTTTGGCAGTTATAGTTTCTATCAACCAACCTTAGATATCTCTGGCCCTCTCAATTCTGACAAAACGCTGCTTTATCGTTTAAATACTTCTTACATCAGCACAGAAAGTTTTGTTGACTTTTTTTATAATCAACGTTATCTGATTGCACCCGTTCTGAGTTGGCAAATAAGTAAGAATACAAAGCTGACTTTTGAAGGCGAGTTCCGAGATCAGCAGCAGGCCCATAGAACGGGGCTACCTGCTGTCGGAACTGTCTTGCCTAACCCAAACGGAGAGATTCCACTCAATGTCAACACATTAGATGAAGGTGCTACAAACAATCGTCGTTCCATGCTATTGGGCTATAACTTTGAACATCGGTTTAGTGATAATTGGTCTTTGGTAAATGCTTTTAATATTAGGTCTCTAAGATACAGAACAGATACTGCCAATCCTGGCTCTCTACGACCCGATCAACGTAGCATAAACCGCACACGGCAAGACTATATAGGAGCACCTGCTGCTGATGACGAGTATGCTTTAGACAATCATGTGGTAGGTAAATTTAAAACTGGCAGCCTTCAGCATGAATTAGTTGCTGGCTTTGACTTATACAGAGATATTGTTCAGTTCGATCAAACGATGCGGTCTCTTGCTCCTCTAGATTTATTTAATCCTGTCTACGGTCAACCCCCTGGTGGTATTGTTTCTAGAATTAATCAGAAAACTAAAAACGACCAGCTCGGTTTTTATGTTCAAGATATAGTCTCACTTACCAATAACCTGAACTTGGTTCTAGGCGGACGCGGAGATTTTGTCGATAATAAAGTTACCAATTTTTTAAGGGCAAGTGGCAATCAAAGTCAATCTGACTTTGCATTTAGTCCTCGTGTAGGTCTTGTCTATAAGCCTATCCCACCCGTTTCACTCTATGCCAGCTACAGTGAATCATTCTTCCAGAATGTTGGAACTACGTTTGAGGGTAATTTATTTGAACCTAGTCGTGGTACTCAATATGAAGTAGGAGTTAAAGCTGATTTCTTCAGTGGCAAGCTATCTTCAACCCTGGCTTTGTATCAACTGACTCAATCCAATATTTTGACGACTGACCCTAATCATCTCACTTACTTTATCGCAACAGGGGAACAACGCAGTCGAGGTATTGAACTCAATATTACGGGGGAAATCTTACCAGGCTGGAATGTGATTGCCTCCTATGCATATACAGATGGACAGGTAACAAAAGACAATCAATCTGCTGTTGGCAATCGACTGGTGAACGTCCCTGAAAATAGCGCGAGTTTGTGGACGACTTACACCTTTGCCAAGGGGAATTTACAAGGGTTAGGGTTTGGACTGGGTTTGTTCTATGTCGGCGAACGACAGGGGGATCTGATCAACTCGTTCTTCAGTCTACCCAGTTATTTACGCCTTGATGCTGCTGTCTACTATCGACTAGATCACATTCGCTTCGCGCTTAACCTCAAGAATCTGTCTGATGTTCAGTACTTCACTGCCCGAAATATCAACCTTGTTTATCCTGAAGATCCATTTATTGTAGAGGGAACGGTGAGTTGGGAGTTTTGACAGGGCAATAGTGGAATGGCACACTTGAAAAATTGATTATTTCCAAATTTTGATGTTTTAGAGTATTTATGTCTAATCATATCGATGTTGTCTGGATCAGTTCTAGTCATGTATTGCAGCGTTTTGCTCGACCATTATTATAATACATGTCGCAGTATGTGAATGTGGAGCAGTGGGAATATCACTACCATAAAGATGAAGGTATATACCCCGGATTCCTCTTGCACAACCAAGACGCGATCGCTCTAACATAACTTGTATCTTCTTGACTGTATATGCCTAAGTTCTGCTTTGTTGTGCTGCTTACGCTGTTGGTGATTTTTGCTTGCAGTTCCTTTGGTCGTCAATTACCAACCCGCGACATAGGCGTCGTTTCCTCAAATCAGATATCACCGCCCGTCCATGTAGTCAAACACGCAATGGGTCAGACTCTAGTTCCCGTCCATCCTCAACGAGTCGTCGTCATAGATCCGTGGCTTGTGGAAATACCTCTAGCTCTGGGAGCCAATCTGGTAGGTGCTCCAGATCCAACTAAAACTCTCCAAGGGCTAGGTTTAAACGATAAGCACCCAGGCGTTGAAAACATTGGTGCGATTCTGACGCCGCCGAATATGGAGAAGGTTATAACTCTCAAGCCCGACTTGATCTTGGGCACGACGCGGAACCGGGATACTTACAGTTTATGGTCTCACATTGCACCCACCGTTCTGCTGAAAGTGCAAAGCAATGGAGACTGGAAACAACCGTTTATGCCAGCAGCAAAAGCTTTGGGGAAAACCGAAACAGCAAAACGTTTAATAGATAACTATAACGCACGCTTAACCGAGTTTAAACAAAAGATAGGATCTCGACTCAAAAAAACTTTAGTTTCCGTTGTGCGCCTGATCCCAGAGACGATTAACCCGTTAACTAAGGGTGCATTCTCTGGAGTAATTTTAGAGGATGCTGGTTTAATCCGTCCTCCTTCGCAAAATCTGGATGCTAAAGCAACTCAAAAGAAAGCAGGCAACCCTGTTGGCTACAACATCTCTCCAGAAGTCCTCACCCAGATAGATGGTGATATTCTATTTATAGTACGCTACGGCTTCAAAGATCCAGCCCAGTCAAAGATAGCTGTCAATAAACTTATGGCAGAACCTCTGTGGTTAAAGCTTAATGTTGTCAGGCAGGGTAAAGTTTATGTAGTTGATGATTATTATTGGCTTACAGGTAGCTACATATCAGCTAATCGAGTGATTGATGATTTATTTAGTTATATCTTGCACCCACTGAAAGAAACCAGGAGTAAATGAATAAAGCATCGAGAATGCGGGTAGGCAAGCCACCAAATGTACCATAGTGTAGGGAAAAAAAGAATTGAGGACGCATAGCCGCTTTATGGCTTGTCGCTAGACATTGCTTACGTAAGAAACTCCCAAACCAAAACCTAGCCTATTAATTAAAAAGATGTTAACTGATCGCTTTTTCAACAAGTAATGCGATCGCTAAAATGATTAAATTCTTTAGCTGAGTTATTCACGCTCACCTCAACCGAAGAATAGCGATGCCGAACACAAATTGCAATAAACCAATCGGTGCAAAAAGTAAGATTGAGCAACTAAAAACAAGTCGATGAAACTCTGTTAAATGATATTCAATCTAACTCTAAACAAGCGAACTCTGATTGAGCGCATTAGCCAACTTGCACGCGATAAGTTCGCCTCTCGTGCCGCTGGTTATGACTACAATGCTAGCTTCCCAAGAGAAGATTTTGAAGACCTTTTTCAAGCAGGTCTGAATGCGCCTGTTGTGCCAATTGAATACGGTGGTCTAGGGTTAGGACATGATAGCGATATCTTTACCCTATGGATGATGACTAAGGAACTGGCAAAAGTGGATTTATCCCTAGCCCGTTGCTGGGAAGGACACGCAAATGCCCAAGTTTTACTAGCGGCTATGGCTAATGAGTCTCAGAAAAAGCGCTGGTTTGAGGGTATTGTCCAATGCGGAGAGATATGGGCGGCTTGGAGTGGAGAACCCCAGTCTCAGATTCCAGGTCAAAAAGCCAGCCTTGGGACAAGGGTGCAAGTGGTAGATGAGGGATACATCATTGATGGCACAAAGGTATTCGCCACCAGTGCCCCAGAAGCACAGTGGGCAATTCTCTTGGTCAACACAGCAGGACCTGGGGGAGCACGTCATAGCAATGGCTCACCAACATCAGTATTGTTACTAGCCTGCAACTTATCCGACCCCAGTATTAGCTTTGATGATAGTTGGTGGCAGCCAATTGGGATGAGAGGTACAGTGAGTTACTTAGTTCGCTTTGAAGGTACTTTCATCCCTAAAGAAAACTTGATTGGCTATCCAGGACAGTACATCCAACAGGAGTGGCAAACGCGGTTTACGCCTCTGTATGGCGCTGCTTTTCTCGGAGCTGCTGAAGGAGCCTATGATTATGCTTTAACATACATCAACAAACAAGAAAAAGGACACGACCCCTACGTACAACACCGAATTGCTAAGGCAGCAATTAATATAGATACTATGCATCTCTGGCTGCGGCAAGTAGCTACTCTTTGGGAAACAGGCCAGGTTTTAAGGGCAAAACAAGCAGGCAATCGCGCCCGTTACATAACTGAACAACTAGCTTTGGAAACGGTGAACGACTGCATACACGCTTGTGGAGCTCGCTCCTTGATTAAACCGAGTCCTGTGGAGCGAATATTACGAGATTTATCCTTTTATGTATTGCACGATAATTGCGATCGCGTTTTGTCCTCAATTGGTCAGGAAATTCTCGGGCAATCCTTTGATCGTGCCTATTTCAACACCCACCCAAATCGCCAAGAAGACCTTACGGAGTAAAATTTGCAATAAAAATTATATTGGAGATATTGAGGCAACTTGTGGTAGAAAAGCTTGATCGTGCGATTCTGTCGCTTACCAAATTATTTGTCAAGCAACATCATGGTTGATTTTTTCATCCCAAGGAGCAGGTTTACTGACTTGCTTCCATACAGGACTATACAAGGCTTCATATAATTCTCGTGCCAGTTCTACCAGCCCCATATAACCAGCGTAGGCATGATGGCGTTCATGGTTAACATCCAAAAAAGGAATTTGTGCTTTGAGTGCTGTATATTTATTGCCAGTTCCAGTAATCAACACATCAGCTTTTGTATTCTTTAGAACTTTTAGTAATACTTCCGGGGTTGCTTCAGGCAAAAGAATGCCATCTTGACCAAGATATTGTTTAATTTTGGCTTTCTCCTCTTCTGTAGTCTTTGCGTTAGTGGTAGCAATCACTTCCATTCCCAAATCTTTGGCGGCTAAAATAATCGACCAAATTTTTACACCACCAGTACAAAGAATAATCCGTTTGCCTTTCAACTGGGCACGGTAGGGAGCTAGGGCAATATCTAGGGCTGCGTTTTCTTCTTTTATCAACCATTCTGTACGTTCTTGAAGATATTTATCCCCTAATGTTGCTGCAATATTTCGCAAGCAATGGTTTAAGTTTTCCACACCGAAGAAAGATTCTTCAATATAAGGAATTTCATAAAGTTCTTTCATTTTTTGCGCCATTGGCAGCACTACGTTTGAGCAAATGACTACATTCAACTTGGCACGATGAGCATAGCAAACTTCTTTATAGTGAGCATCACCTGTAATTTTGGAGAGAACGCGTATACCCAATCTCTTGAATAGTGGTAAAACATTCCATAAATCACCAGCAACGTTATACTCACCAATAATATTGATATCGAAAGGGGTGGTAAATTCTGGTTCTGCCGTTCCGATTACATATTTCAATAAAGTCTCATTGCCGATGCGATTACCTAAATTTTTACTACCAAGAAATCCAGGCGAATTTACATAGACAACTGGAATATCAATTTTCTGTGCAGCCAGTTTACAGATACTATCAATATCATCACCAATCAAAGCGGTAATACAAGTAGCGTAGACAAAAACAGCCGCAGGATTATAGCGTTGAGCAACATCGAGAATAGCTTTGTACAGTTTCTTTTCACCACCAAAAATGACATTATTCTCACCAAAGTCAGTAGTAAAAGCAGTTTGGTATAATTGAGAGCCTGATGAGAGGCTACCATGAGTCGCCCAAGGATTATGAGTACAAGCAACAGCACCATGTACTAAATGAACAACATCAGTAATAGCTCCGACAGAAACCATCGCTCCATCTAAAGGGCAATTTCCTTGGTTTCCACCTGGTTGCGGTGATTTTGTGCAAGTTAGTTTTTTATTGTCACCCAATTTTTTTGGGTTATGTTTGCAAGCTATTTCGTTGAGTGGTTTATTGATTGTTACTTGAGTATTTTTCATGCCTTTCCTCGTACTGAAGATTAATACAAAAGGGTCAATATTTAGGAGCTAGAAGGCGCGGTGTTACTTGGTAAATTATTTTTTAGCTCTATTTATTAGCCTAAAATCTGCTCTAGCTGCTCTAGGTAAGCAACATCCGAAATCTTTAATCCGAGTAGTGCGGATCTCAAGAAGTACAGTTTTTGCTACTAACAGCACGAACACAAAAATGAATGGAAATTGTTTTTTGGGTCTATATCGATACTAAATTGGCAAATGGTCATTTAATTTGTCAAGCGACACAATAAATATTATTGAAGGTTTTGTATTCTTAGAATAAAAATTCTTTGATATACTTGATTTCAAAATCCTAACAACAATTATAATTAATAATAGTAAAATTGATAACATTAGCGTAAATTTACATTGAAATATCAGGAATATAAACAGTTATAAACAGACAGTTTTGTCTAAGGTTATTCAGAGATAGATAAAATATTCATTAATTAAAATAGACAGAATAGTCTAACTATGTATGAGTTAATTATAGATATTTGTTTTGGATAAATCGTCGATAATTGCTTAACTCAAGACAACAAAAAAGCGCAATAGCTCCGCTCGCCGTAAACATCACTTTGAGGCTATATCTGCCGAGGAAGTGAGCAATGGCAACGGTAGCGTTAAACATCTAGCTTCTGACTTTGTAAAGGAAAACAAGATGCAGAATTTGAGAAAAAGACTAAACTAGTGTTGAACGCGGCTAAACCAACATTATCGCCGCTGTTTATTAAATTCAGGCAGTTGTTTATTGAATTCGGACAGTCGTTTATTGAATTCGGGCAGTTGTTTATTGAATTCGGGCAGTCGTTTATTGAATTCGGGCAGTCGTTTATTGAATTCGGGTAGTCGTTTATTAAATTCGGGCAGTCGTTTATTGAATTCGGGCAACCACCTAGAATTCACGGAAAATAATTTATTGCTAATTTCTTGCCCTTTTTAAAACGGGAGCATCCCAAATGTGAAAAATGCCCTTAGATGTCTACGCAGAATTAATTTTCACTCCTATGTCTATTTATAATTGCGATCGCTAGGTCAAAAACTCACAGAAATTGTGCCTAGCTGTAAGATTTACGCACCCTTTTTATGATGGGCTGTACTTAGGGTGGTGCAGCGATGCCTACGCAACTTACTGACTAAAGGCCCCTGCTGACCATCCTTTTTGGGTCGAACTTGATATTCGCCTGTGAATGTAATCTTAGTGCGATCGCTCACTTGCCAGGAGACCACAGGAGCTAGAAAGCATTTTTGTTCATCTATTTCAGTAATTCCTGTAACTAGTTTTTCCGAACGAAATCTAAAAGCCTTGCCCGAAGCTAAACGTAACTGCCTACCAGATACATCGACAATAAAATTATTGCCCATACTGCGATTTATCACTTGCAGTTGATCCCCCTGAGGTGTCTGTAAAATTATCTCCACACCTTTATCAGTTAGATTAGCTTTAACTCCAGTGATTTGCACTGTCGCAGTTTCTACCTGAGCCAGCCCGTTTTTAATAGAACTTACGCACCAGTTACGGAATAACGAACCGCAGAGGCGCAGAAAAGCCAGTGCGTTGGGCGGGTTCCCCGACTTAAAGCAACTGGCACGACACGGAGAAATCAGAGTTTCAGAGATATTTTGCGTAAGTCCTATTTAACTATCCTTGCAGGAATTTGAACATCGTGGAGGCGCAGAATTATTATCAGGAGAGTTTTTTGGGCGTAGCGTTTCCATATTTGCCACTTCTGCCCTAACTGCTTGCCCACATAGTAGTAGAAATGCGATCGCCAGACTGCCAATGCCCCTAGTGTAATTTGCCCATATCCGTTTTGCCATCTTCACACCCAAAGCGGTTTTTTCAAACAAAATGTGAAAGCATTGCTATCAGGTAAACGTAACTGCCTGCCAGATATATCTGCAATAAAATTATTGCCCGTACTGCAATTTGTCACTTGCAGTTGAGTCCCAACAGAGGTTCGAGGTTGAGTTGATAAGGAGCTCCGATATGTTGCGATCGCACCCTATTTTGCCATTGGGATTGGGTAGAACAGTCCCCTCGTATAATTAGAACGTGAATTCCTTGGAAACATTGAAATATCAAATGCAAAGTAGGACGTTCAGTTAATTGATTGAGTTGATTTTTAACTGTTGCTTTTTGAGTTTTTAAAGTAGTTCTTACTTACCAATACCTATGATTTTACTCATCTTAATTATCAATATATTTAAGTAGTACTATTCTAGAATTAAAGTTAATTTTCCTATCAGTATTTCTCTGACCAAATGAAGTATGGAATGTGGGGTTAAGGATATTTATAGGTTGGGTTAAATGAACACGAACAGCCTCCTGTAGGGAAGTGAAACCCAACAAATCACGAAAAATGTTGGGTTTCGTTCCTCAACCTAACCTATGCAGGTTAAGATTTTTGGCTTTAATAGGACTTATGCAGAGGACACGGAGGAATAAAAGTTTGAGAGGTTTTTTGCGTAAGTCCTATTTAACTCAAACGTATTGACCCTGTCCCTATGAAAAATATAGGTAATGACAAGGTCTTTAATTCCAGCGTTTACATGGGTACACTTAGTGTTAAACCCTAGACTTCTTAGACAGCAAACCTTATGAGCTTTTTTAGTCTAAATGCAAGGAGGAACTTCATCTTAGTCCGGCCGATAGTAAAACTCTCGACACAGAAAATTGGGTTGACTGCCATCCTTAAACTTGTGAAACGCAGCAATGACCCACAAATCTTTGTTCATGTTCGCTGCCAACAAGGATTCCACTGAATCGTGGTCGTATGTTGCACAGAAAGCCTTCTCATTGATATTATCTACAAACGGTGTCACCTCAGTCTCACCCCAATCTTTGAGGGACTGGGCACCATAAGCGTGCATAATAATTTGCTCATTATGCTTAGTTAGAGTAAATTTCTCGATCCATGTAGTCTTGGTGTTGGAGTTTATCCAGGTTCCTAAATAAGGCGTGAAATCAATCACGGTGTCCTTGGGTTGGTTTCCATAAATTTCGTTTCGTTCCATCTTGAAATCTTCCTCTTCTTACTAACGATGAAAAAACTCACGGGCAAAATGATCAGTTCGACCACTACCATCTACATAGCGGGTATAGGACTGAATGACCAAGATTCCCAATTTTTGGTTTGCCACCAGATGTGTCTCAATCCCGTCTAGCTTGTAAAAAGCGTGGAATCCTCCTGCGATAAGTGAGGTTCCTACAGCGTAAGGCACCGCCTCAACCTTACCCCAGTCAATAGGTGAGGGTTCATTGGCTCCATAACCCTGAAACACAAGGCGACCGTCTTGTTCAGTCAGAACCACCCGCACCAAATAATTGGTATCCGATTTAGTATTGATCCAGTTACCGACTAAAGGCGAGACTTCTATCGGCTCCTTGATACTAGGGCGTTGGTCAGCCTGCATATAGTGTGCGTGTTGAGTTGTTTGTGTCACTAGCTAACTCTCTAATGAATAAATTACAGCATTTTAATAATAAATATAAACTACTTTTTAGCGTATATTTAACTAAGATAATATTTTATTAATAAATTAAGTTAATAGGTACTGGACAAAATAGCAACTAACAGAGAAAAAATTTGTTTCCTAAATACAATATTTCATAAGTTAGTAGCTGTATTTCCTCAATATTATCCCTGCTCTAATCACTGATTAAAAGCTATTGTAGGATTGTTCCAACCCAGATTATTTAAGTATAGCGATAGCCAGATGAGTTAGAACGCCAATGACATAATGCTGCAATCATATTTACTCGCCCTTAGCGTCGCCCAGACTTGAGGACATGAAACCTTTCTCCTCGCTCATTCCAGCCATAGCCATAATCGTCTCGATTATCCATGCCAGACTCATCGACATAGACAATTTCATCGCAATTAAGCAGAACTATCTGAGCAATAAACTTTTGCCGTTTAGACTCGCAGCGTTCTTGATAGCCGTAGGTCTTTTTTTTCGCGTGAAACCGATTTTCTCTAAGGCACGAGATATCGTGCGAGCACTAATTTCGCCCTCCCATAGTTGTGCCATCTCAGCTTGAGTTTGTTCCCCATGCACTTTCACAAAGGCTCGAAATTTCTCCCAATGGATAATTTTATGGCTGTGACCAGGAGACTGATTCCGCCTTGCTTGAAAATCTCCAGTTTCTGCAAAGCGTTTCAACCATAGGTCAATGGTGTTTCTACTGATGTTAAACAGTTCACTCGCTTCACTTTTCTTCAACCCATTCAATTCGATCGCTTCAATTACCTTTTGCCAGAAATCGTAACTGTAAGGGTTTGGCATTGTTGGTCAGTCCTGATCGAGGAATGAAACACACTTTCTAGTTTAGTACAAGTGCGCTCACTAGCCGCTCAGTGACCATCGTAGACATTGCCTCAAAGTTGCAAGCATTGTGTGCGCCGGCATCCGCATATAACCATATTTAAGATAATAACTACAAATTCTGATTCCGATGAAACACATCAGCAATTAATTTTCCAAATGCGATCGCTAATAAAAATCTGATGATTAATATCATGTCCGGCAAATTACTTGTGATATGTCATTGCGAGTGCAACGAAGCAATCGCAAGGGTTTGGAGATTGCTTCTCTACGAGACGCTCCGCGAACACTTCGTACCCTACGGGAACGCCAAGGGCGAACGCAATGACAATTGTTTAACCGGACATGATATAACATCCAGGCACGGACACGTTGCACGAAAATATTTAGGTTTTAAATCGTTGATTTACAAAATCAGGAAAACTTCTGTATTTAAAAATACAAAAATTTGAAGTAAATCAAGGAAAAACTTTTTATTTCTGGCAATTATTTTTGCCATACGTATGGTATTCTTGCTAAAAGGGAATAAAAAACAGTAACAAACTAACAAAAAGTATGAAATTACTTGACTTCTTGCCCACAACAACATAAATCTGGCAAGTATATTGACAATATGTAGGCAAAATTGCAAAAGCATTAATAAAACTTCCAGTAGAAAAGCGCAGATTAGAAGACCTTGCTATTACTTAGATAGTTAAATGTGTCTACTACAGTTTTTTGTAATAGACATCTCCAGAAATTAGGTTTTCATCTAAACAGGATAAGGGTTTGAGATTCTTTTTCGGAGATGTCTAATAGAGAGATACAGCCTCATGAAGCAGGATATGAATATTTGCAATAACCTGAAGGCACTTAGGAATCGTCTGGGCATAAGTCAGCAAGAACTAGCTAATATAGCTGGCGTAACCCGTCAGACTATTGGTGCTGTGGAAACGGGACAATGTGCTCCTTCTGTTACTATTTCCTTGCGTTTAGCTAAGGCACTTGGTTGCCAAGTTGAGGATTTATTCTGGCTAACAGAGGAGGATTTACCCAAAATTGAGGCGATTATTGCCGATTCGACTCCTAACGTACGGCAATCACAAGTTATTCTAGCGCGGATTGGAGATCAATGGATAGCTTATCCCCTAGTAGGCAGAGATGCTTTTCGCATCGAAATGATTCCATCTGATGGTGAAATAGTTGCAGTGAGCCACCCGATTGTAGGGAGTGGCGTTAGCGACGTAGGAGCGTCACCTGTAAAGGTGAACGGGTTCCCCAGTATTAAGCAAACTGCCATTAGCGATAGCGCAGCGTTAACGTACCCCTGTGGGGAAGCAAGCTCAAGCCACGTGCAGGGTCTCATAGAGAGGAGCGAGCGTCAGAACGAGCTTTACCCCGAGAGTGAAGCACAGAGCCAGACAGGTACAAATAAAGTCCTGGTTCGACTTCTGGATAATATGGACAAATTGCACAACACAGTTGTGATTGCTGGTTGTACACCTGTGCTTTCCCTCTTAGCAAGAGCAACTCAACGCTGGTATCCGCAACTGCGAGTTCATTATCGTTTCACCCATAGCAAGCCTGCATTGCGTAGTCTGTGCCGAGGTGAAGTTCACATTGCAGGGATGCACTTATATGATCCCGAAACTGGGGAACATAACATTCCCTTTGTGCGAGAAGCTTTAGCTGGTAGGAATGCAGTTTTAATCACCCTTGGAGTTTGGCAAGAGGGATTATTAGTCCCACCAGGAAACCCAATGGGAGTTAAAACAGTTTCTGACTTAGTAGAATTTGGAGCAACTGTTGTTACCCATGAAGTGGGTTCTGGCAATCGAATGCTTTTAGAACGGAAACTCCAAGAAGAACAAGTGCCATTAGAGGCTGTGAAAAGATTTGACCATATCGTTCACAACCATCAAGATGTTGCCTTATCTATAGCCTCAGGAATTGCTGATGCAGGTATCAGTACGGCATCTATAGCTGCTACCTTTGGTTTGGGATTTATTCCCCTTCATAGTGCGCGATACGACTTGGTGATTCTCAAGGAATACTTGCAAGAAGCACCAGTACAGCAGTTTATCAATATCTTAGGAAATCGGCTAGTGCGATCGCAATTACAAATTATCGGTGGCTATGACATCAGCAAGACTGGGGAAGTTGTAACAAATCTTTAGTCCTTTTGTATAACAGCTTATTACTCTGTCAATGGGTAAATCTTATATTCTTAGAGGTTCTATGATTCGGAGGATTTTCATTGCATTTTTGGCGTTTTGCTTGGCAATTCTGAGTGCCGAAGCTAGTGATTTACTAATCAAGCAAAAGCCAGTTATTGCACAGTCCCCAACGAGTAAAAATTTGATTGTGGGGATGACAACCAGCATTCAGGACAGTGGGCTGCTAGATGATTTAGTTCCGGCGATTGAAAAGAAAACAGGATATAAACTCATTGGCAAGACTACACCGAAAAACACTCTGCTATTCTAAATCCGTGGATATGCTTAAACATTCAATTCGATTACTACTTTATTATTTAAAGTATCGTGAAATACTCGTATTTACCTAATTCATCCCGCATTTATGCAACGCCCTGATTACAACTATCGTTATGGAAGTAGGAAAAGGAAATTACGATGTGGCGATGGCGATCGCATACATTCTACTCCTGATTACATACACGGTTATCTTGTTGCTGACTATCCTACAGCATGACATAAATTATATATTCCTGGAGGTTCCATGATTCGGAGAATTTTCATTGCATGTTTGGCTTGTTGCTTAGTGATTCTGAGTGCTGAAACTAGTAATATACTGGTCAAGCAAAACCCAGCTATTGCCCAGTCCCCAGCGAATAAAAATGTAATCGTGGCAATGACAACAAGCATTGAGGACAGTGGGCTGCTAGATGATTTGGTTCCAGCGATTGAAAAGAAAACAGGATACACTTTGAAAAAGGTTGCAGTCGGCACAGGGCAGGCTTTAGCTTTAGCTGAAAAGGGTGAAGTTGACGCACTGTTCGTCAATTCACCGAAAGCTGAACGGAAAGTTTTGGCAGGTGGTGCAGTGATTAATCGTCACTTGGTAATGCACAATGACTTTGTGATCGTCGGGCCAGATGCTGATAAGGCAAAGATCCGAGGGAAAAAGAATGCTGTAGAAGCATTCTCTTTGATTGCTAAAAATCAAGCCTTGTTTATATCGCGGGGTGATGACTCAGGTACTAACAAGCTAGAAAAAGATTTATGGCAACAGGCAAAAGTCACACCATCTGGCAGTTGGTATCAGCAAACAGGTTCAGGAATGGCAGAAACTTTGCAAGTTGCTAATCAAAAACTGGGATATACCTTAGCAGATCGGGCAACATATATATTTCAAAAGAAAAACCTGTCTTTACCTGTACTGGTGCAAGGAGATAAAAAACTGTTAAATCTCTACCATGTTATGCAAGTAAATCCTCAGAAATTCCCCAGGGTGAATAATGCAGGAGCTAAAGCTTTTATTGATTATGTCTTATCTCCTGAAGGACAGACACTGATTGCAGCCCACGGGAAAAAAGAGTTCAAACAACCGCTATTTTATGTTGATGCAGGTAGAACGGAGAAAAATTACGGCTTTTAAACAAACTTAAGCATCAGATCATCAAGGGTTGCTCTACTGCATATTTCAGTATTCTTTTGCAATTTTTTTAGAGATTTGTGAATACAATCATCGAGGGAGCTTTGAAAGCTTTTGAGCTATTAACCGATGGCGATAGTGACGTTTTCCAGGTGATGACAATGACATTGTTTGTATCTGGAACAGCTACAGCCATTAGCGTTTTACTGGGACTACCATTAGGACTGTGGCTAGCATTAGTGGATTTCGTCGGCAAGCAGACTCTGAATAGTTTGATTAACTTTGGTATGGGATTGCCACCTGTCGTAATCGGCTTAGTGGTCAGTGTATTTTTGTGGCGGTCTGGGCCGTTAGGAAATCTTGATCTAATTTATACGCCCACAGCTATGATTGTCGCCCAAGCAATCATTGCTTTTCCAATTGTAACTGGCTTCAGTTTTACAGCAATTGTCAGTATTAATCCGAAACTACGTTGGCAACTGTTGTCAATGGGGGCAACACAGTGGCAAGCAAACTTGTTGTTGATTAAGGAAGCACGTTTAGGATTAATGGCTGCTGTGATCGCCGGTTTTGGTCGCGTCATCTCGGAAGTTGGTGCATCTATGATGGTGGGTGGCAATATCAAGGGACAGACAAGAGTTTTGACAACAGCGATCGTTACGGAGGTAGGGAAAGGAAATTACGATGTTGCGATGGCGATCGCATACATTCTCCTGATCATCACATACACCGTTATTGTATTGCTGACTATCCTACAGCATGACAGGAAGATTCTATGAGTACTAATGAGTATGTCCTAAATATGCGGCAGGTGAGCGTTGATAGCAAAACACGTAAAAATATCCTGTCAATTGAAAATTTTGCTGTCCATCCAGGAGAACTTGTCGCTGTGCTTGGCCCCAATGGCGCTGGCAAAAGCACTTTATTAAGAACAATCAATCTCTTGCAACCTTACCGTGGTGAGATGCAATTATTTGGGCTGGATGTCCGTAATACCAATAAAACATTGTTGCGTCGTCGTTCGGCTTTGGTATTTCAGGAAACATTACTACTGGATGACACTGTTTTTAATAATGTTGCCAAGGTATTAAAGTTTCGCGGAACACCAACACATAAGATTAAGCAAACGGTACATACTGCACTTGCAACTTTTGGTTGTGAACACCTGGCAAATCAGTCAGCTCGTTCTCTGTCCGGTGGTGAAGCAAAGCGGGTTTGTATTGCCTGCGGGTTAGTTGCTAATTCCGAATTGCTGCTTTTAGATGAGCCTTCTGCCTCTTTAGATGTGGGAATACGTCCCCAGATGATCGAGAAAATTAGACAATGGGCCCAAGCTAGGGGATCAGCAGTCATATTAGTCAGTCATAATTTTACAGATATACTGCATTTTGCTGATAGAGCGATCGCTTTATTTGACGGCTGTATTGTACAGGATGATAACTTGGAAACCATCATCCGCCGACCAGTTAACGAGCAGCTTGCCAGACTGGTAGGGATAGATAATATTATTCCGTGTCGGGTACAACGGAGTAGCCGTGGTTGTTGTATCAAACTTGCAAACGGGATAGAGTTTTTATATCCTGGGGAAATCACAAAGCCAATTACTGCATGTTGTTTATCTGGCGATACTTTCAATCTTTACGATGTAAGTTCTTCAATATTGCATAAACCTTGGTCAGTAATTATTGAAGGGCTAATAGAACGGATTTTAAATGGTATTGGGATTTGTAGTATTTGGGTTAAGGTGGGAGAACAAACTTTAATCGCCAGAGTGCCTCGGAATCATATATCCGGCAATGTATATCCCCATCAAATGATTAAGCTAGCATTCAATGCGGCAGATGCACATTTTGTTTAAAAAAATAGACGATTTAGCATTGCACAGACAAGAGATGAAATCTATTAGGACTTACGCACAAGCAACGGAAAATCGAACCACAGCTGATATCAAATAAATTGCGATCGCTGTTACAAACGCCTCTGGGCAATCAATGCTGAACTCCCACAGGTAACTTTCCTACTACTGTCTTCACCGAGGACTAAGCAGCATAAAGGCAAAACACAGCAGCAGCAAGCAACCTCGAACTTAGCACAACCTCACACTTAAGCCACCTAACTATTTATTAGACGGAAAATTTCCGTCTAAATATCTTGTGGATAACCATATATAACATTTACAGATATTTATTTTAATGTTATGCAGAATTTTTCTATCAGGACTTACGCAAAAATTGGCAAAAAGCTTAATTTATCGAACTGCCAAGATGCTAAGAACACCAAGGATTCGTGGAGTGTGTGTAAGTTTTATTTATATAATTAATGTCGATAGCCGGGTATTATACAGAATTTTTCCGTATAAGTATCTGATTTGGCGTAGTTATACACAATTTTTACATCTAATACCCTATTGCGGTGGCTCACCAACCTACATTAGTTTTAGTTTTGAGCTTTAACTAAACTGTATTGCGTGATAAATAATAATTTATTTCATAAAAGTAGCAAAATACTCTAAAATTTGACACATGGCAGTATTTATATTACTAAAATCATCATCCCGTGCCAGCATTTCTTCGGGTTTCTGAATATATTCACCTGCAACTAATTCCGAAGCACAATTTTCAATAATCTGCCTAACGCTGTCTTGAGTTGATTCTAGGTGAAATTGTAAACCTAATACTCTATCTCCATAAATGAAAGCTTGATTTGCACATACTTCATTATAGGCTAGTCGTACAGCACCCGAAGGTAAGTCAAAAGTATCACCATGCCAATGAAACACAGGCAAAGACACAGGAAATGAAGCAAAAACAGGGTATTTTTGTGCTTCTGTTGTCACTTCAATCGGATACCAACCTATTTCTTTTTCTTGACCTTTGTAAATCTTGGAACCTAAAACATCAGCGATTAGCTGCGAACCAAGACAAATGCCGATAACTATTTTATTCTTCCTAATTGCTTCTTCAATAAAATGTTTTTCCAACGTCAACCAGGGATACTTATCATCCTCGTAAATATTCATCGGGCCACCCATTACTATCACCCAATCTAGGTCATCAACAGATGGTAAAGTCTTACCGTTATAAAACTTAGTTGCAGAGAGAATATAATCTTTCTTTGTCGCCCACTGTTCAATGCTAGCAAGTCCTTCAAATGGCACATGTTGCAAGTAATGAATTCTCATCCCTGACTGCTCCGAACTTAGTTGCAGTGTGATTTTTTACATTAAATCATATAATAGACCTCATGTAACGCCGGATTTTGATGCAGTCTGGATTAATGCTGCCGCCACTTTTTTCGCCTGTGAAGCGGTTGACCAACTTCCTTCCATCATTGCAACCACGATCGCACCTTGCACCAACAGAAGTAGTTGCCTAGCTAACTGTTCCGGTGATGAAACTTCTGCAGATTGAGCAAGGCTCTTGATGTAGTGGTAGATCGATTGTTGATGCTCTAATGCTACTCGATGTCCAGGATGGTCAGCATTGGCTAGTTCCACTGAAGCATTAATGAATGCACAACCTCGGAAATCTGGACTCTCAAACCATTCCCGCAGAGCATCAAATATTGCTAGTAGTTGTTGAGATGGGTTAGAAGCTTGTTGCTCAATCGTGGTTTTGAGCCATTCGCACCATTGTATATCCTGTTGTTGCAGCCACGCTTCAATCAATGCATCTTTTGACTTGAAATGATTATAGAGCGACATTTTAGCAACGCCAGATTCCGCAATGATTCTGTCAATACCGACGTTGCGAATTCCCTCTCGATAAAACAAGCCTGATGCTGTATTTAGGATGCGATCGTGAACAGATTTACGGGGTGTTTTCGGTTTAGTCATTTAGATCACATCCTTGAATAATGTGTAATTTTTAAATACTTCATCAATAATACTGACAAAGATTTTCCCAATTTCAGGAGTGTTTAAACCTGAAGCTTGACTAGATTTTTGAAGTTAGGCTGTAAACGTGTCAAATATTTCACACTTCTGTTAGGCTTTTACGTCATAGCCATTATATATAGTGTAATTATCAGAAATAACTACACCGCTATACCTTAATTTTCAACTCTATACAATAATGTGTATCACCAGGATAAATTAACAAGAATTGAAAATTGGAAAACACCCTTAACCATTCTTTGATTCCTTTTAAAGACCAGGGTGTTTCATCCATATGGATGTTGAATTAAGTTTGTTTTATCCAGATGCTTAGATTGTAAACACTGTTATCAATTGCTTATTCTATTCTTTCATTCCCCAAAGCTTTGATTCTTTTTAAGGATTTAAGAAAAAACTATCTGTAAAAAATAAAGGGTTTTTCCCAAAAGTGATTGATGAACTGCAAGCAGACCAGAGTCCCCCCGAACTCCGGAACTGCTACCGATCAAGTACTTTCACAATCCTCCAGAGACTTGTGGAGCAAGACCATCAGTTCATCAAATCATTGGTTAACTTATGGGATTTGGCTTTTTCACTAGAGCGCAAGTGCTTGGAGATCCTTTATGCTTTAGCGATTTCGATTCCCTATAAATAAAGAATATCATACATCTGGCCAATTTACTTGCGCTGACAAATTAATTTACAAAGAGTATTCGTGGTTACAATTACTCATCAGCTAGAGAGCTGAAAAGCCAATAATTGCGTTATTCTGTTGTTTCGACTTGAGCAAATATCGCTGATTTCCCCAAGTGAAACATCCAGAATAAAGATAGTAACTCAATAATTTATCTATTCATTTATAGTTAGAATAGTCTGTCTATTGAAACTACTAAACTCTTACGTGTATAAGAGTTTTAGTTACTTATAATTTAGACAGAACTGTCTATTTATAACTGATTTATCTCTATTTTTCCAATATTTATTTATGTGATTGTTACTAGATTGACTATTATTAATTAAACCGGGTGATAGGATTTTGAAATCAAGGAAGTCAAACAATTTTCTTGCTCAAACCAAAGATATAGAA
>NZ_JBALCN010000080.1:0-126650 GCF_036919615.1 Nostoc sp. | reverse complement strand
GCTTGAATACCCCATTTTCACTCCTTACCTGTTTGAATTCACCTGTTCGTGTCGATTCTACTTGTTCGCCTAAAAGATATCAAATGGGTTCTATATACAATAGCCATGTTCCCAGTTTCGGATTTTTATCAGAAATCAAAGGGTTTAAAAGACAGCATTAAACAAAGTAGTTGAATTGGTAGTTGCGTCACCGATAGCGTTTGGTTTTGTAGAGAAGCGGTAGCGAGTCTTGTCTGCGATACGCTGTTCGCATTCGAGCGTCGCAGACATCGTATATCAAAAGCAGTCAGCTTTTAAAAGCGATCGCTGATCATTCAAGTGTTCGCGTTCAGCGTCTGGTAGAGAGGAAGCAATAACTGAATTGCTTCATCTCACCGTACCCGTACACCCAATTTTGTATCCCAGTGCAGGGGTTTATCTGCTTTTTGCAGGGGAGATTCCGGAATTTGACCTACTGATACGCCGTATTTCCAGTTTGGCGGACAGATAGCAATGTAACGTGCATAACCTCTCAAACCACCTTTGAATTTGGGATACCCAATAGTGATCAATGCGCCTGTTTCTGGCACCTGATCTAGATTTGATGGCAGGCGCAAACTTGGATGGGCCAAAACCTGACCATACAGGAATTGCCGGAGCGATGTCTACGACGGGCTACGCCTACGTATGAGTCAAGTCAACATATTTTGCTGACTTGAGTGAGTGCTGATAAACTTGCCACAGTGAAGGCTTACGTAATGGTTGTACTGCGTTCACAGATACAAAACCAGTACTAAACAAAACTATTAAACAAACAATTCCCCAGAAAGTTTTTTGAAATGGTTGACGCAAAAATCTATCTAGTTCCTGCTTCAGATGTGAATAGTTACATTGCGGCAGTATTATCATTTGTTCGAGCTTATTGCTTTTGAAAGCTCTAATTGTTTTACCACAAATTGCTACATAATGATTTTTTGCCTAAAATTTCCGGTAGAGCTAAAAAAATGAGGATGCCACATAGCATCCTCATTCGATTTTTTGCTTTTTTGCTGATTTCCAGGTATTAGCCCAGAAAAGAATCAACTATTAGAGTTGTGGTACGTACTGCTGCTTCTCAGGGACTTCAGCGTACTCAGCCACAATCTGGCGGAATTCTTCGCCGTCAATGGTTTCTTTTTCGATGAGCAGATCGACTAAACGATCGGTGACAGTGCGATGATCACGGATAAGCTTCTTAGCGTTGTCGTAGCACTGTTCAACAATTTCTCTGACTTGAGCATCGATGCGTGAGGCAATGGATTCGGAATACTCAGATCGGGTTGTCCAGTCACGACCCAAAAATACTTCTCCCTGTTGGCTTTCTAAGGAAAGTGGGCCTAAGTTTGACATCCCAAACCGCGTCACCATTTGCCGTGCCATTCCTGACAACTGTTGTAAGTCCCCACCAGCGCCAGTTGTGACTTCGGCAGCTCCAAAAATCACCTCTTCAGCGGCACGACCACCCAAAGCACCAGTAATCCTCGCTTTCAACTGGGAACGAGAAATTAACCCTTGTTCTTCGTTGGGAGTAAACCAAGTCAAACCCTGTGCTTGTCCTCGTGGGATCAGCGTGACTTTCTGCACTGGGTCATGATCTTTTAACAAAGTCCCAACTAAGGCGTGTCCAATTTCGTGGTAGGCAATTAAGCGCTTACTCTTGCTGTCTACCAAGGGAGTACCTTCCATTCCGGCAACTACCCGATCTACAGCATCATCAATTTCGCGGAGAGTGATAGCTTCTTTGCGTCTTCTAGCGGTAAGAATAGCCGCTTCGTTGAGTAAATTGGCTAAGTCAGCACCAGTGAATCCAGGAGTGCGGCGAGCGATCGCATCCAAGGATACGCTAGTGTCTAGTTTCTTATTCCGCGCATGGACTTGCAAGATTTCCAAACGCCCTTTGATATCGGGCGGATCGACTGTTACTTGTCGGTCAAAACGACCGGGACGCAACAAGGCTGAGTCTAGTACGTCGGGACGGTTGGTGGCAGCAATAATAATGATCCCTGTATTACCTTCAAACCCATCCATTTCGGTGAGCAATTGGTTGAGGGTTTGCTCTCTCTCATCGTTACCGCCACCGATCCCAGCACCCCGTTGGCGTCCAACAGCATCGATTTCATCGATGAAGATGATGCAAGGGGCGTTGTCTTTGGCTTTCTTGAACAAATCGCGGACACGGGATGCACCGACACCAACGAACATTTCCACGAATTCCGAACCGGAAATACTGAAGAAAGGTACGCCTGCTTCGCCAGCGATCGCTTTTGCTAGTAAAGTTTTACCAGTTCCAGGAGGCCCAACTAACAGTACTCCCTTGGGAATGCGTGCGCCCACAGCGGTAAATCTTTCTGGCTGTTTGAGGAAGGTGACGACTTCTTGCAGTTCTTCCTTAGCTTCTTCGATCCCGGCTACGTCATCAAACTTGACCCCAGTTTTCGCCTCCATTTGGAAACGCGCTTTGGATTTGCCGAAGTTCATCGCTTGACCTGGGCCGCCAGGGAGGTTGCTAGAACGCCGGAACAAAAAGAACAGCCCGGTAATCAATAAAACTGGAAACACGAGATTGCCCAACAATCCCCAAATTGCGCCATCATTCCGCATGGGGTGAGCATCAAAACTAATGGCTTTTTCTTTGAGCTTGCTAATTAACTCAGGAGCGTTAACAGGCAAATCCACACGCCACCTTTGGACACGATTTTCGATGTCTGGATCGCGGGCTTCTATAATTGCTGTCCTACCGCCTTCGTACAGATCCACGCTGCTGACGCGATCGCCGTCCAAGTATTCTAGAAAGCGACCATAAGTCATGCGGGTGTTGGCTGCATTCTTACTCATGTCAGCAGGAGCGCCTGCAAAAGCCCCTTGCCAGAAGAAAAAGCCAATTACCAAAGCCGGCAATGTCCAGAGTACTAGGACTTTCCAAGAGAATTTCATGTTAATTTGCCTCTAGATGCCTATACAACTCATCAGCCTGAGCAACCGAATGTTCATCATTCTGTCACTTTAAGCTGTTAAACGGATGTCTATAAATCCATTTTGTTTAATTTGATCTCCTACATGCACTGCCATAAGGCGATTAGGGCATTATGGCGATGCCAACAAGAATCTTAATCAAAGTTAACTTAATTTTAATACAATATCGCACGAGAAAAGGCGGCGCAAACAAGGGAGAGACGCCAAGAAATTTTCTCGTGTCTCCCTGTCTCTTCAATATAAGGACTTTTCCTACTTAACTTCTGTAATTTGTATAGTGTAAGGAAGATACTTGTCATTTTGGTAGGAACCAATCCAAATTTGGTAACTTCCAACCAACCATTCACCAACAATGCCGGCATTTTTGCCATCAAAATCGTCATTGCACCAAGTACCACCGGGCCCCTTGATAATCATGGTGGTGTCTTCAGGACTTTGCACTTGCAGCTTCAGGTAGTCAAATTTACTTGTTAGCACTAATGTGTGGTCTGGTGTTTCATCAACAAATCCGGTACAAGGGCCAGTGGCTGTTTCACTTCTGCCAGCTACTTGACTCCCAGATATTGAACCACCACTCATCCCGCGAACTGTCAGGGGGTCTGGCGAAAACTGGGGGCCAATGGTGACATCTCCAAATATCGTTGGCGCTTCCTGAGCATCAGTCACAGCATTAACTGTCGATATGATGAAGAGCGTAACTATCATGAACGATAATCTCATCCCTCTATTGAGCGCTTTTGTCGGCATTGTAATTACGTTTGCTTCTAAGTGTTTTTGAAGACATGAATTTTACATACCAAGTTCCCAATGTGAGGATAATTGACTACCTATTTTAGATTTAAAATTGGGGATAATTCATTAGTAATTAGTCAATGATTTCTTGTTGCCATAGTTGCTCTACCTTATGGATAGGGGCGCACAAACGTGCGCCCCTAAAATCTAAAATATTTCTAAAATCTGGAAGTAATCGCTAATTAGCTGCTGTTAATGCCCGACTCAAGCGCGACTTGTCTAAACCAATCTGATTTAGTAGTAACCAAGATTGAATCAGATCAGGGCCATGAACATCTCCAGTTAAGGCTGCTCTGAGCGATCGCATTACCAAGCCTTTTTTGACTTTTTGCTCTTTCACCACTTGTTTAATAATGTCCTGGGCAGCGGCTTCTGACAGTTGCGGCTGATTTTCTAAAGCTGTGACAATCCCTTCAAGCACAGCAGCAGAACCTTCTTGCTTCAGTTGTGTACTAGCTTCGTCGCTAAATTCAACTGTGTCACTAAAAAACAGTTGGCTTTGAGCTACTGCATCTACTAAACGAGTCAAGCTTTGGCTAATTAAAGTTACTAGCTGTTCTAACCAGGGGCGTTCTCTTCCACCATCAAATTTATACCCAGCCGCTTGCCAGTAGGGTATGAGTAAATCTGTGAGTTTATCTACTGGCGTATTGTGGATATACTGACTGTTCAACCAATCAAGTTTTGCCCAGTCAAACTTTGCACCTGCTTTATTTACACGCTCAAAACCAAACTCCTTAGCTGCTGTTTCTAAGGTAAATATTTCTTGTGTTGAATCTGGTGGCGACCAACCCAGCAATGTCATGTAATTCACCAAACCTTCAGCAGTAAAGCCCATTTGCTGAAAGTCATAAATGGAAGTAACACCATCTCGCTTAGCAAGCTTGCGCCCTTCCAAATTTAAAATCAGCGGCGTGTGGGCAAACTCTGGGATTTTTGCACCCATTGCTTCATACAGTAAAATTTGCTTGGCGGTGTTGGCGATGTGGTCTTCTCCCCGGATGACATGGGTGATTTGCATATCGATGTCATCCACTACAACTGCAAAGTTGTACAGTGGTTGACCACTACCTTCTTCTGAGGCGCGGGCGATGACCATATCACCACCTAAATCGCTACCTCGCCAAGACATCTTTCCCCTTACTAGGTCATTCCAGACAATTTCCCGCCCATCTTCGATTTTGAAGCGAATCACAGAGGAGCGACCTTCTGCTTCAAATGCGGCGCGTTGTTCTGGGGTGAGGTTACGGTGACGGTTGTCATAGCGAGGAGCTTCACCTCTAGCTTTTTGGGCTTCTCTTAGAGCCTCTAGTTCTTCGGAAGTGGTGTAGCAATGATAGGCTAATCCTTGATCTAGCAGTTTTTGTACTGCTTCTTTATAAAGATCCAGACGTTGGGATTGAAAAAATGGTCCTTCATCCCAGTTAAGTCCTAGCCAGCGCAGTCCTTCAAGAACATTGTCAGTGTATTCAGGACGCGATCGCTCTAGGTCTGTGTCTTCTATTCGCAGGATAAATTTTCCACCCTGGTGGCGGGCAAATAACCAGTTAAATACAGCCGTTCTAGCTGTACCAATATGTAAATTTCCAGTTGGACTCGGTGCAATACGGACTCTGACAGTCACAGTTGATTCTCTCTTTCGCAAAGCTTGATAAATGTAGCTTATATTTAAACCCTGAATCCTGAGTCTATCAATTTTGGATTTTGGATTTTGGATTTTGGATTTTGGATTTTGGATTTTGGATTTTGGATTTTGGATTGACCCTGACCACAAAGGTGTAGGGCAATCAATTTTAGATTTTAAATTTTAGATTTTAGATTGGAAGAAAATACTTAGAGACCGCCGTGTTTTTATTTGAACAATTTTTCAATTTAAATCCCAAATCCGAAATCGATGAGGCGGGCCATGAACCGAAATAATTTTTAACACTACGGCTGCGCTCATTGTTAAAACCGAGCGGAGTCGAGGCTTTAATTCTTCAATTCTTTAATCTAAAATCTAAAATCGGCACAGTCAAAAAAATGCAGGTTTAACAACTAGCAAATAAGCAATGCCAAATTCCTATATTGCTCAGGACTTACTGCTCATAACTTGGAACGGGACTGACGGGGCTCGAACCCGCAACTTCCGCCGTGACAGGGCGGTGCTCTAACCAATTGAACTACAGTCCCTTGTTTGGCAACTTTGCTATTATCGCTATTTATTTTCTACTTGTCAAGTCTTTTGGAGTTGGGAATTATTTTTACCCGTCCCCTGAGCGGGCGATCGCTCCTTGGGGGAAATTTTTCATTAAATAGAACCTGATAATACAACCTGTGGCTCTGATTCCAGATGTTGCAATATCCGGGATTGCATTTGTTTATACTGCTGCTTTAATAGCTGTTTGCTCAACTGGGGTTGAGAAGCGGGTGGTAGACTATGACTCTGTTGCACCCAGGTTTTCAACATTTGCCGCTGAGTTAGCTCGATGCGACTGCTGAGAACACTTGTACAGGAATGTGGTGCTTCTAGGGTAAATAGAATCAAAGGGTAGCGTTCATTTTCAGCCAGGAAACTTACCACCCTAAGATTTTGGGGATTTTGCATATTTAGGTAGCAAGGTAGCCACTTAGGAGCTAATTGCCGATTGTAAAGTATACTCACCCACAACAGCATTGGGTGAGGAGATGTTATGAAAATAAATTGGTTGTAACGGGTAGAAAGGGCATAGTTTTTGATTTCTTGGTTAGGCAACATCAACCATAATGCTGTCATAGATCCTTGTGTAGTATCTAGAAGCTGGGGAAAAACAATTTCTTGAATTGGTTTATTTTCAGGCCATAAAAGTTGCCGACAGCTTTGTTCTACTGTGATTGGTAATCCAGAATCTAAGGGATGGTTAAGGATGGAACTAGAGGCTAAAGTTGTAGGAATACTGGGACAATTGGACTGATCTAAACTTTTTAAGACTTGCAGAATTTCCGCGATATTTTGGGGGCGATCACTTGCTTTTTTAGCAAGACAAGCCATGATTAAACTATTTAGCTTTTGAGGTAATTTAAGAGTGGGTTTTACATCTGCGATCGCTTTTGGTTGTTCAAACTGATGGGCTTTATACCAAGCACCAAAGTAATCAGTTTCTGGTTCCCAAGGTTTTTTGCCTGTGAGCATTTCAAACATCATCACACCCAGGCTATAAATATCAGAGCGACTATCTAATTTTTCCCCATCTAGCTGTTCTGGAGAACAGTAAGGCAAAGTGCCATTAAATCCCCTATTTGTACTAGCTTTTGATGTATAATTTAAAAATCTAGCAATCCCAAAATCGAGAATTTTAACTAACTGACCCAATATTGGATCGGGAATAACTAATATATTGGCAGGCTTGATATCTCTATGAACCAATGGACAAATTTTGCTATCAATGTTAATGCCTTGATGGGCGCACTGTAAGCCTAAACAAATTTGGCGGGAGAGAGTCAAAAACATGGGCAAAGGCAGCGGAATTAAATCCTTTAAACTCTTGCCACATAAATATTCCATAACGTAGTATGGTTTTCCTTTCTCATTTACACCATAATCATACGCCCGCACTATATGTATGCTCTTTTGACTCAAAGCTGCACTCATTAAAGCTTCATGAGCAAAGGCTTGTTGCATCTTGGTATCGACCACAGTTTGAGTCAAAAACTTGATAGCAACTGGTATACCTCCTAACAAAATATCATTTGCTAAAAAAACTTCACCCATGCCGCCGCTGCCAATTAATTGCTTAAGTTGATAACGATTGGCAAGCAAGCCCGTACTACTTGGAGATGTAAATAGGCTTTGATTCACTTTGATCACCTCTGCTGCTGAGTCTATTTAAAGTTAGCAATACACACATAAGAATATCATTAGGTAATAGCGGCAAAGATTTTAATTTTGATAGCGGACTTTCAATGATGTGATAAAATTTTAAAAAAAATTTTAAAAAATTTAGCCATCCAATTTTTTGAACCTTCTTTTTCAGATTTTTGTTCGACGGCTAACTTTCGTAAGATATCTAATTTCAGTTTTTCATACTCTGTTTGAAGAAGATTTTTGGCTTGATTAGGCAAAATTGTTTCATTCAACTGTTGACTCATTTCTAAGCAATCTACAAGTTGCTGGCGCTGGTTAGCCGTGAGGCTTAAAGTCGTTACATGAGAGCAACGGTTTGGATCTTCTAGGGCAAAAAATAATAGATGATAGTAGCCTACTTCTGCTAAACTACGCGCTATTTTCTGCCCTTTATTATCTTTCAAATCTAAAAAACAAGGTAGCCATTTAGTCAGAGAAGGCTCGGCATTGTATAGGACTGTAACCCATAATAGCATCGGGTATACATTCATTTGACTAATAAATTCAGTACCATGTATTTTATCCAAAAATTTTATCATTTCTTGTTTGGGCAACATTGCCCAAAAAGTTGGTATAGGTCTTTGAGTAGTATGTAGTAAATGGGAAAATCCAATTGGTGCAATTGGTTTATTTTTAGGCCAATTTTTCTGCAAACACTCTTTTTCTGATAATAATGTTGCAGGTACTAATTGAACCGGACACGAAAGTTGAATAGTCTCACTGCTATTGCTAGGAATAACATCATTAAGCTGAATACTAACCTTTTCTAAATCTTTTAATATTTGGTTGACATTTTGAGGGCGATCGCTTACTTCTTTAGCTAAACAACTCATCAATATTTTTTCTAATACCTGCGGTATTTTGACTTGTGGATTTACTTCTTCAACTGTAGGTGGCATTTGAAAGCGATGGGCTTGATACCAAGTACCAAAGGAGTTACTTTTTGTCTGAAATGGATGCTTTCCTGTCAGCATCTCAAACATTAGTACCCCCAAACTGTAAATATCAGAGCGAACATCTAGCAATTTGCGCCCTTCCATATGTTCTGGAGAACAGTAAGGCAAACTACCAATAAAAGAATCTGTCAGGGTCATCCCACTTCGCTCTGTTAAAAACTTGGCAATGCCAAAATCTAGTATTTTAACAATTTCTCCTTGTTTACTATCTTCACTAATGAATATATTTTCTGGTTTAATATCCCTGTGAACAATAGGATAAATCTCTCCTTTTAGGCTAATACCTTGGTGGGCACATTGTAAACCTAAACAAATTTGATTACAAATCTCCAAAAACTTTGATATTGTTAAGGGCTGAATTTTAAGAATTTGTTTGAGATTTTTTCCTTGAAGGTATTCCATTACATAAAAGGGAGTCTTATCCTCAGTAATGCCATAACTTAAGATGCGAACAATATGTTTACTTTTGCGACCCAATTGAGCGCCAATAAAAATCTCTCTGGCAAAGCGTTGAGACATTTGCTGGTTCACCAAACTGAGTGATAAAATTTTGACTGCGATTGGCATACCACCTTTTGCAGTATCTTCTGCTAAATAAACTCTACCCATTCCCCCTTTGCCAATTAAATCTCTAATTAAATAGCGATTATTTAAAAATTGTCCAATGTAATCGTCTAACTCTGCTTTTTGCCCTACCATATTCTCAATTTTATTTTCTGGCATAAAAATCATTTATGAAAAATATTGTTGGCAAAATACTTTAATAAGTCTAGCTAATTATTAAATTCAAATTTAATAAATCTCATAATTTATCGGAAATTAATCATATACTATAATCATCGTTAATCTCTATGTAAAATTTCCTAAACATTATATAACAGATTTATTAATGAATATGGTTGAGAAATTACACTGAAACTATAAATTGGCTAGTTCAAGTTGCCTAGTAAATTCCGTGAATACACAGGAATAATCAGAAACAAGTAAATAGCAGTAAAGGCGCAATGTCTACGACGGGCTATGCCTACGCACCTTCCTTCATCTCTGTATAGCTAACGATTGAGATTCGGGAGTAAACGGCGTAATAATCTGATTAATGGTGTTTCAATTTTAATTTTAAAGGCTAGTATCTGGCTGCGTTGCAGGGAGTTGAAATTGTTGTCACCAACGAGAATTAATGATTGCTGACCATCGGGTAGTTTAGATCCAAGAGTTAAGCCTTCAATGTTGTCTAGCAGTACATCTAGGGTTCTCAAATCTAATAGCAGTTTTTTCTGAACTGGTTTAATATTCTTGGAGTCAACTGCTAAAAGGCTATCAATCTTATGAATATCATCAGCTCCTTCTAAAGAAACCTGAAACAGGGAAATAGCAAATCCTAAACCAGTAAAAGACCGTTCTAAACTTAGGAAGTGTCCTTGATTATCAAGAGCAAGTAAATCAGGTAATCCACTAGCAAACTTGCCAATCAGATTCAAAAATGGTGTAACTGGTTCAGTTTGGTAAAGAAATTCCTTTTCTGGCTGGTTGTTGAGCAAGTTGTATTGCAAAATGCGGCAAGGACTACCGATGTTAGGTTTAGCTGCAACACCATCTTGAATTAGAGCATTTTCTGTAGCTGTGAATAGATGCTTTTTATCGGGTGTGATGGTGAGGCTTTCAAAAGCCAAATTGTTGCGAATACCTTTTTTACTACTTTTATCTGGCAAAAATTTATTTGGTATAGGAAGTGTTGCAATTTCTCTGCCAGAAGATAGTAAGAACTTTTTAATAAAAGGATTAATTAATTTTCCAGCATTGCCTTCGGAAGAAATAAATACAGTTGTTTTATTAGTTAATGCAATACCTTCTGTATCACTTTCACCAGGGCGAAATGTTTGACCATCGTCTTTTAATACCGTGGTCACACTGACCGGAGTAACTCCACCTTTTTGTAGGTAACCCTTGCTTAAGTCGATTTTCAGGGTGTAGAAACGGGCATTAGCTTTTTGTCCACGGTCATCAGAAATAGCATAATAAAGGTTGCTTTTTGGATCATAGGTAATTCCAGATAAACCTCCAACTTCAGTTTTTTTAAAGATTAAACCTTTTGGTAAAGTGGCTTCCCCGATCAACTCTATGCTACTGACTTCAACAGTATTTGTAAATAAATTTGTGAATAAGAGGGTAATAATTATAATTGGGAGCAAAAAGTAAAGAATTCGTGGAAATGCAAAGATTTTTTTAATTAGCTGCATAGAATTTTTTGATTAAATCAACACGCAGTGGGTACGCACAACTGTCATTGGTATCAACTTAACGTGAAAGCCTAGTCTGAAAAGAAGAGTGAAATTTTTCGATGTACCACCTAGATTTTTGATCCCCACCCCCCTAAAAACCTAGTTTGATCAGGCTTTCCTCGTTCTCATGCGGAGCATAGGAACGAGAGAACAAAAGGAAATCGAGCTTTTTTCGACTTGTGTACACTACCGTAGCTTTTTAAGGGGGGACTAGAATCGAATGCCTCCTTAAAAAGGGAGTTGGGGGATCTAAAACGACGGGAAATTGAGTGTTTTAGCTTAAGTTGACACTAATGCAGAACTGTGTGCCCTTTAAAAAATCCAAAATTACTTAAGCTAGTCGCAAACCATATTCATCCTGAAAAAAGTTGACAAGCCAATCTTTCACTCTGCGGGTAGCGCGGCAATCATCTTCGTTGTAGCTTTGGATAATTTCTAGTAAGGTGCGATCGCCTGTTTCTAGCCACTGATCATACCAGTAAATACATTTAGCACCACTAGCTTCTTTTTCCCGCCACTCAAATCCTAACCAACGAGCGATCACTTTCAGGGCATAGCTTTCTACGGGCAATGCTACGCTTTGGGTTAATTGTTCATATATATCCACAAATCGATTCAGTACAGGACGCACTGAGGCGTAGGGAGTTTTGTAAAGCTTTGCCAACCGTTTGACTGTATCAAACTCGTAGACACAAAAATGATAAATTGGCGCTTCGGGATATTGCCAAACCAAATCCAAAAATTGCTGCCAAACTAATTCTTCGTCTTCTGGTTTATCTGCTAAAAACGAATAAAACTGTTCTGTGTTGGCAAGTCTATCAACAACCAAAACCCCCAAAAGATAATTTAAATCTAAGTCTGGCTGTGCCTCAATATCAAAGTAAAGCTCTATGGGTGCTGTGAATGTAATATCTTCTATTGGTAGCGGGTAGGGTAAGATTAGGGGTCGTCTTTCCAGTGCAGATTGAGCTTGTACTACTAGCTTGGGCGCTACTTCACTGTCGAAACCAAGCAGATTTTCTAGGTTAGTGGGACTAGTGTTGGCCAGAGATTCTAGTGTGGTGATGGCTAGAGCTTGGAGTTGAGTGTAGCGAATCGGTGTTATGCCTGGTAAGAGTGAGAGATGTTTTTCAGATTGAGCAACAGCATAACATTGACTATACCAATGGCAAAGATTGCACTTTTGCCGAGCAATAAATACCTCTGGCGGATTCGGTAACTCTAAAACTTGAATAAACTCCTCCAGAATCTGCTGCATCCGTGGTGTCCATTTGAACAGATCCACCGCATAACTTGTATCTTTAGTTCGCAATATGAGCAAAGCTGTTTTAGGTGCAACTCCCTGCACTGTTGCCAACACTTGGACATGAAATGCAGCGACAACTTGATATTCTTGTTTAGGGCGCTTACCCAGTTCAATACTAGCCGGGACGTAGATCCAATCTCCAAAATGGGATTGTCCTGGTTGTTTCACAAGTAAATCTGGACGACTCAGTAAGGTGTATCCTTCAGAATAAGTTGCTAACAGTACTCCCTTATAGATGTACTCAACCCCACGCTGCATTAATTCTAAAGTTGCCTTCTGGGCGTTTTCCCAGTTTCCGTATGAATAATCTGGTTGATGATAAGTCACCTTTGCCAAAGCACTCAGCTGATGAGCGATTTTGTCCTGTTGCAGTTTTCGTAGCAACTCATTGGGAGCATCGCGCTGACTTTTGTCACCGTGGATATCTAGAAAAGGTCGGCGTTTACAGCGTTGGTATTGCAGTAGGAGTTCAGCATTAATTAGCATCCTTTTAAGTTAACAAGAATTAGCACACTCTGGGAGTAACTCAGACAATTAATAATGGAGTGGGGGAGACGAGAGAGATCAGGGAGATGAAAAACTAATGATCAATGATTAATGACTTTTGACTAATTCAAAATCGTTCGACTGAGCGACTTGTACCGACTCGTGCTGAGCGAAGCCAAAGTAGCGAAGTCGAGGTAAGCCGAAGCCCAAAATCTAAAATCTAAAATTGGTATGATCAGTACTTCTGTTGCACAAACCAGGTTGCATAGCCATCGAGAGCAATTTCCCGCTTTAGCGAATAAGACTTATTTCAATTATGGGGGACAAGGGCCGATGCCCCAAAAGGCAATGGATGCTATGACCCAAACTCAAGCTCATGTTCAGCACATAGGCCCCTTTGGCAATGAGGCGTATCGCTGGATAGCGCCCCAGACTCAAGCTGCAAGAGAAGCGATCGCTTCGGAGTTACATGCACCAAGCGAAACAATTACCCTCAGCCAGAATGTCACTGTTGGCTGTAATATCGCCATGTGGGGCATTGAGTGGCAAGCTGGCGACCATATGCTGCTCTCGGACTGCGAACACCCAGGTGTGATTGCCACAGCCCAGGAAATCGCGCGGAGATTCGCTGTGGAAGTTACTACCTGTCCTCTGAAAGCGACTTTAAATGAGGGCGACCCCGTAAAAGTTATCATCCAGCACTTGCGCCCTAATACCCGTCTTGTGATATTAAGTCATGTTTTCTGGAATACTGGTCAAGTTTTACCTCTTGATAAAATTGCCGAAGTATGCAGAAATAATCATTCTGCACTACTGATAGATGCTGCCCAATCTGTTGGTTTGTTGCCTTTAAACTTGACTGAATTGGGAGTAGATTTTTATGCTTTCACTGGTCACAAATGGTTATGTGGCCCTGCGGGTGCTGGTGGTTTGTATGTTCGACCAGAAGCACGAGAAAGCCTGAAACCTACATTTATTGGCTTGAATGGCATTGTTGTAGATAGTCAATCTCAGCCTGTAGATTGGCTTCCAGATGGGCGACGATACGAAGTGTCTACATTAGCTTATCCGTTGTATGTTGGGTTACGGGAGGCGATCGCAATCCATCAGCAATGGGGAACCTCACAGGAACGTTACGAGCAAATTTGCCAAAACAGTGAATACCTCTGGCGGCGCTTAGTGACGTTACCCGATGTCAAATGTCTACGAACTTCCCCACCTGAAAGCGGTATAGTCTCTTTTCAACTAATAAATCATCAGTCCCAAGCTAGTCTCAAGTTAGTGCAATTTTTAGACTCACAAAGGATATTAACTCGGACAATTGCCGATCCTAGCTGTATACGCGCCAGCGTGCATTACTTTACTTTAGAATCGGAAATCGACCAATTGATTGAGGCGATTCAAAGTTTTTGCCAAATGTAGGATAAGTAGGGTGTGCTGTAACGCACTTTCACTAGTGCGTTATGCTATCTCAAGCTCAGAAGCTGTACTTAACTCTGCTGAACTAAATGAAAACCCTTTATTTACTTTATGGCTTGGCATTTTCCGGTAAAAGTACCTTGGCTAAAGCAATAGTCGATTACCTAAACTGTGCATATGTAAGTCTGGATGATATCAATAAAGAGCGAGGACTTGGTTTTGGTGGAGATGGTATTCCCGTTGAAGAGTGGGAAAATACTCACCAGATCGCAATTGGTATTTTAAACAATTTAATGCAGCTAGAACAAGATATCATTCTCGATGATACAAGCTGTTTTCGTTGGTTGCGTGACAGATTTAGAGAGGTCGCCAAACGACATGATTATAAAAGCAAAGTAATTTACCTCGATGTTCCGCTAAAGGAAATTTACATAAGAAGGCAAATGAATGAACATACTAAAAAACGCCAAGGAATCAAAGAGGAGATTTTTGCAGAACTAATACAAAATTTTCAGCCTCCGGAAGTAGATGAAAATATTTTGCTATTCAAGAATGAATACACTATCAAAGATTGGCTAGAGACTCAATTACATTCTACATTTAATAATTTATAACTCCTAACTATAAAATGGAACGCCCAATTTTATACATAGCCATAACTAACCACGGTTTTGGTCATGCTACCCGCACGGCTTCTGTAGCTGCGACAATTCAAAAATTATGTCCAGAAGTTCTGTTAATTCTAGTGAGTACTGCCCCACGCTGGTTGCTAGAGTGCTATATAGAAGGTGATTTTATCTATCGTCCTCGTGCATTTGATTTGGGTGTAGTGCAAACCGATAGTTTGACAATGGATAAAGTAGCCACTTTAGAAAAGTTGCTCCATATTAAGAAGCATCAAAATTCGCTGATCGCCTCAGAAGGCAATTTTATCCGCCAAAATCGCGTTAATCTCATCTTGGCAGATATTCCCTTCCTGGCTCCTGGGTTTGCCAAAGCTGCAAATATTCCCTGCTGGATGATGAGTAACTTTGGTTGGGACTTGATCTACCGAGATTGGGGGGGTGAATTTACCGCAGTTGCCGATTGGATTAGTGATTGCTACTCAAAGTGCGATCGCCTGTTTCGTCTACCCTTCCATGAACCGATGCAGGCTTTTAACAATATCACAGATGTCGGCTTAACAGGCGGTTCCCCCCGTTACTCTGCTGATGATTTACGCTCCTTTTGGGGAATAAATACACCAGTTGAAAAAACTATTTTGTTGACTTTTGGCGGCTTGGGTTTACAGCAAATCCCCTATGAGAACCTGCGACAATTTCCAGATTGGCAATTTCTCGTCTTTGATCAATTTGCCCCTGATTTACCTAATTTAGTAAAAATTAATGACCGTAAATACCGCCCTGTGGATTTTATGCCTATTTGTGGAAGAGTCGTTTCTAAACCTGGTTACAGCACTTTTGCTGAAGCCACACTACTAGGAGTACCAATTGTTACGATGCCGCGTGAGGACTTTGCTGAAGCAACTCTTTTAGTAAAAGGCATAACTAATTATAATCAGCATCAAATTATTACCCCATCTGAGTTTTTTCAAGGGATTTGGGATTTTCTGGGTGAGTTACCTCAACCACCAAAGCAATCTCAACCAATTGCTAAGGATGGTAATGAAGCGATCACTCATGCTATTCTTAATTATTTACAAAAAACTTAACAATCTTAAAAAGGCTTAATTATGAAAACTGCAAAATGCAGGGGATAAAGTCGTGAAATACTTTATTTACTACTTCGCCAACCCGATCAACATCTTCCGTGAGGCGGTAAGATAAATCACCTGCTTTTGCCGTTTCAAAATAACTGAGATTTAACTTTTGAAGATGGGCGTAGACTTGCTGGCGCAGATGAAAAGCAACTCTCAAAACAGCTTTCGCCATGTACATATCTTATATAGTTACAAAAAGTGGCGTTGCTGAATCAGAATATATCGATGATTCTCCGTTAGCCTCTAGAGGTGGACTGCGTGTAGCCACGAATGTCATTTACCCAGACTTAATGTCAAATCTGGGGTTAAATATCTTTAATTGTGTTTTATCTTTTCGAGTGTTTGAGTATGAGCAGTGGTATTGCGGGGTATAGACCAAAGTTTGATGGTTTCGTCACCACTGCCACTTACTAAAGTTTGCCCATTAGGACTGAAGGCAACAGACCATACAGACTTGGTATGTCCTGCAAAGTTAGCAAGGAATTTGCCAGTAGCTAGATGCCAGAGCTTGATTGTTGTGTCATAACTACCACTAGCTAAGGTCTGTCCATTTGGGCTAAAGGCAACAGACCATACGGCTTGGGAATGCCCCGTGAGAGTGTGCAACAATTTGCCATCGCTCAAGCGCCACAGTTTGATGGTTTTATCCTTACTGCCACTGGCAAGGGTTTGCCCATCAGGACTGAAGGCAACAGAACATACTTCTTGGGAATGCCCTGTGAAAGTCTGTATGAGTGTCGGAGTGGGAGTACTTAGCTGCCAAATTCTGATGGAGTTATCTCTACTGCCACTAGCTAACTTCTGGCTATCAGGGCTAAAAGCAACAGATTTTACCCAGCCTACATCCTGGAGCGTAAAGAGTTCTTTGCCTGTGTTCAGATTCCAGAGCTTAATGGTATTGTCAGCACTGCTACTAGCCAGCAATTTTCTATTGGCACTCATAGCAATTGCTTCCACATCGTCTCTATGCCCATCAAGGGTACGGATGAGAGTTCCTGTTTCCAGATTCCACAGTTTAATTCGATTATCCCAACTGCCACTAGCGAGTATACGGTGATCAGGGCTAATCACCAAGGATACAACTGCATCAGCATGACCTTTAAAAGTGTGGAGTAATTTGCCAGTGTGCAGATTCCAAATCTTGATCGTGCCATCATAGCTACCACTAACTAAAGTATTACCATCTGGACTGATAGCGATCGCATAAATCCACGCTGAATGTCCTTTGAGGGTTTGATAAGGTTGAATGATTGGCAAGGAGATAACGCCAGGTGTAACCATCTCGAACGCTAATAGTAAACGATAAGAGCTAAACCCAACCAAGGTTGCTGTAGATGTAATTGCCAGTACTACTGTAATTTTCTTAACAATTGGGTTTGACACTACAGAGGGACTCTCCATTTATATAATTTTGGTGACAAATAGTCCAAGAAAACAGAAGCCAAAAGAAAAGAAAGCTTGTTTTAACTTTTTCAACTAATTAGTTACTTCCGCCATGTTGTACTAATGAAACTACCTAGTGTTTTTTTCTCCTAAATCTGCCTTCGTTACTTTATTTGCAATTTTTTCTTGCTTACCCTGGTGTTCAATCCAAAGTCGGATAATAAATAAAACCGCAATTAGAGTAGTAGCAACAAGGCTAATCGGTGTTAAATACGTCCAATGACCTGACATCTTGTCCCAGATATGCCAAATCAAAAGAACCATAGCTACATAAGTGAGTTTATGTAATTGCTTCCAGTTCTTTTTCAGTTTTTTTACACTCCAATTATTAGAAGTTATAGACAGAAGTGTAAAAATCATGAAAGTGCTTATACCCTGGATATATATCCAAAATGTCTTGATGTCCAAAAAATCAAAGTTTCTCTTTTGAACCATTAGGAAACCATGACACAAAGCTAAAAAGAAAGCAATAATACCGATGATCCGGCGGCGTTTGAGCAGCCATTGGGGAATTCCAGTCTCTTTAGTTTGCGGAAAAACAATTCTTATAATTGTGGGAATTAATGTGACTATATAACTAGCTAATGATAAAAATCCCAAAATATTAGGTAGGGGTGATTCATCTATTGAAACCATGATTAATCTCTAAAAAATAATATTGTTGGCTATAACAAAAACTACAGGTATATGCAATGAAAAATAACCTTCACTTATCCTAGTCAAAATAGCGGATAAGCTAGGTATTTTAGACCGATATACCAAGACAACTTTGCTAGGTAATTGAAGCCAAAATGCTTATTTAGGAAGTAATTAAAGTCTGCTATATTAAGCAAAATTTGATTGGCAGACTACTAGTACAAGTCGGCGGAACTTTGCATACCTTTAACAAGGGATTTTGCCCCTTACTTGGTTAATTGAGATGGTAGCTGGATTTTTGCCGACTTGTACTAGATATTTATCAAAAGGTAAAGCAGTGCAGTCTTAAGGGTTTCTTTCATGAGCAACTGTTGTTAGCGCAGCGGTAGCGAGTAATCGAGTGTCGGAATGAGCAGTTACCCGTATCCCTACGGGGGATCCTGCTAGCAAGAACGTCTCCATTAGGAGAAGGGCAGAAGCAAAGAGGATTTTAGCCTGTTAGTTTTCTTTACATAGCTATCTTTTTTTGTACTTTTCTACTTACTTAAATCTATAAATTAACCACTTGATTACTTGTCTAGATCGTAGTATGACTACTTGGAGGTTAACAGTACCCTAGAGGGTACTCTTTCCAACTGCGAATGCAGCATTAACAAAATAGTTCTGTCACTTTTCTAGGAGACGCTGTGCGTAGCTTGCTTAAGAGTGGGGATAGCTCCTCCATCCGCGCGGCTATCACTTCGTTTTCTGGCGCTGAGATGTTTCGATCCCGCTTGTGGTCTGGGTTTCCAACTCTTGGATTCACCATCCTTTTTTCCCTTTATCCACCTGTTGACAAGCTTACCTTTTTCTTAAGTTGTCACCAATAGCCTCTGGCTGGAAACGAAATTTTAAAGGAGTTATACCATTTCTTTGTGAGGCTGCGCCAAATTTTCTTGGCTTCTTATTTCTTTGTTTCTTTGTGTCCTTCTCTACGAGACGCTACGCCAACGCGCAGCGTCTCGTAGGGAAGGGGGTTTCCTCAATGAGCGACTGCTGTTAGCGCAGCGTTAGCGAGGACTGAGCGTTGGAACCAGCGTTGGAACGAGCGTCTAACCCGGAGGGCTTGCTGCAAGCCACCGCCAAGACGCAGAGGACACAGAGAAATGCTTAACTGAACTGTATTGTGTCATAATCCCTGTGGTGGAGTACTAGTTTAGACGGTGCGTTTTGTTTTGCTTTTGTTCATAAAAAAGCCCCCTCCTTGCAAGCGAGGAGGGGGTTGGGGGTGGGGCTAGCCTAATATCCGCCTTCTTCTTCGTATTCTGGCTGTCTTTCCTTGACTTTCTTAGGAATATTCACGGGCTTCGGCGCATCTTCCCAAGCATCGCCCTCTACGTCGTCATAATCATCGTATTCCTCAACGTATGGCTTGCTATAGGGCTGGGCTTCATACTTTAACGGTTGGGGTTGTTGATACCTGTCGCTGCCCGTTGCCTCGCTCCAGTTATCTTCTTCCTCGTCTTCTTCGTATTGAATAGATTCATACTGCCGCGCCTTCATTACTTGACGCTGTGGCCTTTCTTCTTCCACATAGTCTTCTGTCCATTCTTCTTCCCGCGCTACGGGTTCAGGGGCGCGAACTTTTTGCCTGGGTGGCTGCAATGGCACTCCACTGGGCAGTTGATTGCCTGGTGCAACTTGGCGTGGTGGAGTATAGCCGTATTCTTCTTCTGCATCGCGCTCCCACGGTGCTTTGCCGATACCCAAACGCTCTAGTAAACCAACTGTCAACTGGTTTACCCGTTCTTCGGCTCCCTCAAACACAATCAACCGATTGGGGCCTGTGCTGACAATTTCATCCACTGAAAACTCGTAAGTACTCAGAAATTGATCGGGAATTTGGGGCAATCCTAAAGAAGCAATGACTATGGAGTTAAGCTTCCCGGTTTCGGCGTTGAACTTGAAGCCCCGAACTTTGCCTAATACTTCACCTGTTTCGGTAATTACTTCCCAGCTAATCAGATTACTGAGAGATTCAACTTCGATATCTTCAATTACATCTTCGTTATCTACCAGGATGACATCACCAATCTGGTTGATATTGTTGAGGTACATATAGCGCGGTATGCCCGAAATAGAGATCAGGCTGTCTCGCAAACCAAGTGCCACAACCTCTCGTTGATCAATATCAACCCAGACTTGACTGATGATGCCTAGCCGCTTGCCGTTGTCGCGGGTAATCACCTGGGTATTTAATATGTCGGAACGCCTAATTATCTGTTCGGAGGTCATTCTATACCGAGTCCTGATCTCGAATCCGGTTTATCTATACACTATTAATAACAAAAACTCAAGCAGATGTATTGGATGATTGTAACTTAATCCCCAAAACTTGAGTGTAAGCTCCTCGTGCTTGAGTAACGCCAATTGTGCGTTCGGCTGATTCTATCATCGGACGGCGCAAACTCACAACTATAAATTGCGCTTGTTGTGATTGTTGCTTAATCATTCTAGCTAATCGTTCTACGTTTGCCCCATCTAGGAACATATCTACTTCGTCAAAGGCGTAAAACGGGGATGGGCGATAGCGTTGCAGGGCAAAGATAAAGCTCAAGGCTGTGAGTGATTTTTCTCCTCCAGACATGGAAGCTAGGCGCTGTACGGGTTTGCCTTTGGGGTGCGCGACTAAATTCAGTCCACTGCTAAAGGGATCTTCGGGATTTTCGAGTTGCAGGTAGCCGTCGCCGTCTGACAGGATGGCGAAAATCGATTGAAAGTTTTCATTTACAGCATCGAAAGCTTCTTTAAAGGCAAGTTGCCGCAATGTGGTAAAATTTTCAATCCGCAAAAGTAATTCGGTGCGTTCCCCTTCTAGTGTCTCTAATTTTTGCGTGAGTTCCTGGAGACGGTTTTGAGTGCGTTCGTATTCTTCCAACGCCAGCATATTTACAGGTTCCATTGCCTGTAAGCGTTTGGTAAGCGTTCGCAATTCTTTCTGCAATTCTTCCAAGTCTACCTGATCTGGAACTTCCGGCAAGGGATTTGGTAATTCTGCTCCCACATCCCGCAACTGGCTTTGCAAAGCAACTAGTTCCTCTCGTCGCTTCTCTTGGGTTTCTTGGAGTTTTTGGATTTCCCATTGCAATTGTTGTTGACGCAAAAGATCCGATCGCACTTCCTGTTCTGTTGCGTCACGTTTTTGTTTCTCTTCTCCCAAATTCTGTTCCATAAGGCTTAGGTTGGCGCGGGTTTGGGTGATTTGGTTGTCTATCGCTGTGATTTGTGTGGAGACGCGATGAATCGCGTCTCTACATGAGATTTGTTGGGTTTCATATTCTGCGATGCGTGTCTCTGCTTCTTGGATTTTTTCTTGCAATCGCTGTTGCTGATTTTCCAAATTTTTTAATCTTTGTTCAGCTTCGCGTAACGCCGTCTCTCGTTGTTGCAATTGTTGCTCTTGGATTTTAATTGTCGCCTGGATTTGTTGCCATTCACTGGGAGTTTGGGATGCTTCCAGCTCTGCTAAAGCGTGTCGCAATTGTTGCAACTGAGTTTCTTGTCCCGGTAATTCCCGCTCTAAAATTTCCAATCGAGATTGAGCAGTGGCTAATTTTTCATTGTTTTGTGAGAGTTGCGATCGCGTCCCCTGTAATTGCGCTGTTAAACTCTTAATATCTTTCTGCAACTGTTCCAATTGCAACTGCTGTTCGCGCCGCGCTTGACGTGCTTCTGTGAGTTCCTGGGTGAATTTTTTTGTTTTGGTTGACAAAGTTGTGATCGCTTCAGTACAACGCTCTAAAACCCGCTCAATATCCACCAAGCGACTTTTTAAAGCGATCGCTTCATCAGATTCCGCCGCTTCCGCATTGCCAAAGCGCAAGGCTGAACGCTGGGTGTTACTACCACCAGTCATTGCACCGCTGGTTTCTAACAATTCCCCGTCTAAGGTGACGATGCGATATAGCCCTAAGTTTTTCCGCGCCGCTTCCAGGTTGGCAAATACCACCGTGTTACCGAAAACATAGCTAAATACATCTTTATAACGGCGATCGCAATCGACTAAGTTAACAGCATAGTTAACGAAGCCGCTGGCAAAACGCAGCGTTGCATCTTGAGTAAATTTGGGAGCGTGAATTTTATTCAGCGGTAAAAAAGTCGCCCTCCCTGCACGTTTCTGTTTGAGCAATTCAATCCCCGCTGCGGCGATCCCGTCATCTTCCACCACAATATGTCCCAAGCGTCCACCAGCAGCCATTTCCAAAGCTAGCTGATGGCGGGGTTCCACCTTTGCTAACTGCACAACTAAACCGCAAAGTCCAGGCATTCCCGATTGTAAAATGACTTTACTAGCTTGGGTTCCTTGGACTTCCTGCTGTGCTTGCGTTTGCGCCTCTATTTTATCCAACTGGCGTTGTTTTTCCCGTTGTTCAAAAAGTAAGCGCTTTTGGGTTTCCTGTTGGATTTGCAATTCTTGTTCTGTGGCTGAGAGATTTTGGGCTAAATTTTGGATGGGTTCACTAGAGGTGTTAAATTCCGTTTCAACTCGACTGCACTCAGCTTGTTTTTGGGCTAATTGGGGTTCGTCGCGTTCAATTAACAGGGTTTGTTCGGAAATTAGTTGCTGTAACTGATTATTGCGTTCCCTGAGTTGTGCTTGTTCTGTGCGTTGTGGTTCTAGAGTTTGCAGCAAAGTTTCAATTTGGCGGTTGAATGCTGTTTGTTGCTGCACCCACGCTTCCGAGGCTGAGGCAATTTCTGCTGCTGCTTCGCGGGAGGTTTCTAAAGCTTGTTGCGCTTCATTTCTTTGGTGTTGGGAAGACGCGATGAATCGCGTCTCTACAATCTGTGTTTCGGCAATTTCTTCTAAGGAAAGACGGTATTTTTGAATCTCTTGCTGAGTTTGAGCTAGACGTTTGGCAGTTTCCTGGGTTGTTGTTTCTAATTCCGTTAGCTGACGCTGGAGTTGTTTCCGTTCTGCTTCTTGGGTGGCGAGTGTAGATTGTACTGCCAAAAGTTCATCTTCTCCCAATGCTTTGACATGGGCATTGAGTTGTTCAAGTTCAGCAGTTTTTTGGACGATTTCGGAATTCAGGTTTGTGAGTTGGGTAGTGAGTTCACTAGAATTGCGATCGCCTGTTTGAATTTTGTGAACTAACTTTTCTTGTTGTGCTTGTAGCGATCGCCATGATAAAACTGCTTCCCAGGATTGTTTAGCCAGAAATTCCGTGCGGAGTTTTTGATATTTCTCAGCTTTAGCCCGATCTTGAGAAAGGCGATCGCGCTGTGCAGTTAATTCCGTCTCAATAATCCGACAGCTATCTTCTTTTTCCTTCACCTCATCTAAAGTTGATTTAGCTTGGATAATTTTGCGATCGAACGCCGCCACTCCAGCCAATTCATCAATAATTTCCCGCCGTTCCCGCGCATTCATCGAGATAATGCTGGTGACATCCCCTTGCAGCACAACGTTGTAGCCTTCAGGATAAACCCGCAGGTTATTTAGTTCCCCATGCAACTCCGTCAGCGTGCAAGCTTCACCATTGATATAGTAATTCGACGTGTAAGTTCCTTGGTGAGTGACTCGCAGCCTTCTAGTAACACTCCACTCTCCCAATTTTGGATTTTGGACTTCGGCTTCGCTCAGTCGAACGATTTTGGATTTTGGATTTTCTTCCTCTGCTTCCTCTGCTTCCCCTGCTTCCTCACTCTGCGCCTTTTTACCTTTGGGTGAGATATCCTCCCCTGACAAATCAAACGTCACAGTGACGCTAGCTTCAATAGAGGCGCGTCCTTTAGCAGTTTGGGTGTTATTTACCAAATCCGGCAGGCGCTCGGCTCGCATTCCCTTAGAACTGGAGAGTCCCAGGCAAAATAACAGGGCATCTAGAATATTAGATTTACCCGAACCATTTGGCCCAGATATGACAGTACACCCCGGTAGCAAAGGGACTGAGGTAGTGCCACCGAAGGATTTGAAGTTCGTAAGTTCCACGCGCTTGATGTGCACCATAGGCGCTGGTTCACTGGGCTAATGAAGAACAAGTGTATCAACTAATTAAAAATTCGCAAGAGGGTAGGGAGAATAATTAGGGATTATAGAACTGCACGAGGACAGAGAGACGCAAAAGGGGTAAGGAAGATGAGGAAGTGGGAGAAAGCAATGCCAATACCCCACATTTACAATCGATTAGTATCTTTTGTAACTAACTTCCAGCCTTCAGCTTGGTCAATTAGCTTCATCGACTCTAGTTGGAGATTGCTAAAAGCAGATGCATGAAGTAGAAAGTAGGGTTGGCCGTTGTAGTGCCAATAATATTGCAGTTCACCAACAGAAGCGGGAATAATGGTGCGATCGCTATAATAATCCAACGAGGGACGCGAGTAAGGAAAAGATGTGTAAATTTTCCTCGTAGCTGGATTTGCCCGCACGATCATGGCGGCGACTGGTTTAACTGGATAGGCTTCAGATAATTCCCAAACCCAGTAGTTAGATTTCATTAACAGCAGTAGCGAAATATAACTTCCCCAAAACAAAATCTTGAGAAATTGTCCGTCGCCTCGTTCTGCTAAAATAGCTGCCAAGGTCATAGTTAAAGCTACTGCTGCAAAAATCAGTTGTAAGTCTGTTTTCGGTGTTGTACCCCAACTGAAATAAATGCTACCAGCAGAAGCAACTACAGCAAGTATCGCCAAACCAGCAACCCAAGCCCGGGGATAGGATGAGAGTAAAGGCGAATTTTCCGTCTCTGATAACTGGATACCAAAAGCTAAGGCTAGACTTGGGTAAATCGGGAATAAATACCAGGGAACTTTGGTAATCATGAAGGAAATTACCAGCAGAAAAACACCACTCCACGCCATGACTAATTTTGCCCAGCTAAGATTGCGATTTTCCCAGGTTAAGCGGACAGTTTGCGGTAAGAATAATAACCACGGCCATGTGTACTTGAGAAGTTCAATCACATAGTACCAAGGTGGTTCAGAATTTCCCTCTACAAATGAGCCAATTCGGCCTAGTGATGGGTTTACAATGCCAATCTGAGCGAAAGTGTAACCATAGTGAATTAGTTGGGCACCATACCAACCAGCTACAGGCAGAATACCAATTAAGATTGCGATCCACAGATAGTAACACGTGAGCAGTCGTGGCGTATCCCAAAACAGAAATACGATCGCGATCGCACCTAGTAATACGCCTAGCAGTCCTTGAGTCAAGCAAATCAACCCAAAACTAATACCAACACCAAGGCAATAACGTAAATCTCGGCGCGATCGCAACACGCACAACATCATTACCATCAAAAAACTTACCATCGCCCCATCCAACATTGCTAACCGCCCATGACGTACCACAGGTAGCATTGTTAGGTAAATCAAGGCGCTATAAATAGCAGCCCAACGCTGGCGAAATATCTCTCGAGCAATGCAATACAGTAAAGGTACAGATGTCGCTGTTAAAATTGCTCCAGGTAGACGCGTTGTCCACTCATTTTCACCTCCTAAAGAATAAGCCCAAGCAATTAGCAAATGCATCAAAGGCGGCTTGTTATAGTATGGTTCGCCTCCTAGTGTTGGGTAGAGCCAACGCATTGAACCTGCTGGTGCGTGCCAAATTTCACGAGCAACCTGTGCCACAGTCCCTTCATCCCAATCTCGCAGTGGCAATCCTCCCAGATTGATGCTAAACAGTAACACTGCCGCCAGCAGCAATATTATTAGCCATAACCAATCAATCCATTTGCCAACCGTGCGATGCTGTTTTTCCAGATGACTCCAAATAAAGCTTCCTTCTTGCATATTCTCTGGTAATCATTTTACTTGCTGGTTTGATTACATAGAGACCAAAGCGAATCTCCAATGTTGCCACCCAGTAGCAACGTATATTCTTAACAATTGCTAGTTTCCAAGATTAACTCAACTTTTTCTAATTAGCGCTATTTTTTGAAAAATTTATCTTAGTTAGTAAAGAACATTTTATTTAAAAAATGATAAAAATCATACAAGTAATCAATTATTTATTACCTGTTTAGGAGTCCGTAAATCAAGTCAGATTTCATTTTTAATCTAACCCTTAGTTTAAATTTTATCTAGATAAAATCCGATAAATAAAAAATAATTGCTACAGCGGTTCACTGGTGTATTGAACAATTAAATAATATTTAAAAAATTCACTTGAATTACTTTTAGCAGGTGTAGCAAAAGTGAAGAATCAGATATTACTAAGTCCAAAATTTTTATACAGACAATTTATAACAATCCTTTGATTAATACCTTGAATCAACAAGATAAGGAGAAAGGCAGTTTCCGGAAATTACTAAAATCTTATTCCAATTTTTCAGCCCGCTAATAGTCCAGAGCTTAATCCCACTAAGCGTTTATGGCAATACCAGGACTTACGCAAAAAGGTAGTGAAAGCCTTGATTTTCTGTAGGGGCAATTTATGAATTGCCCCTACATTTCATACTTGATGCGTAAGTACTAAATACATTAAGTATTAATTGTCTTGGGAACATTGCACCCATTTAGATTAATTAAGACCCAAACTCAAATAGGTTCTTGATTCTATTTCTGCTGAAGCAATGCCTACAGCAGTAAACTACGCATCGATTTGTGGATGGGATGACATTACCTCTGCTTTATTAAGTGCAACTTCATAGAGAATTGGTATAAAAAGCAGAAAAATGACAACAGGAAAGAGCAAAAATGAGAAGTTTTATATTTCAAAATTTATAATTGCTCTGACAAATAAGTATTCAAGAAATTTATAAAATATCAGGGAAATTTGTTAATTAACTTTAAAGGTCTATCAAAAGTTAGAATAATTTTTGAGTTAAAGAATTAAAATCTAGATTTTGGTATTAATTTAGTTCAGGCGTTATGGCAGTTTATATTAACTTATGAGACGGTGTTTATTTAGGCAAAAGCGAACAAGGGTAAATCAAGTATTTACCGTAGCTATTTTTACTACATTGACTGCAATTAGCAGTGTTTCTTGTAGTAAGAATGACAATGTATTGGTGACAGAAATAGGAGTCAGTCAACCTAGCCGTCGTTCAGCTACAACTTCTATTGGTGGGGAATTCTATATTCAGGGAAAGAATCAGCATTTAAACGGCGACTTGCAAGCTGCGATCGCTTCCTATAGTAAGGCAATTAATCAAAATTCTGAATATGGCGCTGCCTACAACAGCCGGGGATTAGCTTACTTTGATTTGGGAGACAAGGAAAAAGCGATCGCAGATTACAATCAAGCACTTAGCATCAACCCTAACGACGCTGAAGCCTACAATAACCTGGGGAATGCCCGCGCCTCACTAGGAGCTAACACAGAAGCAGTTAAAGATTATACTGAAGCGATTCGCCTTAATCCCAACTATGCCGAAGCCTATAATAACCGAGGGAATGCCCACGCCACCAATGGAGACAAAAAAGGGGCACTAGATGATCTTGATCAAGCGATTCTTCTCAACCCCAAATATGCGATCGCCTACAATAACCGAGGAAATGCCCGTGCTGCCAATGGAGATCCCCAGGGGGCGATCGCAGATTACAATCAAGCCATTCGCCTTAATCCTAACTTTGCCCCTGCCTACAATAACCGGGGAAATACTCGCGCCACCAATGGAGACAAACAGGGAGCGCTTAAGGACTTGGAACAAGCAGCAAGCATTTTTCAAAGTCAAGGTAACAACGACTTATATCAACAAGTGACGAAAAACATCAAAGAACTTGGACAGTAGGCAAAAGGGCGGTTAGAAATCGCGTCTAGACAGGCAAAACCCACCTCCGTGGGTTAAAAATTTTAATTTTCTCTTAGCCCAGGTTACTGGGCTACCCTGCGGGAAGCCGCTTTGCATCTATGTTTGTGTAGCCAAGCAAGTGGCTCCCCATGAGTAACTGGCACACGAATTCCATTCGCTGAGGCTTAAGTTTACACTTGTTAGTGCGTTGACATTCATCACATCCCAGAACCAACGTGAATGCGATCCTCAACTTCTGCAAACTTTTCCTGTGCCTGCTGTTCAGTACTTAACAGTGAAACAACAATCGCCACAATAAATGCCAGTGGGATACTGATTAATCCCGGATTTTTCAGTGGAAAGGGTGCAGAAGCGTGCTTAAGAATCGTTACTTGAATAGTAGGTGACAAATAAATCAGCACTAAAGAGGAGATAGTACCTACTAACATACTCGCAACTGCACCGTTGGTGGTGAAACGTCGCCAAAGCATTGATAAGAGCAACGCTGGGAAGTTTGCACTAGCTGCGATCGCAAATGCTAAACCTACCATATAAGCAACGTTTTGCCCTTTAAACAAAATACCCAGAATTATCGCCACTAACCCCAAAACCATTGTCGCACCACGAGCTACTTTCAGCTGTTCTGACTCGTCAGCATGACCTGATCGCACCACGTTCACCCACAAATCATGAGATAGTGCAGCCGCACCTGAGAGTGTCAACCCAGCCACAACTGCCAAAATAGTTGCAAAGGAAACAGCGGAAATAAAGCCTAAGAAAGCATCACCACCGAGAAATTCTGCCAACATCGGCGCAGCCATATTACCACCAGTCCCAATTTGCTTGATCGCATCTTGACCTACTAGTACCATCGCTCCAAAGCCCAGGATGAAGGTAAGAAGATAAAAAACCCCAATAATTGCTGTCGCATAAGTAACAGAGAGCCGGGCTGCTTTGGCGTCTGGTACTGTGTAGAAACGCATCAGGATGTGGGGTAGTCCAGCAGTGCCGAACATCAACGACATCCCTAAGGAGATAGCATCAAAGGGATCAGAAACCAGTTTGCCCGGAGCTAATACACCTGTATATTTCTGTGATGCAGCGGCGAAAAGAGCGATCGGGTTAAAGCCAAATCGTGCCAGTACCAAGATAGCTAATAAGATAGTTCCGCCGAGCAACAGAATTGCTTTGATAATTTGTACCCAAGTGGTGGCAATCATCCCGCCAAAAATCACATAAGCCATCATCACGCAACCAACGATGACCACAGCTAATTCATAATCAAAGCCAAACAATAGTTTGATTAGCTCACCAGCACCTACCATCTGGGCAATTAAGTAAAAACTAATCACTACCAGTGTTCCGATCGCAGATGCAATCCGTACAGGTTTTTGCTGCAAGCGATAAGCTACTACATCAGCAAATGTGTATTTACCTAAGTTACGGAGTGGTTCTGCAATTAGGAACATGACAATCGGCCAGCCCACCAGGAAGCCGATAGAATAAATTAAGCCGTCAAAGCCGTTGAGTGCTACCAGCCCAGCGATACCTAAAAAGCTAGCTGCACTCATGAAGTCTCCGGCTAAGGCCAGCCCATTTTGGAAACCGCTGATCTTACCGCCAGCTGTATAGAACTGTGCCGTATTTTTAGTTAGCTTTGCTGCCCAATAAGTAATCCCTAAAGAACTTGCAACAAACAGAAAGAAGAAAGCGATCGCCAACGGGTTAAACTTACCAAGACTGGTAATATCCGCCGCTAGTGGCAGATCGAACCACACACTATTCATGCTTTTTTGGTTTAGTATTTTGGATTTTGGACTAGAAATTGCAAATAGCTAATTCACTTGCGTGTCAGCCTTGCGATTTGGTCGTCATAACTGCTATTTGCCCAACGCACGTAGATAAAAATTAATACCCATGCTGAGACAATTACCAGCGCCCCCAGTAAAATTCCCAGGCTAAGGCCAGGAACTACTAATGACCCCAGCAGGGACTTATTGAACGCGATTAGCAAGATAAAGCCAAAGTAAATAAACATCATGACTCCACTGAGAATCAGAGATACTCGCCAACGTTCAGCCGCGAGAGCCTGGAGAGCCTTTGTGCGATCGTTCATGTCTTCCTTGGGGTTGAGAAGATTAGGTCAGATTGTCTCATTGAAGTTGATTTCTGCGTAATTTTCTTAAAGATTATTAGTAAATCTATTACTATTTCAGGTAATAAAATTAACTTTGCTAAAAAATATATAACTGATTGTTTGTAATAATTATTATCATTATTATTTATTCAGACACTTGTTTGCCTGAAAATCCTCTATTGTTATGGGGTTGACAAATTCCGCCTTGCTCAAACTATGGCGCTACAGGGTATCAAGCGATCGCAATTACTCATGAAAAAGAACAGTTTACTGCTTGCTCAGATAAGCACTCAAAAACCTTACTCATAGAGCATTTCAGGCGATTATGTTGACTAATTTACACAATATATATCTTATTTGCTTCTGGATTCAATATTTAGATGCATTTGCCTTGGCGGCCATCCTATTTGATTTATCTTTGTATCTTCAGTTTTTGCGCTGAGTTATCCTGCTAAATAATCTAATCTGATGATGTATCAATTAAAAATTTTGCTAATTCCAGGAATTTTTTCTGACTTGTGAGAAATCCGGGGTAGGTCTTTTGCGATACTGCCACATTACGAAGCCAGTGATAAATAAAATTAACGGTGTAAGCCCGACAAATACATAGAGAATGCGAGTAGGCAAGCCACCAAATGTGCCGTAGTGTAGGGGAGTGAAAAAGTTGAGAATGCGTAGCCGCTTTGCGGCTTGTCGCTAGACATCGCCTAAAGACAGTTTCAAAGCATTGTCTACTCGTAAGACCTTGCCGCTATACTGGTTGAGGTAGACATAGCTGTTTCCACTGTCTTCTTTTTCTTGAGGAAATTTGTAGCGAATCATTATAGCGCTGTCTGGTTTTTCCAGAAAATAAACGCTTCTGAGTTCTGCACTGGATAAAAGTTACGCAGGGTTTTGTAAGTCATGGTAGATAAGTAGCTGGACAAAAATATTTACAGTCATTGCGTACTCCTTTGAAGAACCCGTAGGGTACGAAGTAAAGCAATCCCAAATCCTTGTGATTGCTTCTCTACGAGACGCTACGCGAACGTTACACTCGCAATGACATTGTGTAATTAATTCTGTCCGACTACTTATTCGCGCTAAATAAAGGTTAAAACTCCACTGAAATGCTTCCCAACACAGTCAACGGTGCTTGAGGCACGAGGAAGTAGCCCTGAGTGTCGTAATATTTGAGATCGAAGATATTCTTAAAATTGAGCGCAGCTCGCCAATTATCATGTTTGTAGGAAATGGCAGCATCAGTTCTTAGAGAAGAAGGAACAGTAAATGGATCGCTCTGGTTGGCAATGCGATCACCGACAAAAAAGATGCCTCCTCCAAACTGTAACCCTTTCAAATTCCCCTGTTGAATCTCATAGGTTGTCCACAGAGTTGCACCGTGGTATGCAGTATTTTCCAGTCTGCGTCCTACTGGAATGCTGTTATCTTCGCTGACAAATGCATCATTCAAATACCCAGAAGCAATAATCTTCCAACCGGGTAAAATTTCCCCTGCAACATCCAGTTCAATTCCTCGACTTTTAACTTCCCCGACTGAGATGGAGAAGTCGGTATTGTTTGGATCTCTGGTGGGTATGTTTGTTTTAGTAATGTCATAGGCAGCTAGGGTTGCAGAAAGCCGTCGATCAAAAAACTCAGATTTGATACCAACTTCGTACTGTGTACCGCGAGAAGGTTCCAGTTCTACTCCACTAAACGTTGTCGCATTGTTGGGAACAAAAGAACGGCTGTAACTGGCATAAAGCGAAATTGGCTCTATGGGTTGATAGACTAATCCCACACGTGGCGAAAAAGCACTGTCGTAAAAATTAGAGTTAGTGGTGTTTCCATCTCCGATTTTTGCACTGTTATCGCTAAAAACAAAATCGTATCTGCCACCGACTAATAACTTCAGATTAGATAGTAGAGTCACCTGGTCTTGCAAATAAACACCGGTTGTGGAGATCCTCGTACCGAATATACGTAGAACCACTGGCCCTGTCGGACGAGCACCATAGACGGGATTGAAAATATCGATTGGGGCGATATCACCACCAAAGAAGTTAGGATTAATGTCTGTGTTGCGACGCAACTCCAAACCCAGTAGGAGTTGATGGGCAATTGAACCTGTGTTGAACTTACCAATCAAATCAGTTTGCCAGGAGTAGTCTTCATTTCTGCGATTGCGATTTACGATGATGTTGCCGCGCAGTGCACTACGACCATCTGGTTCAAAGTCAGTACCAGCTTGGGTATAGATATTGTTGTCAAACGTCGATTGTACAGAAAAAGAGCTTCGCAATTGTAAATTCTCACTGAAGCGATGATCTACTGTTGCGGTTCCCCGTTGGAAATCTATATTTAAAAAATCGCTAGGCTCTCCCAAGAAACGACTGATGGGAAGAGTCAGGAACACAGAGCCCGGTGGCAAACCGCGATCAAAGGACCCCCGTCGTTTACCATATTCGTATTCAAAATTCAGGGTTGTGTTTTCGCTGGGCTTGTAAGTGATCACAGGTGTCACAGAGAAAATGTTGGAGTGATAGAAATCTCGGAAACTGCCAGAATCCTCATAGGCAACATTTAAGCGATAGAGTAATTTTTTGTCGTCAGTAAGTGGACCGGAAAGGTCTATGGCACCACGATAAAAACTGAAGCTACCTACGGTCAATTCTGCTGCATAGTAGGGACTACTCAAGGGCTGCTTGGTGATAAAATTGACAACACCACCAGGCTCGATCTGTCCGTATAGTACAGAGGAAGGACCTTTGAGAACTTCAACTCTTTCTACGTTGGCACCATAGGTGAAAAAGTTGCTGGTTGTGAAGCCATTTCTCAGAAGGTTGGAGTTGGTGAATCCTCGAATTGTATAGTCATCAGAGAAACCACCGTAGCCCGATAAGGGTGATACTCCAGACACATTGCGGGTAGCATCGCTAATCCGCGTAATTTGCTGGTCTTTAATCACCTGTTGCGGAATCACTTGAATCGACTGAGGAATGTCGCGTAACGGCGTATCGGTTCGGGTGGCAGTTGATGAATCGGGTACATTGTATCCATCTTGCTCACCCGTCACCACTAACTCAATTGGCTCATCACCTTGTGTTGATGGTTTTGGCTGTGTCTGATTCTCAGGCTGACTTGGTGGCTGAGTTGATTGCGTTTGAGGTTGTTGCACAGATGCTGCACTAGCAACAGAGAAGATTAGACCCTCATCTGGACTGTCTGATAACTCAACTGTTGGTACAGTCCCCTCACCGATAACTGTGACTCGAATAGTATTGGCATCAAAGTTAGTGACTGTTATTTGAGTAATACCTGCAATTGGCTTAGTCGAGCGGAATGTAAAGGCTTCACTGTTAGGTAAACGCAGTTGAGTATTGGGAATATCTGCGATAAAGCTATTACCAGCACTGCGATTTATAACTTGCAACTGTTGCCCCTTAGTTGTTTGTAAAATTATCTCCACGCCTTGATTTGTGGGATTTGCTTTCACTCCTGTCACCTGCACAACTTCACCCCCCTGATCGGGGGGGTTGTTTGGTGTTGGCGACTGTACCAGTAACATTCGAGCGCTGGTAATAACAGGTTCTATTTCACTTAGTTGTCGAATCTTCCTAGTTGCTTGAGGTGGCTTCGCGAATGGTACTGTTTTCGCTGGGCGAAGCTGATTAATCAATAAATCAAATTTGGGAATATCTTGCGCTTTGGCTGGTTGAAACACCAAAACTATTGCAAATATAAACAACCACTTTAGTTTAGAACCGAACATTTTCAATGTTTGCTTGCTCATTTTTCTCACGCACACCGCAGTATCCCAGACAACAATCTTTACCTGGGATTGATTATCAACAGCATACGGGAATTTATAGTGAAAAATCTGAGCCAGGTATATGCCGAAACGGATTTTTTTAGGTGTTTTTGGCAACAATAAATCTATCTAAGTATTGACTTGGTTGAATGCCAAAGCGTTTTTTAAAAGCCACAGCGAAACGACTAGGACAGTCGTAACCCACTATCTTCGCTACCTGTTTTATGGTCATTTGCTGACTCATGATCAGTGTTCTGGCTTTTTCCATCCGGTATGCCCATAAATAGCTAAATACTGTTGTGTTAAAAACCTGACGAAACCCGATTTTGAGCTTGTAATCGTTTAAACCTACTTGTCGCGCCAATTCTAGCAATGAAGGTGGGTTGTCAAAATCGGAAATTAAAATTGCTCTGGCGTGGTAAATTCGGTTAATATCATCTCCTCGCAAAATACGCGATCGCATCAATTCCCGTTCCCCAGATGTATCGGGTTCCAACTTCAGAGCGATTAATTCTAGACATTTGGTTTGCAAGTAAATTTCTTTAATTAAACCTTGGAAAGGACAATTAACTATTTGATGCAAAATAATTTGCATTTCGGGTGTAGTTTGCCCCATGCGGAAGTAGTTGAGAAAGGATATATTGTCAGTCTCTAGATACAATTGAAGTGATTTGGGTAGAAAGTCTAAACCACTAACTTCATCTCTGCAAAAGAATTCCTGTGGATTTATCCCAACCTCTACCTCTAGAATGCGTTGACCTGCCCGCCAATAAGATCCACTACCAGGAATTTCCCAATCAAAGTCAAAATAAGTTGCAGTGAAATTTTGTCCCGCAGGTATCATTTCTGACTCATTGTCTCCAAGAAGTGCAAAACTAAACTCCATTAAGGGAAGGTTATATGCCTGTGTCTCAACAATTAAATTCTCTGCTAACTCATACTGTTTTACTAGCAAGTTGATCCCCGTGGGGAAAGCCATTACATGGTAATAACCCTGACTTTGGTATTTTGGATCGTTCAACACTGCTTTATAACCAGTATTATATGAGTTGGTTTGTGTAGTTTCAGAGGTTAGAGTAGTATTTTGCTGTTGCCGATAAGCTTCTCTTGCTGAGAGAAAAAGGGTCATTTTTGTGGTTTATTGAAATTTTTTCTTAATTATTATATTATTGGTTGCTTGAGTGGTATTAATGCGATCGCCCAATGCATTTGAAGGAAGATTGTAACTACTATTGCGGCGTTACACAAATTGTCTGTATTCTTGCAAAAAGAAACTTTGATAGTTTTCGGAGATGTTTAATGGGAGCGTTTCTACTTTTGGGCGTTCCTGCTTAGGCTTGCCCTAAGCATCGTTTCTGTGGGGAAGTTAGTCGTAGGTCTTTTGCGATATCGCCACATCACTAAGCCAGTAATAAACAAGATTAACGGCGCAAGTCCTACAAACACATAGAGAATGCGAGTAGGCAAGCCACCAAATGTGCCGTAGTGTAGGGGATCAAAAGAATTGAGAATGCGATCGCCCAATAACGGTTTGAGGGCATTGTCCACTCGCAAGACTTTGCCGCTATACTGGTCGAGGTAGACATAGCTCTTTCCACCGTCGTCTTTTTCTTGAGGAAACTTATAGCGAATCATCAAAGGGCTGTCTGGTTTTTGCGGAAAATAAACGCTTCTGAGTTCTGCATTGGCTAATTGAGCTTGAGCGGTCTGAAGTTGCTTGGTAAGCTTTAAAAGAGACTGACCTGGGATATATTGAGAAACAGGTTCTAGCTTCACACTAAAGGTGATTGCCCGAATCACAGGCTCACTAAACTCACTAAAATTCCAGCAAAAACCTGTGAAAAATGTGAAAAAAAGAAACACAGCTGCAATTACACCAGCAACTTTGTGAATATCAAAGTTCACTCGCTTAGGATGAGCATCAAGTTTGATTTTAAAGCCCGTCAGTAAATTTCTCCAACCAGGCCAGAGAAATATTCCTGTAATCGTTAAAATGCACACTAGTAAACCAACAATGCCAACAATTTTGTATCCAATGTCACCTGCTAGCAGACTGTAATGGAGTGCATAAATAACCTTGTAAAAGCGGTCTATAGAGTTGGGATTGAGACTATTACCGAGAATTGCTCCTGTATAAGGATGAACGTAATTGTCAATCCAATCATTTTCCTTAACTACATAGATGACATCAAATGGTTCATCTGGTTTTGTCGGCACATAAATTCGGTTGAGCTTGGCATCAGGTTGGTTGGTATAGCTCTTTTTGGCTGTATTCATAACCATCTCAATCGGCAGCATTTCCCCTTTAGGCGTAATCGTTCCAATCTGGTTATGCCGTTGAAAATCACTAATTTCGGATTGGAAGACCAGCAAGCTACCAGTTAAACCAATAATAATCGCAATCAGTCCCACTGCTAACCCAATGTAGCGGTGTAAACCAAAAATCGCTCTACGTACTGTTTTAGATGTCATGGTGGATACTCTTGCTATACCAATCAAAATGAATATGAAATCGTACCTTGCACGATAAAGGGTGCGCCTGGAATAACCTCAGTTCGACCATTTGACCCTTCAAAATACCTAATGTCAGAGAGGTTCTTGAAATTGAGTCCAATTCGCAAATTATCTTTTTGGTAATACAGCGCTGCATCCAAGCGAGTATAGCCGGGAACCACAAAGGAATTAGCTAAATCTCCTGCCCGCTCACCGACAAAAAATGCCCCAAACCCGAATCCTAATCCTTTCAAACTGCCTGTTTGCAGGGTGTAGGTTGTCCATAAACTACCACCATTGCGCGGCACATTATTGAGCCGATTGCCGATCGCAAATGTGTTGTCTTTGGTAATTTCTGCATCAGTGTTAGCGTAGGATGCGATCAGCTTCCAACCAGGAAGAATTTCACCTGCAACATCAAACTCAACACCTCGGCTGCGCTGTTCACCGACTTGAAGCGAATAGCCAGGATTATCTAGATCGTCGGTGAGCACATTTTTCAGCGTCGTATTGTAGTACGCTAGCGTTGAAGATAACCGACCATTGAGCAACTCTGTTTTGACTCCAACTTCATAGCCTGTACCACGTTGAGGGTCAAAGGGTTGATTGCTTATACTTCTACCACTGTTAGGGGTAAAAGACTGGCTGTAGCTGGTGTAAAGTGATACTTCTTGAATCGGTTGATAAACAATGCCTACACGCGGGGTAAATGCATCTGCGTTGTCGGGCGGATTTGCAACATCGTTGGTAGTGGATTCATAGTGATAGGTATCAAATCTTCCACCTACCAGCAGTTTGAGGTTATCCAGCAAGGTAATTTGATCTTGCAGGTAGATACCAAATGTCTCAGTGACATCATTACCAGTTCTCAAGGGATCAAACTCACCAAAAGTAAAGTTGTAGCTGGGGTTAAAAATATCAATGAATCCAGCCGAGCGATCTCTGGCAGAGAAGAAGCTCTTCTCTCGTGCGAGTTCTAAGCCCAACAATACTGTATGCTGAATTGATCCCGTTTTGACTTTGGCAGTCAGGTCATTTTGCCAGGAGTAGGTTTCATAGTATTGATTGCCAATAGAATCGCCCAGTCCAAAGGTGCGATCGTCTTGTGTATCACCGAAGATTTGTAGAGTAGCACCGGGACCACTTTCAGTACTTGCAGTATAGCGAAACACAGACTTGAGCGATAGATTGGAATTAAAGCGATGATCGAGGTAGAGGGCTGCCAGGGTTTGGGTGAATTGTTCCTGCTTGGTCGGGTCGCCTAGATAGCGACCGATTGGAATATTGGGAACTTTATTATCACTCAGTACCACTAGTCCCCGATCAATCGGTCGTGCGTCCCGCAGATACGACACATCTAGGTTTAAGCTCGTATTTTTGCTTAACTGATAGGTAAAGGATGGTGCAAAGAAGAATCGCTCAGTCTGCACGCGAGCGCGAAAACTCCCTGCATTCTCGTAGGCAACGTTCAAACGATACGCTAATGTTTTCTCGTCGTTGAGTGGACCTGCAAAGTCTAAGGTTGGACGGTAGAAATTATAGCTTCCGGCTGTAAAATTCAATTCGTAGAAAGGATCAAATAGCGGTTTCTTGGTAACCCGATTGATGATTCCCGATGGATCTACCCGCCCATAGAGAATGGATGCAGGTCCTTTCAAGATTTCGATGTGATCGATGTTTGCACTCTCCTCTTGAGTTCGCGAGAAATCTTCACTGCGAAATCCATTCAAGAAGGTCTCAGCATTAAAGCCCCGAACAGTAAAACCCTCTGCACGATTGCCATACGAAGCGCCATAGGTGACACCGCTGACATTACGCACTGCTTCTCTGACGCTGATCGCACCCTGATCGCGGATCACCTCTTGCGGAATTACTTGAATTGAACCAGGAATGTCCCGGAGGGGCGTATCTGTTTTGGTAGCAGTTGAGGCATCTGGTGCATTATATCCTGTGTCCTGCTCACCCGTGACTACCAATTCAATCGGCTGATTATCCTGGGCTGTTGGTTGCTCTGGCTGGGTTTGTTGTGACCCTGGCGCAGGCGGGGTGGGGTTTTGCGCTCTAGATGCAGCACTAGCAACAGAGAAGATTAGACCCTCATCTGGACTGTCTGATAACTCAACTGTTGGTACACTTCCTTCACCAATAGCTGTTACCCGAATAGTATTGGCATCAAAGTTCGTGACTGTTATTTCAGTAATACCTGCAATTGGTTTAGTGGAGCGGAATATAAAGGCTTCACCCGACGGTAAACGCAGTTGAGCATTGGGAACATCAGCGATAAAGCTATTACCAGCACTGCGATTTATAACTTGTAACTGTTGACCTAGAGTTGTCTGTAAAATCACCTCCACACCCTTGTTGGTGGGATTGGCTTTCACTCCCGTCACCTGTACTACCGTTACACTAGAGTCTTGAGCCAGTAGTGCAGCACTTCTCTGGGGATGAATAACATCCTGAAGGCGAGAAATACCTGAATCTGCTTGAGCAGGTCGCATCGTCAGAATTGAGATTACACCCACTAGGAAAAGAACATAAGATTTTTTTTGATTCATTGCTCCACACACCACGATCGCAGCACTCCCAGAACAGTTGCAACTAAATTTCAATAACTTTTAGGTACAATAGGGCATTTTCTGATTTCAGGTGATCTCTACGGGGTCATTTGCGATCGCTAGCCGGACTGTTTTCGCCACTGTGCTTGATAATCGCTGGGATTTATACCAAACTTCTTGCGGAATGCCGCAGCAAAGTAACCTCTGTTAGCAAATCCCACAGCGTAGGATACCTGAGCTACATTCATCTGTCCTTCCATAAGGAATTGACAAGCTTTTTCTAGACGATAATCATGCAGATATCCAAAAACTGTTGTACCAAAGAGTTGACGAAATCCTTGCTTGAGTTTGCGATCGTTTAACTCCACTTGTTTTGCTAATTCAATTAATGAGGGTGGGTTAATAATATCTTGAAGCAAAATATCTCTCGCTTGATAGATGCGCTCAACATCGTTTCTCTTCAAACTAATCAACTGCTGGGAGGGTGTACCATCATTAAACAGTTGAGCAAATTGTAAGGTAATCAGTTCCAGTGTCTTAGCTTCTAAATAAGTACGTCGCATGATTCCCTGAAACGGACAGTGAAGCAGTTGATGTAACGCTAATTGCATTGCCGGGGTCATTTTGCCGAGTGATTGATGAAAAAAAGGCGGTGTGTCAGTTTCCAAGAATGGTTTGAGTTTGCTGGGTAAATATGCTTCCTGACCCATACTCAATAATCTCAGCAGATGCGGTTCCAAACGGACTCTAACATAGACATTTTGTCCTGCCATCAATTTTTCAATCTCTCTGACTTCTCCTAAGCTGTAGAATAAATAGCTTTCTCCAGGTTGTTCGCAAATATCTTCAATTTCCTCTTTGAGTACCCCTGCGCTACGAAAAACCAGAGTCACGTAGGTATCACCATCCACAAAATCCCAACCAACAGTCTCTGGTAACTCCAAGTTAATAATTTCTGCTCGCAGTCTTAGAGAAAGTGGAGTGTTGCTAATTTGACCTTTTATAAGTGGATGCTGCCAAATCTCAACGCTTTCAATCTGATCAAAATGATAGGTAATCTTCCCACTTTTTAAGCCTTCTTCGTAGATTTCAGACCATTGGGCACTTATATAAACTTCCGCCATTTTAGTTAATTAAGCTTATTCTCAAGAATATTGAGAAATTATCTCATATTTTTCTAGCTGGTTGATGATGTGAGAATATACTTACGTATGGCCAAGAAAAAGCAAACAGAGAATATGTCTCTTCTATTGAAGCGATCGTGTATCCGCCTGCCGTACGCTAGTACAACAAGACAAAAGTAAAGAACTTCTCCCTATTCTTTTCTTTGTGTAAGCTTTTTACTTATTTGGGCGAGTGAGGCGATCGCCACTTTCAAGCGGAGGCAGATGTCTCTGGGACGAATTGGATTGTGTTTCGGGTGAGTACTCTCTAACCATTTGCCAATCCTTGAAGTTGCCGGATACTTTTGACTTTAGCAAACCTCTAGTGCAGGTTGGCTAAATCATGCCATCTATTTGCTTTTGATACGCTTTTGGATTTACACCGTATTTTTTTCTAAACGCACTAGCAAAGCGACTGCGGTTTGCATAACCAACTTTTTGAGCGACTTGTTCAATTTTCATTTGCCTTGACAGCAGTAATTGCCTAGCTTGTTCCATGCGATAGTCGTGTAAGTAACCTTGTGTGTTGTACTGTGCGATCGCCTATCGCTGTTGATTAGATATATTACCTCTATGTGATGGCTCCACCCGCCGCAGGCATCACACCACGAACCGTAGGTTTATTGCCTTTGGTTGCTGTTGCGTGAGTCCGAAATCACTGATTCATAAAAATGTTAATTCGTCAAATTTGAATTTGATGTTGTATAAATATGTGGTTTTGTGCGGTGACGATACTGCCACATCACAAAGCCAGTGATAAATAGAATTAACGGTGCAAGCCCAACGAAGACATAGAGAATGCGCGTAGATATTCCGCCAAAAGTGCCGTAGTGGAGTGGTTCAAAAGAATTGAAGACGCGATCGCCCAAAGGCATCTCCAATATGTCATCCACTCGCAAAACATTACCACTGTACTGGTCGAGATAAATATAACTTTGCCCGTTTTCATCATCATCCTGGGGCAATTTAAAGCGAATGCTCAAAGCATCTTCTGGTTTACGGGGAAAGTAAATTGTCCCCAGCATTGCATTTGGGAACGTAGCACGAGCAGTTTTTAATTGGTCTGTTAGTTGCAGTGGAGTTTTACCAGGAACAGGTACAGAGACAGGTTCCGATGCTGGCTTGCGGGTAAATGTAACTGCATAGATGATTGGTTTAGTGAAATCAGAGAAATTCCAGCAGAAACCAGTGAAGCCTGTGAGGGCAATAAATATAGCTGTAACAATGCCTGCAACTTTGTGAATATCAAAGTTAACCCGTTTTGGATGAGCATCAAGCTTGATTTTGAAGCTGTTGAGCAGTTTTATCCAACTAGGCCAGAGGACAATGCCTGTAATACTGAGGATACACATTAATAAGGCAGCAATCCCAGCGATCGCATATCCAATTTTGCCTGCCAATAAACTGTAGTGGAGTTCGTAGACAACGTAGAAAAAGCGCTCGGAAAAAATTTCCTGACTGTTACCTAGAACCACTCCAGTGTAAGGGTTGACATAGAGTTGAGCCAAATCGCTTTCCTGTTTTCTGGGAACAACGATCGCCGGAGCATTTGGCTTTGCAGACATATAAATCCGATCGATTGTTACGCCTGGTTGATTTGCATAGGCTGTTTTCACCTGATTGAGGATAACTTCCACAGGTAAGCGTTCGCCACCAGGAGTAATCGTTCCAATCTGACGATGCAATAAAAAGTCACTAATTTCATCATGAAAGACTAACAAACTACCCGTTAGACCGATAGCGATCGCAATCAGACCTACAGCTAACCCGATATAACGGTGTATTCTAAATACAAAGTCTCGGAGTTTTTTTGAGTGCATAAACAATACTCCTTTGTATTCTATTGGGGTCAAAACTGCCACGAAATTGTTCCCTGCACTGTCACAGGCTCCCCTGGAAAGACTCTTAGAATGTCAGAAGATGATTCGTAGTAATCAACATTGAAGAGATTTTTGATGCTGACAGCAGCTCGCAAGCGATCGCGTTTGTAGAAAATAGAAGCATCGGTGCGAAAATAGCTCGGTAGGGTAAAATTATTATTCAGATCCCCTTCTCGTTCGCCAACATAGAACAAACCCAAGCCTAACCCCCATCCATCTAAACTGCCGGATTGAAATTTGTAGGATGTGAACAAACCAAAGGAATTTTCTGGCGCATTAACCAAGCGGTTGCCTACGGCATAATCCTCGTCATCGGTGATACGAGCATCAATGTAGGCATAACCAGCTGCAATGCTCCATCCTGGCAGAATTTCACCACTAAAGTCCAACTCGATGCCGCGACTGCGTTGTTTTCCAGTTTGGATAGAAAAGTTAGAATTATTGGCATCGGTCGTCAGCACGTTAGAGCGAGTCAAGTCAAATAATGCCAAAGTTGCAGACAGTTTGTTACTCAAATCTCCCTTAATGCCCACTTCATACTGAGTTCCACTTTCTGGCTTAAATAAATTGCCATTGGCATCTGTACCACTGCTGGGACTGAATGATCGACTGTAGCTAGCGTAGAGAGAAATCGGCTGAATGGGTTGATAAACAATCCCAACCCGGGGGCTAAATGCTTCATCGGATTGGCTTGTATTAGTGTCTGCGATTAAATCCTTCGACTCCTGATTAGCCCAGTCATACCGTCCGCCTAGCACTAACTTCAAGTTATCTGCTAAAGCAATCTGATCTTGAAGATAAATCCCAACAAATCCCCCTGATTGAGTACTATTACCTCTATCTTCAACAGCACCTCTGGGAGAGCCATACACAGGGTTAAACAGGTCAAGCGGTGCAACTTCGCCACTAATATACTCAAAATTTGTTCGTTTGGTGTTATATACTTCAGTTCCAAACAGAAGTGTGTGCTTAATTGACCCAGTTTGGAATTTACCAGTCAAGTCAGTCGCTAAAATAAAGCCGTTTACAGTATCATCTGTTTTTGGGTTGGGATCGTCGAAGTAAAAGCGGCTAAGAGTTCGACCATCAGGGTCAAGGCTGCTACCAGCAGTAAATCCACTCCCTCCTCTTTTTAAAACTGCGTACCGAAAGACATTTCGTACTGACCAATCTTTGCTGAACTGATGCTGCAAGTCGTACCCAATTCTGGCATAGGAGAAAGTCTCGAAGTCACCTGGTTCACCTATAAAGCGATTGATGGGAATCTTACCACTGGGATTAGGCAGCACCGTACCCACAGCAGGTAAGCCGGCAGAAGTTTGACTTACTGTTTTCGACACATCTCCTTCAATAGTCAACTTGGTATTAGGGCTAATCTGCCAGCTAACAACCGGATTAACCAACCAACGATTATTACGACTAAAGTCAATGAAGGTATTTGAGTCTTGGTAAAAAGCATTTAAGCGATATAGCACAGTTCGGCTATCGTTGAGTGGTCCGGAAAAATCCACTGCACCTCGGTAGAGGTCGTAACTCCCAGTGAGAAACTCAAGGTTATAGAAAGGGTCGCGTAATGGCTGTTTGGTGACAATGTTCACTGCACCACCTAAAGATCCCTGACCATATAGCACAGAAGCCGGGCCTTTCAATATTTCAACGCGCTCTATATTCGTGAGATCGTTTCTAGATATTGAGCCAAAATCGATGTCTCTGACACCATTTCTGAGAATATTCGAGCCACTGTCAAAGCCCCGAATAGAAAAAGAACTTAACCCTCCTTCATAGGAGGGATTGGAGGGAATCACACCGCTTACCGTTCTGACAGTATCATCCGGGTCAGTGATCACCCGATCTTCAATCACCTGCCGAGGAACCACCTGAATGGATTGAGGAATATCGCGGATGGGTGTGTCAGTTCTAGTTGCAGATGAAGCATCAGTTGCGCCATATCCATCTTGCTCACCCGTTACCACCAATTCAATCGGTTGATCATTTTGTGCTGATGGTTGACTTGGTTCAGGAGTTGGTGGCGTTTGAGGTTGTTGTGCGGAAGATGCAGCACTCACCACAGAAAATATCAGACCCTCATCTGGACTATCATACAACTCAACAGCAGGCAAACTCGCTTCACCTGTCACTGTCACCCGGATAGTACTGGCATCAAAGTTTGTTACTGTGATTTCTGTAACCCCTTGAATTGGTTTTTTTGACCGGAATATGTATGCTTCATCAATAAGTAAACGCAGTTGAGCATTGGGAATATCAGCGATAAAATTATTGCCAGCACTGCGATTTGTGATTTGCAACTGTTCCCCTTTGCTAGTCTGTAAAATCACCTCCACACCCTTAGACGTAGGATTTGCCTTAACTTCCGTCACTTGCACTAATTCAGGAGTTGGAACTGTTTCTGGTGTTGGCGACTGCACTAACTGTTGGGCGCTGCTGATCAGATGCTTTATCTGCCTAAGTTGCTGAATCTTTTTAATCGGTTCAACAACCTGTTTTTTGGTAATAAGTTGAGTAGAGTCTGCACTAGCCTTAGTGGATGCTGTAATAGGAGCAGTTCTTGTACTTTGCGCCCAAACAGGTTGAGCAACAAGTGGCATCAAGACACTCGTGATCCATCCAGATAAACTGACAACAAAAGATAATAAACTAGGCGATCGCTGAACCTTCATAGCTCCTCACACATCAAAAAAGCCAACACCCTCCTTGGCAAGTCATCCAGGAAAACTTCCTCTTTGACTCACAAAGTTGTTGAAATTAATTGGCAATTAATTAAGTTATAGGGAGCATACAGGATTTCAGTGACTATTTCCGCTCAAAGAAGACCGCTTACAACTCCAATAAGACCAAATCTTTGATATAATTTCAAATAGTAGGCTTTTCTCCTAAGCGACAGGCACTGGGACTAATGCTAAACTTGCGTTTGAAAGCCACAGCAAAATGCCCAGTATTGGCGTAGCCCACTATATTTGCCACTGTCGCTATGCTCAACTTGCCTTCACAAAGCAACTGCCGCGCTTTCTCCATACGATAATCGTGCAGGTAGCCAAATACAGTTGTGCCAAAAATCTCACGAAAGCCTCGCTTAAGCTTGTTGTGATTAATTCCAGCTTGCTTTGCCAAGTCTAGTAAAGATGGCGGATTATCAAAATGCCGCAGTAAAATTTCTTTAGCATCATGAATGCGGTCAATGTCAGTAGACTTGAGGGTTGTGACCAAATTTAAACCCTGTTCGCGCTTGACGGTTTGCTCTAGGTGCAAAACTAATAATTCTAGGGCTTTGCTTTCCAGATATCGCTGTTTCATCCATCCCTGATAAGGGCAAGTTAGAATCTGTCCAATTGCTAGCTGCATCGCTGGAGTCGTTGTTCCCAGCAGATTGAAATCTTCCTGTTTGTTTCCCTCAATCAGATTTTTTAACTGCAATGGTAGAGAGTCAAGCTGATTACAGCCATAGGATTTGAGGAAAGAAGGCTCCATGCAAATCTGGACTCGGAAAATTCGCTGGTTCGCAGGCCACTCTTCTGTCTCCATAGCAGAGCCAAATCCGAAACAATTCTGTCCGCTAATTTCGTGGAAGTAGTCGTTTGTCTTGTGAATCACTACTCCAGCATCGCCGCAAAGAAAAAATGTCAAGACTGATGCCGTCCATCCTTCTTCATAATCATCACAACGAATAAATTCTCGGCATTCAAATTCCCGAACGCGAAGCCAGAACCCATCCTGAAGCCAAATTAATCGCCTGTATCCTGTTCCTAACTGCTTAGGGTAATCAAAGATATCGTCGAAGTCGTCTGATTGGTATAGACGATGGGTATTCTGCCAGCTCTGCTCCCATAGTTCATCATAGTTTGAGGATGAAAAGGTAATTGTCATTGTTGCAATTAATTATATTTTTCTCAAGTTTATTGAAAAATAATCTCATATTTTTTATGACTATTCAGAGCGATACGTAAACGTATCGCCATTCTTGTAACAGGTTAGCTCCCAATACGCTTAGGTTAAGCCCAAAAAATATATTGCGTAGGTTGGGGAGCCACTGCGCCCTTGCGGTTTCCTGACTTGTTCGCTCTTAGCGTTCCCGCAGGGTAGCAAGTGGCGTTTGAGGAACCAAACCCAACATTTTCGGGCATTTGTTGGGTTTCACGACTACAATTATCCTTAACCCTAGTGTATTGCTTTATAACCTACTCAATCAGTTACCAGCCGTACTCTATTTACAACCCAAAGATTACAGAGTAGGATTTTATAACCAACGCTTTTACGAGGTATTTGGAGACCTCACAGGGAAACGTTGTTATGAGGCGATCGCCGGATTAAAACAACTTTGTCCTGAATATTTCACCTTTGGTGTTTTTGACAGTAACGCACTGCAATAGTTCAAGATGGCGTCCTATCTTAACACATCTTACAAAATTTAGCAACAATTAGAATTGCTATGCAATCTAATTGTCTATACCAACAAAAATAAGTTTGCTGTAATATTCAGCTTTTGCATAAATGCTGATAATACTATCACCAACTGCAAAAAAAGTACCTTCTTGCTCACTTTTAGAAAATTGCAAATCGGGGTATTTAGCAACAGCTTCCTCAGCAGTCATGGCTTTTGCTTCCATTTGTTCTGGCAATAGTCCAGTACAACCAATGTAAAATACCAAAGGAGATATCTTATCTCGGTAGATTTTTTCTACATATTGTTCTAGTTTGGTATTCGCTGCCGTCAAAGCTGCAACCATTTCTTCTTTGCTGATCTGCTTACCAGTTTGTTTATCCTCCAATAACTGCGCCAAGCTATCAGCACCAGCTTTTATAAGAATACCTATAACTATACCACTTTGCTCAAGCCCAAGAAAATCATCAAAAATCGGTTTCATTAACTCATCAATTTTCGTAATCTTGGTGCGTGATGACAGTAGCCTGTACCTGACAGCAAGATTCTTGTTAAATGCCATCTCAAAACTAGGCTTAATGATAATTTCTCCAGTTTTTTTATCATAGAAACGATACATTCTATTTACAAACTTGTTAGCGGAAGGTAACTTACTCAGGTTCAGAATATTTTGACTACCGATGTCAATTTTATAGCTTAATCTTGAGTCAAGAGTACCATTAACTAAAGCTTCCTGGATGTCGGTATATTCGTTACTTGTAGGAAAATTGATGTAAATATTCTTAGACAGATAGTGCTTTTTAAACTCATCTAACTGCGCTTCTATAAATACATCTGACTCTTTTTTCAAGTGAGCACAAATAATACTAGTTAGTACTTTAATTTCCGCTAGTTCATTGAATAGTCCATCAATACTACTGTAATGACTATTAGCAACTACAAGCGGTAAGTTATCTAACTGAATAGTATATTCAGCATTAAAGTCAAAATCTTCTGCATCCAGCACACCTTTTTCTTTAAGCAACTCAAAGGCTTTTTTACTACTAATTTTGACTTTTAAGGACTTCACATTTATTTTGCCATCACTCACAATCGTGTAATTCTTAAAGGTATTGAGGTCATTTACTAGCAAACCTGCTACCTCAAGAGTGGGGATTTGGTCTTCAAATTTGGTAAGTTTAACTTTCCGTTTGATAAGCATATTAATAGTAGCAGTATTGCGGTTAAACTGAAACTCGCCCATACCAACATACTCAGCATTATCTATATATTCTGTTCGCAACCAAGGTTGGAGCAGTTCCCCGTTTTCGTTTCTAGTACCTTTAACACGTTTGATACCTGTTCTTTGATAATCTTCTTGTAGGTGTTTAATATTGACGATAATATTGCTGTGATATTCTGCAAAAATTTGGATGAGTTCTAGCAGAGAAATTTTATTACTTGCCATATTGTCACCTTCGATATAGAGGTCAAGAATCTTTTAAAGCCACGATTCACAAAATCTACAGCTGTTATAACTGTGCAAATTTGAAGTAAAAATACACAATAATTTAATGCCTAATAAATGCTAAAATTGGCATATACAACACAAATATCGTGTGATCATGATTGCATTCACGAACTAGTTATTAAGGATGTTCAGTTACTACAAACTTTGGGTATCGCCTGGTAAACTTCGTGTTGTATACTCACCGGATACTCCTACTATAGTATATTTGTACTATAATGTCAATGCCAAGTTGTGTAGGCGTAGCCCATCGTAGATATCGCCCTGCAATGAGGTATTATGATGTTGCTGACGACTTCTGCCATACTGCTGAATAACGCCAGAATAGGTGTTTTCTAACCCTTGCGCCCCTGAGTGACTTTGTATAAATTCGTTGTGCTTGCGAGAGAGTTAGATATTTGTCTGTGCGAAGATGTTCTTTCATTGCGGCGGCTGCTTCTGGCGATTGCTTGATATGTCTATTCCTAAGCGTCTGAAATATCCAATTCAGCGGAACAGCAAAGAAATTGCTCAATCTATCTTGTATACTTTCATGCTCTAGCAAGTCTAAAATTACAAGCTTGCCACCTGGCTTTAAAGCAGCTTGTATATTGGGCATTAAGTTCTCCAATGGCAAATGATGAACAGTTGCGCTCGACACAATTGCATCAAATTGGTTTACTGGAAACTCCCACTGTAAAATGTTAGCAACCTGATAATCTATTTTCGGATACTGCCGAGATTTTTGTTTAGCAATTTCTATCATCTTGGGTGATAAATCTATTGCAATAACTTTATCAACACGTTTAGCTAGAAGACGCGAGAATAAACCAGTTCCACAGCCAATGTCAAGAACATTTTTGCAGTCAGATGGTAACTGTTTGAGTAAAAAATTGTGATAGTGACTATTGTGATTCCAACCTTCTTGCTCATGCAAAGCAATTTGGTCAAAATCATTCCGAATTTTTGGAATCAGCACGTTATTTTTTTCTCACATTTAGGCTCCAGGTTTGAAATAATCAAAGAGGCGATCGCCTGAATCTGCACGAATCAATGCCACAACTACATCGGGTAAGGCGGCTAAACTGGGATAAACCAAATAACGTGGTTCCCAACCGGGGCGGAATTTCTCTCTGTAGGCGTGCAGTCCCTTGAAATTGTAAAAGCGATTCAAATGCCCGTAAAGATAGTGCAATACTTTCTCCAAGCGGCGTGATTCTGGGTTGTCTCCAACTCCTGCAAGGGCAGAAAGACCGAAATTAAAGCTGTCGTAGCCACCCTCTTTAAAATGTTGAAGCAGGGAAATAAATAGAAAGTCCATTGTGCCATTTTCGAGGGACGCGCGATGTCGCATCATGTCAATAGTGGCTTCGTTGAGTTGGTACTCCTGGAGAATGTTGGCAAAGGCGCTGATCTGACCTTCAGGATTATGCACCACAGCAATCTCACACTCTCGGAGGTAAGCTTCGTCAAACCAACCCAAAGAAAAGTGTTTTTCCGAACCTTGTACCATTTTCAGCCATTCATCACTTACAGATTTGAGCAAGTGCAATAAATCATTGGCGATAGGTGGTTGGTAAAACTCGATTTGGTATCCTAGCTTAGTTAAACGACTGATTGATGGTCTAAAGTTTTTACCAGCTTTACCTTGTAAGGTAAAACTTTTTAGGTCAACGATCGCTTCTTCGCCAATCTTGAGTACTTTAAACCCCAATGACTTGTAAAGCTGAACATCATCGGGCAAAGTTTGGTAAAAGCCAGGATACCAATCGTTACGCTGGCAAAACTGCCAGAAAGCAATAATTGTCTCTTTGCGGTCTTCAATCGGGCCTATGGGATCTCCTAAGGCGATCGCACCCCGTCCCTTGGGAACATAAGCAATTACACTGTTACCAGAAGGACTAAAATAATAACTTTTATCATTTAAGAGTGTGAACGCTGCTAAAGAAGAACGTCCGTATTGCTCGACAATTTCTTTAGCTCTTTTTCGCTCATTTGGCGTTGCTAAATTGCGCCAAAACACAGGTTGCAATAGCATTACTATTGCATATGTAATAGTACCTGCGGCAATAATATAGATAGAATTAGCAAAAAAATCTCCAAATCCGCTCTTTGGTTGCAGTCCCCAATTATCCTCAGTGAAGAACATCGCCAAAGTCTGAATTATTGCCTCACGCCAATTAAAGTTCTCTGAAAACTTGCCGTCTAACAAATAAAATCCAATAGTTCCGTATGCCAGGGTAAATAATAAAGCACCTATCAGCGCTCGAACTCCCCGTGCAATGGAAGGGCGGTCTGATTGCGCCGTGAAAAGATGGCGCATCAAGATTAATTGCATCAGCAAAACTCCAGAGAGTAGACTTTCTTCATAGTCCAATCCCTTCAGCAAGTGGCTGAAAATGGAAATCACTAGTAAACCAATGGTAAGTAACCAGGCTATTTTTTTTCGACGTAATAAATTAGTAGCAAGTGCTAGTAAAACAAATCCAGTTAGGGCTGCAAATATATGACCACCAGCCCGGATATCAAATGGTAAAAATTCTTTCAACCAGTGATTTCGCCCATATAGGTTAGGTGTCACTGCTGACAACAAATTTACTACTCCGACTAAACCTGTAAGGAAAGCTGCACTCCAAAGTCCAATCTGAGTTTTGAAATTCTTGGTCATTAGTCTAAATGTATTAATTAGGAGTTAGAAGTTAAAAGTTAGGAGTTAGAAGTTAGGAATTTTCAAGTTTTAATTCATAACTCATCACTCATCACTCTTAACTTTTTTAAACTGTTCACCTACATATGAGAGTGAATCTTTGAGATGTTTGTGAAAGTAGTTCCAGCCTACATCTGCACCAGACAAACCATGACCTCCAGGGAATGCATAAAATACGTGAGCAATGCCTAATTTATTTAAGGTTTCGTTAAAGGTTTTGGTAGAAGCCAGCAAATTACTATCGTTCAGACCTGCATCTAGGTAAACACGCAATCGCTTCCTATCTGGAACTGGTAGCTCTTGTACAATTTGTTGGGGACTATTTTGTGAACCGCTATTATCGGTAAAGTAACCACTATGGCTAAATAGAATATGGAAGTTGTTCAGATAGCGTAACCCGATATTAAAAGCCCCCCATCCCCCAGAAGAGAGACCTCCCAGCGCCCAAAACTGAGGTTCTTCTAAAGTACGGTAGCGCGACTTGACAACTTGTACTAATTCTGAACCAATCAAAGTCCCCACTTTGCCATTAGGCCCATCAAAATAATCAGGATCATATAAAGGATTGGAACCTCGATTATCATTGCCATCTGGTGTAATCACAATCGATGGCGGTAATTTTCCACTTTGATAAAGTTCATGCAGTATGTCTAGGACTGCATACTTGTCAGCATAAGCACGGGCATCATCATGACCACCATGTAGCAAAAATATAACGGGGTAACGCTTTTGCTGATTTTTGTTATAACTAGGGGGCAAAATCACACCGTAGTTACGGACTGTACCCATCGCTTGGGAGTTGAAGGTTGCCAATTGAAACTTTAGCCCAGTATTTGCCTTTTTTTGGGGTGGGTCTAGTTGTGGCGCCCCTAAGATGAATACATAATAATAACCAACCGTAGTAAGGAGTGCGATCGCTCCTACCAAGCTAATTAAGAATTTAGAAATCTTCATATTCTTTTAGCGTTGAAAAAATCACCTCCATTAGAACTTACTATATAGCGTTTCTCAGTTGAATCCAATAGAGACCTAACCCCCAACCCTAGTGCGTGTTTTGGTGGTCGCAAGTATGCTGAAACCTTTGTCATGAAGTAAAATTTGGTTTTGCAAGTCTCTGATGTATTCGTTTTTGATGGCTCAAAAACTATCAACCTCTCCTGGGCTGCTGCCTCCTTGGACTATAGGCAGAGCCTTGCTTATGGGCATTCCCATGCTGTGCATGGGAACGAGATGTGAATCTGCTGAAAAATTGCAGCAGGGTTTTCCACATTGACGTTTAAATATCAACGGTTTTGCAAAATAGTATTATTTCTATAGCAGTCCTAAATTATTCGTGAACAACAAGATCCCTGACTTCTTTGAGAAGTCGGGGATCTGAGCCTCTCGATTTTTACAAATCAAATAGAATTGCTATACTGGGGATTGCTAATTATTTTGAATATTTTTATTCTGATTCACACCTAAAAATTCAGTCCTATGTGCTATTTTAGCAAGTCGAAATTGCTCACCTACGAATGTCAATGAATCGGCTAAATGTTCCCGCCAGTATCGCCAAGTGTGCTTGCCAGGAAACTGACGAAACGAATTATAAATTTTGAGATTGTTTAGGACTTTAGTAAATCGTTCGGCTTCGTTGATTTCTTCAATATCTGATATACCAGAATCTAGGTATATTCGCAACCTTTTTTGAGCTTGTGGAGGAATGCTTTTGATATAAGATATTGGACTATTTATCGGGCCGCTTTCATCCTGAAAATAACCACTATGACTAAATAAAATCGAAAAATGATCCAAATTGTGTAATCCCACATTAACTGCACCCCAACCGCCAGAAGATGAACCACCTATCGCCCAAAAATCTGGATTAGTTAGTGTCCGATAACGGCTTTGCACAACTTTTACTAACTCATCCCCCACGGCTGTGGAGACTTTACCATTAGGGCCATCAATATATTGAGGGTCCCAGTAGGGACTAGAGCCACGTTTATCGTTGCCATCTGGTGTGATGATGATGCTAGGTGGCAACTTACCTGTAGTATAAAGTTTTTCCACAGTCTTGAGAGCTTGCCCCTTATTCTGAATAAACCAAGCAGTCGGGTTACCATGTCCACCGTGGAGGAGAAAGATTACGGGATAGCTTTGTTTTGGATTTTGCTCATAGCCAGGGGGTAGAGAAACGCCGTAGGTACGACTTGCGTCCATTATTTGACTATTGTAGGTTTCAATCTTGTAAGTTAGAGGAGTAGTTAAATCGTTAGTCTTGGGCTGGGTTGGAAGAAGGGAAGGTGTTGTTTGTAAATCCTGCTGTTGAGGTAATTTTGCTGTTACACTTTGACAGCAATTACAACCAAATAGAGTTAATACTGAAATTAGCAAGAGAATTTTAGATTGTTTGTAGTTCATTTATAATTTATCAGTTGTCACTATAAAAACAACTCTGGTAACTGGTGTTTGTCTTCAAAAGTTTATGCAAATGATATGTCAATGCTGTGTCAACCTGATGGAAACTTTGCGACTGCTAATAAATTAAAAGTCAAAAGTTAAGATACGTTTCTTCACTTAGTACTCAGGACTTTTAAAATGCTTAAAAAGTTGCGACTCAAATTCAGCACGCTGTTCAGCTTGTCCCTGCTGGTGGTTTCCCTGTGGGCGATCGCTAACGAATTGCATGAGTATAATTATCGTGATATTCTCAACTCTCTAGCGGCTATTCCCAAAAGTCGCTTAAGCTGGGCAATTTGGCTGACAGCATTGGGCTATCTAGTGATGATTGGGTACGATATCTTAGGTTTTAGCTACATTAATCGTTCCCTAAGTTGGAACAAGATTGCTTTAACCAACTTTATTAGCTCTGCATTTAGTAATACCATAGGTTTTGCCTTGCTGACTGGCAGTGCTATTCGTTATCGATTTTACTCTAGTTGGGGAGTGTCGAAATTAGCGATCGCTCAAGTAATTGCTTTCGCCAATTTTACTTTTTGGTTGGGGATGTTTGCCGTTGCAGGTTGCTTGTTCCTTCTCAACCCCCTTAAAATTCCCACTCAACTACATTTACCTTTTGCCACTGTGCGTCCCATCGGCGTGATTTTTCTGGTATTGGTAGCTATTTATTTGCTAGGAAGTATTCTTATTAAACAACCATTAATAATTCGTGGTCAAGAATTTCGATTTCCTTCTTTTAAAATATCCCTTGTACAGATAGCAATTTCAAGCTTTGACTGGATTTTGGCAGCGGCAGTTCTTTATGCTGTGCTTCCGACTAATATATCTTTGTCCTATCTGGACTTTTTAGGAATCTACTTACTAGCGATGTTTGCAGGTGTTGTTAGTAATGTCCCCGGTGGTTTGGGAGTATTTGAAACTATAATTTTGCTGATTCTTTCCTCAAAAGTTTCTGGTGCAACAATTTTGAGTTCATTGCTGGCTTATCGGGGAGTTTACTATTTCTTACCTTTGTTAGTAGCAGCGGGTTTACTAGGACTTTATGAAATTAGATTGAGATCCGCTAATTTCAAAAATATCAGTAAATTGTAAAGTCCAGTTTCAGTATTAACACGAACAACAAGATCCCCGACTTCTTCAATAAGTCGGGGATCTGAGACTTTTAATTAAGTAAAATTGTTAACTGCTGTTAATTTTAAATACGGAATCCTTCGGCGATATCTTCACAAATGGCGGCGGAAAATCATAATTTTTGCTGCAGCGATCGCTGTTAGACTGAGAACCATAAGTAAAATCTCGTGTATTTTGGCAAACTTATGGAGCCAGTATCACTGACAGCAGCTGCGATCGCCACTTTAGTCATCACCAAAGCCTTTGAAAAAACTGGTGAAATCCTGGGCGAAAAGACTTTAGAGCAAGGCGGTAAATTATTATCACTGCTGAAGCGCAAACAACCAAACACGGCGAGTGCTATTGAACTGGCTCAAACACAACCGCTAGATTATGGTCAAGCTTCTCTGGTTGAGCAGGTAGAAGAAGCGGCAAAGAAAGACCATGAAATTGCTCAAGCTGTTGAAGTTGTAGCCAGTGAAGCACAAACACAGATTACACAACCTAAATTGAACGAAACGATTAATCAAATACTTTTAAAAGGAGTTCAGATAAAGGGCAAGGTTAAAGTAGGCGATATAGAAATCGAAGCCGCAAGAAACGGTTCAGTAAATCAAGAGGTTCTAGTTGATGCTGAATTTGGTGATGATCTTGACCTTGGCAATATTAACCTGAAAGGCTAGAACCATGAGCGATCGCCCTAACTCAGAAGAAATTTTACAGAACATTCTCCGCGATGTTCAAGTAGGCGGCAATCTGACTACAGGGGATATTACCCAAATCCTGAATTTGCTAGTTGTTATTCCACAGCCCAAATCTTTTAAGCCTAAGGAAATTCCTCACAATGTTCCTCGCAGTGGTGCTGTTAAGTTTGTGGGACGTGCCGAAGAACTGGTAAGTTTGTCCCAACAGCTGCAAGCCAACAATCAGTTGGTAATCACTGCCATTAATGGTATGGGTGGAGTTGGCAAAACAGAGTTAGCAACCCAGTATGCACTAATTCACTTATTACTTAGCACTTATAAGGGTGGCATCTGCTGGTTAAGAGCTAGAACTGAGGATGTAGGCTTGCAAGTGGTGCAGTTTGCCAGAATTCATTTAGATTTAAACCCACTAGAGGATTTAGATTTACCCGCACAAGTACAATACTGCTGGCAGCATTGGCGTGAAGGTGATGTGCTGTTGGTGCTAGATGATGTCATCGAATACCAGAAAGTTCAGCCTTACTTACCGCCATCTTCCCGATTTAAAGTGCTAATTACCACGCGCCAACGCTTAGGAATATCCATAAAGGAGTTATCTCTGGATGTGCTGCAACCAGAGGCGGCGCTGGAGTTGTTAAAATCTTTACTCAAAGAAACACCAGAGCGAATTGAGCGAGAATTAGCTGTAGCAAATCAGTTATGTGAGTGGCTGGGATATTTACCTTTGGGTGTGGAGTTAGTGGGGCGCTATCTGGCGCGGAAACAGGATTTATCTCTAGCAGAAATGTTGCGGCGGTTGGAGAACAAGCGATTAGATGAGCGTTCCCTCTCTAAATCTAAGTCGGAAGCCGACATGACAGCACAACGAGGGGTGTTAGCAGCCTTTGAGTTGAGTTGGCAAGAATTAAAGGACGGCGATAAACAATTGGGTTGTTTATTGGGTTTATTTGCCGCCGCACCCATACCCTGGAAGTTGGTAGAACAGTGTTTACCAAAAGAAGAAGCCGAAGATTTAGAAGAAATTAGAGACGATAGCTTGCTGAATCTGCATTTACTCCAGCGCAAAGGTGAGGGAATCTATCAATTGCATCCACTGCTACGACAGTTTTTTCAATATAAGTGTACAGGTTTAGAAAAGGCAGAGGAACTTAAGCGCTCCGTTTGTCGGGTAATGGTAGCAGTTGCTAAAGATATTCCTCAAACCCCCACCCTTCAGCAAATCACCGATGTCTCCCCTACAATACCTCACATAGCTGAAGTAGCTAAAAATCTCATTCAATACGTCATTAATCAAGATTTAATTTGGGCTTTCCTCGGTAACGCTCAATTCTACGATGGTCAGGGATTATATAACCAGGCAACACCTTGGCTTGAGCAGTGTTTAAAAGTAGCTAAAAACCGCTTGGGAGAAGAACATCCTCTTGTTGCACAAAGCCTCCACAACTTAGCGGGAATCTACTACTCCCAAGGACGATACAGCGAAGCTGAAGCAATGTACCTGCAATCATTGGAATTAAGGCAACGCTTGCTGGGTGAGGAACATCCTGATTTTGCACGAGGCCTCAACAACCTAGCAGAAGTCTACAAATCCCAAGGGCGGTACTCAGAAGCCGAACCACTTTTGCTGCAAGCATTGGAACTGAGGCGACACCTGCTGGGAGAGGAACATCCTGATTTTATACTAAGCCTCAACAACTTGGGGATACTCTACTACTTCGAAGTACGATATTCAGAAGCCGAAGCACTTTTGCTGCAAGCATTGGAACTGAGACGACACCTGCTGGGAGAAGAAGATCCTCTTGTTGCACAAAGCCTTAACAACTTGGCGCATTTTTACTACTCCCAAAAACGTTTCTCAGAAGCCGAACCGTTGCATCTGCAAGCGTTGAAATTGAGGCAACGCTTGCTGGGAGAGGAACATCCTGATGTTGCTAGTAGCCTCAACAACTTGGCGTTACTCTACACATCCCAAGAACGTTACTCAGAAGCCGAACTACGGTTTCTGCAAGCATTGGAACTGATACAACGCCTCCTGGGTAAAGAACATCCTCTCGTTGCAACAAGCCTTAACAATCTGGCATCACTCTACGACTCCCAAGAACGCTACTCAGAAGCCGAACCCCTCTACCAGCAAGCTTTAGCACTAAGGCAACGCCTATTGGAAGAGGAACATCCTGATGTTGCTACCAGCCTCAATAACTTGGCAGGACTCTACAAATCCCAAGGAAGATACAGCGAAGCTGAACCCCTTTACTTGCAAGCTTTGAAAATTTTGGAGCAACGCTTAGGAGTGAATCATCCGAAAACTATTACTTGTCGTGAAAACTTAGCACATTTGCGTGATCGCCTTTCCTGAGAATCGCCTTTCCTGAGAGCAGTAAAATTTGACTTCTCAGCAAAGCGTACCATGATAAAACTTAAAAGCGCGATCGCCTAGACTAAAATTCATATTGAACTAAGTAAAAATGCCATTCGACTTACTCAAAAGGAGCTTTTGCTTTCTCAAAAGAAGCTTTTACTTACTAAAAAGGAGCTTTTACTTTCTCATTTTGGTGTTTTCCGCAAAATCAGCTTTTACTTACTAAAAAGGAGCTTTTGCTTTCTCATTTTAGTGTTTTCCGCAAGCAAAATCAGCTTTTACTTACTCAATCCGCCTTCAGGTATTCTCATTTGAGTAATTCACGCATTCATTTTGGTATATCATTGAGCCGAAAGAAAAGCGATCGCTCTCCTCCGTAATCATGTGCGTGGCTCTGGAAGGCGTGTTTACATCGTTGACATGAAAGCCCGAATTGAATCTCTGAATCGCTTTATATTATCCGATGTTATGGTTACTTGCGATCAACGAGATCAAGAAACGCCAGGTTATAAAAAGATTTCCCTGTTTAATTGTCGAAGTTTTATCTAATTCTACTGAAGCCTTTGACCAGGGCGACAAATCTGCCGATTATCAAACACTCGAAAGTCTGCAAGAGTATGTTTTAATTAATACAAAACGTTAGCGATTCGAGTGTTTTCGACGCAATGAGCAAGGGCTGTGGGTTTTACAATCCTACACATCAGAACATCAATCATTTCGACTCAACAGCGTGGATTTTGAGGAAACAATGGCAGCACTCTACGAAGATGTAGTTTTTGAATAATCAATTATAATGCGGTATTCTGCACAATGTTTAGTAAACTAAATATCTATGTAATGGCTTCAAGGCTTCCTAACCCGGCGGGGCATTGAGCAAAACAGACACAATTGATTGACTAAAAGTTATGGCGCTCATAGTTCAGAAATACGGTGGTACATCTGTCGGTTCAGTCGAACGGATTCAAGCTGTTGCACAGCGTGTTTATAAAACTGTTAAAGCTGGAAACTCTCTGGTAGTAGTGGTTTCGGCAATGGGCAAAACCACCGATGGACTCGTCAAACTAGCTAATGAAATTTCTTCCAATCCTAACCGCCGGGAAATGGATATGCTGCTTTCCACTGGCGAACAAGTAACGATCGCCTTACTCAGTATGGCATTGCAGGAACTCGGACAACCAGCAATTTCGATGACTGGCGCTCAGGTAGGAATTGTTACTGAAGCAGAACACAGCCGCGCTCGGATTTTGCATATTGAAACTACTCGCCTAACTCGCCACATAAATGAAGGAAAAGTAGTTGTAGTAGCTGGCTTCCAAGGCACATCTAGCGCCAAAGAGATGGAAATTACGACTTTGGGTCGTGGTGGTTCCGACACTTCGGCAGTGGCGATCGCAGCCGCATTACGAGCAAATTTTTGCGAAATTTATACAGACGTTCCAGGGATTTTAACTACAGATCCCCGCTTAGTTGCCGAAGCCCAGTTGATGGATTCGATTACCTGCAATGAAATGTTAGAATTAGCTAGCTTGGGTGCAAAAGTGTTGCATCCCCGTGCTGTGGAAATTGCCCGTAACTACGGTGTACCCCTTGTGGTTAGGTCTAGCTGGACGGATCACCCCGGTACTTGGGTAACATCAGCCATACCCCAAGGGCGATCGCTGATCAATCTAGAAATTGCCTGTCCAGTTGATCATGTAGAATTTGACATTGACCAAGCAAAGGTGGCTTTGTTACGCGTACCCGACAAACCAGGCGTGGCAGCAAGGTTATTTGGCGAAATTTCTCGGCAAAAAGTAGACGTAGATTTGATTATTCAGTCAATTCATGAAGGTAACAGTAATGACATTGCCTTTACGGTTACCACACCAATATTAAAACGGGCAGAAGCAGTAACAGCAGCGATCGCCCCAGCACTCAGGAGTCAATCTAACCCCAAATTTGACGAAGCCGAGGTAATGGTAAAAAATAACATTGCCAAAGTCAGCATTGCAGGCGCAGGAATGATTGGACGTCCTGGTGTAGCTGCAAAAATGTTTGCCACCCTAGCAGAAGCAGGCGTGAACATCCAGATGATTTCCACCAGCGAAGTGAAAGTAAGTTGCGTAGTAAATGCAGCCGAATGCGATCGCGCCGTCAGCGCACTCCGCAGCGCCTTTGAGATCGAAGCAAAGAGCAAGGGAGAACTCCTAACTCCTAACTCTTGTAGAGACGCGATTAATCGCGTCTCTACTCCTCACTCCTCCCCCACTCCTCCCGTTCGCGGCGTCGCCCTCGATTTGAACCAAGCGCGTCTTGCTATTCGCCAATTGCCAGATCAGCCAGGGATGGCGGCGAAGCTGTTTGGACTATTAGCGCAGCATAATATCAGCGTTGATATGATTATCCAATCTCAACGTTGTCGGGTGATTGATGGTGTTCCCAGGCGGGATATTGCCTTTACAGTCTCACGGATGGATGGGGAAAGTGCAAAAGAAATGCTTACCCAAGTAGCAGCAGAATTAGGATGGGGTGAAGTTGTTTTAGATAGTGCGATCGCTAAGGTAAGTATTGTTGGTGCAGGTATGGTAGGACAACCAGGTGTTGCCGCTAAAATGTTTGAAGCGCTAGCCCAAGAACAAATCAATATTCAAATGATTGCCACCTCAGAAATAAAAATTAGCTGTGTCGTGGCACAAGAGCAAGGTGTTAAGGCTTTGCAAGCCATTCATGCAGCCTTTGAACTGGCTGGTAGCGATAAATTTGTAGTGCCAGCGTAAAACCTGACTCTAACTCCCTCTTTGCTGTGGATACGGAAACTATTTTCTGCTTGCAATGGCATAACATCGACCTGTATTGTTAACGTGAGTTTGATAGATTTGGTCTGACTTTTGACTTTTGAATGAGTGACTTTTGACTTCCCCGAAGGGGGAGGGGCTTAAAAAGCTTATTTTTTCGTTGTTCCTCCCTCTCTTTGTAGCTATCCATTACCCGGATCTTTCTTAACATTTGTCAGAGCAATTGCTCACCAAATGCCGAAGCCTTAAAGCTACGTTGTCTATTCTCAATAAAAGTGAGTTTTTATCGAGAACAATAAGGACTAATTTGTCAAGCTAGCAAGAAAATCTAAGCATTGTGAGCCTTATAAAACAATAGTTTCAAGATTATTAAGAAAGATGTGACTAATGGATAGCTATTTGTAAGAGGGGAGGCTAGTACCGCAAGGCGGAAATAAACAACCCATTTCAAATCAACGAAATGTTTACGCTGTATTTTTTTTGACTTTTGACTTTTGACTTACCCCTTGCGGTACTAGATGGGAGAGGTTCGTCGAACTAACGTTGTTCTGGTAAGCAGATTGTAGAGACACGCCGTAGCAGTCTACGCATTTATCTCATTTTTAATTTTTAACATTAATAACACGTAAGCTATAATCGAACAATTTATAAGACTATATTTATATTGATGAATAGTGATTTACTAGATGGACGTTATCGAATACTAAAACTTCTCAACGATGGGGAAAAGGGGAAAACCTATCTAGTTGAAGATGTTATTCTTCCTGGCAGCAAATTTATAGTAAAGCAGTTATGTCCTCCTAGTAACAATCCTCAAACTTTAACAATCCTACGCCGTTTATTTGCTAGTAAGGCAGCAACTTTAGAAAAACTAGGACAGGAAAACGATAAAATTCAAAAGCTAATTGCTTTTTTTGAAGAAAATCAAGAATTATATATAGTCCAAGAATTCATCCCCGGCAATCCTTTAACTGACGAAATTATCCAGGGACAACCTCTGAGGGAAGACCAAGTTATTACTGTTTTATCAGAAATATTAGAAATTTTAGCGATTGTACATAGCTATGGCGTAATTCATCGGGATATTAAACCAGCAAATATTATTCGCCGGGAATCAGATAAAAAGTTAGTTTTGGTTAATTTTGGTACTTTTAATGAAGCTATCACTAATACCGTTGACAGTCTCGAATATATGCCGATTGAACAAGTTAACGGCAACCTCAAATACAACAGTGATATATATGCTTTAGGTATTATTGCGATCGCAGTACTTATAGGTTTACCTGCAAACGAAATATCTAATTTCCGAGGTCATAAAAATCGGTTGACAGGTGAAATAGTTTGGCGTCACAAAAATCTAAAAGTTAACAAAAAATTAGCAAAAATTCTTAATAAAATGGTGCGTTTTGACTATCGTAAGCGCTACCATTCTGCAACCGAAGTTTTAGACGATCTGAAAAAATTAACAAATCTTGAGCCAGATCAGCAAAAACAGCATCAGAAAAAATTATTACTAGTTCTGACGGGAATAGCTGGTTGTATCATACTTGGTGTAGGGGCATGGCAATTGAGGTCGCCAAAGCCTGTAAGTGATGCTCAACAAAAATTATATCAAGAGGGAGTAAATAAATATGACACAGGAAACTATGAAGGAGCAATTGAAGATTTCAATCAGGTTATTCAATTAGATCCACAAAACGCTTTAGCTTATAACAGGCGAGGCGATGCTTATTATCGATTAGGAGACTACGAGCAAGCACAAGCAGACTCTAGCCAAGCCCTTTTGCTTAATCCTCAAGATGCTAATGCCTATTTTGACCGAGGATTTGCTTTTTCTGAATTAGGCAAGTACAAAGAAGCGATCGCTGACTATACCCAAGCGATTAAGTTAAATTCTAAGAATGCATACGCTTACTATGGCCGGGGGTTAGCCCGTGCTCAACTGAAAGATAATAAAGGAGCAATTGGAGATTTTAGCAAAGCGATCGCTTTCAAGCCTCAGCATACCGAAGCTTACTTGCAACGAGGGATTCTCCGCCGTCACCTCAGACAAAGACTTGAAGCAATCCAAGATTTTGATACAGTAATTAAAATTAATCCTAGTGATGCCAAAGCTTATTATCAAAGGGGTTTAACTCAATCTCTCAATAAACAAAAATATGCAGCACTTAAAGATTACACGGATGCAATTAACATCAATCCCAAATACATAGAAGCCTATCTTAATCGTGGTGATGTTTACAGTGATTTGGGAGATAAACTCGAAGCTACTGAAGATTACAATACTATTTTACAGATTGATCCTAAATTTATTGCAGCTTATATTCACAGAGGTATTCACCGCTTTTCTTTCGGAGATTATAAAGGTGGTATTGAAGATTACACTGAAGCGCTGAAACTAGATCCTAATAATATAGCAGCTTACAATAACCGTGGTAATGCCTATCTCGAACTGGGAAATAAAAAAGCTGCAAATCAGGATTATTCACGAGCGATCGCAATTAATCCTAACAATGCCTTAGCTTACTATAATCGGGGTGTGATTCGCACCAAGCAGAAAAATAAACAGGGAGCGATCGCAGATTTCAAAAAAGCTGCAAAACTATTCCAGCAGCAAGGGGAACAAGATAGTTATCAAGATGCACAGAGAGAAATTGCAATTCTGCAAAATAAGTCAGCACCAGCGCCAACTACTCGCCCTAAATCTGGGAAAAGAGAAAAAAATTGATCCCAATACGCTTGGTATTAGTGATATCTTGCCCCGGAAGCTTCCCCCAGTTAAGACAGCTTTTAAAACTGCTGCATCAGTACAGACAAGATATTGCCTCTGATGACACAAGTAAGTGGGCAGGAAGATTTACAAGTATGTAACAAAATGTAAAAATACTACATACCTTAAAAATAGGACTTACGCATTGACAAAAAATCTCACCCATGTGTATTAAGCAGCACAAATATTGGTGAGATTGTTCACAATGTACTCGCGCACCACTAAAGTGAATAAGTTCCTTTGCAATTCATACCAATTGGAAATTATGTTTTCAGAACGCATTTTTTCTAAACGAACAAATGCTTGAAGTGAACAAAATATGTGTGTTTTAATTGCATGGCTATCTCTAACCATGAATCGACAGATACCACATACTTGTTTGAGGGCTCTGTGAAAACTTTCAATTCTCCAATGAGTATCATGAATTGTCACAAATTCACCTCTGGTTAGTTGCTTGAGCATCTCCTCCAAAGGGAGATACAATATATAGTGTCTAGAGTCTTCTTTTTTGAAGTCTTTCCTAAACAACTTGATAAATCCAAATTCTCTCAGATGTGTGATTAACCCTTGTTCATGAATCTCTAAACTCCTTACCTGACAATATCCCAGTTCATTAGAAACAGTTCTGTTTTTCTCAACTCCAAATAGAAAACCCAATTTTTGGTTTCTTAAAAATTTTAGGTTTTCTACTCCAGAGTACCAACTATCTCCTGTCACTAGTATTGGCTTTACATCCCAACTAATCACCTCAATTAGCATCTCTCGAAAATAATCGTTCTTTGTTTTTCTCTCTTCTTTGTCGTATATTCTGTAATTTATTGGCGCTGAATTGCCATGTATGTCGCTGTAATACAGTGTTATCAAATTTAAACCTTTGATACTTTTATGATATTTACCCGACCAAAAATAACCTATTAATTCTGCATATTTAGGATTGCTATACAGTTTTTCTATTACTGTGTCATCAACACTTAAAATCCCTCCTGTCAGGTTGATAATAGTCTTTACCATCTCAAATAAATCTTTTGGTTCGTATCTCTCCCTTAACAAAAAACGGTTCACAGTATCATGTGAAACATCCCTTAATATTTCTGCCAACCTACTGCATCCCCCATGCTTCGGTTCTGATAACAGAAACAGGGTGTAGTGTTCCAGATTGCATTGTGCTGTTGAGGGTTTGCTGATTTCTCTAATTGCCCGATACCTGTTTTTTGACGACACTCATTTTTAACTGCATTATTTTACCACTCTGTCAATGCGTAAGTCCTAGAATCCAATTTCATCTGAGGATCTGGACAACCTTGATGGATTATGTTTCTGCCCAATGACGTTTCAGGAAAAAATCCCCAAAGCATTGGAATTGCGGACAATTATTGTCGGCAGACGTGTGCTGACGGCTGCGGTTGATTCTCAAGCTTTGGAGCAGGCGCGTTACGATTGGCGCAAACGGGGAATTGCCTTACTCGACACTTGGGAGTCATACACTCTGCCTCAAGATGTCGAAGAGAAACTGCTCAAACTCATGGCAGAATTTCGTTTGAACTACGGAGCTATTGATATTATTTTGACTCCTGATGGTCGGCATGTATTTCTTGAGGTTAACCCAGTTGGTGAGTTTTTCTGGTTAGAACGCTGTCCTGGCTTACCGATTTCTCAGGCGATCGCACAGGTTCTACACAATTAAAGCCAAAAACTGTTAGTTACCTTACCCTTCATACAAATGAGGGGTTTTCAAATCTGATAAACTTTCAATTACCCTGAAATAATCACAAATAAAGCAGCTTTAGCCTCTTCGTGCGAGATAATAAATATAAAATATGGCGATCGCAATCGATTTTGGTACTAGCAACACAGTCATTGCTCGTTGGAACCCTGTAACCCAGCAGCCAGAAACCCTGAATCTACCAGGTTTATCAATTAAACAAAGTCTCAATCCGCCACTGATTCCCAGTTTGGTTTATGTTGAAGACGCAACACAAAATAAAGTCTTAGTAGGGCAGCAAGTACGTGATCGCGGTCTTGACCTTAAGGGCGAAACTAGATTTTTCCGCAGCTTCAAGCGGGGGATCGGCGCAGATATCCAAGGTTTCTTACCCGAACTAGATGGGCAAATTGTCACCTTTGAACAAGTAGGGCAATGGTTCCTCACCCAGGTGATTGAACAACTAGCGCCTCTGCAAGGTGGGTTAGATTCTCTGGTGTTAACTGTACCCGTAGACAGTTTTGAAGCCTATCGTCACTGGCTGGGAAAAGTTTGTCTAGCCCTTCCCGTCGAACAGGTGCGAATGCTGGATGAACCCACAGCCGCCGCCTTGGGTTATGGTTTGGCAGATCAAGAAATTCTCTTAGTGATTGACTTTGGTGGCGGTACTTTAGATTTATCCCTTGTACGATTGGATCAAGGTGTACAAGCAACTACAAAACCGCTGGGATTTATCCTCAAGTGGGGTAATAAGTCCTTGGCTGAAGATTCAAAACAAAAAGTCAAAACTGCCCGTGTCCTAGCGAAAGCTGGGCAAAATTTGGGCGGGACTGATATTGATAATTGGTTAGTAGATTACTTTGCCAAAACTCAAGAACTGAAGATAAGTCCCTTGACAACACGATTGGCAGAACGGGTGAAAATTCAGCTATCAACCCAAAACCAAGCAAGTGAAGTTTACTTTGATGATGAGACATTTGAAAGCTATGAACTGGAACTAAACCGCGACACTTTTGAAAATGTCCTCAAAGAACACGCATTTTTTGAGTTATTGGATGAGTCGATGACGACACTATTGCAGCAAGCAAAACGCCAAGGGATAGAACTTCCAGATATTAATGCAGTTTTGTTAGTTGGTGGGACAGTGCAATTACCGGCAGTGCAGACATGGATAAAACAGTATTTTGAACTAGAAAAAATCCGTTGCGAACGTCCGTTTGAAGCGATCGCTCAAGGTGCATTACAGCTAGCTCAAGGGATACAAATTAAAGACTTTCTATATCATAGTTATGGTATTCGCTACTGGGATCGCCGCAATCAGCGTCACAAATGGCATTCTTTAATTAAAGCGGGACTTGCATATCCAATGAGTCAGCCAGTGGAATTAGTCTTAGGCGCTTCTTTAGAAAATCAGCCTAGTATTGAATTAATTATCGGAGAATTGGGAGCAGATACAGGCAATACCGAAGTTTATTTTGATGGCGATCGCTTGATTACTCGCCGTCTAGACAGTAGCGAAACCAGCGTCAAACCCCTCAACGATCAAGAAGGTGCCAGGACAATTGCCCAACTGACACCAGCTGGATATCCTGGGAGCGATCGCATCAAAATTTTCTTTCAAGTTGATGAGCAAGGCTTTTTACGAATCACTGTTGAAGATTTGTTAACGAATGATATGCTTTTGGAGAATCAACTCGTGGCACAGTTGAGTTAAATTAATGGGCTTTTAACTATAGCGGTTCTCGAATGGAAGCAATACACAATAAGGGCACAGCATTGTTCATGCGTGTCAACTTACAGTAGAATTCAAGTATTTGAACCAGATCTGTCGTACAGGCGCAGCAATGCTGTGCCCGTAGAGCGTGGTCTATTTACCTGAAAATAGCTGTAAGCTACAACCCTCGTAAAATCTTGTTTCCAGTCTCTGGCTGGAAATGCATATCCTAGCGGCAGAACTGCAAGGAAAAGAAGGTGCGAGGACAATTGCCCAACTAACACCAACCGGACATCCGGGAAGCGATCGCATCAAAATTCTTTTTCAAGTTGATGAGCAACGCTTTTTGCGAATCACCGTTGAAGACTTGTTAACGAATGATCCGCTTTTGGAGAATAAATTCGTGGCACAGTTGAGTTAGACTAATGCGCGTTTAACTATTTAAATAAAAGGATTTAAAAGTGGGATGCCACAGCCATCAAAATCGCGGATGTTGCGCGTTACTAAGGTCAAATTAGTTCGGAGAACCTCTGTTTAACTTCTGCAATTCTCCAGTTCATTCTCCTACCTCTTTTATTCATAATCATGTCTATTATAGACACAATTTATGTCTATAATTTGGTTTCCGCCAGAGAGCAATGTCGCAGTATATACGGACAGGCGCTTTCACGGAGTGTAACGCACCTGTCCATACATCAAGGTAAGAATTGCAATTATTTCCGCACGACTACCAAAGTTCCCATTGAAGCCCAGTTGTAAAGATTGCGAGCTTGCTTAACAGGTAAATTTACGCAACCATGGCTGACTGGAATCCCAAAACGGTTATGCCAGTAAGCACCATGAATGGCATAGCCTCTGTAGAAATACATTGTGTAAGGAACGTCAGGAATGTTGTAACCACTGCCTCGCATTCGGTGAGTGCGATACTTAGAATTAATCCGAAATCTACCTATGGGTGTGGGGGTCGATCGCTTACCTCCAGAAATGCGGTATGAATAAACAAGTTTATTACCTTTCCATGCACGTAAGCGTTGCTCTGACAGGTCAATTTCAATCCAGCGAAGTTGGGATGTTTGCCTGATATTATTAAATACATTGATGCTGTTTTCATCAACTGACGTGGCTGTTGCTGTAGTCGAGTTGGGTGTACCTACTAAAGGTGATGACCAAGAGAATAAAGTCACCATCATCAGCGCCACGCCTGTACAAAAAGTTCCTGAAGAACGAATCCCACCACTGCGAATCCAGGTTTGCATTATGCTTCATCTTCTAAACTACGCAAAAATCATGAAGTGAAGTAGTTTTCTGGAGAACTACAAATTTCCAGAGTGACTTCTAGCTTCCTGTAGAGGATTTACGCAATTCATCCACTAATGCTTCTCAAGACAAGTCCTAAGCTAATCTGCATCCAATTTGCACATTTGTCATTTGTGCTTTGTTATTCACTAAGGAACACAGATTAAATAAAGAGCAACTTTCGTAGTGTTACGGCTTTGGTAACGCACCGAAAATATTGGGATGGTGCATTAGCCAAGAGCATAACCTGACAATTCAGATTATGTGGAAAAGTCCACAAAAAACCTAACCCCCTAACCCCCTAACCCCCTTCCCGACGCTCTAAGGGGGAAAATTCAAAATCTCTCTCCTTTTAGGAGAGAGAAATAGAAGTGAGGTTTTCCAGATGCCGTGAAAAGCCAAGAGCATAACGCACCCTACGAAACAGAAGTTTTGCATTTTGTTTAATCCATATTCCTAATGACTAATTACAAAGGACAAACTTTACAAAAAATCTGTCATTTAAATGTCTAAATACAAACTTTCCCCAAATTCATATTTGCATTTGTAATTTCACACAGGAATTGTCAGGATTTACGCTTATTTTTTTGGGCAAATTGTTGAATGCCCTTTTTTATATCTTATTTCAAGTTCAGTAATTCCGACTCCGAAGATTCCCAGCAAGATTTTATGCTGGGAATTACTTAATTGTCTTAATTTGTTGTTATTTATGATTATTTTACATGGTGTAAATAAGCAGCCATTGAAAAGCCCTAAAGAGCTTATTGCATAATACTTTTGACTTTTGACTTTTGACTTCCGTCTTGCGGTACTAGCTGCTTCACTTACTATTTATGGATAACTACTGGTGTACCCACTGATGCCCACTCAAATAGCCATTTAGCATGTTTAGGTGCAAGATTCACACAGCCATGGCTCACTGGAGTACCAAAACTTTTATGCCAATAAGCTCCGTGAATAGCGTAACTACCTTGGTAAAACATCGCATAAGGAACGTTAGGAACATTGTAGTTTTCTCCCTGCATTTGTGTAGTTTTGAACTTGGATTGAATTTTAAAAGTACCAACAAGAGTAGGAGTAGCTTTTTTGCCAGAGGAGATAGCACTTCCATAAACCACTCTGTCACCTTGCCAAGCTATTAATCGTTGCTTTGAAAGATTAATTTGAATCCAGCGCTGATCCGATTGTTGTAATGTCTGGATTGTTTGTGCAATCACTTGATCTTTGGAATTCGCCCAAACTTCACTCGTTCCAGTAGTAGTAAAAACACTTAAAGACAGTGCCGTACCAGTGAGGAGTATTTGTAAGCAACGCACCCAGCCAGGAGAAATCAGTCTTTTCATTTTAGATACACTCACACTCAAATTATGGGGTCTTGGGAAAGTTATCAGTTTTTACTTTTATTTCCCTATCTATTACTTTAATAGACGTGAATTTTTGATGATTTGATTCTAAGTTAAGCTAACTGTCGCATCAGTTTTCTTGCCCCAGATGCGATCGCTTCCCAATTTCCCTCTGTGACAAGCTTTTTGGGAAATAATTCACCGCTCAAACCTACAGCTATCGCTCCCGCTTGTAAAAATTCTTTGGCATTTTCCAGAGTGACGCCGCCAGTAGGAATTAAGGGAATCTGACCCAGTGGCCCTTGCAAACTTTTGATATAATCAGCCCCTCCCACTACTTGCACAGGAAACACTTTTACACAACTAGCGCCCTGACTCCAGGCGGTAACAATTTCTGTAGGAGTCAGCGCTCCTGGTATAATGGGCACATTTTTTTCTATCGCTGCTTGAATCATTGCCGGATCAACGTGGGGTGTAAAGAGGAATTGCGCCCCAGATGCGATCGCTTCTTCTAGCTGCTGCACATTGAATAACGTACCAGTACCAATGGTACAGGCTGGTAATTCTGAGCGTAGTTGACTGATTAATTCCCCAGCGCGATCGCTATTCCAGGTAATCTCAATTAACTGCATTCCCCCTGATGCTACAGCCATTGCCATTTGCTGTCCCACTTCGATTTGAGAAGCGCGGATAACTGCGATCGCTCGGTGTTTTTGCAATTGTGATAACCAAATTTGATTAGGCATTTTGACTGAGATTGGGGACTGGGGACTATAAGCTGGGAACTAGAGAATAGTTTTTACTCTAGTAAATACCCAATTTTCAATACTAATACCCAGTACGTAATACCCAATACTTCTCTTCTTAGGCTGCGCCAACGGCTCCCAACTCTTGGAGAGGCTGCGCCAACGAGTCTGTCTGCGACACGCTGTTCACGTTTGAGCGTCACAGGCCATCGTCTCCATCGCCTGATTTTGCTTCCTTTACATTACTTTAGAGACAGTCTTTGAAAACTCAGCTTAATTCTTCTAGTAGAGGAGAGAGCTAATTAAAAATGCATATACTGCAATTACCAAGCAATAGTTTGATAAGCTCCTGGTTAAAGACCTACTAGGAGCTTTTTTTAATTGATTATCTACCTCAATGGGCGCATATATCAAAAAACCTAGTAGCAATTAAACTATTCCTTATGAATATTCATAATTAATTCTGATGATAGATGGAATCAAAAGATTAAGATTGCTAATATTTGCTTGTGAGCAAAAAACATTTAGCTAATTAAAAACAATGAATATTCTTGCTTGGATTGTTTTAGGTCTAATTGCTGGTGCGATCGCTAAAGCTATTTACCCAGGTCATCAAGGTGGCGGAATTCTGGGAACAATATTACTAGGAATCATCGGTGCTTTTGTTGGTGGTAGTTTAGGTATATTTTTCACTACAGGAACGTTAACTTTAGCAGCCCCTGGTCTTAGCATTCCTGGTATTGCAGTAGCAGTTCTTGGTGCAATTGTCGCAGTTTTCTTGTGGAATTTAATAACCAATCGCAGTGCTGTATAAAAACAAAATTGCGAACAATCAGCTAGAAAAATTTAGGGAATTCATTTAACTATTTTTATCTGTGAATTAAATCAAAAAATAGCGCCAGCCTAATGACAGGCTAGCGCTATTTTTTAATTATTGATAAATAAAATAATAATTGCTAGGAATCTAATGCCGTGCGATCGCTGCAAAATAAACCCTGTCCGTATAGTTGAATTATATACGTAATAAAAATCACTATCCCTCTGCCTCAGAGAGAAATGCACCACACTCTGAACATAAATTAATTAACAGTAAAGTTACCTCTGATTTAAATAAGTATAAATACGTGAAAATCTACAGGTTTGATGAAATTTTCAAGAAGTTGCACTGGTCGCTATACACAAACCGACAATGTTTAGTTAAGCTGTAAACGCTATGATTGAGCTTTATTGAACGCCTTATGCATTGGTTGTTATCTGGGCCGTTGAGTATAGAGAAATTGACGGTTAACATTGCAGGTTTGCCTGCATCGTTACAAGGTAAGAAGCTGGTGCAGTTGTCAGATTTTCACTACGATGGTTTGCGGCTGTCGGAAGACATGTTAGAAAAAGCGATCGCAGTTACTAACGAAGCTGAACCAGATTTAATTCTATTAACTGGTGACTACGTAACTGACGATCCGACGCCGATTCACCAGCTGGTACTTCGACTCAAACATCTGCAAAGTCGCAGTGGTATCTATGCTGTTCTTGGCAATCACGATATATGTTACAGACACGCAAAAGCAGAAATTACACAGGCGTTAACTAGCATTGAAATTCACGTCCTTTGGAACGAAATTGCCTATCCACTAGGAAAAGAATTGCCACTTGTAGGACTGGCTGATAGTTGGTCACGGGAATTCCACCCTCCACTAGTCATGAATCAACTAAACCCCGATACACCCTGCATCGTTTTATCTCACAACCCAGATACTGCGGAGATACTGCAAGCATGGCGAATTGATTTACAATTATCTGGTCATACTCACGGTGGTCAAATTGTGATTCCCGGAATTGGCCCTGCGGCGTTGTTTTACGAAAAGCTTGTAGAAAAAATACCCAAAAAAGTGCGGCGTCGAGTTCCATTTTTGGAAGTAAATGTTTCTGTAGTCAGCCATTGGGAATGGGTACAGGGTTTGCATCGGGTAGGAAAAAATCAGCTATATGTCAATCGTGGTTTGGGAACTTACCTCCCAGGACGCATATTTTGCCGCCCAGAAGTTACTATAATCACCCTACAAGCTGAATGAGAAGGCAGGGGGTGGTCACTGAGCGGCCGGTGAGCGCACTTGTACTGAGCGCAGCCGTAAAGCCTGCGGCATAGCTTCTCTGCGAGAGGCTGCGCCAACGCTTAAGGCGCAGCCTCTCGCAGAGAAGTAGTCAAACCATGCTGTTCGCGCAGCGTCTCGTAGAGAAGTGCAGGAGAAAAACCCTATAACCAAATTCAGGGATTTCAAATAAATTAATTAGTTAATTGTATCTGGAGTATGTGACATAAATTCTTGCAGTTTCTCAAGTTACATTTTGATTTTTGGTAAGCTGTAAGCGCTGGTATGAGGAGTATCGGTTGCCTTATGCATTGGTTGTTTACAGGACATTTAAGAGTAGATAAAATAACGGTTAAGATTGCGGAACTTCCAGCATCTTTACAAGGTACAACGCTAGTGCAGTTGTCAGATTTTCACTATGATGGTTTGCGGCTGTCGGAAGATATGTTAGAAAAAGCGATCGCACTTACTAACGAAGCTGAACCGGATTTAATTCTATTAACTGGTGACTACGTAACAGACGATCCGACGCCAATTCACCAATTGGTGCTTCGACTCAAACATCTGCAAAGTCGCTGTGGTATCTACGCCGTACTTGGTAATCACGATATCTATTACAGCCACTCTAAAACAGAAGTTACACAGGCGTTAACTAGCATTGGGGTGCATGTGCTTTGGAATGAAATCGCCTATCCACTAGGAAAAGAATTACCATTGGTAGGACTAGCTGATTATTGGTCACGGGAATTCCACCCCGCACCAGTCATGAATCAACTAGACTCCGTTACACCCCGCATCGTTTTATCCCATAACCCAGATACAGCCAAGATATTGCAACAATGGCGCGTAGATTTGCAACTATCTGGTCATACCCACGGCGGTCACATCGTAATTCCGGGCATTGGCCCTGTAGTACTTTATTATAAAAAACTACTCAAACAAATACCAAAAAAATTACGCCGTTGGGTAACATTTTTCCTGGGAGACTGTTCTAAAGTAGTGCGATATTGGGAGTGGGCGCAAGGGTTTCACAAGGTGAAAGAAAATCAACTATATGTCAATCGTGGTTTAGGAACTTATAGACCAGGACGCCTATTTTGTCCGCCAGAAGTGACTGTAATTACCTTAACTAGTCGTTAGCAATTCTGAACTTTTTAGCTAACTCAAAGCAGAAACCGCCTGAAGCTACGATGGATAAATATCAGTAGCTTGGGGCGGTTTCTTGAAGATTAGAGAATTTCAGAAGTAACCAATTTAAACTTTGGTGGACAGTATTGGCGATTGCTCTATGAATCAATTGCACATCCTTATATTCCAACTAGGCAGGCATTTTCTGGCTGTGCGTTCTAAAACCTCCAAAACAACTCATTGAACTTAAGGCAAAAACACATTCAATGGATGCCACAACTATCAGAGCGATCGCAAGAACATTAGAGCAGGAGGCACAGGCTCTAACTTGAAAGTTTTTGTTTAACTTTTAACCGATTTGTACCTTACTCTTAATCTAGCCTATGTTTATTCAGCTACACTACATCTTTACTAAAGTTAAATACCATTCATTTATCGCAACAATTCCGAAATATTGATTAAAAAATTGTCCCACTTGTTAGATGTTGGCGTTAATGCCAGCATTATCAAGTGGGTTGAAAGTTCAGAAGCTATTATTGACTAGAACCGCCTGTAGTAGTATCACCTGCGGTAGAAGAACCGCTATTAGATGTACTGTTTGACTTGTCTACTCCTTGAGGTGGAGTGGTTTGAGTGGTGTCACTTTTCGTACCTGGAGCGACAGTCTTAGTAGAAGTATCGCCCTTGTTCTGCGAAGTCGGAGTAATGCTAGTTGGACTCGTCACTGGACTTTGTGTGGCTTTGGGGGTTGGCTGGGTTGCAGAAGGTGCTTTTTGTGCGGCAGGCTGCTGGGGTGGAATAGTAATGTTAATATCCGGTTGGCGAGGTGCAGATGGAGGTATAACCTGCTGTTGTGGAACAGGAACAACAACAGGTACTTCCCTAGTTCTTTCGATTATCCTCGTTTGTGGTTGAGGAGATGCACTAGGGGTTGGACTACTCTTACTCGGTACAGGAACCACGACTGGCGCAGGATTGTTAACAGCTGCGTTATTCTGCTGGTTGAAGTACCAGACCCCACCTATCACCAAACCAAGCAGGGAAGTAATGATAATACCCAACAGCAAACCACCACTAGCATTGTTATTGTCACGCTCGGCTAAATCAGCTTGCTGATTGCTACGCTCAGTATTTCGACCTTGTACGTAACCGTTAGTGTAAGAGTTGGGATTAGCTGCGCTGTTCTTGACTGTTTCAGTGGTTCGCGTCAAGTCAGTGTGAGTATTGCCATTAGCATCAGTGTAAGATTCTTGCTTGAGTTCACTTTTTTTGCTTTCGGGTTCATTGGGAATAGACATAGCTGTTGATTTCACTCCTCGATATGATATTGACAAACTAAAGCTTTGTAAGAACAAGAGGTTTTAATGAGTTGAAAAACGTCTGTTGCTGATAAATATTGAGTTTTATTTGCTACCCAACTGTTGGTAATTATCAGCATAACCTCTGTGATCGGCAAGTGGCTCTATCTCTAGGGAGTTAATACTCAATCAAAAGAAAGACTATCCCAAAGATGGATGTTCTTACGCTGTGATCTGATGAGTTGATAAAAAACCTCGTAAGTAGATAAGGTAAAAAAATAACTTTATAAAAATAAGTAAATACGTATAATGTGTCTACCAAGGTAACAGGGATATGGGCAGCTGTTTAAGGGTATTTCTGACCAGAGTTCAAACCAGAGGAGAAAAGGGGAACTACAGTATGCTATGTATCAGATTTAACATTCTTTTTGCTTAACTATTTGTTACATAACTGTCTTTTTTTCCCGGCTTACTTAGTCAGTTTTTGCACTAATTAGATCACCTGAATGGGTGAGCAACAAATCAACCATTCAGGTGACCTGAGTGCAGGAAGTTGAAACTGAAAAAAAATAAGACTCTATTACTCAATAACACTAATTGCACTTTACTCTAACTAAGGATAACCTTATGAAATTCTCTACCTTGATAGATTCTGTACTCATTGTTGCTTCTATTGCTTTATTACCTGGAATCGGTGGTGCTCAAACAGCTACTAACAATAGTGGCGAACCTATAGCTATTAACTCTAACAATTTACTTACTCATTCTAGAAACGTCAGCTACCTCAAACCCTTTGAAGCTGCATTTCTAGCTTATCAAGGTAACCTAAAAGCACAGGGTATTCCTAGTGGTAGTGCTTTGGTATCTCAATACCAAACAGGAAGCCTGACTGCACTAGATGTGGTTAAGGCTGCTGTCAACGCTAAAAAATTACCAGCACAAGCTTTGTATGATACAAATTACCTAAACGCTGTCGAGTCGCAGCTGATATCATTCGGCGACACTAATAATTTGTCTTACTAAATACAACTTTGCAGAGGTTGATAACGGATTTATAAAATGCTGTACTATCATCTGATTGCTTTAACAAGAAAATGCGTCATCGGTCAGGAAAAGCTGCTATCTCCCCCTAATCACCATCGCATTACCAAAAATTATTTTAACCCCTTCAACCTTAGAGGGGTTTTTAGTTGGTGCTACATTGCTGCTTGCTCTAGCGTTGCCCCCCTTTCCCCAATGCACCTTTTCATATTTCTCTGAGAGAAAAGCGAGGGAAGCAAGCGCGATCGCCCTATGCACAGTAGTGCATTTGAAGCCTGGTATTACTTCTGGAATGCTTGTATAGCAATACTTTTAGCTAGCGTAGCTCTGGTGTCACGAACTATCAAATTACCCTGCTACCATCAAGGTGCGACACCGAATAGCTCGTCGTATCCCCACTCTTAAGCAACCTACGCGTGGCGTCTGGCAGAGAAGACATCGCTTTCACAGTGGCGTAGCCGATCACACTCTTGAAAAAAGGGTCAGGTAATAAATTATTTACTGTTCTATCAAATTAACGTTGTTAAGTAACTCAGTAGGTGTAGTTTTCACCTCCAGGCTGTGTTAGATATTGTGACATCAAACAGGAGTATAGATACGTTGCTAAAGCTTTCTCCAGAATCTCCTCTATTTATTCTGTTAATCATTATTAGCTTTCTAGTAGTAACTTTGTCAACTTGGTTATCATCTAAACCATTCATTTTAAAATCATTTGGACTTAATGATATTGTCCAGTTACTCACCTTAGAGTTATTTATTTCTTTGTTGTTAGAGCGTTCTTTAGAAGTTTTTATAACTACTTGGCGGGGGCCATTTGTCGAACAATTAGATATTAGTATTCAGCAAGAAAAGGCTCTAATATCTGAAAAGATAAAAAATATGGAAGTCCAACAGAAACAGTTTCCTTCTTTGGAATCAAATCAAATCAGTGGATTACCGCCTGAAGGAATGAGTTTAGAACAGCAAATTATCCAAAACTTTACACAAAACCAACAAGAATCATTACAAATGTTCAAACCACAAATGGATGATTTAAATGAAAAAGAGCGCCAAAGAACAGCTTATAAATCTGATACACGAACAATTGCTCTATGGACATCCCTTTTATTCGGTCTTTTAATGAGCGCAACAGGTATTCGATCAATCGAGCCACTTGTAGTTATTGATTTAGATAATCCAATTCAAGTAGTGATTTTCCGTTGTTTAGATGCATTGCTGACAGGAGGTTTAATTGCAGGAGGTAGCGAGGGAATTCATAAGCTCATAAAAGTTTTTATCGATTTTATGGAAGCTACATCCAAACAAATCAAAAATCAAGAATTATCTTGATTAAACGAAGCATTTTGCCTTCCCAAATACAGGATAATATTGTAAATATCCATGAAAATTACATTAGTAATATCTATTCTAGATATATAGGAGCATTCTCCCATAAATAATCTTTAATATCTACAAAACTTTTGTTTAAGTTGCTCAAATCTACCTCAAATAAAACCTTAATACCTTCAGTTTCCAACTTGCTTTTTTGTTGGCTTACATAACTTATCAAATAACCTTTAGAGTCTAATATTCTATGTACGGGATAATCCGCGATCGAGGTTTTTTTCAGATATGTAGGAATAGCTCTTAGATAGCTATTATCTACTCCCATGCCTTTGATTATCTGTTTATATGTAACTATTTTCCCACTTGGAATTTTGATGATAAAATTTAGGAATCGTTCATAGGGATTTTCAGATAATGCTGGAAATTTATTAGCTTGAACCCGAAAATTACTACCAACCTGGATTTCACCTGATTTAATCACTACGCCTAAAATTCCTCTTTTACCTTGGATGCTTTTTAATGATTCTACCAAGTGGGCTATTCGCTTACATGGTTCGCAGTGAAAAGTTAGACGAATTGCTGCACCACTTTCAAAGGTTAGCAGAGATCCAGGGATAAAATTATCAAATTCTATACCCATAATCACAATATTTTCTCGCAATTCTCCTGGATTAATTGATAAGTCTAAAATATCTTCATACCTAACAATTAAAACTTGCCTGGGACTTATAGGATCGGCATTAATATCTCCTTCTATCCCATAACCTATTTTTAAATTTAATGTTTTAAGCTCTACCATCGCAGAGCCTGATTTTATCTTGGTAAAAAGATGCATTATTGAGAGAGGCATATTCACTCAGCAGCACGATCAATTTCAACTTGAGGAGGTGAAATCAGATAAATCATTGGATTTACTAAGAATGAATAAACTTCCATCTCCTCCACGTCCAATTCTTAAGGTTTCATCTAAATAGGTAATGTCCAGTGTAGCAGTTCTGCTAGTAGGATTATTAGCTGGAACAACCTTAAATGCGTTGAGTTGAGGGGTATTTATGCCAACAATATTTTCAATCGATAGGTAGCGTTTGTCAAAATAAACGTTGAGACGTTTATTCGGTTGAGGCTCTAAATCTTCTTTGGCTAGCTCAAAGCTAGCTGTCACTTTGACATATCCTGATATTAGCCCCAGAGAATGTTTAACTTTAGCTAAATTGAAAAACGATTTATTTGCAACATCGATCACTTGATAAACTTTACCCAGCTTTAATCCCAATGGAAGAGAAATTAAAGAACGGATTTCTCTCGCAGTGGAGTATTGCAGTTGCCAAGCTCCCTCAAGCAAAGAAGTAGCATAGAGAAGAGGATAGATATTGGGATTGACACTCTCCAGTTCCGTCGTCAATTGTTCAATTTCTTCAGCTAAGGTTTTGTCTAACTTCAAATCGGTAACCGGAGATCCATCGCTCTTAGTTTGAATCTTCTCAAGCTTGTCTTGTAATTTTTCCTTAATTAAAAGTTGATTATTCAATGGTTGAAGATTTTCCTTTACATATTCTATTGCTTTAGTTCAACTTTTATGCACTTTTGGCATAAAAGTTGAATTATCTAGATAAGATTAGTCAATGAGTTGTGGGGTGGGAATATGCATATCAATATCTGCTTGGGATAAAGTAGGGAGCAACCAGCTGCTCTCACCTGCCTTGAATACTTTGGCAGGTTCAATATTCAATTCAATTGCACCAGTGGCTGGATTGATTCTAGCAATAGACTGTGTACCATCGACAAACTTGACGGCGATTGGTTGAGTCAGTTCTTGTGATTGAGCGTTCGGGCCTAGAACCACTTGAGAACCTGCGGGTAAGTAAATGCCATCGCAATCCCAATCATCATCTGTGATTGTTCCTGCGCCCAGGAAGTAGAGTTGGGTTGGAGATTTTTTTGGTTTATTAGCATAGACAGCCAACGTCTTTCCAGTTTCATTACGGCACTGCGCCCGTTTCCTAGCTGTTTCTATGACATTTTTCTGAAACTGCAATTGTGCTAGTCGCTGCTGGAATTGTTCAGGTGTATAGCCAGCTTGCTCAGGTGTATCCTTTACAGTTAAAAGTTGATTGAGCGCCTGAGTTACCTCAGCATAATCAGCCCCCTTAGTAAAATCCTTGCCTGCCCAAGAGGGTTGAGCAATTACCAGGTTCACTATCAACGCGAGAGCGACAAGAACAATTTTGAGAAACTGCATATTTTTCTCCTTTTTTTGAAATTAGTGTTCAGTGCCACTGAAACTTTAGCAGATTTCAAAACCTTGAAAATTGTGACTGGATCAGGAATTTTGATAGCGATCGCGATCGCACAAACAATAGCCATAAGATTAATAGTCCTACAAGCTCTCCCCAATGTCCAAATAACGCTTCAATTTTGACTGTACTGAAGCATAAATAGTAAACTTTAACTCCTAATTTAGATAAATTACACTTAGGTAAATGTTTGTTACTAGTGTTTGGTGAATTGTCGCACCAAATGTTAAGCAACAAGGGTATAATTACTGAGACTTAATTAGACTAGAAACTTAACTTGATTAAAAGTATCCATTTTAACCATACATTTACTGAATCTTAATTAAGTTTTTGGTAAACAAAACTTTTTGTACTGAGATTAATTATTTCAATTTGTATTAGGAATATGACTAAGATGCTCTCTCAAAATTAGGGTGTAAAGAAATGATTTCAGCAGGAGTCGAAGTAAAAATCAATCGCTTGGAATCTATTGTTGAGCAAATTGGAGAAGCAGTACTCTCTACAACTGAGACAATTGAGCGTCTTGCAGAAAGATTGGAGACTCTCAGTATCCAAGTCGAAGCACAGGGACAGCAGGTGCAACAGCAAGGCTATCAAATTGTCGCGTTGTGTGATGCTGTACAGACTCTTGCTGAATCTCAGCATGATTCACTGCAAAAACTCAACCAACTGACACAAACTGTAGATCGGTTTATGTCTTTAATTCAAGCATTAGATGACTAAAATAATTTGTAATGATGCTCTCTACGAGACGCTTTTGCTAGCTTCCTTCTCCCCAGGAGTACACGGACTCGCTACTGCTGCGCTAACGTAATTCGTAGTGACGCTCGTGACGCTCTCTGCGAGACGCGCAAGGGACGATGGATGACTCGCTCTAAGCGTTCGCGCAGCGTCTTGTAGAGAAGCCATGCCGTTGGCGCAGCCTCTCGTAGAGAAGGCTTTACGCTACGCTATCGCCTTTGGCGTCTCCCTTTGGAAGAAGACTCGCTAACTCTAATGTAATTCTTAATAGCCTAAAAACTGGTAACAATTAACTAGTAACTGTTAACTGAATGTTAAACCCTTAACTGAGTTACGGCGATATTGCCGGAAAAACATACATCCACATCGCTACCAGGAGTGCGATCGCGTTTGCTATATTCCCCTACATAATAAAAATCATCGCCGTCAATACGGTAGTTGACAGGCAAAGGTTTGATACAGGCTTGGCAAAACACCACCTTAGGATCTGGTTCTCCTGGTTGCAGATGCGGTAAGTTCACATTCCAGAAGCTTCCCGGTTCTAGGGGACGCTTGAGTAAGTCCGCTAAAACTTTGGCTGTGAATTTGGTGGCCAGATCCCAATCAAAATTCTGCTTGGCTTTGCGATACTGGGAAATGGCAACTCCGGGAATACCATGCATTGCTGCTTCCCGCACGGCGGCCACTGTGCCAGAAATGTAGGCATCGACTCCCAAGTTACCCCCAGCGTTGATACCTGAAAGGACAAATTTGACATCTGCATGAATTTGTGTTATGGCAATTCTCACACAATCAGCGGGAGTGCCTGCGATCGCATACTCAGTCTCAGAACGTCGCTGGAGATTGATAGCACGAGTGGTAGTAACTTGATGTCCACAGCCAGACTGATGATCAACAGGAGCAGCGATAATAGCATTTTTGCCGTTTACAGCTTTGAGCAGAGCTTGGATACCGGGGGCGTCAATGCCGTCGTCGTTAGTTAAAATTATGGTCATATATATATTATATTGATATAGATTTATAGGACTTATGCATAAAATATCCCCCAACCCCGTTAAAAAGGGGACTTTTCAGATCCTCCCTTTTAAGGGGTGCGGTCTTCTCCCATGCGTTAAAGCGTCTCGGAGAAAAGGGAAGACACCAAGGACAGGACGATAGCACAGCCTCTTCGACTTCTCTGCAAGTGGAGCAAGTGACGTAGGTTAGGAGGCAATACGCTTGAGTTAAGCTTTTATTCTCTCCCTCTGCCTCCCCTGCCTGCTTTAACAGATAAATTTCCTTAACCCAAGTGTATTGGGTTTGCAGGAATTGAGGTTTCAGGTTTTGAATGGGTAAGCCCTGATTTAGCTAAAATATCAGAAAAATACAGATATCACGCATCAATGGGTACAGCAGGAAAAGCTACTTGCAGATATGAAAAAATATTGCTTATCTACGACATTCCGCAAGGGCTGACCACTTTGGTAGCGTTTGAGATTATCGATAAACAGTTGTGCTATACGCTCTCTCAAGCGTGGTGAAAGGGCTGAATAATGGGGTGTGATAAAGGCGTTCGGCAATGACCACAAGGGACTTTCCGGCGGCAGAGGTTCGGTTGCAACCGTATCTAATCCAGCCCCCGCAATCCATCCCTCACGTAGTGCGGTAAGTAATGCAGTTTCATCTATTATTCCACCACGAGCAATATTAATTAGGTATGCAGATTGACGCATAGAGCGCAATGCAGTTTCATCGATCAAGCCTTTAGTTTCTGGAATCAGTGGTGTAGCAACTACTACATAGTCGGCTGCTGGCAGGAGCGATGCCTACGGCGGTAAACTACGCCATTCATTAGCACCCACAACCTTGTCAAAATTTGGTAGAGGTTCCGGATGGCGGCGACTACCCCAAACTTGAACTCCAAAGGCTTTGGCGCGGGATGCGATGCGATCGCTTGACCGATATTTCCTGTGCCGAGAATTAATAAAGTCGCGTCTGCCAACTCTTCAAGAAATACTCCTCTTACCCAAGTGTGTTCATCCTGCAAAGTTTGCAATTTCCGCAGATTCTTGGCGTGATAAAGCATGAATCCCAAGACAAATTCTGAAATCAGAATTGCGTGAACCCCTGCACCATTAGTGAGGATAATGCCCTTTTGTAAAAAAATTGGTGTGAGGATGTGATTCACGCCAGCACTCGGTGACTGTTGCCAACGCAGCTTGGGTGCTGCTGTCAGTACTTTGTCAAAGGTAGAGGTTTTCAGGTAAAATCCGTTGACATAAACTTCTGCATCACTGGCATCACCATCGAGATTGCCTTCACTATCCACCTCTACAACATCTATTTCCTACTAATACAAATGTTGATAATTATTTTGTATTATAGATAAAATCCCTAGAAACAAAAATGCTACCATAATATTTAACAATCCCTTTCAACACTAGAATATACTCAACTCTAACAATCCTAAATCATTCTTGAAAATCCCTCTTTATTCTCTCTGCGTTCTCTGCGTCTCTGTGGTTTGTTATAAAAAAATTATTTTCATAAATCATATAAAATTGTCATATTAGCAATCTTAAGTCTCGAAGTAGCCTATTTTACCGCAGCTACCTCAAGCATTATATTAATCAACTAATGAAAGCTAAATCTCAACTACTCAACTGCAACAATTGGTTATTTGGCTGAGTACCTTCATAGCTCATTACTCGCTTGAGAATTGCTTCTCTGATATTGACAAACATTTCGCTACTTCTATCTCGCGGGCGTGAAAGTCTCACAGGCAGATCAAGAGAAATTTGTCCTTCTTCAATCACTATTACTCGGTCTGCCAATGCCACAGCCTCTTCCACATCATGAGTAACCAAAAACGCAGTAAATCTCCGCTCTTGCCACAAGTTCTCAATCAAACTCTGCATCTCTTGGCGAGTTAAAGCATCCAATGCTCCCAAAGGTTCATCTAACAACAACAAACGGGGCTGACTGACTAATGCTCTTGCCAATGACACCCGTTGCCGTTGTCCACCAGATAAGACATATGGCCACTCATCAGCCCGATCTTTGAGTCCGACTTTATCAAGTGCCCACAAAGCTTTTTCCCGCCAATTACCTTCCAAACCCAACCCCACGTTTTGAACAACGTGCTTCCACGGCAGTAAGCGGGGATCTTGAAACATCACTGTTACAAAGCGGCTGAGTCTATGCAGGGGTTCTCCATCTAGTAGTATTCCGCCTGAAGTCGCTTTATCTAATCCTGACACAAGACGCAATAAGGTACTCTTACCGCAACCACTACGTCCGACAATAGCGACAAACTCACCTGCTTGAACTTCTAAATTCAGCGAGTTTAAAACAGTTTTCTTATCAAAAGCCTTCGTCAAATCCAAAATACTTAGTTGTGTACCTTGTATATTAGAACTCACTTGCAAAATCTCCTTTTTTAGAACAATCGGGATTTAATTATTTGATGAGACGTTGAAGAAAGCAAATCACATTCAAAATGAATATAAGTCAAAAGTTAAAATCCAGAACTTTTAACTTTTGACTTTGGTAACTTTAGCATTTATGACTTTTGATAATTTGGGTTCCAAGCCAAGAATTTTGTTTCTAATCCTCTAGCGATCGCATCTGCTAATTTACCCAGCAACGCATAGATCACAATACTTAAGACTACAACATCGGTTTGCATAAACTCACGGGCATTCATTGCCATATAACCAAGACCAGAATCTGCCGCGATCGTTTCTGCCACAATTAATGTCAGCCACATAATCCCCAAGGAATAACGGACACCAATTAGAATCGAAGACAATGCTCCTGGAAAAATGATTTGCCACAGAAGTTGTGGTGTTTTCAATCCATAGACTTTTCCCATCTCAATCAGTCCTGGATCAACACTACGGATGCCATGAAATGTATTGAGATATAACGGGAAAAATACCCCTATAGACACTAGAAATAATCTGGCTTGATCGCCAATACCAAACCAGAGAATTACCAGCGGAATTAATGCCAAATTAGGGATAGTGCGGAGCATTTGCAGGGAACTATCTAATAACTTTTCTGCTACACGGGAAAAGCCATTGAGCAATCCCAAACCGAACCCAATGCTGCCACCAACTATAAAACCAGATATCGCCCGCCCAGCACTAATTGCTATATGGTGAAAAAGCTCTCCAGTGGAGGCTAGTTTAATCGCTGTAGCGATTACACCACTAGGGGCTGGTAAAATTCTAGTTGAGAGGAAACCAGTTCTGGAAGCAAGTTCCCAAAGTACTACCACTAGAACAGGCACAATCCAGGGAACTATTTTCTCGATTTGCGGGTTGTCTAACACCTCGCTCAGGGATATATTATTGTTGCTTTTGGTGTGTTTAAAGGTAATAGTCATGGAATTCTGGATTTTAGATTTTAGATTTTAGATTGTCCACAAGGATAAATCTAGAAGCATCAAATTTTAGACTTTAAATTTGGTGTTTTTGCTTAATCCAAAATTACGCCACTTGCTACAACACGGGGAACCCCCGCAACGCAGTGGCTCCCAAATTCAAAATTTAAAATTGGCATAGTCATGAGGCATTCGTTAGTTGTTTAGCAAATTTTTTATTGGCAAGTATTTCGCTAACAGTACTCAAGACTGGTGGTGTTAGCGGTGTAAGTTCGCTCTGCAAAGGTAGACGGGGAAATAATAATTCAGCAGTGCGATACGCTTCTTCTAAATGGGGATATCCAGAGAACACAAAGGTTTCTATGCCCAAATTGCGATATTCCAGCATCCTAGCGATAACGGTGTCGGGATCTCCAACTAGGGCCGTACCAGCACCACTCCGCACCATCCGTGCAGCAGCACCTGGGGAAGTAATTCCTGGGCGAATTGCCACCAGAAATTTCATCTGCTTGGTGACAGATATAAAAGCGGCAGCAGTTATCCAAGCATCTTCACAAGAACTCCCTGTGGGTAACAATGCGCCCGTGTAGCCTAAATTATCCACAGCTTGGGCAATTTGCTGCAAATAATCAGGTGTGGCAACACGAGAGCCAATATTTGTGCCTAAATAGCGTCCGTCATCAGATCCAGTCGGAATAAACCAGAGAATTTGCATGTTTGTCAGGGTATAAGGGCTTTAAACTACTGCAACTCGACACAATTACCGTAGTTTTTAATCAGTATTTTACAGGAAATTATTTAAAAAACCAGTGTAGATTAACGATTCATAAAAAATAACTACCCCCAAAATTTACTTTTTTGCAGATAATCTTGGTAATCATTACACTTTTGGAGTAAAGATGGCTGTCGTGGAGAATACAAGTTTTGTCAAAAGCTTATATTGTCGGATGACCTTCATCTTCAAAGTCTACTCCACAAGGTCTATGCTTGAATAAAGGTTATGGTTACAGAGAAGTCTGTGACCTAGCAGTAGAGTTTGGATACACGGCTCATATCCGAACGCAAATGGTTAAAGGAAAAATCTGGTGATATGTATTGATAGATACAATCTTCACAGAAGGCATCAGTTAAAGAAATAGGTGTTTCACTTTATCGAAAGTTCTCAAACATTTGGCTGGCCAAATTAGCCCTCTTTAATCACTTTAGAAAAAGAAAAATAAGAGCGACTTTTTCAACTTTAGATAGAGCCAGAATTTGAGCGTTTATTTTCTAACAGAATGGCTAAAATCAGAGTTTCAGGTAAAAGTCTTATCCGATAAGGGTTATAGATTATTCTCTCGCCAATTTGATAGAAGAGGGTTAAGTTGAAAGCTTTTTGTTATCGTCCATGAGATCCAGAGAAAAAACAGCCAAAGCACACCTAACTCAAAAAAAGCCCCATATTTCTAAAATTTTAGCTGATAAAAAAATGTATATTAGACAGCTTCAAAGGGCTGGTTACTTGATATAACTCAATTTTTACTTAAAAATATTTTGGAATTTAACTCTCTATGGTAAAGTTACAATGAATCCTGCTACTGAACTGTTATGAAAAAAAATAATACACCTGTATTAATTATAGCTTTACTAGGGTTAGCTAGTATATTTTACTTATCAATTGTATATAAAAATACTTTTGGTGAGAGAGATACTTACCGGATGGCAATGGGTATTATTGACTCGATCACATCTAATAAACCATTAGGAAGCAGTATGCTTTATGGTCGTGATATCTCTTTTGCATACTTTGGATTATTAGATTTTTTTAGGCCAATTTTTAAAACAAATTTGGCTCTGATAATTCCTTTTATGAACTATATAAATGCCTTGATTGCTATTTTGATGGTTATCCCTTTCTTCTTTTTAGTTAGAAGATATTGGGGAACAACTATAGCCCTATTAGCAAATATATTACTACTAATATTAATCCCAGTTTGGAGGGCAACCAGCCAATATGGACATCCCATGACTGGAGCTATATTATTCATGTTCATAGGATTAGCCTTAATTGGTTATCGTTCGTTCCTAAGATCATTGAGATTAGGATGGAATAAATTAATTTTATTGGATATCCTAATTGTTGCTGCTTTTGCTTTATGTTTAATGTTCAGGCTTGATGCAATATTAATGTTTCCTCTAATTCCAGCCTGTCTTTTTCTCGAAAAGTATCCTTTTAAAAAGATTGTTTCTACTTTCATTTTATATAGTGTTTTTCCAATAATTATTTTTAAAGTGATGCAATCGAAACTTCCAGAGATTATTGGTCAAGAAAAGAATGGAATACTTGATCAACTTGTATCATGGAATAATCCTGTTAGATATGTTGATAATTTTTTGCGTGGTAACCTAGTTTTTATTTGGGGCTTAAATCCTTTAATTTGTTTGATATTTTTGATATCCTGCATTTATTTGGTGTATAAACGGAGTTATTCAAATCTATTTTTTATCTTACCAACAGTCTTATTAAATTATATATTTTGGCTACCAAATGCTGCTCCAGCCCGTCATTTTATCTATTTATCTCCTGTTGTAGCAATTAGTATTGCAATTTTCTTAACAGATATTTTCCCAACAGTAAAATCCTTTGTAAAAAATAATAGAAAGACAGGAGTAGCACTCACAGCAATTTTAATATGTTCTGTTTTGATAAGCTATAAATATTCCTATCCTGTACCAATGTCGAAGAAATACTCTTACACAGCGGAACAACTAGGTAATAAATTACAACAATTAGAGCCAAAAAATAAGCCAATTTTTGTAATTGGGGATACGATTCCAGCAGTGGTTAAAATGCAACTTCTATCAAAAGATGTAAAGGTTAAGTATGAAAAAACAAATATTCTTACAGACGATGATATTAAAGCTCAAGAAAAATCTGTTTTTAAACCTAAACCTGTATACATAAATTTAATAATTGTAGAGAATAAAAACAATAAATTTATATGTTATTTTCAAGGTTGGAAAGCAAAAGTAAATGAAATAAAGAGATTTTTCATGGAAACAGACAAATATACCCAAGGTTATCTTGTACTAAATATGCTAGATAAAAATGCTAAGAAGATTAATGTTGAACCATCTAGCTTGACTAATAAGTTAGAGATTTTAAACTTATAATAAATAAATTTTTCACTTAACAAAAGAGATAAAAGAGTGGTTTTGCCGGTTATTCTGAAAACTGTATTATTTAGCTGACTAAAGTAGCGAATAACTTCACTTATTTTTTAATTCATTAATTTATCCTGCTTTCCAGAAGCAAGATTTTCAAAAATTAATGAAAGGGCAATTTGAGATAAATTAGGTTGTGTTAGGAAAAAAGTAGGAGTATTCTAGTGTGGAACTTAAAAACTGGTATTTTATTACTCACATTGAGTTGCATTATTGCAACTGGTATAGCACTATATCTGATTGGCGGTATTGACCCAGCACAAATTCAAGCATTGCTGAAATCTTCTGGAATCTGGGCACCTATTATTTATGTTGCTTTGTACGTTGTGGCAACTATGTTAGTTTTGCCCTCAACAGTGCTTAATTTGACTGGAGGTGCAATTTTTGGCCCTTGGCTGGGTACTTTCTGGACTAGTGTTGGAGCAGTTATTGCAGCAATAATTGCCTTTGTTTTTACTCGGACTATTGGACGTAAAACAGTTGCAAATCGACTAGCAGGACGCTGGCAAGCTATGGATGCTGAGGTGCGTCGTGGAGGGCTTTTTTATATGTTTGCCATCCGACTAGTACCGATTATGCCATATGGTTTGGTCAACTTTGTCGCTGGACTGACTTCGATCAGCTTTAAAGATTATGTTCTAGGTACAACACTTGGTACTGTTCCTAGTGTATTACCTTTTGTACTACTAGGCAGTTCTGGTCTGAAGGCAGTCAATGGCGATTTCTTGCCCCTACTACTCGCCTTAGGCTTATCTGGAATACTGGTAGGAGGGTCTACTTGGTATCGCCATCGTCGGACTTTTCCCAAAAAAGCTGTAGAAAACCTGAAAAAATCAGAATCTTCAGATTACACAAATAAATCCGAAGAATAAATAAATTATGATAATTTGACTTGAGTCTTGCTAGGTATACTAAGAAGCAAATCTTTATTATGACAAGCAGTCAGTCAGCTTGTCTGTTCAAAAATTAAACGGGATTCCTACATGATACCAAAGTATTCATTGATTGTTCCAATTTATAATGAAGAAGAAATTATTCCTGAACTTTACCGCAGACTGAGTGCAGTAATGAATCGGATGGATGGCCCTGTAGAATTAATTTTAATCAATGATGGTAGCCGCGATCGCTCTTTACAACTCCTGCGAGACCTCCATCAAAAAGACCCGCGCATTTGCTATCTGAGCTTTGCTCGTAACTTTGGTCACCAGATTGCAGTTACTGCTGGTCTCAATTTTGTCCGCGGTCAAGTTATTGTCATCCTTGATGCTGACCTACAAGATCCACCAGAACTAATCCCCGACATGGTTGAAAAATGGCGACAAGGCTATCAAGTCGTCTACGCTCAACGGACTCAACGCCTTAAAGAAGGATGGTTTAAGCGTTTTACTGCCTACTTCTTTTATCGCGTCCTCAAGAAGCTGGCAAATGTAGAGATTCCTACTGATACTGGTGATTTTTGTTTAATGGATCGGCAGATCGTAGATATTCTTAATTCTATGCCAGAACGCACCCGCTACATTCGTGGTCTGCGTTCTTGGGTTGGCTTTCAGCAAACAGCAATTCGGTTCGAGCGCAGCCCCCGCTTTGCTGGGGAAGTTAAATACACTTTTAGCAAATCCTTGGCGCTTGCCATCAATGGTTTAGTGTCCTTTTCAATAGTGCCACTGCGGTTATCAACCTATTTAGGGTTAGTAGCAGCAGCGGCAGCCATCTTCATGGCTTTATTAGTCTTGTATTGGCGTCTTTTTGTCCCCCATTCGCCTTTAACTGGGTTTACAATTATTTTGATGGCAATTTTCTTTCTGGGATCTGTGCAGTTAGTCAGTGTTGGCATCTTAGGTGAATATATAGGGCGGATCTACGAAGAAGTTAAAGCTAGGCCCCTCTATACTTTGGCTGAGGTAGGTGGTTTACATTACAAATCCTCCAACTCAACGAACAATTCTGACAAACTAGATAATTTAGAAGATGCTACTATTGAACGCACCACCAACTAAGCCTTCGGCTTTAGTTGGGGATTCGTGCGCTATCCAGCTTGAAGACTACGTAGCGTCAAGAGAGTTACTGGTGTCCTCAGTGTATTCTTAGAACTTTTGCTCACGATCACTATAGAAAAACTTGAGAAAAACTTGTATCACTCAACCAAAGACTGCAACGCTTGAAAGGCCCAATCTGTAGGATTAACATCAGATAGTTGGGAAACAGATGTAACTTGCTCTATGCGATCGCTAGGTACTGCTAAAACTGGAACTTTTGATGTGCTAAGAGAAGGTTCAAAAGATGATTCAGGTGAAGTACTTTGAGTAATGGCAGTTGGGGTAATTTTTTCAATTAGTATTACTTGCTGTGTTGGCTGTGTTGTCTAAAGTCAAAAGAATTGTATTCTAGGCTTTTGTGCCATTTGAAATGGTATATTTACGCCGCATTGTACTAGTAGCTGAAGTCAGTTAAAACAGATTAAATAACTAAAAATCCAGTCGGCTATAACTAACTGTAAATGTTAGTTGTAGGTATTTTGTAACTTTCAGTCTTTTACAAACTTTTGCCAAATGGTTATTCTCAGAAACCAGATATTTCCGATTCCCTCTGTGCTAATGCACCTCACTAAAGATGGCTAGGGTTTTGGAATTTATAAACTTTAGACGCTAAACAGATTATCAGCTATAAGCTACTTTCACTCTTGCTTGAACTCTGAAAAACATTGGTAGATGCCTTAAGCCGGAATGGGATTCCTTGCTCTTGTTTAGAAAAATTTATCAAACAACGGCAAGTCTATCAAAATTAAGTACTATTGTACTAACATTGGATACATTTACAAAATACCTTAAAAAGCAAGTCTCTTGGGATAGATAACAAAGTTTATTTTACATAACTTTACGTTTAATTTTTTTTGCTCAAAGGCTTGCTTTTTGTCTAAAACTATGAAAAGCTTTGTTATATTAAAAACTACGGTTTATCTATCAAGTTAAAGTACTTAATTTGATGCCAATCTGGTGGCAACCTGTCTTAAGGAGCCACAAATTAAGGTTACTAGTAAGCCGTCAAGTAGATAGGCAAACAGGTTTCTGAATATTTTGCAGCATCGATGGGGTGAAGACTTGATGCTTAAGACTTTATCGATGGGGGGAAATGGTAGATGCTGAAGACGTTAACAACCGATTTTGAACTCGACCTCCAGGCAGATGTCCTTGTAATTGGAGGTGGCCCAGCTGGAACTTGGGCGGCATGGAGTGCTGCATCAAGTGGAGCTAGGGTGATCCTCGTAGACAAAGGATATTGTGGTACAACTGGATGCGCTGCTGCATCTGGTAATGGTGTGTGGTACGTGCCACCCGACCCAGAAGCACGAGAAATAGCAAAGACAAGTCGGGAATCGTTAGGTGGTTTTTTATCCGATCGCCACTGGATGGATCGGGTACTGAATCAGACCTATGTAAACGTTAATCAGTTAGCACACTGGGGTTATCCCTTTCCCACCGACGATGAAGGCAAGCCCTATCGGCGATCGCTGCAAGGCCCGGAGTATATGCGGCTGATGCGGCGACAAATCCAACGGGCAGGAGTCAAAATTTTAGATAACAGCCCCGCCTTAGAACTACTGGTAGATGACGATGGTGCTGTTGCTGGTGCATCAGGTATGAATCGTCAGACAGGTAGTAAATGGATAGTGCGATCGCAGTCCACGATCATTGCTACAGGCGGCTGTGCGTTTCTCAGTAAAGCGTTAGGATGCAACGTCCTGACAGGGGATGGTTATCTGATGGCGGCTGAAGCAGGTGCTGAGATGTCGGGTATGGAATTTTCCAATGCTTATGGCATCTCCCCCGCCTTTTCTTCAGTTACCAAAACCCTGTTTTATAATTGGGCAACCTTCACCTACGGAGACGGGACTGTAATTCCGGGAGCAAGTTCTCATAGACGTTCAGTAATTGCCCAGACATTACTGCAACAGCCAGTTTACGCCATCATAGACAAAGCGGCTGAATCGATGCGCTCATCTATGCGTTTAGCACAGCCCAACTTCTTTTTACCCTTTGACCGTGCAGGCATTGATCCATTTACCCAACGTTTCCCTGTGACTCTGCGCCTAGAGGGAACTGTGCGCGGTACGGGAGGAATTAGGATTGTAGATGAGAGTTGTGCCAGTTCTGTACGGGGACTCTATGCGGCTGGAGATGCCGCCACACGCGAACTGATTTGTGGCGGATTCACTGGTGGTGGTAGTCACAACGCTGCTTGGGCAATATCTTCTGGCTATTGGTCAGGTCAATCGGCTGCTGAATATACGCGCAGTTTGGGAGAACAGAAAACTCAACGCCGAATTAAGGGTGTTGGAGAGGTAGTATTACAGAGTGGGAGCGATCGCTCCCAAACCTTGGCAACTAATGAGATTATTCAAGCAGTCCAAGCTGAAGTATTTCCCTACGAAAAGAACTATTTCCGTACCGAACAAGGCTTAACTGAGTCTTTAGGTAGGCTAAATCATCTTTGGCAAGAACTCCGCAGTCGCCAGGTAACGTCAGATAAAGAACTAATCCGGGCGCGAGAAGCTGCGGCGATGGTAGCCACAGCGCGATGGATGTACAACAGCGCCATTGAACGTAAAGAAACTCGTGGTATGCACAAACATCTAGACTATCCAGAACTTGATCCTAACCAGCAACATTACCTGATTAGTGGCGGATTAGATCAAGTCTGGGTGAAGGTTCAGCCTTTAGAGAGTACAGAAAAGTTACCATCCAAAATAGGAGCATTAGTGTGATTGAGTTGGTCAGTGAGTCGCGGTGCATAAATTGTAATATCTGCGTAAATATTTGCCCGACCAACGTGTTTGACCGTGTACCTGATGCACCGCCAACCATTGCCCGACAGAGTGACTGCCAAACCTGTTATATGTGCGAATTGTATTGTCCAGTCGATGCTCTTTATGTTGCACCAGAAAGTGACATGCAGACTTCAGTCAACGAGGCAGAATTGGCAGAAGTCGGGCTACTGGGTAGTTACCGTGAAAACGTTGGTTGGGGACATAAACGGACTTCAACAGCAAAAGTCGATCAAACATTTCAAATTCTCAAGCAGATGAAATAGTACAGCGGAGAAAAGAGTCATGCTGTCTTTCACAGTCGGAACAGGTTCTATCAGTAAAAATATAGCCATTTTCAATTTGGTGAGGTACAGGTATGCAGACAGACCTAACCCCCTAACCCCCTTCCCGACGCGGGAAGGGGGAAAAATTCAAAGCCTCTCTCCTTTTAGGAGAGAGGTTTGGAGAGAGGTCAAAACTGTAACTCACCCAATCGAGAACCGCTATAAACTTTCTTCAAGATTATCAACTTCAGTAGGTTGTGTCTTACTGCTACTAACTACAGCATGTAGCCAAGGTGAAACTAAATCTGCTCAATCCATTCAGGGCATTAATACCAATAGTGCTGTAGCTGCATCTAACAACATTTCTACCTTACGAATAGGTTATGTAGGTAGTGTAGAACCGACAGGGCCGCTTGGTTGGGCAAAGAAAAAGGGAATATTAGATCGTGAGCTACAAAAACTAGGATTTAAAAACATTACTTTTGCGCGATTTCCTAACGGGCCGGATCTAAATGAGGCGCTTGTCGCAGGTCAACTAGATGTCGGTTCTTTAGGCGATACACCAGCCATAGTTCTGAGAGCGAGGGGTGTTGAAACCCGACTGCTGCGGATCACCCAATTTAATACAACCGCCTGGTTAGTGGCGAAAAAGAATGGCCCGCGATCGCTGGCTGAACTTAAAGGTCAAAAAATAGCTACCCAAAAAGGTTCTTATATGCATCGATACCTGTTGGGTCTATTAGCTGAAGCTAAAATTGCCAAAGATGTAAAAGTTGTCCACTTGATGACTACTGAGGCAAAAGCAGCTTTAGAACGTGGTGATGTAGCAGCTTATGCAACTTCAAGTGATCTGGGGCCTTTTCTGAAATCACAAGGGTTTCCAGTGATTGATTCTTCTGCGAATCATCAGGGTCTTTCAGGAACATCATTAGTTGTAGCGACTGAAAGCTTTCTGGCTAAACAGCCTGATTTTCCTCAGAAGTTTAACGCAATTCTCACAGAAGCAACCAAGGATTTAATAGCTAATTCTGAAGAATATTATCAGTACCACGCCCAAACTACTAAATATCCCATCGATGTTATCAAAGTATCGTTCCCACTCCAACAGGTGTCAGAAGAACCATTACCAGCCGAGGGTGTGAAACTTTTAGAAGGCACTAAGAATTTTTTAGTTTCGCAGGGTTTAGCAAAGTCGAATTTTAAATTAACAGATTGGGTTGTGAACAAACAACAGCGTTAATTTTATCTGTCATCCCAGATGCGAAAGTAGGAGAAGCAGGAAGGGAGGTAGGAAGCAGAAATCAGTGACTTTTCTAAGCAAGAAAAACAGATTTTTGTAATTAAGTCTTTCAAAAACGCAATTGTTTAGCATCAAAGGCTTAACTCTCAAGCTTAAAGGCTTAACTCTCAAGCTTAAAGGCTTAACTCTCAAGCTTAAAGGCTTAACTTCCAGGCTCAAAGGCTCAACTTCCAGGTTCAAAGGCTTCCTACTTCCCTGGTGACCAATAATTCTTTGATGTACAGAGCTAATAAATCTATCTGTCAAATCAATCCAAAATCTAAAATCCAAAATTGTTTGACGAATTCATTTGAAAATTCAGGTAACATGGTATGACTATTGCACTAGACCGTCCAAAGAAAACCAAGTCTGCTCAAATTCGGGAAAAACTGGGTTATCCGATCATTGACACCGATGTACATACCCAAGAGTTTCCCCCAGCATTTTTGGACTATTTAGAGCAAGTTGCTGGAACTGCGATGCCTACGGCGGGCTACGCCTACGCACAACGTTTTCAAGAAGGTGGTTCAGCTTGGGGTACTAGTCTATACGCTGATATTATTTGGCATTGGGAAACCCGCAACAAACAACATTTGTTGTCAAATAACAATCTTGCGATTATCGATAAGGAAGCATTAGTAGAGTTGTACACCCGGTACGATGGCGAACTTGTAGATGGACGCTTAGATCAAATTGGTGACGGTCTAGGATTCCACCATCAACTATTGTCTCCAGAAGATCCAGGCGAACTCGATGAATTTGAACTAGCAGGAATTGATCAGCCAGAAGATGTGCGCGATCGCTTCTTGAATCATTTCTACTTCAGTACGGAATCAGACGATACCCGTGTATCCCAAGCTTTCAATCGCGCTGCGAATCCCTTTAGCGATGCCTGCGGCGGGCAAAGCCAACGAGTTAAAGCCTTCTTGGGTTCTGATTCTGGTCACTGGGATGTACCTGATATCACCGCCGTTACTGCCAACGCCTACTCAATGGCAGAACACGAAATCATTACCGAAGAAGACCTTCGCTATTTCCTTTCAATCCATCCTTTGGAGTTATACACCAGTCTCAATCAAGACTTCTTTAAAGGTACAGGTGTTGAGAAAGCCGCAAACGAATATCTAGCGGCTAAGAAATAACTGTCATTAGTCATTGGTCATTTGCTAAGGACACAGGACTAATGATAAAGGACAATTACAACGTTCCATGTTCCATTTCCTCTGTTCACTTGTAGGGTGAGTCTTGCCCACTCTACATTTCTTCTAAATAACCAACCGCAGAGGCGCAGAGAAGCCAGTGTGTTGGACGGGTTAAAAGACTTGTACCCCTGCGGGGAAGCAAGCTACACGCAGCGTCTCCCTTAGGAGAAGCAACTGGCGCGACACAGAGAAATGAGAGTTTAAAAAATATCCTAAAACTGATGCAAAAATTATTTCTATTTCTCCTCCCTCTGTGTTCTCTGCGTCTGGAGTGGTAGCCTGCGGCAAGCCGCTGCGCGTCTACGTTTATTTGGATAATTTATTTCTTGGAAATCTCTAAAAGGATAATTTGATTATGGTGCTAGATATTACAAAACCAAAAGACTACATTAACCTAGCAACTTCTCTATCCAAAGAACTTGCTCAATCCGCGGTTGAGCGGGATACTAAAGCCGGAGTTCCAGAAGAAGAAATTAATAGACTGCGTGAGAGTGGCCTGCTATCACTGATTGTGCCTAAGCAATATGGTGGAATTGGAGCAACTTGGATTGATGCCCTAAAAATTGTCAGAAAACTGTCAAAAGCAGATGGTTCAATTGGTCAGTTGTATGGTAATCATCTGAATTTGACGGCTTTAGGTCATGTTTCCGGTACGCCAGCCCAAAAAGAAAAATATTATAGAGAAACTGCTAAGAAGAATTTATTTTGGGCAAACGCTATTAATACGCGGGATACAAGGCTGAAAATTAACCCAGAAGGCGAGAATTTTCGGGTTAATGGTGTTAAAAGCTTTGGTACAGGTATTTCCGTTGCAGATTTACGGGTATTCTCCGCTTTGGAAGATGGTGTAGAATTGCCCTTCATATTCATCATTCCCAGAGACAGGGAAGGGTTAGTTTCTAATCAAGATTGGGACAATATTGGGCAACGTCGCACTGATAGCAATAGTTATACATTTAACAATGTTCTGGTAGAGAAAGATGAGATTTTGGGGCCAGCCAATCCTCCTGATAGTGCCTTCTCAACTTTTCTTGGTATTATTGCCCAGCTAACAAAAACCAACGTTTATCTGGGAATTACTAAAGGAGCCTTCGCCGCTGCTCGTGAGTACACTAAAACTACTACTAAAGCGTGGATTACATCAGGGGTAGAGAGTGCGACTCAAGACCCATATATTCTGCATGATTACGGAGATTTTTGGGTGGAAATTCAAGCTGCGATCGCTCTAGCCGACCAAGCAGCTGAAAAGGTGCAAGCAGCATGGGACAAGGATGTAGCACTCACTCATCAAGAGAGGGGAGAAGTTGCGATCGCAGTTTCCGCAGCCAAGGCATTAGCTACCCGTGTAGGTATAAATATAACCAACCGCATCTTTGAAGTTACCGGAACTCGCGCCACTGCAACCAAATATGGATTTGACCGTTACTGGCGGGATTTACGAACCTTTACCCTCCACGATCCTGTGGACTACAAACTGCGAGCGATCGGCGATTGGGTACTCAACGAGCAACTACCCGTAATTACGCAATATTCTTAGGGCATTGGTTATTTCTCTTTCCACCTTAAGAGCCTTTTCTACTCTCTCATCCATACAGACGCGATGAATCGCGTCTCTACATGCTCCCTAATCCAAAATTGATATGACTCAACTAAAAACACTTCCTACCTACGACCCAAGTTTATTTGAAGGAGCCGCTGAGGGCTACGCTCAATATAGAACTAAATACCCACCTGTTGTATTCGATAAATTAACCGAAATATTTAATCTCAATGGTCAAGGACGACTCCTTGATTTAGGTACTGGGCCAGGATTAATTTCAATTCCTCTGCGAACCAAATTTGAGGAAGTTGTTGCGATCGATCCCGATCCCGATATGATTGCCGAAGCTAAACGGCAAGCAGCAGCAGTAGGAGCAAATAATATTACTTGGTTAGAACAAGGAGCAGAGTTAATCGACTCTAGTTTAGGAACATTTAAGTTAGCCACTATTGGTAGAGCCTTCCACTGGATGGAACGTGAACTAGTCCTTGAGAGCCTTTATGAATTGCTTACTGATGATGGTGGACTAGCACTGCTTCAGACTAGTGACAACCCTTGGGAAAGCAATCTACCTTGGAAACAAGCTGCTGTTAGAGTAGTGAAGAAATGGTTAGGTAAAGAGCGGCGGACTGGACAACGAGGACAAGGCACTCGTAAGCCAGTCGATCCTCCCCATGAAGTCATAATTGCCAATTCGGCTTTTGTTCGTCAAGAAGTCTATGAAGTGCCATTTGAAAAATCTTGGACTCTCGATAGCTATCTTGGTTACTTATACACTACAGCCTTCTCTCTCAAAATTTTCTATGGCGATGACGCCCCAGCATTTGAAACGGATCTTAGAGAAGCGCTACTAGCAGTTGAGCCGTCTGGACATTTTACAGAAGAACTCAAAGCTACAATCCTAGTCGCTTGGAAGCACTAGCAAAATTGAACACGAACAAGACAAAATTTTACTCACAAATTTCAATCTTCCACTAGCACGACATTGGAGTGGGCCATTCTCACTCCACTTCCTAAATTTTTCCCTCCTAACTATTAAATTTTCAGTTCATCAAGTTCCTTATAGGGTGGGTTATACCCACTCTATTTCCTAACTTCAGAGATGACAAAAAATTATTTTTGTTTATTAAAAAGTTTTCCCCAACAAAATAAGAGGAGCTTTAACAGTTACTTGCACCCCCCAAGGTCGTCCAGTGATCATCCAAGCCGATTCTTCTGGACGTGGTGAAAATTACACTGAATCATGCTTAAAAGCTACAGAAAATCAATTTTGCTGAGAATCACCCCGACTTGGTGAACATGATTTTGGAAGAACAATGGAAGGTAGAACAATGGGCTAAAGCTAACGCAATAAAGTTACTAAATTGTTAGCAACACAAACTAAACAAGAACTAAAAATCTGGAATTTAATTAGTCTGACTTTAACCTAAATTAATAAATAATATTTTTTTTGGTTATTTAACTTGCAATTAATCATAATTGTTCTGACCACCTAGAAAGGAATAGATAAAACAACTCATGCCATCTTTAAAAGCAAAGTTTGAATTTAGGAAAAGCCAGATAACAACACGTCGTTCCTTGTTGTTTGCTCTGGGCTATTGCTTAATGCTATCGACGGTTTTATCGAGTTGTAGTGAAGCAAAGAATAACACTCAGCAGTCAGCAGCTTCCCCTGAATCAGTGGCTTCATCTACCACTACAGAGAAGTCAACTGAGAAGCAAGTAGTACGGATTGTCCGTTCAAAACAACTTACGGCTCTAGCAGTTTTAGAAAAGCAGGGTTCCTTGGAAAAGCGATTAGAGCCTCTGGGTTTTAAAGTACAGTGGCCTGAATTTGCGGCTGGCCCACAACAGCTAGAAGCCCTGAATGCAAATGGATTGGATATCGCATCTACAGCCGAATCGCCTCCTGTATTTTCACAAGCAGCAGGAGCGCCTCTTGTTTATCTAGCTAATACACATCCTAGTGGAAAATCTATCTCACTTTTAGTTCCTGTAAACTCTCCGATTAAAAGTGTTACTGACTTAAAAGGCAAAAAAGTTGCTTTCCAAAAAGCCTCCATTGGTCACTATCTATTAGTTAAGGCATTAGAAGATGTGGGATTGAAACTGAGCGATGTCCAATCAGTTTTTTTAGCACCGGCAGATGCAAATGCGGCATTCAGTCAGAACAAGGTGGATGCTTGGTATATTTGGGAGCCATTCGTTACCAGAAATGAACAAAAGAAAATAGGCCGTGTTTTAGCAGATGGTGGTAAGTTGCGAGATACTGGCAACTTTTACTCAACCTCACGCCAATTTTATCAGGCTCATCCTGACGTTATAAAAGTGTTTCTAGAGGAGCTAGAAAAGGCAGAAATCTGGACTAAGGATCATCCCAAAGAAGTAGCACAACTGCTCGCTCCTGTAACTCAGCTAGATCCTCCGACTTTAGAAATAATGCATGATAAATATGACTATGGGCTAGTACCAATTACCGAGAAAACCATTATCAAGCAACAGGAAGTTGCAGACAAGTGGTACAGCTTAGGACTTATCCCCAAGAAAGTGAATGTTAGAGAGGGGTTTTTGACACCTGAAGAATACGCCAAAATTACTCCCTCAGAGGTGTTAGCGAATAAGTAGTTATCCTCAAGAAGAAACTAAAACATAGGAGAATGTTATGCCTACTTCAACTTTGACAGAGGTTAAAATTAGGTCTATTGATACCCTTTTGGGAGCCATAGTTACCGATCTTGATGCCAGTCAAACTATTGCACCTGAAGTTATATTACAACTTAAAAAAGCTCTGCACGTAGACGCAAAGCGGCTTATCACCAGACATCGCCATATCTTGATCTTCAAAGATCAACAACTCTCTGATGAACAGCTTTTGAACTTTTCGTTATACTTTGGCGCACTCTTTGTACCATCTAATGAAACTCCAGTACTCGCTTCTAAACCAGGATAAACTCCGGTAGTGATTTTGATTTCCAACGTCGATGGTGGCTATACCGATACTGGAGAACTAACTTTCCATTCTGACCACAAATGGACTCCCACCCCATCTAGTGGTTTGCTTCTTTATGCTTTGGAAATATCTTCTTATCGATAAAAATTAGACGTAAATTAATAGTTTTCAAATATCACAGGTAAATTTGAAAGCGGAAATTAATTTATTTAAAATTTGATTTATTTTCTTTAGATTAGAGATTAGTTTAACCTGAAGGTCTAAAAATGTTTAGTAATAACGTTAAAATTAAGTCAACAATAATCACAAAAGTAGCATTATTTGTAATCCCTGGTTTTTGGGCTTTATCTACCACATTAACAAGTTGTACGTCAACCAGTGATAATACAAATACTGCAATCGGCTCAAAAGCAGATACAGCAGCAACAAAAACCATTACTTTTAAAACAAAAGTGCTGCGAATTGGATATCAAAGCTCTGGTGATTTAGTTAGAGTGACAGGAGTTTTCGAAAAACGTTTAGAACCCTTGGGTGTTAAAGTTGAATGGGCGCAATTTGCCCAAGGGCCGCAACTCATGGAAGCAATGAATGTCGGCAAAATTGATATTGGATCAGTTGGAGAAACTCCTCCCATTTTTGCTCAAGCTGCTGGTGCAAGAATCGTCTATCTTGCTGGTAGACGAATTACTGTTACTTCAGGTAAAGGGAGTGCGATCGCAGTTCCTAAAGATTCTCCGATTAAGACTTTAGCTGATATCAAAGGACAAAAAGTAGTTTTCCAAAAAGGTTCAGCTTCTCACTATTTTATCATCAAAGCTTTAGAAGAAGTTGGCTTAAAATACAGTGATATTACAGTCTTGAGTATGCCCAATGTCGAAGCCCGTGGTGCATTTATTCAAGGAACTATTCCAGTTTGGGTAACTGGTGATCCTCACTTAGCTTTAGTAGAAAAACTCTACGGTGCGCGGGTGCTGAGAGATGCGACAAATATTGGTACTCCAGGTGGATACTATGTAGGAACACGCGAGTTTGCTAAGGAAAATCCGGAATTACTTCGGATTATTTTAGAAGAGATTGATAAAAACGGTCAATGGGCAGAAGCAAATCGTAAAGAGGTAGCCAAACTCATAGCACCTGTACTTAAAATTGATCTACCCATTCAAGAAATAATTTCTGGACGCGCTAATTATCGACTTAAAGGAATTACTCCAGAGTTAATGAAAGTTCAACAAAATGTGGCAGATTTATTTTATAGCGAAAAAATCTTGCCTAAAAAGATTGATGTTAAGGAAGCACTACTCACACCTAAAGAATATGCAGCTATCACTCCACCAACACTTATAAGTGAAAAATAGATACTAATCAGATATGAAGTCTAGGGACTGGGGACTAGGAAAGAGTTTTCCAATACCCAATATTGAATCCTTTCAAGCCAACTAAAATACCAATTTCCTAAACCCAAAAAGATATTTTTGGAAGTAGTGTTATCTCAAATTTTAATACTAAATTGGTGTTTTAGGAGGTTGAGAGAACAACTTCCTATTATCTTACTTGCTGAAAGTAAGACTGACAACGTAAAAGCTAAAACTTACAAGGAAAATCACAACTCATGATCAAGCCATTTCAACCACAACGCCGTACAGTTTTAAAGCGTATTGTCCAATATTCAGTACTAGGACTGTTTACTTTATCATCTTCCTTGGTGAGTAGCTTTGTGCAAAGCACCCAAGCGCAGACAGCCAAAGTAATTAACTTGGCGTATCAAGCTTCTGGTGATCCTGTCAAGTCCAAAAAAACTGTTGAGCCACTTTTTGCAAAATTTGGTATAAAGGTGAATTGGGTTGGGCCATTTGCAGCAGGGCCGCAATTAATAAAAGCGCTGAATGAAGGTAAAGTGGATATCGGTACTGTCGGAGAGACACCTCCAATATTTGACCAAGCCGCACGCCCAGGCCTCATTCCTGAAGTTGTCTATCTTACTGGACGCACGCCCACCGATGGTACAAACCAAGGTATTGTGGTGAAAGCTAATTCTCCCATTAAGAAAGTAGCTGATCTTAAAGGTAAGAGAATTGCTTTTCAGGAAGGGTCGAATGCACAGTATTTACTAGCAAAAGCTTTGCAAGAGGTAGGGTTAAAAATTAGCGATATTAAAATCGTTGCTTTGACTCCACCTGAAGCCCGAGACGCCTTTATTCAAGACAAGGCTGACGCCTGGGTGGGTGGCGATCCCCTTTTAGCTGCTGTAGAAAAAACTACCCCGATTCGGAATCTGAGAAATGCAAAAGGAATTAACATTCTCAACGGGTTTTATATTGGCAGGCGTGCATTTGTCACCCAAAATCCGCAATTGGTGCGAGTGTTTTTAGAGGAAGCAGAGAAGGTAGGAGAAGCGGTTGAAAAAAACCCAAGCGATTATGCCAAAATTTTAGCTGCTGAACAGAAATTAGATCCATCTGTTGCACTAAAGGTGGCAAGCCGTCGTACTTATAAATTGAAAAAAATTACACCTGCGATCATTGCCCTACAGCAGAGCGTTGCTGATTTTTATTTTGCGGAAAAAGTCATCTCGCGTAAGATTGATATCAAACAAGCGATTCTTTCTGATCTATTGTATAAAGAGATCATACCTGATAATATCAAGTAACGGTAAACAGGTAGAGGCAGGTTTATTCAGCTATTAACTTGGCTAGCTATTAGACTGTAGCGGAAGTTTGCCTAACTTTAACAAAGGGCTTAACAAGTTGCTCAACTAACTTGTTAAGCCTATTGTTTGCTTAAGTAAAAACTGAGGAAGGAACAAGCGATCGCAAATCTTTTTACAGATATATGATTTGGGATTGACAATTAGTTTTAATTAAAATGTTCCAGTGATGAAAATCACACCTCAACGTATCAAGTAACGGTGAACAAGTAGAGGCAGGTTTATTCAGCTATTAAGTTGGCGATCGCATCTACTAACTCGGCTGGCTCTATCGGCTTGGCAAGATGCTTGTCAAATCCTGCTCCTAGTACCTGCTTGGCATTAATTTCTCCAGCATAGGCAGTAAGTGCGATCGCCCGAATTTGCCCTCCTTGCTCTGGTGGCAGCGTTCTCAACTGTCGCATAAACATGCATCCATCCACTTCTGGCATCCCGATGTCGCTTAAAAGTATATCTGGCAAGGATTGGGCTAAAGCGGCTAGGGCTTCAGCTGCTGATGTTACTGCTGTCACATTTGCCCCATACTGCTCTAGTAAGAAAGCAATAAATTCTCGCGTATCTACGTCATCATCCACTACTAAAATTTTGACCCCATTTAAATTTGAGGATGGCTCAGAGTCGTTACTTTCCTGTTTAATCTCTGATTGATTTTGAATTAGCGGGAGTCTGACGGTAAAAGTTGCCCCCTGATCTTCGCCCCGGCTTTTTACCTGGACTGTCCCGCCATGCAGTTCGACTAAGTGACGGACGATCGCTAACCCTAACCCTAGTCCACCAAATTTTCTGGTGGTGCTGCTGTTCTCTTGGCGAAAATATTCAAACACGTAAGGCAGGAAATCAGGATCGATGCCTTTGCCTGTGTCGCTGACTGTGATCTGAGCATAAAATACAGGATTTAGCATGGGACTATTTTCTGCTCCTTGTACCCTATCCAGTCGAATATCCACCCGTCCTTCCGCAGGTGTAAACTTAATTGCATTTGAGAGCAGATTCCAAACAATTTGCTGCAATCGGTTGGAATCACCTAAAACTTGCCCCAAATTTGGTTCCAAGTTGATGTGCATCTCAATTGACTTAGCTTCTGCCGATAGCCGCACTGTCTCCATTGCTGCCGAAATCACAGATGTCAGATCAACTGGGTAGATATTTAAGCTGAGTTTACCTTGTAAAATCCGAGAGATATCTAGCAAGTCTTCAATCAGTTGAGCCTGTAACCTAGCATTTCGCTCAATAGTCTTCAGCGCTTGAGGGATTGTCTTTTCATCAAGTTTTTTGGTTTGGAGTAGCTTTGACCAACCTAAAATTGGGTTGAGTGGCGATCGCAACTCATGAGAAAGGACTGCCAGAAACTCGTCTTTAATCCGGTTGGCGTTTTCTGCTGCTTCCCGTGCGGTTTGCTCCGCCTCGTATAGACGGGCACGTTCCATCGCTTGAGCGCACTGCTGTGCTAGTGCCAAGATAAAGGTTTGGTCATCTTGGTTAAACTCCTGAATTTCGGCAAAAGCTAGAGATATTCCACCTATGGCTCGTCCCTCAATGATCAATGGAATCGAAATCCAAGCTCCGTAGTTGTACTGAGTATAATCCTGAGCCAGATGTGAGTAACGAGCCACCCTTGTTGTTGTTGGCTCTTGCCAGATCGGCTTTTTGGTTCGGACTGCTTCTGCCAGTGGCGCAGATGCATTAATAGAGAATCGACGCCATGAATTTAGCGTTTCCTCTTGATAATTTACTGCCCGGACAATTTCTAGTTCAGTGCCGCTTTTAGTCAGTAGTGCTACTAAAGCAGAACTAGCTGCCAAAGCTGCCATACCTTGCTCTACAATTACTTCAGCGACCTGTGTGGGAGTTAGAGATTCAGAAAGTGCAGCGGTAAGAGCTTGCAGACGGGCAGTGCGAGATGCTGCCTGTAAAGCCGCCTGTTGGGATTGCTGTGCTTCTTTGTAGAGTCGGGCATTATCAACAGCGATCGCCGCCCGACAAGCCAACTCCTCAGCTAACATCAGGCTTTTGGTATCATAGCGACGGCCTGAAGAAGATATCAAAGTCATAGTTCCCAGCACCCGTCCTCGAACTATCAGCGGTACAGTCATGCCAGATGTCGGATTTAGTTCTTGCAAGATTTTTAGGTGATCGGCGTTGTGGGTTGGCACTTGCATCTGTTCGTCACGAAAATGAGTAATTTGTGATTTGCCTGTGCGTATTACCTCAGCAACACCTTCTGTTTGTGCCAAATCAGGCGGATAATTTTGTAACTGTTCTACCAATTCTTGTTTCCCTGGATTGGCATGAACTGCTGCAACCCGGAGAACTGATTGATTCTCACAAATAATATCAACTAAGCACCAATCAGCTATTTCAGGCACTGCTAAACGCGCCAAACTGGCTAAAGTTGTCTCATAGTCCAATGAGCCAGCCAAAATCCCACTTGCCTCAGCTAGAAAACGCTGCTTCTCCTCCACCTGCTTGCGCTCAGTAATATCTCTTGAAGACGCCTGCATCTCTAAAATTTCTCTAGTTTGGCGATCGCGAATAGCTCGAAGAGTTGTTTCCAACCAGATATAATGTCCGTCTTGGTGACGACCCTGGTGAGTAATAGTACAAATATCTGGTAAATTGGCATTGACTGGGTAATTCTTAGCAATCTCTGCCAGATCGTCAGGGTGAACTAACTGATAGCTGAGACGACCTACTAGTTCCTCTGGTTGATACCCCAGTACTGTGTTGCAAGCTGGTGAAATGTACAGAAGAGTTCCATCTACTGTATGGCGTGAAATAATATCAGTTGAATTCTCAGCCAGCAGCCGAAAACACGCCTCACTCTCGCCCAGTTTTGCCTCTGAGAGTTTGCGGACATTAATGTTACGGAAATAAAGTGATAACCCTGTGGGTGAAGGATAAGCGCGAACCGCAAACCATGCATCAAAGGGTGGGTAATAATCTTCAAGTTCAAGCGGCATTCCGAAAGCAATTGCCCTTTGATAAAGCTGGCCAAAGCTAGTAGCAGCCAGTTCTGGGAACTCTGACCACAAATTTTTTCCCAGCAGATCCTCGCAGGAACGCCCCAGAGTTCTGCTTCCCTGATGATTGAGGTAGGTAAAGCGCCACTCACTATCAAAGGCAAGAAAGCCGTCAGTGATCCTCTCCAAAATTTCGGTAACTTGCTCTTTGGCTGACTCAGCCTCAACACAAGCCGCTTGCTGCCGCTCAAATAGCTGTTTGCGCTCTGCTTCGGCAAGCTTACGATTGCTGATTTCTTGGCAGATTGCGCCCACCCAAGTAATTTCACCGGGTAGTTTAATCGGATAATAATTTACCGACCAGTACCGCTGCTTTCCAGGCGCGGCGGGTGTCTCTCCACTAGTCTCTTGGGCAATAGATTCTCCAGTCTTGACCACATGGTGCAAAGCTTCCATGACCGCAGAATTTAGCCCAGGTAGCAGTTGGGCGACCGTCTTACCGATATGCACCTCTTGGGGAAAACCACTCATCTCAGCTAAAGCGTCATTCAACCGAACGTATCTCAATTTCTCATCCCATAGACCAATACCTATAGGTGCGTTATTGAAGAGAGTATCAAGCAGAACGTTAGCTTCAATCAAGCGAGTCTGTTCTGTTTTCAGTAGCACCAGTAGTCGCTCACGGTCTGCCTCAGCCTGCTTGCGTTCGGTAATATCCACGCACATTCCTACCCATTCGCGGATTTCGCCTGTTTCGTCGAGTATCGGCACACCACGTATATTCATGTAACGGTATTCGTCGTCATGCCGCAAAACACGATACTCGGCAACTGCAACACTACGTGTAGGAAATGCCTGTTTCCAAATTGCCGCCATTGAGGAACGATCTTCTGGGTGCAGTGCGTTAACCCAACCCCATCCTTTGTATTCTTCAGGACTTTGCCCTGTGAACGCCTGCCAAGTTGGAATATCGTCAACAACGTTGCCCCAAGGTGCTGCCCTCCAGACGATAGATGCGCTTGCTTCTGCCAGTGAGCGGTAGCGTGCTTCACTATCACGCAGCGCAGCTTGCTGTTCACTCAAATATTGCTGCAAATCTGTAACCTCTTCAGCTTTCAGGTGATCAACTAAATCTTTAACAATGGTAAAATCTTCCTCGCCAATCGAGACACCTGGAGTTTCAAAATTCTGGCGATATTTTTCCTCACTTTCTTGCAATAATGCCATCCTCAACATCCGCACAGGGATTGTAGAATAACTGGAACCGCATTCACAAGCGTAGTTGCCTCAGAGAGGACGCGGGCGATCGCATACTGTGCAGTTAGAAGCTGTTGGCTGCGTTTCTACTCAGTAATATCTGTAATTAAGATTGATCCGCCAGTTTCTGAGTGATAGACGCGGTTTTTCAACCAGTGATGCCATTTTGGATAGAAATACTCAAAATTTACTGTAACTTGTTCGGCAACAGCAGGGTGTAGTTCAGTGTAGAGTCGGCTATTAACTGCCTCAAGAAACTCCCAAATACTCTTGCCTAAGAAGTCTTCCTGATTCATCCCAGCTAGTTCGGCTAGCTTGTGATTAACGTAGGTGTAGCGCCATTCACGATCCAATTTGACAAAAGCATCGCTGATCCTAGCTAAGACCTGTTCAACGTCTTGGATGATAGTTGCTGGAACTTCAGCAGTCACAGTCTCTGCTCCTCATTTTTGAAAGTATTTAGCTAAAAGCGCCTTACCGGGTTCTGCCATCTGGTATAATAGTTTTTCAATTTGTTTGATAGCCAGTGGCGAAGGTCGTGTCCGTCTGTTTTACCAAAATTTGCGGCACTGCCGAATCTCACAAACCAACTGTGCAATCTTTGGCTGTTCGATAGCAGGCATAAACTAAATATATTTTTATTTTTCTCCCAGATATTGGAATATAGCATCTGCTATCACTCTGACTGCATCTATCTAGGGCCATAGAGGTTGTAAGTTGGTGATTATGTACTACATCAACTTTTATCCAAGCTATTTAAGCTAGTAATATAGTTGTTTCAATCTAGAAGATGAAAATATGAAGGTTTGGCTTGCTTGCTTTTTGGTGTTGTTTGCCTTGGCAGAACTGTTTGACTGGTTGCAAGAATTTAATCTGCCATTACCTATCTATATTTTGGGTGGCGCTTTTTTAGCTGTTGCTTCTAACTATGATAAAATCGTTGGCTCCTATTTTGATGATCCGAGTATCGAAGCATCACTCGAACAACCCCAGTTAGATTCACTAACCCCATCTACTAATCCTATTACTTTGGCAATTACCAGTCCTGTTGAAGATGCTCAAATATCTCAAACAGATGATTCGATTGTCTGATTCTGTGGTTGACGCTGCGCGTAAGCTTGCTTTAAGAGTAGGAATATGCCAAGGTCTCTCACCAGCAAGTAAATTGCTACATTAATAGAAAAGCTCAGGTTAATTAGCTTTTAACCTAAAGTCCGAAAATTAACTTCTGCGCCTGCAACATCTACCCAATTCAGGCTACCGCCGCAACGCCGTGATTAGTGGACTATTAGAAAAACTCCGTGTCCCCTTTACTAAAGTTCAAGATTCTCGTGAAACTTCCAAGAGCAAAAGCTGGTTGCAAATTATTTTGCTTACTAGTGTGGGAGTCACTGCCTTTATCTGGGGAGTTCGAGAACTCAAATGGTTAGAGCCTTGGGAGTTAAGAGTTTATGACCAGATGTTGCGATCGCGTCCAGTACAACCACCTGATCGGCGGATTTTATTAGTAAAAATCACTGATGACGATCTCAAACGAGAGAAATGGACTCTATCAGCTCGGACAATCAATCAGCTGTTAGAGAAAATAGAGTCTTATCAACCGCGGATTGTTGGTTTATATCTTTTCCAACCAGAAGACAACAATTTGGCAGCAAAGGAGCAAAATCAAGATAACATCATCAGCACCTGCTTGTTCAGCAGCTTGGGTAGAGATGAAATTCCACCGCCACCCAATTTTCCTATAGATAATGTTGGGTTTAGCGATGTAGTTACTGATAATCAAAACGATCAAATTCTCCGCCGCAGTTTGTTATTTGCTAACTCTACAGACAAAAAATGTACAACATCATTTGCATTTGGTGCGCTAATAGCAATTAATTATCTGGAAAAACAAGGCATTGAATACCAGTTCACTAAGAAAGGGGAATTTCAGTTAGGTAAAACCCTCTTCCCGCGTTTACAAGCTAATTCCGGTAGCTATCAACATCTGGATGCAGATGGCTATCAAATATTATTAAATTACCGTGACCCCAACAGCTTCGCTGACCAAGTAACCCTTACAGAAGTCCTTAGTGGTCAAGTCAAGCGCAGTTTAGTCAATGACCGTCTTGTAATTATTGGCACAACAGCAGCTAATCTCCCTCCAGGTGGCTTTTATACGCCTTACAGTACTTTGCCAGATCAACCAGCCAGAATGCCTGCTTTGTTTATTCATGCACAGATAGCAAGTGAACTCATCAGTACAGTGTTGGATGGGCGACCTTTAATTTGGTATTGGCCCGACTGGGCGGAATTTATTTGGGTGTGGAGCTGGTCGCTTTTAGGTGGAATTATAGTATGGCGGTGGCAAAATCCGTTGCTGTTGCTAGTTGTGGGAGGGACAACTCTACTTGGCTTAGTAGGAATCTGCGTTGCTTTGTTTTTGCAAGCTGGATGGGTGCCATTAGTTCCCTCTGCTCTTGCTTTGGTGATTAGTAGTATCAGCGTTATAGCTTATACTAGCTACCAAAATCAGCAGCAAACTCAGGTGATTATTCTGCAAGTTGAAAAACAACAAGAAGCGATCGCCCAATTAAATGTCCTATTAGAAGATAAAACAGTAGCTCCCGATTCGGATCTTGATTTTTTTCCCCCAGTTGATTCACCAGAAATAAAATCAGGTGATTTGCTTTTGAGTGGACGCTACAAAATCTCTCAAACTCTCGGTACTGGTGGATTTGGTCGCACTTATTTAGCAGAGGATACTCAACGACCAGGTAATCCTACTTGTGTAGTGAAAAAGTTAATGCCAGCCCGTCAAGATACACGATTTTTGCAAGTTGCTCGTAGGTTATTTAATAGTGAAGCTGAAATTTTAGAATCTTTGGGGAAACATGATCAGATTCCCGAACTACTTGCTTATTTTGAAGATGACCAAGAATTCTATTTAATTCAACAATATATCGAGGGACATACTTTAAGTGAAGAATTACCACCTGTACAGCATGTGCAAAATGAATCATTTGTGACGGAGATGTTCAAACAAGTTTTAGAAGTTCTAGAATTTGTTCACCAGCATCGAGTGATTCATCGTGACCTCAAACCGACTAATATTATTAGATGCGCTGAAGATAATCGGCTGGTGTTGATTGATTTTGGCGCTGTCAAATTGATGCAACCACCGAGTAGTGAGCAAACAGAATTAGCGACAGTAGCCATCGGGACGCGGGGTTATGCACCTCCAGAACAATTTGCCGGTCATCCCCGCTTATGCAGTGATATTTACGCTTTAGGAATGATTGGCATTCAAGCCATAACTGGGATACCACCGCAAGAACTGCACCCAGATCCAGAAACGGGTAATGTGATGTGGCGGCAAACGGTGCAAGTCAGCGAAGAATTAGCGGTAATTTTAGATAAAATGGTTTGTTATCATTTTAGCGATCGCTATCAATCAGCCGCCGCAGTTTTACAAGATTTGAAACGGATCTAGCCTTGGCAATAATAAATCGTTTGGTGCTAAGTAGTCAGACAGAATTAATTACGCAATGATAGACTTCTGTGCCAGTGAGTTGAAAGTCTTCGGGCAAAATAACAACTTGATGAGTGCCATCAGTGCTGAGTTTGGCAGTGTTCATGATCTGACTTTTCTTCTGCTTCAGTTGCTGATCATTAAACTATAGCGTTTCTGATTTACATGTAATACACTAAAATCCAGTATTATCCTAACAAATATCATCGTCATACATCTATGAAAAAAGCACTTATACATCAAACTGCTTTACTATTTACATGTTCTATGCTACTAGTAGCTTGTGGTAAAAGTGGCAGTAATGAAGCAAATTCTGCAAATAATCCAACAGTAACAACAGGTGCAGCTAATGCTATTCCTATCGGTATCGCCTTTGCACAAACGAGCAATGTAGCATTACTTGGTCAAGAAGGAACTGATGGAGTAAAAATTGCCCAGAAGTATTTTAATGACAAAGGAGGTATCAATGGTAGACCAATTAAATTAGTCTATCAAGATACTGGTGGCGATGAAGTTGGAGCCATTAATGCTTTTCAAACTTTAATAAGTAAAGATAAAGTTATTGGCATTGTTGGCCCTACCTTATCACAACAAGCTTTTAGCGCTGACCCCTTAGCAGAACGCAATCAAGTCCCAGTTATTGGAGCATCAAACACTGCTAAAGGCATTCCCGAAATTGGTGATTATGTGGCTCGTGTTTCTTCATCTGTTGCTGTCGTTGCTCCTTATTCGATAAAAGCTGCACTCAAGCAAAATCCTAATCTTAAAAGAGTAGCTGTATTCTACGCTCAAAATGACGCTTTCAATAAGTCGGAAACAGAAATATTTCAAAAAACTGTTAGAAATTTAGGATTGGATTTAGTCACAGTCCAAAAGTTTCAAACTACAGATACCGATTTTCAAGCTCAAGCCAGCGATGCTATTAATTTAAAACCAGATTTAGCGATTATATCCGGGTTAGCTGTAGATGGAGGTAATTTAGTTAAACAATTACGAGAACTTGGTTATAAAGGAATAATTGTTGGTGGCAATGGTTTTAACACATCCCATATATTTTCTGTGTGCAGAGCGCTTTGTGATGGCGTGATTGTGGCTCAAGCTTATAGCCCTATGTATGCCAGTAAAATTAACACCGCATTTCGCAAAGCCTATCTTGAACAATATCATAGAGAACCACCCCAAGTAAGTGCTCAAGCTTTTGCTGGGTTACAGGTATATGTAGAAGCTCTGCAATCTTTAGATAAAAAAAGCAACATTAACCAATTGACACTGCCACAGTTGCGTACAGAATTGAATCAGGAGTTACTAAAAGGAAAATATCAAACTCCTCTCGGTGAAATTGCTTTTACACCAGTAGGTGATGTAATTCAAAAAGAGTTTTACGTTGCAAAACTCAAGATGGAACCAAACGGTGTTGATGGTAAGTTTTCTTTTTTAAGCATAAAATAGTTGCACTATTGCCCATGCTATCCAAGATGCAAGAGGGACGCAGGGAAGCTTAAAGAATCTATCCCACTAATAAAATTATTTGAATCCAAATATGAATAGTAGCAAGATAAAAAAATGCATCAAAATAGACTTTTTAGCATTCACGTTTAAAATAAATGAAAGTAGATAGAGAGTATTTGCTTACCAACGTATTTGTATCATTATTAAATAGAACTTACGCACAAGCAACGGAAAATCAAACCGCAGAGTCCGCAGAGGACACGGAGGAATAAGAGTTTGAGAGGTTTTTTGCGTAAGTCTTATTAAAGTGAAACGGTATAAAGACTAGCTGAGGCGTAGATATAGGTGTACTGAGGAAGCTGGGAGCTTCATTGACGTTAGTTATAGCGATCGCACTTCAACTACTGGCATATTCCAGCACTCGTTCCCACTCCCAACACCAAGCAGTCTCTACCAATATTTCTTTGCCGTTGGTGAATTGGATGAATTCTTGTCGATTGTTATAAACATATCAGCAACTAGCCGATTACGCACATCATACCCCCATTTAGAAACTGCGGCATCCCATCACCAATGTTGCTGCGGATTACAGAGCGTCATAATTCAAGGTACTCGTCACGCCGTGTGGAGCGCTTCCATTGTTTCTGCAAAGCTCGGATTAAAATGATATTCTCCGTCCTCTAGCTGATCAAAAAATCTTACTATCCCTTGACAGTTTGTAGTATATGTATTATATAATAATGTTAATACAAAACCTTTGTTAAAAAGCAAAATCAAAAGCTGTGATCACAAAAAAACTGTTCTATTAATTTGTGCAGAATGTTAATGATTTAAATTGTCTGTATCTATGACTTTAATAAATTAAGTATGTGCAGGTAAGTTCGATGATGTTTGCCAACTCATTTGTAATGGGAAAGCAATCAATATAACTATATTTAAATAACGTCAGCGATCAGCGAACATCATTTGAGTAGAAGAAGGAAATTCGATATATTATCGCTTATCCTTGAACAGTCTTCATAAATTATTTCCTTACTCTAAACCTTTGTACAAGTAAATAAATGCTGCTGACAATCACAACGACACATTCCCCAGCAACAGAGTTAGGTTACCTGTTGCATAAACACCCAGACCGTTGTCAGTCTTTTGCCTTAAGTTTTGGAAAGGCACACATTTTCTACCCAGAAGCTAGTATAGAGCGATGTACGGCGGCGTTGTTGTTGGATGTTGATCCTGTGAAGTTGGTGCGGGGACGCGGTGCAAGGCTAGAACAATATGTAAGCGATCGCCCTTATGTTGCTTCTTCATTTTTAAGTGTAGCGATCGCTCAGGTGTTTAGTACGGCTTTAGGAGGTCGCTGCAAAGACTTACCACAATTGGCGCAAACCCCTATTCCTTTGGTAGCAAAACTATCAGTCTTACCTTGTCGTGGTGGTGAAGAGTTTCTGCGGCAATTATTTGAGCCGTTGGGCTATAGTGTCAGTGCCGAAGGTCATGCTTTAGATGAGGAATTCCCTGATTGGGGGCAGAGCCAATACTTTACCGTCGAACTTCAGCACACCTTGCCGCTTGGTGATTTGTTGAGTCATCTCTACGTTCTAATTCCGGTGTTGGATGACGATAAGCATTACTGGGTAGGCGATGAAGAAATCGAAAAATTACTCCGTCATGGTGAAGGCTGGTTAACTACCCATCCAGCGCGAGAGCAAATTACCAGGCGTTACCTGAAACGACAGCAACACTTAACTCGTCTAGCATTAGCTCAACTAGTAGAGTCAGACAATCCCGATCTTGATAGCACTGAAGAAAGCCATGCTAAAGAAGAGGCGGCGGTAGAAAAGCCGATTAGCCTGAATCAGCAGCGTTTAGATACTGTGATTGCGGCTTTAAAACAAAGCAATGCAAAGCGGGTGATTGATTTAGGTTGCGGTCAAGGCAATCTGCTGAAAATACTCCTTAAAGACGGTTTTTTTGAACAGATTACAGGTGTCGATGTTTCCTACAGGGCGCTAGAAGTTGCCCAAGAACGATTAGACCGTCTGCGCCTGACGCGTAACCAGTGGGAACGCGTACAACTGATCCAAGGCGCACTCACTTACCAGGATAAACGCTTTAGTGGCTATGATGCTGCTACAGTGATTGAGGTGATTGAGCATCTTGATTTGCCTCGGTTGGGAGCATTTGAGCGGGTTTTGTTCGAGTTTGCCCAACCCCAAACGGTGCTGGTGACAACGCCGAATATTGAATACAATATCAAGTTTGAGAATCTCCCGGCGGGAAAACTGCGACATCAAGACCACCGCTTTGAATGGACGCGATCGCAGTTTCAAAACTGGGCAAACCAAGTAGCAGAAGGCTTTGGCTACACTGTGGAATTTCAACCTATAGGGACAGAAGATCCAGAAGTCGGTTCACCCACACAGATGGGGGTGTTTAGAAGATGAGCTGGCAAAGCGACCCTCGGTCTACCGAAGAACTGATAGAACTGGCTCTCAAGTCAGAAAATGACAATAATCTAGTTGCGATTTTGCACTTTCGCGGCAATCAGGAAGTTTTTCAGGCTGCGTCAAAGTTATGTAATAGTCATAACCCACAGGAAAGACAATTAGGCGCTGATATATTAGGTCAGCTTGGGATACCCCATCGGGCTTTTCTTAATGAGTCTTTAACGATTTTACTAAGATTGATTGAATGTGAGCAAAATACTGATGTCCTCAACTCAATTGGAATTGCATTCGGACATCTGCACGATGTTAGAACGATCGCCCCATTAATTCGACTCAAAAGCCACCCCAGCCCATCTGTGCGTTATGGAGTTGTCTTTGGTCTTCTGGGATATGAAGATGAATTAGCAATCAGCACTCTGATTGAATTGTCTTCAGACCAGGATGAAGAGGTGGGAAATTGGGCAACTTTTGGATTAGGTTCGCAAATTGAAACTGATACAACAGCTATTCGAAAAGCACTTTATCAGCGTTTTGTCAATGAGAATACAGATGAAAACTATGAAATTTCTGGAGAAGCATTAGTTGGTTTAGCCAAAAGAAAAGACTCACGAATATTAACTCGATTGATAGAAGAATTATTGTCTGACTATGTTGGTGTACTTGCCGTTGAAGCAGCAGAAGAATTTGCCGACTCAAGACTTTATCCAGCTTTGATGCAATTACAACAGTGGTGGACTAAAGATAATGACTTGCTAGAAAGCGCTATAAATAATTGCCAGGAGGAAACTTAATGAAGCTGACTATTCCTGAACTATCCCTAATTGTCCTCATCGGTGCTTCTGGTTCCGGGAAATCGACCTTTGCTTGTAAGCACTTTCAACCTTTTGAGGTGCTGTCTTCCGACTTTTGTCGTGGGTTGGTATCAAATGAAGAAAATAGCCAGTCTGCTACCAAAGATGCTTTTGAAGTGCTGCGCTTCATTGCTGACAAACGGCTAGCAGCAGGTAAACTGACAGTAATTGATGCGACCAACGTGCAGATGGAAGACCGCAAACCCTTACTGCAAATGGCACGGCAGTATCACAGTTTCGCGATCGCCATCGTCCTCGATCTCCCAGAAGAATTATGCCACGAACGTAACCAACTCCGTAGCGACCGCCAGTTTGGTCTCCATGTAGTGCGTCGTCATACTCAAATGTTACGGCGTTCTCTACGGGGTTTAGAAAAGGAAGGCTTTCGCTATGTCTACACTCTCAAATCTTTAGAAGAAATTGCATCCGTCGAAATTGAGCGCCAGCCTTTGTGGAACAACCTCAAACACGAACATGGCCCCTTTGACATCATTGGGGATATTCATGGCTGTTGTGATGAACTCGAAATATTACTTCAACAGCTAGGCTATCAAAAAGGCGGGGAGACAAAGGAGCAAAAAAGCAGAGAAGAAGAATTGTCTATTTCCTCTATTTCACTCTGGAATGCCCCTACTTACTACCACCCAGAGGGGCGCAAAGCCGTATTTTTAGGAGATTTAGTAGACCGGGGGACGCGGATCTTAGATACAGTTAAACTAGTGCGAAACATGGTTGACGCAGGTACAGCTTTCTGCATTCCTGGTAATCATGAAAACAAACTATTGCGTAAACTACGCGGTAAAAATGTCCGGGTTAATCATGGGTTAGAGCAAACCCTAGCTGAAATTGAGGCTTTACCTGATCAGGTGCGCGAACCTTTCACCAAAGAACTGCAAAAGTTTCTGGATTCCTTGATCAGTCACTACCTCTTAGATGATGGGCGGTTAGTGGTGGCTCACGCGGGGATGAAACAGGAAATGCAAGGACGGGGGTCTGGTGGTGTGCGCGAGTTTGCTCTTTATGGCGAAAGTACTGGTGAGATTGATGAATTTGGTTTACCCGTCCGCTACAACTGGGCAGGAGAGTATCGCGGTGAAGCAATGGTGGTTTACGGACATACCCCTGTGCCAGAAGCAGAATGGCTGAATAACACTATTGATATAGATACAGGCTGCGTCTTTGGTGGCAAACTCACTGCCCTCCGCTATCCAGAAAAGGAACTGGTGAGCGTTCCTGCTGCTTGTGTATATTGTGAACCTGTGAAACCTTTGGTACAGAACACAGCAACACGCACATCCCAACAAGAATTGGATGATGTATTGTACATTGAGGACGTTGTGGGTAAACGGATCATCAACACCCGACTTCAGTCCAACATTACCATTCGCGAAGAAAATGCGATCGCGGCTTTAGAAGTGATGAGCCGTTTTGCCACCAACCCGAAATGGCTGATTTATTTGCCCCCCACTATGTCCCCGGTAGAAACATCTCTATTGCCAGGATTTTTGGAACATCCAGCCCAAGCCTTTACTTACTACCAAAACCAGGGAATTACCCAAGTAGTCTGCGAGGAAAAACACATGGGTTCGCGGGCGGTTGTGATTATTTGCCGAGATATGGCAGCTGCCGAGAAACGATTTGGTGTAGTAAATGAGGGAATCGGTATCTGCTATACGCGCACGGGACGGAGGTTTTTCGATGATTCAGCATTAGAGACAGAATTTTTGGCGCAGGTAAATCTTGCCCTCTCCCAGAGCGGCTTTTGGTCAGAATTTCAAACCGATTGGGTGTGTCTAGATTGTGAATTAATGCCGTGGTCAGCTAAAGCACAGGGGCTACTACGAGAACAGTATGCACCTGTTGGAGTGGCATCACGCCTTGCCCTCAATGACGCTGTTAGCTGTTTACAACAAGCAAGCGATCGCGGCGTAGATATCAGCACCCAACTCAGTCATTACCAACAGCGTGCAGATATGGCACATCAATACGTCACTGCCTACCGCCAATACTGCTGGTCTGTCACTGATATTTCTGGATTAAGATTAGCCCCTTTCCACATCTTAGCAACAGAAGGAGCTGTCCATATCGACAAAGACCATCGCTGGCACATAGAGCAAATTACCAAAATCTGCCAAAAAAACCCTGCCTTGCTCCTAGCTACTGCCTACAAAGTAATAGATTTGACTGACCCCAGCAGTCAGGCAGAGGGGATTTATTGGTGGGAAAAATTTACCAAAGTCGGGGGTGAAGGTATAGTTGTCAAATCTATGGACTTTATTGTTCGAGGTCGTCGCGGCATTATCCAGCCCGCAGTCAAATGTCGCGGACAAGAATATCTGCGGATTATCTATGGGCCTGAATATTCAACCCCAGAGAATCTGCAACGTCTGCGCCAACGTGGGTTATCTCACAAGCGTTCTCTGGCTATGCGCGAGTTTGCTTTGGGTGTTGAGGCATTGGAGCGATTCATCGCCCATACCCCTCTGTGCCGCGTACATGAATGTGTTTTCGGTATTCTGGCATTGGAAAGCGAACCCGTCGATCCACGACTTTAAATTTTGAAGCTTTAGAGTCAATACAGTTCACTTTCTTCTAATACTACGCTTGCTTTGTCACTCCTGAGTTGATGTTTTTTGCTGAGAGAAATTGGCTCGTCTCGGATGCTAACGTTGAACCAGTAGTCATATTGAGCGATTGTTGGGAAATATTGATCCTATCCAAGCAGAAAAAATGCAAGATAGATAGAGTCTTTATAAACTAAGTAAAAAAACTGAAAGTAGTTAGTTTAGATGCAAATATTAATATCTGTCGTAGTTTACAAACGTGGCAAAATAGCAAAGAGCGATCGCACAAGTACGGAGAACTGCTTCAAGCTGGTGTAAAGGAACCATTGCGTAGTATCATCATTAATAGTTGAGAATAAGCGATCGCGATCGCCCACCAAGACTTAAAACCACCTTTGTTTTTCCCGGTGTGTAGTCGCCTACGCCAAACGTCTCAAAGAGTTGCAGCTTGTCGTCACACATCGCTTAACTTTTGGAACGCCTTGCAAACAAGATATGTTAAATTTGTTTATTTATACTTACGTAAACTTTGTAAAACAAGATACATTAAATGGTAGTTTAGTAGCAAAGGAACCAAAAAGTATGGCCGTTAGTAGCCCTGAAGTCATCCGTCATATATTGATCGGCTTGGGATATTTAGCTCCTGAGATTGACCCTAAGCCGGATCTGACAAAATTTGCTCCCTGGAAACGGAATAACAACTCCTTGACGGATGATCCTACTGAAGAAGCGATTAAAAAGTTTCAGAAACAATACTCACAAAAACTTGTAGTAAATGGTAATGCTGATGCTGAGACTCGAAGTGTAATGGAAAATACAGTCGAAGGGCTTCAGAATAGATTGAAGTTTCATGGTTTTGCAACCAATAGTGAAATTCCAAAAGACTTGCCTTTTTATGGGCCAGCCACTTATATCGCAGTCAAAAAATTTCAGAAATCTCAGGGTTTAACTGAAAATGGCATTGCCACTATTGAACAGCGTCAAATTCTCCAGCAACCTAGTCTAACAAATAAGCCACAGTCACAACTCAAGCTGATAGATTTGTGCTTGCAATTCCAAAAGAATCCTCAAAATCCTTCTTACATCGCAGCCCTAAATAACTTACAACAAAATCTACCCAAGGACGTTTTACACAAAGTTACTAACAAATGGCGAGGGACAAATGATCAAAATCCTGAGATTGTCAAGCTGACGAATGTATTTACTTATTATGATGACAACAATGCAAACCATCGTGATGCACTAAATCACTTACAAAGTCAGATCACTCCAGCCATCTCAAAAGCATTTTTGAGTCTGTGGAATAAAAAGTAAAGAAATGGGATATACAGCAGAATTCAGAAAACTCTGAGTTAAGCGAAAAACCGGAGCGGAGGTTTCCTTTTGTGAGGTGGGCAACATCAGCACTCTAATTATGCTTTGGTTTTTGTGGAACAGCTTATAACGCACCATAGTTGTATGGCCATGTGTTAAGCGCTCTGATCATGTTTTTGATTAGAAGTTATATTGAGAAAATTATTAACGCCTAGACGTGTGAAATAGCATTTATTTCCTTTAAACAGTCGATAATGTAAATAAATGTAATAAAATCCTCAGGCAGGATAGAAGCATCTATGCGTGTAATTTTGATGACCGGTAAAGGCGGCGTGGGCAAAACTTCTGTTGCTGCTGCAACTGGACTCCGTTGTGCGGAACTAGGCTATCAGACATTGGTTTTAAGTACAGATCCCGCTCACTCCCTGGCAGACAGTTTTGACATGGAACTGGGACATGCACCCCAAAAAATTCGCCCAAATCTGTGGGGTGCAGAACTGGATGCGCTGCAAGAATTGGAGGGAAATTGGGGTGCTGTGAAACGTTACATTACTCAAGTTTTACAGGCAAGGGGTTTAGACGGAATACAGGCGGAAGAATTGGCAATTTTACCAGGCATGGATGAGATTTTTGGCTTGGTAAGGATGAAACGCCATTATGATGAAGGTGAGTTTGATGTCTTAATTATCGACTCAGCCCCCACTGGCACAGCACTGCGCTTGCTGAGTTTACCTGAAGTCGGTGGCTGGTATATGCGCCGTTTCTACAAACCATTTCAAAACATCTCGGTGGCACTTCGACCTCTGGTTGAACCTTTTTTTAGACCTATTGCTGGTTTTTCGCTACCTGATAAAGAGGTGATGGATGCACCTTATGAGTTTTATGAGCAAATTGAAGCTCTGGAAAAAGTATTAACAGACAATACTCAAACCTCAGTGCGTCTGGTCACTAATCCTGAAAAGATGGTGATTAAAGAGTCTCTACGTGCCCATGCTTATCTGAGTTTGTATAATGTTGCAACAGATTTAGTAGTGGCTAATCGGATTATTCCAAGCGTTGTCCAAGATCCATTTTTCCAACGTTGGAAGGAAAGTCAGGAACAATATCGCCAGGAAATTCATGATAATTTTCACCCTCTACCTGTGAAAGAAGTTCCCCTGTTTTCTGAGGAAATGTGTGGATTGGCTTCATTAGAACGCCTGAAGGAAACCCTTTATAAAGATGAAGATCCAACTCAGGTTTATTACAAAGAAACGACTCTTAGAGTCGTGCAACAGGAAAACCAATACAGCTTAGAACTTTACTTACCTGGTATTCCTAAAGACCAAGTTCAACTGAGTAAAACCGGAGACGAATTAAACATTACTATTGGCAACCATCGTCGTAACTTAGTTTTGCCGCAAGCCTTAGCAGCACTACAACCAGCAGGGGCAAAGATGGAAGACGACTATCTGAAAATCAGCTTTACTGACAATACAAGAGTTTAAGTTTGTTGCTCCGGCAATATTTGACAAATAGTCAAAATCAAAAAGCAAGAATATTTTCTCGTAGCTAGTACAGACGCAATTCTTTTAGCGTCTGTTTTTATGATTTTTTGGTGAATTTTTATAAGAGGTAAATAAAGATTTTTCTTAATGATTTGCCCGTAGTTATACTGAAGACAAATTGATTAAATAAATTTCAAAATGGCTTTAGATTTAATTATGCAAGTTTACGAATTATTAATTTATTTTGTTATAAGCAATGACTTCTAACCCTGACCAAGATTTACCCTTATATCGCCATCAAGAAAGTTTACTACGCCGGATTACAAACCGTATCCGACGAAGTTTGGAGTTCAAAGAAATTATCACAGTGACAACGGCAGAGGTGCGATCGCTACTGAAAACTGACCGAGTGATGATTTATAAATTTCATGCCGATGGCAGTGGTCAAGTGATTGCTGAGTCAATTTACGAAAATCGGTTGCCGTCGCTAGTGGGATTGAATTTTCCTGCTGACGATATTCCACTTACTGCCCGTGAACTATTTATCAAATCACGACTGCGTTCGGTTGTTAATGTTGATACTCAAGAGATTGGTCAAAGTCACTTGCATGATTTGGAAAATGGAGAAACCATATCAGAGGAGATGCGTTACCGCCCTGTAGACTCCTGCCATGTTGAATATTTGACGGCAATGGGGGTAAAGTCCTCTATAGTAGCGCCTATTCTCTATCAAGATCAACTTTGGGGGCTACTGGTGTCTCATAATTCTGAAGCGCGTTTAATTTCAGAATATGAACTAGAAGCAGTACAGATGGTAGTCGATCAATTATCAGTGGCGATCGCTCAAAGTACCCTCCTGACTCAAGCCCGTGAAAAAGCCGAACGAGAAGCGATCATTAATCGCATTTCTATACTACTGCATTCACTACCCACGATTGTATTACAGCCAGCCTTAGAAGCCGCTGTTGCTGCGTTTGATGGTGTTGGTGGCAGGCTTTGCATTAGAAATGAAGCTTTTGATTTCCACAATGGCAGTGTAAGCAGCTTAACAGAATGCTTAATACCAGGAAATAGTTGTATCAAGCTTTATATCTGTGGACAGCAACCTGTGATGCCAGAACAAACTATATATCCACTGATCGAGCAGTATAGTGTCTGGCAAGAACACTATAAGTCTGGTAACTACGATGTTTGGGCGATTTTAGATATATATAACACTTCTAGCTTGCGAACTTTGCAAGTTGCTTTTCAACCAACTAAAATTCGCAGCATGTTGATGATCCCACTCCAGTATCGTCAGCAGTTGCTAGGCTATTTAAGTATTTTCCGCAATGAAATAGATACAGAAACTCTATGGGCGGGGCAGTATGACAGCGATCAAAGGCAACTCTACCCCCGACAATCCTTTGAAGTTTGGCGCGAATCTAAAAAGGCACAAGCTCGCAAATGGAAGCTTGAAGAGATTGAACTGGCTAGAGACATTGGTAAACACTTTGCCTCAGCAATTCAGCAGTATGAACTTTACCAACAGGTTCAAACCTTCAATGAAAATTTAGAGAAACAAGTCAAAAGACGTACACTTGAACTGCAACGGACAGCTGAACAACAACAGGCTGTGTTTAAAGTTATTGCCGAAATTCGTGAGTCTCTGGACACCGATACTATTTTTCAAACAACTACTAAAGAGGTTTGTCAATTAATCAAAGCTGATCGTGTTTCTGTTTATCGTTTTGATTCTGATTGGGGTGGGAAATTTGTTGGTGATTTTGAGGCTGCTAGTCCATATTGGTTGAATCAATCGGAACTAGGGATTAATACTATTTGGAATGACACCTACTTACAAAAGACACAGGGAGGGCGTTACCGTAATAATGAAACATTTGCCGTGGATGACATCTACAAGATGGGGTTTGCTCAGTGTCATATCGACAATCTAGAGCAGTTTCAAATTCACGCTTTTGTGCTTGCTCCGATCTTTGTTGGGCAAAAACTTTGGGGTTTGCTGGCAACTTATCAACACACCGGGCCCCGCCAATGGAAAAAATACGAAGTTAACTTTCTCAGTCAGATTGCTGGCCAAATGGGAGTAGCACTTCAGCAAGCAGAATTACTCAGGCAAACAAAACAGCAGACGTTAAGTTTGCGACAAGCGGCAGAACAACAACAGGTATTGTTTGAAGTTGTTGCCAAAATTCGGGAATCTCTTGATTTAAAGACAGTTTTTGCCGCAACTGTCTATGAAGTCCGTTGCTCTTTGAGTGCTGACAGAGTGGTAGTATACCGCTTTGACACGAATTCCGAACTTGATGAAGGTGAAATTGTTTCAGAAGGTGTTTTGCCAGAGTTTACTTCTGCTTTAACATTAAAAATTCAAGACAACTGCTTTAAGAAGAAGTATGATACCCTCTATCGTCAGGGACGCATCCATGCGATCGCTGATATCCACAACTCTGAACTGAATGTTTGTTATGTGCAAATGCTGGATCAACTCCAAGTTAAAGCTAATTTAGTTTTGCCATTGGCTAAAAGTAATGAACTGTGGGGTTTGTTGTGCATTCACCAGTGCGATCAACCGCGTGAATGGCAATCCTCAGAAATCCAGTTTGCTACCCAAGTTGCTGCACAGCTTTCTGTAGCACTGGAACAAGCTGATTTACTTGAACAAACCAAGCATCAGGCTGTTGATTTGCGACAAGCAGCAGAACAACAACAGGTATTGTTTGAAGTTGTTGCGAAAATCCGAAAATCTCTTGACTTAGATATGATTTTTCAGACTACCACTCAAGAAATTTGCAAATCACTGCAAGCGGATCGTGTGGCTGTCTATCGCTTTCATCCAGATTGGAGTGGTGAATATATCGCCGAGTTTGTAGGTGATGGTTGGATAAAACTGGTAGGTTCTGATTTCAAGACAGTTTGGGAAGATAGCTATTTACAGGAAACCCAAGGTGGACGATATCGCCATAATGAAAGCTATGTAGTTGATGATATCTATCAGTCTGGTCACTCGGAGTGTCACATTGCAGTTTTGGAGCAATTACAAGTAAAGGCGTATGCGATCGCACCCATATTTATCGGACAACAGCTATGGGGCTTGCTAGCAGCTTATCAGAATTCTGCACCCCGCCATTGGGAAGCCTCGGAAATTAAGTTTATTACTCAAATTGCTAATCAGCTTGGGGTTGCACTTCAACAAGCCCAATTACATAATCAAACCAAAGAGCAGACCCAAAAGCTGGCTGAAGCTTTGTATGATTTACAGCAAACTCAAACCCAACTGATCCAAACTGAGAAAATGTCCTCATTGGGTCAACTGGTAGCTGGTGTTGCTCACGAAATTAATAACCCGGTGAATTTCATTTATGGCAACATCAATCATGTCAACGATTACACCCAAGATTTACTTAGTATACTAGACCTCTATTTACAAAATACCCCCAACCCCAGCCCTGAGATTCGCGATCGCTCTGAAGAAATAGACTTAGAATTTATCATGGAGGATTTGCCCAAAACCCTATCTTCCATGAAAGTTGGAATTGATCGCATCCGACAAATTGTCTTGGGTTTACGGAATTTCTCCCGTCTTGATCAGGCAGAAATGAAGCCAGTTGATATTCATGAAGGCATTGATAGCACCTTACTAATTTTGCAGCATCGCTTAAAAGCAAAACCGGAAAGTCCGGCGATTAAATTAGTCAAAGAATACAGTGACCTTCCCTTAGTAGAGTGCTATGCCGGGCCACTAAATCAGGTATTTATGAATGTTTTAAGCAATGCGATCGATGCTCTAGAAGATTACGGTGAATCTCAATTAAATCCTCATAGCAATCAAATTACCATCTGTACTGCTCTTGGAGAGCTTGAAGGCAATATCAAGAGCGTAGTCATTCGCATTGCGGACAATGGCTCAGGAATACCTGAAGCCCTGAAAGCAAGAATCTGCGATCCATTTTTCACTACTAAGCCAGTGGGAAAAGGCACTGGCTTGGGGTTATCAATAAGTTATCAGATTGTCGTGGATAAACACGGTGGTGTGTTTAAATGTGATTCTCAGCCTGGGTTGGGTACAGAATTTTGGATTGAAATTCCGGTGATCCAAATCACCAAATCGTAGAAACAACTCCCGGAAGTTGGCTATATCTTTTTAACTTCTAAGTTGCACAGGCATAGCTAAATAAGTCATTTTCAAACCACCCAATGGTGTAAAAATTACTGGAGTTAGGCTTTGATTTAAATGCATTTGAATTTCGGAAGATGGTAACTCTTTCAAGCCTTCCATCAAATATTTAATGTTAAAAGCAATTTCTATATTCTCCCCAGAAATCTGTGCCGGCATTGATTCTCTACCACTGCCCACATCTTGAGCTTCACAAGATAAGGTAATTTCTTGGGCTTCGCTATCAATACTGAGCTTGACAATATTATTTTTCTGATCGGCTAGCACAGCAATCCGCTCTAAAGTGCTGACGAATTGTCGCCGTTCAATTGTTACTTGTCGCTCAAACTGGCGCGGGATTAATTGTCGATAGGCAGGATATTGCCCTTCTAATGTGCGACTAGTCAAGCGTTGATTTTGCCATGCAAATACAACTTGACCTTGATCAAAATATAAAGCTACAGGTTCATCTGATGAGGCGCTATGAGCTAGCATTCGTTGGAGTTCGCGTAATGCTCTAGCTGGTACTGTCACTTCTAATTGACTAGTTCCGCCTAGAGGACGTTCATTACTAGTTTCTACCACTGCTAGGCGATGTCCGTCGGTAGCTGCAAATTCTAGGGTATCTTGTTTAACTGTTAAATGCACTCCAGTGAGTACTTGTTTGGTTTCATCAGCACTGGTAGCAAACAATGAACCGCGTAAGCCCTCAATTAATGCGGTGGTGGTGAGATGGATTACTTCTGTATTTTCAATTATAGGTAGTTCAGGAAATTCTTCAGGCCCCATTGCTCGGACTTGGTAATGTCCACTCTTGGGTGTGAGTGTGACAATTAAACCTTCTCCACCGGGTGTTGCACCTGTGAGGGCTGATTCATCATCTAAAGTAATTTCGCCTTCTGGAAGCCGAGAGGTGATATCTACAAGTAATTTAGCAGGAAGTGCGATCGCACCTCCTTGCCATACCTCTGCGTTAAAGCTGGTGCGGATTCCCAAGCTGAGATCAAAGGCTGTTAAGCTTACCTGGTTAGTTTCAGCATCCGCTTGGAGCAGCACATTGGCAAGTACCGGATGAGTCGGCCGTGAAGGTACAGCACGACTGACGAGTGAGAGGTTTGTACTGAGATCGCTTTGGGAGCAAACTAATTTCATAAGTCAGATTCAGCTGGTGAAGGATATCGTAACATCCTTATTGTTTATAGGCGATCGCTGACGAAGTTGCTTAAGGGTAAAAAACTCGTTTAAACGATTGGTTACAATAAATCTCGGTCTGACAAATTACTAATAGAGAGCAAATGCTGGGGAATTCCTCCCATGCGCTCTAGAATGCTTTGCTCAGATGGCTGGATTTTCTCATCATGAGATGTAGAATTTTTCTGATCCTGTATTTATCACGTTAACAGGCGTCGAGGGGCGATTCCATCTCAGAAAGTAGGCAAAGGCGATCGCAATTTTTTGGTTAGTACAATCACTCCTACGCTTCAGAACTGTGAAAATTTAAACGTTTGCAGCTAATGTTGCTTGATGTATAAGAAACGCTTAAGTATTTCTTGCAAAGATATAAGCAGTTGCTGCAAACGTTTAATACTTTGCAACAATTGCTCTTCCATGTATAAGAAACGCTTAAGCCTTTCTTGCAAATGTATAAGCAGTTGCTGCAAACGTTTAATACTTTGCAACAATTGCTCTTCCATGTATAAGAAACGCTTAAATCATTGCAGCAATTGTTGCAATGACCTTATAAGATTATCTACTACCTGAATAGCAAAATTATCTAAGTGAAATTAACTAAAATTTAGGAGATGCGATGTCTACGATGGGCTATACCTAAGCAACTGATTTGTTATATTTTCCCATGACAATCAAACATATTTTGTATAAAATCGTACTATAAAAGTAGTGGCAGAGATGCATTATGGCACGTCGTAAAAGAAATTCTAGCGTTTTAGAACGAGCCGATCGCCGGATTGAAAGTTTACAATCTATCAGCGTAGAATTAGACTTTGGCCAAGGACTGACCATACAAGCTTATAATATGACAATTAACGATCTCCGGTCTAAGCTTGCTGCCTACAACACTGCGCTATCTACCATTGACAAACTCACAGATGATGTGAAAAACGCAGAACAGGCTGTAATCGCAATATCAGAAAAAATGTTACTAGGAGTTGCCAGCCGTTACGGTAAAACCAGCCAAGAATACGAGATGGCGGGTGGTATGCGACGAGGTAATAACAAGAATAAGCGACGCGCATCAGGCAATTCCAAACTCACTAATCCTTTAGCAATTGATTCTGTTAAGCTTTCTTCTGTAAATGGATCTATAAATGGGGCATCGGCTGCGATCGTAAGTTAGCTAGCTAAAATACAATAGAAAATCAATGCTTACCCAACGGGAGATTCCCAACATTGTCATTCTCCCGTTCAAGGAGTAATAAGCCGTAAATTAGAAATTCCTAGAAAATCTTTGATGTTGTGAGTGACTAAGGGTAAGTCATGGCGTAGAGCCGTTGCAGCAATCCAAGCGTCTTGAGGTGAAATCGATCGTCCTGCGCTTTGTCACTCTACACGCACCTGCGCCCATTGCCGACAAAGGTTTGATCAACCGGAATAATCAGGTAATTTGACAGGTATTGCTCTAGCTGTGCGAGGCGACGATCGCCCCACTGACGCAATAATTGCCAATTCCTGACTACTCAAAAGTGGTAAGTAAGGGTCAGCATAGTCACTACCTTTAAAAATGAAGGAGGCAATGTCAGTATCGATAAGCAGAAGACTCATAGGAGTTTGATTAGATTACCTCTTGGCGCTGCTGTCGCAGGAAGGTGAGGAAGTCTTCAATGGAGTCTTCTTCGGGCCAAAAGTTAGCGGCGAGATCCTTGAGGTTATGAACGGTCGTGCGGTACCTCGTTCCCAGTCAGAGACTGGGAATGCCTAATGGGAGGCTCCGCCTCAAGACTGGCGGCAGAGCCGCAATTGATTTGCATTTCCAGTCTCTGACCATTAGTGACAACTTAATACATAATTACTTTTGTCAATTCGTAATTATCTAGGACTTACGCATTGACAAAAAATCTCACCCATGTGTACTAAGCAGCACAAATATTGGTGAGATTGTTCACAATGTACTCGCGCACCACTAAAGTGAATAAGTTCCTTTGCAATTCATACCAATTGGAAATTAT
>NZ_JBALCN010000079.1:0-16235 GCF_036919615.1 Nostoc sp. | reverse complement strand
AACGCTACGTAAATACACTATCTCAAAAGTATCCTAGCGTTATCATTTCATTTGGTTAGCCACCTTTAGATTTACTTTATAAATAGCCTCTAAGACAATCGCCCAGATTAGTTGGAAGCTGTAAATAGATCCAGCTTCGGCAGCAGTAGCGATCGCACCTACATCCAGAAAGCCGCCGATACTGGTAACAATACCAAGAGCGATTTCAAAAATTTTATTCATTGGTTTGCCCGGCAACTTTTCTTAGCTTGTTTAGCGATCGCTTTTCTGCTGCTAATTCTCCAAGTTTTTGCCGTACTACTGAATGATTTTTTTGTGCCACAGCCCTGGACATTTCCTCTGTATTATTTGCTAACTGCAAAACTTCAGTTAATAGTACTGATTTGTCATGCTCACTTACATCTTTAGATAACTTTATTTCGTCTATTTTCTCTTTTTCTTTTCGCAGTTCTTCCTGGGCTTTTTTCAATGTTTGTTCAGCATATTTATTTGGCACAGCACCACGTATCCAAGCATCACCAACCATATTAGCTGTTGCTACCCAAGAAGATACACTTTGTGTTTCTTTTTCCATATCTTCTGCGGACGTTTTACCACTGCAAGAAGCTAGCAATGTCACTATTAATAAATAATTAATTACAGATACCAATTTACCAGGCTCTGGCATTCCTAGACCCTCCATAGCCAATATAAATAACGCTGTGTGCGACTTTCTCTCAAACCTAACCCCCAACCCCAACCCTTGTAGCGTTTAGCCAGATGTTGGAAATCTTCGTGTATTACACGATGAAGTGCGGAATGTGGGCTTATATGTTAACCCGCGAAGGAAGTCAGTAGTCGTACTAGATGAGCGCCTCATTGATGGCGGTCAAACGGCAAGAACAACGGCACACCTATCGAATATGCTGACTTATGGTTACCACGAACTGGAGCAAATACATGGTCAAGAGGGCGCAAAACTTGTTGCTCAAAGTTATACAACAGCGATTAATATTATAGAGCTATAGAGGCGATCGCTACCCAAGAAAATATCAACTGCGACTTTGAGCGACTCAAGGCTATCTTTTTGCTCTAAACCCAAACGTGGACACAAGAACGTTTCTCGATGACACAGGAGGTTTTATTTCGTTGATCGGGTCAGGTAATGAATTCTGATGATGGTATTGCCTATATTAGCAAAAATCCCTTTGATCAGGAAAATGTCTACATCGTCACCAGTGATACAGGCATAGGAATGACCCACATCATGATCGTGCGGATAATCTTAACTGACTTGATTTTACAAAGTCGCAGCTTACCTAGATGAAAACGGCACACTGCACAAACATTCTGCAATCTGTACTCACCTTAACTGTATCGTCGCCTGGAATTCCTCAGAAAAGACCTGGGATTATCTGTGTCACGGTTCGCGGTTTGATACGCAGAGAAAGTTAATCAACGGCCCAGCGATTAATGGGCATGTTTTGTTGAGTGGGCAAACAGCCCACTGTTTTATTGTCAATCTCGTAAATATACGGGAACTTCTTGTTCTGGGTTATGGTCACTTTATGTCACCTTCAACAGCAAGGAGGCTGCCACTGTAACCGAGTAAGCATAGGCGTAGCCCAACAAGGCATCACAGCCCTTTATGTCCAATTTAACTTACCCTAACTCTTTGGCAAGCCGCCGTTGGCATCTAAAGGTGCGTACAGTTACTGTTATCCGTTGTCAGCTTTGACTGAATTGTCTTTATATATACAATAATTACACTTTGTTAGTCAGATTAACGCAGACTTAAAACACTTTTAAATCCCGAAAATGGATGTTTGCTCAGAGAAAAATTTTGCGGTAATCAACCAAATATTACCATAATTCTTTATATGTAAACTAAAAGTTTAGGAAAGCTATATTAAACGCCACCTGACGCATTTTTGCAGCCAAAAACCTCTATACTAGATTAGACTTTGATAAATTTGAGAGTTTTGTTAATTGCAATACCAAAAACTATTAATTTTTAGATGAAATACTAGCGTATCTTATGGTCTATAGTTTTTAAAGTTTAGTCAAAACTATATCCAGTATCATCAAAAAACTGCAAACTTCATGTGGTGCAAAAATCAAGTGGGGAGTGAAAACATGAATTTACGTAGAGATGCATTGCAAATCCTCAAAGAAACTAGTCGAACTTTTTATATCCCAATTAGTCTTTTACCGCCAGGATTGCAAGAAGCAGTAGCATCAGCATATTTGTGTATGCGTGCCATTGATGAAATTGAAGATCATCCTGAATTAGATAACGCTACTAAAGCAAAGCTGTTAAAAACGATTAGCCTGACATTACAGGCAGGAGTTGATGGCTTCGCGGTAGATGCTTTCTTTGCAGGATTTAGTGGGTATGAGAATACCTTAGAAGAAGTCACTGTGAGGATTAGAGAATGGTCACTGCTAGCACCAGAGACCATTGCACCTCGAATTTGGGATGCTACTGCTGCAATGGCAGACCGGATGGCTTACTGGGCAGAAAGAAACTGGAAAATTTACACAGAATCTGATTTGGATCGTTATACCTTTGGGGTTGCAGGTGCAGTGGGATTGTTACTATCGGACTTATGGACTTGGTACGATGGAACGCAAACTAACCGTACCCAGGCAATTGGGTTTGGTCGGGGTTTACAAGCAGTTAACATCCTGCGTAACCATACTGACGATTTAGGGCGTGGGGTAGACTTTTTCCCAGAGGGTTGGAGTGCAGAAAATATGCAAGAGTATGCCCGGCGCAATCTAGCCCTGGCAGAAGCTTACACTAAAGACCTTCCTACCGGACCCGCCTTAGATTTTTGCCAAATTCCCTTAACCTTGGCTAATGGCACTCTTGACGCCCTTGCTAATGGTAAAGAGAAACTCAGCCGCAGTGATGTTTTTGCACTTATCGAACAGCTGATTAGTGTGAACATGAAAGCCAGCTAATAGTCTCTTAACGACTAATGGAGATGATTCTAAATTGCCTCCAAATTTGGGCATCCAAAATCCTACAGTGATTTTCTGTAGGATAGGCACTGCCCTCCAATACTTCTAATACCAATTTTGGATTTTGGGTTGCACCAAAAGTGTGCTGACAGCACAAGCTGGATTTTGGATTCAAAGTCTCTGGCTGAAGGCTGTTCCAGCAATGTCAAACAATACTACCTATAAATAAAAAAGTAGCTCAAACACTAGTTGTAGGTGTAAGTATAATAAATAATCTTACTGAGGCGATCGCTTTACGTAATCTTAGGTAAACTTTAAAAACTCTTTAAAGGATCTCCAGCAAAAATTACCTGGTAATAGTTGATTAATATCTAAATAATTGAAAGGGAGTATAACACTCCCCGTGATTATTCGTGCAGCGAGTTGACAGTGCATGAGCTACTGCTTAAATCCTACCTGTCCCAATCCAGAAAATTTGGTAAGTAACCAAAGGTGTCAGTCTTGTGGCTCGCAACTACTGTTGCGCTCGCGCTATCAGGTGATCAAACCATTAGGTCAGGGTGGCTTTGGAGCAACCTTCTTAGCCTATGATCAAGGCTTACCAGGAGAACCGAGTTGCGTAATCAAGCAATTACGCCCATCAGGAAGCACCCCACACGTTTTACAGATGGCCAGAGAACTCTTCGAGCGAGAAGCCAAAACTCTAGGTAAGATTGGCAATCATCCCCAAGTACCAAGATTGTTAGACTATTTTGAAGATCATGAGCAATTCTACTTAGTTCAAGAATATATCAGTGGTGATACCTTACAGGAGGAGGTGAAACTTAACGGCATCTTGAGCGAAACTGGAGTCAAGCAATTTTTGAGCGAGATTCTACCACTACTGCAATACATCCATCAGCAAAAGGTGATTCACCGTGATATCAAGCCAGCCAACTTAATTCGCCGCACTCAAGATGCCAGAATGGTACTCATCGACTTTGGTGCCGTCAAAGACCAAGTCACTCAAGGTGCGACGAGTCAATCGGGACAAACAGCATTAACTGCATATGCCATTGGTACTCCTGGTTTTGCACCTCCAGAGCAAATGGCTATGCGTCCAGTCTACGCCAGTGATATCTATGCATTAGGGGTAACATGTATTTATTTACTGACTAGCAAAACTCCTAAAGATTTAGATTACAATCCCAACACCGGCGAGATGATGTGGGAGCAGCTTGTGCAAGTGAGTGACCACTTGAGCAATGTATTGCGAAAAATGTTAGAGGTGTCTGTACGTAATCGCTATCAGTCAGCTGCAGAAGTTCTCAGAGCATTGGAAATAGAGCCATACTTAGATAGTTTAGCAAAGGGTTTACTGATTAAATCTGATAGTGGATCTAAAGAGCGAACACACAACCACCTAGAAAATTCTGCTGTTTTGTGTAACAACTCTTCTGCTGCTGTTAGCAGTGCAGGAGTGGCACAGGTAGCGGCAGCAATTCGTGCTAGAAGAGCCAAGGCAGCGGAAGCGGCTGGATTACACCAGGGTTCTGGGATGGCCAAATCAACGACTTTAGCTAATAGCAACAGCAATGCTTTGCAAGTTCAAAATTCTAAAGTTGAGCGTAAGTTAGATACCCAAGGTTTATTAACAGCCTATCTGAAGGGAAGACGAGATTTTGCCCTACATAATTTAAGTTTGCTGAATCTGCAAGGTGCTGACTTATCCCAAACAAATTTCCATTCCGCTCAATTGCAAAAAACCAATCTCCAGGGGGCTAATCTCCAAAATAGTGACTTTGGCAGAGCCAGTCTAACTCGAGCAAATCTCAAGGATGCTAATTTGAGCAAAGCATACTTTAACCATGCTGATTTAGAAGGGGCAGATTTGCGAGGCGCAGACCTCAGCAATGCTTATCTCAGTAATGCTAACCTCCGAGGAGCTAATCTGTGTGGTGCTAATCTCACCAGTGCCAAAGTTTCTGATGAGCAGCTAACACTAGCAAAAACAAATTGGATGACTGTCCGCCCCAATGGTAAACGAGGCTTGTTGTAAGTTGAAAGTTTAAATTTGGGAGCCACTTACTTGCTCTGGTTGCCAGAGTTGAACGAAGTGGCATAATTTTAAATTGGGTGACTTAATTTGGATATTAGATTTTAGACTATCTTTACGGATGAATCCTTTTTATTAAAACCGATAATTTAGATTAGGAAAATAGCCTCCCTGCTTTTTAAACTATCCATTAGTTACATTTTTCTTAACAATTTTAAAACATTTATTTTATAAGGAGCACAAGGCTTATATTTTTTCGCTAGCTGGAAAAATCAGCCCTGATTACTCTTGATAACAACTCAGATTTATTCAGAATAGACCAAGTAGATATAATAGTTGGGTTGAGCGATCGCTATCGCTCTGGCAAATGTTAATTGGTCGCGGCGTACCGCTACCACAAAGCGAGTATTCGTCCCTTGCGCGTCTGCTAGAGAGCGTCGGAGTCCCCCACCATACGTAAAAATTTGGTGGGGGACAGTAATTGCTCCACTTGGGGAGACCCCTGTTCTGGCACTGCTTTACTGACGCCGCTCCGTGACTCAATACTTAGTACTCAATACTTGGAATTTTTTAAAATTGACAAGTGGGTAATGAGCTAATACAGTTCAATTAAGGAAAATAATCTGTTGAGGCAAGCAGGGGAAGCAGGGGGAGAGAAAAAAGCTTAACCCAAGCGTATTGGGTAATGAGCAACCATCATAATTTTTCGATTTGGACTGCCTACCCTAATCCCCAATCCCTAATCCCCAGTCAAGAGTCCCCTTTACGAAATATCTCGTTGTTTAGCAAAAATACGTAGACATTTGGTAATTCTTAATCAAATCTTCATAAATTTTATCTGTTACAAATAACAAATAATTATTTACAATAAACAATGAAGGATCATAATAACTTTTTAAAGAGATTTTCATGCTTTTTATGGCTAGAAACAACAGAGAATCTCGTACCTAAAAGTTGTAAAACAAACGCTTTTAAGCCACTCAAGTTTTCCGATGGCAGCGGAAAATGAAAAATCAATTATTCCTGATTGTAGGCTGAAGCAGAAGATTCACAACCGAAATCAGGTAGTACAAGGTTTACGTATAATGGCTGACTTTGCACAAACGGAAATAGAACGGCGATTGATTTTATATCAGGTATTCCTCAAGTTGTATGAACACCACAGCAGCCTTCTAGATGAAATTCTTCAGTTGGAAAATCTATCTCAACCGTTGTTGACGAGAGTGAAGGCATGTTACGTACATGGTGTAGTGGATACTGCTGCTGTTTATTTGATGACTAACTTGTGCGACAATCAGACCCAAAGTTTACGACAGTCACAAGGTATCTGGACGATAGGTCGTAATCGCAGCAGTGGTATTTGCATTGCTGATAGTTATATGTCTCGTCACCACGCTGCTATTCAATATATTGATGATCAAGGCTTCTACTTAATTGATTTCAACAGTAGCAATGGCTCGTTTGTGAATGGCGATCGCGCTGATCAGCCGATCAAGCTCAAAGATGGCGATCGCATCCGTCTAGGTAGTATGAATTTTGATTTTTTCGTGAATTATACCTGCCGTGTTTTGCCGACTGTAGCAATAGAGTTATTGATGCAGCTTGTGCATCGAAAGAATGATAATCAAGCGGGAATACTTACTTATTCCCATGACACACAAAAACCTCTACTTGAAAAAGCAGATAATAATTTAGAGATTGTCAGAAATTCCCCACTAGTTGAGAAGTTTGAACATTGGTATGAGAACTTCAGCTTAGAACAGAAATCAGAAATTTTAGACCGCTTTTTTAGCAGACAAATACCATACAATCCCAGCTAAAAAATTGGACATTATAGCAATTTAAATTGCATGAAGTATACACAATTCGTAGCCGCGCACAGATGTCATTGGTATCAACTTAACGTAAAAGCCTGTCTAGATAGACCCTTCAGACATTATCTCGAAAAGAATTCTCCGACTGGAAATGCGTAATGTGAGGCTGAGCCTCAAGACTAGCGGCACCGCAATTGATTTGCATTTCCAGCCAGATGGCTGGAAACGAGATTTTAAAGGGGTTTTGGCTCAAGTTGACACCAATACACAGATATACACCCCTATTTTTACTTGATTCCAATGATAAACGCCATAAAAATGATTGCTCGTCATATAGTAGCAATCATTTCCTTAGCCTTGCTGGAACTCATTTATACCTTAGAAAAAGTGGGTTAGCTATCTTTGTAACCCACTACCCATTCAAAGTTGCAGATGAATAAATCTACATTCCTTATTCTTCTGGCTCTAAATCGACTTCTTCCTCTTCCTCTCCTTCACTGGCTTTAGCTACAGAGTTAGCAGAAACAACAGCGCCTTTATCTAGCTTTTCACGCACCAGTTGCTTAATTTGTTCAGCAAATTCAGGCTTTTCTTCTAGATACTTAATGGCATTGTCTCGTCCTTGGGAGATATTATCGCCGTTGTAACTATACCAAGCTCCTTTGCGGACAAGCACGCCCGTTTCTTCTGCCAAGTCTACAATACAACCTAAGGTAGAAATACCTTTGCCAAAAATAATGTCAAATTCCGCTATTCTGAAGGGCGGCGCTACTTTATTTTTGGCGACTTTGACTTTAACGCGATTACCAAATTCATCTGTACCTTTTTTCAAGGTTTGAATCCGGCGAATATCCAAGCGCACCGAAGCGTAAAATTTCAATGCGTTACCTCCAGTTGTAGTTTCTGGGCTACCGTAAGTAACACCGATTTTTTGCCGCAACTGGTTAATGAAAATTACTGTACAACCAGATTTACCAATGTTGCCAGTAATCTTACGTAGGGCTTGGCTCATCAACCGCGCCTGCAAACCAACGTGAATATCACCCATATCCCCTTCAATTTCAGCGCGGGGAACCAGTGCTGCTACTGAGTCAATGACTACAATATCAACCGCAGCAGAGCGAACAAGCTGATCGACAATTTCCAAAGCTGATTCGCCTGTGTCAGGTTGGGAAATCAGCAAATTGTCAATATCTACACCCAATGCCGCAGCATAAGTAGGGTCAAGGGCGTGTTCAGCATCAACAAAGGCAGCAATACCGCCATTTCTTTGCACTTCGGCGAGCGCATGTAGCGCTACTGTAGTCTTCCCGGAACTTTCCGGCCCATAAATTTCAATTACCCGCCCCTTGGGTAAACCACCACCCAATGCTAAATCTAGGGTGAGCGCTCCGCTGGAAATCGTCTCCACCCGCATCCGGGTGGCATCGCCCAGCCGCATGATTGCTCCTTTACCAAAGCTGCGCTCAATCTGGTTGAGCACCATAGTCAGCGCTTTTTGCTTGCCAGAAGTATCGGTGTTGATAGCCATTCCTGCCTCTAATGCCTCTAAATATATGGTTTTAAGGAGTGTTGCTCTGGGAGTCTGAGTAGAACAGATATACTATTTTAACCAGAAAATTCTGGAATAGGACTTCTCAAATCAAAAAAAGGGTGTGACAAGATCCTAACTTGATCGCTACCAGATTAGGGTAGTCTTGCACAATGATACCAACTTGCATTCAGAGATAGCTTTTTTTGACTGAGTAAGCAAGGGGTTTTCAATAAAAGATTATCTAAATAACACAGGCAATGTAAATCAGCATATCATCGACAGGACAGGGGCATCATCGGGTAAAGGGAAGATGTACACAGCTTCTAGGGTGGTGCTAACGAAGTCAAGTGAAAGTTAGTCATGAAGATTGTTCAAGAAGTTTCTTTAATCAGTGTTGGAAGTTTTGAAGAATCAAGCGATTGGTGGATCATTCGCACTGAAATTCGTGATGCTATCTCTCTTATTGTGTATCCTCCTGGTACATCCAGCTTTACAATCAATCCAACAAAGCATGGTAATGGTGTCAAGCCAATTAAAGAAGCTTGCATGATTGCGTTGAGAGATCGGTTTGGATGGAGACTTGAAACTCGAATTAACTATGCAACCAAATCACCAGGAAAAGTTGATGCAACAAAGGTCATTGACAATTATCTTTTCGCTCTTGAGTGGGAAACTGGTAATATTTCCTCAAGCCATCGAGCAGTCAATAAAATGATTCTCGGATTACTACGTGGTATTTTTCTAGGTGCTGCCTTGGTAATCCCTAGCAGGAAACTTTACCCTTACCTGACGGATCGAATTGGTAACTACGAAGAGTTAGAGCCATACTTTGATGTTTGGCGGGCAGTTCAAATCCAAGAGGGTTTTCTTGCAATCTTTGTAATTGAACATGATCAGGTGGATAGCAATGTGCCAACACTTACTAAAGGTACTGATGGTCGTGCCTTGGTCTGAAGTTTCCTCCATACATAACTATGTAGAGTAAGGAATTGGAAGTTGTAACGCAGTTGTGTTGCTTTGCTTTAATTTCTTACTTCCCCTTGCCGATTCCCATTGTTCCATGATGCCATTAGCCAGATCACTCAATCGTTCTAGTGCTGGATGTGTATCCCCAATTTCTGAGCCAATCCAGTAACGTTGTAGTTTTTCTGCTGCGTAAAATGTAGTGCCAGAGCCTCCAAAGGGATCAACTACAATTTGTCCTGGATTAGATGCCATTGCAATAATTCGCTCTAGCATAATGGGAGCAAGTTCGTTAGGAACTCGTTTTTTGTGACGACGATGCCGAACTGGTGGAATGTCAGTCCATATTTCCTCTGTCAATGTCCATAAAACTTCGGTAGAGTCGGCTTCAGAAGTATCTTCCCAAACGTCTTCTGGCGCATCCCAAACATCCATTAAGTTGATACCTTTGTCATTAAGTTTTTTGCGATGCCCACCATAGTCACGAATTTCTCCACTGCAATGCCGACAAACTTGAATGGGTGTGTAGACTTTGTTGAAGACTGCTGGTTCTCCTTTGGTGTAGTAGATTAGTCCGTAGTGAGCAGGAGACATCTTCTTACCTCTTGGAAAAGATTTTGGCATTCTGCAAGCAATCCAATGCCGGAAACACATTCCTTGTCTATTGAGGTATGCACCATACTCTATGCACCATTTGGGCAAGTTGAATACAAATAAACTTCCACCTGGTTTAAGCACTCGAATGCTTTCACTAAGCCACTGTTGCGACCATATTAAGTATTTATCTGCCTCCATCTGATCGCTTACACCTTCACCATATTGTTTACCAAGGTTAAAAGGTGGGTCAGCAAATACAAGATCCACAGACTCATTAGGCAATACTGAGAGGAGTTTAACACAATCTCCCTGATAGAGAATTCCATACTCACTCTTATAAACCTGTTGCAATCCTTGTTGAATTGCAACATCAGTCGCAATCAGTTGAAAAGGGAGCATTAATTTAACCTTTAATACTTTATTGTAGTTTGAGTTTACAAACTCTATTGTCAATTGTCAATAGAAATTTGTTCAGAGGTTGTACTACGGGGTTGATAAGGTTTTCCAGTAGGCTGATTCTTATATCTTTCTACTTCAGCAATTTCCATGTAGTAATAACGCCCAAGTTTGCAAGCTATAATTTGACCATTCTTAATTAAGTCGTGTACTCGCTGACGGGTTATACCAAGTAACTTGGCAGTTTGAGCTACAGAGACTAATTCAGAACTATTGTTAGAAGCAGAGTCTGTCATAGGTATTTTCTTGATCAAGATTTAGTAGAAGTAATTTTAGTCGGTAAGCGCAATGATGATGATGTCTACACAAAGATTAAAGTGTTTACTAGCATAAACTTCTGTTTTCATTAAAATGCTAAAATCGCTCCAGCACAAATGCTTTCAGGCATCTTTGATGACTTTCGACCTTCCCGACTCTCTGATTCTCGATACTGCGCTTTCAGTATCTGGATTAACTGACTATATCCGCTTGCTGTTAGAGCAAGATGAACAATTACGGCAAGTTTGGGTAACTGGAGAGGTTTCCAGTGCTAACCATCATCGCAGTGGTTTATTTTTCACGCTGCAAGATACCGATCGCACCGCCGGAATTAAGTGTGTAGTATGGAATAGCCAATTGCCAAAACTCGCCCAGATACCCGTTCCCGGTGAGCAGATAATTATTTTGGGCAGTATTCGCCTGTATCCACAACGAGGAGAGTATCAGTTATCAGTTTGGCAGACTCTACCTGCTGGTGTTGGTTTACAGGCGCTGCGCTATCAACAACTAAAAAATCGCTTGCTGGCTGAGGGGTTGTTCGACGCGCAAAGAAAGCGATCGCTCCCAATCCACCCCCAAAAGATCGCTGTCGTCACTTCACCCACTGCTGCTGCTTGGGGTGATATTCAAAAAACTCTCAAGCAAAGGTATCCAGGTTTACACGTTTTATTTTCTCCAGCTACAGTACAGGGTGAGCAAGCGGCGGAATCTATCGTCAAAGCAATTGATCGGGTGGAAAATGATGGTCGTGCCGAAGTGCTAATTTTATCGCGGGGTGGTGGTGCGGTTGAAGAGTTGGCTTGTTTTAATGATGAACGAGTGGTGCGATCGCTGGCTAGTTGTTCTGTACCCGTAATTACTGGTATCGGTCATCAACGCGATGAATCTTTAGCAGATTTAGTCGCAGATGCTTGTGTGCATACACCCACTGCGGCGGCGGAAATGGTTGTGCCAGCACTTTCAGAGTTGTATACTGAGCATCGGCAGCGAGTTGTAGCTTTACATGAGGCGGTGCATGACTTTGGGGAAACTGCTGAAAATAAACTGCAAGTATTACAAAATCGTTTGCGGCGTTTGCGGTTAGATCGACAAGTGCAGCAAGAGGTGCAAAAGCTAGCTTGGAAGCGTCAGCAATTGGTGCAAATTACGACGGGGCGATCGCAGCAAGCAACGCAGCATTTAGAGTTGTTGCGGCAGAAGTTGGCTAGTCTTGACCCGAAAGCGGTGTTGCAGCGTGGTTATGCAGTGGTGAGGCGGGAAGATGGGGCGATCGCTCGTTCTGCAACTGAGTTAGCTGTGGGAGATGATTTGTTGATTCAGTTGGGGCAAGGTGGGGTTAAAGTGAAGGTTATGGAAATGAAGGATTAACGAACCACAGAGGCGCAGAGGACACAGAGAGGTTGATGGTTAAACGTAAGAGTGCTTCTAATTCTGAGGAAGGTTGGAATTATGAGGCGAAGGTTATTGAAATAGAGGGAATTATCGCTGGCATTGAGGCGGGTGAGTTGGAATTGGAAGAGGTTTTTGACCAATTTGCTAAGGCTGTAGAGTATTTGCGTCAGTGCGAAAGTTTTTTGCAGCAGCGACAGCAGCAAGTAGATTTATTAATTGAAACTTTGAGTGATGAGTAAAAATATTCAAATTTGTTAAATAGCGTGATTGCCCCCTGGTGTACTGTCAGGGATGCGATCGCTCGATTTTGTAAGCAATGCCAAAAATTGATCGTAGATATCATAACAGAGATAGCTAGAAACCAAATTTAGATATATGCGATTGCCACATCTCAAGGCGCGATGTCTACGACGGGCTACGCCTACGCCTAAATCCGCAATATCCCAAACAGCAAACTGACAAGTTAGCACTCGCGCGATCGCTTTTCCTATCATTTCAAAGCGCGTTGGCGTAGCCTGCCGCAGGCATTGCCAATAAGTGATAATTTAGCATTTTTCGCTAATCAGTTAAGATCATCTTCATCAATCTTCTTTCCTTTTACCCTTCTCCTTGGAATTATGACGCAGGATGAATTGTTGGTACTGATAGATCGCGCCGTGGCTGAGGGTTGGCAAGAGTTAGACTTGTCGGGGCAGGAGTTGACTGAGTTACCTATAGAAATTGGTAAGTTAAAGCAGCTTGAATCTTTGATTTTGGGAAAGAAGGTTGAAGGTTATGAACCAGTAAAAAATCGCCTTCTCCAAAAGGTTTCAGGCAACAATTTAAAAACGCTTCCACTCGAACTATTGGGTTTGCCTAATTTGCGTAAGTTGGATATTAGTGGCAATCCTTTAGAGAGCATTCCCGATGTGGTAACGCAAATACTACATTTAGAAGAACTTATCTTAATTCGAGTAAAGCTAACTGAAATACCTGATGCGATCGTTAAATTAACCAATCTGACGCAGCTTCACCTCAATGACAATCAAATAACCCAGATTCCAGAGGCGCTCGCTAATTTAACCAATCTGACGCAGCTTCACCTTTATAACAACCAAATAACCCAGATTTCAGAGGCGCTCGCGAAATTAACCAATCTGAGGGAGCTTGACCTCAATGACAACCAAATAACCCAGATTCCAGAGGCAATCGTTAAATTAACCAATCTGACGCAGCTTCACCTCAATGACAACCAAATAACCCAGATTCCAGAGGCGATCGCTAATTTAACTAATCTGACGCAGCTTCACCTCAGTTACAACAAAATAACCCAGATTCCAGAGGCGATCGCTAATTTAACCAATCTGACGCACCTTTTCCTCTTTAATAACCAAATAACCCAGATTCCAGAGGTGATCGCTAAATTAACCAATCTGACGCAGCTTCACCTCTATAGCAACCAAATAACCCAGATTCCAGAGGCGATCGCTAATTTAACCAATCTGACGCACCTTTTCCTCTTTAATAACCAAATAACCCAGATTCCAGAGGTGATCGCTAAATTAATCAATCTGACGCAGCTTGACCTCAGTTACAACCAAATAACCCAGATTCCAGAGGCGATCGCTAATTTAACCAATCTGACGCAGCTTGACCTCAGTAGCAACAAAATAACCCAGATTCCAGAGGCGATCGCTAATTTAACCAATCTGACGCAGCTTGACCTCAGTAGCAACAAAATAACCCAGATTCCAGAGGCGATCGAAAGTTTGCCGAAATTACGAAAACTAGATTTACGGAGAAATCCGCTTCCTATTTCACCAGAGATTTTAGGATCTTCTGATAATGTTGGTTCAGTTAAAGACATTCTCAATTACTCGCGATTACTCCGTAGCGGTGAAGTGCGTCCACTCAACGAAGCCAAACTCTTACTTATCGGACAAGGCAGCGTCGGTAAAACATCCCTCATCAAGCGACTAATCCGCGATAAATATGATAAAAATCAACCCCAAACCGACGGACTCAATGTCGAAACTTGGAACGTGCAGGTCAATAGCAAAGATATCCGCCTGAATGTTTGGGACTTTGGTGGACAGGAAATTTATCATGCCACCCATCAGTTTTTTCTGACTAAGCGCAGCCTCTATCTCCTCGTTTGTAATTGTCGCACCAGCGAAGAAGAAAACCGCATCGAATATTGGCTGAAACTAATCGAAAGCTTCGGCGGACGTTCCCCCGTGATTATCGTTGGTAACAAAAAAGACGAACAACCCCTCGACATCAACCGCAAAGCATTACGCGAAAAATATCCTAACATCCAAGCGATTATCGAAACCTCTTGCCAAGACAATATCGGCATTGACGAACTTCGCATTGCCATTTTGCAGGAAGTCTGCCAACTCAAAGAAGTCTACGACCTTTTACCCCTGACATGGTTTGAGGTTAAACAACAACTCGAATCCATGCCCCAAGAGTTCATCACCTATGATCGTTATATCGGCATCTGCTACGAAAACAAAATTCCCGAAGAACAAAACCAAGAGCAACTCATCGACTTGCTGCATCGACTCGGCTTAGTTCTCAACTTCCGCGATCATCCCATCCTCAAAGATACCAACGTCCTCAAACCCAACTGGGTGACAGAAGGTATTTACGCGCTCCTAAGCGATGAAAACCTCAAAACTAAAACCAAAGGCATTTTCACCCCCGCCGATCTCACCCGCATCCTCAATCCAGAGCGATACCCCACCAAGCGTCACAGTTATCTGATCGGGCTGATGAAAGAATTTGAGCTTTGCTTTGCACTAGAATGTGAGCCACCACAATTTCTGATTGCGGGACTTTTGCCTAAAGACCAACCAGACGAAACAAAACTCCACGACGAAACCCTGGAATTTCAATACCATTACAAAGTTCTCCCCGAAAGCATCATCTCCCGCTTCATCGTCATCACCCACGAAAAAATTCATAACCAAATCTATTGGCGCAGTGGCGTAATGCTGCAATATCAAGAAAACAACGAAATCTACAACATCGCTCGCATCAAAGCCGATCCCGAAGACAAAAAAATCTTCATCACCATTAGCGGACGCCAAGAAACCCGCCGCTTATTTCTCGGCATTCTCCGCGATGGTCTTCCAAAAAATCCATAAAAGTCTTCCCAATCTCGAAATCACCGAATGGGTTCTCGTCCCCAATCACCCCAAACATCCACCCCTCGACTACCAAGAACTTCTCGGACTCGAATCAATGGGTGAAAGCACAATCACCATCGGCAAACTAAAATTAAAACTCGATTTGCGTCAACTACTTGATGGGTATGAAGATATAAGAACTCGACAAGGACAACAAATAGACAAAGGAATTATTGAACCATTCCCTATTAAGGAACCAATTATGTCAGAAAGCATCAGAAACCAAATATTTATTAGCTACAGTCATCAAGATGCAGAATATTTAATAGAACTGCAAAAACAACTAAAACCCTATATTCGTGCAGAAGGTTTCATTGTTTGGGATGACACCAAAATCAGACCTGGCGCAAAATGGAAAGCCGAGATTGAAAAAGCATTAGCCACGGCTAAGGTTGCTATCTTGCTAGTCAGCCCTAACTTTATAGCCTCTGATTTCATCGACAAACATGAGCTCCCCCCCTTACTCAACGCAGCCGAAAAAGAGGGATTAACCATTATCTGGATTCCAATTAGTGCAAGCTCATACAGAAAAACCGACATCCAAGAATACCAAGCTGCTCACTCTCCAGATAAACCCCTCGACACTCTAAGTCCGGCAGAACGTAACCAAGCTTGGGTGAAAATTTGCGAAAAAGTCGAAGAGGCAATAAAGGCAATGAAATAGAACTAGGACTTACGCACAAGAGATCCCCCAACCCCCTTAAAAAGGGGGCTTTTAAAGTTCCCCCCTTTTTAAGGGGGGTTAGGGGGGATCTAGGTTTCAGGTTTTGAGTACGTAAGTCCTGAGAACCTATGTCAACATTAACCAAATTCAACTTAAATGTTATGGAAATAGGGAGCAAATTAGGCATTGAACTAAAACTTCCCTCTGGTAAATAGACTTTGCTAACTTCAAGGGCGATCGGCTTGAAATGATGCCCGCCTTTCATTTGATGAGAATTGAACTAGCGATCGCCGAAATAACAAATGGGTTCGCCGAAATAACAAATGGGTTCGCCGAAATAACAAATGGGTTCGCCGAAATAACAAATGGGTTCGCCGAAATAACAAATGGGTTCGCCGAAATA
>NZ_JBALCN010000078.1:0-131382 GCF_036919615.1 Nostoc sp. | reverse complement strand
TGCGATTTCAATCTTAAAAGGGCGGCTCATGGCTATTTTAATTTATCGAGTTTCTTTTCTCCATTATATGCAGCTTCATATAAAATTGGTATAAGGCATTTTGGTTTTATCTGCGTAAAGATGGAGAGGCAATTAATGAAAAAGCCGTTTATAAATCAATTAAACAACGTTTTGATGAATCGGCTAAACGCTTTGAAAAACCTGAATTAGGTATAAAGGCTGAGTTACATAACCTTATAAAATTTACTAATTACTATCTACGTCTTAATTTTGATGAGGAAGAACAAGAAGCAAAACTAAAGTATTGGTTTCAGCGTTTAAAAAAATTGGATTTTACTACTTGTCATATATTTCTCCTGAATATTTATTATGAATATGAATCACAACGCTTATCTATTCAGGATTTTGAGAAAATCCTGCAATATTTAGAATCTTATTTTGTCCGCCGTTGGATTGTCGGGATTCCTACTAGAGCTTTAGGCACAACCTTTAACAATCTTTATAAGCAAGTAAAGCAAAAAAATCCTGAAGATTTAGTGAATGGATTACGCCAAGTTTTAATCAGTTTTGAGAAAACTCAAGTATTTCCTGACGACAATTTATTTTATCAGCATATCATCAATGAACCTTTATATAATAATAAAAGCTCGGCAGCAAATGAACGTGTAAAGTTTTTATTAGAAAGTATAGAACAATCTTTGAGCAAGGAGCGTGTTGATACTCTGCCTATGAGCCTTGAGCATATTATGCCCCAAAAGTCCCCTTTACGTAAAGAGTGGCAAGAAATGTTAGGTGCAGATTATAACAAGGTGCATAAGGAATTGCTTCACACTTTAGGTAATCTCACGCTAACACAATATAACTCTGAATTGTCTAATAAATCCTTTGAAGAAAAATTGAAAATTTTAAGAGCTAGTAATGTGACTTTGAATCAGTATTTCCGAAAGGTAGATGTTTGGAATGAACAGGAAATCAAAAGTCGTGCTGAATATTTAGCTAATATAGCTATTAAAGTGTGGCCTCGATAAAAGAAAGTTGGTATAGTTTAATTAGCTGGGAGTTATGCCTACCTAAACTTTAGCGTTTTCAAGAGAAATATTAATGACCAGTCCATCTTTTCTCAATGATAAAAATCTCTATGAACAAGACTTTTACTTGTGGACACAAACCATTACCCAGCAGTTAAAAAAAAATAATTTTAATGAAATAGATATACCTAATCTAATTGAAAAAATTGAAAGCATGGGGAGAAGTTAAAAAGGCGAGTTAAAAATCGATTAATTGTGCTATTAATGCACTTGATAAAATGGCAATTTTAGTCAAGCTTTAGAAGTAAAAGATAAATAATAATGTTTGAATATAATTGACTATTCTATCAGCGCGATCGCACCTTCGCTCTTCGCACACAGACCTAACCCCCTAACCCCCTTCCCTGTGAGGGAAGGGGGAGAAATCCGGCTCCCCTCTCCGCTTCGGAGAGGGGCTGGGGGAGAGGTCACACATAAACACCTATTTTCATACTTCATAAATGAATAATCCAACACCCGAAGAACCCTATCCACAAAAAAATGAGGGAACTCGCAATATTGTAATCGGATACAAAGTAGACTTAGTTAAAGTGCAACGTGCCAAAGAACTTCGTCAGCAAATGATGCCAGAAGAAAAAATTCTTTGGCAACATCTTCGTGCTAATCGCCTGAATGGTTTACACTTTCGCCGTCAGCAAATTATCAATGGGTTTATTGCAGATTTCTATTGTCACGCAACTCGATTAGTAATAGAAGTGGACGGAAAAATTCATGAATAACAAGCTGAATATGATGCAGAACGGGACAAAGTTTTGTCAGCTAGAGGACTGCGTTTGTTACGAATTAAAAATGAAGAAGTGAGACACGAACTTGATAAAGTTTTAATGCGTATTTCCACAGCTTGTTCTAAAGAGACCTAACCCCCCAGCCCCCTTCCCTGCAAGGGAAGAAGGAGAAATCTGGCTCCCCTCTCCGCCTCGGAGAGGGGCTGGGGGAGAGGTCAATGCGATCGCGATAAACTGTTAAAATCTAATTACCTGACACCAAAATTTTAACAGTGAACACCAATGAATTTTTATACATAGGAGTTATTAAAATGCTTGAAGTCCACAAAAATTATGTTATTGATGAAAATCAACGACTTATCGCAGTACAAATTCCTATTGCTGAGTTTGAAAAAATTGAAGAAATTCTTGAGGATTACGGTTTAGCAAAACTCATGGAGGAAGTAGAGGAAGAAAAACCACTATCAAAAGATGAAGCACTAAAATATTATCAATCACTAAAGGATGAAAATGTGGCAAGTTGAATATACTAAGAGATTCTTGAAAGAACTTGCTGCTTTACCAGTTGAAATTCAAAGCCGCGTAGAACCTATCGTATTTCAAGAGCTTGAATCAGAGAATCCGTTTGAATTAGGATATATTGAAAAATTGAAAGGCTATAGTGATAAATATAAGATTCGAGTTGGTGATTATCGTATTGGTATTACTTTTGATCAAACAACAAAAACATTAATCTGCCAACGAGTTGCTCACCGCAAAGACATCTACAGAATTTTTCCTTGAAGCACATACTGTAATATTCAAATTATGGGCGATCGCACCTTCATTCTCTGTCAGACGTAGATGCATACTTTTAGATCGAAGCAAGCTACACAAAGCGTTTCCAAGAGTTGCAACTTGTCGTTAGACATCGCTTTAAATAAAAAAAAATGTAACCCAAACTTCAGGCTATCCCTATGAAGTCTTTGCAAAACTATACTACTGTGATCCGCCCTGATGATAATGGCACATTTGTTGCCTATATTCCAGCAATTCCTGGTTGTCACGCTTGGGGAAGAACGCCAGATGAAGCCCGTACTGAACTTGCCTCTGTTTTTGAAATGATTCAAGAAGAGTACAAAGAACAAGGGCGTTCTCTACCTGGAGATGTCGAACTGGTGATTGCAAATGCCAGCTAAAGCAAGTGAATTGCAAAGGGTTGCCTGAAAACTAGGATTTGAAAAAGTCCGATAGAAGGGTAGTCATGCTCGTTGACAACATTCAGATGGACGAGTAACTACAATTCCCATTCATGGCAACACTGAAATTGGTAGTTGGTTGTTTTATAAAATTCTCAAGCAGTTGGCCATTACAGAAGAAGATTTTAACCAGCTAAAGTAATTAGTGCGATCGCCCCCTTAAATTCCCAAGCTAAGTCCGACTAGAAAGTTTGTTATCATTTTGTATCTGCAATTGTGTTACGTCTCCTTTGGATATTTCAGCAGTTCTTTGATAAAAGCCAGTGGATCTATTTCAAGGACTTCGGCAACTTGTAAAAATTCAATCAAGTCAAGACGACGCTCTCCACGTTCATACTTTGATACATAGGATTGCGGAAGCTCTAGCTTTGCCGACAACTCTGCTTGAGTGAGCTTGGCAGCTTTGCGGACCTCGATAAGTAGCTGGCGAAACCGATTGTACTCTTCGCTGAAAACTGATTTAGGCACTTTAGCTTGCCTTTTTTCTGGCGATGGTTTATTCGATCTCGATGAGAGTTAGTATATATTGCTGAACTCAGTTAAATTCTAAAACCTAAGATGGAATAAACCCAAAATAGGTTTTTAAGACAGGAATTTAGGGTGAGGGCCCAAAGATGTTTCTTCTAAAACGCGATACTCTCTGATAATCAAAGATAAATTTTTGCTTTTTTTACAAGTTCCTCAAATTATTTTGCTGTATATATAAATATGGGGTGAAAGCCTTTAAGAACTTTAAAATTCAAAACTTGCTAAACATAGTTGAGGGTTTGGTCATTTTTGACAATCCAGCATCTGGAAACCCAAAACGGAAAAGACCAATTACTAATGAAATCGGAGGTCTATATAATGTTTAAAAAGATTCTAGTTGCATTAGATCGCTCAGAAATAGGGCAACAGGTTTTTGATGAAGCGTTGAGTTTAGCAAAGTTAACACAAGCTAGCTTAATGCTACTGCATGTCCTATCTCCCGAAGAAGAAGGTAGTCCTTACGGACCTATGCTGTCTAATTTGGACTACTATCCGGGATTGAGCAATCAAAGCTTCGAGTTATACCAAAATCAGTGGGATACCTTTAAAAGTCAAGGCATCCAGATGTTGCAATCTTTCTGTGCCCAAGCTAACACAGCAGGTGTAACTACGGAATTTACACAAAATATTGGTAATCCTGGTCGCATCATCTGTGATTTAGCCCATAGTTATGGTGCTGACCTAATTGTCATGGGGCGTCGGGGTCGTTCTGGGTTGATGGAACTATTTCTCGGTAGTGTAAGTAACTACGTTCTTCATCATGCTTCTTGTTCAGTGCATGTTGTGCATCTTTCAGCTACTCCGATAACAGATGAAATTATAAAAAAAACTTCAAGCAACTTTCAGGGTTAACTAACTACTAACATTGCATAAATCTTAGCGAACCAAATTTTGAATTTGGTTTATTCTCGCATACCTATCTACCTGAATTGATGACTTCTATAGAGTCAATCTTCACAACCGATCCTTAACTGCACGGTATTAGGCTAAAATTGAGTGTAGGCGTAGCCCGTCCTAGACATCGCTTTTTCAGTGAAAAAGAAAAAGTCCCTACCCAAAATTAGAGTTGAGAGCGAAAAGTGGATCTATGAAAGAAGATACTATCGAGATCACTGGTTTTCACGCTCATGTTTACTTCGATACTGCGAGTCGGGATGTAGCTGCGCGTGTACGTGAAGGATTGGGCGCTAGGTTTGATGTGCAACTCGGACGCTGGTTTGATAAGCCCATCGGGCCACATCCAAAAGGAATGTATCAAGTTGCTTTCTTACCGAATCACTTTGATAAAGTCGTTCCTTGGTTAATGCTCAATCGTGAGGGATTGGATATTCTTGTTCACCCTGAGACAGGCGATGCTGTAGCAGACCACGCGGTTCATTCCCTATGGTTAGGAGAAAAGCTAGATTTGAATATTGAGTTTCTTCGACAGCTTAGTTCGACTTTATCCAATTAAGGGAAGTAGCCAACTTTATTGGCTAAACGTTCTGGTTTGGGGCGTGGAAGTTTTTCTATTGTGACTAATTATGGTGAAATTGAAAAAGTCCAATGTCTTGATAAATAAAGGTTTCAGCCTATGTGTAGACGCTTTTAGCGGCTTGTTATAAGCATCGCAAGAAAAGAAAAATATTTAAAATAGATACCTCACTTCTCTTCTTCTCTAGTAAGAGAAGAATCATCACCTATGGAATTGAAGCAACTGGTTGACTTTAATATTTAGTCAACTGATACTTGCTTGAGTAAAGCTATCCACATATCAGATGGATCAGAATAGTAATCAATTTCTTCAATTTGATATTGATAAGATTCATAACCTTCTCGTAAAATAATGCGATCGCAGGGTTTGATACCTTTCCCTACTCCAGTCATATACCCGATCATTCCTTGATTGAGACGCTCAAATACGTAGTCACTTCCCCAAACTTGTTGGCTATAATCGTGTATTTTATTCTTCTGTTTTAATTCGTTTGCTGGAAAGTTAATTAAGGCTAACTTACTTAAAAAACTAAAACTTAAGTTCATACCTGTCCTGATCAAAGACATAAGTGAGTTCTCCCAAAGAAGAAATCTATAACGAAGAGTTTTGGACTTTAGGTGAATCTCAATTCCTTTCAATCACCGATCCAGAATTGAACAGGTTGACACTAATAATTAAAAATTAATTTTTCTTAAAGATTTATTTTAATTATTAATCTTTGATTGCTACCAAAATATATTTTCTGTTCAATAATCCTTATAATTCACTCAGGATGCTGTATAAAGTTAGGTAAAAATTCCCTGTTGATAATACTATTAATAATTTTGATCATCCAGTCAATCATATTACCCAGTACAACGCCAAAGATGTATAGCAGTTATTTATTTCATAACTAGTTAAATTTACAGTAATATTAACAGTAGCATCAACTGTAAAATCACCGAATTATTAGATAAGTTTTGGTCAGATATAAATATTTTTTACTTAACTAGATAATATTTATTTGTAAACATTTTATGTCTTGAGAATTTCGTCTATGTATCTTTTTTAAGATAAATAGGATTTAGTACCTACTTGTGGTTTTTAGAGCCTCATCTATATGCCTCAGTAGTACTTCTAGGGTGGAAGAGTTATCTAAAACGATATCTGCATGAGCCAATTTTTCTTCGATAGATAATTGGCTGTTGATCCGGGCTTGTGCCTGTTCTCTATTTAAATGGTTTCGTTGTATTAATCTTTGTAGTTGTTGCTCCTGAGAACAACACACTACCCAGATTTCTGTAACCAAATCAGTCATCCCAGCTTCAAATAATAGAGGCACTACTAACACCAGTGTTTGTGAGGTAGACTGGGCTATTGCTTTGAGGAAGCGATCGCGCACATCAGGATGAATCAAATCCTCTATCCAGTTGCGTTCATCTTGACGATTAAAGATAATTTCGCCTAGCTTTTGGCGGTTGAGGCTGCCATCTGGTAGTAAAATTTGTTTGCCATAACGTTGAGCGATCGCACCAAGAATAGGCGAACCTAAAGATACTGCTTCTCTAGCATAAATATCTGCATCTAAAATCGGCAGATTATAAGCACTAGCTAAATAATTGGTAACAGTGGTTTTGCCTGTGGCAATACCTCCGGTTAAGCCGATTATACGTTTATTCATTGGGTATTGGGCACTTGTACTGAGCGGCGTTGTTGGCGTAGCCTCTCCTTGGCGCAGCCTCTCATAGAGAAGAGTTGTATTGGGCATTGGGTACAAGAGGCAGAGAGGCAGTTCTTGCTGGGGGCAAGGGGGAGAATTAAAATTACCTCTTTCCCCTCTACTAGAAAGCTCCCTGCTCCCTTATCTAAGAATTTGTCGCCCATGTTATCAGTGCTTGGGTTAAACCATCTAAAGTATATTCTTGGGCTTCTACATCTACACGTCCGAATAAAGCATGACAAGTTTTGGAGGTTTGGGGGCCGATAGAGGCAATACAAACTCCTTCTAAGAATTGACTAGCATCAGAGTTGTTGGAAAATATCTTGTTAGTAAGTTGACAGAAAAATTGTACAGTTTTAGAACTGGCAAAGGTAATTACATTTACCTTGCGGTTTTGGAGAGCTAACTCTGCTACAGGTGGAATACCACTAGGACAACAAGATTGATATGCGGCAACTTCTATCACCTTTGCTCCCTTGGTAGTTAATTCCTTAACCAAAACTTCTCTTCCGCCGCTTTCAACTCTGGGAAATAAAACCTTTTTACCATCCAGTTTATCTGGGAAATTTTCTACTAAAGAATCGGCAACAAAGTTGGGGGGAATAAAATCTGCTTGGATAGAGTGTTGTTTGAGACTATGGGCTGTTTTCTCGCCAACAACGGCAATTTTGACGCCTGCTAAAGCACGGGTATCTTTACCTTGGGCGATTAGCCTTTCAAAAAAGTAGTCTATGCCATTAGTAGAACTGAAAATTAACCAGTCAAAGTCAGATAAATGAGCGATCGCATTATCCAAAGCTTCCCAACTGGAGGGCGGGCCGATTTCTAAGGTAGGCATTTCGATGACTGTTGCACCTGATGCGATGAGGCGATCGCTAAATTGACTCGACTGTCCCACTGAACGTGTCACCAGGATTGTTTTGCCAGTCAGGGGAAGAGGAGATGAGGGGGGGAAGTTACTTAACATAGGTTGGGGTATGGGAGTACTCTCGTGCCTTTCTCCAGGCTGCTGCCTGATAATTTCGTCTAAATATATATTCTCAGGTTGTAAGTACTTGCGTAGCCCAACAACTTCGCCAATCACAATAACCGCTGGAGAAAGGGATAATTCGCTGGTTTGTTCTAAAATATTGCCCAGTTGCGCTATCCAAATTTGTTGATCAGGAGTTCCTGCCCAACGGATGATGGCAATGGGTGTTAAGTGCGATCGCCCGTTTCGCACCAATTGATCTAAAATCTCTGGCAGATGTTGCCCTCCCATCAAAATTACCAGTGTCTCTAAGCGTGAGAGTGCTTCCCAGTCTAAAACCTCTGGTTCATGAGCTGTAAATACTGCAAAAGTGCGACTCAACACCGGATCTGTGAGGGGAATTCCTGCCAACAAAGGTGCTGCAAGAGCTGAGGAAATTCCTGGTACTAGTTCAAAATCACAACCAGATGCTTTCAAAGCCTCAATTTCGGAAGTACAACGCCCAAAAATCAACGGATCGCCTGATTTGAGCCGGACAACTTGTTTTCCTTGCTGGCAATGCTTTACCAGTAACTTGTTAATCTCAGCTTGGGTTGTACTGGGTTTCCCACCACGTTTGCCGACATCCAACTTCAAGCAATCAGGCGGTACGCACTGCAATAATTGAGCATCTACCAGGGCATCGTAGATTAAAACCTGAGCAGCAGCTAAGAGATTGTAAGCTTTTACCGTCAGGTATGCCACATCTCCAGGCCCAGCACCTACGAGGTAAACTTTGCCCCTTTCTTGAGTCATTGTCATTTGTGATTGGGCATTGGGGCAGAAGAGATATGTTTTAGAATACAACTTGGTGTAACGATATAGTTTAATGAGTCTTTGATACTCATTAATGAGGCTTAAAACTCCGTTAACGGTAAACCAAAAAGTTTTTTCTGAACGGCGATGCCTGTGGCGGGCTATGACGCTCTCTACGAGACGCTGCGCGAACGAATACTTGCTAATGCTTCTCTACGAGACGCTGCGCGAACGCTATCGGCGTCGCTTTTGAGGTACAGTCCACTTATCCCATAGCCAGAATTGTAACTCTGCACTCAGTTACAGCGGATGTATCCGGGGGGTAACAATCACCCGAATGCATTTGTAAACCCTTGACCCAGTACAGGAAACAACCATGATCAAGTTCATCATTCTGCTAACCCGCAATCCGGCACTGTCACAGGAGCAATTCGTCGAGTATCATAAATCCGTCCATGCCAACCTGTTTATGTCGATTCCGGTAGTAAAGGACACGGTGCGCCGCTACATTCAGCAGCACCGGATTGACGCTGAACTTCCGGGTATGCCCCCAATGAAGTATGATGGCATCACTGAACTGTGGTTCGACGATGTGGAGTCACTTGCACGCTGCTTCTCCGACCCAGAGTATATGGAGCGTATTCGTCCAGACGAGGAATCTCTTCTCGACTTGCATTCCTGCGACTTCGTAGTTTCAACGGAAAACATTGTCAAGCCATAAGTGTTGCGGCTTGCAAACATAAATACCCAGGCTTGCAATCATGTCAATTTCTGACTCAGATTAACTGCAACTGGCTCGCAATCATCTGCAAGGCATTAATGAGGTTCAGAACTCCGTTAACGAGTCTTCAATACTCATTAATGAGATTCAGAACTCCCCTGCTTCTTTCACCATGCCCAATACAACTCTTCTCTACGAGAGGCTGCACCAAGGAGAGGCTGGCGCTTAGGGCGTAGCTATGGCGCAGGCTTTACGGCAACGCTCAGTACAAGTGTCCAATCCCCTTTATTCAATTCGTTTGGGTATTAATTTTTTGGATTAGCTGATCAACTTGCTCAACCATCTCTTTGTTTTCCTCAGCTTTGAATAACTCTCTAGCTTTTTTAAGATTAACGATTGCTTCTTTTAGCTGTTGTTGCCTTCCCAAAGTGATTCCCAAATTATAGTAAGTCAATGCATCGTTGGGTATGAGACTAATGGCTTTTTTGTAATGTGCGATCGCTTCTTGTGGTTTGCCTTGATCATCCATCGCATTTGCCAAACCCGTGTAAGCTTTTGCGTGTTTGGGATCAAGGCGAATCGCTTCGGTATAGTTGGCGATTGCTTCTGTTAGCTTGCCTTGAGCGTAAAAAGCGCTTGCTAAATTATAGTGAGCGTCTGCATAGTTGGGAGCGAAGCTAATGGCTTTTTTGTAATGTGCGATCGCTTCTTTTAGTTTGCCTTGAGCATACAAAGCGTTTCCCAAGGCATTATAACCTGCTGGATTTTTCGGTTCAAGGCCAATGGCTGCTGTATATTCGGCGACTGCTTCTACTGGCTTTCCTTGAGCGTACAAGGCGTTGCCTAAGTAATAGTGAGCGTCTGCATAGTTGGGATCAAAGCTAATGGATTTTTCGTACTGGATAACTGCTTCTGCTAGTTCACCTTGATCGTACAGAGCATTTCCCAGACGCGCGTAAGTGGGTGCATAATCTGGTTTGAAGCGAATGGCTACCGTATATTCAGTGACTGCTTCTGTTAGCTTGCCTTGAGCGTACAGAGCATTTCCTAAGTTATAGTGAGCATCAGCATACTTGGGTTCAAGGCTGAGGGTTTTCTTATATTGAGCGATCGCAGCTTCTAACTGATTCAGTCTTGCTAAAGTCAAACCCAAATTAAAGTATGCTCTAGAGTCTTTAGGATCGAGGCTAATGGCTTTTTTGTAAAGAGCGATCGCTTCTTGGGGTTTACCTTGATCGTCGAGAGTATTTGCTAACGCAATATAAGCTTGTGCAAAGTTCGGTTCCAGTTCAATTGCTTTCCGAAAAGCCGCCTCTGCTCCTTTTAAATCTCCTTGTTTGTAGAGATTGGTTCCTTGCTCGAAGTTAGCGACTGCGTTTTTGTTCTCAGAAACTGCTGCTTGATCTGAGTCTGGAATTTTTGATAAAACAATGCCAACATCTTTACCAAAGGCAGTATTCCCATTACTCAAACACAAGCAGATAATAGCTGCTACCAGTAGATTCTTGTTTTTCAGCATTTTTATTACCTTATCTGCTTGGTTTACATGTAATACATCATAAAAACACCTTAGCCCCACCCCGCTTGCTCTTACAGAAGCAAAAGCGTAGCTTTGGCGGGGTTCTAGCTGGAATTATAAGTGATTAACCTAACTTGATACAAGTGTACTCTCATATGATGCGCCGAGAATTCATAGAGTGTGCGTAAGTCCTAATTAGGAGTAAAAAGTCGTTTTTTAGTTAATTGCTCACACTTTTGTTTCGATAAGTTGAGCAATGGCTGCGATTAATTCTTCTGGGTTAAGATGCTTGGATAAATGTATTTGAAACTCAGCTTTTAATACTTTTTGCTGGTCATCGTTTCTAGCAAAAGAGAGTGGTCAAACTTGCGAAAATTGCGGGCATAATTACGGCTGACACTGGTAAATTCCAAAATAAAAACCATTCTTACTATGATGATAAGAATGGTAAAAACATTAGGAGACGGAACAGGAAAATTTAATCTCCGCCATTTTCACTCAACTTAAGATTCACTTGACTTAGCACTCATTTTATCTAACAATTGAGTGATTTTTTTAGCTTTTTCAGGTTGACGCTGTTTTTGTAATAAATCTTTAGCTTGTAGCAGGTTAGTTTTGGCTTCCTCTTCTTGCTCTTGCTGCATGAGAATATTTGCCAGACGCAAGTAAGCATCAGGATTTTTCGGACTGCGGCGAATCACTTCCCGAAATAATTCTGTTGCTTCTTCCACTTGACCTTGCTGGTTTAAAACATCTCCCAAAAACAAGCGCACCACATCATTAGTAGAGTTGAGGGAAATCACTCTGCGAAATGCTGCTTCTGCGCCTTGGTAATCTTTTGCTTGAGCAAGATTGATTCCTTTTTGAAACAAGTCTGAGGTAATCAAAGTTTTCCAAGCAAAATAGCCAAGTATTGACAAACTCAGAACAACTACAACAGCAGCGATAATAGAACTAGTGGGAAAGGTTTCTAGCATTGTCTAAGCCAAAAGACAGGCGATAGGAAAAATCAGATATTCCATAAAAAAGAGTTTCCAGATAAATTGGTAGAATTGAGTGATCGCACTTCTATCTTGTAAGTCTACTGCCAAACTCCGCAACCACATCCAAACTAGCAGCGCTAAATGGGCAATTATCAGAAATATGGGGTTAACTGAGGCAACATGTAGTAGACCAACTAGAATTATCCCCAAATAGCAGACAGTTATCACCCAAAGAGCAAGATTAAACACAGTTTGCGAACCAAGTTGGATAGTAAAAGTAGAGATATTATAGAGGCGATCGCCTTCCATATCTGGTATATCTTTAAAGATAGCGATCGCAAATGTAAACACCAAGATAAATAACGTCAGCACCCACACCACAGGCGGAATTCCTTGGCTTTGTTTCAGCACCCAACTATAGTGCAAATACAATCCTAAATTAACAATCGTGCCGCGTACTGAAAAAATACATAGCGCTGCCCAAAATGGAAACTGTTTCAAGCGAATTGGCGGTAAAGAATAAGCAGTACCAATGGCCAAACTAATCGCCACCATCCCCAATAAGAATGGCCCAGTTAGCCACGCCATAACTAGCGCCAGAATCCCAGTTAAAGCGACAATTAATTGCCCCGTCTGCCGAGAAAACTCACCTGATGCCAACGGTAAATGAGGCTTATTAATTTTGTCAATATCAACATCTTCTAATTGATTCAATCCCACAATGTAGACATTGCCACACAGACAAGCAATCCACGCACCCAAAACCCGACTAAGTGGAATACCAGAAAATCCAGTCGAGGAAACAGCAATGGCAATTAAATACAAACCCAACACACTCAGACTTGTACCAATAATTGTGTGAGGGCGAGAAAATTTCCAGAAAGCGTATAACCAATGGAAATATGATTGAACGGGTTTACCTGGCAAAGGGCTGTTTTGATAACTCTGACTCATGAGTAGCTTAGATTCAGTATTCTGGCTTATTGTTAATCATTGTTAACCATTGTCACAGAATTTGGTCATTAACAAGAGCCAAAGGTCTAAACGCACTGTATTTTCATCGGGGAGGCAGGATGAGTGGCGGCTACCACGGTTGGCGCAGCTCACCCTACAAGAGAATCAATCTAGCTCATGCAAGACACTCAATCCCGATAAAATCTCACAACCAACCATAAAAATATTTTTTCCCCACTCCTGATGACGGTACAATCTATCAGAAAAGTAAAGAAATAGTTAAATCCATAGTGCCTTCATGACAGCTGATTTGACATCTACAGCGACATTTGAGTTTGTGACTGTGCTATCCCATGCTGCGGGTACGTATCGAGGCCAGAGAGGCACACGCCCTAGTGCTGAAATATTAGTGAATGCGTTGCTACAAGCAGAAAAATCTGCCAAGCAGCAACGGTTGACTTATCCGTTTGAGTCTCTTTTAGGTAAATGGCAACTTTGCTTTGTGACTGGCACTAATAAAGTCAGAGAGCGCGGGGGAATTGTATTAGGCAAGGGTTTTTATGTACCCAAGTTTATAACAATCCATGCTTCCTTTAATACGATTTTGGAACAGGATTCAGGCAGAGGTGAAATTATTAATCAGGTTGAGTATGGCCCACTTTTGCTGAAATTGACAGGCCCAGTGCAATATTTAAGTAAGAAAAATTTATTGGCGTTTGACTTTAACCACATGCTTATCAGTCTGTTTGGTCGTGTTGTTTACAACAGACCAATCCGTTTTGGTAAAGTTAAAACAGAAGATTTCTACAACCAGCCCATAGCTAAACTACCTTTTTTTGGCTTCTTTTTAGTGACCGAAGATATCATTGCAGCTCGCGGTCGTGGAGGAGGATTGGCATTGTGGATTCGAGAAACTTAAAGACACTGGAAACCAAACCCCCGCCATCTAAACAGCTTTCTCTACACTTCTAATTTTTATTTTTTTGTACTAACCATCAAACTGGACGACAAGTAGACAAAATACTGTGCATATTTACTACTTGTCCAATGACTGCGATCGCAGGCGCACTAAATTCAGTTTGCTCTACCTGTTTGACAATTGTCTCTAAAGTACCAATTAATTCTTCTTGTTCTGGCCGCGTACCCCAGCGCACTAAAGCAATGGGCGTTTCTAAGCTCAACCCAGCTGCAATTAATTGTTCCACAATATAAGGCAGATTGTGAATTCCCATATAAATTACAATCGTTTCGGAACCGTGAGCGATCGCCCTCCAATTCACTATCGGTCTATACTTACCCGTCGCCTCGTGACCAGTCACAAATGTTACGGAGGAACTATATAGCCGATGAGTCAAAGGGATACCTGCATAGGCTGCTGCTGCAATCCCCGATGTGATCCCTGGCACAACTTCCGTTGATATTCCCGCTTTGACTAATTCTGCCATCTCTTCGCCACCACGACCAAAAATAAACGGATCGCCACCCTTTAGCCGCACCACAATTGCATTATCCTCCGCTTTATCAATCAGTAATTGAGTTGTTTCTGACTGGAACAACGAATGTCTCCCCGCACGTTTACCAGCATTAATTTGCTCTGCTTGGGGATTAATCATTGCCAGAATTGCCGGACTCACTAAGGCATCATAAATAACTACATCTGCACATTCCAATAAACCTTTAGCCTTCAGAGTTATTAGTCCTGGATCTCCTGGCCCCGCACCGACTAAATAAACCTTTCCCAAATACTTGTTCTCCTGTTTTTCTGTGCGGTTCATCTATCTGTTAAATCCCAAATTAGCTCGGCTAATTCTGCACTTGCTCCCAGTGGCTCTGCCAATTGGAAATTCACCGCAGAAAATTGTAATTTTAGCTCCTCTATTGAGGCGGCGATCGCATCGGTTATTCCACCAGCGAATAAAAAGTATGGCAAAATTGCAATTTCCTGATAACCAGCAGCTACCAGGTCTTTGACTCGTGATTCTAAACTAGGAGGTACAGCCCAATAAGCACCCACTGCTCCTAAACTAGCCGCCATTGCTTCCACAGTTTCTTGAGAACCTGGGCGACGGCTACCATGAGCTAATAGAATCCATGCTTCTGCTTTTATTACAGCTATTTGCTTGGCCAGTAATTTTTCTAAATTGGGATGAGAGCCTAAATATGGTTGCAATTCAATCATCATATCTTCACCAGTAGCCCGTTGTGCTAGTGCTACTTCGGCGGGAATATCTGTCATTACATGCACTCCCGGCAGCAGAAAGAGCGGTACAATTTTGAGGCGATTATCGTTTTGAGACACTGGGCGTAGGCGTAGCCCGCCGTAGGCATCGTAAAAAGCGCTCTTGGCAAATTGTTGAATCTGCTTGTGTAAAGCCTGAGAACTCATTTCCAAAGCAGCTATGCCTACCAGATGTTCGCAATCTGATGGGTTGTGGTTTTTTGGCAATTTGTTACATAGCAGCTTTGCTAGTTGCTGCATAGCAATTTCTGGGCGGGGATCGCGACTTCCGTGAGATACTAGCAGATAGGCAGATGACATCGGCAAAGCTTGAACTCTCAGTTACTAATTCTCATATCTTACTTAATATTAAGCTGGTGGTAATAAGTACTCTGGTGATTATTGAAACTATTATCAATTATTAAATATAGCAATCCTAAATCACTGAATAGGCTCTTGAGCCGCGAGCAATAAGTAAGGGGAAGGATTTAGGATTCCCCAGCAATCAAGGGTTTAAGAGCAACTAAATTTATTTATGGAATGAAGTAAAAACATATGTTTCGGAGTCTTAGCACGAGAAATAATGCCTCCTTGTTTCAGCAGCCCTACATTTATGTATGGGGTCTTCTCCTCTGCCCCCTGCCCACTGCCCCCTGCCCCCTGCCCCCTGCCCCCTGCCTTATTGTTCTTCGGCAGTGTAAGTATAAAATTGCTCAAAAGCTCCCACTGTTTCAAATTTGTATGAAGGTATCCAAGAATTTATTTTTAAATCTGTACGGTAAATGCTAAAAATAATGTAATTTTGTCTTTCTGTAGTCCTGGCAATAATTTCTTGCATTTGCGGGTTAGCCGAGTCAACCAACTTATTACAATTAAAATGGATTAAATTTTCTATAATATTCGTAGTTTTTTTGCATACATCGGTTTTTAAGTAGTTTGTCAACCGTTGCACTGCATATTCTTCATATTCAACCTGACTGGGATTGGTCTTCGCCATTGTCACACCCAAGGCGGCGAGTCCTGCTGCTGCTCCAGTATATGCAATGATGGTTAAGGGTTTCATGTTTGCCAAGTAAAATAATTCATTGTAATCCTTAGATTTCAGAGACTCTAAATCAACTCAGTCCGTTCCTTGAACAAAAACTCTTGATCGCTTGCCAAATAATTGCTATAATTCAAATTGTTGAATGGCGAGCGTAGCCAAGTGGTTAAGGCAGTGGTTTGTGGTACCACCATTCGTGGGTTCAATTCCCATCGTTCGCCCTAGATAATTTCATATTGATACTTATACTCCTGTAAAAGGTGGATTATATGGTGTGAACACTTATAACCATCACTTTAACAATAATCTGTCATCTATAGCTTTATAGACTTGGAAGAATTACAAGCCCCCGATAATTCTTTAGCTTATCTTATTAGGACTTATACAAAAATTGCTCTTAAGCTTAATTTATGGAACTGCCCTTGGACTTGGTGCAGTTCCTCATGGGGGAAACCCCTAAAATCGAACTGCTTCACCAAGGCGCTTTCTCTAGGAGAAGAAGTCGTAGAGTCTGTGTAAGTTCTACTTATAAAAGATTTGATGCTGATTAAATGAACATCTGCGGCTTTTAATAGAGAATGGGTCATATGACTTATCACTCTTTAATCGAAAGGGAATCGATTATGGCAGGTAGACCAAACTTCTCAAGCAGTCGTCAGGTTGAGGCTCAGACGCTGGTTCGTCAGCTAAGGCAATTGCTAGGACTTACACAGGAGCAATTTGCGGCTGAGGTTGGGGTAACGCTGGTGACGATCAACCGTTGGGAAAATAATCGAGCTAAACCGCTACCTCTGGCAATCAAGCAAATTAAAGCCAAGCTTCATGAGATGGAGGATTCACCCATTGAAGCCTATCGAACTGGTGCTCAATCTCTACTGCTCGATTACTTTGGCGAAGCGTGATCAGGGGAACGGATGCTGAATTTTCAAACCTTATTTGAATCAATACCGGGATTATATATTGTCTACTCACTCGACTTTGTGATTCTCGGAGGAAGTGATGCTTACTTCTGGGCAATGAAGACAAAACGAGAAGAGGTCGTTGGTCATTTTTTGTTTGAGGTTTTTCCAGACAATCCTGATGATCCAAATGCGAACGGTGTTCAGAATTTACGTGCCTCGTTGTTAAGCGTGCTGAAGCATCGCCAGCCTCACACGATCGCACTACAGAAGTATGACATTCGCCGCCCCCAATTAGAAGGCGGTGGTTTTGAGGAGCGGTACTGGACGCTAACCAACTCGCCAGTCTTTGATGAAAACGGTGAGATGACATACATTATTCATCGAGCCGAAGATGTCACCGAGTTTGTGCAGGTACAGCAGCAGCGAAATGAGCAGCCTCTGCTAAATCAATCACTCCAGACTCGCATCGAGCAGATGGAGATGGAAATCTACCTCAGAGCGCAGGAGTTAAAGCAGGTCAACGAACAACTGCAAGCAGCGAATCAGGCACTGTCAGAACTTGGCAATATCTCGGATGAGTTTCGCACGCCTTTAACGCTGATGTTGAGTCCGATCGAAGACCATGTTAGCAGATCATCTGATTCTAGTAAAGCGATCGCTTCAAACTGGAGTTCGCCTTCACCAATCAAGCCATCTGCCTTATCCGCCCGAATTTTGCTGGCAGATGACAACACCGACATGCGCGATTATCTGCGGCGATTGTTGAGTCAACGGTATGAGGTTGAGGCAGTCGCCGATGGAACTGCGGCTCTGGCTGCGATCCAAGCACAGCGCCCGGATTTGATTCTTAGTGATCTGATCATGCCGGGGCTGGATGGGTTTGAGTTGCTGCGTCAACTGCGGGCTGACCCCCAAACCAGCGAATTGCCCGTGATTTTGCTGTCAGCGCAGGCGGGCGAAGAGTCATGTGTGTCAGGATTGGCAGCCGAAGCCGATGATTATTTAATCAAACCGTTTTCGGCTCGTGAACTACTAACTCGTGTTGAGTCAACCTTAAAACTGGCAGAGATCCGCAAACAAGCGGCTCAAGCACTGCAAGCCAGTGAACAGCAGCTTAAACTCGCCCTTAAGAGCAGCAAACTCGGCTCCTGGCAATTTGATCTTCAAACAAACCTTCTGTCTACTTCTGACCAGTGCAAAGTGAACTATGGTCTACCCATTGAGGCTGATTTCTCGCACCAAGTTCTGATGGAGCGGATTCATCCAGAGGATCGGACTTGGGTACAGGCGGCAATTCAAGACTCGATTACCAACCGCAGCAATTACGATGTGGAGTACCGGACTGTTTGGGACGATGGCAGCACTCACTGGGTAATCGTTCGGGGGCATCCGATTTACGACGAGGCGGGTAATCCTGAGCGGATGGTCGGGATATCACTCGATATTACCAATCGCAAACAAGCCGAAGTTGACTTACGGGAAGCCCATGTGCAATGGGAGTCTGCTTTAGCGGCAGGAGCTATTTACACATGGCGGTGGAAGATTGCCGATAATCTAGTGATCGTGAATGCAGCCTTTGCTCACTTGTTTGGCGTTGACCCTTTGAAGGCAGCGATCGGCTTACCGATTGAAGTGTTTATACAGGCAATATCACGATGAAGACCGCCCACAAGTGGTTGCTGCAATTAACCAGGCGATTGAAACTGGTAAAGATTTTATTAGTGAATACCGTGTTTATACTGAGGCAGGAGAGGAGCGATGGCTTGCCGCACGCGGTCGAGTTGAATATACTGCTGATGGCAGACCGATTGCTTTTCCTGGGGCACTGGCAGACATCACTGAACGCAAACAAGCTGAATCCGCTTGGCGACAGATTTCCACCGAACTCGAACGACAACTGCGAAAGTTCGACGCGATCGCCTCTTCCGTACCCGATTTTATTTACACATTCGATCTGTCTGGACGGTTTACCTGACTTTTCACGGGATGTGGAAAAGGTTATTTTGAGGGTTTCTCAAACCCTAACTTTTACGTTACCTATTTTCATTAACTTAGAGTTATTGAGAATTAGACTGTGGAAAAAGCCACGCTGTTTCGTGGTTTGAGGACTTACCGTGAAAAGTCAGGACGGTTTACTTACGTCAATCAGCCGTTGCTCGACCTTTTGCAAAAAACTTCGGCTGAAGCACTGGGCAAAAACTTTTTTGACCTGGATTATCCAACCGATTTAGCAACTACACTCCAAAAACAGATTCAGCAAGTCATTGAGACACACCAACCGCTCAAAGATGAAACGCCGTACACGAGCACATTTGGCATGCGTGCCTATGAATACATTTTCGTCCCGCTTTTGGGACTAAATGGCATGGTAGAAGCGGTGGCAGGTGTGACGCGAGACATCACTGATCGCAAGCAAATCGAAGCGACTGTGAAAGCCAGCAACGAACGGCTGAAGCTGCTTTCAGAAGTCGCCAACGATCTCTTGCTCAACGAAGATCCTAAGGTGTTTTTAGCCAGTTTGTTTGAAAAGGTTTCGACTTATTTAGGACTTGAAGTTTACTTCAATTACTTGTTTCAAGAAGACCAGCAACGCCTTCAGCTACATACTCATGGAGGCATCTCAGAAGACGTTGCTTTATCTGCTAAATTTTTGGAGTTAGGGCAGGGGGTGGGTGGTTATATAGTGCAACATCGCCAGCCAGCTATCGTTGAAAATGCGCTCTCAACGACTGATCCACTTGCTGTTTCACTTCAGTTAATCGGTATCAGAGCTTATGCTAGTCATCCGCTGATTGTAGGCGATCGCGTTTTAGGCACCCTTGGACTGGGAACTCGTCAACGCGATTACTTTAAGAGCGACGAACTCGACCTAATGCAAACGGTTGCCAATCAAGTTGCGGCTGCCTTAGAGCGATCGCGCCTGCTTGCAGAGCTACAGGCACGAGCTGAAGCGTTAGATCAAACTAATCGCATTAAAGATGAGTTTCTAGCGGTTCTTTCCCATGAATTGCGTACTCCCCTGAATCCAATTCTGGGATGGTCAAAATTGTTGCAGGGGGGAAAGCTTAATGCTGAAAAAACGAATATTGCGATCGCCACGATTGAGCGCAACGCCCAGATCCAGGTGCAATTGATTGATGACTTGTTAGACATTTCTCGGATTCTGAGCGGCAAAATGAGCTTATCAGCCTCACCCATAGACCTCAGTGCAGTAATCTGCGCCGCGCTGGCAACGGTTCGGTTAGCTGCAGAAGCTAAATTAATCCAAATTCATCCGACCGTTTCACCCGTTCTGGGAGTGGTGGTTGGGGATGCAGGGAGATTGCAGCAGGTCGTGTGGAATCTTTTGTCGAATGCGATTAAGTTTACTCCTATTGGGGGGCAAGTCACGATTGCGCTATCTCAAGCTGAAAATCATGCCCAAATTCAAATCACCGATACTGGAAAAGGGATTCGTGCCGACTTTCTGCCCTACGTGTTTGAGCATTTCCGGCAAGAAGATGGCGCAACCACGCGCAAATTTGGTGGGCTAGGGTTGGGACTGGCGATCGTCCGCCAAATTGTGGAAATGCACGGTGGAACGGTCACAGTAGTCAGTCCAGGTGTTGGGCTAGGAGCAACATTTACTGTTCAAATTCCGCTTACGCCTCAGTTAACTGAAGCACCAACCTTAGATCAATCACCCGTTAAAGATAGTGATTTGAGTGGTATTCACATTTTAGTCGTCGATGATCAAACTGACTCGCAGGAGTTCATCGCTTTTGTTCTAGAGCAACATGGGGCGATCATTACTGCTGTTGCATCTGGGACTGATGCACTGCAAGCGATCGCTCAATCCATTCCCAACATAATCATCAGTGACATTGGGATGCCAGAGATGGATGGCTACATGCTGATGCGACAAATTCGTGCCCTTGGGCTTGAACAAGGGGGACAAATTCCTGCTATTGCCTTAACAGCTTATGCCGGAGAACTCGATCAGCAGCAAGCGATCGCAGCCGGATTTCAACGTCACGTCACCAAACCCATTGATCCAGAGGTTTTGGTGGCGATCGTCGTCGAAATGCGGACTTGTATGCTATTCCCTTAGTCGAATATTGGTGGGTAAAATTATGGCAGATAAACAAATTGCTGCTGCTGACAACTATCAAAAAAATAAAAATTGTATTCCTTTAGTTAGAGCCAAAAATACTGAGTCATAGATACTTTTAGTAAAGTAGAACCTAATTTAAGTACCATCTGAAAATTTGATACTTATAAAGACACAGATAAATCTAATTTATCTGTGTTATTTCGTATTTATATGTGGTCTAACAAAAGGTGGAGACTTATACCAATTTAAAAAATGATTGTGACAGATGGATTTACACAAGCCAAACCTAGAAGGCTATTCCCAATTCCATTATCTAAAATCTAAAATCCAAAATGGTATTACTTGTCTCGCCTTGAAAGTCAACAATGCAAACATCGTCATCTAATGGAGTTGCCATGTCTAAATTGCTTCAAGCAGTCTTAGATAGTGAAGAAAAAAGTGATTTGCGTTCCTTTCTTAGTGAATTACGCCAACAAGAAAAAAAGTACTTGCTGCGGAACGATATACTCAATGTATATAGTGAGTATTGCTCAAAGTCCCAGAAATCTGAGGCATTTTACACATCCTCTGAGTTAGGCAAACTTATTTACTATACTCAGGAGATTATTCAGGAGGACTCAAACTTCTGTTTGATCATCCGTTCTAAGATTGCCAGCCAAGAAGTTTATTGGTTGACATCAGACTTGAGCATTGAGCCGATGACGGTGCAAGATTTGTTGGATGTGCGCGATCGCTTGGTGAACAAATTTCATCCTAACGAGGGCGGCCTACTAGAATTGGACTTCGGCCCGTTTTATGACTACTCTCCAACAATCCGCGACCCCAAAAATATTGGTAAGGGGGTGCAATTCCTCAACCGCTACCTTTCCAGCCAACTATTTCAAGACTCCAAAGAATTGCTGGATAGCTTATTTAATTTCTTGCGCCTGCACCAATACAACGGTGTTCAACTGCTGATTAACGATCGCATTCAATCACAGCAGCAACTTTCCCAGCAAGTTAAAAAAGCCATAACTTTTGTTAGCGATCGCCCCAATGATGAACCCTACGAACAATTCCGATTCCAATTGCAAACAATGGGTTTTGAGCCAGGTTGGGGTAACACCGCAGCGCGAGTGCAGGAAACTTTAAATATTCTCGATGAATTGATTGATTCTGCTGATCCCCAGACCCTAGAAGCCTTAATTTCTCGTGTTCCGATGATTTTTAAAATCGTCTTGGTGTCAGTTCACGGTTGGTTTGGGCAAGAGGGCGTTTTGGGGCGTCCCGATACCGGCGGTCAGGTAGTTTACGTTCTTGACCAGGCAAAGAGCCTAGAGAAGCAGCTACAAGAAGATGTCCTGCTTGCAGGTTTAGAGGGATTGAATGTCCAGCCAAAGGTGATTATTCTCACCCGCTTGATTCCCAATAGTGATGGCACCCTGTGTAATCAACGACTGGAAAAAGTCCTCGGTACTGAAAACGCCTGGATTTTGCGAGTCCCTTTACGGGAATTTAATCCTAACATGACTCAAAACTGGATTTCCCGGTTTGAGTTTTGGCCTTATCTAGAAACCTACGCTATTGACTCAGAAAGAGAACTGCGGGCAGAATTTCACGGCACACCTGACTTAATAGTTGGTAATTATTCTGATGGGAATTTAGTGGCATTTTTACTGGCGCGACGGTTGAAAGTTACCCAATGCAATGTTGCCCATGCTTTGGAAAAATCTAAATATTTATTCAGTAACCTTTACTGGCAAGATTTAGAGGATAAATATCATTTTTCCTTACAATTCACAGCTGATTTGATTGCGATGAATGCTGCCAATTTTGTGATCAGTAGTACCTACCAAGAAATTGTCGGCACACCGGATAGTGTGGGACAGTACGAGTCTTATAAATGCTTCACTATGCCGGAGTTGTATCATGTGACCAATGGGATTGAATTATTTAGTCCCAAATTTAATGTCGTACCGCCTGGAGTCAACAAAAATTACTATTTCCCCTACTCGCAGACTCAAGACCGAGTGGAGAGCGATCGCCAACGCCTTGCAGAAACACTCTTTACTCTGGAAGACCCCGCGCAAATCTTTGGCAAACTCGACGATCCTAACAAGCGTCCTCTCTTCTCAATGGCGCGTCTTGACCAGATCAAAAACCTCACAGGTTTAGCTGAATGCTTTGGTAAAAGTAAAGAATTGCAGGAGCATTGCAACTTAATTTTGGTGGCAGGTAAGTTACGTGTAGAGGAATCAGGCGACAACGAAGAACGTGACGAAATTATCAAACTCTACCAAATAATTGACCAGTACAATCTTCACGGGAAGATTCGTTGGCTGGGTGTGCGCCTTTCCAAACCTGATTCTGGTGAAATTTACCGAGTGATTGCCGATCATCAGGGAATTTTTGTGCAACCAGCTTTATTTGAAGCTTTTGGTTTGACAATTTTAGAGTCGATGGTTTCAGGATTACCGACTTTTGCCACACAGTTCGGTGGTCCATTGGAGATTATTCAAGATAAGGTTAATGGCTTTTACATTAACCCAACGAATTTAGATGAGACATCTGCAAAAATTGTGGATTTTATCACTAAATGTGAACATAATCCTAACTCTTGGGATGAAATTTCGCAGCGAGGAATTGACCGAGTTTTCAGCAGTTACACTTGGAAAATTCACACTACCAAGTTGTTATCATTAGCACGGATTTATGGCTTCTGGAACTTTACATCTAAGGAAAACCGGGAAGATTTGTTGCGCTATATTGAAGCTTTGTTCTATTTAATTTACAAGCCAAGAGCGCAACAGCTATTAGAGCAGCACAAGTACCGATAATAAGTTAGAAAGGATAAGCTACTCCATATTTAACTCAATACGCTTAGGTTAAGGATTTTTGATATGTAGAGATGTTGCAATGCAACGTCTCTACAAAGGATTTCACACTTAACCCAAGCGTATTGACATTTACCTTGCATCATTTCTGGGCTGGAACCTTTGGCTGGCTTAGAACGTTATGGAAAATTAGATGTAGTTCAGCTTACAATACGCTTGGGTTAAAGCCAAAAACCAAAACCAGCGTAGGTTGGGGAGCCACTGCACCCTTGCGGTTTCCTGACTTAAAGCAAGTGGCGTTTGAGGAACAAAACCCTACATTTTTCGTGATTTGTTAGGTTTCATTTCCCTATGGGACGCTGTTCGCATTCGTTCAACCCAAGCGTATTGGATCAGCTTAATCAGTTAATAATTAAGAGTTAAGAATGAGCATTTTCAGCATTATTACTAATTTACAAAAGTGATTTTTTCTTATATTTTTACAAATGAATCAGGAATTATGAATAATACGAAGTTTCATAACTCCTAATTCATAACTCCCAACTCCTAACTAATTTGTCAACACCCGCCAAGTTCGTTGACCAACTACTCCATCCACTCCTAAATTCCGCTGATTTTGAAAGGCTTTGACAGCAGTCTCTGTCAGTGCCCCAAAAATACCATCCACTTTAACAGCATAACCGTTAGACACTAACAGCTGTTGTAAGGCTCTGACAGCAACACCAGAGCTACCGAAATACAGAATTGGCATCGGTTGGCTACTAAACTTTTGGAACCGTCCTGTAGCCTTTGTACGGACTTTACCTCCAGACTGAGAATACTTTTTAGACTCACCTAAGTTAGAAGAAGCTAGAAACTGATTATTTTTGCTGATTTTCTTAAGTATGTGTTCTTTGTCTACTGCAATCGCACAGGGAGAAGCCTGAGAAACCCCATCTGTCTGCATAAATTCAGGTGGTGTGACTTGAGCAGTTAGAGATAACTGACTCTGTTTTGACTGGTTTACGTCATTTTCCATCTGAAATAATTGCTGCTGTGGCAAATTGGGCCTAGATACTTGTCTTACTGTTAACACGCCCGTCATCATCAGGCCAATTTCAGTCATTGTAGTTCATTTTACTTCAAGCAATATTTTTTAACCAACAACATTGCTGCTGTGCGGCATAGTGCATACTGACTAAATAAAAAAGTTATGTACTAATTTTTTCAGATAATATTGTCATGATCATATTTGCTCACCTCCTATTCCATCTAAATTCCATCTAATCAGACTAATATCATTAGCTTGGTGCTTTTTTTATCTTTAATCAAGCCATCAACTTGTAAGATATAGTATCTAAATCAACGGTTTAGACAATAACATACTATATGATCATATGGGAATACCATCAAACAAATTTGTTTAGTTATCTTTGGATCAGGCTTGTATACTGATGCTGCTTTTCTCTTGTTTCTACTGCCAGCAAAAATATTACTGAATTTATAGAGTCACTTTTTTTAAGTATTGATTAATGCAACATTTAGCAATAATGATAAACTCTTAATTCCAAACAATTTGTCCTCCCTGAGAGTGGGTTATAAAATTTTTATCAATCACTGTTGGGCTGTTCCACAAAAACCAAAGCATAATCAGGGCGCTCATGTTGCCCACCACACAATAGTTATGTTTAATTCGCTTATATGCAAATTAGATGTTTTTCAGCTTATCTTGTAAGATACATACCGCTGCACATAAGTCAAAAGTCAAAAGTCAAAAGTCAAAAGTCAAAAGTCAAAAGTCAAAAGTCAAAAGAATTGTATTCCTTGATCTTGCGCCATTTGTAGACGCAGAGCGGCTTACCGGAGGGTATGGTATGTTTATTTATGCTGTGATGTACTAGGCTGTAAAATCTTTATATGTTAAATTTTATATAATTGGCATTTGCGATTTTCGTCAGGATTGCAGCTTTGCATAGTTTACTTTCAGCTTCTAAGTAATAAAAATCTTTATGAGTAGCTTAGTCTTATTATTAATTGGTTTAGGGATTTTTTTCTTAGCTTTGAGGACTAAAGACGAAATTCATCACATTGCAGCTATGTTAGCTGGGACAATTTCTCTAGTTTGGGGATTTGCTCTAGCTCCTTTGTCATTTCAATTGCTATTTGAGATAATCTCAGTTTTAGCAGCTTTCTTTGTTTGTATGCGATGTTTGGGTTGTGGTTTAAACCAAGATTGATTTTGAACTTGATGACTTATTAGCTTTATAACTTATTTATGAGACAAATTTAGTAATTGAGGATTCATTTATTTTACCAGATAAACCTCAACAACTGGTAAGACAAAATCTAACTTTTTCAAAGCATAATTAGCAGTCATAACCTCAATCAAGCTAAATCATTGTTTGCTCGTTCTTAATTTCAGCTTTTATTACTTTCAAAGTTATGAAATTTACCTATATTTGTTTATTACGTTTCAGCTTTTTTGTTGAGGATATAATCCAAACTTTTGTGCGATCGCTACTTTTTTAAAATCCGAGACCAAAAGTCACTGGTACAATTTTTTGGCGCGACTCTGAGTGATCGCCTTTTAGTACTATAGCAATCCGATTTAATTGCGTGAAAAAATTAGTGATGGAAGAGCAATAATATCCTTACTCAATCCGCTTAACTTCAAATCTTCGCAACCCTTCCGGTACTTCATACTCAATCACAATATCTTTAACCACAGCAGCAGGTGGGCCAGAGTAACACCAGCGAACCATTTCATCTACAACCTCTCGCGCCCCTTCAAAGACTGCCTCTACTCGACTATCGGGGAGATTCCGCACCCAACCAGTTAATCCCAACTGGCTAGCTGTATCCACAGTGGCGTAACGATAGCCCACTCCTTGAACTCGGCCAGAAATGAATACATGGGCGCGGATAATTTTTGGCAGTGCTGTGGAATTCTGCATAGACTGGTCTAATCTTTACGATCCCAGTCTACCTAGTTTGTGTATACACAACCTGTTTTTAACTCCAACTCGCAAAATTAATCCTGGTCTTCGTCATCGTCACTGTGATGTCTGTACTGGCGATCGCAATTATCCCACTCTTGATCATGTCGTTTCTGCTTGCCACCAACTATATTTCTGAGCAGACCTCTATTCTCATAATGTTTTTCATGAGTTGGCGAATCTCCTTATTTAGGGTCACTTTAGTAGTTTGTCTAATGCTTGTGGCAGATAAATCTTCCCGCAGATGTACAAAAAAATAAAATTATTCCTATCTTTGAGAATGTAGCAGGGTAGTGATAAAGTATTTTTTACTACCTACTAATTGTTGTGAATTTAATTAATCAGTAATCAGTTTTTCAACTTGGACTTTTGAATTATTTATGTCTAATCTGCTACCACTCAATCCAGAAACAATTTGGGCAATTCTTGACGATAAACTTGATGATGTCACAGTCAACTAGTTGCTATGGCATTATTTAGGCTATCGCTATGATTCTTCAACTGCACAATGGGACACTAGCCTAGTTGCACCAGAATGGCAGGATGAGTATCCACAACCACCAGATTTCATTGAATCTCGCCCTGCAACAGTCAAGTTGACTCGTTCCATTCCGGCTGAAAATAAACAAATGCTAAAAGAAAAATTGGGCTTCAAAGGTTACAAAATTGGTGAATTCGGGCCTCGGCAAACTCGCAGGGCGACGGCGGCAAATTGGTTGTTAAGTTATCTGCAACAAACTAACGGCAAAATAGAGTAATCTTATCAGTAGATATTTGGCAAAAAATATCTTATTTTTACCGAATATCTGCTGTATTAGAAGTAAATGAAAATCTATTAATTTATTTGCTAAATTTGCTATCTGATGCAATTATATTTTCATTTTATTAGTATTAATGGCAAAATACGCTTCACAGTAAATCTTGATTTTTGTTAATCAACAAATACTATAAACAGTCAAATATCAAAAAAATACAGTTATTTTTATAAAACATTTATAAATTATTCCTGAAGATAGAAGCACTCCTTATCTAATTATTTCTCTAGAGCGATTTGCAAATTTAATTGAGCATCAGAGAATATTTCTATCAACCCTTGATATTACAAACACTTTTATGGCAAAGCCAATTGAATTTAATTTATTTGCACCTTACAACAAAGGAGCCGCATTAATTGGTTCTTTTTCTGATTGGCAAGAAATTCCAATGGAAAAAGGTGATGATGGTTATTTTCGTATAAGTGTTGAACTAGAAGACGACGTTTATAAATATAAATTTCGTGTCCAGTCAAATTCATGGTTTTTTGAACCAGAACAGTGGGTTGATGTCACAGACCCTTATGCAACTGATATAGATGAACAAAGTGGAAAAGATGATGGTGTTATTCGGGTCAAAGATGGCAAAAGGATTACTGATACCTATATTTGGCAACATGATGATAAACCTTTACCTGCTGACTATGAATTGGTAATTTATGAATTGCATGTCGGTGACTTTTCTGGTGGCGAGGATGATCCTTATGCACGAGGCAAGTATAAACACGTTGTTGAAAAGTTAGATTATCTATGTGAACTAGGAATCAATGCTATTGAGTTGATGCCACTTAAAGAATATCCTGGTGATTATAGTTGGGGTTATAATCCCCGCCACTTCTTTGCAACAGAATCTAGTTATGGTTCAACTGCTGAGTTAAAAAAATTGATTGATGAGTGTCATGCCAAAGGTATTCGTGTAATTCTTGACGGTATTTATAACCACTCAGAATCATCTGCTCCTTTAACACAAATTGACCACGATTATTGGTATCATCACTCTCCCCGTGACCCTGATAATAACTGGGGCCCTGAGTTTAATTATGAACATTATGACGAAAAATTAGATATTCATCCTGCGTGGAAATTTATTGGTGAGACAATCCGTTTTTGGATTGGGGAATATCATCTTGATGGTATTCGCTATGATGCAGCACGGCAAATTGCTAACTACGATTTCATGCACTGGATTGTTCAGGAAGCCAAAAAAACTGCTAGCATGAAGCCTTTTTACAACGTTGCCGAACACATTCCTGAAACTCCCAGCATTACCAATGTAGATGGGCCAATGGATGGTTGCTGGCATGACAGTTTCTATCACTGCATTTTAGAACATATCTGCGGTGATACATTTGATTTAGAGCGTCTCAAAGATGTCATTGACTGCAAGCGCCAAGGCTTCTTGGGTGCCACCAATGTCGTAAATTACCTCACCAACCACGACCATAACCATGTCATGGTTGAATTGGGAAACCGTGAAATTTTTGCTGAAGAAGCCTTTAGGCGGGCTAAATTAGGAGTAGCCATCCTGATGACTGCTGTTGGTGTACCTTTGATTTGGATGGGAGAGGAATTTGGCGAGTACAAACCTCAACAACCTGAATCAGCCAAAATTGATTGGACGCTGTTAGGTAATGATTTAAATCGTGGTTTATTTGAATTTTACAAAGGCTTAACCAACCTGCGTAAAAATAATCATGCCCTCTACACAGAAAATATTGATTTTATCCATGAAAATCCAGAAGCAAAAGTACTAGCTTATAGCCGTTGGAATGATGAAGGTTCTCGTGTAGTCGTGGTAGCTAATTTTTCAGAAAACTTTCTAGGTGACTATCATGTTCCTAACTTAGCAAGCAGTGGTACATGGCACGAGTGGACAGCCAATTATGATGTCGAAGCTGATGACGATGGCATCATAGCTGATTTGGGGCCATACGAAGCCAAAGTGTTTGTATGGCAGTAATGATATACACTACCGCTGAGTCAGTAGTCCAATAGCAAAGAAAAGGGGAAAGTATTTCCCCTTTTTCAGTTATTATCTTACTCACATACAGTCTAATTAGAAATTTGTCAAGCATAAAACAGGCTATTTTAAAATGTCATGGGTTTGTGTTACACTTTTGAGTTGAAGTGCGGATATAAAATTGCCAGAGCATCCCCATGCACAACAAATTATTAAATAGTAATATCGACAATGCTAACATTGAGAATGATCGCATTTTATTAACTCCCAATGAAGTCAAATCAAAATTACCTTTAACACAATTAGCTGAACAAAGAGTTTTAGCATATAGGCAGGAAATAGAAAATATCCTGGATTTTCAAGATCGCCGAAAATTTATAGTAGTTGGCCCATGCTCAATCCACGACCCAAAAGCAGCGCTTGAATATTCTCAGAGATTGAAAATATTGGCCGAGCGAGTCAAAGATAACCTGCTACTAATTATGCGAGTGTACTTTGAAAAACCAAGAACAACCGTAGGCTGGAAAGGGTTAATTAATGATCCAGATATGGATGATTCTTTCCATGTAGAAAATGGGTTATTAATTGCTCGGAACCTGTTATTAAAAATTACAGAGTTGGGATTACCTGCTGGTACAGAAGCACTAGATCCAATCATACCTCAATACATTAGTGAACTGATTACATGGTCTGCTATTGGAGCGCGTACGACCGAATCACAAACTCACCGCGAAATGGCAAGTGGACTTTCGATGCCTGTGGGTTTTAAAAACGGTACTGACGGCAATATTCAAGTAGCTTTGAATGCCCTACAATCAGCCAGAAACCCGCATAATTTTTTGGGAATTAATCAAAACGGACAGGTCAGCGTCTTTAAAACTAAAGGTAATGCCTACGGTCATGTAATTTTAAGGGGTGGTAGTCAACCCAACTTTGAAGCAGCAAATGTCAAACTGGTAGAAGAGAAATTAAAACAGGCAAATTTACCACCGAGAATTGTTATCGACTGTAGCCACGGAAATACCAATAAAGATTACAAATTACAAGGTGCTGTCTTAGAAAATATTATTCAGCAAATAGTGGATGGTAATACATCAATAGTTGGCATGATGCTGGAATCGAATTTGTATGAAGGTAGTCAGCCAATTACTGGGAAAGAAGAATTAAAATATGGTATTTCTGTAACTGACAAATGTATTAGCTGGGAAGAAACTGAAAAAATTATTTTGGCTATTCACCAAAAACTTAAATAAAGACCAAGAACAAATTAAGCTACGATCGCATATCTCAGCTACTATGTCTTAGTTAGTCAGTATCTTGTACTATGATTTTTGAGACTGATAGTGTCATGAATAAAAAATACCATCAATCTCTTCGCTTACCTGCGGCATCTAAGGAGAAACGTTAATTATCATGACTTTACCTGTTAAAGAGATTATATTAGCACCAGGAGAAGGTAATCACTTAACCATAAGTAATACAGAGGTAATATTTAAAGCAGTTGGTGCTGATACTCATGGTCATTTAGGTTTATTTGAATACTTAATACAACCAGGAGGAATTGCACCAGAACTACACCTTCACCGTCTGATGGAGGAAATGTTTTATGTTGTGGAGGGAGAAGTCGAAATCCAAGCTGGAGACCGGATTGTCCAAGGTCAACCAGGAACATTTGTACTTGTTCCTCGCAATACGCCACACACATTTGCTAACCGTGGAACAAAACCTGCAAAGTTACTGATTATGTTCTCTCCAGGTGGGGAACGCGAAAAGTATTTTCAGGGCTTGGCTTCCCTACTTCAGGATGGACAAAAACCAGACCGGGAAGCCTTGCGAGAATTGATGCGTCGATTTGACCAGGAGCCAGTAGAAAATTTACAATGACACGTTAGCAGGATGCCTAAGTACAGGTCATATCATATCCGGCTGATTAGTTGTCATTGCCAGCAAAGCGTGGCATCTCTAAATTCTTGCGATTGCTTCAGTCTTGTAGGGGTACACTTACGCAAACAAGCAAATCTACTAAGCCTGTAATACCTTAAACCACTTATTCAAAACTGTACTGATGGTTTTCTTAATCTGATGCTTACGACTCCACTTCTGGAATGCCATTTCATATTCTTCGCCTTTGATTTGAAAAGTATTCCAAACATCAAGCCCTACTGGCAATCCGCAGAATAGCAAAATGTACAGCGACCAAGAAATTCCGCCACCAGTGATTAAATCGATCAGTATCAAAAAACCATTGAAAATTGCATAATTGCCTAGACGTTTCTGAAATTTTCTGATGCGGTAGATGTCAAAAGCTTTTCGCTGTTGAACTTGACCCTGTTGTACTATCCAATCACGTTCTGCTAATTTTAAATAATCAGGTGAAATTTCTAACTCAGCAGCAATTTCTAATATCTGCTCATAAGAAAATTCTGTGTCTTTGTCATCAGCTTGACGAGCGATCGCTAAGTGCAGAATTTGTTGGACATCTTCTTGGCTATAAGAGCGGAGGCTCTTGGGTTCAAATGCCGTCATAATTCTTTCTCTTATATTACTTTTAATAGAAATTTGCTGCCCGATAGATTTTAAGCAGCTACACCACTACTATTTCCCTTATTCCTACATTAGCAAATCTAGATGCTGTCCCGCATCTAATGTATTGGATTTTTAACTTTGAGTAAAACGCGTCAATCCCTGCTCCACTTTTGATTGTCGAAGGGTCGAAGTGCGAGCTACGCTTAGAGGTTGTTTTAAAAGTGTTTACCTATAACTTTAGGCACCTTGAGATCCCCCCTAACCCCCCTTAAAAAGGGGGGGATCTGAGTCAAAGTTCCCCAATTTATCGGGGAGCCACTCTTGTTGCATGTGGCGTGGGTTTAGAGGGATCTAAAACTTTTGATACCAAAAAGAGAACTTTTCAAACATCCTCTTACGCTAATAACCAGGTAAGTATCAAAAACCTCTAAGCGTAGCCATCAGAAGCTAAAACTCAGAATTTAGGACATGTGACTGGAGACTAAGAGAAAGAAGAATTAAAATACATTTTGAATTTGAAATTATTTTGTCTCGCCATCGCCAAACAAAAATGAGGTCAATCGTGATTGACAACTATATTCGAGCCACAATGACTAAAAACCAGATTCCTGGACTTTCTGTTGTAGTGGTGCAGGAAGGTGAAGCTGTTTTAGTTAAGGGCTATGGACTGGCTAATGTTGAACACTCTGTTCCAGCAACTGAACACACAGTTTATGAAATTGCGTCTGTCGGTAAAACTTTCACCGCTACAGTCACAATGATGCTGGTGGAGCAAGGGATAATTTCGCTAGAAGAAGCGATCACAGACTATCTCGATCATTTACCCCTAACGTGGCAAAATGTCACAATCGAGCATATTCTGTCTCATCAGTCTGGAATTCCTAGCTATACTGATGCTCCAAACTACTGGGAAATTACCCATCTTGATTTATCTAAATCTGAAATTTTGGCTCTAGTTACTCACCTACCCCTCAAATTCCAACCGGGTGAGTTTAGCGCCTATGACAACACAGGTTACTATCTATTGGGTTTGATCCTAGAAAAGATAACTGGACAAGCTTATGGAGATTTGTTGCGCGATCGGATTTTTGCTCCTTTGGGAATGAATGCAACCGTGATGAATGATCCCAGTGACATAGTGCCACACCGGGCGGCTGGCTATCGGTTGCCAAACAGCAAACTCATTAACAAACCTTATTACAGTCCCTCAGTCACCTATTCTGCTGGAGGTCAACTCTCCAGTGTGGAAGATATGGTGAAGTGGGAACAGGCGCTTTGTGGTGCAACTTTGCTAAAGCAATCAACCCTTGAGAAAATGTGGACTCCTCATTTTCCCAATCATTGCCCTGATTGGGAAAAGTTGAGATATGTTGCAGGTTTAGGTTGGTGGGTATTGAACTATGGCGATCGCCGGGTAGTTGGTCATAATGGTTCAATATTAGGATTCGCAAGTAACATTACCCGCTTTATTGATCACAAAATTACCGTTATTTTACTTTGCAATCTAGATCAAATTTCCCGACCAGATGCGATCGCTAAAGAAATCGCGGGCTATTACTGTCCAGCCCTTAGGGAAATAGCGCTTCAGCCTCCATTAGAGGAGTTGGGGAAGATGGGAACAAAGGTGAAAATAATTAATGACAAATAACTCTTACCTCTAAATCAACTTTTTATTGAGGCACCTGAGCAGGTTTCAAATTTCGGACTTTGTAGAAGGTTTCCAAGCTAATTTTGAATACTTTAGTCTGTAGAACTTTTGTATTCAAAATTCTACGCTTTTTCTTCATGCAGCCCAGTAAATTAGACCAAATTTTAGGACTAGAACTACAACGTCGTCGCACAGAGAAAGGTTGGTCACAGGAGTATCTCGCAGAAGTGACAGGTCTGCACAGGACTTACATCAGCCAGCTTGAGCGAGGGCTAAAAAGTCCATCTGTTAGAGTTCTCAACCATATTACCAATGCTTTAGGTATAACAATGAGTGAGTTTTTACAACCTGTAGAGGAATCCCTGAGTGTTGACGGACAACGAAATTGAAAGATTAAGCCAAGCCATTATTGCTACCATTGCATCTCCACTCATCGGCTCGATAGAAGATTATACGTGGGAAGCAATTTTTCATTATGTTAAGGATATTCCTTTATCAGATCCCGCTTTGGGACGTAGCAAACTTCTCGATGATGCTGTTGATCTGGTGACTAAAACTGGTTGGTCACTCAAATCACTCCAACTGAATAGCCTCAACTTTACAAGTCCATTTTTGTTTGTCATTCAGAGAGCAGATGTCATTAAGAAGTCTATACAACTGGGTTTTCCTGGTCTCGCTGTAGTGTTTTTTAGGAGCTAATTCAGAAGGTAAGTCCCTAGCATCTTGTCCTTCACAAAGAGCGCGAACTCTCGAAAATTGAATTGGACTCAAAGCACGAGCAACATGATTAACAATTTTTATGCTTTCATGACGCATCATCGCTTGATATGTAGTTTGTGGAGGAGAGGGATAAACTTCAGCGTCATAGTCTTGTCCTGCATCTAGTGGTGGTAATTCTCCAATCGCATCTCTGACTGTGACAAGTGGAGAAATATTTGCCTCTAATAAATTAAGCTGATTACAAGATTTTGTGGTTCTATAGTCACTCCTAATATCACCAAAATGTGTTGGTTCAGGAAAATGAAGTGAGTGATCGAGGCTAGCTAGAAAAAAAGCTCTGGTTCTCGTTTGTGGTATTCCATAATATGCAGCATTTAATGATGAAGAGATAACTTTATAGCCCAATGATTCAAGTTTTTCTGTTATTTCTTCCCTAATTACGCCATTGTAAGCTTTCAAGATTTCAGGCACGTTCTCCATTACGACATAAAGGGGTCTAAACTCCTCTACGAATTCCAAAAACGTTCGATATAGCAGGTTACGGGAATCATTGAGGTAGCGATAACCAGCAGGAATATTTCTGGAAAATCCCTGACATGGAGGACCACCAATCAATAGTATTGGTGCTTCTCGCCGCAAGCCCAACGCTAATCGTAAGTCATCAGGACTAACCTGACGTATGTCCTGATGAATGATTTTAGTTTTTCGGTAATTGTGCTTGTAGGTCGCCAAGGCTTTTGCATTTATATCGATTGCACATAGAGATTCAAAGCCCGCCATCTGAAAGCCTTTTGTCAAGCCACCAGCACCAGCAAATAAGTCAATAATCTTGTGTGTCATTTATGAATACTATAGTATTCATAACCTATCGTCAAGCAACTCCTTTATAAAAAGATAGTAATTTTTAGATCAATTTTTATTGAGATATCTTAGCGGGTTTCAAGTTTCTGGCTTTGTAAAACATTTCTAAACTATCGCGATCGCCTACAAAACGCCAGTGCCAAGGCTCATAACTCACACCTTGAAGATTATCTTTAGGAAATGACATTTCAAAGCTGAAACGCGCTGCATTTGCTTGCAGCCACCGATAAGCCTTGGTATTGTCAAAGTTAGTTTGGAGATTAGTTGCTGGTACTGCTCCGTCTCCAATATCTACAGCATAACCTGTGTGATGTTCGCTATGACCAGGAGGAGCGCTGAGGGCAGCTCGTTGTGCTGGCGTCTGATTTCGCTGGGCACTGACAGCAAAAAACAACTGCTCCTGATCTTTGACTGAGCGAAAGCCAGAAATTGGTACTAAAATTACACCTGCACTCCGCGCTGCTGTTACCATTTCCTCAAACTTTTGAGCGGCAGCTTTTCGCATTCTAATGCCCCTATTTGCGGAGATGGTTATTAGTTCTGACTCAGGGGCTTCTGGGTATAGAAAATGCCCTAACACAGTATTGACATTACCAGATTCTGTAGTCGGTGTAGGTACAGAACTAGTGACCGAGGGTTGAAAATCGGCGGTTTTTTTGGGTGCAGTGACGAAAAACAAAAAACCGCTAATTAAAGCTAGCAGGACAAATCCCGTTACTCCCCCAATCAGCACAATTCGGGGTTGCAACCAGATTTTAGATGTTGCATCAGGGGTATCGCGTACAGCCACTGGAATATCATCACCAAGGTCATTCGATGAGTTTTGCGGTTTTCCAGAAAACCCAGCCTTATTCAAGGGTAAACTCCTGTTTTTGTGGGATAGCCATAACAGATTTTGCACTGGACAAAAGTAGACGTAACAGGTAGCATTTTACATCTGTGGTTCTTAGGCGCAATCTTGACAAACCTTTTAGAACTATACGTCAAGCTGGGAGGATTAGTCCTGGTAGGTTTTATTCTGGGACGCAAACTACCTGTGACAGTTCCTACACATTTAGGACAGTTTCTTTTTTGGGTGGGAGTACCCATCAGCATAGTATCGTTTTTGCGTCAATCTAGCTTGTCGGGGCAAATTTGGATTGCACCTGCCTTCGCTTACCTAGCCATTTTACTAGGAGCATTTTTAGCTTGGTTAGCGATTAAAGCACAAGCCTATTTTAAAAATACTTTCACCCAACCACCAACTCAGGCTAGCTTGATATTAGCGGCAATGCTGGGTAACACAGGTTATCTTGGCTTTCCCATTACCTTAGCAATAGTAGGTAAGGAATACTTTGCTTGGGCGCTATTTTACGATTTGTTAGGTTCATTCCCAGGAACTTATGGCTTGGGTGTGTTACTAGCAGCGCGTTTTGGCGGTGGTATCCATAATCATTGGCAGATTGCTAGGGCCATCTTAATTAATCCTGCCCTGTGGGGTTTCGGATTTGGCTTGCTGTTTCGGCAGGTGACAATTCCCACAGTAGCGGAATTCTGCCTAGAGAAATTTGCTTGGAGTGTCGTAGCTTTATCTTTGATCTTAATTGGAATACGACTAGCGCTGCTGAACTCTTGGCGTAGCCTACCACAAGCAGGGATGAGCTTAGGAATCAAAATGCTGCTAGTTCCCTTGATATTGGGCAGCATTTTACCACTGTTTGGATTAACTGGGCCGATCGCAAAGATCATCGTCCTACAAATGGCCATGCCTCCAGCTTTCGCCACACTGGTAATTGCTGAGACATTCAATCTTGATCGCGAGCTGGCAGTGACTGCCTTAGCTGCTGGGGCTATAGTATTGCTGGTTACTCTGCCAGTTTGGCTATGGCTGTTTTGATTTTAGATTCATCCACTGTGATGCGATCGCATAAAACCCCAGCAAAAATGCATATTATCGTTCTAATTTAAGCGCGTTTAGAACATGCTTTTGAAATTCTACTAATCCGCCTCGGCTCCCCCAATGTTCGTTGAATGTAGGGGTTTCCAACTTCATCACTTTACCGCCTTCAAGATGGACATCATAACCAAATATCATTTTTTGTTTTGGAGGTACACTCCAATAATCTGCTATCCAAACTACTTCAACGAGACGAGAGATACCAAATTCTCCATGATCTTCATCCAAAGTATTGTTCAGAAGTTTGACAATATGCGTTACTTTGGTACGCTGTCTTAAAAGAATGAGTTCGCTTTCCTGTGGTTTAAGGGCGTTCTTTGCTTGTTCTTTTTTCCAATTTAATTGAAAAATGTTTAAAACCGGGCCAACATTTTGATAAGCCCAATATTTATCATCACCCTGATGATTTACATTTTTAGTCCATTTTAGTTGTGTCAAATCCATAACTTTAATCTCTATTAGAACAAAAAACTTTATATATCAATTATTTCCCACATCGTATTCTCTACAAACTATTGCTGTCATTTGAAGAAAACGAGGATTTCTGAAAAATAACATTAGGTCTTTTCAGAAAATTTACTGAAGGATTATCATTGAGAAGTTGTAATTTTTTCAACGAGTTTCATGGAATTTACCATCCCTCTATAGGTCAATACGGTTCACTTAAGAAGAATCGTAGGTTGGGTTAAGCGCAGCGCAAGCCAACAAAATCTTGAGAATGTTGGGTTTCGTTCCTCAACCCAACCTACGTCAGTTTTAGTTTTTAGCCTTAACTGAACTGTATTGCTCTATAGGTAAGTTATTTCTGCGCGATTCCTTAGCATTATTAGAGCGTGGCAAAGGAATCGACGTATATCAGTTAAACTTCTACTGGATGCTGCCCATAATATGGCAAAGCCTCTGACCAATTAGGACACTTGCCCTCTTGCCAATCGAGATTAGCTAGTTCTAAAATACTGGTTACTGTCGCTGCTAACCCAGATTGGGCTTGAATTAGCTGATAATCAGTATTCCAATTCGCTAAGGTTTTCTGCCATACTTCTGGTGTCAACACTCTATCTGACAAACACACTCTTAGTTTAGAAGTATCTGGCTCAAACTGATAAATAGCAGCAAAAATTTGACCTCGTTGTGCTGGCATTTCCACAGCAAGAATTTTTGGATTTTGACTTTTACCTGCTTCTGACCAAGCTACAGCAGCCAAAGTTGAAATCGCAAATACAGGAATATCTAACTGTTGCCCTAAAGTCCGAGCAGTAACAACACCAATCCGAGTTCCTGTAAAGCCACCAGGCCCTTTTGCAACTGCGATAAACGACAAATCTGCCCAAGTTTGCGGTTTGATAAATTCAATTAAATATTGATGTATTAGGCTAGATAAATCACGCCCCAAATTCCAAACTTGAGCGCGAGTCTCACTAGCAAAATTACTAATTGCCAAACCCAATTCGGGAGTGGTGGTGTGTAATGCCAAGGCGGATTTATTTATTGCAAGGTGTTCTAGTTCTGTTGTCAAAGTTACTTAAAATATCTATTTTTATAGAGTTAACGTGATTTATTCAAGCATATAACATAGAGGTTCTTAATTGAATAGACTATACTTCTTTTCTTGTACTATGGACAGAAGTCTCAGAGGATGTTTGAAAAGTATTAGGCGAATAGAATGAGACTGTTGGCGAATTGATAAAGGGTCAGCCCTTTTGGGGAAGTCAAAAGCCAAAAGTCAAAAGTCAAAATTAAGATTAAGAACCACCAAAATAAATTTAGTTGCTCTGAGTCAACTGACGTAGTATTTCTTGTACTACGTATCTCAAAATACATTTTTTTATTTTCCATAAAGAAATTTAGGGGCTTGTACCTTTTTCTTTCTGGTCACATCAAGGGCAGGGGAAGCAGGGGAGCGTCTCAGCTTATCTGCTTTGTTGGGTTGAGGAACGAAACCCAACATTTACTTCTTGTTAATATTGGGTTTCACTGGCGTACCCCTACGGGGAAGCAAGCTACAACCCAACCTACATTGATAGATTTTATTATAAGTAATCACCCGAATATGATACAAGAGGTTTTACTACGCAAAACCTGTCCCTCTCCGTCGGGCGAGAGGGACAGAGTTGAACTTTAGTTCAAGGCAGGGAGAGGTTTATCGAACTCACGTTGCCTTAAAATCCAATTTCAATGGTCAAGCTCCGAATCTTTCCTGTATCTGCGTCAGCTTTATCTGCAACTTGAAGAGTCCAGGTTCCTTGGGGACTTTTACCCTTAAAGGCAGCAAGTTTAAGGGTATTTACCTCATCATAGGTTGTTTTAATATTATCTGTAGCTCCGCCCTGGCGATCGTGCAGAATTATCGGAAGTATGCCTATTTGCACTGGGGGGAGGAGAGTAACTACAAGGTCACCAATATAAGTATGCTCGATGTCTACATTAACTTTGATGGATTTCATCAGGCTGGTATTAGCGATCGCCAATGACAATGTTGATATTTGCAAGTCGTTAATTGGGATATCTTGCACTGCCTTGAAAATGCTGATGGGCGATGTTTGAGCTGGCTTGGCCAATTCTACAGCTTTGAGAGCATTGATTCGACCGTAACCGTAGAAGGGGCTGCGACCATTAGCATCATATTTACCTCCAGCTTGATCAATGCGATCGCTGGAGCGTTTAATAATGTCTCGCACTTCGTCCCAACGCAGATTTGGGTTTCTGGCAATAATCAGGGCTACTACACCAGCTGCACCCGGACAAGAACTGGAAGTTCCGCCAAATTCATTCGTGTAGTTGCCTCCGGCATCACCCAGACTTAGATTAAGCGAATTATAGCCAACTACACCAGAGCGATCGGTTGTCCAAATTCCAGAGGTTTGAGAACTATCACCATTGTTACTGGGGAAGGCGCACCAAACCGCCTGACCAAAGTCGCTGTAAGCGCTTCTCCTGCCAAAGTCGTTACAAGCTGCCACAGCAATCACCTTTTGGTAGCTGGCGTAGCCGTCGTTATCCACGCTTTCGTTACCATTGCCAGCCGCGAATAAAATTACACATCCCTTGCCGTTGCGTCCTTTATTGATTGCAAAATCCATAGCAAGTCGTGTGGAGTCAGGCAGAGGTACTTTTTGGTTGTGTACAGGATCGTTTGGCTCAAACCAAGTACCATCTGCTGGCCCCCAGCTACAAGAAATGACATCAGCACCATTTTGAGCCGCCCAAATAAAAGCATCTGCTTCATCCTGTGACCCCAGCGCCGAAGCTAAACGAATCGGCATGAGCTTTGCACCCGGTGCCACTCCAGATGCACCAAAGTTGCCGTTTGCACAAGCTACTCCAGCACAGGCTGTACCGTGGTTATTGTCGTTTCCCGGTCTGGGATTGTTAGTTTTACGTGTAACATCACGCGGGGCAACAATTTTTCCAGAGGAACGGAACTCTTCATGATCGAGATCCACACCGTCGTCGATAATTGCAATAATCGTCCCTGTGCCATCGCTCAACTTCCAAGCTGCCTCAACGTTGGCATGGGCGTTAATTACCTTACCATTAATTGTTGTTTGCTTTAAATGCCACTGCTGCGGGAAAACCTGACGTTGGCGTGATTCACGCGCTAGTTCAGGATGGCACAGTTCTACTGATTGCTCATTCAGAAGTCTCTCGGCGATGTCAAAGACGGCTATACCAGTATTTGTTGGTGCATTGACAAAGTAAGCATTTCGTGCATATTCAAGTTGGCGTTTAATTGTTAAGCCGTAACGTCCTAATACTTCTTGGCAGACCCTTGACTCTTCTTCGTTATCGAATTTAACGAAGAGGTTTTCGGTGTAGACTACAGGTTGTTTGGATACTGGATCGACAAGAACACGTCCGGCAAATTGGACTTCAGACTCTTTGTTGAGAATTTCACGGGCGTGATCGCGCAAAGCGACACTCTGAGTCGGAACCTTCGTTCGCAGAATTTCTACACCCGCTTGCCGAAACCGCGTCACTAACTCGAATTGATTGAGGATACTACGAGCTGTGGGTGACATTGGTGCGACTTCAAATGGTCTTGCACCGACAAGAGTACTGCGGCTTTCAGTACGCACTACAACGTGTTCGTTACTGATAGCAAGTTCATACTGTTGACCGTTCTGTCCACCATAGCGAACCTGAACCATAGTTTAATCTCCTGGGATATTAAATGTCTTGAAAATTGGGTATTAGGCACTTATACTGAGCATCTCAACTTCTCTACGAGACGCTCTTGCGTTCGCTCGATGGAGCCGTTGCCGTAAAGCCTGCGGCATAGCTACGCTTAGGGCGCAGCCTAAGAAGAGAAGTATTGGGCATTAGGCATTGGGATGAGAAAAACCGCATCATGTGTTGTGTTCCCGCAGCGTGCGCTTTGCGCTTACGTTTAGTTTATAGATGCTTCTTATTTAATGTGTTATGTGTGACGGCAATTAAAAAGATACAGCTTAAACAGAATATAATCTCTCTAATATAAGTACAGTTTTGCCTAAAAGCGTAACGTTTTTAATGTAAACTGACACATTCACAATGCAGCCGACGCATTCACAATGTAAACTGACGCATTCACAATATAAACTGACGCATTCACAATGTAGCCGATGCATTCACAATGTAAACTGACGCATTCACAATGTAGCCAATGCATTCACAATGTAAGCTGACGCATTCACAATGTAGCCGACGCATTGGCATTGTAGGGTATTGCCAAATTTAATTTGCTACAAATGAATGAAATACTGTACTAATACCAGTTCTGTATTAAGATGCGCCAAATTATATGAGGAACGAACCGCAAAGGACGCATACCCCTACGGGGAAGCAAGCTACGCGTAGCGTCTCCTTGGCGCAGCCTCTCGTAGAGAAGAGTTGGACACAAAGAAAGAAATAAGAAGCCAAGAAAATTTGGCGCAGCTTCACAAATAAATGGTATAAGTTCATACAAGCGTTCGATTCGTCTTTCTAGAAAAAAGGGATTCAAAGTCAGGTTGCTTTAAAAATCTTCACTATCAATAGGGGCGTATAGCTTGCATCCCAATGAAAGATTTGTATTCCATACCACTGAAAAACGCTATAACATCATTAGAACTTGAGAAAGATGTTTGATTTTCCGGCTGAGTATTTTCTACAGGTGTACTCTTTACCCCTGATTGCTGAAGTGAGATTTCAAAAAGACTACTTTTCTGAGTATCCTGAACAAATTCGCGTTGGCAGCGAGCGCACTGCTGTATTCTACACTCGTAAGCCTGGATACTATGCAGTCCACTACAATCAACCCAACACCGTGACATCAGGAGCAATTTTACAACTTAACGAGGGTGCGATGTCTACGACGGGCGTGGGTGCGGCAGTTTTTCCAGGCGAACCCAATCAATCAGAACAGGGAACACTAAGTCCAATTTACACACTAGAACCCAATGGTTCGGTAGCAGTACCAACTGGACTGGTTTTCATCCGCTTTGCTGAAGGCGTTGATGTGGAGTCCCAGCGTCAGGTAATTAATCGAGCGGGTTACGAAGTAGCGCAAAGCCTTGACTATGCACCTCACGCCGCTTGGTTGCGGGCCCAATCAGGTAATATTGCTGATGCGATCGCTGGCATTCCTCAGTTAGAAGCGATACCTAAAGTTGAGAATATCGAACCTCAGATGCTTATGGAAAGAGGTTTGAGACTAGGGCGTTGATTTAGTTGCATATTTACTGTGTTGAGTATTAGACATGGCTGAAAAGCCAAAAAGTAGTATAGTACATATGTATATATGATGCCTAAGTTTTAGTTATGATCAAAAGATGTTTAACCACACCAATAACTCCCAAGCTAACCAAGCTAGTGTTCTCTACAGACATGGCGACGTTCTGATCAAACGTATTGCCAGTTTACCTGTCGGTGCTCAGAGGCGTGTAGGTGCTACTCTGGCTCATGGTGAAATCACAGGACACAGCCATCGCATTCAGCAATCCACTGCTGTTCAGTTGTGGGTACATGGTAGTGACCTTTTTCTTGAAGTTAAAGAACCAAGTGCCACTTTAGTTCATGAAGAACATCGGGCGATTGAATTACCCCAAGGGCTTTATCGCGTCTGGAGACAACGTGAATATCGACCTGATACTGACGTGGAGGTAATGGACTAATGCTGAAGATAATGTCGAAGGGACGTGTGCCGAAGAAACCAATTAAGCAGCGCCCAAACGAAAGCCATGAGCCTGTATCAGCTGAACATGCTCAAAAACTCATCCTTGAGCATCGCGCCTGGGATGGTATCCGCGTTTTAGGTCATCTGGATTTAAGCGGTGCGTTGGATCTTTACAATCTACCTGAAAATCTAACCTGTGAAAGTATTGATATCAGCGACTGTGTAAATCTCACTACCCTTCCCCAAGGACTCCACGTCACTTATTGGATCGAGTTGGCCGGAAGTGGGATTACCAGCTTATCTGCGGGGCATGGTTTTGTCTTGCGCTGGCGAGGCGTGCAGGTGAACGAGCGGATTGCCTTTGAATCTCAGTCGATAACGGGGCAGGATATCCTCAATATAGAGAATGTTGAATTGCGCCGCGTGCTGATTGAACGTCTGGGATACGAGACATTTTTGCAGCAAGTGGGAGGGTTGATCCGCGATCGCGATCGAGATGTTGGTGGGGAACGTCAACTAGTCTACATTCCTTTTGAAGATGACGAGCCGCTGATGGTTTTGAAAGTTACCTGTCCATCCACAGGACATATTCATATCTTGCGCGTTCCCCCGAACATGGGAAATTGCCATCAGGCAGCCGCCTGGATTGCAGGCTTTAATAACCCAGATGATTATAACCCTGCGATCGAGGCGTAATTTGATATCCTGACTGGACTAAAGCCCTGACTTTTCACAAGATGTGGAAAAGGGAGATTGGTTCGCGTATATTATTCACGAATCACTATGACTTTTTATATTTAGAAGTTTCCTCAACCAAATCTTTTAAACCCTGATTGAGAATTTCAATGGCACGATCTAACTATAGTAACTGAGTAATTATGAGCCAAAATCTCTTGCTGAATACTAGAAATTTGAAATATTCTTACAACACTTGCATTAAGCATTTTTTATTGCTCCAACTCCAAATTTTATCTTAGATACTATTTGCACATAAATTCTAAAAAGAAATTACCTTAGCGATTGAAGGGCCCGGCTAGTTACTACAAAACTTTCAGGAACAATGGAATGAGCTAGATCGCTGCGATCGCCTTTTATACCAATTTTTTGTGAAGCTGCACAAAATCAACCTTGGTAAGATTTAAGACTTAAGCCCTTGTTCTATGCAACCTCACAGATAATCGGCATTAGAAGCGATTCGTTGGTTAGAAACTGAACCCTCTATATTGGGGATGAGCGCTCACATCATGGCTGTTGCCCGTAAATAGGCGGTAAAGCAGAGCGATCGCTATTAACTAAAAGCGCTTGTTGTTTTGCCAGCACTTGTTTGCGTAACAAGAGTAATTGTCTATCTTTAATGCCTTCTGCGATTAATCCATCGACAGTTCTGATGAGATAATCAGCGCAGGAACCCAATTTTCCAGATGCGCTGGCAATACTATTAACAGTGGTTGTTAATGGGATCTGATGAACGTACCTGGGATGTTGACGATTGGCAACAAAGGCGATCGCTCGGAATTTCTGCGTACCGTCAAACACCTTTACCCAATGAGCAACGTAGACACCACCCAACATCTCCCGTCGCCAAATCAGCAGTAATTCGGATGCTACATCAGCAGCAGCAATGCGATAAATAATCCCACGACAACTACCACCCCGATCAAGTCCTAAGAGTAATCCAGGATTCTCTGGAGTTCCCCGACCGAGGATCATCCATGTACAGAAGCGCCGATGCCAACCATAAATGATCCCAGCACGGCGCTCGATGTATGTGATTAAAGGATTCCAAATCAGCGAACCGTAGGCAAATATCCAGATATCAGAATTTGGTGGTTGCTGTTGTAGTGTTTCATCGAGCGATCGCTGTAACTCATCTTCGCTCAAGGTAGTTAGCTTGATTCCAGAGTGTGATGCTTCTAATAGTCTCGTCTGTTGATTTCCAGCTTCGAGGTCGCTACGACTGAGTGACATAATCTAGATTATTTCCTTTTCTGTAAATATTCAGTAATTTCACTATTTATTTACCGGGTTCAAAATGTTTGACTTTTGATATCAAGTCCGGTTAATCACTTATGATTACCGGATCTGTGCAAAAATCGGAAAAGTCTCTTTCCCCCAGCTAAGAGCCCCCAGCAAGAACTGCGGTCTAAATGATAAGTCTTTGACCGAACATGATATGACTTCCCCGAACGCAAGAGCGTCTCCTTGGCGCAGCCTCTCGTAGAGAAGAGTTGGGGCTGACTCTTGGACTTTATGCTTGTTTAGAGTTCTTGTCCCGTTGGTCGGATGAGGATTTCGTTGACATTAACATGCGGTGGTTGGGTGAGAGCGTAAACGATCGCAGCAGCAATGTCTTCGCTTTGCAGAGGTGTAATTGACTTGCGTCGTTCTTCCATGCGTTGTTTGGCAACGAGATCAGTAATTTGGTTGTCAATTTCTGTATCTACCATACCTGCTTCAATAATAGTGACGCGGATGTTGTCCTTGTAGACTTCTTGGCGCAATGCTTCCGAGAGGGCATTCACACCCCATTTGGTAGCATTATAAACACCGATACCAGCCCGCGCTGTTCTACCAGCCACTGAGGAGATATTGACTATATGCCCGGATTTTTGCGCCTTCAAGAGAGGCAAAACAGCATGAGTAGCATATAGCAGTCCTAGTACGTTGAGGTCAAATGATCGCCGCCAATCTGAGCTATTCCCAGCTTCAATGGTGCCTAGTAAGGCAATCCCTGCATTATTCACAAGGATATCGACCCTTCCCAATTCTGTATTTGCCTTTGCCACCAAGTTATTTACCTGGGTTTCGTCAGTCATATCAGTAACAATAGGCAATGCCTTGCCACCACTAGCTTCGATGCGTTCTGCTAATGCCTGAATGCGATCGCCACGCCTAGCAGCGAGTACTACTGTTGCTCCAATTGAAGCCAAGGCGATCGCAGTTGCTTCTCCAATTCCCGCTGAAGCGCCAGTGACAATTGCTACTTTTCCTTCTAATTTACCTGTTATCTGATTATCTAGCTCCTTAGTAGTGGAAATATTCTCAAGTAATTTTTCCTGATTGGGATTATCTACTTTGGCAGATTTTTAAAAAAATAAATTCACTAGCAATGAACTAACAAATTTTAAAGTCGGTAAATAAAATTAGGGATAGCTTTTTCACAACTTACTCCCAAATATGCTATTAAACTACATAACTTTAACACCCTTAATTATCAATGTCAGTCTATTATTTTCATAAAATTTCAACTTGATTTTTTTCTAGATAAACGTCAATAATTAAGGTAGATGGCTGACTTTTGGTTGCTCGAAGTAGCCATACACCATCTGAGAAACTTGACGAATAAAAGCTGTTGCTCTCTCGTCATTATTCGGTCTTCGCACGAAAATTCCTGCCAAATAACGCTTACCTGATGGTGTTTCAATGATACCCGCATCGCCCAGTACAAACCTCAGAGTGCCTGTTTTATGAGCAATACTTGCCCCATAACCCAAACCAGACGGGAGTAAGCTTCTATTATGGCAACGAATCATGATACCTAAAACTTGAGAGCGACTTTGATCAGAAATTAACTGATTATTTGTAATCAAAGCTGACAATCGTACTAAGTCTTTTGCACTAGTTTTATTAGTTCCGTTAAAGTCTCCTAACATATTGTGAATCACAGTACTTTGCAATCCCCAAGTGCGAAACCGCTGATTTAAATTTGCCTTACCACCTAAACGGTCAATAATCATATTTGTAGCGGTGTTATCACTAATAGTCATCATTTTAGTTACAGTTTCCAAAAGACTAATCTTAGTTCCTACCCGCCGATACTGCATATCTCCAGAACCACCAGTAACATGTTTACGTTGCATCACCAATATTTCATTTAGTTTGATTCTCCCTGTATCTATTCCCTGAAACAAAGCAATCAAAATCGGATACTTAATTGTGCTTGCGGCGGAGAAAGCTTGACCACCATTGATATTTAAATAATCCCCTGTTTGTAAGTCCATAAAAAAGATTCCAGGAGTCAGGAATCTGTAGTGAGCCATTAATGCTTTAATTGGAGTTTGTAGTTCTGATATTTCTCGTCCTACAGGAACTATACCAGTGTATTTATGAGTATCTATTGGCTTAATAAAATCGCTTGAGGGAGTTGGGGGAATGAATTTCAGTTCTGGTAGTTGTAAATCTGATTGATTTCCACTCCCGCCATCTGCACTGTCAACTTGATTTGTGTTAATATTCGCTTTTACTGGCGACGACAATAGAAGAATACTTGTAAGACTAAGTAATAACCAGCGTAGTTTCATGTAGTGCTGTGAGGATAGAGGTGGATTTATTTACAGAGATTTTCCGGATAAGTAGAGGAAATCCGGATTGATTGACATAATATTCACTATAATTTTCCATGTCCAAATATTATAGATAACATAATTACCTGCAAGTTGGATAAAAAAAACTAGGAACTAAAAGTAAAATATAAGTATATAATTTTTACATATATTACATCAGCTAACTATATATAGGATTCCTATTTGATTTTTGAACAAAATTAGGTATTTTAGAGTGCGTTAGGATGAAATCCGTAACGCACCACTCGTAAGGATTTGGTGTGTTGTATCATATTCGCTTGATTCGTTATTATTCCGGGCATTTATGCAAAAATCTTAAAACCCTCTTTCCCCAGCTAAGAGCCCCCTACCCCCTGCGCTCTTAATGATAAGTCTTTTACCGAACATGATATTACTGGCGTGGCAAGACTAAAATAGTGTAATACCTAAAGGCTCATAGTAGCGATTTAGCCCCAAAAGACCATAAATATAATGCACAAATTTAACCTTACCACGCTACTACGTGTCTTTGAAAAAATCAAATAGTAGTCCTATATTTATACAAATAGTCAGAGGTTAAGATTGCAGTTTTAGTTTTACTAGCAGTGATTTATACATGGCGACATAAATGAAGAAAGCACCTGCAATTGAACCGATTAAAAAGCGAAAGCTAAAGACCAAAAAATGACCAATGTTCATAGGTAGTGGTTCCCAATACCCGTAATGGAAAACAGCCAAAATAATATTTGTCAAATTTCTCAAGAATATAAACAATAAATAATCAATTATTCCCTAATATTAACTTATCCTGTAAGATTATTGCTAATTATTAGCGTTAAGCTTACAATCACTGCCAGCCATGACCTTGGGTACTTTAGTTATTGCGCCTGCCTCGGCGCAGCGTTAAATACAAAACTAAATTAAGGATGTGATACGGAAAATTCTTGATAATACCAAGAGATATACGGAAAAATTATTTATAATCCTCCCGTAAAGGGTGGTTATATGGAAAAATTCGGTATAATACGCAAATAAGAATGTAAAAAAGAAGTTTTCCGTATATTCAGACAGGAGTTCGTTGTAATGCTTGATATATTAGGATTGAGAAAAAGATTGTACGGAAAATTTCCGTATAATAAATAGTTAGCCTGACTTGAACCTGTCTATGACTAACCTGCTACCCTCTATAATGTAAGGCTCAGGAGTTAAGAAAAATGGAAAAGGCATTTGGGCTAGAAGTTCCTGAAAATTTAGAGGATGCCTGCGAACTTAATCGAACAGCTTTGATCGTTTATGATATGCAAATAGGCATTTTTAGCCAGTTAAATGACGGCTCTAATATAAAAACCCAGGTCATAAAAGTTCTTCAAGCAGCGCGAGAAGTTGGTTTGCGCATATTTTTTATGCGTCACATGTCATTACCCAAAGAATTGTCGGGTGTCTTTCAACTGAAGACAGCTAAGGCATGGCAAAGAGTAACCTCAGTTGATGATGTAAAGCCTTGGTTTCTTCCTGACTCGCCCGGATTTCAATTAATTCCTGAAGTAACTCCACTTCCTTCCGAAGGAATTTTTGACAAAATCACGATGTCTGCATTTGAGGGAACGCCTCTCGACATTGCCTTACGCGATTGTGGGATTCAAACTGTAATTATAGTAGGTGTAGCAACTGAAATCGGGATTGAGCCGACAATTCGCCATGCTGCCGATCTTGGCTATATCCCAGTCATGGTCACTGATGCTTGTGGAGCAGGTAATGAAGAGGCTGGTCAGCGAGCCGTTGCTAGCCTTAAATTTATGGGAGATGCCTTCTTGACAACTGTAGAGGAAATATGCTTAATACTTCGCAAGAAAGCTAAAATCTAAAGCGATTTCAGGCACAATCATAATGCATAGTCTAACAAACGTGTTGCAGCTGAACTTATCAGCCTGCTTCGTTGAGTTGCAAAGGTGATCCGCCTCCGTTGAACACAATCGTTACGGAGGGACATCATGCAGGAATCCAGCGTTTATCGTTCGATCTGGAGAGAGGCTGAGAAAAAAAGACACGGCCGATCGCTATCAATCTCTTGCGTAGAGGAGTGGCGATCGACATTATTGCTCCTTCCACAGGCTTATCAATTGAGGAAGTCCAACAACTTCAGCAGCAACTAAACGAGTCTCGATAAAATTAGCCTGAATATTGATAAATTGGTAGCTAACGGACTGCGGTTTAACAACCTCACAACGCATCAGCTTTGTTCTCTCACAAGAGCATCTTTATTGACGGGATTAAATGCCCACTCTGCGGGTGTTGGTTGGGTTGCTGAGGGAAACCCTGGTTTTCCTGGTTATGCAGGTGAAATTCAGAGCAATGTTGTGACTCTGGCAGAAATTTTACGTAGCAATGGCTATTCTACCCTGCTGACAGGTAAGTGGCATTTGACTCAGACTTACGATCGCACCGCCACCGCTTCATTAAATTCCTGGCCGTTACAACGGGGGTTTGAACATTTATTTGGCTTCTTAGATGGATTAGAACATCCCCAGACACCCCATATTCTCTACGAAGACAATACGCCGATTTCAGTTGATCGCTATCCTAAGAATTTCCTCACCACCGATTACTGGACAGAAAAAGCGATCGCATTGCTCAAACAAGCAAAAACCAAGTCAAAAGACAAGCCATTTTTCTTGTATTTTGCCAACAATGCTGTTCACTCACCGTTTAATATTCATTCAGCAGACCTTGCCAAATACAAAGGCAAGTTTGATGTCGGCTGGGACGTACTACGCCAACAACGGTACCAGAAGCAACTTACATCAAAGCTAATTCCTGCCGACACTCAACTACCACCCCCAAATCCAGGCGTTAAAGCTTGGAATACACTATCAGCTGAGGATAAAAAGCTATTTGCTCTACCCTCCTGGAATTTATTAAGGAGAAAGTGAAACCGAAGACATTCCATACAGGTGAGTTGGTACTGGAACTAGACATTTTGCCCTTGGTGAGCGATCGCGATTACACCATCCAGGTGAAGGCTCAGTATAAAGCTCAGTAAAGATGCCCGTAGTCCGGTGTCATGGGATCTCTACAAAAAATATGGGGTCTTTAAATACACTGGTGCGATTGAGCAAGTCAAATACATACCGGGTTCACCCGCACCTGATGCCCAAGGGGAGTAGGGAGTAGAGAAGAGATATTTTTATACTTCGTTATGAACTTCATTCATCGCGTCTGTTGGATAAATATCTTTTTGTTTCAGTCTGCAAATAAAGCTGGTGTTGGCGTGATTGTGCTTCGTTGTAGTGCTTTTGATGATAGTCAATTAAAGGATGCGATCGCCATTTAAGATGATCCGCTGACTTTTTAACACATTTAGCTGACGTGGTATAAGGAATAAATACCCAACCGTTGATGAAAGCCTGAATGGCTTTCATCACCTAAATCCTCTAAGAGGATGTTTGAAAAATATTAGGCGAATAGAATGAGACTGTTGGCAAATTGATAAGGGGTCTAACCCCTCAGTCTGAATCTATCTTAATCTCTTTAATTTTCAGTGCGTTTCAACGCACTTTAGCTATTAGCCCGCAATTTATTGCAGGGCGGGAAAGCAACGCCAAACCAAGGTTTTAGTGGTGAGGGGTCTAATCCATCCTGGATTGACCAACAGTCTCATAGAATTCGCTACTAGACAAGTGTTCGCGTAGTGTCCCGTAAGGAAAGTCCACGGAGGTGGACTAATACAAAATGAAGGGTTTTCTAACCCACGGAGGTGGGTTTTGTCTGTGTAGCCGCGACTTCTAGTCACCAAGGCTAGTAATAAATTAGACTTTTCAAACAACCTCTAAGACTTAATCTACGTGAATACCTATTTTGTGCTGATATACTTTAATATCCTTTTTACATTCTATTCACAATTCTTAGACCCAAAATAGTTAAACTTCATACTCTAGAATATACTTTATCTATTAACTACAGAGTAAGAAACTATAGTATTTTTCTTCATAGCTTCTTGAATTTAATCTCATTAATTCTATCATTGTAGAATCAGCTTAAATGATTGATATTAAAGGAGTAGTTTCAAAACATAGTTGCATAAGACGTGAATAAGAAATGGGCTGTTAAACGACTTACAATCAATCTCACATCAGGTGAGGCTCAGAAGCTTGAAAAGTACTGTTCAATGACTGGAAGACCAGCAACTGATATAATTCGAGAGTTAATTCGCTCTCTGACAACCGAAATAACACAAAAACAAGATTGAGCAGTTCAACATATGCTAACTAAACTAACCAGAATAATTATTAATTCATAATTTTGGTTAAAAGCCCCTCGAAGTTTGGAGCGTGGGAAGTCAGCGCTCTAACTTCTCTCTTAATTTATTAATGGAGAAAATAAATTTATCACTCAATCAAGAAAGTGTGTTTATGTATGGGATTTTAATGATGAGTTAGTAATTATTAATTAGGAATTGTTTTGCATCAGCCCTTTTGTTCTGGGAGAATGTTATATTTTTGTACTTCATCCACAAGCGTCAGCGTTGTGCAGTCCATTACCGTAGGCGAGTCTTGTTCTTTCTCTGACACGCCTTCCACAGCGTCACTGAATATTTTTGGTGCGAAGCCCAAAGCATATCTATGCCACAAGATAGCTGCTTTTTGGATGTATATATGCTCTGAAAGTTGGGCATAAGTATCTGAAGCATAACAATAAGTTGAAAACTACAGATAAAAAGGTTTTGTGACTTACGTATAGACGCTTGTATGTTCAGGCAACGCTATGAGAACAACTGTATCAAACAAGAACGCCTATAGGAGAATCTGCAATGTCTAGTGGAATCTTCAGAACAAATGAAAAAAGCGGCTTTTTGGAAGTTAGTAGTACTAGGTGTATTTTCAGAAATTATTTTATATATTTTGGCATACTAATTTGTTTTATTGCCAGCAAACTCTGTTAACAAAGATTGATGTACAGCTATTATTTAATACTATCACTGTCATTCCCAATTACCTTACTTCAGTAAGATGTAAACTGACTATCTGAAGCGATATTATATTTATTAAATGGAAATTCTAATTGACGTAATGAGGTAAGTAATGGCAACTAAATTGAAAGTAACAAATATTAAAGGTGATGACTGCGTCCAAAAAATAACTAAATCTATTCAGACTATGGTATCTGATGCCAAAGTAGATGTGGATGTCAATGCAAAAACCATAACTGTAGATGGTTCGGCTTCTGAAGAGACAATTAAACAGATAGTTCAATCTGCTGGTTATACTATAGAGGGTTATTAATTATATTTCTAAATTTCTCAGGAGATTTAGAAATGTAATTTAGCTAGCACAAGTCTTTGATCATAATATATTCGCCCGTTTTGCGGGCGGAATATTATTAACACATTACTCTATTTGCTCAAGAATATTTTCCTTCTCTGACAGACTTGAAATAGTTAACTTATTTCGTTCCTGATTAGCTGTAACAAATACAGCTAAAGAGCGTAGGATTTTAAAAGTATTGCTGTATATTTATTTGATTTGACAAAACTGTTAAATTTTCCGGTACTCATTTTCAAAAACGAATTAACATTGGGTCATAAATTTGACACTCTTGAACCCCATAATTGTCCAGAATAGAACTAGCTTGATCAAGCTCATTGTCTGTGCCACTAACGATAAGTAGGTAATTGCCTTGATCAATTTGCTCGTTATAAAAGCGTGCCCACTCATCTGCTATTCCTAGCCTCATCGCGTCAAAACGCTCACTTAAATTAACGCCTGTTGACCCAATCAATTGAGAAAAGTCTTTGCAAATTAAGGAAATCTGGTTTACTGGAAAACCTGCGACAGACATATCGTTAATTGCCGCATCAACATTATCTATATGATTAAAGTAACTAATAGCATACTTAGATAAAATCCCACTTTTATTAGGAATTGCAGTAGCAGAAGTTGTTGTGGTCAGATAATTTGTAGGTAACTGCTCATTATTGAGATACTCGTAAATGCCAAACTCTTCAATACCCCAACGCTGTAGAATTGCTTCTACTTTAGTAATTTCAACAGATGTACAATCCACGATTATTAAATAGTGTCCATCCTCTACTCGCTCGTTATATGCTCTAGCTTGCTCTTCCGACATTCCCCAACCAACTAATGCACCAGCAAAAGTCCCAGTAGCAGCGCCAATACCTGCCCCTACAAGGGTTGTAACCAAGGCAGTTGCTGCTGCGCCAGCCAGCATTATTGGCCCAACTCCAGGGATTGCTAAAGTACCAAGACCTACTAATAAACCAGTCAACCCACCAACAGCACCCCCTGAAAGCCCTCCTACTGTTGCACCTTCGTCAGCTTTATCACCAGTGCGCTCTTTAATTTGATCATCGGCGATTTCATGATTGCGGTCTGCATTCTGTACAACTACAGATACTTTCTCCATTGCCAAACCAGAATCTCTTAACTCATGTAGCGCCTGTTCTACATCTCGACGATGAGTAAATACGCCTACAGCACGTTGATATTGTTTTAAAACCATTATTACTCCTTGGTCGCAGGCGAAAATTGACATCTCGACTCCGCTCAATATTAAAGCCGAGCGGAGTCGTTCGCGTAGCGTTCGCACCAGAGGCTTTAACTTTCCATAAGTTTAGTATTTTACTACTTATAATCTCAAATACGAGTTTGTTTAACTGAAAATTATCTTAAGTAATAAAATATATTTGCTCTTTGCTGCAATCACTACCCCTAAGACTCGAATGGTACGAAGATAAGGTAGTCCGGCTTGAGGCAGTCGGCAGAAGGAAAAGATAAAAAAGCCTGAAAAGCTCTTGCAGCACAAGATTTTAAAACTCTAGCAAGACTGCCTTACCCCAACAAATAACTAAACAAGCATGCCATTTGCTATAGAAATATTACGCTACAGTTTGTAATCGGTAATCTTATCGTCCTACTCACACTGGACAACTGCTCATTTACGTTGAGCGCAGAGTCAAATCAATGTTTAGTAACTAGACGGCTCAGTACAGTATAACTTTTTTGAGATCAACCCCAGTCAATACAGCACCCTCCAAGTTAGCATTATCAAGCTTGGCATTAGTCAGCTTGGCATTTGTTAAGTTAGTAGCGCTTAAGTCAATATCACTTGCAAATACTTGGCTCAAGTTGGCACCAGTCAGATTAGCACTGGTCAGATCAGCACCTTCTAAATTAGCTCCCTTGAAGTTAGCTCCCTTTAAATTTGCATTTCTTAAATCAGCACCGATTAAATGAGCTGAACGCAGGTCTGCTCCTGCCAATTCACACCCGGGACATTTACCTGTTTTCAGTAACTGTCTAATATGGACAGGATTTGCAGCTTGCACCGGAACAGCAGAAAAGATCGTACTTACTAATGCTGCGGTAGCTAAAATCTTCAGTTTCATCTTCCTTACCTCAAAACGGTTAGATACTATTAATCGAAATTTTTGACTGAATAGGTTAACAATATCTATAAACAGATTGACTCAATTGATAGGCTTTTGCCATTACACCGCAGGCTTAGTCAAAGGGTGAAATTCGTTCTTGTATTGTTTAAGCAGTCTTGCCAAACTTCCCTCTATGGTTGCAGTTTTAAGATTAAATCACTCTGTAATCAGTAATAAATTTGGTATTTTTTCCCATTCGACTCAACTAATTTCCCATTCCCCATCTTTGATCGCAATCCTCCATTGTGGAAATTTTGCAAGCAGTTTGTTAACGATTATCTGCTGAGAGCAGGATCATCCCCGCAGTACTCCACAAGAAACTTAAAGCCTGAATTTTGCTTCAGTATCCCGGCCATTTTAGGCATTTACAAGTAATAAAATTCCCAGTCGTCGATAAAAGCTTTCTTGGCTGCCGCGCCAAATTCTCGTGGTTTTGGCAATAATATCCTTGAAACCCAACAAGCCCAAGGTAGAGAAGAGGCTGCGCTATACGCGGCATCGTCTCTCCAACTCTACAAGACGTTACACCAAGGTAGAAGACCGCACTGGCTAGGCTACAGAGGGGCGGACTTCATGAAGTTAAAAAGCATTTAGTCTATTAAGCTACAGCTTTGTGTGTGAGTTCGTGACTTCTAGTACACCACGGCGTAAATAGAGCAACCATTTAAAAACTTTAAAAATCCTATTCCATAATACTTTTGACTTTTGATCCTTCTCTACCTTGGGTGCGCCAACGCTTAAGGCGCACCCAAGGTAGAAAAGCTATGCCGCAGGCTTTACGACTGCGCTCAGAGTCAACTTTTGGCTTTTGACTTCCGCCTTGCAGTACTAGTTTGTTAACGCCGTGGGATTTTTGCTTTTAGAACTCTCCAGCTAAGGCTGCAACACATCGTTCGCAAATTAGCGGATGTTCTGCTGATTCTCCCACGTAAGTAGAGTAGTTCCAACAGCGATCGCATTTTTCCCCATCTGCTTTCACTACCCCAATTCCCCAATCTTCCGTCTGCGCTGTATATTCTAATCCTTGCAATCCCTCAGCAGAATCTAATAATTCCACCTGGGAAGTTAGCAATAAATACCGCAGTTCGTCAATACCATTACCATTAGCTGGGTTAAAGGCTTTGATAGCATCGCCTAACTGTTTGTGAGGTATATGAATCAAAGCTTTCGCTTCCAGGGAAGAACCAATCATTTTTTCTATCCTGGCTTGTTCTAACACCTTATTAACATCGGTGCAGAGTTGTCGCAGTTTTTTCCAGATGTCCTCTCGCCACATCATTTCATATATTTCCGGAGGTTCTGCTTCGTTTCGGTATGTCCAGCGTTCATCCAACTGCACCCAACCAGATTCAAACACTGATTTTGGGAAGTTAGGATTTTTATCTTTGTAGGGGAGATATTGCCAGATATCTTCGGCGGTGTGGCATAATACTGGAGCGATCGCTCGTGCTAAATTTTCCAAAGCTATCTTCAGCACTGTTTGACAACTGCGACGGCGGAAAGCATCGGTTGCACTGATGTACAACCTATCTTTGGCAACATCTAAATAAAAGTTGGATAAATCCACCACACAGAAATTCTGCACCGTTTGGAAAAAGCGGAAGAATTGGAAACTCTCAAAGGCAACGGTTACTTCTTCAAACACCTCGGTGATCCGGTGCAGCATATAACGGTCAAGTTCTGGCAATTCCTCGAAGGGGACTGCATCTTTTTCCGGGTCAAAATCATCCAAGCTACCCAACAAAAACCGCGCTGTATTGCGAATTTTGCCTCTGACATCGTTCAGTTGCTTAATAATGTTTTTACCAATGCGGACATCGCTGGAGTAGTCTACTGATGATACCCACAATCTCAATACATCTACACCATAAGGCGGTTCTACTTTTTGATTTTTCCCGCCTTCAATGATTGTATTTGGGTCAACCACATTTCCTTCTGACTTACTCATCTTCCGCCCTTGTTCGTCCAAAGCAAAGCCATGAGTTAGTACAGTTTTGTAAGGCGCAATGTCATTCACCGCTACACTGGTAAGCAAGCTTGACTGAAACCAGCCGCGATGTTGGTCGGAACCTTCCAAATACATATCAGCGGGGTAGCGTAACTCTGGACGCTGTTGGACGACAGATGCCCAAGATGAGCCAGAATCAAACCATACATCCATTGTGTCTGTACCTTTGCGGTAAGACTTACCATTTTGGCGATAGGATTCTGGTAATAACTCTTCAACTGATAATTCCCACCAAGCATCAGAACCAATTTCTGCGATAATTCCTTGGACGTGGTTGATAATTTCCTGATTTAGCAGTGGTTCTCCGGTGGCTTCATCGTAGAAAACGGGAATGGGTACGCCCCAACTCCGCTGACGGGAGATACACCAATCGGAACGTTCCGCCACCATTGGCGTGATCCGATTTTCACCTTGGGCTGGAATCCATTTTACTGTTGCGATCGCTTTTAGCGCTTCTTCTCGAAATCCTTCCACGGAAGCAAACCATTGTTCAGTTGCACGGAAAATCGTCGGCTTCTTCGTCCGCCAATCATAAGGATACTTGTGAGGGTATGCTTCTTCCTTTAACAAGGAACCAGCCGCTGTTAAGGCATCAATTACCGCTTGATTACCATCACCCAGCACATTCAACCCTGCAAATTCTCCCGCTTCTTCGGTAAAATTGCCATTGTCATCCACTGGTGCAAGGATAGGCAAACCGTAGTGCTGACCAACAATGTAGTCTTCTTGACCATGACCCGGTGCAGTATGTACCAATCCAGTACCTGACTCAATAGTAATGTAATCACCACCGACTACAATCGGACTTTCACGGTCGAATAGAGGATGACGGTAAGTAGTATGTTCTAAATCATTTCCCTTAAACGTGGCTTTGAGAGTTAACTCAACTCCCAACGTCGAAGATAAACGTTCCACTAAATCAGCAGCAACGATGAGATATTTAAAATTACTCTGCGCCTCCACCTCTGGACGTGAAACTTCTACCACTGCATAGTTCAAATCTGCATTCACCGCCACAGCCAAATTCGCCGGAATTGTCCAAGGTGTAGTTGTCCAGATAGCCACACCCAAATCTGACTGATATTCCGCCAACAGTGGTTTTACAGCTTCTGCCAAACTTGTGACTGGAAAAGCTGCATAGATACTGCGAGAAATGTGACCTTCTGGATATTCCAACTCAGCTTCAGCCAAAGCAGTGTGAGAACTCGGACTCCAGTGAACTGGCTTCAAACCGCGATAGATGTAGCCTTTCAAGAACATCTGACCAAACACGCCAATTTGAGCCGCTTCATATTCCGGCTTCAGAGTTAGATAAGGGTTATCCCAATCACCCCAAATACCGTAGCGTTTAAAACTTTTACACTGGTTATCTATGGTAGTTAGGGCAAATTCCTTCGCTTTTAAGCGCAGTTGTAAAGGTGTTAAATTTTGCCGTTCTGCTGACTTCATATTCTGCAAAACTTTCAACTCAATTGGCAACCCGTGACAATCCCAACCAGGGACGTAGCGAACTTTACGCCCTTGCAGCAGTTGGTAGCGATTAATAATATCTTTAAGAATTTTATTTAAAGCATGACCAATATGGAGTGAGCCATTAGCGTAGGGAGGCCCATCGTGCAGTATAAATAATTCGCCGGGGTTATTTTTAGAGAGGCGATCGTAAATTTTATTTTCTTCCCAAAATTTTTGGATTTCAGGCTCACGCTTGATGGCGTTTGCCCGCATATCAAAGTTAGTCTTGGGTAGGTTTACAGTATCTTTGTAACTTCCTGGTTCGGTCACAGTCTCATGCCTAGAATTAGGTGTGCAGGTTCTATTAATTATAGAAGATAGCCTAAAAACCAAAATTTGCTTTTTGAACGCGAGTTTGATAAACCTCTCCCTACCTTGAATTTTCGTTAATAAAGTTGCAAATAAAAGATAGGATTCCACAAGGGCGACGCCGATAGCGTTCGCGCAGCGTCTCGTAGAGAAGCGGTAGCGAGTCTTCGTTCGCGCAGCGTCTCGTAGAGAGCGTCATAGCCCGTCGTAGACATCGCTACTATAAAATTCAGATGGATTAAAGGTAGGTTAGGTTGACGTAAGGAAACCCAACTTAACATTTAATAATGCACAAATTTAGCCCTGATATTATGTCCGGCAAATTACTTGTAATATCTCATTGCAAGTGCAACGAAGTGAAATGAAGCAATCACAAGGGTTTGGAGATTGCTTCTCTACGAGACGCTACCGCGAACACTTCGTACCCTTCGGGAACGCCAAGGGCGAACGCAATAACAATTGTTCAACCGGACATGATATGACACGGCACTAGATTTATGCAAGAAGTGGATTATTGCAGCAAAGGAGTTGTGCGGTTACCGTTAATTGACGCATTCGCAATTGCAGCTTGAGCAGGTTGACTGGCCAGAACCGCTACAATTGGAGCAGCTTTTGAACTAGATTGTTTATTTCTTTTTCCATTAGAGCCGCCAGCCTTGGAATACTGTATACTGTTTCTGCCGTAGACAGTTGCAACTCCACTTAGCATTCGTTCAGACATTTCGGAGAGGGCTTTATCCATCTGGATTATTGTTTTACGCGATTCTTCAAGATTGGACACAAGCGTGTTATGAGCTTCTAAGGTCACACGGGTAGTGTTGATGAGGTGGTTGTAGGCTTCAATGGTTAATCCATGTCCTAAATCCAGATTTTCATCAACGGATTTAAGCAAGGCGAGACGAAGTTGGGCTTTCTCAACAGCAGCAGAACCACGAGTTCTTAAAGACATGAGATATCCTTTTTTTTAAGAATTCCTTTTTCAACATAGTGGAGTATCCTTTTGCCTGAGATGGGTAGTTTTGTGTATTTATTTCATTAAAAGTTCAACGAAATAATTACAAGTTTGTCTGTATTTTTACTCATTTTTCAGATCGATTTTTTGTTTGAGAATAAGTGCAATCAACAAATGCGTAGGCGTAGCCAGCCGTAGGCATCGCCGAATCAACAAATGCGATCGCTAAATCAACAAATGCGAACACCAAATCAACAAATGCGATCGCTAAATTAACAAATGCGAACACCAAATCAACAAATACGATCGCCGAATCAACAAATGCGATCACTAAATCAACAAATGCGATCGCTGAATCAACAAATGCGATCGCTAAATCAACAAATGCGTAGGCGTAGCTAACCGCAGGCATCGTCAAAATAACATTATAAAGAGGAAACTAGAACATCTAATTCCCTCCCCTTTATAAGCTACGGTGTACACACAAGTCGGATTACCCCCCTTAATCCCCCCTTGTAAAGGGGGGAAAAAAGAAATCTAGTTCCCTCCCCTTTATAAGGGGAGGGTTAGGGTGGGGTAACTTCCCTCAACCTACAAATAACTTCTCTAATCTGCTCCACCACACCATCAATATCTTGATAAACTTCTTGATTTGTAAATCTCAAAATACTTGTACCTTTTGATTCCAAAAATGCTTGGCGATCGCGGTCATATTCTGGAACTCCATCTTGATAGTGACTATCACCATCAATTTCTATGGCAAGTCTCAATTCCGAAGAATAAAAATCTACTACAAATCTGTCAATACTGTATTGTCTGCGAAATTTACAGCTTTCAATTTGTTGATTTCTAAGTTTTGCCCAAACTATTTTTTCAGATGGGGGTATATTGTTTCTGAGAGTTTGCCGTTTTTGCTTTTCTGAGGTTTGGTTATACAGTTTTGTCATCAGCGTTTTCATATTCCTGGACTGTGCTTATTATTCCCAGGATTACCCCCCTTAATCCCCCCTTGGAAAGGGGGGAAAATAAATCTAGTTCCCTCCCCTTGTAAAGGGGAGGGTTAGGGTGGGGTAATTCGAGGACTGGTAGTGATTCGATAACTTGTGTGTACACCCTAGCTAATACATCGGGGAGGGTTAGGAAGGAATAATTCAATAACTTGCGTGTACACCGTAGCCTTTTTAAGGAGGATCTAAAACTTTTTACCCCTCATTTTCAGAAATTGAGGATAATACTGTTGGAGCTTTATCAAGATGCGTCTAACTCACACCTGCTCATGAACGAACAGCGTTTACAAGCTTATTATCAGCTAATTCAAACCCTGCTAGAGTGCCCTAGCGGGGAAGAACCAGAGATATTATCAGCGAATACAGAATTGCTAGATGCTGACTTTGTGCAGGTTGTTGTAGCAGCAGCAGAGCATTTTGCCCAGCAGGGAGAGGAAAATACTGCCGAGTGGTTGAGAAACTTAGCAACATATCTCACTACCCCAGAAACTACCCCCATGACTGAAGAAGATGTAGAGATTTACGAGCAATTTATACTAGAAATACTGCAAGCAACAGCAGAGAACAACGGCGATGGTGAAGTAATTTACCCATTGCTGGCAGCAAATACCAATAAACTCAATCATATTTTTGCAGAATTATTGCGACGTTGGGCAACAAATACACTGGTAGAAGCGGAACCAGATACAGCAACATACATCGCCGCAGTGATTGGTAATTTTAGTGTTCTGATTAGCAATTTTCCCTTGGGTAGCAAAGCCAGCAACATGGAAATTGCTATTACTGGCTACGAAATTGCCTTAACTGTTTATACCCGCAGGACCTTTCCTGTTGATTGGGCAACGGCACAAAATAATCTAGGGCTTGCTTACAGTAACAGAATATTAGGAGAGAGGGCGGAGAATATTGAACATGCGATCGCTGCATATTCTGCTGCATTGGAAGTCAGAACCCGCATTGCGTTACCCCAACAATGGGCAACAACGCAAAATAATCTGGGGAATGCTTACTCTGAGAGAATATTAGGAGAAAGAGCAAAAAATGTTGAAAGTGCGATCGCTGCATATTTTGCCGCACTGAAAGTCAGAATCCGCAGTGTCTTTCCTGTTGATTGGGCAATGACGGAAAATAATCTGGGGACTGCTTACACTAACAGAATATTAGGAGAACGAAAGGAAAATATTGAAAGTGCGATCGCTGCTTATACCGCCGCACTAGAAGTATTAACCCGCAATACTTTTCCTGGTGATTGGGCAACCGCGCAAAATAATCTGGGGAATGCTTACATCAACAGAATATTAGGAGAGAAAGCCAAAAATATTGAAAGCGCGATCGCTGCTTATTCTGCTGCACTGGAAGTATATACTCACAACACCTTTCCTGCTGATTGGGGAACAACGCAAAATAATCTGGGGAATGCTTACATCAATAGAATATTAGGAGAGAGAGCGGAGAATATTGAAAGTGCGATCGCTGCTTATACTAACGCACTCGAAGTCAGAATCCGCACTGCCTTTCCTGTTGATTGGGCAATGACGCAAAATAATCTAGGGAATGCTTACGGTAATAGAATATTAGGAGAGAGAGCGAAAAATATTGAAAGTGCGGTCGCTGCTTTTACTGCCGCACTAGAAGTATATACCCGTAGCACCTTTCCCGAACAATGGGCGATGATGCAAAATAATCTGGGGCTTGCTTACTCTGACAGAATATTAGGAGAGAGAGCCAAAAATATTGAAAGTGCGATCACTGCATATTCTGCCGCCCTGCAAGTGTTAACCCGTAGCGCCTTTCCTGTTAATTGGGCAGCCGTGCAAAATAATCTGGGGAGTGCTTACAGTTGTAGAATATTAGGAAAGAGAGCCGAGAATATTGAAAGTGCAATCGCTGCTTATACTAACGCACTCGAAGTCAGAACCCGCAGTACCTTTCCTGTTGATTGGGCAATGACGCAAAATAATTTGGGGCGTGCTTACTTTGACAGAGACATTGCTAAATCATGGGATAATGTTGCCCAATCTGGAACGAATTTTCAATGGTTTGAACCACCAATTTATTCCGCATTTATTCAACGCTCTAACAAAATATTAGGAGAGAGGGCCAAGAATATTGAAAATGCGATTGCTGCTTATTCTGCCGCCCTACAAGTATTAACCCACAGTGCTTTTCCACAATTATGGGCATCTGTGCAAATGAATCTAGGGAATGCTTACCGTTACAGAATATTCGGAGAACAAGCCAAGAATATTGAAAGTGCGATTGCTGCTTATACTGCCGCTCTACAAGTATATACCTGTAGCGCTTTTCCCCAAAACTATGCAGAAACTTTGTTCAATCTTGGCAGTTTATATCAAGGCGAAAAACAATTTCGTTTAGCTTACAATATTTTTGCCGATGCGGTAGAAACAGTAGAATATTTGCGAGGAGAAATTATTTCTGGTGATGAAAATAAACGTAAACAAGCAGAAGAGTGGAATAAACTTTATCTTGGCATGGTAGAAACTTGCTTAGAACTAAGCAACATCATCGCAGCTATTGAATACATTGAACGCAGCAAAACCCGAAACTTAGTTGAACTTATCCTGCTTCGTGACAGCAAAACTATTTTCTCTCCAGAAGTTATTACTCTACTAGAACAACTTCGAGACAAAATAACTAGCGAGCAGTATCAACTCCAGAATGGCAAAGCTGAAAACGCAACAGCCTTAGCTCAACATCTCCAACAACTACGACAGCAGCGCCAAAAACTACAAGATAGCTATTTACCGATTGGTTCTGGCTTCAAGTTTGACCAATTTAAAGTAATTTTAGATGACAGTACAGTAATTATAGAATGGTATATCACAACAGATAAAATTATAGCTTTTGTTATTAAGTCCCAAGGGCAAAAAATAATAGTTGTTCCATCCCAAACACAAGATTTAAAGAGCCTAATTTATTGGACAAATGAATATCTAAGTGACTACTACAACTCAAAATACCAATATAAAGTTAAATGGCAGAATCAGTTAGAAGAACGGCTGAAAAAATTAGCAGAAATCCTACACCTTGAGGAAATATTAACCCACATCCCCAAACACTATGACAGATTAATTCTCATTCCCCATCGCTTCTTACACCTCTTCCCTCTCCATGCTTTACCTGTAAAGGAATCGTACTTAATTGACTTATTCTCCAATGGCGTAAGCTATGCACCTAGTTGTCAAATATTGCAACAAGTGCAACTGCGTCAACATCCTGATTTTAAATCTCTGTTTGCCATACAAACTCCAACAACAGACTTATATGAAAAAGATTTAGGAGCAGTTGCAGCCATCAAGAAACAGTTTGCCGATTCTTATATTTTGAAGCAAGACCAAGCCAAAAAATCAGCAATTATCAGCTTTGATGAAAATCCTCACAGTGTCGCACTACATGAAAAATTGCTCAAAGCTAACTGTGCCTTTGTCTTCTGCCACGGGTACTTTAACCGTAATTCTCCCCTAGATTCTGGGCTACTATTTGCAGATAGTTTTGTTTCTTCAGAGTTAGTTAAGGTAGACTCCAAACGTTATATACCTGTACCTGAAGAAGATGATAAAGCAGTGGATTTGACTAAATGCCTAACTTTGGCAGATATTATTACTCACGTCAAATTAGAACACTGTCGCCTAGTCACTCTCTCTGCTTGCGAAACTGGTGTTATAGATTCCAGAAACACTAGTGATGAATACATTGGTTTACCCAGTGGTTTCTTGTTAGCTGGTAGCACCAATGTAGTCAGTAGCCTCTGGAGTGTAGATGCAACTGCTACAGCTTTATTAATGATTAAATTTTACGAAGAACTACAGCAGCAAAGTAATATTGTATTAGCTTTAAATACAGCACAACGTTGGTTAAGAAATACATCAGTGCAGGAATTTAGGGCTTGGCTAAGAAAATCAAACCTAGATGAAGATTGGCAAGATGAACTAGATGAACAATTTTTGCAAATACAACAACAGCAAGGAAGTACAACTAAAATATTTGAATCACCTTTTTATTGGTCAGCTTTTTGTGCAATTGGTAAAGGAGTTTAACAAATGTCGGTTTCTGAAAGAACAATAAAAGCTTTTATTCAAATCATTGAAACTCAATCCATTTTATTTTCTACTAAAGACTGGGCAGATTTACATGAACTAGCCAGTAATTTACCAGAAGATACAGAAGAAATATCTACAATAATCCGAAATTGGTTAAAACTAGAACAACGTAATCAAATTCAAGAAGCTTTTGAAATTCAAAGGAAAAATATATCTTCTTCATTTTCCTTTTCCAATCAGCAATTGGGAATTGCTAATAGTAAATCACCCACGCCAGTCGATCAACCTAGCGAATCATCTAAGAAACTCATAGAAAATGCTGTAAAAAACAACTCTCCTTTGTCTGAAAACACGAAACCCGACAAAAAATAGTGAAGAATTTCAGCCTCAGCCTCTATGCTTTTCATCTCCACCACACCCTAACTGAACTTCCCGGTGAAGTTGTAAGAGATGCTAATCTCTTGTGGGAAAATCTCGTGAAAGTGGGTGAAGGTTCGCTTCCCTTTGTTGGGTTGAAAAATTTACGCTCAAAATTAATTTGTTATCAAAATGGTAAATACGACCCGAAGCGGGAAATAGGAAGAATACCAGAACGGTTAATTGATGCTCAAGATTTAGATTTGGGTAGTCTCCCCACAATAGAAGGCTTTAAAATTAATGCTAATCTTCAGCCTTTCTTGCTTAACGATACCTACGCAGTTGATTTAACTCTCGTTGCAGAATCACTAAATATCCCCATAGATATATCACAACTGCAACATTTTAAACCAAGTTCCCTACTACCATCTAATATTCAAGCATCTTTAGGACAAACATTATCGATTTATGGAGAAGTAGAGCCAAGTGAAAACTGTGATACACTAGCTGAAAAATTAGCCATAGCGTTAGTAGCTGGCACAAATTTAAATCCGGTACGATCGCAACAAGGAAAACTGTTTGGTAGTCTTTTATTTGAATACCAAGCACTTGACCCGAATGAACCAGATAATCCTGCCAAACAATGTCATATTTTAATAATTATTAATAATAGTCAAGTTACAACAGCAACACTTGCAGCAGAAGCCTATGACTGGTTGCTAAATTTACTTTGTAGCTACCATAAAATACGTTACATTTATCAATTAGCTCGTCAACGCTATCGAGAAGTGAGAACAATTTATAGTGAGCTAGAAAATAAAATCCAAATATTTAATAGCTTGATATCTAAAAATCAAACACAATTATCTGGCTTAAAAAGCTTAATGGGAGAAATACCTCAAAAAAACTTTGATTACATTAGATGCTTGCAAGATTTACAAATACACCACACAGCAATCACTACTAATATTACTAATTACAGAATTTGTTTAGAGAAGATTCAAACTATTGATAGCGGGAATAGCCCCCAATCATGGCAAGATTTTCTTAATAAAGACTGTAAAAAATGGCAAGAACAAATCCAAACAGATATTAACTATCTGACTCCCGGTCAAGAATTGTTTGGAAAATTCGTTGATACAATTCGCGGTATAGTAGAAATAAAACAAACTGAGAGCGATCGCTCCCTAGAAAACAAAATCCAAGTACTAGGTATAGGCTTTGGCGGTGGTGCGATCGCCTCTGGCATATTCACAACACACATTGATAAAATTAATCTTCCGTTAATACCAAAACATCCCCTTTACGCATCGTTAACTTTAAGCATCATTGCTACCTTGATATTTATCGCTTTAGGTTGGCTGTTTACCAAAGGTAAATAAAGTAAATTCTTCGGAGAAACTATGCAAATAAAAGACATTATTCTTCCCTGGATTACCCCCCTTAATCCCCCCTTGTAAAGGGGGGAAACAAGAGATTCTCGTTCCCTCTCTTCACAAATTGACAACTCGATTGGTACGAGAAATCTTGTAAAGGGGGGAAAAAGAAATCTAGTTCCCTCCCCTTATAAAGGGGAGGGTTAGGGAGGGGTAATTCGAGGACTGGTAGTGATTCGATAACTTGTATGTACACCGTAGGCTTAATAAAGTTCCGGTTAGGCTGGGTAAAACCTTGGTTAATCAGCTATTTCAGACTTGTGTATACACCGTAGGGAGGTAGCAATGGCGCGTAAACGGTTGATTATCGAGATGGGGATGGGAATAGATCAGCATGGACAAGAACCAACTGTAGCAGCATCTAGGGCGGTACGGAATGCGATCGCTCACAATGCTTTACCTGGTGTTTGGGAAGTTGCAGGTTTAAGTCACCCGAATGAAATGATTATAGAAGTTCAGGTAGCAGTGCCATATCCAGAACAAGTTAGAGAAGAAGAGGTATTAGCTGTCCTACCATTTGGGAGAAAAACTTTGATCGTAGAATCTGGGGGGATGATAGTTCAAGGGCGGGCGATTCCCGAACTCAACGATAAAAATGACGAAATGTTGATTGCGATCGCTGCTGTTACAGTTCTGATCGAAAATCAGTAAGTGAGGTCAAAGCTACAACATTTACTTATACTTAAAAAAATGACGCATCTCCAAGAGCAACACTGGAAAAAATTATTTGGATACCTCCCCACAGAAGGCCAGTCTAAGTATGGTACATGGACTTTTTACTCCCCAGAAAAAGAAGTCATCAAGTCTTCTCAAGGTATCAGAAATTTACGTCCCAATGGCGATAAAACGGTAATTACTCACACAAATCAGTTCCCTTCACCAGACGGGAGTACGTTAGAAAAACAATGGCAAATTGAGAAAGAAACTTGTAATCAGCCTGATGGATTATTGCATCCAGCAGACCCATCTAAAAGGGGATTAGCTCTTGTTGATTATGGTTCCAGTGCTTGGGTTGCCAGAAAACTGGAATCGGGACGTAGTTTCTCAGTTGAGTTATTTTTAAAGCATAAAGATTGGAATACTAGCATAGCTAGTATCTATACAGAAAATGGAGATTTAGAGAAAATTCTATATCTGCGCGAACATTTAAATAGTTTTCTTGACAGCAGAACAAGCGAGGAAATAACCAGTCTGTCAGGAAGTTGGATTGGCACAAAAGAATCTATCACCTCTGATTTAAAAGTTTCAGATGCAGAAGAAATTCGCGAGATTATTTTAGACCCTACTAATGGGAAAAATGACACTTTCTACTTACCCGATGGTGTCGTTGTGAATATTCCTAAAAAGTTGCGTGTGGGAGAGGAGTTTGAGATAGTAGCCGGAAAACTGGTTGCCGAAAATGAGTATAAACGCCTTACTGCTAAATATGATCATTCAGGTGCATTTATATTGTTGATTTCTGAAATATTTCGGTTACAAAATTAGCAGTTACAGTTGAGTGATAATTACCAGTTTTGACATTTTTCTGACATATTTGGCGCTCCCAACTACAGAACTTCTATTTCACCAAGCAAGGAGCGATCGCCTGTGGTGGCGGTAGCCCATCGCAGGCATTATGCTTACAAGTGCTTTAAATCTTGTATAACTAGTTGCTACTCTTGCTGCCGCTGCATTATCAATTATCAGCCATGCTTCATAGATAGTCTGCTGTCTACGCTCTCGACTTTCTAATAAATATAAGCATGGGGCAGCTGCGATCGCGAAACTTCTTTGCCCGGTTGTGGCTGTTGCCCCTAATGACCAATACGCTTGGGTTAGTGTCAAAAACCATAAACCGCGTAGGTTGGGTTGAACGAACGCGAACAGCGTCCCGTAGGGAAGTGAAACCCAACAAACCACTGAAAATGTTGGGTTTCGTTCCTCAACCCAACCTACGATTCTCTTAAAGGTGATGAAAAGTTACTCAGAACGTCTGAGTCGCTTGCAGCATCTGCTGTGAAGGAGGCAGGAGGAAAAAGGGTTTGAGTCTTGTTTACTTTTATTCACATATTTTGATTTTATTGTGCCAGCTTACTTATTGCCTAAGAAAGATAAAGTGAAAGGTGCAGGATTTACCGAAGGTAGTAATGGCACGTAAACGATTGATTATCGAAATGGGAATGGGAATAGATCAGCATGGACAAGAACCGACAGTAGCAGCATCTAGGGCAGTACGGAATGCGATCGCTCACAATGCTTTACCTGGTGTTTGGAAAGTTGCAGGTTTAAGTCACCCGAATGAAATGATTATAGAAGTTCAGGTAGCAGTGCCATATCCAGAACAAGTTAGGGAAGAAGAGGTACTAGCCGTATTACCATTTGGGAGAAAAACTCTGATCGTAGAATCTGGGGGGATGATAGTTCAAGGGCGGGCGATTCCCGAACTCAACGATAAAAATGACGAAATGTTGATTGCGATCGCTACTGTTACAGTTCTGATCGAAAATGAGTAGCTGAGGTCAATCCTTCACTTTCTTTACGAGGGTTGAAGTGCAGAATCTGGGTACTAAGATTGCAGGTATTTTAGCAAGGTTTCGGCGTAAGGTTTGGGATCGCGCACATACATTAGGGGACCGCCGTGTAGAATCTTGGTGGTAGAATGCGGAACAAGTCTGGCAGTGTCCTCAATAAAAGGCGCAAACATGGTGTCTTCCATTGCCCACATTAGTAAAGTCGGAACCGAGAGCAGTGGTAAACGGCTTGCTTCATCGTACCTCAAGACTGCTTCCATCCCCTCATAGGTGCGTTCCTGTCGAGACATTACTTCTTGGAAATAGATTTCAAAGCATTCAGGGGGTTCACCAACATATAGTGATTTTATTCGTTGCCAATTGGCGCTGTAGTGGCTGCCATCCTCTTTTATCTGTGGTGGTCCATACAATATTGGTGATTGGCGTAAATCTTGACGTGCTGCTTCGTCTTTCCAACGAGGCAGTCCAAAAAGTACTAGCTTTTTAATTCTACTTGGACAAATAATTGCTGCTTCGCAAGCAATTGCAGCTCCGACGCCATTGCCCACCAGATAAAAATCTTCAACTTTAAGTGTGTCCAGTACCTCAAATAAATCTGTAGCATACTGCGAAATAGTCCACTGAGTGGGTGGATTTTCTGACTCGCCTTGACCGGGAGTATCCAGCACAATTACCCGAAAATCACGAGCCAATAGCGGCATAACTCTGAGCAAACTACGAGAAGAAAAGTAAGTTTTGTGGGTGAGTACCAGTGCCGAACCATTGCCTGCTGTCCGGTAATGCACTTGACCCCAAGACCGATCCACAAAGCCTCTTTTAATTTTAATTGCCTGTTGTTGAATCATCTTCTATTGTGTACACAGCAACCCTAGAATAATTATCCGGTGCAACAGACGTATTTTTGGATTTTGTGTAGAAATATTTGACTGTAGGGTGCGATCGCCTGTGCTGGCGGTAGCCGATCGCAGGTGTTATGCTCACAAGTGCCCTCAAGCCTGCCAATCGCTTGTAGTAAAGGTTTGGGGCAGCTGCAATATAATATTATGAATTAGTATAAGTGGGTGTGCCTGAGTTTTGCCTCTACACACAATGCATAATTCTTGGAAGCAGGGAGCAGAATAGAGCGTGATTAAACCAGAGGTAGTATCTTACGGATCTTGGCGATCGCCCATCACAACAGACTTAATTACCGCACGCACAATTGGGTTGGGACAAATTGCTCTCGATGGCGAAGATATTTACTGGAGCGAGCTGCGACCATCAGAGCAAGGGAGAAATGTCGTAGTCCGCCGAGATGCAAATGGTGAAATTTCTGATATCACACCTACTCCCTTTAACGTGCGTACCCGTGTGCATGAATATGGTGGCAGTTCTTTTCTTGTGGTAGATGGCACTGTTTACTTTTCTAATTTTATTGACCAACGCCTATATCGTCAGGATACTGATACACAGCCGCAAGCCATTACCCCGTCAGCCGCCACACGCTATGCAGATGGTATTTTTGACCGCCAACACAACCGAATTATTTGCGTGTACGAAGATCACACTGATGCTGCAAATGAGGCGATCAATACTCTAGTCGGCGTGGAACTAGACGGACACAAAATCCAACAATTAGTATCTGGAAATGACTTTTATGCTTCGCCTCGCCTTAGCCCTGATGGTTTGCGATTAGCTTGGCTGACTTGGAACCATCCTAATATGCCTTGGGATAGCACTGAACTATGGGTTGGGGAATTAAAAGCAGATGGTTGTTTGGGAAATATTCAAAAAATTGCTGGCGATTTAGATGAATCTATCTTTCAGCCAGAGTGGTCGCCGGATGGCAAATTGTACTTTGTTTCTGACCGTACAGGTTGGTGGAATATATATCGTTGGCAAGATGAAAATGTAGAAGCGCTAACTCAAATCAAAGCAGAGTTTGGTCAGCCGCAATGGAATTTTGGGATGTCCACTTATGCTTTTGAGTCTGCTAACCGGATTATTTGTACTTATACCCAGCAAGGTATTTGGTATTTAGCTAGCCTTGACACAGTAACAGGTCAACTAGAATTAATAAATACGCCCTACACAGCTATTAGTTCTCTGCACACCACCTCTAACCAGGTGGTTTTTCGCGGAAGTTCTCCAACTGAGTTGGCAGCTATTATCCGTCTGGATTTGACAACCAAAAAGCTGGAAATACTACGGCGTTCCAGCGATGTAACTATTGATGCTGGTTATCTTTCTCTGCCTGAAGCCATTGAGTACGAAACAGCTGATGGTAAAACAGCACACGCCCTTTTCTACTCACCTCAAAACCTTGATTATACTGCTCCTACGGGCGAAAAACCGCCTTTGATTGTCAACAGCCACGGTGGCCCCACCGCAGCAACTTCTAGTAGCCTCAGTTTTGGCGTTCAGTATTGGACTAGCCGAGGTATAGCGGTTCTAGATGTAAATTATGGTGGTAGTACAGGTTACGGGCGCGAGTATCGGCAACGACTGGATGGACAGTGGGGAATTGTAGATGTAGATGATTGTGTTTTTGGTGCGCGTTACTTGGTGGAACGGGGAGATGTAGACGGCGATCGCCTGGCAATTTCTGGTGGTAGTGCAGGTGGTTACACAACGCTTTGTGCCTTGACTTTCCGAGATACTTTTAAAGCAGGAGCCAGCTATTATGGTGTCAGCGACTTGGAAGCTTTAGTCCGGGATACACATAAATTTGAATCGCGGTACTTGGATCGTCTGGTTGGCGCTTACCCACAACAGCGTCAGATTTATCAACAGCGATCGCCAATTAACTTTAGCGATCGTCTAGCCTGTCCAGTGATTTTTTTCCAAGGATTAGAAGATCGAGTGGTTCCGCCCAACCAAACCGAAGCAATGGTTACAGCACTGCGAACTAAAGGTGTACCTGTGGCTTATCTTCCTTTTGAGGCTGAAGAACATGGCTTCCGCAAAGCTCCAAATATCAAACGTTCTTTGTCCGCAGAACTCTACTTTTACTCGCGAATTTTCGACTTTGAAATTGCTGAATCAGTCGAACCTGTAGTCATTGAAAACTTTTAGCTCCGTAGCCGTTAACATCTTTAGCCAAAAAATCAAGCTGATACCTCCCTGGTTTGATCACATTTTGATCCGAAACAAAATCTTAGAAGGTGATTTGCAATTAGTCGTTGAACAAAAGGCCCAAATTGAGCGTTTGGGACAAAATCTCAAAGAAGTGTATTTACCGCTGAAAACATCTGATCCTCTTGTGGTTGAGTATCGCAAATGGCTAGATAAATTTGGGTCATATTTGCCGTTTTATCAAGGTTATTCCACTTCAAAAAATGTTGGTAGTAGCGAGTCTGATCAAAAGTTGATCACGTTAGACCGATTCTCACAACATACACTTATTTGTAATTCTTGCAATCGAGCTTATCAAGTGACAAATAGGCTCAAACAAAGCTGTATAGGGGTAGCGATCGCTCTAGCTGCTGTAGCAATACTTGCAGATGATTCTAGAATCCGAATAGGAGCAATATCGGTTTTTATAGTAGCAGTTGTAATGTCTGCTATAGCTCATACACTCAAAACTCACTTTCAGCATTCCTACATTCGTCACTAAAATAGGAACTAGGGGTTGGGGGCTGGAATCAGAATTCTTCACAACACTTAATCCCTAATCTACAACCTTAGTCATGATCAAGTTAGCGGCTTTGCGCTAAAGTAAAAATATTGGGATAAAAATCTCTGGCAGTAAGTTCAATACACCAATAATCTTTACCACTGCGGCGATAATGTCTCAAGAGTATAACGAATCACTCCAAATTCAGGAGATCACCAAACTCAAACCGAAACACTTTGCTGATTTAGTCAGATCAGCACAATTGATTTTTGACCCCACAGCGGGAGTTTCGGGAAAAAATATCAAAGTTGACTGGGAACAATTCGGAATTCCCCATGATGTAGCAGACAATCTCAGATTACTTGGTCAGCAGTACCAATATGCATCTCCTCACATCCCTGTTGAAGTCATTTGGAGTAAATTAACTCCAGAAACTCGTATTTGGTTCCTTGAAAATAAAGATAGGTTGTGGGAGCTTGAAGAAGCTTTCCCAGCCCAAGACGAAGATTAAACGGCTAAACCATTAAAAGGAATATAAATTATTTGTAGGGGCATAATAATCATTGTGCCCCTATCCTCTCTCTATAGACATTCTTGTTTGAATGGAACACGCGGGAAATTTAGACCTAGTAGAGCATGGCTTAAATCCAGCTACCATCTAAAACCAAAGAAGGGTCTTAACCAGTTGCTCTGAGCAACTGGTTAAAGGTAGGCAAACTGACGCCACTACTAGTTATTTTGGGCGATGCCTGCGGCTGGCTACGCCTACGCATTAGCTTGAGTACATAAGTTAAATTAATAATAAAAGCTTGTATCGATGAATCAAAGCCTAAGTGTTGCTCCCAGCTTGGAAGAACACACTGATGAAAATCCTGTTGTTACCAAACAACAGCTATTAGCAAAGCAACTAATTGTCCTTGTTTTGGAAATAGTTCTGGCATTACCTCTGGGTTTACTGCTAGCAAAGTTCCAAATTGGCAGGATTGCCTGGATATTTGGCGGGATTGCCGCTGGTACAGTGGTTCTTCAAGGATGTCGAATTTTTTATCAATATTCCCCCCAACCTAACCGCACTGCTAGAAAAGTGGGAATGGCACTTGTAGGCTTAACTGTCGGCGCTTCCAATGCCCACGGGAATCTAGCTAGTGTTGTTTCTGAGATTCCGATATTTATTTTTCTTACCTTGTTTCTGCTGCTGAGTGGAAGCTGTATTGGTTATATTTACTCCCGCCTCAGCAAAACTAACTTAATGACAGCAATGCTGGCTACAGTTCCTGGTGGTGTCGGAATTATGGCAGCGATCGCCGCTGATTACAATAAAAATGTTACCTTGGTTGCCCTAGTTCAGGCGATTCGCGTCACCTCAGTAGTTGTTCTGATTCCCTTCATCGCTAAGACATCAGCTGGTAATTACTATCCGCAAACACTCCCAAGCACCGCTGCTTGGCTCAATCTTGATCCATCTCAACTAGGATTACTCTTGTTAGTACTGCTAATCACTGGATTAGTAATTTATCCAGCTATATTATTTAAAATTCCCGCTGGCGATTTCTTTGGTGCATTGTTGATTGGTATCGGGTTTAATCCTTTGCTACATTGGTTGCCTTTTGTGGGTGATATTAGCTTTAGTCCGCCGCCTTTAATTAACTTATTGGGTCAAATGCTCCTGGGAATTACTATTGGTGAGTATTGGGGAGACAAACCCAACTTTAAGAAGCGGACTGTCGGCTATGCCTTGATGTCTGTGGGCATGACTCTTGTAGCCGGAGCGATCGCTGCTACACTTGCGATGCAATTAACCTCTTGGGACTGGTTAACCTGTCTTTTAGTCACAGCACCAGGAGGATCAGCAGAAATGATCCTGGTTTCTCTGGCATTGAATCATAATGTTGAAATTGTTACAACTGGTCATTTAGTGCGACTAATTGCGATTAATAGTTCTCTACCTCTTTGGGTGTTTTTGTTTCGCCGTCTGGATGAGCGAGTTTCAAAGCCAGTTTAATTGATGAAGGCAGAAAGCAATAGAGGCAGGGGAGGTAGGCTTTCAAGGGCAGGTTTTTAGAAATGGGTAAATGATCGGATCAAACATCGTCACACAAAGTGGGTGATGAATGAGTATTCAGGTTTGCACAGTTGGATAGCGATCGTTATTTTTAGCGGAACTACTGTCCGAGAAAGAAAATACAGTCCGGCAAAGATTAAAGGAATGGTTAAAAGATGCGGCGGATAAAAAAGGTAATCATTGACAAGAAATTGATCTGACAAAGTGCTTTGCACCATTTGGTCACTTTTCTCCTGAACCTTGGACTACTCATCTCAACTTCTCTTCTGCCTAAAAAAACCTGCCCTTGAAAGCCCCCAACCCCTCCCTGCAAGCGGGGCTACAGTGTACACACAAGTCGGAAAACCTCATCCACATTGGCTTGAATGTGGTAGGGTGCATTATGGACATTAGTCCTAAGGCACCGAAAATCTGGGATGGTGCGTTAGCCTACAGCATAACACACCCTTGCATTACTGATTTGTTTGTACACCGTAGGCTTGCTCTTAGGGGAGCAAAAGCCTAACTTTGGGGAAGTGAGGTTCTAGCGTGAAATATATCAAGTTTAGTTAATCAATTATGCTGTTCAGTGTCAGAATTAGCTGATATTTCAGGTTGAATCTCTTGCTTTTCGGCGAGTTGTTCATAATGTTCTTTGTCACGGTATTTAATTGTTCTCATAGGTTGATTTCCAACAATTGCTAAAGGCTCAACATTAGCAGTTACAACTGTACCAGCCGCCACAATTGCACCATCTCCAATGGAAACTCCCGGAATAATTAGGACATTCCCGCCAATCCAAACATTGCGACCGATGACAACAGGTTTATGAATGTAGACATTATGTTCATAGGGCAAATCATTACTTTGATAATCGTGGTTTGCAGAGAGGATAACTACGTTAAATCCAAGTGTTGTGTTGTCTCCAATTGTGATTCCACCACGACCATCTAATAAAACATCCGGGCCGATGTAGACTTTATTTCCCAGAGATACATTTTGCGGATTGTCAATTCTAATATCTCGCTTAAATCGTAGACCTGAGCCACAAAATTTTAATTGACTCTTCAACTCTTGATGCTTATATCGCCGAATTTTGGTTTCTAGGTATTCTCCCCACCGTACCAGACGAGGTACTAACCATTGTTCTAATAGTTGTTCTAATTTATTTGTAATTTTATCTTTGATTTGTTTCATAAAACCTTATGGAAGTCTAAGAACTTTCTGGCTTTCAACCAAGGAGGAAAAACGACGTGGGTACTTTAGCACCCTTTACATTTGTTAGGTTTCCCTGATTAAAGTATTTTCTCCCGTGTGAATACCGTTTATCTAAAAGTGGGGTGAGGGATGCTAGCCTTGTAAAGATCAGGTAAACGTTACGAGTTTTAAGCTTGAAGTGTCAAGTTCTGAAGCTCAAGTTGCGAGTTCAAAGGTCGAAGTTCCGATAGACTTGACAAAAAGCCAACTGATGTAGCAATATTCATTTAAGTCCCTTGCGTCCCACATTTCAAAGTGGGTAGGAGGCAATGCATGATTGGCAGTATTTCTTTAACCACGATCGCAGCAATTTAAATCAAGGCACTTACCGCATCTTTGAGCCGGAGTGGAAAGCAGAGATTCTCCACTGGTTCAGCCAAAAGGATGTGGATAAGCAGCAAAAAGAAGATTTTATCTAAGCTTTAATAGATTTTGATGACGGCTGCGGCGATTTTTATCGGTATCGCGCCTATTTTTTGGCGGCTGAGGCTTTATCCCAGTTCCCAGAATGTAGCTTGGGTGATGCAATTGTAGAACAACTGCTCAAATGGAGTTATGCCTATTTTCGGCAAGATAAGCGAGATTGGCAGATACTACCAAAATCATTGGTGAAGACAGCTAGAAAAACGCTGGAATTAACTGACAGAAAACGGGTAATTGCTGCTTTTGTCCATCTGGTTCATACTACTGAAAGTCGTTCAATTCTTAGAGTTGCAGCTGAAAAGTTAGGAAAATTCGATCCGGGTAATAAAAGTGCGATCGCAGCCTTGGCTTTGATGCCGATTACTGAGGAGAGACACGGATACCAGAGAAGTTATAGTCTAGGCAAAATAGCCGTTGGTGATGAAACTGCCATCGCTGTTCTAGTTAACGACATCAAAAACATACCAGATCGGGAAATTTGCACGCATGGAATTACAGCTTTGGGAGATATTGCTGACGGTAATCACGCTGCAATCGCTGCATTAGTTAACCTTATTGAGACAACACTGAATAAGGACAATTGTTGTAATGCGATCACAGCTTTGGGAAAAATTGCAGTGGGTAATCAAACTGCGATCACAGCCCTTGTCAAATTCTTACAAATAAACCAGGGTGATAGAATCTGTTTTGATGCAGCTCAAGCTTTGTGGCAAATTGATCCTGGTAATGCAGCTGTACTCAAGAGTTTAGTGTACATTGTCGGAACTTGTGCGAATACATCTCTTATAAATCGCGCGGCTATATATCTACTAGAAATTGAGCCAGAGAATAAAACTGCGATCGCTACTTTATCCAAAACACTTGAAACCTCTCAGTCTGACGGCGAACGTTTGCAAGCAGCTAAAAGTCTCCTACAAGTAGACTCTAATAATCAAATTGCAATTAATGTCTTATTAGAGTTAATTAAAAATCTGGGTCAATCCCCAAAAGGTTTATATTATACACAATGTCTCGCGTGGGAAGCAACTAGAACTCTGTCGCAAATCGACCCCAGTAATAAAATTGCAATTAATGCTCTAGTTGATCTGATTAGGACTGCTAACCATCATTCTTACTTCAACCTAGCAGTGCAGGATTTAGGGCTTTTTGGTGCTGGGAATGAAACTGCAATTGCAACTTTAATCAAGTTAATCGCCTCCACTAAAGATGATTCCCTATTATGCGATGCCGCTGGGAGTCTAGGAAAAATTGATTCAGGTAATAAAGTGGCGGTTAGCACGTTATCTCAGGTACTTGAAACTTATCTGGCATTGTGCCGAAAATCTAACTTACCCAGATTTCTACAAAGCAATCAACTAAACAATAAGCGCAGAGTTATTTCTCTTCCTCCGCGTTCCTCTGCACTTCCCTCCGCGTCCCTTTGCGTTAAAAAACAATCTCCTCCTTCATCCTCTCTTCCAGCACATCCAATAACCCATCCACATCCTTCCCAGCTTGCTCAAAGCAAATCGGTGGTGGTGGTTCCGGTACAAACTGAATTAACTTAATTTCACCTTTACCAATCCCAATCATCACAACTTCCACTTCTGGTTTGTGATTCTCGACAATTCCCAAAATTTCCTGAAGCCGATTCTCAACTTTATTATTTAAATTCTCTATCTGCTCTTTTGGACAATAAACAAAATGCGGCGTTGGTTGCAAATCAATACCAACAGTACCCTGACTGTCGCCATTTGCTAACCACAATCCCCAAAACAGCGCCGCCAATTCCTGCTGATTTGCTTTCACAAACTTATCTAACTGGCGACGCCACTTAGTATCACCTGATTCTGGTTGACTATTACCAAAAAACATAAATAATTCGTAATGAAGACACAAATAATGGGCGAAAGTTATTTCAAACCTGACTGTACACGCCAGAGACTAGCGTAAATCCCGTTTTTCTCCAACAATTCTTCATGGGTTCCCGACTCTACTAATTTTCCATGTTCCATGACATAAATGCAATCAGCATTGCGGATGGTGGAAAGACGATGAGCGATCGCAATTGTAGTTCTATCGACTGTAATCCGTTCGAGCGATCGCTGGATTGCCGCTTCTGTCTCATTATCCACTGCTGAGGTTGCTTCATCTAAAATCAGAATCGGGGGATTTTTGAGAACTGCACGAGCGATCGCAATCCGTTGTCTTTGTCCACCAGATAACTTTTGTCCTCTTTCCCCCACAATTGTCTCATAATCTTGGGGCAGGTTAATAATAAATTCGTGCGCCTCGGCTACTTTCGCTGCCGTGATAATTTCTTGCTTTGTAGTCTCAAAACTACCATAAGCAATATTCTCCACTATAGTGCCATGAAATAGAAAGACATCTTGACTCACTAAACCAATGCAGCGGCGTAAATCTTGAAAATTTAAACTTTCCAAGTCAATGCCATCGAGAGTAATGCTTCCAGCTTGCACTTCGTATAACCGCAACAAAAGTTTGACTAAAGTGCTTTTCCCAGAACCCGTTGAACCTACAATTGCAATAGTTTTTCCCGCCGGAATATCCAAAGACAGATTTTTAATAACTGGAAATCTATCTTTATAGGCAAAATGAACATCTTTAAATTGTACTTCACCGCGCACTTTTTCCACAGGTAAAGATACATCACCTGTATGAATGGTGATGGGAGTATCTAACAAATCCATGACTCGATTAGTAGAAGCCATTGCCCTTTGATATTGGTCAAAAGTTTCGCCTAATCTTGTTAAAGGCCAAAGTAAGCGCTGGATTAAAAATACTAATACGCTGTAAGTACCTACAGACATTTTTCCAGAAACTGCTGCCATCCCGCCATACAACAGTAATGCCGTGAACCCTACCAAAATCAGCATCCGAATTAACGGTACAAAAGCAGCAGAAAGAATAATTGCCTTACTATTACTGCGGCGATAAGCGTCACTATCTAATTCCAAACGAGAGGCTTCATAAGTTTCGGCGGTGAAACTTTTAATAGTAGTAATTCCGCTGATATTGTTTGATAAACGCGAATTTAAGAAACCTACCTTTTCCCGGACATCAGCGTAGCGAGGTGCAAGTAGTCGTTGGTAGGCAAAAGAACCCCAGAGGATAAATGGCATTGGTGACAAAGCCATCCACGCCACATCAGGAGCCAAAATGAAAAAAGCAGCGCCAATAATTATAACAGTTGCGGAAACTTGGATAATATCATTCGCTCCCCCATCCAAAAACCGCTCTAATTGGTTAATATCATCACTGAGGATAGACATTAAACCGCCAGTGCTGCGTTCTTCAAAATAAGCCAATTCCAACTCTTGCAAATGTTTGTATGCATCCAAACGCAAGTCATGCTGAATATTCTGAGCCAAATTTCGCCAAAGTCGAGCGTAGGCGTACTCAAAAACAGATTCTAGTATCCAAATGATCACAGTAAGGAAGGAAATAATCAAAAATTGTCCAAAGACATCGCGTACCCCTAACTGGGCAATTATGGAATCCTGCTGCTTGACTACCACATCCACTGCGACGCCTATTAAGCCGGGTGGTGCCAAGTCGAAAAATTTATTGAGGATAGAATAAGTAGTCGCTAGCCAAATTTGTTTACGATACTGGTGTCCATACTCAAGCAAACGCTGGAGAGGATACGTTGAATGTTTACGCCTTCTTGATACCCGATGAGATTTTAATCCAGTGGCCACAGCTTTTTGCGGTTTCGTGCAACTGATATTAACACAGAATAAAGTCCTGAGGAGCTAGTGTGTTGGAGAGCCTAATATTTCTGCTACAAAGCTTAAGCTTATTAATAAATGAAAACGAAAAATCCAGGTTTTCGAGCATATTTTACGAAAAGAAGTAGGAATTTTTAGAATAGTGGGATAGGATCAGCATAGTATTGCCAATATATTTAATATCAGTCACCACCATAGTCATCGCACTAGTTTTGCATAACAGATTTTGGGCAATGCGACTATATTTTTGTCAAAAACTAAACAATATTATTCAATAAACATCCACCGATTTTCTACGTATTTATTAGTCATTATTTTATCCTCGACACTCCTTTTAAAGATGTGACTAATGGATAGCCGAAGCATCGGGGAGGGAAACGTTTGCTTTACTCAAATGCAGGGTGGGGTTATTTATTGTTGATTTATGCAAGAGGTCTACTGTGAACTTTGTTATCCAATCTCAAAATCCCCCAATTTATTGGGAGATTTTGACTGCCTACTCCCAATCTCTTAAAATGTAAAAGTAGTCCGAAGTATACCTACAGTCGTAGTATCATTGTTGCTGTTACCTTCTGGGTTAAAGAGAACAAACGCACCAGGGGTAATGCTGATATTATCGCTAACTTGAAGGCGGTAATAAGCTTCTAAATGGTAAGGAGTCGCCCGATTGTCGCCTGTAGGCGTAAGTTGAGCAGAACCACCACTATCACTACGGAAAAGCGGCTGACCAAAAAGAATCCCGGCAGTGTTTCCTGACTTGAATAAATCTCTGAAGTGAATTCCTGCCATCCAACTTGTAAAGGTGGTGGAAGCATCCACGTTATTGGAAGCAGCATCAACAAATATTGCTGCACCGTAGCCAGATAATGCTATTTTGGGAGACAATCGCCATGTTACTGTACCGCCAACAGAGTTGAGTGTGAGCGGTGTTCCAACTGCAACCCCTGCTAAAGCACCGATATCACTACTAACTAATCCTGTAGCCAAAATATTGATTTCGTGATAACTGTGGGCATAGTTTAAACCAATATCTAGAGCAGGACTTGGCTTGAAGGTTAACTGTGTGGCAATAATACTACTACCACTAAATAAACCTGCTCCCAAAGGTGTAGTAGAAACTCCTGGTACTGCCTCATTCGCAGATTTTTCGGGTAAATTGGCATTTACACTGCCGTATAAAGCTCTTAAATCAAAATTTGGCGAAATATTAAAAATAAATCCCGCCGCCGATGCTAAACCAGTACCCGAAGTCCCACCAGAAACCCGTAGCACAGGATTCAAGTTGCCAAAACGAGAAATTGACTCTTGTCCTTCACCATAAAAAGGCGTAATTGCTGGGAAAGCATCTGATGTCTCTGCCGCAGTTCCCGCAAACAAGGTTAATTTATTAGCGACGGGAAAGATATACAGCAATTTGTAAAGCTGAACACTGTTTGCGCCAACACTTGACAAAGTATTGACATTTAACCCCGGAAATTGCGGCTCAAAACTGGTACGGGCACTACTTGCACTCAAAAGTGGCGAAGCTAATCCTAAACTTTGTTGCAGACTACCCTGTCCATCGGCTCCACCCAAAAAGTTATAGGCTTGCAATCCAGTAATTAATGAATCTTTACCAGTGAAGCTAGTGGTGAGATTTAACCGCACTCTATTGACTAGGATGATATTCGGGTCACTGTCATTAGGAGCGCCACCGCTAGCACCAACACCAGCAATAATTGCCTCACCAGTGAGTTTGGTCGTAGTAGAAAACCGATTTGCTTCTAGCTCTGCTGTGCGAGCTTCTACAGCATCTACTCGACCCCGCAATGTTGCCAATTCCGCCGCAAATTGTTCTTGTAGTTTCTGCAACGTGGCTAAATCTTCTTTCTTGACCAAATCACCAGTTGCAGTCGCAATCAGTTCGTTGATTCGGTCTAAACAAGCATTTAAGCCAGCAGCAAATTCATAGCGAGTCATCGCCCGATTACCGCCATAGGTTTGATTGGGATAACCTGCGATACAACCATAGCGCTCGACTAAAGATTGGAGTGCCTGAAAAGCCCAATCAGTCGGTTGTACATCAGACAATTGGGATACGGATGTTACTTGTGCAAGTTTGTATGAGGTTGGAGATGAACTTGCAAGTTGTGGTATGATTGGCTGCCACAAGTTAACAGCAGAATCTACTTCTATATCTTGAATTTTTTGCTGTTGATTAACTAAAGGTAAGTTTTTTTGAGTTTCATTAGCTATCAGCAATTTACTGGAGATATTATTTGTTAAATCGCTTTGATCAGAATAATTCTTTTCATAGCTGCCGTCATTTTGATTAACAGCTACGTTTTTATCTCCAATTTCTAAACTAGGAAGGGCTTGCACAGGTGATAACCCGACAATTAAACATAAAAATCCCATCCCACTAGCAGAAGCTAGTAGATATTTTGCCATAATCACTCCCAACACCTATAAAATAGTGGAAAAATTCATTGCGATTTGAAAATGGATTGATAAGTAAATTTAAAGTAGATTTAGCAAGAGAGTCTTGTTAACTTTAAATTTTGGATATCAGGATTTTTTCTGAATTAACTTACTAAAACATCAACTTATTTCGCAAGCATTAAATTATAGTAAATACTATTTTGGGAGAGAATTAACAATATATCATATTGATAGTTTTTATAATTACGATAGTAATCCTCAATGGTTTTTGAACAATGCATTACGTAAAATGCTTGATTCATATTTGGGAAAGAATTAACGATACGTCATATTGATAGTTTTTATAATTACGATAGTAATCCTAAATAGTTTTTGAACAATGCATTACGTAAAATGCTTGATTCATAAGCCTTTCAAATTTTCTCTGTTCAAATATAAAATAGGATTGCTATATTGACAAAATAATGATTTACGTAAGTCTGATTTTGTGATAAAGAATATAGATATTGAGCCGAAATCCTCGGCTCAATACCTAACAAAGAATAATTTACTCAAAAAAATTAAGAGACTGCGATCGCTGCTCAATTTGGGTGCAGGCTAAGATCGGGAAGAAAACAGCATTTTGCAGAGTTTAATATATCGAGAATTACTTTCACTATTAGGAATTTGCAACAAATTTAGAAGGAATTACTCGATTATTATCAGTGAATCTACTGTAATCGGTTCGAGCGATCGCCAGATTGCCGTTTCTGTTTCATTATCCACCACCAAGGTAGCTTCATCTAAAACCAAAATGGGCGGATTCTTTAAGATTGCGTAGGCGTAGCCCGCCGCAGGCATCGCCGCTACAAGTTAATAACAATATAATTTTATAATTTTGACTTTTTTCAGAGATGTCTATAATAAAGGAGCTTTTCCCTCCAGGCTCTTTGAGGTTCCGGGTATGATGCTTAATTGCCCGGATATCATCTGACATCTATCTGTGTTCAACAAATTGTCTATAAGAGTTGAAATGGAATATGGCAATATCTGATATCCTCCAAAAACCACAGCGTCTGGGTAGCTTATTTAGTGGACTGCGTGGGGATTTGACGGGAGGACTGACAGCAGCAGTGGTAGCCTTACCTTTAGCTTTAGCCTTTGCAGTGGCAAGTGGAGTAGAACCAAAGGCTGGACTTTACACCGCTATTGTGGCGGGAATTGTAGCGGCAATTTTTGGTGGTTCCTCAGTCCAGATTACAGGGCCAACAGGTGCAATGGCTGTGATTTTGGTGGGAATTGTCGCTAAGTACGGCATTGAGAAAGTTTGGATTGCTGGGGTGATGGCTGGGATTATTCAGATTGCCTTGGGGGTTGCCAAACTTGGACAGCTAGTGAAGTTTATTCCCTATCCAGTGACGGCAGGCTTTACCAATGGTATTGCCGTGATTATATTTTGTGGACAGTTAAATAATTTCTCTGGTTTACAACTACCGCGTAGCGAACATTTTTTACCGGGAGTTTGGCAAAGTTTAACTCATATAGAAGCTTTAAACTGGGCTGCTGTTGGGTTGGCAATGGTGGTGATTGCAACCACGGTTTTGTGGCCCAGGATTAATACGACAATACCAGGTTCTTTAATGGGGTTGATCTTGGCAACAGCGATCGCTGCTTATTTCCATCTGGCTGTAGCCACAATTGGCAGTATTCCGCAATCTTTACCGATGCCCCACGGTATCCCCCACTGGAATAATTTTACGTTGATTGGGGAACTGATTAATCCCGCTTTGGCTTTAGCAGCACTGGGAAGTATTGAATCGTTGCTATCGGCGGTAGTGGCTGATGGGATGACGGTGAGCGAAAAACACAATAGCGATCGCGAATTAATTGGTCAAGGGTTGGCAAATATTATTGTCCCATTTTTTGGTGGCATCCCCGCAACAGGTGCGATCGCTCGGACTGTTATCAATGTCCGTTCTGGCGCTAAAACCCGACTATCTGGAGTAATTCACGGTGTTGCCTTAGCGATTATTGTTTTAACTTTAGCACCCCTAGCAGCACAGATTCCTTTAGCAGCACTTGCTGGCATTCTGATGGTGGTTAGCGTGCGGATGATTGAGTGGAAAGCCATTGGTTTATTAATACATGCTACCTACTCCGACTTTGCTGTGATGATTCTCACCTGGCTAGTGACAATCTTGTTTGACTTAGTTCTGGCTGTAGAAGTGGGATTGATTGCAGCTGGAGCCTTGTTCATCAAACAGATGAGCGATTTAAGCCTAGTCAAAATACCTGAAACCGAAGTATTTCCTCCTGGTACTCCTCTAGAATTAGGTAAGGAAATTGCCGTTTATCGGGTAGATGGCCCCGTATTTTTTGGTGCTGCTGAACGGTTTGTTACCTTCGTCCGCCATCAACCGGAAGTGAAGTATTTAATTCTCAGGTTGCGGTTTGTGCCAAATATGGACACAACTGGGTTAGTAGCCTTAGAGGATATTTACCACGACTTGGAACGGCACAATTGCCGCTTAATTCTCACAGGTTTACAATCCGAAGTCAAACAACTACTAGAACGTTCAGGATTGTTAAAAACAATTGGGTTATCAAATTGTTTTGAAACAACGACAGATGCAATTTGCTCTATCTCTCCTCAGATTGAAGGATGTTCTCTACCAATAGCTGCTGATTTGAAAACCAAAGAATTGATGGAATTAAATGAATGATAAGATTTTGCCATCAAGAGAGTAAAATAGATACCTATAATCACAACTAAAACTAATATTTATGATCGTAAAGGTGCTAAATATTTGGTTACTGTTACAAACTCTTTTGGGATGGCTGTTACAACTTCCCAGTTACAGCGTTTTTCAGGTAAATGAGGTACATAGGTAGGGGCACAACAATGTTGTGCCCTTACAATAATCTGTACTCACCTTGGCGTAGCCTAAGAAGAGAAGTTGCAATCTGCTGTAAGATGAATTTTTAGCGATCGCACTTATAGAATTGGGCTGGTCACGCATTGCATATCTGTAGACATGAACTCGACCCGCGATCGCACTTTGACCAAGTTAAAAATGGGAAGGCAGTCAGCAGCCGCAAAGGCAATCGACGCATTTATTCGAGAACTTCAAAAATCGACTCATGGCAATGTTCACCCCAAAGGTGAAGAACTGCCACTTGTTACCCAGATCCAGCCACCAGCCACATGGGAAGCACGGGCTGACGTGCAAACAAAGACAGCCGGCGATCGCCCAAGCCTTGCATGGATATAAGCTTTTGTTATGGCTAATCGTTGCAAGCCCGATTCTAGGGTGTCAGCTATTGATAAGCGTGGCTTAATCAGCACTAGCTGTTAATAGCATAGCAACGAAGAATCAATATTTACAGGCTTGGATTCCACGTTATGCGAACAACGTAAAATCAATAATTTTCGTCCTTGATTCCACAAAATAGCCCAAAAGTGTACTACTGAGCATATAGTGATGTTCAGTCTCTAGACTGAACGCTACTTCATATTAGCTTAGGTAAGCGAACTCGCATCTCGCCGCTCTGTCAGAAGCTGAGTATCAATGTGCGAAACTGAACCGACTCTCTACGTCTTGCGGGTGTAAATTTAAAGCTATCTAGATTAATGAGCAATGGATGCAGGATTTCAAGAGGTTCTTTGTAAGCCTTTTGAACCTGATGAGCTTGTTGCAGTTGTGGCACACCTTACACACCTACATTTGTTTAGCAATGTCAAGTAATTTCTTTACACCAGTAGAAGAAAGAGAAAAAATATTTTGCACGGAACTGGTTAACCGTGGTGTGGAACACCAAAAAGCGGTTATTGCCGCCAAAATTTTAGCGTCTGGTCAGTCAGATGAGCTTTTGTCCTTAGAAGAGAAACAAATTGTTAAAGATGCTTGTAAACAGTGGTCTTTGTACATAAATTAGCCTTCTCTTCGTTGAACCTTACACACCCGTTTTAGGTTAGGTGTACAAACTTTATTTAGATCGGCTTATTCCCTTTTCGCGATTTAGCAGACTTCTAGACCCAAAAGGGAATAAAGCGAACGCCTGCAATTCGAGCGTGAGCTTATAAACACAGTTCTATGTCCGAAACCGGACAGACTCCCGACGTTGAGCGTTTGTAAACTTGAGGATAGGATGTTTACACTATTACTACTCAAGGAAAGTGAAACCGGGAGCAATGCGATTTTGTTAGATCGGACTTTAATTCTCAGTTATAGAGCTAGATTCTCAATAAAAATAGTTATTTGACTGTGATCGCACCCCTAAACAGGTGATTTAGCACCTGAATTTTAAGCACCTCACAAAATCGCATTGCTCCCGTGAAACCTCAACACGGGAGTTATGGAGAGATAGGGAAAAGTTTTAGAGTCGATGCAGGAATCAATAGTAAATTCTATCAAACATATATTAATTTGTGATGATATCGCTGATAACTGTTTTCTGCTTGAAGCGATTTTGCAAGCTGAGGATTGCAAGACAGAAATCGTTAATTCCGGTGCAGAGTTGTTGAACAAGATTGAAACTGACCCGAAAGTGCCTGACTTGCTAATACTAGATGTGTTAATGCCACAAATAGATGGATACGAAGTAGTTCGACGTATCAGACAGTCGAATAAATTTGAATTTCTTTCTATTTTGTTGGTAACAGCTTTCGATAAAGATGATACTAAATTGGCTGACGATATAAAGATTGATGGATTTATCCAGAAACCCTTTGATCCAGATGCAGTAATTGCTCAAGTGCAAACAATTTTAGACTGAACCTACCGAAAGTACATTTAAATTAATAGATTTATAGACCCAAAAGGGCGATCGCGTCGCGCACAGAGAACTGTACAAAATCGAACATATACCCGACGTTGAGCGTTTATAAACTTGAGGATTAGATGTTACAAACCATTATAAATGGTCTCTAAGAGTGCTGTCACAGACCTTTAATCAGCTGCAAGATTATTTCTTAAAAAAGGCGATACCCAAGCTTATCAACAAACACAAACTCTGATTCAGCAAGTTCAACGTTAGTAATTTGTTCAGGGTAATATAGAAGCGTTAAGAAATTTGCTTTCCTTGCAAATCAGGTTCAGAGAAATTTAAATGCTCAGAGTGATTTAGATTTACTGAGTAACAAGATTATTTTTTTAGTTTCATACCAAATAATATTCCCGTCAAAATCAAAAAATGGGATCGCAAATATTCCACCTCTACCATTGCCAAAACAACAGTTGCGATCGCTGACTGTAATATTAGGCTAAATGACTTTAAGATCAACAAAAATAAGCATTATGAGCATTATCGTCTTCGGCAGCATAAATATAGACTTGGTTGCAACAGCACCCCGGTTGCCAGTCGCAGGAGAAACGTTGCTAGGAGAAGACTTTTTTAAAGTTTCGGGAGGTAAAGGAGCTAATCAAGCCGTAGCATTAGCAAGATTGGGAATTCCTACCCAAATGGTGGGGCGTGTAGGTGCAGACGGTTTTGGTATGGAACTTTTCAACAATTTGCAAGCATCTGGTGTGCAGATTGACAATATTTTTGTAGATGAGACTGTTAGTTCGGGAGTCGCGATCATCGCTGTAAATCATGCTGGTGAAAATCAAATTATTGTAATTCCTGGTGCCAATGGGTGTGTCAATCAAGAAGATGTAGAACGATTGTCCGATTTATTACCAGAAGCTACAGCACTGCTTTTACAATTAGAAATTCCGATTACTGCTGTGGTTGCAGCCGCTAAAGCCGCAAAAAAAACCAAAATAATCGTCATTCTCGACCCTGCACCCGCACAATCTGATTTCCCTGATGAACTTTACCCGTTAGTGGACATTATCACACCGAATGAAGTTGAAGCAGCGCAGTTAGTAGGTTTTCCTGTAGATGGAGAAGAACTTGCAGCTAAAGCAGCTGGAGTTTTATTACAACGGGGTGTGAAATGTGCGATCGTTAAACTAGGTGCTAAAGGTGTTTTTTGTGCCACTGCTGAGGAAAAGTTTTTTGTACCAGCGTTTCCAGTTCATGCGATTGACACAGTAGCTGCTGGCGATGCTTTTAATGGCGGCTTAACGGCAGCACTTTTTGAAGGACTTTCTTTACATCAGGCAGTTATTTGGGGTGCAGCAGCAGGTGCTTTGGCGACAACAAAATCAGGCGCACAAACTTCGCTAGCCGATAGGTTTACATTTGATGCGTTTCTTAGGGATAGAGTTGTGGGCAGTAGGGAGTGGGGGAAATGAGGCTTTCAAGGTAGGTATTTAAAAAAGATATTAATCAGCGAATTATGAGTTATAAATTTCAGGGTTAACACAATAAGCTAGACGATCGCCTGTCAGTCCAGCAATTAAGTTAGCGATCGCCATTGTTGCGATTTTTGAGCGCGTCTGGCGACTGGCACTACCAATATGAGGTGCAATAATTAGATTATCTAAGGTCAACAACAAGCTATCGGTGGGAATCGGTTCTGGTTCGGTGACATCCACAGCCGCACCGGCAATTTGACCACTTGCAAGGGCACGATACAGAGAATCGGGATCTACAATAGTTCCCCGCGCTGTATTAATCAAAATAGCCGATCGCTTCATCAACTCAAATTGGCAATCGCTAATCAGATGATAAGTATCATCAGTAGATGGTGTATGCAGTGTCACAAAGTCTGACTCTTGAAGTACGTATTCCAACGTCGCAAACTCCATACCTAGAGATTGTTCTAATTCTGGCTTGCATCGTTGCCTACTGGTATACAAAATCCGCATTTCAAACCCCTTGGCACGATGAGCGATCGCCTGACCAATGCGCCCAAAACCAACAATCCCTAAGGTAGCACCTGTAACATTCGGCCCCAATAATAAGTCTGGTTCCCAAGTTTGCCACAACCCTGCACGAGTAAATCGATCTGCCTCCACGACTCGCCGTGCAGCTGCCATCAATAATGCCCAGGTAAAGTCTGCGGTAGCATCGGTTAACACACCCGGAGTATGACCCACGGGAATCTGCCGTCCAGTAGCGGCACAAATATCAATGTTATTGTAACCCACCGCCATTTGACTGATAACTTTGAGTTTCCCAGACTTTATCAGTTGCCGATCAATTTGGTCAGTCAGCAGGCAGAGCAATCCATCTATTTCCTTGACTTTTTCTAGTAAAATTTCGTAGGGAGGGGGTTGGCGTTCTGGCCACACTTCGACAGTAGCAAGCGATGCCTGCGGCGGGCTACGCCTACGCAGTTGCTCCAATTCGATGGGCAGGCGACGAGTGATAAAGACTTTAGCTTGAGGCATATTGTTGATAAAAAGCCCTCAAGTCCAGATGAGGGCTTGGCACTTTTTTGCTAGATATCGGCTCAATCCCTTCTACCCACGAGCAAGCGTAATCTGAGTAGCGTCAAAGTCTTGTAGCCGAGTCATGTTTCCACTGTTCTTATCTATGGTATACACAGCATTAGGTGTCTCATACCTCATAGCTCCAAAGGCGAGGAGTTGACCTGTTGCAGAACAAACTAAGCTTTGTAAGCCATTATTCCATTCTTGACCATTAACTTTCAATTGTGCTAGTCTGATCGGCTTTTTTTGATTTGAATCTAGCTGCACCAGAGTTGTGTCACCATCAGATCCAACTAAGGACGTATAAAGTTTTCCATTTGGGCACTCAGCTAGATTGCTGACTCGCTCATCGTTCGGAAATTTAATCTTAGTGATGAAACTAATCTCTCCTGTTTCAAGGTTAATATCTACCAATCTGATCGGCGGTGTACCGTTCTTGTTACCTACTAAACCGATGAGTCGCCCATCATTAGTGCCTAGCAAGCTCCCAAGCTGTTGATTCTGTTTAAGTTCTGAGATTATCAAAGTTTTTACAGGTGTACTCAAAAATATAATGCGAGTCGGTGTCGCCTCTTTGGTACTAGTGCTAACAGGAGTAACAGCTACGGCAAGTGTGCCATCGCTTAAAGAAGTGAAGCCACTTAATGTCTCGTTAGACTCTATTAAAGGTTTAACGCGATCGGCAAATGTGCCATTGTTTAAAGAAGTGAAGCCACTCAATGCCTGATTAGACTTTACTAAAGCTGTACCGCGCTCGGCAAGTATCTGAGAAGTTAGTGGAGTTTGAAGTTGAGCCTTTCCTGTACTTAAGGATTGCAAAACAAAAGATTGCAAAACAAGTCCTAGTCCTACAGGCTTAATATCTGTGAGTACACTGTTTGAGGCAGTGCTGTCTAATTCAGTGGTGTTTACCTCTGGAACAGCCGCTTTGTCAGTGCTGATGATAGAGCTAGAACCTATACCAATAATTTTTAAATTTGGTGTTTGCCCCAAGGCTTTATTGGTTAGATAACTAAGTCCAGATACTACAGTTCCAGCAAGTGCCAACTGGCCAAATTTTCGACGTGATAGCTTGTAACTCATATTTCCACTCCTATAAATAATGACTTTTATTGAGTAAAGTGCAACGTATTATACCTCTTGCATAAATGCTTAAATTGTCATGTTGAGCGGAGCGAAACATCTAGTGAGATTCTTCTCTCCACCGCGTTCCATACCCTGCGGTAACGCTGCGTGAACAGAATGACATTCCTAATTTTTTGACTTTTGCAAGAGGTCTATTGAACATAAAGGTGTAAGGCTATAATAATTGCGTCCAGCTTGCTACTGAGGGTGTCCCACTATAGTCACTAATAAAAAGCATGTACCAGCCTGGTGGTGCTATGTTTCGATTGTTTGTTACCGTGACCTTGAGAGAAGTAGCGTTCCTAAAAATAATCGGTACATCCACTAACCTTTGTTCTGTATCGCAGGAATGGGTGTTTGCCGTTGGTCTAATCAGACTAACCCATTTAATATTCCTAGCCTGGGGTGTCTGAATCGTAAATTGCAGCCCGTAGCTCAATGTTTTAGCAGCGCTCTGAATGATTGGTCGTGACCGTGACATGTACGCAGGACTGTAGATTTCTAATCGCAGTTCATTGACAGTCCGTCTAGGGTTACCCCCAGCTGTGGCTACCCTACCATCTGGCAGGAGCAAGGCCACCGAGTGATATACGCGGGGGACTTTTTGTCTAGCTACTACTGTCCAGGTATTTGTAGCTGGATTGTAGATTTCTGCTGGCAGCATTGATTGTGTTAAGTCCTCATTCATTTTGCTACCATTGCAAACAAACACTGTGCGATCGGGCAACAAAACTGCACTGTGATGCATTCGGGCATAGTTTAGAGACTTTGCTGGTACGTAAGTTGGGTTACTAACTTTTAAATCGACAATATTTACCCTGTTTGTTGCTGTAGTAGCAGTACCCCCACCGAGAATCATGACTTTTTGGTCTTGTGCAGGTGGTAAAAGCACACTGGCAGCTTGATTACCGAAATTTGCGGCTTGCAGCCCTGGCACCACTTTTTCTGGGATGGATTGTGTAAATGTCCCTGGCAGGGTTAGTATCCTTGGCGTCACATCATGGTTGCCGCCCATCTGAGCACCTGAATAAAAGATGCTTCCACTACTTAGTAGAAACAGATGTGCATATGGCTGGAAGAAACTAGTTACTGGAAAAGCGTTCCAACCATTTGGAAATGTAGCAGAATAAATTTCTGGTTGTCTGTTGAGGCTGCCATCTTTAGCCTGTCCAGACAGCGCAAAAATACGACCGCTGCCTAGTGTTAACAGAGTGGGATACCAGCGCCCATTATTCATTGATGGCTTCTTGACCCATTTCTCGGTAATGGGATCAAACATTAGAGCAACAAGCAAACCACAAAATGGATCATAGCGCAGAGTTCCACCCGCAACCATTAACAGACCATCAGCAGTGAAGGAGTGACCGGCGCAAAAAAGGTCAATAGGTTGATTATTACTATTCAATGGAGGCGCTTGACGGGAAAAGGTTCCCTTACTTACATCCCAGACCACACTGTCATAGGGAGTATTTAATCGAGCTGGATCATTACCTGAACCGCAGAAAAAGAATACTTTACCAGTACAAAGTAGAGCGGCGTGCATAGGTAGGATTGGAGCACTGTACGACAATACTTGCCATTTGTCTGTGGTAGTACTCTGAGCTATAAAAGTCCCTAAATCGGTTTCCTCTAAAAGGTTAGTCTTGTTATTAGATTGAGTCACTTGATTTACAATTATTCCTACGTAAATTTCCTGCTTTTATTCTTTATTTCAGTAATTTTTTACTAAATTTCAGTAAGTGAGCAAGAAGAAAAAAATTATGTTACGTAATGTAATCTTAATTAAATTGGCTTGTAGTAAGGGCTTCAGCCCTTAAATCGGGATGAGGCCCTTACTGCAAACCTTTAATTATTCATACCCACTTACTTATATCTATACTTATTTAGGCTTACTTAGTGTTAAGATGTAGTATGTTTTTTTTAAAGCTAAGGTAAAATCCGGTTCGTCAATAGTAATAATACGGAAAAAATCAATACTTTTAAGTATATAATTACGCCTTATATTAGGTTTTTGGGTAAGGATAAATGATCTTTTAAATATGATGCATAGACACAAAGAGAAGCTTGAGGGTCAGTTTCCTTTGCTCATAACTTTAAAAGCAGCTTGCCATTGGGCATCACTGGCTTAAAAATTGTCTTTGAGACCTCAATTATTGACAAATGCTTGATCAGCTTAATTTGTCACCAATAGTCTGATGTAATAATGGTTACATATACCGTAAACGAAACTCACTTTAGTCGAGTTGGAACCCTCCGGATTTATCCATAGGGAAGTTCAGACAAAAATGCAATTTGAGTCAGGATTAGCTTAAAGCCTAGAGATATTTCGCAGTAAGCATCATATAAAGTACAGGCAAAGCGTAGTAAAGTAAAGTAGTAAAACTCAGAGTGGGTTGTAAGCATGGAAACCTACTTAGTAAAAACAGTGGTAATGTCAATCGCTCCCAAAGCAAGATTGTCGCCATGAGCAACTCAACTCCAATGAATGACGAGAAAAATCTCCCAAAGAAAAAGGGTAGGACACTCCCTCCCAAGCTGATCATCTGGCTGGGAAAGTATATCTGGACGACTATGTGGCAGATCATGATGTCAAAGCTTGCTCCTAGCAATCAGTCGGGAGCGTATATTCGTCCTAATAGCCAGTTTCGGAAGTCCATTGGCACAGAGTTAGGGAATCCGTACCCACCAGCAGCGGGGCGCTACAAACTCTATGTTGGGCTGGGCTGTCCTTGGGCGCACCGAACCCTGGTTGTGCGATCGCTCAAAAAACTCGAAGCAGTAATATCAGTATGTATCGTCTCTCCTTCTCCCATTGAAGGCGGTTGGATATTCAACCAGGAAGAAGAAGGTTGTCAGACACTGGCTGAATTTTATCAGCTGGCAGAACCTGGCTACAGCGGACGCTCTACAGTTCCAATTTTATGGGATAACCAAACAAAAACTATCGTTAATAATGAGAGTTCAGAGATTATCGTGATGCTGAACTCTGAGTTTAACGAATTCGCCAACAATCCCACACTCGATCTCTACCCAGAAGAACTCAAAGAAAAAATTGACTGGTGGAATGAGAAGATTTATCACACAGTAAATAACGGTGTGTATCGCTGCGGCTTTGCCCAGAGCCAAGAAGCATACAATCAAGCTTGTAATGAACTGTTTGCAACTCTCGATGAGATTGACATTGCATTGCAGACTAGTCGATATCTGTGTGGGGAAAACCTGACGCTTGCAGATGTCCGTTTATTCACGACGTTATTTCGATTTGATAGTGCTTACTATGGGTTGTTTAAGTGCAATAGGCAGCGAATTCGAGACTATCAGAACCTAGGAGCTTACTTACGTGATCTATATCAGCTTCCAGGTGTAGCTGACACCTGCGATGTCGAGAGTGTAAAACGGGACTACTACGGGAACCTGTTCCCACTCAATCCTGGCGGGATCATTCCCGATGGCCCTGATATGTCTTATCTTTATCAACCACATGGTCGTGATCGCATCGGCAAAGTGAATGCTTTATAAGTTACATTGAGAACTGATACCTCGATGGCTGCATTCTGGAGTTGGTGTAATCGTGAACCAGATTAATCGAGTTGCAATTGTCGGTGGAACTCATGGCAATGAGTTTACCGGAGCCTACCTGATCCAAAAATTTGCCCAGTTTTCAGACTTGATTACTAGACCAAGTTTTGAGACAGTCACTTTGTTAGCAAATCCTAATGCTTTTGCGGCGGGGAGGCGATATGTAGAGAAGGATTTAAATCGCTGTTTTCTCAAGCAAGATTTACAAGATCCGACTCTGAGCAGTTATGAAGAATTGCAAGCTAAATCAATTCAGGACATACTAGTATCAAACAGGGATAAACAAGTAGATTTCATCTTAGACTTGCACAGCAGTACAGCTAATATGGGTCTGACAATTATTTTGGTAAACAGTCATCCCTTAAACTTGAAATTGGCTGCTTATCTGAGCCATGTCAGTCCTTTAATTAGGGTTTATCGCTGCTCTTTTAAATCAATTGAAGAAAACCCATTTGTAAATTCTCTGTGTGAATTAGGCTTTGCGATCGAGGTTGGCCCTATTGCCCAAGGTGTATTAAAAGCGACGCTGTTCCAACAAACAGAGGAATTTGTTCATGCGGTTCTGGACTATCTGGAACAATTTAACCAGGGTGAAATCCTATCAACTAACGAAACGTTGATTCTCTATGATCACTTATCTGTTGTGGACTATCCAAAAAAACAGGATGGAACAATTTTTGGGATGATTCATCCAGAGCTTCAGGACAAAGATTATCAAGCCTTGAACCCAGGAGATCCAATGTTTTTGACTTTTGATGATAAAACAATTGTTTATCAGGGGGCATCTACCGTTTGGCCTATTTTTATTAATGAGGCAGCTTACTACGAAAAGGGAATTGCAATGTGTTTGACTCACAAGCAGGCAATCAATATTTAGTAAAGCTTGGCAAAAAAGCAGCTACCATCTCAATTAACAAGACTTGGGGCAAAATCTCCTTGTTAAAGGTAGGCAAACTGACGCCACAGGAACTAGTACTGCAAAGCGGAAGTCACTCATTCAAAAGTATTATGGAATGGGTTTTTTAGGGATTTTAAATGGTTGCTTTATTTACGCCGTAGCGGACTAGAATGTGGAGAAAATTTTTTGTATAATCGCTTTTTATTGGAAGTGATCATAGAAATTGAGTATCAGAATCATTCATAACTTCTATATCTGGCGCGAACGTTAATACTTACTTGTAATATACGTTTAAATGCGTCTTGATTATGATATATTGACAACCAGTAATCAAGTATCAGGGTAAAACGTTGTCTGAAGGGCTGATCAAGTCGAGTTCAAGGGAGCGCTGAAAACCCATTATCTAATTGATCCGGAATATCTTTTAGACAAGCAGAATTTGTTTATAAATATGGGACACTTGTTAGTGTTCAATCTAGGTGATGTCTATAACGGGCTATTCGGCGTCGAAATGCTGTTCTTAAAGTCACTCTTGATTTTGAAAATAATCAACCGCAAACCTTCTGGCTGAAGATTTCCGCTAAAACCAGTCCTGAGTCAAAATACGAAACTTGACCAATAAAGCCTAAACCTAAGACTATAATTTACGCTTAAAATTGTCCAAATAACTAAACTAATAATGAAGAACAAGCGACCAAGAAACAGACCAATAGCCAGTCTTTCTTTAGATTTGGATAATATTTGGTCTTTTCTAAAAAATCAGGGCGCTCCTGGTTGGGAGACTTTCCCCTCTTACCTGGATATTGCAGTACCTCGTTTCTTAGATATTCTCCAGCAATGGGATTTGACAATCACAGTATTCATTGTGGGTCAGGATGCAGCGTTGGAAAAAAACACCAAGGCATTACAAGCGATCGCTAGTGCTGGTCACGAAATTGGCAATCACTCATTTTACCATGATCCTTGGCTACATCTGTATTCAGAGGATGAGATTGAACAAGAGGTGGCCTTGGCCGAAGAACATATCAAGCGCGTCACTCATCAACATCCTATCGGCTTCCGAGGGCCTGGATACAGTTTTTCTCCTGCGGTATTGAAAGTCTTAGCACGACGGGGATACGAATATGATGCTTCGACTTTTCCCACATTTTTGGGGCCCATAGCACGAGCCTATTATTTGATGACCTGTAAACTGAGTAAAGAAGAACGCAAGAAACGGGAAGCCTTATTTGGCGGTTTCAAAGATGGTTTGCAGCCTCTGAAACCTTACCAGTGGCACATGGGTAAGCATAAACTCACTGAGATTCCCGTTACCACCATGCCAATTTTCAAGGTGCCAATTCACTTCAGTTACATAATGTATCTGAGTACATTTTCTTCAGAAGTGGCGTTACTCTACCTCCGAATAGCCCTGTGGCTGTGTAAACTTACACGCGTCCAACCTTCTTTGCTATTCCATCCTACAGACTTTTTAAGTCAAGAGGATGTGCCAGAACTATCATTCTTCCCTGGAATGAGTGTTCCCACCTACAAAAAGCTAGCAGTAGTGAACAAAAGTTTAGAACTTATATCCAGTCAGTTCAATGTTTTGACTGTTGGACAACACGCCAAATTCGTAGCCAACGCTGATCAACTGCCTGTATTAGTGCCTCAAAAGAGGTAAAAATATGATCTATCCGATTTCTCAGTCCAATTTGTATCCTTAATTACAGGGAAAATTAACTTTGATCTGTCTTTGAAAAAGAAGAAATAGTGTTGGCAAAAAAATAAATTTATTTTTATAATAGTTGACTATTCCAATGTCTTTATTAAAAACTTCTGGTAATATCCCTTCCCCAGAGGTTATTTTTTTAAGATGCGATGTTCAATCAGATTTTTTAATACTTGTCTGAGTTTTTAATAGCAGCTAGTTCTCTTTAAATCAGCTGACATTTGCTAGCAAGTATGTGTATAGTAATTTAGAGTTAATCATTATCTCTAATATTTGACACATCTATCTATGGTTAGAAAAACCCAACGTCTTTTACTGTTAGTTGTTTCCTGTAGTATAACTGGTGTAATTTTAGGAGGTACTGCCGGTTGGGCAGAAAGTAGTCTCTGCTTGGAAGGCAATAAGGTTACAAGTGAGTGTCTAACCCAAGCTCCAATCCAAAAAACTATCCAAGGGATGAGTACCGGATTGTTAGCTGGGGCTGGGGCCGCTTTTGGTGCAGTATGGCAGTTACGGCGTGAAGATTAAGCATGAACTACCACTAACCCGGAGTACCGGGTTAGATCAGATTTGGGTATTAATTGACCAGTGTCTTCACTTAGACTTTTGCCCAGCATGAAGTTTTACCTCTCTGCTAAGAGCTAATAGCTTCCTTGCCTCTTTTTCAATCATCCTGATTTATGGGGCTTTGGAAGAATACCGATTTATTAATGCATGAGCAGATTTCTGGTGTTCTTCAGCTAGATGTTGAGGATAGATGAACTGAGCATTGCTCATGAAACGGTACACCCAGCGACAAAACTCCTCCAGCGATCGCTCAGGCAATTTAACAATATAATTTACGTAAGCAGGTTTGCCATCTTTTCCCTTTGGCCCTAGTTTTATATCCTGCTTAGGATGTCGCTTCTCGCCCTCTTGGATAAATTCCATAACTTCAGGAAAAAATCTAACTTGTACTCGCACAAGCTCTAGTTCTCCACGAATCTCCCGTTGCTGATCTTCTCTTAAACCCAACTTCAACTCCCAACCTGCCCCTAAGAGGATGTTTGAATCCCTTCGACGCCGCTGAGGGAATCGCCTAAATTTATTTATGGGGTTCAAAATGTTTGACTTTTGAATGAGTGACTTTTGACTTCCGCCTTGCGGTACTAGGTCATGCCTACACTCGCTACATGGGCGATCTTCTCAAGGGGTCAAATGATACAAAAAGTTGCTCAGTCTGCCCTGAAGCTTTCTGGCTATGAAGGCACATCCTTTTACAATTTTGAGCAAATTCCTGACAAAAAGGCATTTAAGGATAAGTATCGTCAGGCATTAAATGCATTATCCATTGATGATATAACAGTAGAACGGATTGTTGCAGAAGCTAATAGTACCTTTCGGTTCAATTTACAGATGGCTTAAGAGTTAGAGGGAAGTTTAATCAAAGCACTCGGTCAAGTTCTGTTTAATAGCCTAACTAGTTCTCAGAATTCAGGTAGTACTGAAGTAGCTGTGGGTAATTAAGTTAGGAGTTAGGAGTAGCCCTTTCAAGGTGGGTAAAATTTTTGGACAATAATTCCTATTTTCTCTGTGTTCTCTGCGCCTAATAAGGTTAAATAAATTATTTTTAGACCGCAGAGGCGCAGAGGCGCAGAGAGGAAAGCAGAGATTTTATGAGTCACCTTGAAAGGGCTAGAGTTAGGAGTTAGAAGTCAGTAATTATTCTAGTTATTATCTCTATACATTCATTGGAAAGCAACTCAATGGTTTTTCTATTACCTGGTGTCAAATTTGATCTGGATCTGATCCAAAAGTACGACACTCGCGCCCCCAGATACACCAGTTATCCACCCGCTACAGAGTTAAGCGAAACATTCACTGAAACTGATTTTAAGGCTGCGATCGCAGCCTCGAATCAACGCAAAACTCCTCTTTCTTTATATTTCCACATCCCCTTTTGCCAAAGTGCTTGCTACTTCTGTGGCTGTAACACGGTAATTTCCAACAATAAGAATATTGCTAAACCTTACCTGGAGTCTTTGGTTCAAGACATCAAAAACACCGCAGCTTTAATCGATTCAGACAGAAAAGTGCTACAAATCCACTGGGGAGGTGGTACTCCTAATTACTTGGATCGTTACCAAGTAGAATTTTTATGGAAAAACATCAATCGCTATTTCAACATCGATCCACAAGCAGAAATATCAATTGAGATTAATCCCCGCTATATTGATAAAAACTACATTTTCTTTCTGAAACAGATTGGGTTTAACCGCATTAGTTTTGGCATTCAGGATTTTAATCGCCAAGTTCAAGTAGCTATTAATCGTGTTCAGCCAGAAGAAATGCTATTTGATGTCATGAGTTGGATCAAAGAAGCTAAGTTTGAAAGTGTGAATGTAGACTTAATTTATGGTTTACCCTATCAAACCTGTGAGACATTTCGGGAGACAGTGAAAAAGACTATTGAGTTAGATGCTGACCGAATTGTTGTCTTTAACTTTGCCTACGTACCGTGGCTCAAACCTACACAAAAAAATATTCCTCAAGAGGCGCTACCCCCAGCAGCAGAAAAGTTAGAGATTCTGAAAATGACCATTGAAGAATTGACCAATAACCAGTATCTATTTATTGGGATGGATCATTTTGCTAAAACTAATGACGAACTAGCGATCGCTCAACGGAATAGCACTCTCAAACGCAATTTCCAGGGCTACACTACCTACGCCCAGACAGAACTTTTTGGTTTTGGTGCTACATCTATCAGTATGCTAGAAGATGCTTATGCTCAAAACCACAAGGAATTAAAAGATTATTATCAGACACTTGCAGCAGGCGCTTTACCTGTTAGTAAAGGTATCAAGCTTACTCAAAATGACATCATCAGACGGGATGTAATCATGGGCATTATGTCTCACTTTCAGCTTCATAAACAAGATATTGAAAACAAATATCAGATCAATTTTGATGAATATTTCTGTGAGGAACTAGAGGTGTTGCAGCCACTAGAGGCTGATGGTTTGGTTAGTTTATCAAAAAATCACATCCAGATTACAGATATCGGTAGATTACTAGTCAGAAATATTGCCGTTATATTTGATACCCACACAAGAAGGCGAGAGACAAAATTCTCACGCACAATTTGATACCACTTTTGCAAATGTTGGCAAGAGGTCTATTATCCCTTCAATCTACTTAGAAAAGAGGCAAGAGGGATGGTTGCTTCCCCTTGCTTCTTCCTTGAAAATAACGGTTGAGAAAATCTAATATGTTGCAATTATTAAAATAATTATTGTCAGCAAACTGTGCTGTAAAATATAATAAACTCCCAGCAAAATCTGACTTTTAAAAGAAAAGATTGGTACTGAATACAAAACTATTACCTAATTTTGATGATAAAAATTATCATTTAAGGAGATCGTTGATATTTTAAAAGTTTTGCAAAAATCCTGGTTGATTATTTATCTCTAATTAAAGATAATCAATGATGAATACTAAGGAAACCGTTATAAATTTTCCTGAGCCAGATTTTGATACATCTCCAAAAAATTAGATAAAATTTTTACATCTTACTTAAGATAGATATAAAAAATATAGTTGATTAATTTTTTAGTGTCTATTTGTACAGAAAATAAGTTTAGACTGATGTACTCAATAATTATTGATTTATCTGACAAAAGTTTCGTTTAATATTTTATGCTACAAAATAAAAAAATGCCAATTTTCATCCAAATCTGAATGTAAACTTTTTTATCTAACTTTTGGATTTAGGATTTATCCCATGTGGTAGAAAGAATTGTGAATCAGAGTTGATAACTTAGAGACAGGTGAGATTGTTGAGGCAGTTATGAGTATTATTGCTTGGATAGTTTTAGGTCTTTTGGCAGGTGCGATCGCTAAAGCTATTCATCCTGGGTATCAAGGCGGCGGAATTCTCTCCACAATGATTTTGGGTATCATTGGTGCTTTCGTCGGTGGAACTTTGTTTACCTTGCTACGAACAGGAACTCTGCAAATCACTGCGGCTGGTGCTGGTTTAACTCTTGGTGGTATTTTAGTAGCTGTGCTCGGTGCAATTGTTGCTATTTATCTATGGGGATTAATCAGAAGAAGCAGCAATGCCTAATTGCTGATTGGTATTTATCAACACTGAACATCACTACTGTATTTTATCAGTCTTCTAGTTCACCAGTTTTAGAAGCTATCAAACATCAAATTAGCTCTGTCTGGAAAAATACTAGGAGACAATAAAATAGCCGATCCTTTCTGTAACACATAATTTTGGGAAGTGTAAATCTATGTTTTTTCACAAGAAAGAGCCTATTCATGCAGTTAACATTAGTGAACCAAACCCTCGTTTTGCTCAGTTGCTTTTAGAGCAGTTTGGCGGAGCTACTGGAGAACTTAGTGCAGCACTTCAATATTGGGTTCAATCATTCCATGTTGAAAATGCTGGAATTAAAGATATGCTCCAAGACATTGCGCTCGAGGAGTTCGGTCATTTAGAAATGGTTGGTAAACTCATCGAAGGTCATACCAAAAATGTAGACCAAACAGAGGCTTATAAGAGTACTCTCTTTGCGGTACGAGGAGTTGGTCCTCATTTTCTAGATAGTCAAGGTAATACTTGGACTGCAAGTTATTTGAATGAGGGTGGAGATGTAGTGCGTGATTTAAGAGCTAATCTTGCAGCTGAAGCTGGCGCTCGTCAGACTTACGAATCATTGATTAAGTTGGCAACTGACAAAGGAACCCAAGAGACTTTAGTGCATCTGTTAACACGAGAAATTTCTCATACTCAGATGTTTATGAAAGCTCTAGATTCGCTAGGTAAGTTGACAGATCCATTCTTTGGTAATGTTAAGCCAGATGAAACTGTTGCTCTTTACTACAACCTATCTACAGACGGAAACGGTAAAGATGAGCGTGGTCCTTGGAATTCTGAACCAACATTCAAATACGTTGCTAATCCGGTAGAAAGTCACTCTTAATTCCATCGATTGCAGTTAGATTATAGGTTGATTTGAGGCAGAAATGTTTTTGACATATTCTTGAAAACTTATAATCATCAGGTGGGCGAATAGCCCACTTTCTTTTGCAATTATTGGGTTGTTTGCCCACACCAAAGATTTTTGAGGGAGAATTTAGCTCTATCCAACCTCTTGCAATCCTAAATCATTCCTGAACAGCAAGATTCTTGACCTCTATAACAAGTTGGGAATCTTAACCGAGCAGTATTTGCTGATATTCATTTAGATGCAACAGACTCTAGGGGCGCACAGCTGTGCGCCCCTAAAAATGGACTTGCGAATTTAAACGCGAGAATAATTCTATTTTTCCATTATCCTTGCATTAATTGAATTACCCCTGACTTGATTGCTATGCTTCAATTCTTTAATCTAAAATCGTTCGACTGAGGGACTTGTACCAACTTGTACTGAGCGGCGTCTCGTAGAGAAGTCGAGGTAAACCGAGGTCTAAAATCCAAAATTGCTTGACTTCGATTGCTCTCTTCTGCTCTTGAGAAGCTTTGAATTTTAAATTCTATGCCCCCTAAGATTGAGTGCAGTAACTTTTACAACATTTTTGCACTTGTTTCATCGCTTACGGATGCAATTTGTGGAGGAATATCAAAAGCTTGTGCTTGCAGAATCCTACAGTAAAGTTAGTCAACCCTTAAAGGTGGCTTTTTTAGGATTACGCCAAGCTGTTGAGAGGGTTGAAGTGGAAATAAACTCAGATGTTGAGACTGAATTGGATACTCCACTTTGAAAGGTAGCTAAAAATCTGGAGAATAACAAGCGATCGCTTACTTATTGTAATAGTCTACTCATTTATTCACAAATTGCTAGGTGTATGCGTTCTTATAATTAACATTGGATTTGGAAATTTTAGTATTAACCATGCTGTCGAAGAGTGATTTCTACCTTTAATCACTCATTGCCCCAATGCCTTGCTTTTCTGCTGCATCACAAAGGATAATTCCATATTATTTTAGTTTTTGAATGCTATAGACAAGTTGCTCAGATTTTGGGAATACTTTGTGCTATTGCGTTCACGGCATCCATGCCATAACCCATAAAGAAATCTACCACACCCCCCATCAACAATTGAGTACCACTAGCAACCTGGAGACCACCCATTTTGAGAGTTACATCTAAACCGTAGTCTTTGTAAATACCAGCAGCGTAGGCGTAGCCCATCGTAGACATCGCTTGGTAAAATCCGCCGTGTTCTATTTGTGCTATCCAGTTTGTACCAAATGTAACTTTATCCAACCGAGAATTGCTATTTGATGGTTGGTTGCTGTTAGTGCAAGCAGCAATGACGCTACTAGCAATCCAGATAGAACCGTATTGAATAAAATTACGACGACTAAGGCGATGAATTGCTGTTGATGAGGGTGATGACGGATTCATAAAACAGTATAATGCTCTCTCCTACCTGCCGTTGTAGCTGAATCTAAATGTACATTCTAGAATCAACTTTTGATTGACTAGCGAATAAGGCTGAATTTCTAGAGCGCGTTGAAAAGCTCCGATCGCTTGACCATACTCTCCTAGTGCCGCATAACACAAGCCCATACCATGAAGCGCCCCAAAATGTATTGGATTTATCTGCACAACCATCTGACAATCTGCCAAAGATTTTTGATAATCACCAATACTGTAATAGAGGAAAGCCCGGCGATTCCAGGCTTCGGCAAAATCTGGCTGGTCTTTAATTAGTGCCGTCAGCGCTGTTTCGGCTTCAGCTATTTCACCTGCATCCAGTAATTTTTGACTTCGATCAATTATTTCCAGCCCATAGATTCCCTTTTGCTGAAACCAGATCCGCCAGATTTTTCTGGTTGCTTTTTCGCGGACTGTGGCATCCGGGTTTTTCAACTCTTCAAGTAAGGAATTAATAAATAAAGAATCCATGAATTTGAGATCAGTGAATATACCTTTGTATTCACTTTCTCACAAAATATATCTATTAAATCATTTTTAAAGTCATCTTTAAATTTGCGGTGATTAATTGCTAATTATGAATTTACTGTGTTATTTATTGTATTCAGTAATATGACTAATACCACACTCGACATCTAGAGTCATAAATGGTTGGTCATGAGGATGCCAAGCTTTAAAAATCAAAACTGACTATTAGGTGGTTGACAGATCCCTAGTTACTAATAACTTATCTGGAATTATTGTGGTTTTCAATCAATTACCTGATGTTCATAATCTCGAATCTATTCACCAGAGAAATGTAAAGAATTTAGCTGACTGATGTGGCGACTGATTACCACTTCTAATTGATTAAAATCATAGGGTTTAGTAATGCAATCATCAAATCCTCTGAGCATCGTGAATTCATCATCTTGTACCATTTTTAGAGGTGTTACTACAATGATTGGGATAGTAGCAGTTTTTGAGTCGTGTTTGAGGTAATCAATGACTCGGTTTGCACTCAAATTAGATAGCATTACATCTAGCAGGATTAAATCTGGTTGATGAGTTTGTGCTAATATCACAGCCCTCACCCCTTGTTTGGTACAAATGCATGAAAAATTTAATATTCCTAAATGAGAATTAAGTAGCTCTAAATCATGTAGATTCTGTTCTACAATCAAAATTAAAGGCTGTTCCATCAACAGTTAATCCCGTTCAAGAAAAACTAGGCATAAAGACTCCACCCATCAGGAAAACTTAGAGGTCTTTTTTTTTGGTAAGTACTTAAGTAAATGTAAGAGGCTGTTTTCAGACGACTAAGTAGGGCATGAAATGAATAGGCTCGTGTATAATCCATTAGATTGTCCATCTGCACTGAATTTTAGGGACGAACACAGTAAGGCAGTCATAATATCAAGCAAATAGTAGCATAGGTGATGCATATATCTGCAAGAATTGACTAAATGATGCCTGCGGTGGTCACTGAGCTTTGCCGTTCGCGCAGCGTCTCGTAGAGAAGTGCGGGCTACGCCTACGCGTAATCTTGATACACATTATTCATTATTGCCCCATAAGTTCAGTACAAGAGTTAACTTAATCCCTTTGGTTTTTTCAAATTTTCAGCATAATTTCTAATTGACAAAAGTAAGATTATCTTAACCTCTCATATCATGTCCGCTTGATTACTTATTAAACCCGAAGAACCCCAAAGAGCCAAAGCTACGCTTCGTCTCCCCTCCTGAAGAGCGGGGAGGGGATTAAGGGGAGCCAGTGCGGTCTTCTTCCAAAGGGAGAGGCTAGCGCCTGCCGTAGGATACCCGTTCGCGGAGCGTCTCGTAGAGAAGGGCTGTAGGGGTCTCCCCAAGTGGAGCATCTGGCGTGTGCGGTGCAATGGCTGTGGGAATCATAACTAATTACCCGGACTTGATATCACTCATGCTCTACCAGAGGCTGCGCCAACGACAAGCTCAGGGCATCGTCAGCTCAGTTACCCCCGCAGGCATCGCATAAAGTAGGATCACCAGAAATTGATCGGGTATATTTTAACCTTCAAATAACTGACGTGCAAATGCGATCGCCTCTGTTGGCGTTGAAACTTTCCCCTCAGCTTCTGCTATGCCAATTTCTGTCAACAGGTGGCCGATAATTGGCGAAGCTGGAATATCTAATGCTATAATCAACTCCTTCCCGCTCACTAGTGGAGTGGGATGAGCGACCAGATCATCAGGGTTCAAGTAGCGGTTGATCAAAGGTGCCAAGACTTGGCAGCGTCTCGCTTTGATTTGGTCTGTTGTAGCGACTGCCGTGTGTAGTGGCTTGTCACTAGACATCGCCTCTACCAAATTATCAAGTGCTACAGCTAGCACTGCCGTAGCGGGAAACACAATGTCTGCGTCATGGAACAATAAGTATTGTTCTCGCAAGGACATATCGACTACTTGAAACTGCGGTAACAGTTTCAGGACAGTGGTTACACCCCGGACTTCGGCACGACTATAAGTTAGTTCGTGTAGCTCTATTTCTGCTAATTCTGGATCTGAGTTGACAAGACAAGCAAGTTTGGCAATACCTAACCAAGTGGTTTTAATACTATTGCGGACATATTCTTGCAGTTGTGCCCCTAATTGTTGCCAATTTTGGGTGAGTAAGGCCGCTGCATTGTCAACTGCTGCTAGCTTGATCAAGCTTTCATGAGTGGCGTTTTTGAAGAAAGGGGCAAGTAAACCATCTTCCCAAGCACTTGTAATCCAAGGAGTACCCGGAGAATTGCTGAGTAGATAGCCAATTTCTACCCTAACTCGTTCGGCTGCAACTTTGCTGATATGTGATGCCAAAGAACGAATTGCGGCTTGGGTAGCTGGCTCAATAGTAAAACCTAGTTGGGCAGCTTGTCGATAACCTCGCATTAACCGCAAAGGGTCATCTTCTAGGTTAGCGGGTGATACCATTCGCAAAATGCCCTGTTGTAAGTCTAGATAACCTTGCAGAGGATCGATAATTTCTTGTGTATGGGGATTATAGGCGATCGCATTTACTGTAAAATCCCGTCTGTGCAAATCAACTTCTAAACTATTTCCTTCCTGTTGGGCAAAATCAGCTGTGGCGTGAGGAAAAACCACACGGGCAATTTGTCGTTTTGCATCGAGTAACACAAAACCTGCTTTATAATGATGAGCGATCGCTCTCGCTACCTTTACCGCCTTAGATGGGATAACAAAATCTAGATCCAGATATTCGCGAGTTCTGCCAAGGATCGCATCTCGGACAGCGCCACCTACCATGTAAGCGGGTTGTGGCAACAATTCCAAGCTAAAAGGCCAATTTTTGGGAGCTAAGGTAGAAAGAACTGATTTATGCATTGTAATAAAAATCAACCCAGCAACTCATGAATAAGAGTTGCGCTTAAGTTAGATTAACAATAAAGGCGCCTGGAGTTGGTTCTATTATGTGTATTTGCGTTAACTGCCACTATGTAGACAGCTGTTTTACCTATCATGCCGTAGAAGGGCAGCACCAACAGCCTCACTTGACCGAAACACCAAATTTTGATCCGAATGAACCTTCTATCAATGTCAACATTCGGACTAAAGAGGATGTAATTGAAATGGAATGGGATGTTGTTGGTTGTCTGAGCTTTAAGCGGGAAACGGGTAAGTGGTCGAAGTTGCGTCCTGGTGAATTAGTGCCGACTTGATAGAAAATGATTGGTATATCTTAAAGGTGACTACTGCACCAAACAGCAGTAGCCCTAAATATTTTTGTAAGTAACTATAAAGGTAACTTTAGCCGCATTTTTCACTTGTGAAAAATGCGGCTAAAAAAGTTTGTACTCTCGTTTGCCTTCTTCTGCCTCGTCCACAGCCCCACCTAAGACTGGGGGCTACTCTGACTTTTCACAGTATGTGGATTCATGGCAAGACCCGTGTTTCTTGTTTTGCTGCTATTTTATCCTCTGCCTGATCATAATTCCTCTGCGATTATTATGGGATATTTGATTTGACCCCCGAGCAATTCGCCAACAGGATCATGAAATTCGCTTGACAATCTATTAGCTTTGAGTCACAGCCTCTTTCGCCAAAAACTTCTCTAGTTCTGTCAGCGCATCAGCATCAACCTTAGTTTGCATTGGGCAGAACTTAGGCCCACACATCGAACAGAACTCAGCAGTTTTATAGATATCTGCTGGCAGAGTTTCATCGTGATATTCCTTAGCTCTTTCTGGATCGAGTGATAATTCAAACTGACGGTTCCAATCGAAGTTGTAACGCGCCTTAGAAAGTTCATCGTCTCTATCCCTTGCACCAGGGCGATGTCTAGCAATATCAGCCGCATGAGCTGCTATTTTATAGGCAATCAACCCATTCCTAACATCTTCGGCATTTGGTAGACCCAAATGTTCTTTAGGTGTTACATAACACAGCATTGCAGTACCGTACCATCCAGCCATCGCTGCTCCAATGGCTGAAGTGATGTGGTCATAACCAGGAGCAATGTCTGTCACCAATGGCCCCAAAACATAGAAAGGTGCTTCAGAACACTCTTCCATCTGCTTACGGACGTTGAACTCAATTTGATCCATTGGCACATGTCCAGGCCCTTCCACCATCACCTGGACATTATCTTCCCAGGCTTTGCGAGTTAGCTGTCCAAGGGTTTTCAATTCAGCTAATTGTGCTTCATCTGAAGCATCATGAGTGCAACCGGGACGCAGAGAATCTCCTAAACTGAAGGAGACATCGTATTTTTTGAAAATTTCGATGATGTCTTGGAAGTGGGTATAAAGCGGGTTTTGTTTGTGGTGATGTAGCATCCACCGCGCCAAAATACCGCCACCGCGAGAGACAATACCAGTGATGCGATTTCTCACCAAAGGCAAATGTTCAATCAAAATCCCAGCGTGGATAGTTTGATAGTCTACCCCCTGCTGGGCATGTTTTTCAATGATATGAAGAAAGTCATCAGCAGTCAGGTTCTCGATTGTGCCGTGGACACTTTCTAAAGCTTGGTATACCGGTACCGTACCAATAGGAACAGGCGAAGCCTTGATGATGGCGGTGCGAATTTCATCCAAGTTACCGCCGCCTGTGGACAAATCCATCACGGTATCAGCGCCATACTTCACCGACAAGTTCAGCTTATCGACTTCTTCTTGAAGATTAGAAGAGTTAGGAGAAGCGCCGATATTAGCATTTACCTTACATTTGGAGGCGATGCCAATAGCCATCGGTTCTAAATTAGTGTGATTAATATTAGCCGGGATAATCATTCGCCCCCGCGCCACTTCCTCACGAATGAGATCAGCGGGGAGATTTTCCCGTTTGGCGACGTAGTGCATTTCTTCGGTGATAATACCTTGGCGGGCGTAGTGCATTTGAGATACATTATCCTGCCCACGTCGTTTAGCAACCCATTCTGTCCGCATATTGATAAATTCCTCTATAAACAGCTTCCCTCCGCTGGTATTACCCAGACTCAGGTGTTAAGGGTGTGATCTCAGCCTGGTTATGTAGGCACCCCTAGCATGGATGTAGTGTACCACCTTGGTTGTGGTTGCGAGCAAGAGGGTTAACAATTCCTTGAGGTGTGGGGGGTGGTGAAGAGCGATATCGTCTCAATATCTTTGAATTGACTTGTAATAAAACAAATTTTATAAGGCTCCATAAGTTAAATAAAAACTAGAAAACTCAGTAGTTTTTAAATATGTAAATAACTTTTGTCTTATTTCTTGATCAAGGTCTCTATCTTTACCTGTACATCTACTTATAACGCTTATTGCTACGGCTTTAAATGATTTTTTTAATGCTTCTTCAAAATCTGATTCTCTGCTTTCAATAATATTATTAATTTGATCAACAAATGCTTTAACACTTTGCTCCTTAAATTGCTTTTCGTCATGAATATTTAGCAAACAACACATAGAAAGCACGATTAGATAAGGTTTATATCCTTTTTCATCCACATAAAATCTATTAAAGATTTGTCCAATTTTACCTTTAGAGTCTTGAAGATTAGCTTCGGAAGGGTACTCCTCTTTAAGTTTATCAAAAACTTTATTAGCTGCCGTTAAAATATTACCAATTATACTTACTAAAGATTTTTTATCATCCAATGAAGGATAAGCATTAGCAAGCTCATCAAACTTGATAGAAGCATAATCTGATATAAAAATGTTGCGAGGTATATAACTAAATAAACCAATAAATAAATATCTCAAATCTGAGTAAAAAACACGATTGTAGCATATTGCAGATGCAATTGATGGAACAGATGTTGAAGTTTCATGTTCATTAATTTTTACTCCAATTTCAGCAAGACTCATTTTTACTAATTGAGGTCTAAGATACTCAGATAATTCCAAGTTAATTTTTTCAATTTTATTTTGTGTATTAGCTGTTTTAGCTACTTTCGATGAATTTTCTAAATCAGCAATAACAATTTTAACAGGAACAAAACAATCTCCTGAAGGTTGAGCTTCAACAATGCACATTGTTGTCTGGCAACCATTTATAATTCCAGCATTTTCTAAAATTAAATTGCCATCTTTGTATTCTAGATAACTAGCTTTGAATGTAATTCCATTATTTCTTTCTAGCATTTTCTCTGGTTCGTTGCTAGCTGTTTTAAAAATTTCATTATTAATATCTAAAGCTGAATTACGGGCATCCAAACCTAAAAAATCTCTAACATTTTCAAAGAAAATTCCTTGGCCACATTCACTATAAATTTTTATTAAATCTTCTGCACTTATAATTCTCATGTATACATTATTATAATTTACAAATTTTTCATAAACCTTAAATAGAACTCTTTGGGGAATTGCATATTCTTTTCTATATGCTTCTAAAAAAAGTTTATATAATAATTGACCATCAATTATTTCAATTCGATTAGAATCAGCTAAGTTTTGATAAAAGTTAACCGATGGTCTACCTGAGCTTTTATATAATTCTAGTATATTTTTAGTAATTGAAAGGGTTGCTATACAATAAATAACGCTTGCTTTAGATTCAGAATTACCTATTTGATTAGCTTCTGACAAATCAAAAATACTTAATTGTTTTGTATCTTTGTTAGTTGGAAAATGAGATTGCTCATAGCTCGAAAATTTTCCTATTATGTTATCTAAATCATCTTTGCCGCGAATATGCAATTTGCATTGACAATAAACTTTTTGTTTGTTTGTTTCTGGGTCAAACCAAAAAACGTCAACTCCTTCATCATGGGTTTGTTTAGTGTTAAGCTCAGGCTTGAATCCTAAAAATTTTTCCTGCGTACTTAAAATATCTTTTGTAAATTCGGCAAACTCAGCTCCTTTTGCAGGATTTGAAAGCTTCGTATATAAGCCTTCAATATGTTGCATAAATTCAACATATGATTCTAAGAACAATGGTAAATTGACAGAATAGTTAGTCATACCTATTTTATCCAAATTATTTAATACTCTAACAAAGATATGGTTAGATATCCTAAAAACAGTGATCGCATCCCTCACACCCTTCAACTAAAAGCTTTTAACTACCAGGTATTATGCGATCGCCTTGACTTTGTACGTTGGCTCATCCACTGCTGAGTTGCGCGAATGGTACCTGACTAAAAGAAACCTCTAAGAGGTTTTACTACGCAAAACCGTCCCTCTCCGACTCGGAGAGGGACAGACTTGAACGAAAGTTCAAGGCAGGGAGAGGTTTATCAAACTTACGTTATTGTTAGCTGAGTACAGATTTTTCAGTAACTAGGCACGGCTACTTTCGCATGTTTGTTAACGTAGTCTACAAATAATTGCTTCAGCCGGGGACTAACGCCAGCGTGTTCAAAGAATCCAAAACCCAGATTCTTAGCTCTTGCTAAGGTTTCCTCTGGTGTTAATCCTTCCTGGATAGCGATACTTAAGAGCGCAATTCCAGTCGATCGCATCCCGGCTGCACAATGCACAACTGCTGGTTTAGGGATTTGTTCTAGGATCGTGAGGATTTTAGTAATTACCTCTTCATTCATATTTTTTAAATCCACCTTGAGTGGAACATTCGTATAATGCAGCCCCAATGCTTCTGCTACTTTTTGCTCATCCTGAGAAAATCCTAGTTCATCAGGCGATCGCAGATTTAGAACGGATTTAAAACCTTCTTGGATAGCTTGCTCAAGCTGTTTTGGAATGACTTGTCCTGTAGTTGTCAGGTTTTCGTTAATTTGTATGGCGTTGATCACATTCACTCCTTTTGACTTTCTAATGTCTTCCAGCTTAGTAAATACTCTGATAAGCAAGCTTTGAGAATATATTCAAGTAAACACAGCAAAATTAGCTAAATATCAAACGATATTGCCTGATTACTTCAAAATTTGTCTTTTGAAGTTGGTTATTTTATTGCTTTACCCATAATACACACTTTACCGATAGACTTACCGTACTTTAAAATTTATTATACGTTTTGTCGATAGGTTTATAGGTGTTTATATTTCATTGAGCAAGTTGGGTAAGCAATTGGATCAAGATTTTGGGCAAATAGTATAAATAAATACTAAAATTTACGCAGAAGAGATCCCCCAACCCCCTTAAAAAGGGGGCTTTTCAGATCCCCCCCTTAAAAAGGGGGGTTAGGGGGGATCGAGGTGTCAGGTTTTTAGTGCGTAAGTCCTAAATACATTAGAATTTTGCTTAAGCTATTTTAAGCATCGGCATCTTGAGTATTTTGAATGAGGACATAAATAGTGACTGTAAATGAACTTGTTTCTTCTCTATCCATTGGGATAGTATTGTTCCCAAATGTGACACAGTTAGATTTCACGGGGCCTTACGAAGTTTTTGCCAGATTGCCAAACGTGCAATTATATCTGCTGGCAGAAACACTTGAACCAATTCGGAGCGATACCTTCGGTAAGCTTCGCTAACGCGGCCTTACGTTTCTACCGGACACAACCTTTGCTCAAGCCCCAGCCTTAAATGTGTTATTTGTGCCAGGAGGCCCAGGTATCAATGCTAAAATGGAAGATCAAAAGTTTCTCGATTTTCTCAAAACCCAAGGCAAACAAGCCCGCTACGTTACGGCTGTCTGCACTGGTTCTCTGCTGCTGGCGGCGGCCGGTTTACTTCAGGGGTATCGCGCCACTACTCATTGGCTATCGTTGGATTTGCTTGAGATGTTGGGAGTTGAGACAGTTGCCCAAAGAGTTGTCATTGATCGCAATCGAATTACAGGCGGCGGTGTGACAGCTGGCATTGATTTTGGGCTGACTCTAGCTGCTGAGTTATTTGGGGAAGCGAGCGCTCAAGCAATTCAATTAAGGATTGAATACAATCCTCAACCAGCCTTTAACAGTGGTTCTCCCCAAACTGCCCCTGCGGCTGTACTTGCTCGCGTTACAGCTGCGAGTCAAAATGTTCAGGAAATCAGACGGCAGATTGTCCAGCGAGTTGTGACTCAATTACAAACTGCTAATACCAGTAAAGCAGTTGAGAATTTGTCTAGTTGATGTCTTGCGATGTCTACGACGGGCCACGCCTACGCAACTAAAATTTCTTATAACATACCAAAAATTCAAATAGGTATGTAATCTGAATGCTAGCCCTAAACCTATGAGCGCTAAGGAAATATCCCTTCGACCTGCCCAAGAAACAGATGTGTGGGTGCTAAGTGCAATTCATATTGCTGCTATCAAAGCTTTACCTGCAACTTTTTACACAAAAAAAGAACTTTTAGCTTGGCGTAATAACCGCGATAAACCTGATGGTTCAAATATCTTGAAGAGGATGAAAGTGGAAACTTTCTGGGTTGCGATCGAGGCAGATGTTGTTATCGGTTTTGCTAGTTTTATTGTTGATGAACTCATCGGGTTGTATGTTCATCCTAAATATCAAGGTAAAGGGATTGGACGTGCTTTAGTTCAATATTTTTGCGATGAAGCAACTAAGCAAGGTATAGATAAGGTAATTACAACTGCTAGTCTTTATGCTGAAGGGTTTTATTTACGACTGGGATTTACTGCTATCGAAAGAGCACCTCATTATTTAAGAAGTGGAGTGGTTGTCCCAGTTACTAAAATGAGTAAAACATTAGCTACTGTACCAAAATCAATTTGATGACCTTTAACCTTTCCCCAGACCAAATCCAGTAATTTTAGGAAAAGCAGACTGCTATATTAAAAAAAACTGAAATTGCTACTATTTAAATTTAAATCTGTAACGCCTTCCACAAATCCAATCAATTCGTTAACATTGTCTTTGAGAAATATAGCCGTGCCAGTCTTATAGCCTATAGTAAAAGTATTATTCAGGAGATAATCATTGGACGTACCCTTGAGCTGGATAGTATCTACGCTCTCGAAATCCTTAATTAGGGCATAGTCACCCAGACCTTGAGTATTAGGATTACCATTATCGTAGTAAACATTATTGATACCTCCCAACACAAATCTATCGCTACCACTACCACCATTTAAGATATCTATCTCACTGCGTCCAGGATTCACAGAAAGGGGATTGACCCCAATGAGAATGTCGGAATTATTGCCGCCATTGAGAATGTCATTGCCAGCTAGACCTATGAGTATATCATTGCCATTTTTCCCGTTGAGTTGATCATTACCAGGGCTGCCAATAAGGAAATCTGTGCCATCTCTGCCGTTAATAGTTTTTTCTACTAAATTAATGGGATATTTTAAAGTGTATGTTACCTTCCCCTGATTCACTCCGACTCCGCTGCCGACATTCCCATATGTCAATTCGGGTTGACTTTGTAAGAAAATTGATGAACCAAATTCAATGCCTACTGGGTTTTCCGTAATCAAAGCTAAACTATCTGAACCCCATTCTGGGGAAACATTACCTACCCAGAAAGCTTCTTTTGGCTTAACATTACTAAAGTTAGTAGTTACATCATCTAAACCATATGTGACACCATTAAAATTCAATTTAAAATCTGTTAAGAAGAACTCCTCAGAACCATATCCAAATCCTACAGGTTCAGATTCATCATCGTAACTGAAAAAACCTGTAAATGTTTCTCCCATTAATGGGCCTTCCAAGTTATTGACGGTAAAATCATAGGGGATAGTTGTCATTGTACTTCCTTATATATTTGAATTTTGAATTGAATAATCAGTAGTGAAATGGAGAATTTACTTTTTATGTTGCAAAGAAAATTTCCCAGTAAGCTGCACATTGACTTCAAAGCGGTCAGATAGCTGGCGTCGGCTTAATGCAGAAGAGATGGCTTTTTGGGCTAAGAGTATTTGCTCGATTTGCTTGTGATGAGACAAGCTATTGTTGTGGGTACGATAATAATAAAGTGGATGTTTAATTTGCTTTACTTGCGTGACCTCAGAAAGCCGCAAACAAAGGTCATAATCTTCTACAGATTCAAATGACTGATCAATACCGCCCACTTGGTCATAAACAGTGCGACGGATTAATCGAAAATGAAAGATCATAAAGTCAACCAATAATCGGTCTTTAGAGTATGGAATTTGGCAACGTTTTCCTTCTCCTTTAATCCTGCCTTCTTCATCGATCACAGTGTAGTCGGTGTACACAAGACCTACTTCTGGATATGTGTCGAGGACAGCAGCAGTTTCATCAAGAGCTGTTGGTGCTATGAAGTCATCACTATCCACCTGCCCAATGTAAGCTCCAGTAGTCGCAGCAAATGCCGCTTTTAAGGCGCACCCCTGTCCTAAATGTTCCCCTAATAATACTCGGACTCGTTGATCTTTGGCGGCATAACTATGAGCAATTTCTACAGAGCAGTCTGTAGAACCATCATCCCAAATTAATAGCTCAAAGTTTCTCCTCGTTTGTCTTAAAACACTTTCAATTGCTTTACTAAGGTAACGTTCCCTGTTATAGACAGTCATAACAATGGAAATTGGTAGTGTCATCAGCTAGACCATAAAGTTGTTAGCTATAAAAGTTTTAGTCGGAGTGGGTACGCAAGAAAAAACAATGAAATTAGATTTTAACACTTACACCTTACTGAAGTATTTGATTTTAATCACTCCAAACCTCATAGTAATTATCTCTCAAAAAATAAAAAGTTCCTAAGCTTGAGTTGTGGTCATTTGAGAAGTTATAAATTTATATTGCAAAATTTAACTTAGAACACAAAAAGCCGAGTGACTAGTTCAACAGGGAGTGTTTTACAGAAGTCATAGATGAGAAATCCCATTGGTAACAAAGACTAAAATGCGAATAAGCAAGCGAATCGGAAATGACTCTATATTTTAAAGTTTTTTAAAAATGCTGGTATCAAGATTATTTTTCCCCAAGTTACGACCACTTTTTCCACATAACCTATGATGTAAGTAAGTACTTGCCAGCATAAATGAATAAAACCATCCGTTCATCAACTCTCACCCGTACACGTTTGATAGAAGCCGCCTCGCAGGTATTTGCCAGTTTAGGTGTTCAAGGAGCAACTACCCGTGAAATAGCTCGTGTTGCTGGTGTGAATGAGGTGACTTTATTTCGCCACTTTGCTAGCAAAGAACAACTTCTGGGAGCAGTAATCGAAAATGCCTTTGCACTCCAGACTGAAGCCCTTGCACACCCCGAAGCGTGGACGCAGGATCTAAAAACTGATTTAAGATATTATGCCCATCTTTACAATACGATGCTAGAGGCACAGGAAGACTTAATTCGTACCTTCATTGGAGAAGCCAAACGTCATCCAGAGGCAGCTAAACAAGTGATTCAAGAAGCTGCCAAGCCTTTAGGGGAAAAACTGGTAGCTTACCTGCAATCGAGTCAGAGACGAGGCACCGTCAGAGCAAACCTTGAGCCATTTCCAGCAGTCGATATGTTTACAGGAATGCTATTAGCTGGAATGCTATGCCGCAGTGCAAAGTTCAATCAAGGCAGCTATAGCTGTGAGGACTATATCGAAACTTGTGTAGATATTTTTGTGCGCGGTATCAGTGCCACTCCCCTCTGAGTTGTCAATCCGGCCGTAAGCTATGATCTGTGAAGGTAAGTTATTTCTGCGCGACTCGCTACCAAAGCTACTCAAGAAGCAACAGCTTTAACGATCGCTGGATCAATTGCCTTGTCCCAATTCGGTTGTTGTTTGATTAGTCACTTCTCGGCGGTACTCCTGATTGGGCGGCTCAAACAGTAAGTTACGACAGGCCTTCATGGTTTGCTTTCAGATGACCCAAGAAGATGTAGACTATGGTCAGAGCTATGTTTATCTCAATCAATACAGTGGTAAGGTTTTGCGAGTCGATAGTTCTTTGAAGGTATCTTTAGGCGATCGCAATAGCGGTGTGCGCCTCTTGTGTAGTCACGATGCTGTCGAGTTCAAAGCGATCGCTGACCAATGTAGCAGCTCTCAAAACTAGAAATTTCATCATTGAAGAGTTTTACAGAGCGGACAAGAATGCTTCTTGCTCCCGACTGCCCATTTGTAGTCATCTTAAATAAAAATCTATAACTTTAGAAAGATGTGGTAATTTTCAGTGTTATGGATATTCAAAGACTACATCAAATCAAGTTCATCTATGATCACAAAGCCTTGGGATGCTCAACTTGCTTACTGGCTAGTTCGACCTCTAAAAGACAGTTGGGTAAACCCCAATCATCTCACCACAGTGCGACTTGTGACAGGGTTGGCTGCTGCCATAGCGATCGCAGTTGGCGATGCCATGTGGGCTAACATTGGGGCAGTATTGTTTGCTTTATCCAACTTTCTAGATCACACGGACGGTGAATTAGCTCGTTTGAGTGGGAAAAGCAGCAAATGGGGACATCAGTATGACCTTGCTAGTGACGCCATCATCCACATTCTTTTGTTTGTATGTATTGGATATGGTCTTAGGGAGGGAAAATTTGGTTGGTGGGCGTTGCTTATGGGGATAGTATCTGGCGTGTCTGTTGCTTGCATCTTTCATTTGCGAAACCAAATGGAACAGCGTTTGGGTAAAGACGCCAGCCATCAACCAAATTTCGCCGGGTTTGACATTGAAGACGTGCTGTATTTATTTCCCATAGTTACCTTACTGGATGGACTAGAGCCGTTACTAATGGCAGCGACAATTGGGGTACCAACCTTTGCTGTATGGGTAATTTGGCAATTTTTGGCACTCCCGCAGTCTGAATCAAACTAGGATAATGGGGCATGAGGCAGAAAGTAGCCCTTTCAAGGTGACTCATAAAATAAGATTGTTTTTCTCAGCGCTCTCTGTGCCTCTGCGGTTTAAAAGTAATTTATTTAACAGCAGAGGCACAGAGAACCAGAGATAAAGAGGTTAAAGAAGAATTTATGGACTAAGATTTGCACCCACCTTGAAAGGGCTAGTCTTGAGCTAATAAAACAGGCTTTTCAGCATTACAACTCCAACTCCGGCATTGTTAACAATTTGTAATTCGTAATGACGCTCTCTCCAAGCTTAAGCAGCGTTTATTCTTTGTAAACCAGTGTAAACATTGAACCGTTCTCCGCGCAGGAATCCAATTAAGGTAATCCCGAATTCTTTGGCGACAGACACCGCCAAACTACTGGGAGCGGATACAGAACAGACAATGGGAACTCCAGCAGTTGTAGACTTTTGCAAAATCTCAAAACTAGAGCGTCCGCTGACCAGGACAATACAATTATTTAAAGGCAACTCGTCACTGAGCAAAGCTGTACCAATCAATTTATCCAAAGCATTGTGTCGCCCAACATCCTCCCGCAGATTTAACAATTGTCCTTGAGCATTGAAGGTAGCCGCAGCGTGTAAACCCCCTGTAGCAGTGAAGATACCTTGAGCAGCCCGGAGCTTGTCTGGTAGGCTGTAGATGATCTCAGGTGTTACCGTTGGGCCAGAAGGAATCACTGGACATCCCCGCAGACGCAAAGCCTCAAGGCTAGCTTTACCACACACCCCACAGGCGCTACTAGTGTAGAAATGACGCTCCAAAGGCTGTAAGTCTGGAATCAACCCATCCCGCAGTTCTACATTTACGATGTTATGGCGCTGCTCACCATCTACTAATTCATCTACGCAGTAGCTAATCCGTCGGATATCTTCCCTGCGGCTAACGACTCCTTCACTGTAGAGGAAACCAGCAGCTAGTTCAAAATCTGCCCCTGGTGTCCGCATTGTTACAGCTACCGTTTTCTGGAAAGGGGCAAGACGAATTTCTAAAGGTTCCTCAGTAGTGAGATGATCTAAACGAGTCCGTACTTGACCTTTTTCCATTACCCAAACAGTGGCTTTGGTTTTGCTTTTAGTTGGCATTTTCATATTTATGAGAGTTGGTGAATTGAAATTTTGATACTAATCTGGAAACAGAGTGATGCTATTTGTATATCAGATGTCAGGTTGATGCTCACCAACCACTTTGTGCTGTTGAGCTAAATCGGCTAGGTTTCTATTTAGGAAGTAAAATGAACCTAAAATTTTTGGCTTTCAGTAAAATTTTATTTGCAATAGTCTTTGTAATTTCCCTTGGTTTTGCAGGATACGTAGTGGGTAATAACATTAGTCTGAGAGTAATTGAAAAGTCTCTTGCTAAACAAGTGCCGTCTACCTCCACCAGAGGAAAAAGTTCTCAACTACAGACACTTTTAAATGAGATAGTTAGAGAACAGAAAATACCTGGTGCAGTCATGTATATTAGTACACCTAAAGATTTTTGGTTGGGAGCATCTGGTGTCAATAATTTATCAACTAAAACCCGGATGAAACCCACAGATGGCTTTGCCATTGCCAGTATGAGTAAAACTTTTATGGCGGTGGTTGTGCTGAAATTAGTGGAGCAAGGGAAGATAGAATTAGATCGGGCGATCGCTACCTACTTACCAAGAGACATCAGTCCTCATATTGTCAACAGCGATAAAATTACAGTTCGTCAACTGCTCAACCACACCAGTGGTGTTGCAGAATACCTAGATACAAAAGAATTTATTCAAGCTACTGCAAAAAGAAGTCGCTCACAGCCTTGGACAGCTAGAGAAGCTATTCGGTATATGTACCAAGAACAACCGCAGGCAAATCCCGGAGAAAAATTTATTTATACTGATTGTAACTACATTCTTTTGGAACTGATTGTTGAAAATATAACTAAGGGAACTCTTGCACAAGCAATCCGCAGTCGGATTTTAAAACCATTAGGATTAAAACATACCTTCACGGAATTGCGCGAACCGACAATTGGAGAAGTAGCTACAGGTTATGGCGATCGCAATAAGGATGGTAAGCTAGATAGCTACGCCAAAGTCAATGATGGCAATGGTTTAGGAGATGGTGGATTGGTTTCAACAGCAGAGGATTTAGCCAAGTTCGCCAAAGCGTTATTTGTCAAAAAAACCTTACTTTCCTCAAACATGATCAAAGAAATGTTGAAATTTAAAAATAATGGCGAAGGCTATAGCTATGGGTTGGGTGTAGAACGGTTCTCATCTCCTTTGGCAAAAGCAATTGGGCATAGTGGTACAGCCTATGGCTTCGTAACATTGCTTGCATATCTCCCCAATCAAAATACCACCATAATAGTGCTGCTAAACAATCAGAATGTTGATATTAAATCAATAGCTAGGACAGGTCTAGAGGTTGTCGAGAATAAATAATGTCTTGGGAAGCTGACCCAACAGAGCGTAAAGTGATGGTTTGGAAAAGTATGCGAAGGCGTTGGCGGTAATTGCAGGTGTGGAAGAGTAACTGATGGAAAAATTCGATGTTTTTCTTTGCCACAACAGTAAGGATAAGCCTGCGGTCATCCAAGTTGCGGAACAACTAAAGCAACGCAAAATTGAACTGTGGTTAGATATTTGGGAATTACGCCCTGGTTTTTCTTGGCAGGATTCATTAGAGCAGCAGATAAACCAAATTGGAGCAGCAGCAGTTTTTGTAGGGGGTTCAGGATTTGGCCCTTGGCAAAGTCAAGAAATTAATGCGTTTCTGCGAGCTTTTGTGAATAGAAGATGTCCAGTTATTCCGGTACTTTTATCGGATGCTCCAACAGAGCCACAACTTCCTCTATTTCTCCAAGGTTTAATGTGGGTTGATTTTCGTTCACCGCAACCTGACCCGATGGGACAGTTGATTTGGGGCATCACTGGGCTAAAGCCAGGAACAAGACCTACAATTTAGCCTAAACCATCAGAAACAATCCCTAAACCTATTAAGACAGATGACCTTGCCTCAGAAAAAGGCATCGATTACACCAGACTGCGCGATTTACTGGCAGCACACAACTGGAAAGAAGCTGACATAGAAACTTATCTAGTGATGATTCAGGCTGTGGGTAAGAAAGACGGCGGACGGTTCAGTACAGATGAACTCTTAAATTTTCCTTGCACTGACCTCCGCACAATTGACCAATTGTGGGTAAAATACAGCAATGGTAAATTTGGCTTCAGCGTCCAAAAGAAAATTTACTTGAGCGTCGGCGGTAAAATGGACGGCAAATACTACGACGAAGAAGCTTGGAATAAGTTTGGTGATAAAGTCGGATGGAGGAAGAATTATTATTGGATTAGCTACTCAAAAGTAACATTTGAAACTAACGCTCCTACGGGACATTTACCCGCCGCTGCCAAAGTGAGGTTGGGGATGTCTCTTCTCTCGCATCGAGACTTGTAGATTGTAAGATTTAAGCGTTTCTGAGTTGTGTAAACATTTATTGCAGCTCCCTTTTGTACAGTAGAATCAGCATTTCAGAATTCCGATACATGACACTGGGGCTTAAACTCGTTCGCGCCAATAAATTTTTCGCTACTTTATGTACCTCAATACTTTCTGTTACTGCTTGCTTGTCCCAAGGTCAACTCATCTGTCCTAGTGACTTCTTTCCTTTGCCCTTATTCTTCATAGATGGCAAAAAGTCACTTCCCCAATGGTTCCTTTTTTCTGGCTTCGGTTTTAGTCGATATTTTTTACAAAACTGGTGATATCTAGCTGCACACTCCTCCAAGGTTTTCCCTAATTGTAAAAACGCTGGATGCCATAATATTCAATTACCTTGGCTTAACTGTTACTACCAAATGCAAGCCTAATGCATCCAGCAAAACATTCAGGCAATAAAATTCTATTTCTTCTTTCTCAAATAATATCTGTTCGAGTTTGTCATAAACTTGCTTAACTTGTACAGAAAATTGATCAATTCCACCTTTTGCCTCAATCACATTTTTCAGCGCCTTACTCAACATTTTCGGGTCGCCTTCTTCTAAAACAATTTCGATATAAGCTGCTGCTTCTAATGGGTCTTTGAGGTCTTCAATCAGTTTTTCGTGATAGCTTGCACTTTTAGGCATCATCTCTACTCCTATAATCTTCCCAATATTCTTTTGCTTTATCAATATCTTTTTCTTGAGTACTTTTATCACCACCGCACAAAAGAATAATAATTGCTGACCCTTCTTGTCCGAAGTAGACGCGGTAGCCAGCACCGTAATCTATTCTCAGTTCAAAAACCCCATCTCCCACTGATTTACAATCACCTAAATTACCTGCTTCTACTCGGTCAAGCCTTGCTCTAATTTTAGCTTTTGCTCTTCTATCTCGCAAAGAATCAAACCACTCAGAGAAAGTATTTATACCATCATTTGTGAGGTAATTCTTAATCTCTCTTGGTTGTACTTCCATGATTTTTAGAGCAAGTCTACATACTTTAAATCGTATTTGGGTCAATACCCAATTCTCGCAACTTTACTGCTAAACGTTCAGCGCGTTGTTTCTCTTGTTCAGCACGTTGCGCTTCCTGTTCGGCGCGTTGTCTTTGTTGTTCAGCGTGTTCTGCTTCCCACTGTGCAATTTCTTCAGGTGTGGGAATTAGATTTCCTTCCGCATTGAAATAACGCAATTGATTTTCATGAACGCCCAAGTACAAACTTAACTGTTGACTCCACAACAATCCTTGTGGGTTGGGTTCTATAAGTTGATACGTACCACCCAACAAAATAAACCCAGCAAATTCTAGATTCTTGGGGTCAAACCAGAAATATTCAGGAGTACGAAAAATATCTTGGTAAATTTGTTTTTTTAAGCCCTTGTCAATCGCTGCGGTTGACTTTGAAAGCAGTTCTATAATCAAGTTTGGATATTTGCCGTCTTCTTCCCAAACAACCCAACTATCACGGGGTTTGCGTTCAGTATTCAACACGACAAAGAAATCTGGTCCCCGAAAGTCTTGGGATTTACGCTGCCGTGGACTGTAATAAATGCTAAGATTGCCGGCAGCAAAAAAGTTGTTGTGGTCTCGCCACCACCAATCAAGGCATTTTATCAATAGCAGCATTTGCTGCAAATGTAGGTATGTTTCCAATGGTGGTTCGTTACTTTCTAAATCCCCTGGTGGAAATATAACATCTTCTAGGGTTTCAAAATCTTTGGCAGTGGACATGGCTGCAAGTTTTGGGGTGATATTAAGTTGAGCGTAGCAGGGGGAAGACGGTAATATTAGGTTTGTTTTTCCAGACGCACGATCGCATTATAATCAGGGACACCTTCAAGCGATCGCTTACTTTTAAATTCTAGGCATTATCACTGAGATTTGGCTCATTTGAAGAGTAGCTTCTCAAGTTGGCGTCATGTCTGGATATAACCAAAACCCTTACACTCACAAACGTTATGTTACTTACAGCTATTTTTAGATAAATAGACTACACCCTACGCACACAGTAATGCTGTGCCCCTAGACAGATGTGGTTTAAATACATGAAAACTGTTGTAAAGTATTAACTTTTATCTTTGCTTTTATATACATTGAAGCAGGTATTTTTGTAACTAGCAATTTGAGTTATCTCTATCTGTCTTATGTAGTGAGTCCTATTCATACCCTAAGTAGGATTATCCATCTTCATTCCTTTGTTAACTTATATGAAGGTACTGAAAGCAAGTTTTTTCAGTAAATAGCTCAGGAAATTCAAAATAGTCTTAATTTAGTTGGAGTTTATTATGACTTACACAGCTGATGAAAAAACAAAACCAGCTTTAGAAGTTTTTAAAGGCTTTGATGTAGATACTCAGCTAGGCCTACTTTGGTTCGGTTACTTGGATCTTAAAGAGCAGCTACAGCCGGCACCTCCTGAAAGGATAGAAGTTCCTGCTAAAGCAGTGTTTGACCAATTCCTGGACTTGTCTCATGAAGAGCAACTGCAAGCACAACGCGACATTATTAATGGTGCAGCTAACAATATTAGTCAAGCCTATAATGCTCTAAGTGCCAATTCCAGATTAGACGTTTGGCTGATGCTGGCACAAGGAATGGAGAATGGAACCATCATTCCAGTACCATCCGAATATCAACCACCTGCTGAAACCGATGAATTTGTTGCATTGATCAAAAATCTAGACTTTGAGCAGCGGATTAATTTCATGTTGACTGCGGTGCAAGCAATGGGTTAGTCAAATCCAAGAACTCTCAATAGCTTTCTAGAATTGGGGATAACTGAAAGTAGTAAATTAAGCTATACTTGGCTGTTTTTGCTCTACTTTTATAGTCGTTAACTTCAAACTACCGCAGAGATGCTCATCTTTGCGGTAGTCTTGATGCAAATTAATGGATATGCTGTTGGGAGTGTTAAAATTGGAAGAGTGAAACTTGATTCAGATTTTTTCTAACTGCACGATCGCATTATAATCAGGAACTCCTTCAAGCGATCGCTTACTTTTATTTAATAGCACATTCCCTTCTGGCCAATGTACTTGCAAGTTTCCTGACTGAATTGGCGCAATATAGACTTGACAGAACAACTCGCCTAAATCATTCTTAAGAATGACGCGATCGCTATCTTTTAAACCCAACTGGGCGGCATCAGCAGGATTCATTAGTACCGCCTCTCGCATTGCCCCAGTAATTGCATCCTTGCGTTCTTGCACCATACTATTAAATTGTTTGCCTCGGCGCGTTGCTACTAAGAAATAGCCTTCTGGTAATTCTCTTTGGCGTGGCAATAATACCCCAAAGTGTGCCTTCCCATCCGCTGTCGGGAAATTCCAACCAAAGCACAAATGTGACCCGCCATACTGAAACTGGTCACCAGCCTGCTGTAAGTGTTGAATACCTGCATATAGGGGGACGACTTGAGCAATTTCTTGACGTATAGCAGCTGTATCAGCAAAAGTCAGCTTATCTGCCAAATTTGGTTGCACGCGCCTTGCCAATTCGAGAAAGACTTCCCACTCTGGACGCGTTTCCCCAATGCGCGGCCCCGGTATTTCTGGACTGAAAATTACCCGGCGTTCGGTGTTAGTTTCTGTGACTCCCCCTGGTATTTCGTAGCGAGTCGTCGCAGGTAAAAGCACGACAGTATCAGCAGGTTCCACCAACATTTGGCTAGAGAGAACAATATCCATATGTACCCGCAACGGTATTTGCTTCAGCGCAGCTTCCACATAATCCGGTTCTGGCAGTACTTCTAGGAAGTTCCCTCCCACAGAGAACAACACATCTAATTGCCCCTGATGGGCGGCGTTAATCATTTCTGGAGCAATTAAACCTTTACTTGCTGGCACTTCAAAGCCCCAATGTTGACTCAATTGGGCAGCATTTTCTGGGGTGATAGGTTTACCACCAGGAAATACTGTCGCGTAACATCCCATCTCTGCACCACCCTGCACCCCAGAGTGACCGCGAATTGGCATTAAACCGCAGCCTTCCCGACCGACAAAACCTTTGGTGAGAGCTAAGTTGATGATACTTCGCACATTATCTTCACCGCATTCATGCTGGGTAATGCCCATACTCCAAACAAATACGGCTTTATTAGCTTCTTTGACCATTTTGGCAAAGGCGTACATTTCCTCGCGGGATGTGCCAGAAAGCCGTTCTAATTCTTCCCAAGATTGGCTTTCTAACGATGCTTTAAGTTCGGCAAAGCCATCTGTGTACAAATTTATAAATGACTGGTCTATCCAGTTGTTAGCAATTATATGTTTAATTGTGCCATTCAAAAATGCTATATCCCCGCCCATGTTAATTAAGAAGAAGTCTTCGGCAAATTTTGTACCGAAAAGGGCACTTTCCACAATTGAGGGCACCCAGTAGCGCTCCATTCCTGGCTCACGGTAAGTATTAATGACTACAATTTTTGTGCCAGCTTTCTTGGCATTATGGAGATATTTGACAGTAACAGGCTGATTATTGGCAACGTTGGAGCCAATGAAGACTAATAAATCAGTACCAATCCAGTCTTTATATGAACAGGTAGTAGCCCCTGCACCGATAGCAGCTTTCAATCCCGCCGTACTAGGAGAATGGCAAATGCGAGCAGCGTTATCAATATTATTGCTTCCCATTGCCCGCACAGCTTTTTGGGTAGCATAATAAGTTTCGTTGACAGTACCGCGACTGGTAATATAGAAACTGAGGCGGTCTGGTGTGGTAGCACGGATGCGATCGCTAATTATCCCTAAAGCTTCATCCCAGCTAACACGACGAAAGCCTTTTTCCCCTCGTTGACGGATCATCGGGTAAGGAAGCCGTCCCAAGTCGCGTAACTGGGCACTTTTTTGCTTTTTTAACTGCGAGACATCTGTTAATAGCACAGGGTCAAAAGCTGGCATAGTATTCATCCGCAACAGCCGCAACCGAACATTGCAGAGATGGATGCCGTCTAAAGTCCAATCTTTCATCCCGGTTGTTCCGAGAGCACAACCATCGCAGACACCTTTATCGAGAATATTCCACGCATAAGGTAGTTTGTTACGAGATAGCCAGATTGCCCGAAAGACCTCCCAATAATTGTTGGGATACTGTTCGCCAATGCCAAAAGGCTTCCAACTTGCCCAGTGCTGAGGTGTCCAGTGTTTTTTGGGTTTAGGTAACATGATGCAATGTGTGTGAGTTGCTGGATTATTCCAGGCTACCGTTTTGAGTAGCAAATGAGTAGCAGGCGGTTAAAAATCTAGACAAAGCAGATGAAAACTGGGAGGATTATTTTTTTGTGTCTTAACGACAACTTGAACGTTTATAACCACAACTTCAGCCGGAGTAACAACAACTTAAGCCTTACTTGTAGCACTAGGAACGTTATTAACCACAGCTTCAGCATTGATAACAACTGCTTAAGCTGTAGTAATTACAACTTAAGCATTAGTTATAACACCTTGAGTATTGATAATTACTGTTTCAGGCGGAGTAACTACAACTTAAGCATTACTTATCACACCAGGAAGGTTATTAACTACAGAAGAAGTTGTAGTTACTACAGCTCTAATTTTTTGAGTTACAGCGTTTGATATGGTGACAACTGATGAGCCGAGTCATACAGCGTATTGCAGGTAAATGAAGTACACGGATAGGGGCACAACATGTTCATACGTGTCAACTTAACATCAAAGCCTAGTATAATAAGAAGAGTGAAAATTCTTCGATGTACCACCTAAATTTTAGATCCCCCCTAACCCCCGATAAATTGGGGGGGGCTAGAATCGAGTGCCCCCTTTTTAAGGGGGTTGGGGAATCTAAAACGAGGATAAATAGAATGTTTGAGCTTAAGTTGACTCAAACAAAAACCATCAGATGTTTCAAACCCACCCAAATATTTAGGAATACCAGGGTGATTAAGTCCCTGTAGCACTTGAATCTCTCGCTCATGTGCTGTGAAAGCTGACTAATTAGAACCAAATTGAGTAAAACAGAACTGCTTCACCACCATCTGTTGACTTGTATTGAGGTTTGATACCAACCATCTAATCCTTCCCCCCTTCTCGATTCCGTCCTAGTTCGCTAATGACTTAATAGCCTAGTGGAGAAAAATCTGGATAGCTCATGGTCTGGTAAAAGCTAGTTAATATTAATTAATGCACTATATTGAATTTTTTAGGAGATGTCAGAAAATTGTTAACATATATGAAATTTAGATTATGGACTTAACACTACAACAGTAGCCAAATAAAAATCCCTGCCAAAGTAGACAGGGATATAGTTTTTAGCTAAAGCTTGTCTCTTAGCTAACAAAATCTTTGTGGGCAGCGACAAGCATCTGAGCTTGCCTTAAAACGTTTCCGAATAAATAAAAAGGAATTTGCCAAGCTGCAACGGTAACTTCTTTGACTATATCCTGTACACTAATTGCGATTAATTCATGCTCTGGCGGCTCTCCCTCAACTGTACCAGACCAAGTAAAAGCTAATAAAAAATCATCGTCTCCAGGTAAGGATGCAATCAAACATTCTTCTGGTGTTGGCTCACAAATAATTCCATAATCATTTGCAAGTTCTACTAATCTTTGAAAGTTGTTTATGTTTGTCATTTGTCCTTTGGGTGTAATTGAATCTCAGTTTTAGAAGAAATCATATTTTGAACTCCAGAACCCAAGTGAGTTGCTATATAGCATAAATTACGAATTATTAATTATTCGTTGAGAGTTATGAGTTATTGGAGTTAGATCAGGCTTAAGTCCAAAATCTTACCGCGATCGCCTGCTTGTATCAGCAACAATTGCTACTGTTTTAAAAAAAGCTAGACTACCTACTTTTCGGTTGACCGTATTTACATATACCTCCCTTAGTTATGATTTCAAAATTGATGCTCTAATCTCACCCAAGCTGACGGAGTGCATTAAGAATTGTGTAGATATCTAGCAGCTTGTCGTCAGACATGATTTTTAGAGAAATAGCTATAAACTGAAGCAGAAAAAGATGCTCGTCAACATTAGATTGTTGGCTCACCTTGGCATAGATGTGTTCTTCTATAGCCAGTCCTGGTTCAATCAATAACTTGAGTTTGAGATTAATCAATAGTTCTAAAAAATGTGGTGATTGCAATTGTGCCCCTTTTTATGACAGGCTAATCAATGCTCCTAGAAATACTGTTTTCACTACATGTTTTCCCTACAAAATGGTATATTTTATAGGTGCTTCTTGATTGAGAATGACTATTTTTTTATTATCTTTAGGCAAGAATAAATTATATTGACCACCAATGCTACGAATTTCACAAATTGTCACAGGGTGCTTCATTCCCTTCGGTCATATTTGTATTTGTCCAGCAATTGGGAGGTCAATATTGGCATTTTTCCAGATATTTTCGGAAATTAAAATTATTTCCTTCCACTGGATAAGACTCTATTCAGGTAGCCAAATTAACATCACTGCCAATAACTGTATATTGAGTGTGTTTTTGAGAACCAACATTTCCGGCTACGGACTGGCCTAGATTAATTACAATTCCTATTTCACGGATTGATAAATTTATTTTCTGCATTGCCAATTGTATAGCAATAGCAAAGGCGATCGCTCGTTAAGAATCATTTTTACGATTAATTGGCACACCAAATATCACAAAAATGCCATTACCCATAAACTCATTAATTGTGCCTTTATAGTGGTTAATCACATCTGTCATTGCTCCCAGATAAAGATTCAAAATATTTACTACTTCTTCAGATGGAAATTGTTTGGAAATAGCTGAGAATTCTCTTAAATAGACACCAGAACCGTAACTTTTCTCCGTTCTTCCCCCAGCTTTAACCCAGAAGGAGTTTCCGGGATATTGGCAACGATTTCATCAGTTATAGGACTTACGCAAAAGAGATCCCCCAACCCCCTTTTTAAGGGGGCTTTTCAGATCCCCCCCTTAAAAAGGGGGGTTAGGGGGGATCTAGCTTTCAGGTTTTCACTGCGTAAGTCCTAAGTTAGATAGCGTCCGAGCGTTTTTCACATCTCAGTAACCCTTTAAGCAATATACTAAGTGAGTGCGATACCTTCTCTACGAGAGGCTACGCCAACGGTGAGTTTCTCTACGAGACGCTTCTCTGTCAGAGGCTCCGCCAACGCGAACGCTGAACCTGCGAATGCCAACAAAATATAAAGATGCTTTACTCCATTTCATATTGATAATGCCTGGGTTGTAGATTAATCAGGTGAATAAATCAAGTATTCTCAAAAGCAGAGTCAGATTTTCCATTCAACTACGAACTATTGGGCATGGGGCATGGGTGAATAATCAATAATTCTTCTCCCCCTGCCTCCCCTGCCCCTTTTGGTCACAATATGGCAATATATAAAGTTGTAGCTGACCGCCCACATAGAGGTTTAACGTGGATACCATTGCAATTCCTGCTTTAAATCGGCCAGTGGATGCCACGGTAGAAATTCCCGGTTCTAAAAGTCTTACCAATCGAGCCTTGCTTGTCGCTGCTTTGGCGCAAGGTGACTCCATTTTAGAAAATGCCTTATTTAGTGAAGACAGCGAATATTTTGCCAAATGCTTAGAGCAATTGGGCATTCCCATTACTTTGAATCCTGATCAGGCACAGATCGAAGTGGCGGGAAGAGGAGGCGACATTCCAGCTAAACAAGCAGATTTATTTGTGGGTTTGGCAGGCACAGCAGCACGGTTTATCTCGGCGTTGGTGGCATTGGGTAACGGTGAATATCGCCTAGATGGTGTTCCCCGGATGCGAGAACGACCGATGGGTGACATGCTGACGGTGCTACAAACGGGTGGAGCAACCGTTAACTTTGAGGGAAACTCCGGGTTTATGCCCTACACTCTCTATAGTCGGCAATTCGCTGGCGGAAATTTTCGTTTGAAAGCTAACCAAACAAGTCAGCAACTTTCGGCATTGCTGATGATTGCGCCTTATGCTCAACAAGATACTAGCATTGTGGTTGAAGGGACACTAGTTTCTCAATCTTACGTCAAAATGACCTGTCGTCTGATGGCAGATTTTGGCGTGGAGGTGATTCAAATCGGCGATAATCAATTTCAGATCAAAGCAGGTCAACGTTACCAAGCTCGACATTACACAGTAGAACCTGATGCGTCAAATGCTTCTTACTTTTTTGCCGCCGCCGCCGTCACGGGTGGACGGGTGCGCGTCAAACATTTGACCAAACAATCGTGTCAGGGTGATATTCTATGGCTGAATGTTTTAGAACAGATGGGTTGCCAAATTAAGGATTCGGATGATTACACCGAAGTAACGGGGCCGAAGCAATTGCAAGGCATCGACATTGATATGAATGATATTTCAGATTTGGTGCAAACATTAGCAGTGATCGCGCCTTTTGCCAGTTCACCTGTTACCATCCGCAATGTGGAACATATTCGATATAAAGAAACCGATCGAATTCGAGCTGTTGTCACAGAATTGCGTCGTCTGGGAGTTAAGGTTGAAGAATTTGCAGATAGACTGAAAATTGAGCCTAGCCCAATTACCCCGGCGGCGATTGAAACCTATCATGATCATCGAATGGCAATGGCTTTTGCTGTCACTGGCTTGAAGGTTCCAGGAATTGTAATTAAAGATCCTGGCTGTACAGCGAAGACTTTTCCAGATTACTTTGCCCGATTCTTCCAAATGTTAGAACAATAAAAGATTGACCAGTATTTTCGTAGGGGAGCCAGTGCGTTGCGGAGGTTCGCTCCGTTGTAGCAACTGGCGTTGTGTTATGCCGTAGACTAACACACTAACTCTTTTTACCTTTCAAAGCAGCGCTACCAATCTTCAAGGATAGGCTAAGACTCCTGAAACTGTATGCGTAACAATCACTCTAAAACTTTTAAGATAAATATCTTAGTTATCTGCTAAGTCTTTGATTAATAATTTAAATTCGATTTGATTTTACCTCTAATTAAAGTTTACTTAAACTGATAATTTTAAAATAGGATAATTTACAGCAATTTGATATCAAAACTGCCACAAAAGTCATAAACTTAAAAGATGTAAAAAAGAAGATTATTAAGAAATGGCAGCATATTCAATC
>NZ_JBALCN010000077.1:0-22813 GCF_036919615.1 Nostoc sp. | reverse complement strand
TGCTGCCATGAATCAATTTAAACCCTGTTATGCTTCTGGATGATTTAGCTTATTTACTACTTGCTTATTCCGGAAAGTGACAGAAGAGGGATATGGCTTGCGGTCACGGTGGATCAAGCTCAGTAACGTGGGCAGTGTATGGAATGGGTATCCAGCGATAGCCATTGCCCACTTTTCTAACGTGACCAAGGCCAGGGAATGATATGTGATCTGAACCCACAAGCACGCCGTTTTTCGCCGCGAAGTCGAGCAGTTGTTCGCGAGTCTGGGCAGCTTCGTCAGGCTTCACGTCGTACTGCACTGTTACTTGAGGGTGGCTGAACTGCACTTTTGCAGAGTGGATCGTATCGCCCCAGAGAAACAGCTTATGACCTCGACTCTCTACCAGATACGCTGTATGACCTGGAGTGTGTCCTGGCGCACTACGCGCGATAAAACCGGGAACTAGCTCCAAGCCTGGCTTGATTTCTACTAGCCGCTTGGCTTCCACGTAAGGATTGACAGTGGTCTGCGATTGCTCAAAGGTTTTGCGGGCGGATATCGGTGCTTTTAGTTCCTCCTTTTTACTTAGCCAGTAGGCGACATCCTGACCATCCACATAGACCGTAGCATTGGGAAACTGCCGCTTGCCACCGATCGACAGGCCTCCAGAGTGGTCGGCGTGGATGTGGGTCAGCAAGATCGTATCTACCTGATCTGCACGATAGCCGGCAGCCACTATGTTAGCCAGCAACAATCCGTTTGAAGACCCAAACAATTCACCGGCTCCGGTATCTACCAGCACTAAATGCGCTCCAGTGTTGATCAGGTAAGCATTGATGGATAACTCCACCGGCTCCACCTCGTGGTCGGCAGTTAGCTCGTCGCAAACTATACGAGGATCGCTGAGGATCTGATCGAGATGACGAGGCGCTGTGCCATCCGATAACACCGTCACCTCAAAATCGCCTAATTGCCCTCGATAGAAACCGGGAGCCTGCTTCATTACCTTTGCCGGAACTTCAGTAGAGGCGGACATTGCAGAGGCAGACATTGCTACCGAGCCAATAATGAAACAAAAAATAAACAGCATCAGGATCAATTGCCTGAATTTCCTCATCAATAATTTCTCCAATTTGTAATTTATTTTATTAGTATCTGGTGAACGATTGGCATTTGTGTTATTGGCAGCTTTTTCAACTTCATCATTACGGTGAAACGATCGCCACTGGAGATAATCAACGACTCAAGACGCTATTGAGGCAAGATTCAGCGAAAATCGGCTTATCTTTACAAAGAGAGCCATCAACAGAAAAATGTCACTGAAGTACTCTAACCTGAAGCGAAGTTTGGAACGGTCTGATTAGCCCCACCAACACGCCAGCTCACCGCTACGTGTCTACAAAATTACTGTATTGGATCATAAAGAGGGAAAATTATTTTGTAATTGTAGATCAATTTTGAACACACCCAACAATGAAATTCAGCGAAATCCTCCACCAATTTGGTGACGCAGCCACCAATCATAGCCTGACTAGCAACCCAGACCATGACCCAGAAATTACAGGGGTAGCAGCCATTGATGAAGCTAGCAATTGTACTCTCAGCTACGTAGAAGGTGCAAAATTTGGGTCTTTTGTCGGCAAGACTAATGCTGGTGCTTTAATTTTGCCCCAGGACGAAAAATTACAGGCGCTTGCACAGGAGAGAGGTATTGCCTGGTTAGCGACCCCAGATCCGCGACTGTTGTTTGCCAAAGCGATCACACTTTTTTACCAACCATATCGCCCTATCCCAGAAATTCATCCCACTGCTGTGATTCACTCCACCGCAAAAGTTGGTAGCGATGTTTATATTGGCCCCCACGCTGTGATTCAACAAGGGGTAGAAATTGGCAATGGCGCAATCATTCATCCGAATGTGGTGATTTATCCAGATGTTAAAATAGGCGATCGCACCATCTTACACGCCAACTGTACCATCCACGAACGCACCCGCATCGGCGCAGATTGCGTAATTTACAGTGGTGCTGTCATCGGTGCAGAAGGCTTTGGTTATGTTCCTACCCGGACTGGTTGGTTGAAAATGGAACAATCTGGCTATACAGTTTTAGAAGATAGCGTAGAAGTTGGCTGCAACAGTGCCATTGACCGCCCAGCAGTCGGAGAAACCCGGATCGGTCGCAGTACAGTAATTGATAATTTAGTGCAAATAGGTCATGGTTGCCAAATTGGTTTTGGCTGTGCGATCGCAGGTCAGGTTGGCATGGCGGGAGGTGTTCAACTGGGAAATCGCGTTATTTTAGCTGGACAAGTAGGAATTGCCAATAAAGCGAAAATGGGTGATGGGGCGATCGCTTCGGCTCAAACTGGCATTCTACACGATGTTGCGCCAGGACAAATTATCTCCGGGACTCCTGCAATTCCGCACAAACTGTATCTCAAGGTATGTGCTGTTTATAGTCGCCTGCCAGATATGTATCAATCGCTAAAGCAATTGCAACGTAAATTCAAAGATAGCCCTGGCGACTAGAAGTTGCGGCTACACAGAGAAAACCCACCTCCGTGGGTTTAAAACTTTTAATTGTTGATTAGAAGGCAGATAAAGGTAGATGCAAAGTGGCTTGCCGCAGGCTATTGCAATGGATACAAAGAAATTGAAAATGTTGAGGAGGGGGTGAGGGCAAAATGTTAACAATTAGTAATTATTTGTTAAAACTAAGCAGGTTTTTACTTAAGTTGATACCAATGAACATTGTTGTGCCCCTACCTTGTACTCCATAAACTAAAATCCTAATTTTTCCAACACTGGCTTTGTGGAAACAATGTGGCGTTCTAAACCCAGTTCTTTTGGACTAACCCCAAGTGCCAAAGCAATCAATTGGGGTAAATGCAACACTGGTAAACCTAGCTTCTGTTCAATCACCTTTTCCACCTCAGGCTGACGCGAATCTAAATTTAAGTGGCACAGTGGACAAGGCGTAACTATACAGTCAGCACCAGATGTCAAAGCGTCCTGAATATGCATCCCTGCCATCTTGAAAGATTGGGTAGTGGCATAGCTAGCAAGGGGCCAACCACAACATTGCGTCCGGCCTCGGTAATAAATTGGTGTCGCACCCACCGCCCGAAACATATTTTCCATCGCTTCTGGTTGGAAGGGGTCGTCATCGGGCATAGATTTTTGGGCACGAAGGAGATAACAGCCATAAAAAGCCGCACATTTTAATCCAGTTAACTTCCGGGTGACACGTTTGGTAATTTCCTCTAAACCGTAATCTGTTACCAAGGCGTAGAGGAGATGTTTAACATCAGTACTGCCGCGATAAGGCGAACAGCCTTCTTTATGCAGCAAGCCATTAACCTGTTGAATGTAGGCAGGGTCAGAAGTCTGGCATTCTTTCAGGTGTTCGTTGACGTGACCAATAACACCTTGACAAGTGCTGCAATGGGTAAGTAAGGGCAGATTTAATTCTTCTGCTAGGGCAATATTTCTGGCGTTGACTGTATCTTCTAGCAGTTGGGAATCTTCTTTAAATGTGCCAGAACCGCAGCAAGCAGCTTTTTTAAGTTCAACCAATTCAATACCCAGTGCTTGGGTAAGCGCTTGAGTTGACTGGTAAAGTTCCCGACAGGCCCCTTGGGCAACACAACCGGGGAAGTAAGCGTATTTCAGGGTGTGAGATAGCATAGAAGTATGTTTGGGTTAGAGCGATCGCTCTAAACAATAACTGTTTTATCATCCCTTGTTAGCACCAAAGTTCTGATGTTTGACGTTGGGCGACCCTTTAACCATCTAGGTTCAAAGCCGCAGCATCGACATATTCTTATTGCTAGCAAGGCTGTAAATACTGAACGAGACATTGTAAAAAATTTTAGCAATAATTGGAAAAGCGAAGCATTTACACCGTATCGGCGATGGCGTAGTCTGCTCTATTCCCCAAGTGTTAAGAGAAAACTTACCCGATTCTTTTTAGAAGAAAGGTTTTCTAACAGAAAAACCCTTGGCAGTATGCGGGCGATCGCGCTTGACGATAAGATGTATATGCTCAAAACAATGTCTCCTCTAAAGAGCAGATCCTCGCAACTGGTTAAGGACTTTTATTATTTATGAGCCAAACGGAACTTTTTGAAAAGGTCAAGAAAATCGTCACCGAACAATTGAGTGTTGACGATCCTGCCAAAATCACACCCCAGTCCAAGTTTATGGACGATCTAGGAGCAGATTCCTTAGATACCGTTGAACTGGTGATGGCCTTGGAAGAAGAATTTGATATCGAAATTCCCGACGAAGCTGCCGAGCAGATTATATCGGTTCAAGACGCAGTAGATTACATCAATAACAAAGTTACCGCATCAGCTTAATTAGGAATTGGGGATTGGGAAACACGTGGCCCTCTCTGGGGATAAGGGGCAATGGGAATTGGGAAGATTTTTCTTTGCACCTAGTCACCCAAAGGGTGACGCTCCTAACGTCAGTTAACGCCAGTCGCTCATAAAGGAAACTTTTAAGACAGCGCTGGCTCACCTATACCTACTCGCTAACCCCGAATTTTTTGCCTGCTGCTTTTTCGCCATTTTTAACCGAATCATGACAGATTATACACGTAAACGCGTTGTTGTAACTGGTGTTGGCGCGATTACACCTATAGGTAACACAGCAACAGAATATTGGAATGGATTATTGAGTGGACGCAATGGCATTGACTACATCACACTTTTTGATGCGTCTCGCCATGATTGCCGCATTGCTGGTGAGGTGAAAAACTTCGATCCACATGATTACTTGGAGCGCAAAGAGGCCAAGCGCATGGATCGATTTGCCCAGTTTGGGGTTGCAACAGCAAAACAGGCTCTATCTAACGCGGAGTTAGTGATCAATGAACTGAATGCAGAACAGGTAGGTGTGATGATCGGTTCTGGCGTTGGTGGCATTAAGGTATTAGAAGACCAGCAAACTATCTACCTCAACCGTGGCCCCGATCGCTGTAGTCCATTCATGATCCCGATGATGATTGCCAATATGGCCGCAGGATTAACGGCAATTCACACGGGTGCTAAAGGGCCAAACTCCTGTCCTGTTACTGCCTGCGCTGCTGGCTCCAACGCCATAGGAGATGCTTTTCGTCTTATTCAAGGGGGATACGCCCAGGCGATGATTTGCGGGGGAACGGAGTCAGCTGTCACACCATTGTCGATCGCTGGGTTCGCCGCCTGCAAGGCACTCTCTTTTAGCAATGATCACCCGACTAGAGCTTGCCGTCCCTTTGACCGCGATCGCAACGGATTCGTTTTGGGTGAAGGTTCAGGAATTTTAATTCTAGAAGAACTGCAACATGCAATCAGTCGTGGCGCTCACATTTATGCCGAAATGATCGGCTATGGTATGACCTGTGACGCCTACCATATCACCTCCCCCGTACCTGGTGGACTCGGAGCAGCGAGAGCCATAGAACTAGCGCTCAAAGATGCCAGGATAACTCCCGAACAGATTAGCTACATTAATGCTCACGGCACTAGCACCCCAGCTAATGATTCAACTGAAACCTCAGCAATCAAAAAAGCCTTGGGAGAACATGCCTATAAGGTGGCAATTAGCTCCACCAAATCGATGACAGGTCATTTATTGGGCGGTTCTGGAGGTATTGAAGCAGTAGCAACAGTACTAGCGATCGCTAATGACCAAATTCCACCGACAATCAATCTGGAAAATCCTGATCCAGAGTGTGACTTAGATTATGTGCCTAACTCTAGCCGCGCTCAAAAAGTCGAGGTGGCAATATCCAATTCTTTTGGGTTTGGCGGCCATAATGTCACACTGGCCTTTAAGAAATATGTCTAAAAATTTCCCATTTTATTGCTGGTCGGCTCTCCTGAGATGACTGTGCCAAAAGTATCAGAAATAGCATTCCGATATAACTTAAGCGTTCAGCATGACCCAATTATCAGCTTGATTTATCACCAGAAACTCAGGAGATCCCGCTTGTTTATCGACAAGCGGGAATGGGATGATGAGGATACTGTGGGGAATCTAAAATAACCCCGACAAGAGAAGCTACCAAGAGTGCTAACCCGTCGTTAAAAACAAGAGATTATGACTGTTGCAACCCAATCCCCCAAAGAAGTTTCCCTCGAAGAACTTTGTATTAACTCGATCCGCTTCTTAGCTGTTGATGCCGTCGAAAAGGCAAAATCGGGACACCCAGGACTACCGATGGGCGCGGCTCCAATGGCTTTTGTCCTCTGGGATCGCTTTTTGAAGTTTAACCCCAAGAATCCCAAATGGTTTAACCGCGATCGCTTTGTCTTGTCTGCCGGTCATGGCTCGATGTTGCAATACGCCCTGCTGTTCTTGACAGGCTACGATAGCGTCAGCATTGAAGATATCAAGCAATTCCGTCAGTGGGAGTCAAAAACCCCTGGACACCCCGAAAACTTCATGACCCCAGGCGTGGAAGTCACCACGGGCCCCTTGGGTCAAGGAATTGCCAATGGAGTCGGTTTAGCGATCGCCGAAGCGCACCTGGCCGCTAAATTTAACAAACCCGATACCAAGATTGTTGACCATTACACCTACGTGATTGTAGGTGACGGTTGCAACATGGAAGGAATTTCTGGTGAAGCTTGTTCTTTTGCAGGACACTTGGGATTAGGCAAACTCATCGCTCTGTACGACGACAACCACATCTCCATCGATGGTTCCACAGATGTGGCATTTACCGAAGATGTTTCTAAGCGCTTTGAAGCTTACGGCTGGCACGTCCAACACGTCGAGGACGGCAACACTGACCTAGAAGCGATCGCCAAAGCAATTGAAGCAGCCAAAGCTGTTACTGATAAGCCTTCTTTCATCAAGGTAACAACGATTATTGGTTACGGTTCCCCCAATAAAGCAAACACTGCTGGTGTTCACGGTGCTGCCCTTGGCGGAGACGAAATAGCATTGACTCGGAAAAATTTGGGTTGGGAATATGAGCCTTTCGTAGTTCCAGAAGAAGCCCTCAACCACACCCGCAAAGCAGTGGAACGTGGCGCAGGTTACGAAGACGAATGGAACAAGACTTTTGCAGACTACAAAGCTAAGTATGCCCAAGAAGCGGCTGACGTTGAACGCTACATAAGCAGCAAGCTGCCCGATGGTTGGGATAAAGTACTACCCACCTATACCCCAGAAGACAAAGGACTGCCCACCCGCAAACACTCAGAAAATTGCCTCAACAAATTAGCGGCAGTTTTACCTGAATTGATTGGTGGTTCGGCTGACTTAACCCACTCCAACCTTACCGAAGTCAAGGGCAAAGGCGACTTTCAAAAAGGGCAATACGAAAATCCCAACATCCACTTTGGTGTACGGGAACATGCTATGGGCGCAATCTGTAATGGGATAGCGCTGCACTCTTCGGGATTAATTCCCTACGGTGCTACCTTCTTGATCTTCACAGATTATATGCGTGCTGCCATCCGCTTATCCGCGCTTTCCCAAGCTGGGGTGATTTGGGTGATGACTCACGATTCCATTGGACAAGGTGAAGATGGCCCCACGCACCAACCCATTGAAACTGTGGCTTCCTTGCGAGCCATTCCTAATTTAACGGTGTTTCGTCCCGCAGACGGTAATGAAACCTCTGGCGCTTATAAAATAGCGATCGAGAAAGCGAAGCAAAATGCTCCTACCCTGTTGGCATTTACTCGTCAAAATGTTCCGAACTTGGCAGGTACATCGGTTGAGGGTGTGGCGAAGGGTGGATACACAGTGGTGGATAGCGAAGGTACACCCGATATCATTTTGATTGGCACTGGTTCAGAATTGAGCCTCGCCGTCAGCGCAGCCGAAAAACTCACAGCCGAAGGTAAGAAAGCCCGTGTTGTCTCGCTACCTTCATGGGAACTATTTGAAGCACAGGATGCGGCTTATAGAGAGTCCGTTTTGCCGAAAGCTGTCACCAAGCGTTTGTCTGTAGAAGCTGCTAGCAGTTTCGGTTGGCACAAGTACGTAGGTACTGAAGGCGATTGCGTTAGTATTGATCGCTTTGGTGCTTCGGCTCCAGGCAATGTTTGTTTAGAGAAGTTTGGCTTTAGTGTTGATAATGTGTTTGCTAAGGCTAAACAATTGTTGGGTTAATAGCAACAGAATATTCTCAAAATTGTGTGGGGTGGGCATCTTGTCCACCTTTTTTTTTGCAAAGGAGCGCTGAGGGAGATTGTTTATAATATAAGATAATAATTATTTTATAAATAGAAAGGATTATGCCAGAAGTTGCTAATTATCATCAAGAATTGAGTAACCATATATCACCAATCGTTGAAAAGCTAATTAAAGGTAATAGCTTATATCAAGTTAAGTTAAACCAACAGGAAATGATAGAAATGTTACTAGAACTATTTGGACAGTTCTCACCAGAGGAAATGAGAGCTATTACAGAGGATGAACTGACACGCAGAATTGATAAAATTCTTGTCTTAGAAGCGGTTTCTGGCACGTTAAATGATTTGACCCCAGAGCAAATCAAAATGTACAATGAAGCAGTAAAGCGAAAATAATGAAGTGACTTATTTTTTAAACACAAATTTGGATCATATAGGGAGGTTACCACTCTATTTTCTTGTAGCCACTACTTTATATTACTAAGTTGCTACGCTCTAAACTCATTTAATATTTCTAAAGCTGTTATTAATTTCTCTTCTTTCCTTCTAAGTTGTTCTCTCTCCATCCTAACTTTGTCCAGCCTTTGCATAATGTTATATCGAAGGCTTGGTTCCTGCTCAACAAAAGTTGGAACAGTTGGTTCACTAATTTGTAGCTCTATATTAGAAATATATTTTGCGGCACGAGAATTAAAATCTACTATTTTTCTAACTAGTCTTTTCTTTTCAAGAACAGAAAGAGAGCAGCTCACAGACTCATTAGGGTAATTCAAGCCTAGAGCAATTTCCTTATAATTCCATCCCTGATCGGGGTGTTGGGCTAAAAATTCTATAATTTTGTACTGGAGAGTTCCTGGTTTTAAATTAGCGTTCATTATAATTACCTAATTATATTAAATTTTGAGCTTATATATTATAATAAATAAATTTTAGAAAGTAAGTCAAGTAGGATATATATTATTTTCTAAATTTAGTTGCTCTTCCAATACTTCTATTGTTGATTTAAGCTTTACTCGACGCTCTTCTAGCTCTTCTAGCTCTTTTTTTAATTTATTCAGTATGTTCACTAACTCACTCATTACCGATTTATTCAAGGCTAAATTTGGTCTTTCCTGGTCTATGATGCCATCCTGAACACTTTCATTGTCTAGCTTAACCTCGGATGAGTTAGCTTCTATATCTGTATCTGTAGTATAGAAGTACTTTGCTGGATGGTCGTTAGTTTTCTGAATAGAACCATTTTTACAGAGAACTGATAGAGTACCACTGGTAGAACCAGCAGTTGCGGCAAGTTCATCAGCTATCTCGTGAAAAGTGAACTTTTTATCAGGATTGTCTCTAAATAGATTAAGTATACGCGCTTGGAAACTTCCTCTCTTTGCTCTTTTCTGTTCCAATTGTCTACTCTATTTATTAATTAATTACAAAGCTATTATTCTATATTATATCAAGGTCATCAACTATTATCGCACCCCACCCCCGCAATCCAATAAAAGAAATGTAATATTACTTATTAAACCCCCATATTTTAAGAGGTTCCTATGACCTCAGCACAAACACCATCAGGCATTGAATCACCCCTACCAGACCATACGCAGCTACCAGAATCTGATGGGACATTTGTAAAAAATCTGCAAGAACATCCTCAAAGCTTATTGCTGACAGATTCTATTGAACCAATCTTACAGAAGTTGCATCCCGATGGACAATATTGTATAGGTCAAGATAGCGGTATCTATTGGCGCATGACTGAACCACCAGAAAGAGGAGCAGAAGCCCCAGATTGGTTTTATGTGCCAAATGTACCGCCAACTTTAAATGGTCAAGTTCGCCGTTCTTATGTACTTTGGCAAGAATACATTGCACCGCTGATTGTGTTGGAATTTGTCTCAGGGGATGGTTCCCAAGAACGAGACAAAACACCCATTACAGGTAAGTTTTGGGTTTATGAACAAGCAATTAGAGTTCCCTTCTATGGCATTTATGAAGTGAAGAAAACCAGTGTCCAGGTGTATCAATTGCTCAGGGGTGAATATCAGCTAATACCTGCCAATGAACGCGAACATTATCCTATTGAATCGATGGGTGTGGAATTGGGAATTTGGCAAGGCCGCTATCAGAATTTAGAATTACCCTGGTTGCGCTGGTGGGATAATCAGGGTAATTTGCTACAAACAGGATGGGAGCGATGTCTACGACGGGCTACGCCTAGGCAACGCTTGGCTGCTAAACTAAGAGAATTAAATATTAACCCCAACGAGTTAGTTTAATTATTTTGGCAACTATCTTTAGATAGATAGGGTAAACACTACGCGGCTGATGATCATAAATCGCTTGCTAGTAATGAAAAAATCAACCTTTCATCGCGAAAAATCTATATGCATCTTTGATTGATTTTGTCAAGGTGTAATCGCTAGCATCGCTTAATAAATCAGCAAGACCTTCTCAAGGCTTAATCTATATTCATGCTTTCAGTAGAGGCAGTCATGCTTTATAAATGCGATTATGTATGTGTCCTCAAACGATAAATAGTTGCTGTTGTTCAGATGAAAAAATCAGATTTTATCCGACTCCAGTAACTTTGGTTTTCAGCCAATTGTTTGATGTTTTGAGAAGGTAAGACAATGAATAATATCCTAAAGCGTACACTTCTACCCAGCCTTATGGCTGCCAGTTTAGCTGGTGTAACCTTAGTTCCGGCAAAACCAGCTGCTGCTGATGACCAAGTACTAAGAGATGTAGGTATTGGGGCTGTTACCAATGTAGTAACAGGAGCTGTTAGAGGACATGGTAGTGTATTAGGTAATGCTGCTAAAGGTGGTCTGACTGGTGCGGCTGTCAATGGTGCAAATGGTTTGAGAAAGCATGGGTATCGCAATCACAATCGCCGGAGCGCTGTTCAAGATGTTGGAGTCGGTGCAGGGGCTGGCGCATTGACTGGTGCAGTTACTGGTGATGGTAGACATACCGTTGGCAATGCTATTGATGGTGCAGCTGTCGGTGGAGCAATCCATCTATTAACCAATCACAAATAATTCCTAAATTCATCAGCCGAAATACTTTCCAACAGTTAACGAACTTATCCCTTCCTAATTCCTCTCCTTTTTAATAGGAGCAAACCCAACCTCTCTTCCCTAGTAGGGAAGGGAGGTTGGGGGGTTAGATTTATATTGAGATATATGCCACCGCCCGGATTCGGATGATGTTAGACTTAATAGTAAACTCTAGCCCTTCAACGCCTTTCTAAAGTTTCGACGATAGGATTGATTTGTAATAAACAAAGCTGGCCATAGCAAAGCTAAACCAATGCGATTGGCCAAAGTTGGATTAAAATTAGTCCGTCCAAACCCATTCCAAAACTTCAAAACGCCGCCTCCGTAAACTACTACCAAGACAAAAATAATAAAGTTACCCATTCCCATCAACTCCGTTAGTAACTGACAGAATTTAAGTTAAGTTTTCCCACACGAGGTAAGCACTTGATCAGCAACACCGAGAAGGTATGACAAAACTCCTCAGTTTCTGACATCTAAGTTAGTTAAACACACATTCTCTTATTCCAGTGTAGAATAGCCTTATGCATTGCAGCTAGTTGAAGGCTCATGTCTTGCACCTCGTCGCTTAAAGGTTAAACGCCTTGGGCTAATACAGAAAGCCATAGTTGTTACTGAAAGCTTGCTATAGTTCTAAAAAACGAGAAATTATGCTAAAAATTTAGCTTAGACAATCCCAACACCTCATCTGAAATTTAAAGGTTTGGGTCTTGTTCGTTGTCAAAAACCTAATATAAAGACTTTTCACTTTAAATGTTGCTACAAATGGGCAGCAGAGACATTTATTCTAATTATCATAACTTTCTGGCATACCAACTGGTGATAAACCTGCGATCGCTCGTAAGTTTTGGCAACGAATCAACTCAGTAAAATTTAAACCAGAACGCCCTTCTATTTTGGCTACCGCTTCAATTGCAGATAACAGATGCTGCGCTGCTTCAACTTCTGAATAACCGCGCCGCTGTGCTATCCGAATTGCTGCTGCATCGGCATTTAACTCTGACTCTTGAGATTTATTGGTACGCCAGATGCGAAAAGCAGCGATCGCACTTAATCCCCCAGCTACGGCTACACCCACCACATCTGACTGTGCTGCTTCCAAGAATCCACCTAACAGCCCGGCCAGCACCACACCTTGATAAATGTCGGGTTTAAACCACTTTACCCCCGTTAACCAGCTAACTATCTGCAACAGCAGCAAGTCTCGTTGTGGCTTTGTCAAGCGACGCCACAAATCGAAATTTATATATATCGGTCGAGCCTGATTCCAGGGTTGGGGAAAGGAGGCGTCAATCACTTTTGCTTGCTCTGGCTTACTAACGATTTTTGTCGTCATCCGACCAGAAGCAGGCATCACATCTAACAAACGGCGAATTTCAACATTTGGCTCCATAAATTTAATTATTAGCCATAATGTGCATGGTAACTATTTTAGCTATCATTCGTGTTAACCTTTGATTTGTGCGATGCTCTGGCAGTCTTTCTAAATGGCTGTTTTATTGGTGAAAACTTCTACAAATTGTGATTTGTGAGACCAGATAAAGGCATAAGAATATTGATTAAGCAGTTTGATAGTCTGGCGGGATTTTATCGTACTTGTTTGCCCCCAAGTTCAAAACCTTAAAGTTTTGGATAACCATTGATACTATGACTTATAACGACATGGACGTTTTTGCTACCCTCCCGCCTGAATGGACGAATAAGGCAATACATGCCTATGTATTTTGCTGTCCTAACTGCCACTCAAGTAGCCGAGAAGCTGAGAAAGTTTGGCTAAATCGGCGATCGCCTGTATTTACAGAAGACCGTCGTCGCAAATGGCAAGAGTTCTATTATTGCCATTGTGGTTCTGTGTGGTGGGCTTGGAGTAGCGATCGCCCCCCAAAAGATATATCGAATCAGCCAGATTATAATCCCACATAGGAAAGTGGATTAAATAACTTATAAAACTCTACCTGCTTGCTTGAGGAACGAAATCTAAATGCATTTTAGACTCTGATTAATCACCGTCAGCAATAAACAAAAGCCCATCTAAAAGTGGGCTTTTGCTAATCTAATTCTGAGCTTTATTTCGCATCACCAATTTTAGAAGGTGAAAGTAGTACGTAGAGTGCCTACGTATTCAGTGTCATTAGCATCGTTGTGCTCTGGATTGAAGATTACCAACAAGCCAGGAGTGACTTGAATATTATCAGAAACCTTGAACTTGTAAAGACCCTCTAAGTGATAAGATGTATCATCATCTAAGTTAACATTGGCGGCGACATTTTTTATGCTACCACCACTAATTCTGGGTGGTTGACCAAAAATAATACCTAAGACGTTGCCTTCTCCACCAAAGTCTCTCAAAGCAAGCGATCCAGCCCAGTACCAAATATCTGCGTCTGTACCTGCATTAGCACCAGTTAAAGCATCGGCAGTTGTATAACCTCCCCAACCACTAATAGCCAACTTACTAAATTGGAAGGTAGCTTCTACACCATAGTTATTGGATTCGGTACGAGTGCCATTTCCAAAGGGATTGTTGGAAAAAATACTACCTGTACCTTGGAAAAGGTTATTCGCAGCACCATCACTTTGATAAGTGCGGGCGTAGGTTAGACCAATGTTAAAAGCTTTGCTGGGTTGGAAAGATAACTGACCAAAGATGACGTTATCACCATCCAACAACCCATTATTAACGGTAGGGTCATTAGCAGTCCTAGCTACATAAGCACCAGTCAAGCTGATCGGGCCTTTTGGATTGAAGGTAACTGTCAAACCAGCCCCACCTTGACCTTGACGATATATGGGGCTAAAACGTCCATAGCGGGAGAGAGCACCTCTAGCAGAGCTAGCAAAGTCAGGGTTGAAGGTATTAACGTTTTCGTATAACTCAGCACCACTAGCATCAACCTTAACACGCACTGCGTCCTTAAAGTTGAAAGCATAGTTAATTTTATCGATTACAACAGAGTTGTTGTTGTTACCGTCAAAGGCCAAGCGGGTCATGTTAGTACCGCTCACCGCAGCATTAGAGATGGTATTATTAGCATTCAGACGGATTTGCAACTGGTCTTTACCAGTGAAACTGCTGAACAAGTTCAAACGAACGCGGTCAGAAAAAGTGGTGTTAGAATCCAAGTTTTGAATCGGATTACCACCAGGAACTGCTCTATTGTTACCAAAAACATCAGACGCGGCGAAAATTACTTCTCCAACCAGCTTGGTGGTAGTGGAGAACTGATTGGCTTCCAATTCAGCAGTGCGGGCTTCTAGTCCATCGACACGACCGCGCAGGGTTGCTAGTTCAGCAGAAAATTCTTCTTGTAAGCGCTGTAAAGTAGCCAGGTCTTGTTTGCTGACCAAATCGGCTGTAGCTGTAGCAATCAGTTCGTTAACCCGATCTAAACAGGCATTCAAACCTGCGGCAAATTCATAACGGGTCAAAGCCCGGTTCCCACGATAGGTACTGTTGGGATAACCTGCAATACAGCCGTAGCGCTCAACTAAGGATTGTAAAGCTTGGAATGCCCAATCTGTGGGCTGCACATCCGAAAATTGCGAAACTGATGTTACCTGACTCATATTGTTAGAGTCTTGAGCTTCAGATAACTGGGCAACATTTGTTACCTGTTCGTTGACTTCAGCAGCTAAGGCACTATTCGCAACGAAAAATGTAGCAGCTAGAACAACCGGACTAACCTTAAAAAGATTCCAGAATCGTTTTGTCATGTTTTTGCTCTCACTCACACCTAAAATAATCCAGTTTTGATAAAATGCTTAGAACACTTTACTTTCGGGGATTCTACACACAATCACAGCGATGATTATACTTTATATCCTGTGATTATTACAAGCAAGTCAGCATATTGCTGAACTATAATTTTTAATTAATTTATTTGGTAACCGCAAAATAATGCGGCGTTTGTGACGTAAAACTGTTCCTTCTTTCTCCAACTGTTGTAGGAGCCGGGTAATTGTTACTCGTGTGGTATTTAACACTTCAGCAATATCTTGATGGGTAACGTTTAAATCAATTAACTTGCCCTTATCTACATCACGTCCAAATTTTTCACTTAACCACACCAAAAACTGCCATAAACGTAGCAAAATTGGTTTTCGATGCACAATACTTAGTAGATCCTCTGCCTGTTGAATGTGAGACAACAAAGCATTAATATTTTGATGCCACAAATGAGGGGGCACAATGCTTACTTCCACGCCTGTGAGACATTCAATCTGGTAGGGCTTGACCCTAGACAAAGGATAGCCAATCAGATCCCCTAGCCCCCAATAACCGAGAGTGATGAATGTTCCATCTTCACTCCACGTTAAGGTACGAACTGCACCGTGCTCAATGCGCCAAAGTACGTCATTTTCAAGTGGAATTACTTCCCGACGGGTAAATATCTGCTGGGGTAATTGTCCCCTCAAAGCAGAGCCATTTGACACGACAGAAGAGTTTGAAGTCGGACTTGTGGAATACATCATTAACTGTAATTACATAATTATCAGGGAATCTTGCTATTTACAATGATTAAGAAACTCTAATAATCTGTATCAAAATTTACCTGTATATCTGAAAGTTTATTCTTCTGAATCAGAGCTAGGGACTAACTCCAAATTTTATTATGGAAACAACTTATGCTTTGAGGTATCTATCAGTAAGATAGACCGGGATTTTTTAGTTGTTTATCTGTTACTTTAATTGGGCAAGTTTAAGAATAGGTAAGCTTTTAGTAAAATATTTAGTTAACTTATTTTTAATTATTTAGTATTTTCTTAGAACTAAGTATAGGATTTGATAAAATCGTAGCAAATCATTTAAAAAAGTCTGCGCTCTTGGAGTGTTTAACTTTCAACCCTCAATTGCCACGATTTTAGGCAAAGCTGTACTAAGTCGCTTGAATTGTAGCCTTTGGTTGTAGAGGTAGTGGCTTTATCTTCTGGACTGATGAACCGTCAATTAAGAGCGTTGACCAGTGACAATATATGCTACCCTTTGACCGATATTAGTGGCATGATCTGCCATGCGTTCCAGACAACGAATTGCCAGTGCCAGCAGCACAATTGGCTCGACTACACCTGGCACATCGCGTTGTTGGGCTAAAGTCTGATAAACGCGATCGTAGGCATCATCTACAGTATCATCTAGGTGCTTTAAACGGCGTCCACCGGCTTCATCAAAATCTCCCAAAGCCTTCAAGCTAGTTGCTAGCATCGCCTGGGCGTGAAGGGACATAGCTTCAATGTCTGGCAAACACGGATGAGGCGGATAAGGAAAGATTTTAATCGCAATCTCAGCTAAATCCTTAGCATAATCGCCAATGCGCTCTAAGTCTCGCACCAGTTGCATAAAAGCACTCAAGCAGCGCAAATCTTGAGCCGTAGGCGCTTGCAGCGTCATAATCGCCGTACAGTCTGATTCGATTTGTCTATAAAAGCGATCAATCTTTTTATCTAATCGGGGAAGTTCCTCAGCTGCTGTTAAGTTACGAGCAAATAACGCTTGGTGGCTGAGGCGAAATGATTGCTCTACCAAAGCACCCATGCGTAATACATCCCGTTCTAAGCGCCTAATGGCGCGTGCGAGTTGGGGTCTTTGAGGATTGGGACTGTAATCGACAGCTTTCACACTTGTTGTCTCAAAGGTGAAGATATTATTAACTATAGTCTTGGCTAAAAGAGTTTGCCATAACTTCATGAAATTGGAGTTGCATCCACGCACCGCCAGTTTCTGGATGGTTCATAGCTTTGATTGAACCCCCGTGGGCGAGAAGAATTTGCTCAACGATCGCTAAACCCAACCCATTTCCAACGATCGCTCCTATGGAGTTACCATCTTGGGGGGAATGGGTTCGCGCTTTATCTCCTCGATAAAATCGCTCAAAAACGTGGGGTAAATCTGCCTCAGAAAACCCGACTCCAGAATCAATAAGATTTATTTCCAGGATTGGGGAAGCCCGATCATTATCCTTTGTTGATAAGATTTTCGCTTCAACGTGAATGCTTGTAGAAGGAAGACTGTACTTAATGCTGTTGTCTAGCAAGTTGAGAAAAACCTGGTAAATACGGGCTTTATCTGCCTTAATCCAAAGATTTTCTGGGCCAGAATAAGCAAGAGACAAATGTTGGTGCTGTGCCAAGGGTTCTAGTGTTTCCCAAACAGATGCAATCAGCGATCGCAATTCTACAGCTTTGGCTTGCAATTGCATATTTGGGTTTGCTTCCATTTGGGTAAGTTCTAACCAGCTTTGCACCAAGTTAATCAGTCGGTCAACTTCTTGCATTAGGCGGTTAACCCAGCGATTTAAAGGTGGTTCCAAGCGGGTTTGTAGCGTTTCTACAACCAACCGAATCGATGTTAGCGGCGTTCTGAGTTCGTGTGCTAGATCAGAAAAAGAGCGATCGCGTATTTGATTTATATCTAATAGGGGTTGACGATTTTCTAAAAAGACTCCCACTTGTCCATTGGGTAAAGGCAAGCTAGACCCCCGCAAAGCTAAAGATTTTATTGTTGCCATCTCTTGAGCATCATCACAAGATGGATGAAATATCCATTCTCGCGTCTGTGGTTTTTGCCGATCACGAGTTTGCTCAATTAAATGGTCAAGTTCGTAAGACCTTACCAACTCTAGTAACAAGCGCACTTGTTCTGGTTGCCACCTTTGCAGATACAAAATTTCCTGCGCCTGCCGATTGCACCACAGCAGTTGATTTTCCTCATCCACCTGCAAATATCCCACTGGCGCAAAATCTAGTAGGTCTTGGTAAGTTTGCAACGACTGCTGCAAATCTTGCCCCTGCTGTTTCACCATTGCTATTTCCTGCCGCAACGCAGGAAATAGCAGCAGTCCCATCTTGTCAGAATGCGAGGTTAACGGTCGGAGTAAGCGCCCCAGGTAGCGGTTAAGTTGAACCTGTTGCCAAACCCAAAACCCAATGCCTACCGCTAAACCCAGAAAAAATCCCAATAAAAGCATTTGAGTTGTTAGTTTCTTGGTGACTACTAAAAACTAACAACTATCCAAACTAATTATCCAAACCTATAGCCAAAACCTCGTACAGTCACAATATATTCAGGATGACTGGGGTCTTGCTCTAATTTTTCGCGCAACCACCGAATGTGAACGTCTACGGTTTTACTATCGCCGACGAAATCTGGCCCCCAAACCTGATCTAGCAATTGTTCCCGTGACCATACGCGGCGGGCGTAACTCATAAATAGTTCCAGCAGGCGAAACTCTTTAGGGGAAAGACTCACCTCTTGACCACGAACCAGCACGCGGCATTCTTGGGGATTCAAGGTGACATCCTTGAATTTTAATACTGGTACTTGTGGTAAATTACTCAGGCGTTGGCGGCGGAGTAAAGCGCGACAACGAGCCACTAACTCCCGCATACTAAAGGGTTTGGTCAGGTAGTCATCTGCTCCCACCTCTAAGCCCAGAACACGGTCAGTTTCACTACCCTTAGCACTGAGCATTAAAATTGGTATTGGGTTTCCTTGATGACGCAGCAAACGGCAAATATCTAGCCCATTGATTTGAGGCAGCATCAAATCAAGAATGATCAGATCAAAGGGAAGTTCCCCTGAGTTGGTTTCAAAACTTTTGAGATACTCTATAGCAGACCGCCCATCGGGGGCAGTTATCACCCCATAACCTTCCTCTTCCAGGGCTACAGCTAGCATTTCCTGGATTAATTCTTCATCTTCTACTACTAGAATACGGCTGGTTTGTCCAATGTCCGTTCTAGCAGAATATTTGGTCGATTCACTGGTATACATTGATATCACAAAAGTCTAGGACTGTGCTTGTATCAATTAGGATGATTGAATCTATTATCTAACCTGACTGTAACCACGCTTCTACTAGGGTTAATTCTTTTAGATTTTTTACAAAAAGTAACATATGCCACAGCACCCTCTTAAATCATAAATCACTATGGCTGCAAGCTTCTAATAGGCTTTTAATTAGGGACTTTGCATTTTCAAATTCCTAAATAGCTTCGATTCTGTTTTCACAATCGGGAGCAGGTGATAGGTGATAGAAAAAGACATTTTCATATTTTGTTGTCTGACGCAATTACATAAAGAGTTTTCTTGACAAGAGCAGATTAAATTGGGTATATTTACTTTAGTACAAAAATACTATAAAATTCTGAGGAAAAACTATACCTGAAAAGCAAAAAGACACATATGTGGAAAATTCCTACCCCAACTAAGTGTCATCTGTTGATCATTTCAGTATTTACACGGTGCTAAAAATATTGATTCAAAGGCTACCCTGATGTCTGCATAGGGTAGTCCTTGATATGGCTTGCTACCCAATAGATTATTGCTTATTGAAGGGAGTTGGAAGATGACTACAGTTGGAGTCAATGACAGCAAACAACAACTAATGCAAGCATTTCAACAAATTATTATCCAAAGAAAAAAACTGGAATCTAAAATAGCAACCAAACAAGAGGAAGCAGAAAAGGCAAAAAGTCAAGGAATTCTACAAGCAGCTTCTAGATATACGATTGATAGTATTGTCAAAGGTTTAGCTGATTTGCAATTGGAGTTTGGCAGTATTCTAAATGCATTATCTGAAAAACTAGCTCAGGAAAACTCTAAGTTAGATGAATTGAACCGAGCTATAGAAATTGAGACTCAACGTCTACAAGAGCTTCAACAGATCAAAGTTGTAGCAGATACTCTAGATATTTTAAGTCAAGAACACCAAGAAAAATTAAAAACCCTAGAACAAGATATTATCAGCAAAAGGGAAGCACTAGAGAAAGAAATTACAATCAGACGGAAAGAATGGCAAAAAGAGCAAGCAGAGTATGAGGAAAAACTCCAAGCATATAGTGATTTATTAGCCAAATATCGCCAGCAAGAACAAGAAGAATCCCACTATAATTTAGAAACTACTCGTAAACTCAATATAGACAGCTATGAAGCGATAAAGCGCCAACAACAAAGGGAAATACAAAAAAATTCTCCAAATAAAGAGAAAGATTGGGCAGAACGAGAAAAGATATTCGCTGAACGTCAACCACTCTTTGCAGACTATCAACAAAAAGTAGCTACATTTCCTAACGAACTGGAAGAAGCCGTTAAAAAAGCTAGAGAAGAGGCAATTAAAGAAACAAGTCAAAAAACTAAAATTGAGGCTGATTTATTTGATAAAGAGTGGGAAGCTAATAAACAGAGTTATGAACTAAAAATTCAATCTCTGGAAGAAATAATTAAGAAACAGTCTGAGCAAATAGAAGGTATTTCTGCTCAATTGCAAACTGCATTAAAACAAGCACAAGACTTAGCTATAAGGGCTTTTGGTAGTTCTAATCCTAAATAGTTATGAGTCTGTAGCATCTTAATCATTTTTAATTCCTGAAGAGGAGGTTTATTGTGGTGGGAAAAAAACCGACTGATAAGAATACTAAAGTAGAAATTCTTCAGGCGTATGAGGAGTTAGCTAAAGAAAAAGCAGCGCTGAAATCGGAACTTGATCAAGTTGGCAAAGAAAACCAGTCTGTAACTAAAGAACAGCCTAAATTAGAACAAAAAACTGCTATGAATCAACTTTATAATGTCCAACCAAAGATGAACAATACAATTGAAAGCTTGGCGAATACTCAATTAGGTTTTGGTAGCGCTGCTAATGAATTATCAGAACAGCTAACTACAAAAGCCTCTAAGTTAGAAGAAATCAGGCGAAATTTAGAAGAAGAAATCCAACAATTAACACAGTTGCATAATTTAGAGATTTCTGATGATATCTTGGATACTCTCATCCAAGCCTATAAAGATAATACTAAAGCTTATCAGGAAGAATATAGTCGGCGTTCTGAAGTGTTATTCCAAGAAATATTAGAGCAAAGGAATAATTGGGGAAAAGAACAGGAGGAACAGCAACGGGCGATAAAAGAACGGAATGAAAACTTCAATAAAACTCGACAACGCGATGCGTCCGAGTATAAATATAATTTAGAACTCCAGCGACAACTGGAAAATGACGAATACGAACAAGAGCAGAAAGCACTATATAAACAACTGGAAGAATTACTACAACAAACAGAAAAACAGTGGGCTGAACGGGAGAAAGCAATTTCGGAGAGAGAGAAACAATTTGAAGAATTAAAAGCCAAGGTAGAGGCTTTTCCGAAAGACCAAGAAGCAGCTATAAAAAAAGCTACAGAAGAAGGCAAAGGCATCGCCCACTACCAAGCTAGAGTAAAATCAGATTTATATTCTAAGGAAGTGGAAGGGCAAAAGCGTTTCTATGAACAAAGACTGCAATCTCTAGAACAAACGATTACTAATCAGGAGACGCGGATTCAAAATCTTTCTAAACAACTTGAATCAGCTCTAAAACAAGTTCAGGATTTGGCAGTTAAAGCTATTGAAGGTACTTCAAATGTTAATTCATATCAGGCAGTTAAAGAAATAGCTTTAGAACAGGCAAAGACTCAAGCGAAAAATAAATAAACTGATGAGAATTATAGAGACTTAATTGAATTTAAGTCTCTATAAGGAACTATAATACTTTTTATTCGGTTTTCTTTGGTTTTTTGATATCTGGGGGAGGTTGTATTTTCCTTTTTGTTCCGTTAAGTTGTGTTTGCTTAAATGCTTTGTTGGAATTTTCTTCTTGACTAGACATAATACTAAATTTTTAAATTTACTACAATAGTATCTACATCACGGGTATTGTTGATTACAGAAATTTAACACAGAAAATTTAAGTTTAACTAAAAAAAGTTACCAGCCTGGAGGTAGAGCCTCCAGAAGTACGTTACCAGGCTCTGCCTGGTAACGAGAGTTGGAAAAGTCCTAATTAACAAGGACTTTTGCTTAAGTAAGGACATTCCACCCTACATATACTTAGATTTTTTCATGCAATCAAGTCGGATTGACATATATGAGTCAGCGATCGCTTTAACTGTTGTTCATAATTCTGGAATTCTTGATAAAAACGGGCATTTGCTAGAGAGATGACAGCTTGGGTGCATAGCAGTTGGATAACTTCAGTGCGATCGCATCAGAGCTTGTGGTGTTCCCTCCATTCCCCCATTCTCGCCTCTAGCTTGCCACTGGCTGAGAGAAATTTCCCCAAAGTCTTCCATCACTAACGCATAGCCATTCTGATAAGGTTCCAGGCTGTAGGTTTGGATGATTCCAGGTAGATTCAGATTTTTGGCGATCGTGAACTGGTTGCGAAACTGGACTAATTCACTGAAGCTGGGATAAGCAGTTTTCATCAGCTTAATCACCACAGATTTTTAGTCAGTCTCTCGATTAGCGCGATAAACTAAGGTTCTCGAACCATTGTATAGTTCTTTGCTAACCTGATATCCGGCAATACTGACCATACGACTTAATTCTTGAGACTTCAGTATCTAGGTTTCCCAAAAACATCGCCGGATTTACAGCTAAGGTGGGATGAATACGGTTCTGTTAAGCGCAAAACCAGTTAAAAAGTAAAAAGATAAAAGTAAAAAGAGAGAACACATATGCTGCAAGCATTTTACCTATTTCAGATGGTTACTCTGTTTACGCCGTGGCGTACTAGTAGTCTGTCAGCTTTGAATTGAGGGGTGACTATGGTAATAATTTCAGTAATCCCCTTCTACCCAGTTGTATCATGGTGAAAAAGAAATACA
>NZ_JBALCN010000076.1:0-19667 GCF_036919615.1 Nostoc sp. | reverse complement strand
AATTAGTTAGTTAAATATAATTAAAATTTTAACAGCTACAAACGAATAATTTGAGTTAGAAAATATCAGATTTCACTACATATTTACCACTACCTTTTTTTGTTCAACCTCTAAGCTATCAAAGCCGATCAGGAACATTTACCAATTCGCTGCACAAATGATCAGCGTAAAAGTTGACAACCATTTTATCTTCAAAAATCCCCACAAGAAAGCAAATTAACAATATCTAACTCCCCCATCTGAAGATTTTTAGGTTTTTTTTCTAAATAAGTTCTGATATTGAATCACTCATCTATTGAGAGCAAACGCTGGCGGTTGTGATCATATTTCAAAACCGTTTGGACTTGAGCGTGTCTGCTGAAGCGCTAGGTAGTACGGTAGTTCCTATTGTTCAGATCCAATAGTTGGGAAATTATTAAAACTTCAAGGTTAAAGTGAGTAAAATGTAAGTACGTGATATACTACGTCTCTCACTTACCCTGGTTTTATGGCACTGCCAATTGTTGCAATTATCGGACGCCCAAATGTGGGCAAATCCACCCTGGTTAATCGACTCGCCGGGGAACAAACGGCGATTGTCCATGATGAACCGGGAGTGACACGCGATCGCACTTATCTGCCAGCTTTCTGGAATGGTCGCGAATTTTTAGTCGTAGACACTGGTGGTTTAGTCTTTAATGATGATACCGAATTTTTACCACTGATTCGCCAGCAGGCAATGACAGCGCTTGCAGAAGCATGTGCCGCTATTTTTGTAGTAGATGGTCAAACAGGCCCCACATCGGCAGATTTAGAAATCGCCGAATGGATGCGCCAACAACCCGTACCTGTGCTACTAACTGTAAATAAATGTGAATCCCCAGAACAAGGCTTAATGCAAGCTGCAGAGTTTTGGGAATTGGGATTGGGCGAACCTTACCCCGTCTCCGCAATTCATGGCAGTGGTACAGGAGAGTTGCTCGACGAGTTAATTAATCACATACCTGCTATTGAAGACATCCCAGAAACTAATGAAATCAAAGTAGCAATCGTGGGACGCCCGAATGTGGGCAAATCGAGCTTACTCAATTCTTTTGTCGGGGAAGAAAGGGCAATTGTCAGCCCGATTTCCGGCACCACCCGCGACGCTATTGATACCGTCATTGAACGAGACGGACAAACCTATCGCTTAATTGACACCGCCGGTATTCGCAAGAAGAAACACATAGAATACGGCACAGAATTCTTTAGTATTAACCGTGCTTTCAAAGCGATTCGCCGTGCTGACGTGGTTTTATTAGTATTAGATGCCGTAGATGGAGTCACCGAGCAAGACCAAAAATTAGCTGGGCGGATTATCGAGGAAGGTCGAGCTTGCATCATCGTCGTAAATAAGTGGGATGCTGTCGAAAAAGACTCTTATACAATCTACGACTACGAAAAAACTCTGCAATCACGGTTACATTTTACCGAATGGGCAGAAACAATTTTTGTGAGTGCCTTGTCAGGACAACGGGTAGAAAAAATTCTCGAGTTGGTGAAAACGGCGGCTGAATCACACAAACGCCGTGTCAGCACATCAGTTATCAACGAAGTCTTAACAGATGCTGTGAGTTGGCATTCACCGCCAGCATCCCGTGGTGGGCGTCAGGGCAAGATTTATTATGGTACACAAGTAAGTAGCCAACCACCAACGATCGCCTTATTTGTCAATGATTCCAAACGCTTCAACGACAACTACCGCCGCTACATTGAACGCCAATTCCGGCAACAGCTAGGATTTAAAGGCACGCCAATTATTTTGCTGTGGCGGAGTAAAAAAGTCCGTGATGTCGAAAGTGGTAATGTTAATAGAGCAACTCGCGTCAAATTAAGTTAGAGACGCGATTAATCGCGTCTGTAAAAGAGTTATAAGTTAAAGCCAAAATTACTAACGATAAAACCCTATCGACTTGAGTTTGATCGCGGCACAATGTGAAAGTCATGAGTTAAGGTCAAAACTCCTAACTCTTATAAGGACGCGATTAATCGTGTCTCTACTCCTCACTCTTAACTCTAAAATGGATTTATTGCGATCGCTGCCACTTGGACTTTATTTAGAACAACCCCAAACTTGGCTGCATAAAATCGATCCGCGAGTCAAGTTCGCCTGGTTGATGAGCTTTTTAACAAGCTATGTTTTGGCTAACAACTTTTGGCGGGTGCTGCTGGTGGTAGTATTAATTATTGCCACCTTGATTGCTAGAATTCCCCGCCGAGTATGGCAGCAGCAAATGGGTTGGCTATTAATGCTATCGTTTTTTGTCTTAGCGATCGCAGCCATTAGTCCTGATGGAATGGGTGTAGATTATCAGCCACGCCTGCCAGCTAATGAACAGATATTAACCCAGCCATCAAACTCCAATAATATTGTTCAAAAGCAAGGAGTTGAGAAAAAAAAATACAGCTACGTGATATTTCAAAAAGGCCCAGTAAAAATAACTCGCTACTCCTTGAGTTTGGCAGTACGCCTGAGTACACTTATATTTACCGTAATTTACAGCACCAATCTGTATCTGCTGACAACCGCACCAGAAGAAATCACATCTGGTATAGAAAGCTTAATGCAACCCTTGCGACGCTTCAAGTTGCCTGTCACAGAAATTACTTTAACTTTAACCTTGTCGTTACGCTTTATTCCCCTGGTTTTGGAAGAAGTGCAAAACTTATTTCGCTCCGTGATGACAAGGGCAATTAATTGGAAAAAGCTGGGATTGAAAGGAGGATTCAAAGTTTGGATGACAGTCGCAGAGAGATTGTTAGAAAATCTGCTCTTACGAGCTGATCAAATGGCGAATGCAATCATGGTGCGGGGTTTTACCAGTCCTAATGAGCATCGAGTCCAGTGGCATGACTTACGATTAAAAGGGCATGATTGGCTTGCTATTGCAACTTTAATTGTATTTTGGGGAATACGGCTAGCTATCGGAACTCAGGTCTAATTTTGCACCGATAAAATAGTAATAGGTAATTATATTTTGTCAGTGGTCAGTAGTCGTAGTTATTTGTACTCACGGCTAAAACCTGTTAACTAATTATTGACAACGCTTATAAACAGTATGACCAAGGCTTGGTATTGGCGATCGCTACCCTTAGAAAAGCGCACAGGTTCAGAAATTTTTGCTGCTCTTTTTCGCCCCACCGCCGCACCAGGAATTGCTACCCTACTGGAAAGTCCCTACCCAACGCCAATCGATCATCCCCAACTCAGCCGATATTCTATCTGTGCAGGCGCTCCTCGCATAGTCGATGGCATCCCACAGATGTGGACACCAGAACTTGGAAAGGTTTTCCCCTTCTTAGAAAACTTGTTACAGCAAGGGATACAGGGAGATAAGGTAGTATTTTCTTCCCCTGCTCCCCCATCTTGCCATCTCCCCTTCACTGGTGGTTGGTTAGGTTGGCTAGGCTACGATTTGGCATGGGAAATTGAACACCTACCCCATGATAAAATTGATCCCCTGCCATTTCCCGTAGCTTTTTGGTACGAACCAAATTGTTTTGCTGTTTTGGATCACGCGCAACAAATTCTTTGGCTAGCCGCCAGTAATACAAGTGGACTCGATGAATTAGAGGAGAAATTAACAAAGAAAGACACGGGCAAAGAATTCTCCGTGTCTCCCTGTCCTCACATCCCTGTGTCTTCTTCACCCCCTCTCTTTTTGACATCTCAGGCAGATTATGAAACAGCTGTAAACCAGGCAAAAAAATATATCCAAGCTGGAGACATCTTTCAAGCAAATCTTTCGTTGCGATTTCAAGCGTCTACATCAGCTTCTGGTTGGGAAATTTACCAAGCCTTGCAAAAAATCAATCCTTCTCCTTTTGCTAGCTATTGGCAAACGCCTTGGGGGGAAGTGATCAGTTGTTCGCCGGAACGGCTAGTAATGTTACAAAATCGGCAAGCCGAAACCAGACCGATCGCTGGGACGCGATCGCGTGGTGTCACACTAGAACAAGATATTCAACTGGCACAAGATTTACTCAGCAACACCAAAGAACTTGCAGAACACATTATGCTAGTAGATTTGGAACGCAATGATTTAGGGCGAGTTTGTGAATGGGGAACGGTTACTGTTGACGAATTGCTGACAATTGAGCGATATAGCCATGTAATGCATCTTGTCAGCAACATCAAAGGTAGTTTAAAAGGCGAATACACTACCATTGATTTGATTCGCGCCATGTTCCCAGGTGGCACAATTACAGGTTGTCCCAAAGTTCGTTGCATGGAAATTATTGAAGAATTAGAACCCCTGCGGCGCAGCTTGTTTTACGGTTCTTGTGGCTATTTAGATTGGCGTGGTCATTTAGATTTAAATATCTTAATCCGCACCCTGCTACTAGCTCCCGCGTCTGAAGAAGCAGGAGGAGTAAATTTTTCTTCATCTTCCTCATCTTCCCACTCAAGACTCATTCCCCAGTACTCAGCACTCAACATTGTCTGGGGACAAGTTGGCGCGGGAATTGTCGCAGACAGCGATCCTGAGAGAGAATGGTATGAATCTCTGCACAAAGCTCAGGCACAACTGGCAGCACTGAAAATTCTAGATAATCAATAGAAGATAGTTTTCTTTCCTGTCCTCACTCTCCACTCCCCTATTCTGTTAGCTATTTTGCGCCATTGGGCGACAGTTGTGGCAGTATGGAAAGAAGTTGAAAAGTTCACTGTTGCCATTGGGAACTTCAAAGGGTGTTTTTCCTAGCCACGCTGAACTTCCGACAAGAGGATTGGGACTATTCTTGTGCCTTGTCCCAACAGATTGGTAAACTGAAGTCACCAAAGCAGATGGTGATGTTTATCGACCAGCCTCTACTTTCTAAATCTACGCTTCGCGGCTTCTGTTGTACCATTTCGCCTCACTACCACTAGCTTCATCTGCCCATTAGGAACTAGATCAAGGTCTTCGTAACCGCAGTTTTGTATTTTAAGCAAATATTCTGGCGAAAGAAAGTTATTATCGTCTGAATGTTTGGAATTCACTGCGAAAAGATATACATACTCCCACCTTGACTACACCTTGACTCTTAAATGAATCCAGAAAACGCAGAAACTTACATAAACCATCCAACTTGGGGTTTACTTTACAAAATCTGTATGGTTGATGACAACCAGGATTTGTTCACCACACTTTATGCCCAGCGCTTATTTTTTTTGGTCGCAAATGACGTTAAAGGTGTTAAATTCCAGTCTCTAGGACGGACTGAGGCTAGAATGATGTTGGAAAATCGCTTACGTACCCTGCGTCGCAGTGGACAATCTCAGGAGTACGATCAGCTTCAGAGTGTTTTCCAACGCACCTTCCAATGAGTAGTTCGATTTCCGAACGTATTGTTTCCATTCGCTCCTCACTGCCAACTTCAGTCCGATTGATTGCTGTTAGCAAGCAAGCTTCTGCCCAGGCCATTCGGTCTGCCTATGCCGCAGGAATTCGTGATTTTGGGGAGAGTCGTATCCAAGAAGCCGCCAGCAAACAAGCCGAGTTGCAAGACTTACCAGATATTACCTGGCACTTTATTGGACATTTGCAAAGCAATAAAGCCAAAAAAGCGATCGAGCAATTCCCTTGGATTCACTCTGTCGATAACTTGAAGCTGGCACAGCGCTTAGATCAATTGGCGCAACAGCTAGGAGTGAGTCCCCAGGTTTGCCTGCAAGTGAAAATTCTTCCCGATCCCAACAAGTCCGGTTGGAGTGTGCCAGAACTGTTGGCTGATTTACCCACACTCAATCAATACAAAAATTTACAAATTCAAGGTTTGATGACAATTCCGCCTTCAGGATTAAATGATTCCGAAATTTTAAGTGTGTTTAAGCTCAATCGTGAACTGGCAAAAGAAATCCAGGAGCAAAACTGGTCGCACATTAAAATGCAGCATCTGTCTATGGGTATGTCAGGCGACTACGAACTGGCAGTGCAAGCAGGCGCAACGATGGTACGATTAGGAACCATATTGTTTGGCGATCGCTCTTAGCCTATTAGTCATCAATCTTGCTCTTCAGTATTAATAGAGATCAGGATTTGTTGACAAGAATTTTGTCACAGACTGGTGCAATTAGAAACAAAGGATATAGTATTGACAAGAGCAATCGCCAAGGGAAAATGGGGTATAAAGAACTTTCCTTCGGACAAACCTTAGGATATAATCTTGACTCATTATTCTGTTTAGGCGATGCACAGACCTTTCCAACAAGTGTCAGTTCATCGCCAAAACCCGTAGTATGGGCTACAAATAGCAAGAGACTTGCTGAAGTATCCACCGATGTAGCGTAGTTTACGGACGTAGGCATCGCTCCTACTCAATCAATCCTAAGCCAAGTCAATACAGGCTATTCGCACCAGGAGAGTACACACACAATGAACAATATATTTTCCAAACTCAGAGACTTTGTGGGTCTAAATGAGCAAGTGGAATACGAGTATTACGAAGAAGAACCAGATACAGATAATAATTACCAAAATCTGTATCAGCAAGAAAATCCCCAACCAGCACCACAAGAGAGTGCAACCGCTCAAAATCGACGCTGGCGGGAACCAGTGCCTACAATGGGAGATGATATAGCAGCAGGTTCAAAGCCAATGGGGAATGTGATTGGTATGCCAGGAGCAATTAACGGAATTTCGGAAGTTTTAGTACTTGAACCACGCACCTTTGAAGAAATGCCTCAGGCAATTCAAGCGTTGCGAGAACGCAAGTCAGTGGTATTAAATCTGACAATCATGGACCCAGATCAAGCTCAACGAGCAGTAGATTTTGTTGCAGGTGGTACTTACGCACTAGATGGACATCAAGAGCGCATAGGCGAGAGCATCTTTTTGTTTACGCCAAGCTGTGTCCAAGTTAGCACCCAAGGTGGCGTTCTTCATGAAGTACCACAACCGCCAGCACGTCCCTCTCGTCCTCCAGCTTCTCCAAATCAAACCTGGGGCAACGAAACTAACCGGATGGCACAATAAAGTTAAATTAGTTGTTAGTCCTTTGTCCTTTGTCATTTGTCCTGGGTTTTAATCATAGTGACAAATGACAAACGACAAACGATTAATGACTAATGATCAATGACTATAAAATTTGGCTTAATTGGTGGTGGGGTAATGGGAGAAGCGCTCTTATCCTGCCTGATTGCGCGTGGAATTTATCAATCATCAGAAGTCATAGTTAGTGAACCGCTATCTTCACGCCTAGATTTTTTAAAACAGCAATACGATGTTGCTGTGACGACAGATAATAGCCAGGTTTTCACCCAAGCAAAAGAAGTTATCTTTTTGGCAGTGAAACCGCAGGTGTTTAGTGCGCTTGCTCAAGAATTAGCAGATATTGATATTCTGAATACAGAACATTTACCCCTGATCATTTCTATCTTGGCGGGTGTACCTTTAAGTCAGCTAGAAGCTGCATTTGTGCAATTGCCAGTGATTAGAGCAATGCCCAACACCCCAGCAATTGTGGGAGCGGGAATTACCGCGATTTGTTCAGGTGCATATACCAGTCCCAAGCACCACGAAATAGCACAGCAAGTTTTTTCTGCTGTGGGGGAAGTTGTGGAAGTATCAGAAGCGCTGATGGATGCAGTCACAGGACTATCTGGTAGCGGCCCAGCTTACGTGGCACTGTTGGTAGAAGCACTTGCTGATGGCGGAGTAGCCGCAGGTTTACCTAGAGCAATTGCCAATCAACTAGCCTTGCAAACCGTACTGGGAACAGCGAAACTGTTGGAGAAAACCAAAATGCACCCAGCAGAACTCAAAGATCGGGTTACCAGTCCCGGTGGTACAACCATTGCCGGGATTTCCAAGCTAGAACAGGCAGGATTTCGTTCAGCTTTAATTGAAGCAGTAAAAGCTGCCACAGAGCGATCGCAAGAGCTGGGAAAATAAAGTTAGGAGTACAGACGCGATTAATCGCGTCTGTACAGAAGTTATGAGTTATGAGTTTTAACTTCTAACTCCTCACTTCTAACTCCTAACCTAACGAAGTTGACAAAAGACTCGTTAGTATAGTAAACAATCTGGTTGCAAATGTGATTGAGTGAATTATCCTGCGCCGTCTCCAGAACTTGACTTAGGGTCTATATTTCCCTTTGAACTGGATCAGTTTCAAAAAGAAGCGATCGCGTCCCTAAACGCCGGACGCTCCGTAGTCGTATGTGCGCCTACAGGTTCGGGCAAAACATTAGTCGGGGAATACGCCATTTATCGCGCCCTAACGCGAGGAAAACGTGTATTTTATACCACTCCCCTGAAGGCGCTGTCGAATCAAAAATTACGTGACTTTCGAGAAAAATTCGGGTTTGATCAAGTCGGACTGTTAACTGGAGATGCTTCCATTAACAGGGATGCACCGATTTTGGTAATGACCACAGAAATTTTCCGAAATATGCTCTATGGCACACCCATTGGGCAAATTGGCATCTCATTAGTAGACGTTGAAGCTGTGATACTTGATGAGTGCCACTACATGAACGATCGCCAGCGCGGTACAGTTTGGGAAGAATCAATCATCTATTGTCCCCGTGAAGTTCAACTGGCAGCCCTTTCAGCAACAGTTGCCAATAGTGATCAACTCACCGATTGGCTAAATCGTGTTCACGGCCCAACTGATCTAATTTACTCCGATTTCCGTCCAGTCCCCTTAGAATTTCACTTTTGCAATCCCAAAGGGTTATTTCCCCTGCTGAATGATAGCAAAACTAAAATTAACCCCCGCCTTCAGAAAAAGAAGGGGAGAGGGGGAGAAAGGGAGAGGGGGAGAAATGGTAGACCTGAGGCTCCTGGCATAATTTATACCTTGAGCCAGTTAGAGCAACGGGATATGCTACCAGCGATTTATTTTATCTTCAGCCGTCGGGGATGTGATAAAGCGGTCGCAGAAGTGGGAGATTTATGGCTAGTAAATAGTGAAGAGTCCCAAATTTTACGGGAACAGATTGATGACTTTTTAGCCCGTAATCCTGAAGCAGGGCGTTCTGGACAAATTGCACCCTTGTACCGGGGAATTGCTGCCCACCACGCCGGAATTTTGCCCGCTTGGAAAGTACTGGTAGAAGAACTATTTCAGCAGGGGCTGATTAAAGTAGTATTCGCCACCGAAACACTAGCAGCGGGAATTAATATGCCTGCCCGGACAACGGTAATTTCCACCCTTTCCAAGCGTACCGACACTGGACACCGCCTGTTGAATGCTTCCGAATTCTTGCAAATGGCGGGACGAGCAGGCCGCCGCGGGATGGATAAACAAGGTCACGTGGTGACAGTCCAAACTCCCTTTGAAGGAGCCAAAGAAGCCGCTTATTTGGGAACATCCAAGCCAGACCCCCTAGTCAGCCAGTTTACGCCTAGTTATGGCATGGTACTCAATTTGCTGCAAACCCACACCCTAGAGCAAACCAGGGAACTGATAGAACGCAGTTTTGGGCAGTACATGGCCACCTTGCATTTAAGACCAGAATACGATGAGATTGCCCAACTGCAAACACAATTAGCTCAACTTCATGAGCAAATCGTCGCAGTCGATGAAAATGAACTGGCTATTTATGAGAAATTGCGGCAACGCCTGAAAGTGGAACGCCAGATATTAAAAACCCTGCAAGAACAAGCGCAGGATGATAGACAAGAAGAGTTGGGGATGATGTTGGGCTTTGCAGTGTCAGGAACTCTGTTGAGTCTCAAGGGCAAAAATATCACAGTGTCTTCACCCGTAACCGCAGTATTAGTGGCAAAATCGCCTGGTTCTGGTCAAGCTCCTTACTTGGTATGCTTGGGACATGATAACCGCTGGTATGTAGCAACCACAGGGGATGTAGTCGATTTGTATGCCGAACTGCCGCGAGTTGAGATGCCGCCTGATGTACTACCACCGCCAGAAATGCCTTTAAAGCCTGGACAGTCGCGCCGTGGCAATGAAGAAACCTTTGCGATCGCTGTGCGTATTCCCAATCCGGTAGAATCTTTGCATCTGGCACCAGAAGTAGCAGAACAACTCAGTCGTACTGCCGCTGTCCAAGAGCAATTAGAAGCTCATCCCCTACATCAATCAGGCAACGCTGCAACGCTTTTCAAGCGCCGGGCCCGCTATGTGGAACTAGAAGCCGAACTCGAACAGTTGCAAGGGCAAGTAGAGCAACAGTCACAACGTCATTGGGAAGAGTTTCTCAATTTAATCGCAATTCTGCAACACTTTGGCGGTTTGGATAACTTAGTTCCCACACAATTAGGGCGAATCGCTGCTGCCATTCGAGGTGAGAATGAATTATGGCTGGGTTTAGTATTCGCTAGTGGGGAATTGGGCAACTTAGATCCGCATCATTTAGCAGCAGCAGCAGCGGCTTTGGTGATGGAAACGCCGCGTCCAGATAGCAAGGTTAACTACGAACTTAGTAATGAAGTGGCAGAAGCCTTGAAAAAATTGCAGGGAATTCGCCGCCAAATGTTCCAACTACAACGGCGGTATAACGTAGCGCTGCCTATATGGTTGGAGTTTGAGTTAATTGCCATAGTTGAACAATGGGCGCTGGGAATGGAGTGGACAGAACTCTGTGAGAATACCACTTTGGATGAAGGCGATGTCGTGAGAATTTTACGGCGGACGTTGGATTTATTATCGCAAATACCTCACGTTCCCCATTTGCCAGACTCTTTTCAGCGTAATGCCTATCGGGCGATGCAGTTGATTGATAGATTCCCTGTGAATGAAGTGGTTGAATAAACAGGATACTCTTACGCACAGAGAGTATTCAATAATTTGTGTGTGTAAGAGCATCTGTCCATGTTTGCGTCTTTTTCTCTGTGTGTGTCCTCTTCGTCAACATTAATTTGAGGGGTTTGGAGTAGTATTACAAACCCTCCCAACAATGAATTTAGATTTGACCAAATAATAGTAGTGGTACGTAGTTAAAAATGCTTTTTTGGTTTCGTATATCTTCTATACGCGATTAATCACGTGTATCTAACAGAAGTTATAGTCGCGATCAGCCCTCTGCAACCTTAGTAGACTAAGTTTCCAGTACCACGCAATTGTCGCAAAGAATTTATACACAATGGACAGTCACAATTAAATAACTTAATTGCAGCATCGCTTTCCTCCTCAGTAAAGTTCAACATGGCAACATTCTGATTTGATACCGATGTGACAATGGTTGAGGAACGCGTAGATGAGGTATACGGCTGCTTTCTCTCTGAATCTCGAATGCACACAAAATCTTTTCCCCCATGTGGGTTAGTGATACAAGTACGACCGTCTTCTGTGTGCATTAATCTCTGTGTAATGTTAGTACTAGCATGGGCAGGATGAAATACTGCCAGCGTAGACATCATAGACACAAAAATTGAGGAAGTGGAAAGCAAATTCAAGAGAACTTTTTTGTTCATAGATTTCCTTGAGAAAATTGTCTACTAGCTTAGGGTATTCTATTCACTTTTAAACTTCAAGTGAGTTTTCTCTAAGAATAGCTAGGTCGACACTTGTTATCTAAGAAAGTTCCCTATCTACCCAGTTTGATCACAAATTAGGTTTGTATAAATAAACATAATATCTAGAACCCCAACTTTTGCTCAGAAGTCGCGCTTTTATGTCCTGAGCGTTTGCTGTTTAATTAGGTTGATCTACTTACCTGGCTAAAGTCTGCGTAGACGCGTAGCGGTAAGAAGGTCGCAGTCTTCTCTACCAGAGGCTGTGCCTTCGTGTAGCGTCTCTTCTCCCAAGGGCGTTAGCTAGTCCGCCAGCGTCACGAGCATCAGGGCTTGTTATTCAGGGTAAACGCATCTTATTTACTAATAAAAACTAAGGAAGATTTCAAAATGACATAGATAATTGTAAAAATTGATGGAATGATAAATAAAATAAATCAAATATTTTTTCAAAATGTGAATTAGCTTATCATCACCTGAATGACTAATCATTAATACTAAAATAATTGAATCATTGGATACATAAAATTATATTTACTAGGTTGCCATCAAACTGACTTTACAATCCAATTCATCGTGAATCCGTCAGCGTATCTTTGTCATTACAGCAAAGCCTTTGCTTGTGACTCAATCTTGCCTATCGCTTCATATAGTTAGCACCTACTCAGGTATCGACCCCCTGAATTCCTGTTTTTGTATATGTCTTTTGTATATATCCTGAAAGTAAATGTAGTTTATTATATCAGTAGCAGAAATATAAGTTTTATTTTTAAATGTTACTTTTATTTTCTTGTTCTTGATTAATACTGATTGTTTTTATCAGGTGCAAGATATGAGGTTATCTACCTACTTACTTTATGGTAGGCTATCAGCAATTATGGCTTTTTTACCAAAAGTACAACAGAGCCATAACAGATTGTCTTTAGTAGTAGTAGTAGTGGAACTTGGTAATGGTGACTAAAAGTTATTCGTTTTACCTTCGAGCAGTTGGAGTTGTTACAATGGCATTGATACTGCTCGTGCCAACGATTGTTAGTCGTGCTAATGATAGCCAGTGGAAGTGGAATGGCGAGTGGAAGTGGAATGGTGAGTGGAAGTTGGGTGGTCAGAACTTAAAAAATACCCGCAATCAAGCGACTGAGAGATATCTCAAACCAAAGAACGTAGCTTCCTTGTCCCCCAAATGGGTTTTTACTACAGGTGGTGAGATATCAGCGACACCGGCGGTAGTAGATGGAGCTATATACCTGCCTGACTGGGCTGGAAACTTGTTCAAGATCGATGCACAGACGGGTGTACAGATTTGGTCAAATACTATCGCCAACTACATCAGTGACCCAAGTATCCCAGATGCGAGCTCGGGCACACCTTACTCAACTATCCCAACAGCGATGTCACGCACAAGTCCAGCAGTCAAGGGGAACAAAGTGATTATCGGCAGCCAGGGTGGTGCCTACCTGATGGCAATTAACAAAGATAGGGGCAAGCTAATCTGGAAGACAAAACTTGACTCTCATCCAAGCGCCATTATCACTCAGTCGCCAGCGATTTATGACAACCGTGTATACGTTGGGGTTGCCTCACTGGAGGAGGGAGACCCTTTCGTAAATCCAAATTACCAATGCTGCACCTTCCGTGGCAGCATGGCATCAGTTGATTTGACCACCGGAAAGATATTGTGGAAGACCTACACCGTACCGGACAACGGTGGCCAACCGGGTGGCTACTCAGGCGCAGCAGTGTGGGGTAGTACACCAGCAATCGACCCCAAGCGAAATTCGGTATATATTGCAACAGGCAATAACTACGAGGTGCCCAAGACGGCAAAAGATTGCATCGCCAATCTCTCTTCGCCAACGCCCAGCGATCAGTCGCAATGCCTCGATCCCAACAATCATATTGACGCGATCATGGCACTTGATCTCGATACCGGCGCGATTAAGTGGTCGAATAAGCTGGAGGGGTACGATACGTGGAATGTTGCCTGCCAGTTTGGCCTTGCGCGGAATTGCCCTGATCCCAAAGGAGAGGATTATGATTTCGCCCAGGGGCCCATGCTCTTTACCGTTAAAAATGCTGGACAACCGCGCGACTTAGTCGGCGCTGGGCAGAAGAGCGGCGTCTTTTGGGCGCTTGACCGGGATAGCGGTCAAATCGTCTGGAGCCAAATCGTTGGCCCTGGTGGCACAACGGGTGGAATCCAGTGGGGTTCAGCCACAGATGGTCAACAAATTTATGTCGCCATCTCAAACGCTCAATCCCAGGAGTACAAGCTACAACCCTCGGGTAAGACTACCACAGGTGGGTCATGGAGTGCGCTCGACGCAGCGACTGGCAAGATTATCTGGCAAACTGCGGACCCAGCAGGTGCGAAGGATCAGGCTCCAATGACGGTAGCGAATGGAGTAGTGTATGCTGGCTCCCTGGCATCAGGGCAAGACTCAAATAACATGTATGCATTGGACGCAAAAACTGGTAAAATTATCTGGGATTTTAACAGCGGGGGGTCAGTGATTGCAGGTGCCGCAGTGGTTAATGGTACGGTGTATTGGGGCTCCGGCTACAGCCGCTACGGCCTAGGCGTGTTTAATAATAAGCTATACGCATTCACAGTCTCCAAATAGAGGGATGCGGTAGTACTAAACAAGCAATTAGGACTTACGCATTGACAGAGAAGCCAAAGTAACAGGTATAGTTTTCAAGGCTTATAGCTAGATTTTTCAATGATATTTTGGCTTTCGCAACCAATCAAGAGTGATTAATAAAAGCCTGAAACAACGTATTTACCTTTATGCATAAGATGGTTATTTTGTATAGTGCGTAAGACCTAATTAGATGCTAATTGTCAGATTGAAGTGCAGCGCAATTGGTCTATCACTAATCTACGTTCCGATCTCGCTCTCTGAAAGCGAGGGGTATTGCCATAGATTCGGAGCATAATTGCAAGGTGGCTAATCCTAAAGATACTGACAATGAAATTCTTTTGTTGACATGATGCGGCTGCTTTAGCTTGTTGTTAGACATCGCTCCGTTAAAATTACCCTGTTCAAGCTTTTGCAACCCCTGGTTATTATAGTATTTTGACAATTTATCTGGTTAATATGTATTTGTGGTGGCTGTGTATAAACATTTTAGTAGCTTGTCAAGTTAGTTTTGAGGATTTGTAGTAAGGACTAAAGTCCTTACTACAAACTTGCTTACTCATCAATTTCAACTTGACAGACTACTAGTGGACTATCGCATTAAATATGATTGGTGAACTCATTCTTAATTTTTCTTCCTTTGCGCTCTTTGCGTCCTTCTCTGCGTTCGCGCAGCGTGTCGCAGACAGACGCTGCGCGAATGCGGTTCGTTTCTCAGCCCCCTGAAAATTAATCAGACAGACTACTAGCTAAAACTCGGAAACAGCCAGCTTGAAATAGTTTGCAATAACAGCCAAGCATTTAAACTACCGATAACAATCGCTACTAACCACGATAAAGTTTTCAGCCACAAAGGATTAACAAATTCACCCATTAAGCGTTTATTACTTGTAAATATCACCAACGGCACTACAGCAAATGATAGCTGTAAACTCAAAATAACTTGACTGAAAATTAGTAAGCCGCCTGTACTCTTTTCTCCCAAAAGCATAATTGAAATTAATGCTGGGATAATCGCAATTAATCTCGTAAATAACCTACGTAACCAAGGTTTCAAACGCAGATTCAAAAAGCCTTCCATGACAATTTGCCCTGCTAAAGTTGCAGTAAGGGTTGAACTTTGTCCAGAAGCAAGTAATGCCAAGCCAAAAATTGCGCTAGCAGCATTCACACCCAATAAAGGAGAGAGCAATTTATAAGCATCTTGAATTTCTGCAACATCCTGATAACCAGAAAAATGAAAAGTGGCAGCAGCTATAATCAAAATTGCTGAGTTGATAAACAAGGCGAAACATAAAGCAACCGTAGAATCGATTGTGCTAAACTTAATAGCTTCCCATTTCTTTTGGGATGTTGATTCCCAATCCCGCGTCTGCACTATTGATGAGTGCAGATACAAGTTGTGTGGCATCACCGTTGCCCCCAAAATGCCAATAGCAATGTAAAGCATTTCTGGGTTCTGCACAATTTCTATTTTGGGAACATATCCTAATAAAACTCCGCCCAAATCAGGATGTGAAAAGATGATTTCTGCTGCAAAGCAGACGCCTACAGTTGCTACCAACAAAATTACCAAAGCTTCTGTATAGCGAAATCCTTTGTTTTGTAGCAGTAACAATACAATTACATCTAGGGCTGTTATGCACACGCCCCAACTCAGGGGAATGCCAAAAAGCAGTTGCAGCGCGATCGCACTTCCCAAAACTTCCGCTAAGTCACAAGCTGCGATCGCTATCTCACAAAGTACCCATAACCCGAAGTTAACACGTGGACTGAAGTGATCTCGACAAGCCTGCGCTAAATCCCGCCCCGTTGCTACTCCCAACCGCACACACAGCGATTGCATTAAAATCGCCATCAAGTTGGAAAGCATAATCACCGTTAGCAACGCATAGCCAAATTTAGCCCCGCCAGCTAAGTCAGTCGCCCAATTACCAGGGTCTATATACCCTACAGATACGAGATATCCTGGGCCTGCATAAGCCAGCATCTTACGCCAGATGCTTTTGGTGTTAGGAATTTTAATACTGCGGTGAACTTCAGGTAGGCTGGGCTTCCTGATCGGCTTGTCTGGAAAGGGCATTTGTTTACACTCTTAGTTTTTCATAATTCTCTCATAATTTTTTTAGCCACTGACAACAATAGCTACTTTGAGAAGGTTACAAATCTTGATATTAATTAAATATTAGTAGAAAAATTCAACAATAAACCTAAATTTTGTATTGATATAGATTCTCGTTCTTAAATTAGCAACTTGTAAAAACTTCTTTTTTTCATTACATTTGATCAAAGGCTTATATATCAAATAACTTACTAACCTCAACTCAACAGAAAAAATGAAGCAAAAAGTACATTTAGAATCTTCAGGTTGTTCCAACTGTGAACATGATCATCACGAGAATCATAACCATGATCATGATGAGAATCATAACCATGATCACAATCACGACCACGGTGGCGAATTCAATCTGAAAAATGAGGTATTGCCTTTGGTAGTGATTTTAAGTTTATATGCGCCTGGTGTAATTTTTGAAAATCAATTACACAATACATTCTATTCAATAGGTGAATATCTGCTATTCATCCCAGCCTATTTATTAAGTGGATGGAGTGTTTTAAAAACGGCTGGACGTAATATACTCAGAGGTAGAATATTTGATGAAACATTTTTGATGACAGTAGCGACACTAGGGGCGATCGCAATTCATAAATTACCCGAAGCTGTCGGAGTCATGTTATTTTACAAAATTGGGGAATTATTCCAGGATATTGCCGTTAGTCGTTCACGTAATTCCATCAAAGCATTATTGGAAGTCCGCCCAGACTATGCCAATATTCAAATAGAGGGAGAACTCAAGAAAGTATCACCAGAAACAGTAAAAATTGGGGATATTATCGTTGTCAAGCCTGGAGAAAAGATTCCCTTAGACGGCGAAATTATAGATGGTAATTCGCAAGTTGATACATCTGCATTAACTGGAGAATCTGTGCCGCGAACGGTAAGGTTGGGAGAGACAGTTTTGGCTGGGATGATCAATAAAATGGGTGTTCTCAGCATTAGAGTAACAAAACTCTTTGATGAATCTTCCATTGCTAAGATTTTAGACTTGGTGCAAAATGCCAGAAGTAAAAAAGCAGAAACAGAAAAGTTTATTACTAAATTTGCCCGATATTACACGCCAATCGTAGTTTTTACGTCTCTAGCAGTTGCAGTATTACCTCCTTTATTAATTTCTGGTGCAACTCCTTCTGAATGGGTTTATCGTGCCCTGATTTTACTAGTTATCTCCTGTCCGTGTGGACTAGTTATCAGTATTCCATTAGGTTACTTTGGAGGTATAGGAAGTGCTGCTAAACGCGGTATTTTGGTTAAAGGCTCTACTTTTTTAGATGCTTTAAATGCAGTCAATACAGTTATTTTTGATAAAACTGGAACGTTAACTAAAGGGGTATTTAAAGTAGCAAAAATAGTACCATTAAATGGCTTTAATGAACAAGAATTGCTGCAATTAGCTGCCAAAGTAGAATCGCATTCAAATCATCCTATTGCCCAATCTATCCGCAATGCTTATGGTGAAAAAATAGATGCATTAGATGTGAGAGATTATGAAGAAATAGCAGGTTATGGAATTAGGGCTAAGGTTAAAAATCAGATAGTAATAGCGGGAAGCGATCGCCTATTACATAAAGAGAAGATTGCTCATGATAATTGCCAGTTAGAAGGAACAGTTATTCATTTAGCAGTGGATGATATTTACGCTGGGTATATTGTCATTGCTGATGAACTCAAAGAAGATGCAAGACTTGCTATTCAGGCACTCAAGCGAATGGGTGTAGAAAAAACAGTAATGTTGACAGGAGATAATCAAGCGATCGCTTCTCAGATTGCTGAACAGCTTGGCATAGATGCTTATGAAGCAGAGTTATTACCTGAAGAAAAAGTTAATGCCATTGAGAAGTTACTCAGTAGCGCCGGCAAGCATGGTAAAGTTGCCTTTGTTGGCGATGGCATTAATGATGCGCCTGTGATTGCGAGAGCAGATGTTGGCATGGCAATGGGTGGGTTAGGCTCAGATGCGGCGATAAAAACTGCCGATATTGTGATCATGACAGATGCACCGTCAAAAGTGGCAGAAGCAATACAAATCGCTAGAAAAACAAGGCAAATTGTTTGGCAAAATATTGGGTTTGCTTTAGCAATTAAAGCTGTATTTATTGGATTGGGTATTTTAGGTATAGCGACAATGTGGGAAGCTGTCTTTGCTGATGTCGGAGTAGCAATGCTGGCAATTTTCAATGCAACAAGAGCGATGAAATAAAATTTTTGGAAAATCAGGAATCTGTAATTGAGAATTTGTAGTAGTTAAAATTGATGAGTAAGGAGTTGTTTATTTAACACTTCTCCCTCATATTCTGCTACCTAAAATAGAATCCATGAATTCATCAATCAAAGGCATTGCTACAGCTACTTTAGCTTTACTGCTAAACTATTCAGCAAACCCAGCCTTTGCATTACCACAGAAAATCCATAATCCAGTTACTGTTGCTAAATCGCAACCTTTAACAAACACTTTAATTGTTCCTGGGGAAAGGGTAGGGCCGATAACACGCACAACCACTAAGCAAGATTTAGTAAAGCTGTTTGGTACATCGCAGCTCGTTGATAAAATCATTTCAGGCCCTGAAGGAATGGGTAGTTTTGCAGCTACGCAGGTAAACCTAAATCAGGGGCGATCATTCTTGGTAGTTTGGAGCGATAAGACTCGTACTAAACCTCTAGATGTGCGTAACTTGGGTTCAGCTTGGAAAACCCGCGAAGGTATTGGAGTCGGAACCCCCTTGAGCGAGTTACGCAAGAAATTAGGTAACTTTAAACTCTATGGATTGGCGTGGGACTACGGCGGTACTATTTTGTTGGATAGTAGTAAATTATCCCGCTATCAAGGCAAACTGATTTTACGAGTAGACACGGCTCTTAATGCTTACGAAAAGTTCCCTAATGACTACCAAGCAGTTTCTGGGGACAGTACTTTTTCCTCCAGCAATCCTCACTGGAAACCTTTGGGAATCAGGTTAGCAGAAATTATCGTTGTACTCAACCCAAGTGAGTAGTGATATGCTAAACATCAGTTTGCTTGCTAGGGCGTAGAGAAACTATGGAGACAACGTTCTTAATACTAATTACAGTTTTGCATAAAAGCGTAGCGTTTTTAATGCAGGAAGATGCATTAGTATTGTAGAGAAACGCATTAACTAATGCCACCGACGCATTAACATTGTATTGGGATGCATTGGCATTGCAAGGGGACGCATTAACAATGCAGCCGATGCATTAACATTGTATTGGAATGCATTAACAATGCAGCCGACGCATTAACATTGTATTGGGATGCATTGGTATTGCAGAGGAACGCATTAACAATGCCACCGAATGCCCAAAGCCTGTTTGGTGTGCATCAGATTCCAAGCGATAACCGTATCCGAGATTTGCTTGACGAGGTAGAACCATCTCATACCAATTTTATATGAAGCTGCATATAATGGAGAAAAGAAACTCGATAAATTAAAATAGCCATGAGCCGCCCTTTTAAGATTGAAATCG
>NZ_JBALCN010000075.1:0-16503 GCF_036919615.1 Nostoc sp. | reverse complement strand
AAACGCTCTAAATTGGTTTAATCATTGTGGTCTATTTTTTGAGCCTATTCGATAGTTATTTTTGTGGTTTTTTTGATCGCAAACTGCTGTAATTCGCTACGAATTAATGAAATGCTGTATTTAGCACGTTATAAAATAATCCGCTTGGGTTAAGCATTTCTTCCTTCTCTTTGCATCCTTCTCTACGAGAGGCTGCACCCTAAGCGTAGCTATGCCGCAGGCTTTACGGCAAGCTCAGGGCATCTGGCAGAGATGGCAGTTCGTTAAAAAATTAACCATAATTAAAGCTAACCATATTGACAACGCTTAGAATTTCATTAAAATATTTAAGTGGTTTAACGGTTATCAAAGTAATTTTTACTTAAAAAGTCAAATCGGTTGACTAGCTGACACCAAAAGACCGCTATCAATACAATTCGTAAGTCCTAGCTTTGTAATTCGTGATTAAATTTTTTAATTACGAATTACAAATTAGGAATTATTAAATTACCGCTATCGGTCGGATGTGGCAGCTGCCGGGCATCAAAGAGGATTAAGTGGGGAAATATTATTTGTGAAAAATTCTGACTGAGTAGCTTGATATTCACCCTTTTAGTACAGTGGGCGCGTAAATATACCACCCATTTGAAATCTTTAAAACCCTTAGGCGATCGTAATTACAAATTATGAATTACGCCTTGCGGCATTAGTGTCTTTGCTAATGACTAACGACAACAGGACTTACGCAAAAACTCTCTGAAACTCCTATTCCTCCGTGTCGCGCCAGTTGCTTCAAGTCGGGGAACCCGCCCAACGCACTGGCTTCTCTGCGACCTCTGTGGTTCGTTCCGTTACCTTTGCGTAAGTCCTGGACAAGTAACTCATGAAAACTAACATCGGAGAAATGATGGCAAAATCAACTTTTAACCTTTCGGATCTCAATGGCGCTAACGGCTTTGCTATCAACGGCATCAATGCATCTGACTTTTTAGGCAGTTCTGTCAGCAGTGCCGGAGATATCAACTCAGACGGCATCGACGACCTGATTATCGGCACCTTATCAGGGCAGAGCTACGTGGTGTTTGGCAGCAAAGGGGGTTTTAGTGCCCAACTAAACCTCTCCACTCTCAACGGCACGTCGGGCTTTGCCATCAACGGCGGCGGCAGTTCTGTCAGTAGTGCGGGAGATATCAACTCAGACGGCATCGACGACCTGATTATCGGGGCATTGAGTGCCTCACCCAACGGTATCGTCGAATCAGGGCAGAGCTACGTCGTGTTTGGCAGCAAGGGGGGTTTTGGTGCTCAACTAAACGTCTCCACTCTCAACGGCAGTAATGGCTTTGCCATCAACGGCATCAATGCATATGACAGATCAGGCATCTCTGTGAGCAGTGCGGGAGATATCAACTCAGACGGCATCGACGACCTGATTATCGGCACCTTATCAGGGCCGAGCTACGTGGTGTTTGGCGGCAAGGGGGGTTTTGGTGCCCAATTCAACCTCTCCACCCTCAATGGCAGTAATGGCTTTGCCATCAACGGCAGCAGCAATCCTGTCAGTAATGCAGGAGATATCAACGGCGACGGCATCGACGACCTGATTATCGGGGCATCCGGTGACAAGCGCGGCTACGTGGTGTTTGGCAGCAAGGGGGGTTTTGATGCCCAATTCAACCTCTCCACCCTCAACGGCAGTAATGGCTTTGCGATCAACAGCATCAATGCATATCAGTTAGACAGTTCTGTCAGCAGTGCAGGAGATATCAACGGCGACGGCATCGACGACCTGATTATCGCCGGGGCACCTTATGCCGAACCCAACTCCGAAATTTTAGGGCAGAGCTACGTGGTGTTTGGCAGCAAGGGGGGTTTTAATTCCCAATTCAACCTCTCCACCCTTAACGGCACTAACGGCTTTGCCATCAACAGTATCATTGATGGATCTGTCGGTTTAGGCAACTCTGTCAGCAGTGCGGGAGATATCAACGGCGATGGCATCGACGACCTGATTATTGGGGCACCTTATGCCTCCCCCAACAGCTTTAGTTCAGGGCAGAGCTACGTGGTGTTTGGCAGCAAGGGGGGTTTTGGTGCTCAATTCAACCTTTCCACCCTCAACGGCAGTAATGGCTTTGCCATCAACGGGATTAATGAATTTGACCAATCAGGCACGTCTGTCAGCAGTGCGGGAGATATTAACGGCGACGGCATCGACGACCTGATTATCGGGGCATTGAGTGCCTCACCCAACGGCGACTTTTCTGGGCAAAGTTACGTGCTGTTTGGTGGAAAAAATATCAGCAGTGGCACCAGCCCTATCCTAACGGGAACTGCTGGTACAGATACTCTTTTCGGCACAATTGGCAACAATATCATTGACGGCAAAGCTGGTAACGATACCCTTACGGGCAACGGTGGTCAAGATAAGTTTATTATTCGCTCTGGCGATGGCAATGACATCATTAGCGATTTTAGTGGCGTAGGAGGTAAAGGCTCAAACCCATCAGCAGCAGTGATTGCCAATGTTGATACCCTGCAATTTATTGGTTTGGGACTAACTGCTCGAAATTTACAACTAACTGAAAATGGCAACAACTTAGAAGTCACCTTTGAAAATGTGGCATCCACCAAAGTAACTCTGCAAAACTTTAAATTACCAAACCTGGATAACCTGCCAGCAAGTTCTTCAACACTTGCACTCGGCAATATAGAGTTTGATGGGCAAAGCAGCATCACCGACAGCTTTGATGTGATTACTGCCAACTCTACTCAAACTAACATTTTCAATAAAAACACTGTCACCTTCTTGAATGACTTAAACAATAATATCGCCGGTTTTGACAACTCCAATGATGTAATTAATGGTCAAGGGGGTAATGACATTATTAATGGCAACAGTGGCAATGACCTGTTGCGGGGCGGGTCAGGCGATGATATTCTCATCGGTGGAGAAGGTAATGATACTCTTGTGGGTGGTGTAGGCAATGATGTTCTCGTTGGCGGTGTGGGTGCTGACAGATTTCTTTACAACACCCATGCAGCCTTTGACCTGACTGCTGTTGGTGTAGATGCCATTAGTGACTTCAAACACTCCCAAGCTGACAAGATTATCTTAGATAAAACTACCTTTAATGCAATTACTTCAGCTGCGGGAACTGGTTTTAGTAACAAGAGTGATTTTCAAATCACGAATTCAGCGGGGACTAGCACGGCGAAAATTGTCTACGATCCTGTGAGTGGGCAGTTGTTCTACAACCCTAATGGCAGCGCGACTGGTTTTGGCAGTGGTGGTTTATTTGCGACTCTAACTGGTGCGCCAACTCTCACGGCATCTGATTTTGTATTGCAAGCATAATTCGTCCAAAACACGAAGTTTCAAGCTTGGAACACGAAACTTCATGCTTGAAATACTGGTTTTGGCAGCGGTGGTTAATTTGTGACTCTAACTGGTGCGTCAACTCTCACGGCATCTGATTTTGTATTGTAAGCGTAGTTCGCCCAAAACACGAAACATTGAGCTTTGAACACGAAACTTCGAGCTTGGAAGACAAAACATTGAGCTTGAGAGACGAAACTCCGAGCTTGAAACACGAAACTTCGAGTTTGGAACACAAAACATTGAGCTTGGAAGACGAAACATTGAGCTTGGAACATGAAACTCCGAGTTCAGAAGATGAAACTTCGAGTTCAGAACCTTGAAGCTTATTTCTTCACTAACAACTCTGGGTTATTTAAATAAACGAGTCATTTCAAATAATTGCTGGGCATTACTTCCTAAAAAAGCATCAAAAAGTAACTGCTCTCCAGATTCCACTTTTACTAGATAGCGCTGGGCAATTTCATAATAAGCGTAAGTCCAAGGGATCTGAATTTCTGCACCACTGTTATCATCTAACACTGTGACCATTTCCGTTACTGCTTGAGTTGCAGTTTGCCGCAAACCACAAGCAACATTTCCCTCTATCTCTGCTTTCATTGGTACACCCAGGTTAGCCAAAGCACTGGCGGTAGTATCAATGTCTGGATATTCTGGAGTATTCTGGCCGTTAACATAGCCTGTAAAGTGGTTGACACCATATCCGTGCAGCAATACCCAAGCTCCATACTGAGTAACCTGATTCACCTCTTCGACAACAGAACGCTGGGGAGGTAGCCAAGGGCGGGTGAAGACTTGCTGGAGTTTGGCAATAGTTTCAATGTTCCCGTCTTTTTGTAGAAGAGTAAAGGGTAAGGTCAGTTCGTCTAGGATTGAAGATACTGTTTTAGAGATGAGTTGGGCAATATTAGCAGGCAATTCATCGACAATCAACTCGCTGATAAACAGCTTGGGTAAATTAAATTCCTCTTGCTGTGGATGACGATAATGACGGGCATACAGATGAGTTTGAGCAAAATTATACTCTCCAGCCGCTACATAACCTAAAGCTTCTGCAAGTTGCCCAAGGTAGTCAATTCCCAAGTTAACTTGACCCTGTGAGCTATCTACTAATAAACGCAAAGACCGAAAGGCGATGTGGTCGTTGGCGAGAGTCCCACCCGCAGCAGTAATCATTTGCTGGTAGGTACGGGCATGATTTACCCTGGCGCTGTATTCTTGCCAAAGTAATTTCCACAAATGAAGGGCAATTTCGGGTTTCATAAAGCATTAGTCATTAGTAAAGATAATTTGCCATCTTTCCACAAGTGAATGTTTAGAAGTATTGCTCTGGCTATGTAGTTCTATACTGCGTCTTTCTTAGACAGTCAAATACTTGCTGAACCAGTTAGCGACTGTCTCTTGAAGTGTCGCAATGTCTTGGCGCTGTTCTGGCGAAATATCTGTTGCTACTGGTTTAATGTGATGCGCCAGATACCTGAATGTTTGCATTGATAGCCGTTCTGATTGATTGAATTGTTCATATTTGCTTAATAGCGCAGCATAAAGTTTTTCCGTATCGCTAACCTCATATATCTCGTCTTGCATACCATGCACGAATAAGGTAGCAGGAAGAGGATTTCTTTTAGTTATTTCTTCCGCACGGACTATAAAATCTAGGCGTTGTTTTGCTGCTTCTGACTTCTCAGACCAAGAATATTTTTTATGCTTCTCCTCTACCCAAGGGTACTGCTCCTTAAGAAAAGAATAGGTTTCTTGTACAATACGCTCATAACTATTTACAGCAGTATCTAGGTTTTTAGTTATTCCAACTAGTACAGCAGCAGCAATTGGAATCTTACTTTCTAATAGCGCCAGTAGAGCTGTAAAGCCACCTGCTGAAAAGCCGAACAAACCAATGCCTTTGTTCAGGTCAATACTGAAACGCTCCTGTAGCGCCTTAACCACATCTGGTAGCTTGTGTGTAGCTTGCTCGACAATCGGTAGTAGTAGTCTGAGTACATAGTCATCTATCTGGCGAGGCATAAGTTCGTCAGTGCCGCCTTCTGGAAGCCGTTGACCAAAAAGCGGCAGTCCCACGTAGACTTTCCAAGCTTCGACGCTTTCTAGAGCCAATGTCTCAGCAAGTACTTTTTCACTCTCAGGTGGGCCGAAGCCATGCCAGAGGATGATGAGTAGAGCAGGTCTGTCTGTATTGGTAGGCGGACGTATCAGAACAGGTACACCTGCTAATTCTAATGAATTTAGACTAGACATATCTTAGATCCTGATTAAATCCACTTTCCTTAGCAGCTTAACACCTCGCTGATAATCTGAAGGGCTATGTGAATTTGGTCACTGTCGATAACCAAAGGTGGACAAAAACGAATTGCTGCTTTACCGCAACCTAGTAACAATAAACCGCGTAAAAAAGCTTCTTGGATAATGCGATCGCGCAATTTATAATCAAGATTACCCTGTTCATCCAATAAGTCCACCGCTACCATCAAACCCTTACCTCGTGGCGGCGATACCTTGGGAAATCTTTGATGCAACTTGGTCAGACTCGCTTGTAATAATTCTCCCATCTGGATAGCGTTAGTCATCAAACCACTTTCCAGCAGTCGCAGAGTGGCAATACCGGCAGCACAAGCTACGGGATTACCGCCAAATGTGGTAGCGTGAGAACCGGGAGGCCAAGTCATTAACTCAGGTCTGGCAAGTATCGCTCCTAATGGCAGACCACTAGCAATGCCTTTGGCAGTAGTAATAATATCAGGCATCACACCCCAATGCTCGATTGCAAATAAGCGACCAGTTCGCCCCATCCCCGCTTGCACTTCATCCACTACCATCAGAATACCGTGGCGATCGCAAATATCCCGAATCCGCTGCAAGAAACCATCCTCTGGTAGGATATACCCACCTTCCCCTTGAATCGCTTCGACTATGATCGCCGCTACTTCTTGTGGTGGTAAAATTGTGCCAAATAACTGTTGTTCCAGGTAATCTAAGCTAGCGTGAGTGCCGTAGGGGATATGAGTAATGCCAGGAACTAAAGGCCCAAAATTAGCTCGCTGCACTGCTTTGGAACCAGTCAGAGACATTGCCCCATAGGTGCGTCCGTGAAATGCACCTAAGAAGGCTACGATTAGCGATCGCTTGGTGTAATATCGAGCTAGTTTGATGGCTCCTTCATTGGATTCTGCCCCGGAATTGGTGAAAAATACTTTTGCAGGGAACTCAGTGTTATTCTGTGGGTTGGGAAAAGGGGCACGAATCGCTAGTTGTTCCGCTAGTTCCACCATCGGCTCATAATAAAAATCCGTCCCTGACATGTGCAGTAGACGCTCCGACTGTTCTTGAATTGCTTTGACGACTTCCGGGTGGGCGTGTCCGGTGGCGGTAACGGCAATACCTGCGGTCATATCCAGAAATACATTGCCATCCACATCTTCTACCATACAGCCCTGACCACGAGATACAACTAACGGGTAATCGCGGGTATAAGAAGGGGAAGTTACAGCGCGATCGCGCTGTACAATTGCTTGAGCACGAGGCCCAGGTAAGGAAGTTATTAGGTGGGGTATACGAGGTAATTTTAGGTTAATAGGGATACTTAACATAATTCTTTTAAATTTTTTAAGATTACTGATAATTAAACGCTAAGAGTTGATTGCTTACAGTAGCATTTGATTCCATTGGTGTATGAATTACGCATTTACCAAAAAATTAGAGTAAACACCAGCGATTGTGAAAAATTACAGAGAATTTTTCATTAATTCTTAGAGGTAAACTGTTCCACATCTAGTTTGCATATCTAAATTTAATTAAAGTCTTATGGGGTGGGCAACATAAGCGCCCTAATTATGCTTTGGTTTTTGTGGAACAGCTTATTTACCGAAAAAGCTTCATGGTAAAGACTTTCGTATTTTTTAAGACTCTCGCCCGTTTTTATAACACAACTTTTGAAAGATATTGTAATTATCAGTCCACCAACAAATCTGCTTGCTCGTAGCAAGGAATGTGTTTATTATTTTCCATAGCTATAATAGTTGCTCTGGAAGCTTAACCGTCTAACTGCGATCAATGGCATATTATATCGATACGCAGTGCGCGCGAATTTCATTCCCACCTTGCATCATATCCGGTAGACTCCCTTGCAGGTTAGCTGCGATCGCGGCTCTTGCTGCAATTTAAAGGTTGCTGATTTTGGCATATTTTTAGGATTTTACGGATATGGCTGTAAAATCCTGTATATGTATGTATCAATAATGCGATCTTTTTCTAGTTGCTATCGGACAAGAAAATCGCTTTTTATATACCTTCGCAATTATAAAGTTTTGTCAGTAGCTAGCTTGAAGAATCTGATCCCTTGCTGTAAGAGGTTGGAAAAGTTGACATAACTTAATATCCTGCACTTTGCTACTCATTAGCTTAATTGGTTACATCTCCGTAATATTACTATTTACAATTAGTATGTTTTGCAAATAGACTGCAATCGTCTTTACGTAAATACTATAAAAGGAATATTTTGATGAATAACATACAAAAAATTATCAATGGTAGTGATAGTGATCAAGTTATTAGTGTTAACTATACTTACTCGAATTTAGGGACAATCTTGATAACTTTTCTTCTACTGTTGACAGCTATTTCCATGCAATCGGCAGCTGCTGTAGATAGTGTTGTTTCTGAAAATCGAGAGGCTCAATTGAGGGTATTTGGACTTAATTCACAACCAAATATTAGCTTACGGCAAAGATTGCCGGCATCTAAAAAAAATAATGCTGTTGCTGAATTAGACACTATAAGTATTAGTCATGGTTTGATTGCTAACGTTAAGCCTGAAACATTTAGTCATTCTATTGTTATAGACAATCTTTGTCTGGAATCTCAAAATTGTTTAGCAACCAATGATAAATTTGATAAGCAGTTATTTACTTATAAAATTAGTAATACTGACTTGCATTTAAAAGAGCATACTAATATATTGCAGCAGAAACAATCTCAAATTATTGTACAAACAGACTCTTCAGATACAGTAGGTGATACTTTTGGTGAGACTAATAAATTACGCCAAGAACTTTTAATTGATCCCATTGTGACAGTAGGTGTATCGACAAAAGCTGCCCCTGGTTCAACTGCTGGTACTCCTTCTGCCTATGGTGCAAGTTTTGGTCAAGCCTATATTGGCGGTGGTTTACTTACCCCTATAGTTAAGCATAAAGATAGGGAAGATGGTTCTTTGTCTCTTGGTTTTGGTTTAGGAAATGCGGCTAAATCTGTAGGATTGGAAGTTAATGTCAATATAACTAGTGTGGGTGGTGGTGACAGTTTTGATTTTGGGGATAGTGGTGGTGTAGGTTTTAAACTACACAAATATTTGGGCGATGGTACAGCCGTAGCTATTGGTTGGTCAAATCCGATTAAATGGGGAGATGTTAGGAAAGCTAAAGATACTATCTATGGAGTAGTTACTAAATCATTTCTACTGCAACCAGATAACCAAAATAATAAATTACCTTTGACTGTTTCGGTAGGTCTCGGAAGTGGTGCTTTTCGTTCTAAAGGTGCATTAGAAGCAGATGAAAATACTGTTAATCTTTTTGCTAGTTTAGGTTTGAGAGTGATACCTGAAGTATCTTTAGTAAGTAGCTGGACAGGAAATCGTCTGAATATAGGTGCATCTTTTGCCCCCTTAAAAAAGACCCCTATAGTTATCAATACTATTTTCACAAATGTTACTGATAATATTGATACTGGCTTAGGTTTTGCATTGAGTGCAGGGTACAGCTTTCAGTTTTAACTGCTGAGTTATTTAAGAATTTAATCAACAATAAAAACAATGAATAAGCAACCATTCTTTCTTACTTTTGCTCTAACATTTACTTTGTTCACTTATCTAGTGGGTGCGCCTACTAAAGTAAATGCTGGTACTGTTAACATCACAGGTGCTAGTGAAGATTCCACTTCCTCATCTGGGGATAATTTTAACTCAGGATATTTACAACCCCCTTTTGAACCTGTACCTGGGGTTAATGTAGAATTTAGTCGTAATGGTGGACTGAGGATATCAGCAGAAGTTCAGAATACTTTAAATGCAACTGTCGCTAATAGATTCTGTATAACTTCCTCTGGAAATAGTCCATGTGCCATGATTATAGCTATTTTACTACATAAGCTGAATGCAGAAGCAGCAGCTAATCAACTACAAGTATCTATAGTGAGTTTAGGAGTATCATCATCATCAGTCACATCATTGGTAAATGCTTTATTGGGTCTAGCCGCAAATAAATCAGCATCTGTATTAGGTGTTCCTGTAGGACAATTACAACCAGTGCAGCTAGTTGCCAGCACTAAAGGATTAATGGCAGATTTAGTGATAGCCCAGAAGGGAGAAACACCAAATGTGAATATCGAAAAGCTAAATGATGCTATTACTGCTTACAACAAGATTGTGAGAGAAAGTAGTCCTGAAGTGCTGCAAAAACTCGCAAAAGATCCACAATTTTTAGAAGTTGGGAAGCTGCTTAAGCAATTAAGGGCTGCCCTGAATAAAAGTTAAAAATTAGACGTGATGAGACTAAATTTATTAGTAATGTGATTTACAATCCTCTGGCTAAAGCCAGAGGATTCTTGTTGAAAAATATTTTGATTAAGATAGGACTTACGCAAAAAACCTCTCAAACTCTTATTCCTCTGTGTCGCGCCAGTTGCTTCTCCGTAGGAATACAAGTCGGGGAACCCGCCCAACGCACTGGCTTTTCTGCGGACTCTGCGGTTCGATTTTCCGTTGCTTGTGCGTAAGTCCTATAAGAGTTTTAGCCTTAACCCAAGCATATTAATCTATAACTATCAGGTAAATCAATAACGCTATCGATGACGCAACGAGAGAATTTGCAGTTTAATTTAAAATCAAGTAGTTTTCCACGCATCTAACAAACATTTCTACACCCATTCCCAAGGCGGTTTCGTCAAAATCAAACCGGGGATGATGATGGGGATATGCTAAGTCTTTCTCAGGGTTAGCAGAACCTAAGAAGAAATAGCAACCAGGAACCTCTTGCAAGAAGAATGACATATCTTCAGCAGCCATAGTTTGGCATTCTGGCACAATACCCATCGGGGTTTCTACCACTTCTTCTGCTACAGTTTGCACCAATTCTGCGATCTTAATATCATTAATAACTGGTGGATAAAGTGACCAGTATTCTAAGTCATAACTCGCACCATAACTTTGACAAATTCCAGCAATAATTTGCTCGACACGCTGGTTAAAAAAGCCTTTCAAACTAGGATTAAAATATCTGACAGTGGCACTCATTCTCGCTGTATCAGCAATCACATTCCGTTTGGTTCCAGCATGGAGTTCGCCCACTGTTACCACTGCTGAATCAATGGGATTAACATTCCGAGCGACAATGGTTTGCAAGGCATTCACAATTTGAGCAGCAACTACAACAGAGTCAACAGTTTGATGGGGTAGTGCGCCATGTCCACCTTTGCCCAAAATTGTGCAGTTAAAGCACTCCACAGCTGCCATCAATGCCCCAGCTCGCACACCCACTGTTCCCAAGGGCAAATTATTCCACAAGTGCAAACCAATAATCGCGTCAACATCAGGATTTTTCAGAACTCCAGCTTCAATCATTGGCTTTGCGCCTCCTGGTGATTCTTCTGCTGGTTGGAAGATAATTTTCACCGTACCGGAGAAGTCTTGGCGATGCTGTTGGAGATAGTAAGCTGTACCTAAGGCGATGGCTGTATGTCCATCATGTCCACAAGCGTGCATCACTCCATCATGCTGGGATTTGTAGGGCACTTCGTTGAGTTCTTGGATTGGCAAAGCATCTATATCTGCCCGAATTGCCAAAACTTTTGGATTTTGGACTTCGGCTTCTCTACCAGACGCAGAAGGGACGCTCAAGGCAAGTCGCTCAGTCGAACGATTTTGGATTGTTTCTGAATCTTGCCCTTTGCCTTTGATGGTAGCAACAATGCCAGTGTGGGCAATGCCAGTTTGATGCTCAATTTCCCATTCTTGCAGCTTTTGTGATACAAACTCAGCGGTCAGTTTTTCTTGAAAACCCAACTCTGGTTGTTGATGTAATCGCCGCCGCCACTCTACTAATTGCGGTTGCAATGAGCGGATTGCCAGTCGGATGCGAGATAAATCAACAGAAGAGGGATTGGGAAAGGTAGAAACCATTATGAAGACAAACTAGTTTGAGTACAGCTAACTTAGTTTATTTTCCCACTTTATCGTAGGGAATGGGGACTAGGGCGTGTTTTCAAACTATAACCACAATCAAATGGAGGCGATCGCTGCACCAACGTCAAGGACGAACGTAATAATAACTGTATAATTTACAGCAAGTTTCTTATATCAGGTGGCGATCCGGCAAAACTGTTTAAGTCGGTTGATAGCCCTCTCAACAAGGTTGCGTTGACTGTAGATTTCAAAGGCTTTACGGACCGCGACGAGGTTCATTCAAGGTCGGGGGATGGTCAGGCAGATACCACGATGGCGTAGGTAATTACGGATGCGACGACCTGTATAACCTTTGTCCCTAACTAATCTTAAAAGGCGAATGCGTGGGCGACCCCAACCAGAACGCCTTTACTGCTCCTTGTCCCATCAATTGTTCTAAAAAAATTGACTCGTTATTGAAACTTATAAAAGTGTCAGGAGTTATTTATTCATACATCACGCGCTTTGAAAAAATTATAGATAGCAAGGGCAATGGCTAAAAGCAACACTGCATGAATTAAATTTCCAGCAATATGAAATGCCAGCCCTAATCCCCAAAAAGCAATCAGTACAACAACGATGCCCCAAAGTATACTAAACATATATTTGCTCTGAGTAAAGTAAGTTTTAATTTATTCATATATCTTACTCCCTAACTTCGCTTTGATTCTATTTGCCTTAAGAAAGGTTTAGGTCGCTTCATTCTCTCAAAGCGATCGCCTGCTTGATGAATGCTTCAATCGGATTACTATATGTTTTTACAGCAATAGCATCAGTAACCGAAATATTCTCAGAGCTAACTTAAGGACATCGGCATTGGGAACTAATCACAAATGATAACCCTCACAAGTTTTACCTTGCCAATGCGATCGCAGCATTCTGTCCCCCAAAGCCAAAACTCAAACATAATACCTGCCTAACTTTACTTAGACGGGCTGCTGTAACCACATCTAACTCAAATTCTGGCTGCTGCAACCCTACATTAGGTGGTAAAATTTGATGCTTTAATGCCATGAGAGAAAAAGCTACACCTAAGGCTCCAGATGCTCCTAGTGTATGGCCTGAGCTTCCTTTGGTGGAACTAACCGCCACCCCTTGGGGAAACAAATGCTGGATTACCATGCTTTCTATGCGGTCATTTAGCTGGGTAGCTGTGCCATGAGCATGAATATAATCAATATCGGCTGGTGACAGACAACTACGTTCTAGACATTGTTTGATGGCAGCGATCGCATTTTTCCCTTGAGGTTCTGGTGAATTGGTATGATATGCATCGTTGGTTAAACCGAAACTGAGAATCTCACCATACACTTTTGCTTGACGCTGTTTTGCCAACTCTGCTGATTCCAAGACAAACACAGCTGCACCTTCGCCTAAAACTAAGCCTTCCCGATGCAAATCAAAGGGATAAGCGCCAGTTTTTGCCAAAGCACCCATCTGCTGAAACCCAGCTAAAGTTAAGCGTGTAATCGGCGCTTCCACTGCACCAGCTAGAGCCTGTTGACATTGCCCAGTTTGGATAAGCAAAGCTGCTTGGGCAATAGACCAAATTCCAGTTGCACAAGCTGCCATCGGTGCCAAAACTATCCCCAATGCACCGATTTGTCTTGCAACTGCGATCGCATTCATTTGAGGTAATGTATCTAGCCAATTTCCCAAAGAGGACACGGGCAAATTTGCCGCATCTTCATACATTTGCCGCGCCAGCATCTCCCAAGACGCTTGATAAGAGCGACTTGATCCAATGACTACAGCACAATCAGCTAAAGGTGGAACTAACCCAGCATCTTGCAAAGCAGAAGCAACAACCATCTGAGTTAACATTGTCAACTCAGATGGTTGTTGAGCAATCAAGCCTAGAGGAAGTGGTGTAATTTCTGGAAATGGTTGATGCAACCGAATTCCAGATTTACCTGCTAGCAAATTTTGCCAACTATCCTCTAAGCTTCCACCTAAAGCAGAAATTAAACCAATACCAGTTACACAAACCTTAACCAATTTGAATTTTTGGATGAGGAGGATGAGGGAGATATGGGGGATGAGGGAGCGTAATTATTAATACACTTGTCCGTAAATTAGGTTTTGACTCTCGATTTATCAGCCTTCGAGTTTAATTCGCGGATATGTCTAATAAACTTCCTCATCTCCCCCATCTCGCCCATCTTCCCCTGCTCCTCTTACTGCGCTGGTGTTTTCAGATTTTCAGCACCTTGGGTAACTTTAGCGGAGTCAATGCGATCGCCTTGCTGAATTTTGTTCACGACATCGAAGCCTTGAGTGACATTGCCAAACACGGCGTAGTTACCATCCAAGAAGGCTAGATCCGCTAAAGCAAAGTAAAACTGGGCAGAAGCGGAGTCTGGTGGTTGCGATCGCGCCATTGCTACTGCACCCTGTTTATGGGGCAATACGACAGCTTGAGCAGTAGCATCAAATGGTTTATTGTAAATCGGAGTATCTGAGCCTTTTGGCTTAACTTCTAAAGGTATATAGCGAGCATTTCCCGTTTTTGGGTCAATATAGCTACCAGTTCCCAGTCTATTTGCTGGAACTTTCGGGTCTTTGCTTTGAGGATCGCCCCCTTGAACTACAAACGGTTGGGGTTCGCGTACAACTCGATGGAAAGATAAACCATCGTACACACCCTTTTGAACTAAATCTACGAAGTTGCCAGCTGTAATGGGGGCATCAGTGCCGTCTACTTCGATAGTAATCGGCGAACCTTTAACCGTGAGCACGACAGTAGCCTTGCCTTCGAGCCGTGGTAAATCTGTCATTCCAGGAATACTCTCACTACTAGTTTGAGATACAGATGTTGCTTCAGTAGTCGTCTTGGTGCTTACCTCGCTTGTTGGAGAAGTAGCCGTCGAGGTTGGAGAAGACGTATTAGAAGCTACTTGCTGTGTGGAACATCCTCCCAACATCAAAGCACTGATGATCACAAGAGAAAGCAAAAATTGTGAAATTTTTAACCGCATTGCCAGTTACTGATTCAACCACAGTATCTTATCGTTTTGAGGGGCATTGGGGATTAGGGGGAGATGAGGCAGCAAGCAAAAGATTATTTTTCTTCATCCCCCATGCCCAATGCCCCTTCAATTTTGGATTTGCCTTAGCGAGTCAGACGCTACACACAGCCGCCAACGCAACTCTAAAAGACGCTCTGCAAAAGCTATCGAGTGTCTTTTAGATTTTAGATTGTTCAATAGATTGTTCAATCCAAAATCCAAAATTCAAAATCTAAAATTCTTCTGCTCCATGCCCAATTATTTAAAGTCCTTCTAATGATACTCCCAAAAAGCGGGCTAACTTTGCACCTTCTGTTTCCAACTCTGTTAAAGATAATGGTTGTCCAACCCGTGTTAAGGGTATATCTCGCCGTCCCTTAAGGCGTAGATAGAGGGCGCGAAGGGGATTAAGACCTTCTTTGACGGCTATTCGTACGGATTGCACATCTTCTATGCGGCTGTCAATCTCAATTCGGCGGTTTTTGCCAGGAAACCCCCAACGGAAGATTTTGATTGAGCCAGTTTCCTGATTAAATTCGTTGTAACCGCCACCTACATCCAATAAAATCACTAGCCATAGATATGTGGCTAATAGCAAGCCAGCAGTGCCATATAATCCCATTACCAAACCTTGGGGGACAAATACCAGTTTAGTTGGATCGGAAACTATGAGTAAATTAACTTTTAAATAACTGGATATCCCAGCTAATAAAAAGCCGCTGGCTCCCAAGGTAACGATAGTTGCCCACCAGTAGTTACTGAAGCGACGAGAACCGAGAACATTTTGATGCAGGAGGCGATCGCCTTTGTTAATCGTTGTTGATGCCATCATTGAACTACCATTACCCTTGAGATACTCGCTGTGACATACTCGTACACTGAATGCTCTTGCATAGAGTGGTGGCTTTCTGTGCCAACCTGGCTATTGCTTAGGAGGCACTGAAGCTCTGTTTTTAGTCCACGGGATACTTTACCGCAGACTATGAATTTTTTACCCTGTACCCGACAAATTTTATTTTCCTGGATGATGCTGGCTTACTTGCACTATGGGACAAACCACTTAGGCTATTTGTATTAGTCAAGATGTGCCAACTTCCTTTCCCCCTTGTCCAAGGTTTCACATAGGTTTTCCAGAGGTGTATCAACGACCAAGGCGGCGAAGTAACCATCCACATTTTACCAAACATTGTTGACAAAAACTCAACTGCACTCCTCCCTGTTCCTGCTACCCATATAATCCATATAATTTGTTAGGGCACGTTATATAATTTATTGACTCAGTGACTGATAAAAATTCTTTCTCCTCTGCTCCCCTGCTTACTGAGCACAGTCGTAAAGCCTGCGGCATAGCTACACTTAGGGCGCAGCTTCTCGTGGAGAAGTATGCCCCCTGCCTCTTTTTGACCTCTTGGGAATGAGTTACCTACCTATGTCCATCTGCACTAAATTTTTTTACATTTCTGAGAAAACTTGTGTCAAATTGTAAAATTTCTGATATTCATATTATTTATAAGGTTCGCGTTTTATGCCTGATTTGCTTCTGTGTATCAGGCAAAAACCCCGACTAGTGTGATAAATTAAGAATCATTAAGTTACCACAAGCTAGTTTACTAGCCGATGGTACGTGTAATGGCATAAAGAAAGAGAAATACTGATTTCATTAATCAGCAAATTCTCAGAATCTCAGTTGCTTTCACGCTGTTGAGATTGTCAAAAAAAACGTTAATTCCTCACGCAGTCGGTTACATCGGCTCTCCGTACTGCTTTAGAAACGTTGCAATTTTAGTAAAAAAAGAGGATTTTAGTCCGATGACCATCGCAGTTGGACGCGCCCCTAGTAGAGGGTGGTTTGACGTTTTAGACGACTGGCTCAAGCGCGATCGCTTCGTATTCGTAGGTTGGTC
>NZ_JBALCN010000074.1:0-21472 GCF_036919615.1 Nostoc sp. | reverse complement strand
TGCTGCCATGAATCAATTTAAACCCTGTTATGCTTCTGGATGATTTAGCTTATTTACTACTTGCTTATTCCGGAAAGTGACAGAAGAGGGATATGTGTCAACGACAATGATGTATGGTTAAACTTTATTCCAGCTAAAGCCCACTGAAGTTCAAGTGTCCCCACCCAGAAACGCGCCTGGTCGATGACATACATCGTTAACCATCCCATCTTGATTAAAGTCAAGATGGTCAATAGAGATATTGGGATAGACAGCACGAATTCTTTCGAGATAGGAGAAAGGAATATTCATAGTAAATCCAGACACAATCACAACAAACAAAAAACCAAAATTTCTCAGACTTTTAGCCCGATCGCAGCGACTTATAATTATTTGCCTGTTTGTTGTATCAACGAACCACTGTGATTTCACTCCTGAGAAAATTGCTAAATGTGAGCATAACACCATTTTAGTGATTAATCAGCCCAAATTCGATTCAGGTACTGTAAAATTACCACGACGATCGCCACACTCAAAGAAAAGCCTAGCCAGAAACTATCAGTAATAATTCGCGGTTGATCTAATGCCCATCCACCCAAGGGATGACCAATAAAATAGCCAACACCCCAGCAGACAGCGTTGATGGAGAAATAAACGCCGCGTTGATTTTCAGGAGCTAACTCAGTGACTAAAGAAGCAGCAGATGGGGTATAAGAAACAATCGCAACAGCAAGTGCTCCCAATGCCAATGCTACCCAAACTAGATTATGAGATGGGGCAGTACCGCTTACCCAAATCAGGCCAAAACCAATTGCCCAAAAAATAGCAGACACAGTAAGTGCGAGTGTATGAGAACAGCGTTTTAAAATACTGGTAACAGGCAATTGACAAATGATCGCTAGCACCAGATGCCAAGCAAATAGAACGCTAATCGTAGTTTGAGCAAATCCTTCGGTAGTACTTTTGATAACAAAGTTTTTGAAGTAAAGCGGCAGGGTGCTGTGGATTTGAGAAATATAGATTGTGAAGAATATATTAACTGCTATATAGACAAGGAAGCGGCGATCGCTTAATACTTTCATCCAAGAAGCAAAATGTTGTGTTTTTTCAGATTTCCCTATCTGCTGTTGTTCAGTTTCAATAATTCCCACATAGACAACCCCAAAAAAGACTAAAAAAGAGATGGCATCAATGACAAATAACCATCGATAACTCCCAATTATCGCGATCAAAAACCCTGCTAGCACAATTCCGATCGCTAACCCAAGATTATCTGCTAATCGGGCGATCGCAAAAGTTTCGCGGCGATTGTCAATCTGGCTGGCATCAGCAACAACAGCTTCAGCAGCCGGCCAATAGAAACCTATCCCTAAACCGCTAATCAAGCTACCAATTACCAAAATAGTAAAATTAGTGGTTGTAGCTAAAACTAGAGAACCAATGGCTGAAATCGCCGTCGCGAGCAACAAAGTGCGGCGGCGTCCCCAGTGTTCAGAATCAGCCAAAGAACCACCTACAATCCGCCCTACAATGCCGGAAATCGAGGCGCTACCAAAGGCTATGCCAACGGCGGTTGCAGATAAACCAACTTGATTGACAAAAAAGATCGGGGCGTAAAACAGGGTAAAGCCGGTGCCAACTTCCGAGAAGAATCTACCAATTGCGAAAATCCAGACCTGGGGATGTATCGAGGGCAGCCACGATGATAATTGAGATTGAGAAGCTAATTTCATGAGCTTAAATGTCATAGTTTTGTGACATTTTTGTAATTCTTATCATTGCCTGCTATTTTCCTGACTCATTCCACAGGGTTTCCACAGAGATTTTAGCAGTTTTCCACAGGTACTCAACGAGCTAATGGGCTTCTTGCCGTCTGACTGGGGATTGTGAATTAACAGTGACAAGGAACTTGAAGGACTGAGTTTTTATAAAGTAAAGTAACAAAAAATAGGCTCTAAAGGTGATTATTCCGTTCGTATTTATTTTTTATACAATCGTTTTTAACATTTCGCAGCATTGACAAACCCACCCCCTCTTGGCGCACAATGATGCGGCTTGCTTTTGTAGTCTGTTCAACCGTTGGCATCAAATGTGTAAAATATATTACCATCAGATGTGGACGCCGATTGTCGGGCTGGCAAAAGAGCGTCTGAGGTAGCCCTAAGCCGCTTCACCGCAAGCAACTTGTCCCTCTTGATTGACCTCATAGGAGGAAAATCTCATGAAAGCAACGGTTAGCATCTTTACAGAAATTCCCGAAACACTCCACGAATCCTTAAAAAACTACTTAGAAACCCATCCCGATTGGGATGAAAACAGAGTATTCACGGCAGCGTTATCATTGTTTTTACTCCAAAATGGAGATAGCGATCGCCGTGCTGCCCGAGTCTATCTGGAAACTTTGTTCCATCACTCCTCAGTAGAAATCCCCAGCATCGATTCACCCGCAACAGCTAATCTACTAGATACTCCATAGGTACTGGTATGAAGGGCGTTATTCTGCCTCATGCCCTAATATGGGCACGACAAACCGTGTTCATCAATGGGATTTTGACCGTGCCAATTTTAGATTTTTTTGGTTCACGCCCCGTCCAAGCGTGGGCGGAACAAATCCAATCATCTGCTCGCTAACGCTGTGCTATCGTCAATTCCATTATCTAAAATTGATTGACCTAATAGCGATCGACCATCTGCGGGCAATATTACAACAAAAAAATCAATAGATTCTGATCCATTAAAAAGGTTCCAATAGTTTCTCCTGTGACTAAAACTAGTTAGTAATAGCCCCAGATTTAGAATTGAGGCAAGACTTGCGTATATTAACTGACCGTTAGTACTTGTTATATAGCGGTTTTCTTTTGGATATAAACAAGTTCATCGGGGCGCACAGCTATGCGCCCCGATGAACTCCACTCTAAGCACCGTTATATCTACCAAAACGGTCAGATGTGAAGAAATATTTTCCAGTGAACTCTTTCCCCTGTCCACTGTCTTAAACGGATGAATCAATATCTCAAATAACTGCCTGGTCTGTATTTGAGCGATATCTACCTATTTTGATTGTCTAAATTTGTCTTTTACTAAAGCCAAAAAAATCCACCAATTGCTCCCCCAAGAGTCAACAGTCAAGAGTTAAAAAACTCTAGACTATAAACTCAGGACTTGGCTTCTAATTGCTGGGGGTGAGCAGCAGATTCAAACTTATACCCTACGCCACGTACAGTTTGAATTAATGCTGGCTGACTAGCATCAATTTCAATCTTCTTACGAATTTGACCGATATGTACATCTACAACCCGCTGGTCACCGACATATTCATAGTCCCACACTTCTTGAATTAGTTCTGCACGCCGCCAAACTCGACCTGGATGACTGGCTAAAAAATGTAACAAGTCAAATTCCAGAGCAGTTAAGAGTACTGGTTGGTTATTAAGTGCCACCTCCCGTCGCACTGGATCAATCATAAGTTTTTCAAATACCAAGCGTTTCTGCTCGGCCGTAGTTATCACTCGCTGACGCCTCAAAATAGCTCCGACTCTGACTTCTAGCTCTCCCAACCCAAAAGGCTTGGTGAGATAGTCGTCGGCACCTTTAGCAAAGCCGCGAATTTTATCAGCTTCATCAGCACGACTAGTCAACATCAGAACAAAAACACCATTACGACTTTGCATCTCTTGGCAGAGGTTAAACCCCGTTACATCTGGTAAATTCACATCTAGAATCACCAAATCAGGGTTAAATTGCTCAAATAGAGTTAAGGCTGTCTTTCCATCTTCGGCAGCCTCCACCTGATAGTTCTGTTTAATCAAAAAGCGTTGGATTAAATTCCGAACCGCAGGGTCGTCGTCAACTACAAGAATCTTGGCAGGAGCCATGACCATTACTTTGCACAAAAATTCGTAAGATTAACAAAAAGGTTGCGTAAAAACGCAGTTGCCACTTTGGGACTAACTAAGAATCTACATGGCTAAGGTATAAGAATCCTGATTATTCAAAAATAAATACTTTAATCAGGATTGTGGCCGATGAGAACGCGAAACTTATGTTAGCCACAGTATATAGGCGCTCTGACTTTAGCCGCAATAGTTCTTGACACCCAGACACCTTCTTGATCCCAGTTAGGTGGTAACTAAAAACGTTTCAATTTTAAATCGATCTGCGGATATATACCACAAGCGATTATTCAGTATAATTAAAAAAACTCTGTTAGGGCACAGTAAGTTGCCAAATTTGAAACAGTAAAGTTGATTTTTTCATAAAAACTATGCATTTTAGGTACTCTCCGTCCAAATTCTAGATTAGAGCCTGAACTGGGCAACGACATGAGGGTATACACGGAGTTATAGCGATATGTTAAAGTGACTATGGTTGAAATTACAAAGTCGATTAAACTAACCCGTGCTACTATCCTGGTAGGGCATAAAAATAGGTCGAGACTTTAGTTTCGATCAAAGAAAAACCTAAAGCTGTTTTTATTCGACAAAAGACTGCCGCTGACTGAGGCTGAAGTAACAAACTCCCATGAGCGATCAAAATCCCTACGAAAAACTTGGGGTATCAGAAGAGGCTAGCTTCGATGAAATTCAGGATGCTCGTAATCGCCTATTCGAGCAACATAGTGCCGATGCCAAGCATTTAGAAGTAATTGAAGCGGCTTACGATGCGATTTTAATGGATCGCTTACGGATGCGCCAGGAAGGTAAAATTAAAGTCCCTGAGCGTATCCGGTTTCCAGAGTTGCGAGTGCAATCGCCTCCTAAAGAAACTCAAACCCCTCAGAAGCAGTCACCTGCATGGCTGCAACGGATGCTGGATCAGCCAACACCTGCGGATATACTCTTGCCAGGAGCTTGGTTTCTTGGTTTGAGTTCTATTAGTGTGTTTTACCCAGAGGGAGGCGATCAGGTTTTGCAGTTAGCATTAGTGGTTGGGGTAGGTGCCAGTATTTATTTTCTGAATCGCAAAGAAGGCAAATTTGGCCGAGCAGTTTTGTTCACCCTTGTCAGTTTAATAATTGGCTTAATCGCTGGGGGACTAGTTGCTAGCTGGCTCTTACCACAAATATCATTTACCAGTTTGGGAACAAATCAGTTCTCTACGGTAATAACGTTTATATTGTTGTGGTTGGTTAGTAGCTTTCTACGCTAAATCGCTACCCGTAAGCAAGTTTTTATAAAGAAGACATAGTTAATGTGTGTTCTTCTCAAATAAGAGAGTCAGGAGTCAGAATAAGTATTCTGACTCCTATTTTAGTTTTCAACCTGAATGCTAATTAGGTTATTACCTGGTATCTTCCAGCATTGCCAACAACCGCCTCAGAATAAATCTGGGCTAATAGGTAAAATTTTATAATGAAGACTGATACCATTTCACGAAATATTTGATACAGAAACATCTGTAGGGTTATACATCTGTACACCCCTACATTCGATTCACCTGTTGCAAAGATTTTTGTCAATGGTATGTATGATCAAGGGCTTGAGTCCACTATTTGGCTATAAGAAAGGAAATTTATTTCCTAGGGGATGATTGGCATAATTGAGATTGATGTAAAAGGTAAGTTACCCAATATTAAAAGACAATAAACGAATGCCGATTAATTCAATAGACCTCTTGCAAAAATCCTTGAATTACCCCTCCCCAACCCTCCCCGTATGTGTTGGGGAGGGGCCAAGATTTCAAGTTTCCCCCCTTTATAAAGGGGGATTAAGGGGGGTCTATTCGACTTATGCAAGAGGTCTAATCTGTTACAGCCACAGAGCCTTTCTAGACAAGGTGTTTAGGTTTTAGAACTAAATCTACAGCAGCGCTGAAATCCTTAACGATTAAATCGGGGTGGTAAAGTTCCAATTGGGTGCGATCGCGGATGCCAGATTCCACAGCTATCATCTTAATACCATAATTTTTAGCAGCGGTGATGTCGGCTTCCGTATCTCCCACCATCCAGATATCAGCAGCTGGGGGCAGTTCTTCTAAAGCCCTAGCCATTAACAAGGGCTTATCTTCAATATCGCGAGTTTTAACGTAGTCGTTACTCAGGCAATAACAACGATTTTCCGGGAAAAATCTTCCTAAATCGTGTTTTTTAAAGGCATAATCTAGTTCCCGAAATCGGCGCATCGTCATAACAGCCAAATCAATTCCAGCTTGTTGAATTTTTAACAATGCATCCACAGCACCGGGTGCGAGGCTGTCATAGTGAAAGTAAGGTTCTGTATGCACTGTTTGCCGCCGCAACTGGGCGAATTCTTGGGCTTGGGCTTCGTCTAACCCGGAATTTAAGGCGATTTGTTTTTCGGGAATGCGCGATCGCTTTAACTGCCAAAATTCCGCTTTCAGAAGTTCTTGCACTACTTGGCCTGGGCGATGGGTTTTCTCCAAACAGAATTGATAAACACGGTAGTACCGTTCGGAAACATCAATAATTGGGCCGTCGAAGTCAGTAATAAGTCTTAGCATCGGCGGAGAATGTTAATTTTTATGAAAATTATCTCAGATGTATGGCTATTTTTTGAGAGATAAATTTAGAGCAGCATTTTATTGCAGGGTACCACGTTTGATTTGTTCGCTTTCAATGGCTTCAAATAAGGCACGAAAGTTACCTTCGCCAAAACCTTGAGCTTGGAAACGGCGCTCAATAAACTCAAAGAAAAATGTTGGCAGTTCAAAAATGGGCTGGGTGAAAATTTGCAGTAGTAGAGGCGCGGTTTGTTGTGCCCCTACAGCAGTATATTCTTGCCAGTCCACCAGAATTTCCTGTTGAGCGATCGCTTCCAGTTCTAAGGGTGATAGAGTGAGTCCTGGTCGCTGTTTTAGCTGCGAGTAGTAGCTTTGGGGAACTGAGAGTAAGGATAAACCACTGGCACGAAATTTAGCGATCGCACTTACAAGATTAGTCGTCCGCAAGGCAATATGTTGAATTCCTGGCCCTCGGTTGACATCAAGAAACTCCTGAATTTGGGAATTGCTGGAAGCCGGTTCATTAATTGGCAATTGAACACTGCTGTTACGCGAAACCATTACTTGGCTGTGTAAAGCAGAGCGATCAGTTTTAATTTTAAATGCCTGCTGGGGTTGAAAATCTAAGATGTTTTCGTACCAAGCGACAGCACGCTCTAATTCACCAACTGCCACATTCAGCACTATGTGATCTATGGCGGTAAAAGTGTTGTCATTTGTCATTTGTCCTTTATCAAAAACTAATGGCGTCGGTGCTTCTCTACGAGACGCTACGCGAACGCCTTCCCGCAGGGTATAACTACTGACCAATGACCTTTCTATCAACGTATGAGTCAGTCCACCCCAGGCGGCAATTTTGGCACACTTGAGGAATGCCGTACCCACCTGGCGTTCCTGGATGGGTTGTAGGATTGTAGCACCGTGCAGTTGAGCGAGTGCGATCGCGCCTTCTACATTTTCGACAGCAAAAGCAACATCTGCCACACCAGGTGGATATTGACGCAAAAACTCAGCTACTGGACTTGTGGGTAACAGTGCTGAAGACAGCAAAAAGCAGACAGCACCACTATTCACCACTTCTGTACAAGTGTGAAACGAACTGATGCTCTTGGCTACTGCTTGAAAACCAAGATGGTGTACAAACCAATCCCGCCATACTTTGGCATCTTCTACATAGAAATGAACGTGATCAATTTTCATAGATACTGAAAATCCAGCATAACAGCTTATATCTCTGTAAATTTTGCCTTTTTTGCTAAATTTTCAGGTCTTTCCCAGGCAATAATTATGTAAACGTACTGATACTCTAAAAAAACAAATGACTATCAGGTTGAATGTTAATTTCCATTGGCACAGCTTGCGGTTCGGCAGAAAGGGCAAAGAAAATTGCATTGGCAGCAGTTTCAGGACTGAGCATTTTTTTTCGGTCTACTTTCAACGACAATAACTTTATTATGCATTCAATTATTTACATTTATTTATATCTTTTTATATAATACTGAATTATCGGTGAAGATTATACGTAGACATTCATAAAACATTTACTTGCAGAGTAGCGACGTTATCTCATATTCCTTGCCACTTACCACAATTTTTGCAGAGGTAATTCTGCTTGTCATTCCGACGACCATTTTTCCCATATAAAGTAGATTCGCACCGGGGACATTTCATTTTGTGATTCAGGTATTTAGAGCAGATACTTATCTTTAAATATATAGTATAAAATAATACTGTCAATTTCAGTTCGTATTGCCCAATACAAGAAAAACCCAAAGCAAGCGGAAATTAAATTTAACCCCTAATTTCCAGTTGCACTATGTGGTAACTCTCTAAATAGCTAGAATCAAACATTTCTAATTGATGCGGGCGAAAACGTAGTCGCGGGTGCGAAAATCTACAGGGTTAGTAAAGATTTTATTTGTAGTACCAAATTCAACCATTTGAGTAATGCGATTTTCATTACTATAAAAGAAAGCCGTAAAATCAGATAGGCGAGAAACTTGCTGCATATTGTGAGTAACTATCACAATTGTCAATTCAGAGCGCAAGTTATGGATCAGATGCTCAATTTTCATACTACCGATAGGATCAAGGCCTGAACAAGGTTCATCCATCAACAGAACGTTCGGTTTGACTGCTAAAGCACGGGCAATACATAATCTTTGTTGTTGACCGCCAGAAAGCTCTAAAGCAGACTTATGCAGCTTATTTTTCACCTCATCCCAAAGTTCAGCAGCTTTGATGGCAGATTCGACAATCCCATCTAATTCTACTTTCGGATGCCATCCAACTAATTTCACTCCATAGGCAACATTATCATAAACGCTCATGGGAAAAAGATTTGGCTTGGGAAAAACCATACTAACTTGGCGACGTAAGCGATTGATGTTGACACGACGCTCATAAATACTCTGTCCAAAAAATTCTACTCTTCCTTCAACCCTTACTTCTCCTTCTAATTCACTCATGCGATTTAACGATTTAAGAAAAGTAGACTTGCCACAACCACTAGAACCAATAATTGCCGTGACTTGGTTTTGGTAAATATCCATTGACACGCCTTCAACTATCTTTTGAGTGTCGTAATAGAAGCTGAAGTTTTTGACTCTGATGGCTGGAATTAGTTTACTCATATTCCCAAAACGTGTGAAACAAAACTTGACTAAGCAAAACAGTACAAATCAGCGCCGCTGTTTCATAATATTACTCCCAAAAGGAGATATTCGTGGAAATTACGTAGCTATACAGTAGTCATACAGCAGATAAACTGTTAGTAGATATTTATATTAAGACTGTGTGCCAAAATTTATCTTTTAGAGACTTTTTATACCCATCTTTCGCACCTGGATCTATATACCATCCTTTACTATTAAAAAGGATTTGGGCTGCTTCGACTTAGAAATAGCTATGTAGAAATAAAAATATTAATATTATATACCCCTCATAGGTAGTGAGGAGCTAGGACATACTTCAGGGACTTCCAAATAAAAAAATAATCAATCGCTTTGGGGAGCAGCAGGGCAAACGCATCTAAGTTACCCTTAATTACAAACAAGATTAAGAACTAACGAAATAAATCAGGACTTATCGTTTTATTTACTTTCTAAGACTCAATGCGATGCCTGCGGCGGGCTACGCCTACGCTAAAATTTTTGTCAATAAGTAGGGATTAATCAGATTATTTTGAGACTGTTGCGAATAAACTAGCCTTGTTGACATGATGTGGTCGCCCTAGTGGAATGCCACAGTATTTATTCTAGATACAACTAACAACTCAGTACTAGCGAGGATTTTTTCCTCAAAAATTGAAAATAATTTGATAAATAAAATAAATCAAATATTTTCCCAAAATTAGATGTGTTTGCCCTGGGGGAAGCAGGGAAAGCAGGGGGAGATGAAACCTGATAATCGTATTCGATGCAGGAATTGAGTAATTTAATTTTTGGATGTCCCTCAACCGAAACGCCCTGAAATGTAGTCGCGGGTGCGGGGGTCTAGTGGGTTGTTAAAGATTTGCTCTGTAGCGCCAAATTCAACCATTTGACCAATCCGACTTTCATCGGTGCTGAAGAAAGCCGTAAAATCAGAGACGCGAGCGGCTTGCTGCATATTGTGGGTAACGATCGCAATTGTCAACTCAGACTGCAAACTATGGAGCAGTTCCTCAACTTTCATAGTAGCGATGGGGTCAAGAGCCGAGCAAGGCTCATCCATCAGCAGAACTTTCGGCTTGACTGCTAAAGCACGGGCAATACATAATCTCTGTTGTTGACCACCAGAAAGCCCTAAAGCTGATTTATCCAGCTTATCTTTCACTTCATCCCAAAGAGCAGCACTTTTAAGAGCAGATTCGACAATCTCATCTAATTTTAATTTTGAATACCTACCTGCTATTCTCATACCGTAGGCAACATTTTCGTAAATGCTGATCCCAAAAGGATTCGGTTTTTGGAACACCATACCAATTTGGCGGCGTAACCGATTGATGTTGACACGAGGAGCATAAATATTCTGACCAAAAAATTCTACATCTCCTTCAACTTTCACAGGCCCTTCTAATTCGCTAATACGATTAAGAATTTTGATGAAGGTAGATTTACCACAACCACTAGGGCCAATAATTGCGGTTACTTGGTTTCGATAAATATCCATTGACACCTTTTCGATCGCTTTTGTTGTGCCATAGTAAAAACTGATATTTTTAACTCTGATAGCTGGAATTAGGTTATTCATGCTTGCCCAAGCTGCGAAACAAAATTTTTGTTTTACTTGATTCTTCTCTGGCTAATAACTAAGCGAGAGAGAATACTGACACATAAAATTAAGCTGAGTAAAACTATAGAAGTAGTCCATACTAATTGGCTTTTTTGCGGGTCGGGGTCGTTGTAAAGGTTAAAAATCAATACTGGTAAGGAAGCTGTTGGACTTAACAATCCTTCTGACCAATCTAGACTAAATAAAGCAGTAAAAATTAAGGGTGCTGTTTCACCAGCCGCACGAGCTACAGCTAATAAAATACCTGTAGTAATTCCGGGAATTGCAGCTGTGACAACGATGCGAAAAATCGTTTGGAAGCGAGTTCCGCCTAAAGCAGCAGAGGCGAGGCGTTGAGATGTGGGAATCAGTTTTAATGATTCTTCTGTTGTCAGTATAATCACAGGTAGCATAATCACAGCTAAAGCAAAACCACCTGCGATCGCACTAAATCCTTTAGTTACTAAAACTATCACACCATAAGCAAATACGCCTACAACAATTGAAGGCACACCTGTAAGAATATTGGTGATCAAACGAACAAGTCCAGCGATTGGATTGGTTTGACCAAATTCCGCCAAGAAAATTCCTGTCATTATCCCTGTGGGAATGCTTAAAATAGCACCAATTACCACCATAATTATGGTTCCCAGGATAGCATTGCCAAAGCCATTGTCAATCACTGCTTTGACAAACATATCTGATTTCAGTCCAGATATTCCCCGGACAATAATTTCCCACAAAATTGATAATAAAGGAATGAGTGCTAGACCTGTTAAACCAAAGGCGATCGCATTCATTACATAAGTAAATATTACTCGTTCTGTTGGTAGAGGACTGCATAATTCTGTCGCTAGAGATTCATCAGTTTCTAACTGGATGTAACCACTCATACTTTTTACAAATTTTGATTTTTAAACGTATTTTTCCACTAAAGTATTTATGGTCAGTTTAAACATAAATAGAATTAATTATTTTTCCTACCAACCCATTTCACCAATAGTACAGCACCAATATTTACAACTAGAGTCAACCCAAACAAAATCAATGCCAAATAGCTCAAAGCGCCTATATGCAATCCCGGTTCAGCTTCGGCAAATTCATTCGCTAATACTGAGGGAATTGTATAAGCTGGATCGAGTAAAGAAGCACTGATTTGAGCAGAGTTACCAATCACCATAGTGACAGCCATTGTTTCACCCAAAGCACGTCCTAATGCGAGCATTGCTGCACTCACCATTCCAGAAAAACTAGCTGGTAGTAAGACCCGAAAAATTGTTTCCCAACGGGTACCACCCAAAGCCATAGATGCGCTACGTAATTCTTTAGGGATAGCCATTAAAACATCACGAGTAATTGCTGCCATTGTGGGCAAAATCATGATGGCTAGAATAATTCCAGCGGTCAACATATTAGTCCCAGAAGGATCTTCTGTATTAAACAGTGGTATCCATTTAAAAGTGCTGGTTAGCCACTTTTGTAAAGGTTCTAAAACTGGAATAAACACAAAAATTGCCCACAAACCAATAATAACACTGGGAATTGCTGCAATTAATTCAACAACAAATGCTAAAATTGTTCGTAGCGATGAAGGTACGAAATTTTCACTCGTAACTAAGGCTACTGCTATTCCTACTGGAACAGCAAATAAAATAGCGATCGCACTACTTACTAAAGTTCCATAAATATAGGGTAATGCACCAAAAAGCTGATTCCCTGTATCCCAATCTTGTCCCCACAAAAACCCCAATCCAAACTGCTTAATGGCTGGTAGAGCTTCGTGTAAAATTACCCAACTCATCAAAAATAGTACTGCAACAGTAATCACGGAAAAAAAGTATAGTAACCGTGTAAAACTTTGGTCAAACCAGAAATTTGTGCCACTGATAGCTGTTAAATTAAAACTTTCATCACCTAGAGTTGGATCATGTGATGAATTTCTGTCGATTGGTTCTGATGAATTTGCCATTATAAATCAATAAAATAGATTTTTTTCTTATTATTATAGTGAGTCTTTAACTCCTTTTATGGTATCTGGAAAACCTCACTTCTATTTCTCTCTCCTCAAAGGAGAGAGACTTTGATTTCCCCCCTTCCCGCGTCAGGAAGGGGGTTAAGTTTTTCGTGGGCTTTTCTATATAACGTGAAAAGTCAGATTAACTCATACTACTAAAAGAGGAAAGTATTCAGGAGTGCTGAGTGCAATTATTGCTTTTTTTACTCAGCACTGTTTTGGTAAGATTGCAAATTAAGGTTTGACAGAGCTATTCACTGTCTGAAGTACACGATTTGCCACATCAGATGGAATCTTAGTGTAGTTGAGGTCATCGTTATATTGTTGACCGTCTTTCAGTACCCAATTAATCCATTTCTTAATAGCATCAGCTTTAGAAGCACTAGCATACTGTTTATAAACCATAATCCAGGTGAGACCGACAATCGGATAACCCTGTCCTGGATCTCCTACAAAAACGCGGTAGTTGTCTGGGAAAGTGACAGTTGACAAAGCTGCATTTGCAGATTCTAAAGAAGGAGCAACAAATTCTCCTTTCTTATTTTGTACCAATGCTGATTTCAGATTGTTTTTGATAGCGTAGGCATATTCAACATAACCAATAGAACCAGGAGTACGAGATACTAAGGCAGCTACGCCTGGGTTGCCTTTGCCTTTGAGGACATTTGGCAGATTCCATTTTGGAGCAGTGTTAACTCCAACTCTGCCTTTAAAATAACCACTGGTAGCACTTAAGTGATTAGTAAAAATGAAAGTTGTACCGCTACCATCGGCGCGAACAACAAATTTAATTGATTGATTTGGTAGATTAGCACCTGGATTATCAGCTTTAATTTTTGCGTCATTCCATTTGGTAATTTGACCTGAGAAAATTGCTGGTAGTGTACTGCGGGACAATTTAAGATCATTAACGCCTGGAAGATTGTAAACCACAGAAACGGCACCGCCTGCTGTGGGTACTAAGATTACACCGTTTTTGACTTTAGCGATTTCATCATCTTTCATTGCAGCATCACTACCACCAAAGTCAACAGTTCCAGCAGTAACTTGACGAATACCACCGCCACTACCAATTGCTTGGTAGTTAATTTTCAAGTCTGGATATTTATTTTTAACTTCACGAGCATAGCGTTCGTAAAGCGGAGCTGGAAAAGTTGCTCCTGCACCATTGAGAGTTTCAGCTTGTGCGATCGCACCAAAAAATGGACTGAGTGCAACAGAAGTTGTCACCATTGAAGTAGCAACGACACGATTCAAGATGGTGGTCGAAAAAATCATATTACCTCTGATTAAAGGAATATTTTCCTGCTGTAATTTCAGCCTTAAATTAACTTACAGTTTTTATAGTTAACGATGAATAAACAAAAGATTAAGGTGAGTTTAACTTTTACTTTAAATATTTTTTGTTTATTGATCTTTTATTGACTAGATTAGTTTAGTAAAAATATGCTAATGACAAACTTCAGCTTAATTTAAATAATTAAAAATGAGTAGATTACACAATTTAAAAAATATAACTTCAGTAGAAAAGAGAGAAAAATCTGTATTTATCTGTAACTTCCTGGAGTGGAGTAGCAATTCTAAATCATTTGTTGTTAGGCTCTGCATCTACATAGGATCAGGATATTGCTCCTCATAATATTGCTCTCGATTTTCTTCAGAAGAATGTCTTCCGCGCCCTAAATACGTTTTAAAGTTCTCAATAGCAAGAATCTTCTTAATTGCCGTCATAGGACTGCTATAGAATAATATCTCAGGCTCAGGATAATCACTCACTGTATAAGCAGTTTTGATTACTGCTGCGACTTTTTCTTGCTTAATTGATTCAGTTGATATTTGTATCGAGCGCCACTTCTCTCTATAAATAGGAAGCATTGCCTCTTGTTCATCAGATAGCTCGGTGATGATGCGTTTTGGCATATCATTTGTGCGTCTTGGCATATTTCAGTGTAAAAATAGTAAGTTGGCTTGAACAAAATATTTGTTACGCAGTCACCTTTAACCATCCAAAAATATCACCTACCGTCAACTGTAACCCTTGGCAGAACTCTGGTACCGGCAAAACAGACTCATTTTCCTCAAAAGGTAAAGGTTGTTGTCTGGCAGGATAAGCAGCAATGAATCGCTCATCAGGGTCAATTAACCAACCCATTTGAGTCCGGTGATTGAGAGCATGTAAGATTTTTTTTGTAACTTTTGTATGGCTTTGTTCGGGGGAGAGAATTTCGATTATCCAGTCGGGTGCTGCGGCGAATGTATTGGCAATACCACCATTCTCGTCTACAGGAAGCCTTCCCCAAGAGAATACAGCGACATCGGTAACTATAGAACGTCTTGCAAAAGTGCAACGTAATTCTGGAAAAGCCCAACCCATTTTTTGTACTTTGACAACAGAATTGATTGTGGGACAGAGTTCTCCTTGAATAGTGCTATGTTTCCCTTGAGGCATAGGTTTTGGAATGATTTTACCGTCGATGTACTTGCAATGCGGTTTAGTTTCTGGTAGTGCGAGAAACTCTTCTAGAGTCAATATTTTATTTGGTGTTTTTACCATGATTATCCTAGCTCCAACTTATGATAATTTTTTTTACATAGTTAAGTCCTAACTTGTGAAGTCTTAATTTAAAAGTATTTACCTTATTCTAAAATATTTTTTAAATTCACCAATCCGCTGCTACCTAATTTATTTCATGTTTGCTTGCGGCTACAATACAGCACCAAGAGTATAAATAATCCTATTCCTGCCAAATATTTAATCGGCTCAGGTACGCTGGGATTAGGTGAAAAAAAGCCTTCGATCGCACCAGCAATAATCAACATTGGTACAATCCCAAATACTAGCTGCACCGCTTGCGAACCGTACAATTTCAGTGCATCCCCACGGCGATATTTACCAGGAAATAAAATTGCTCTTGCTAATAAAAATCCCGCCCCCCCAGCAAAAAAGATGGCGGGTAATTCCAAGGAACCATGCGGCAACACAAACGCCCAAAAAGCATAAGCCAGATTATTTTGAGCAACCAAAGTACCAACAGCACCAATCAGTAAGCCATTAAATACCATCAAATAAGCTGTGTATGCTCCAGCCGTGAAGCCACCAGCAACAGCCCCAAAAGACACCGACAGGTTATTGATCATGATACTGCTGGATGCCAGAGGTTCAACGCCGACAATTGACCCCATCCACAATTTATGCTCATCTCGCACCTTAGTAATCAAGCTTTCAGGTACTATCAACGACATAAAGCTAGGATTTTGCCAGGAATACCACCAAGCCACTAATGCCCCCAGTAGAAACAGCACTATCGCCGCAGCAATATATGCAAATGTTTTCTGAACTACAGATGGTAATCCCCAAGTGTAAAATTTTCGGATTGCCTGCCATTCCTGTCGCCGCGAACCTTGGTAAATCTGCGTATAAGCACGAGTTGTTAAAAATTGTAAACTTTGTATCAAAGTATTGCCAATTTGCTGCGTGCGGGCACGGGCCAAATCTGCCGCTACTGAACGATACAAACCCGCTAACTCTCTAATTTCTGTTGCCCGTAAGGACTTTAGCCCTTTTTTTTCTATCTGCCTTAATAGGGCATCCAAACGCTGCCAATTCGGTTCTCGTCGCGCAATCCAACGTTGAATATTCATGAATTTTGGGAACACTGAGTTTAACTTAGCTTAAAATATCCTCAAATTCATCTCCGTAGTTTCAAGCTAAATTGCTATTATGTCTAAAAATTTTGGATCTCCCGGTCAGATACAACCACTGAGTGTAGGAAATGTTGTCAGTGCTGCGGTACAGTTGTATCGTTCTCATCTGAAGACTTATCTAAAACTGGCTTTAATTGCTCACTTGTGGATTATAGTTCCTATTTACGGCTGGGCAAAATATGCAGCCATCTCTGGACTAATTTCACGCTTGGCTTTTGGAGAATTGATTTACCACCCTGAAAGTGTCCAAGCTGCCAGCAGCCATGTTAATCTGCGTCTGTGGTCATTTTTAAGAGTTGGTTTCCAAGTAGGAATATCTTTGCTTTTAATTTATTTTGGACTGGCGATGGTGGGTGGTGTCCTGGCTACCTTGCTGGGAGTAGCATTAGGACGGACATTAGGTACTTCAGGTGTTATAGTTGCAACTACATTAGCAATAATTATAACGGTAGTTATTGTGCTGTTGGGACTAACCTGGTTCTACTCGCGTTGGGTGGTAGCTGAGATACCGCTAGCAGTTGAGGAAAATATCAATGGTGGCGAAAGTGTTGCCAGAAGTTGGGAGTTAACTAAAGCTTCAGTACTTCGCATTCAGGGCATCGTTTTAGTGGCTTTTATAGTTACACTGCCGTTGGTGTTTGTATTAAACTATATACCCAGCTTATTTCTCTTAAAACTTGAGCAAGGTTCTATTATTTACGGAATTGTGTATTTTATTTCTTGGATCGGCAGTTTAGTAGGTGGAGTTTTTGTAATGCCATTCTGGCAAGCACTAAAAGCTGTTTTATACTTGGACTTGCGGACTCGGCGTGAGGGTCTAGGTTTGCAGTTACGAGAACCTCCCTCACAAGATTTTCGTTAACTCAACACCTTAATTCAACTCTATTAATTTTCAATTAGTTAAAATATGCGCTTTTTTAATCGCATCACATTCCAGACTCCAGAAAGTGTAGAGTTAGAATTCACTTTAGCGGGAATCGGCAATCGAGCTTTGGCACTACTGATTGACTATACAGTCTTGACTGTAACCTTACTTGTGTTTTTCCTTACCTGGACTGTCTTTTCAACACAACTTTTCAATTTTTTTGAGGATTTTATTACGAATGCTCAGAGTTTAGGACTTTGGTTGTTAGCAATTTTCTTCATTATCGCCTTTGCAATTTACATCAGCTATTTTGTATTTTTTGAAACTTTATGGTTTGGGCAAACTCCTGGTAAACGGTTTGCTAAAATTCGCGTAGTTCGAGATGATGGTAGACTCATCGGGCTACAACAAGCAACGCTACGTGCCTTACTGCGACCCTTTGATGAGACTTTGTTTATTGGCGCTTTTTTAATTATGTTTGGTCGTCGCGAAAAGCGCTTAGGTGATTTGGCTGCTGGCACAATTGTGATTCAAGCCCAAACACCCATTGCATCAGCGATATTGACAATTTCAGAACAGGCAAAGGTACTCCATGAACAGTTAGTACAAATTGCTGATTTATCACCATTGATGCCTGATGATTTTGCTGTGATTCGTGAGTATTTGCATCGACGTAATGCAATGTCGTTAAAGGCAAGAGCATCACTATCTCTAAAGTTAGCAGAGCAAGTTAAAGCTATTATTAATTTAGAAAATTTGCCAGAACCTGTTACACCCGATGTATTTTTAGAAGCTGTTTATGTTGTTTATCAACAACCGGAATTTTAGGCTAGAGATTTTATTTAGAGTATTGATAAAAAGCTAGGAGGAGCATCCCATTTTGTAAGAAATACTAGACGATTAGAAATTGTGGCTATACAAACTAAACCCGGCGTTCCGTAGAAAAGGCGTCATAGGATTTATCTTTGAGCTTATTTTCTCTGCTATGTCTATAACTAGCTGTCCATTCATGTATGTATAAATCTGCAACTCCTGGAACTAAGTACAGAAATTGTTTTTAATTTATTGTAATTATATAGTTTTAGGACTTATGCCTTGACAAGAAATACCAATTATGATAGACAGATATTTAAAGAATACATATTTTGTAGGCGTTTAGGATGCTAAACGCCTATAAAATGGTCTATTTATGAGCAAAAGATAAATAAGAAAAGCCTGAAACAACCTATTTTCGTTAATGGACATCACGATTAATTTGTACAGTGTGTAAGTCCTAAGTTGATGTTTATTAAAAAAGAAAATAAGCATCTGATTTTTGAAAAAAAAGAGTGTAATCCGGAATGGCACGACTTTATTTTGTAGCTCCTTATATACCAACAAACGTAAAAGCGCTTAGTACCGATGACTGAATCATTGACTACTAGTCTTACCGTCATTAACTTTGAGGCTTACATTTAACAACTGAGCAATAATTTCATCGACTGAGAGTAAACTTTCCACTAAGTGTTCTAGAAGGAGGAGAAAGATGAAAAAACTCATAGCTGCGCTGGTTGCTATACCTACTATCGCCTTAGCAAAGGTCGGAGTCTTAGCAAATGTCGGAGAAGATGTAATCAATTTTTTTGCTACGCACGAAAATGATCTTACGACGCTAGTTCGTAGTTTAGCTAACCAAGGAGATGATGCTGCGAGTGCAGCTCGTAGTTTAGCTAACCAAGGAGATGATGCTGCGATAGTAGCTCGTGGTTTAGCTAACCAAGGAGATGATGTGGCTAAGGTCGCTCCTGGCGTTTTTAACTTGAACCAAGCAAAAGCTAATGCTAAACAAGTTATTTATAACGAGGTACACAACGCTATTTTATCAGGCGTAAATAAAGATTCTATTAATCATCTAATGGCAGTAGCTGAGGAAGTAAATAAGAAGCAATATTCCAAAACAGGTGTCTTGTTAAGTGGAGCAGCGCTATTGACACTTGTAAATCAAGCACAAGCACTTGCAGCAAACGTTACTACCAAACATTAAGAACACACAGCAATTCCCGCTCCTAAATTCTATTATCTAAGAAGCCAAAATTGAAGGTAATATTTTGGCTAGTTATTCCAAATCTAAGTTTAGCTTGGGTTTGAGAATTAAGATATCCTGGATGAGTATAAAGGAGCCGTAAAACTCATTCTACTTTCAATTTATTTGATACCTTTTGATGCTCTGTAACTACATTATTGTCATAATCTCATCAGATTTATTTAAGAGGAGATTACTTTTTATTAGTAAATCTTTAGATTGTTAACCCATTTTTAGATTTGTCATTTTTTCAAGCCACATAAGATGCATTTACCATAACTAAGCAGGCAATTTTATAGGTAAGTAAACAGAGTTTATAAGATTAGGGATATTACTACAACAAGCTATGAATATACAAAATGAAGACTTGAATCTTTATAACGATTACGAATCAAGAATACAGCAATATAAACGAGAACTGGAAAAAGCAATTGAGCAAAATCCAAATAGTATTAATAGAAAAATTTACTATCAATTGAAGAATGTACAACAAGCTTTAGGACTTACGGATGAAGCCGTAGCAGTAGCTTACACTAGCCTAGTAAGTGACCTGCAACAGCAGGGTTATATGGAGGCAGAAGTTATATCTATACTTGAAGAAGCAATTCGTATTAACCGTAAAGTTGCGGCAGCGTATACTACGCTGGAGACTATACTGTACAAGCAAGGTAACAAAAAGGAAGCTATCAAAAACCTGGAAACTGCTAGAAGCTTATTCATGGAGCAAGGCATGGTTGCCGAAGCTAATAAGATTAAGCAGTCGATTGAATATCTGCATAAAAGTAACAATCTTTGGTTGCATATTACAAGGTTCTTGATTGGCTCCTCAGAAACATCTGAACCTATTCACGGAAATGCTAGCCAAGAAGAAATCAATCGTCGACTTTGGCGTGTTGAAAAGCGTCCTACTTTTCATGCAGAACATTTTCATCATAAAGGAGATATTATGTCAGACAAGTCAGAAACTTCTAGTTACACCTTTAACAACGCAAAATTTGGTGGTGGCTTCGCTGGAACTCAAGGAACTCAAACGGGTGGTACTTTAAATGACTATTCTTCTAGCCCAAACCTATCTCAAGCTGCCGCAGAGATTCAGAAACTTCTAAAGCAACTCTCAGCTGCCAATCCGACTACAACCAGCACTGAGAAAATGAGAGTGGTAACTAAAGCAGTTGATAAAATAGAGAATGATCCAGCCTTCAAAGAACTTGTAATTGCTGTCCTTCAGTCAGGAAGTACCGAAGCGTTTCAACAAAAAATTAATCACCCACTTGCTAAGAAGCTACTGTCAAGTATTGAGGAATGGAGGCACGTTGAGTAACTGTATTCAAATATATCTGTAATAGAGAATAGAGGATAAGCCTGTGTCAGAAACATCTAAATACAACCTAGGCAATGCCAAATTCGGTGGCGGATTCGTAGGAGATAACGGGACTCAAATCGGTGGCACTTTTAATGACTATTCATCAAACGGCGCCGATATCAAAACTGAAGTTGCTAGCGCTTCTGCCACGAGAACAATTTTGATTCTAGCAGCGAATCCAAAAACTACTTCACCCTTGCGTCTAGACGAAGAGGTGCGAGAGATCAACGCAGGATTGCAGCGAGCTAAAAAACGGGAACAGTTTGAAATCAAGCAGCAGTGGGCTGTACGCGTGCGGGACGTTTATCGCGCCCTATTAGACACAAAGCCGCAAATCGTTCATTTTTCCGGTCACGGTGCAGGAGATGAAGGTTTAGCATTAGAGAATGAAACCGGACAGGTGCGGTTCGTGGACGCAGAAGCACTAGCTGGACTATTTGAGTTGTTTGCCAGTCAAGTGCAGTGCGTCGTACTCAACGCTTGTTATTCTGAAGTGCAAGCAGAGGCAATTGTTAAATATATTCCTTACGTAATTAGGATGAGTAAGGCAATTGGAGATAAGGCGGCGATTGAATTTGCAGTGGGATTTTATGATGCTTTGGGTGCTGGAGAATCAGTGGAGTTTGCTTACCAATTAGGTTGCAATGCCATTCGGCTAGCGGGTATTGCAGAACACCTAATACCAATTTTATATGAAGCTGCATATAATGGAGAAAAGAAACTCGATAAATTAAAATAGCCATGAGCCGCCCTTTTAAGATTGAAATCGCA
>NZ_JBALCN010000073.1:0-24992 GCF_036919615.1 Nostoc sp. | reverse complement strand
CGTATTCCCGATCAACTGTCTTTACAACGAGAAACAATGGCTTGGGAGCAACGCAGAAATAGTCAATTGCGAACAATTGATTGGCGTTTTACAACTGTTGATGCACGCATTAAGCTTAAACGACTCTATTTCTCATTTCAACCCTGACAGACTACTAGTCGCCAAGGCTAATATGAATTGAGACTTTCTAAACATCCTCTAATATTGGTTACAAATTTGCTTTTGAGACTTTTTCAATTTGCCCAGTAAAGTATGCTTCCTGATGTTTGAGTTGGTGCGCTAGTTCTAACCCTTTTTGAAAAGCTGTTAGTGCTTGAGGAAACTCTTTACGTTCTAGATACAATTGCCCAATTTGGTCATAAGCTTGCATCAACCCGTAAAAGTTGGCAGCTTCTGCCTGTATCTGCACAAGAATTTGGCTAGCCTGCAAAGCCTCGTCTGTTTGTCCTTGAGAACGATACAGTGCAATTAACTTCTGCAAAGCTTCACCAGCACGAACGTACTCCTGTAATTGCCAAGCAGTTGTATAAGCTTCTTGATAATTTTTAAAAGCTTCTAGCAGTAAGTTAGGATCTTTCTTTGCTAGAGATTCGTAATCTGAAGCGATCGCTAGTTTTAATTCTGGTATTTCAGTAAGATTATTTTCATTGACGTAAATTTCTGCTAATTTATTAAGTACATTTAATGACTGCTGTGGTTGGTTTGTCTGCTCGTAAATCTCAGCCAGCCGTTGCAGATATGTTAGCTCGTTTACACGATCGCCAACAGAAGTAGCTAAACCCAACAATTCCTCGTAGATTGGCGCAGCTTTGCGATAATCAAACCAACTCAAATTTAGTTCTCCAATTGTCTTGAGGATTTCTACTAGGGCTGTTGTATTTTTTTGCTGTCGCACCACTAGCAAAACTTGGTCGTAAGCTTCTAGAGCGAGTTTTGGCGATCGCACATTTTGGTAAGCTTGCCCTAGCGATCGCCACAATTCGAGATCAATTTGGGCAGTTTTTTTCTGAGATTGTACCTGCTTTTGAATTGCTTGCAATCGCTGCGTAATATATTGTACTTCTTGGCTGTCGTTTTGCTTCCAGGCGATCGCCCCGACTCGTGATAGTGCTTGCACCTCTAGTGATGAACCTAAAAAACGCCGCAAGCGAAGTTCCCGGTTCCAAATTTCAAACGCCGCCACCTGATCCCCTGCTTGCAGTTTCGCCGCTGCTTCTTGGTTTAAGGCATCCAGCGCTGGTTCTAACTTTTGCTGTTCTTCGAGAGTTAACGGCTGTTTATCCTTGGGCAAACGTGGTAACAGTGGATCGGGTGTGGTAATTTCTAGGGGACTAGGAGGAAATTTATCCGGTGGTTTGGGCTTTTTACTCTCTGCCAGTGTCAAGGAGCTGCTAAAGAGTGTTACGGCAGTAACAATTACAATTAAGCGCCTGAGCATGGGTACTTTACCTTACCTTAAATTAGTTGCATGAGATAATTGGTTATTATCCCCATCCCCTATTATTGCCAATACTCAGTTAGGAGTTAGAAGTTTTCCCCTTCTCTTGTTGTTTTGATGCTCGTTCGCGTGTCAAGCTATCAATAGCATCACCCAAGGCAGTAGTAAGGCTATTGCGGGTTTGGGCGTGGTTATCCTGCTCAGTTTTCAAAGCTTGCAACAGGCGTGAGCGTTCTTTGATCACGGCAATCAGTTGAGCTTGCAACTCCTCCACAGATTTTAGGTGTTCTATTTCTTGTTGGATCGCTGTTACTGGTGTCCCAGCAGCCAGTGTCTCAACCTCAAGACCCTGGAGTTTATGCAGGTCTGCCTTCAGGGATGCGATCGCCTGTTGGGACAGTTGGGCATCTGTGCGGCGTTGTTCTGCTTCTGTGTTGTAAAGCTGACGCCATTTTTGAGCACTTTCCCAAGCCGCATCGCGATCGCCCTGAAGTCCCGCCATCTGCTCTTTAAGTACCTGGATTTCTGTCAACCACTGTTGTGTTAAATCTTGATTCATAAATAAATAGTTATTAGTCAATGGTTATTAGTCAATGGTTATTAGTCAATGGTCATTAGTCAAGAACTCTCCCCCCACTCGGTATTCTTGCGGTAAAAATATAGATGCGATCGCTACCCCAAATTTGGGAAAGTAGTTAACAAACCCAACCAGTTTTAACTCTGAATCATGCCAAAGCCTCGTTTTATCCGCTTCTTTCGCCACTTAAATTGGCAGACGCTCAAAAAAACTTTTGCGAGGACAATCGAAAGACGACTTTTGGGACTTGCCTCAGAAATCGCCTTCAATGCCATGTTATCGCTGTTTCCAGCAATTCTGGCTCTGATCACAGCCATTGGCTTATTGGCAGAATCTTTGCAAGCCACCTTTAACAAATTGGCGAATCAACTTAGTCAAGTCCTACCTGAACAAGCACTGGATCTGATTCGTGATTTTGCTACCACAGAAATTACTAACTCCAAAAACAGCGGTTTGTTTTCTCTGAGCTTTGTATTAGCAATTTGGACTGCTTCTGGGGCAGTGAGTACCGCTATGACAGCCCTCGACCAAATCCACCAAATTCCTCCAGAAAACATCCGCCCTTTTTGGAAAGCCAAGCTCGTCTCTCTGGGATTAACAGTCGGTACTATGTTGCTTTTAGTATTGGCTTCTTTGTTAGTGTTTACCAGCGACCTACTATTGGGAATGGTAGTGCGCGAAAATGGCTCTTTAATCTTCTTGGTGCATCTTTGGCAGCTGTTACGCTGGCCTTTAGCTTTAAGTATTGTTGCCGCCGCCTTTAGCTTTGTCTATCGCTATGGCCCAAGCGAGTGGAACTCAGGCACGCCAATGATGCCTGGAGCAATTTTAGCAGCTGTTTTCTGGGCAATATTGTCTGCCCTATTTCGGCTTTATGTGGCGAATTTTGGGAATTATAATAAAGTCTATGGTGCAGTAGGGGCTGTGATAGTTTTAATGCTCTGGCTGTCGATGAGCGCTGCTGTTCTGTTAATCGGCGATCAGTTGAACGTGACTGTCGGCGAAGATATGCGCCCAAAAGCACAGTCAGAACCTCCCGGAAAATAGTAAATATAGCTATAAATCCCTGAGAAAACTTTTGCTAAAGCTGATTAGGGAAGTAGAATATCTAACGATTCAATCCAAAGCTAGCGATCGCCTTTATGTCTGATTCTCCACCTCGATTTTCAATGATTGAACCTGATAACAAAGCACCCACCTTGAAGCGCCTGCGTCAGTTAAGTCGGCTGCTGGATAATGTTATTACCATTCCTGGTACGAAAATTGGTTTTGGTCTAGATCCAATTATCGGAATGATACCTATTGGTGGTGATTTTTTGGGAGTCATGTTTTCTAGCTACATCATCCTAGAAGCAGCGAGGCTGGGTGTATCTAGAGCCACTTTAGGCAAAATGGTTTTGAATGTGATCATTGATGGCTTGGTAGGTGCTGTCCCAGTTTTGGGAGACTTTTTTGATTTTGCCTGGACAGCTAACACCTATAATATCAAGCTCTTGGAAGAGTACTTAAAGTTTCCTAGCCAGCAAAAGAGTGCAGACAGGTGGTTTATCTTTGCCGTTTTGGCTGGATTGTTGCTAATCTCCATTGTTTTAGTGGCATTACCAGTAATACTAATTAGAATATTGTGGAGCGCCTTAACTGGCGGTTAAATTATTTATTGATAATGGAATGAAAGATTGGTGGCAAGCTACTTTTCCTAAAGGGCGGCAAAGTCTAGTTATTACTGATGCTAAAGGGTATCCTGTACAAATTGCTTATGGCGAAAAAGGTAAAGGTAAACCATTAATTTTATTACATGGTATGGGGAGTTGGAGCTATAATTGGCGCCACAGTATAGCACCATTATCAAAATATTTTCGGGTAATCTGTTTTGATGCCAAAAATTTTGGTTTTTCTGAAAAACCATTGTCTCGTAGAGAACACGACAGTCATCAAGTTATTGAGTTTAAAAGAATTATTCAGGCATTATGTGATGAACCCGCAGTGATTGTAGCTGAATCTCTGGGGGGATTAGTTGCCCTTGCCCTTGCTCAAGAACATCCGCAGTTAATCGGGCAGCTTGTAGTAGTAAACGTACCTATTTTTACTGAACATCTACCCCATTGGGCTATGTGGTTACTTGCCCAAATGCCCCTAGAAATAATGCAAACAATTGACTCCTTAAGGCTGGCATATTTGTTTGCACCTCTATTTAGAGAAATTATGGCAATAGAAAGACGTGGGGTATTATTTGATCCGTCAATTTTGACACAGGAAGATGTCTATTGGATAACTTACCCGTTTATTGAGCTGCCAGGTACGGTTGCGAAAGTCGCCGAAGAGTTACAAATAGCAGCGCGAGAAATTGAGAATTGGCAAGCAAATAAGCCAAATATGCTCACCCAAATTCAAAATAACCTGAGTTCAATTAAGTGTCCTACACTAGTTTTGTGGGGTGATCAAGATAGTTGGTTTCCTGCTAGTCATGGTGAAAAATTGCATCAGCATATCCCCAATTCCAAATTACAAATTTTGTCTAACTGCTATCATGATGCCTCAACTGGTGCTTTTGAAGTATTGAATGCAGCGATTCTTGAATTTTTACGGGATAGTGACTTATAAAAACAATTTATGTTCTAATTAAGTTGATGGCTGTTTTTTTAATTGGCATATCTGAGAGCGATGCCTGCGGTGGGCTCCGCCTACGCTAAATAAAAAGAGTGGGAGGAAGCATATCAGTCAGCTTTCAAACTCCCACTCTGCCATTTGCCGCTGAAGTGAACAGGAATGTATACAGACGTTGCCCTTTAGTTGGGGGCTAATGCGTACTTCAACAACAACGCCCGCACGCATTTAATATTCCTGTTGCAGCAAATGCCAAACTTAATTATTGATATTTATCTACTGAGAAAAATCCTCTGTAAATAATTAGTATAGATAGTTTTTTATTTTTGTAAATCACTTAGAAGATAGTGTTTTACAAAAGGAATTTTTCCGTGGTAGTCCCTGATAACAAAACCCTTAAAGTCGTTTATCTTCATATAATTTAACTTGGTTAATCAGAATCAGGTTGCCATTTTGGCAGGTTTTTAAATCTCCTAATTGTTCATAAGTAACCTTTATCAACTTAATTTACTTTTGGTTACAAAGTCCTGAATTAGCGATCGCACGGGTACGCAGACGTGTATAAAGTGGCGGTCACAACATTTCTGAAGATACTATTCGCCGTCGCTACAAAGGAGGAAGAAAGAACTTAATTGAATTATACTTATCCTTGTGTGATCGCTGGATTGTTTACAATAACTCTAATCCGATTTTGCAGATAATAGCTGAACCCCCTTTAAATCAAGAGCCGATAATTTATCAAGCCCAACTATGGAGCCAAATCACTACTAATGAATAAGCCAATTCCTGAGAAATTATCTAGCCAAATTGACGCAGGGGTTAAACTGGCTATTACTTAGGGATTCCTGATAAACCATTCTTGGGCGATAGTATAACTGTAGATTCTTTCAATTCTCTGATCTCCCATGCCAAAACAGTCTATAGGTCTTGATAACCAACTCTATAATTACCTTTTATCCGTTTCGCTACGGGAACCGGAGATTCTTCGGAAGTTACGCCAAGAAACCGCCAGCCATCCGCGAGGTGGAATGCAGATTTCACCAGAACAAGGGCAGTTTATGAGACTTTTGGTACAGCTCATTGGAGCCAAGAAAACTCTGGAAGTTGGAGTGTTTACAGGTTATAGCTCACTCTCAGTTGCCTTAGCCCTTCCTGAAGATGGCAAGATTATCGCTGCTGATGTGAGTGAAGAATTTACTGCGATCGCCCGCCGATATTGGCAAGAAGCCGGAGTTGCCGATAAAATCGATCTACGATTGGCACCAGCTTTGGAAACTTTAGATGCGCTGTTGGCAACTGGGCAAGCCGAGACCTTTGATTTTGCTTTTATTGATGCCGATAAAGAAAATTATGATGGATATTATGAGCGATCGCTGCAATTGGTGCGTCCAGGTGGATTGATTGCTATTGATAATGTTTTATGGTCAGGACAAGTTGCTGATCCGCAAAATCAAAATGAAACTACCCAAGCTATCCGGGCGCTCAACCAGAAGTTACATCATGACGAACGGGTTACCCTCTCCCTTGTCCCCATCGCCGATGGACTTACTTTAGCCATCAAGCGACCTTAATCCAGTTTGATGCCAACTTACTGTTATAGCTGTTTTCTATCTGCTGGAATACAGTAGGAGCGCACATCTGTGCGCCCCTACGCGTGTTCTACTTCTATTTATTTAGAAGTTATAGCCAATTCCTAATTGTAGCCCTACATCAGTGTCATCCAGAAAAGCAGCATTTACACCACCTGTTAGTGTAAGTTTAGAACCGAGAGGAAGGTCTACACCACCAGTTAACAGTAATCCAATATCAGTATTAGCGTTAGCTTCAATTGCTACGCCAGCACCGATGTAAGGAGATATAGCAAAGGTTCTTTCACCCACCGAACCTGCTTTACGGGGAGAAAAATCTAAAGTTACGGGAACTAAAAATATTGTATCGTCCCCAAAAATCACCGATGGTCGCACTGATAGATAGTTTGTCAGACCAAGTTTGCTGATCACTGTAAAGTTACCACTGCTCAGAGCTGTATCGTTGCCGCTCAAACCAATGTTACCACCAACTCCGATATAGCTTCTGCCACCACGAGTAGCTCTACCTACTTTAACATCAGGCCCATTAGTTCCTGTTGGTGGTTGATTTAACTTACTGATGTTAACATCAGGCGGGATCAGGACTTGGTTAATTGCATGGATAACACCATTGCTAGCTTTCACGTCTGGCTGGATAATTCTGGCATTATTCACCGCGACTTGATTGTTAGCGGAATCGATTTTAATATTTACAGGTTTTTCTTCATAGGTTTTCAGTTCTCCAGCCGAGAGTTGACTAGTAGTAACTGCACCAGGAACCACATGATATCTTAAAATCTTAATCAATGCGTCTCTGTTTTCTGGTTGCTGTAACTGCTGTAGGGTAGCAGCAGGTAAAGCAGCAAATGCTTCATCAGTGGGAGCAAAGACTGTATAAGGGCCCGGCTGTTGAAGAACATCTGCTAGACCAGCTGTCTTTAATAAAGAAGTCAGAGTTGTAAAAGAACTACTGGATGCAGCAATAGAAACAATATCGGTACCAGTTTTAGTTCCACCGACAATATATTGACTAGCTGAAAGATTGCTCGCAATGGGTTGCACTCTTCCCTGTTTAGCCAAAGCTTGATATAAGAGTGCCGCAGCTTCTGCACGAGTTAGGGACTGTTGCGGATTAAGTTGCTTTATATCTGGATAATTTACAACAATATTAGATTGTGTTGCTGCTGTCACACTATTAACAGCATAGTTCGGGATACTTGAGGCGTCATTGTAGTAGGTGCTCAGATCACTACTTGCTCCAGTACTGCTAGGAGTTAAACCTAAACCACTTGCTAAAGCAACGATCCCCTGCACTCTCGGAATTTCTTGATTTGGTCTAAACACGTTCCCAGGATAGCCTGCCAGAAATCCAGTTTCATAGGCGCTCTGAATTGCAGAAGCCGCCCAATAGTTAGCAGGGACATCACTAAATCCACCTGAGCTTAATTGCCGAACTCGGTTTTGGTTACCAAAAGCTTTTTGAATGAGGGCGGCAAATTCAGCACGAGTCACAGCTTGATTCGGCCTAAAGGTGCCATCAGGAAAGCCAGCAATCACGTTATTGTCAGCTAGGGCTTGAATGAAGGGACGCGCCCAATAATCTGAGGAAACATCAGATAAGTTAACTGTTGAAGCAGGTGTTGGCGTTGTAGGTGTTGGCGTTGTAGGTGATGGTGTGTCAGACGATGGTGTTGTAGGTGATGGTGTGTCAGACGATGGTGTTGTAGGTGATGGTGTGTCAGACGATGGTGTTGTAGGTGATGGTGTCGCAGATGGAACAGTATTTTGAGATAAAGCTGGTGCAGAAATTACGATGGGAGTTACTATAGGGGCTGTCATTCCCAGAACTAGCAAAGCAACCTTTGCTGATGACCAATGAGAGAAACTAGACATGGAAATATCCTCTTTTAAAATTCTTGGATTGACTATGGAAAATACTGGATGCAAGGTTAAGTGAATACAAATATCGAGATAATTGTTTGGTTTGCCCCGATATGGAAACCACAAATACAACCGTTAACTCTGGAAAATTCAAATGTTGGACATTATGAGTAGCTGCTCTGACATCTCATAACATTTATCCAAATGTTCACCACACCCCCACATAGTATAGGATTTCTATTTGATTTTTAAAAAACCGCAGATAACACTATTAAGGATACTGTGGTGATATGGTATGTTGCAATAATAAAGATAATTACTGCAAGTAGGCGATTTTATCAGTTCTAAAATCGCAGTCAAGCAGTAGGAAAAGTGGCTTTTAATAGCCGTCTCTTTATAATTGCCGAGGAGGGTTAATTTCGTCAAGCTCAATGTATCATGATCTTTAGCAAGGTTAAAGAAATAAAATCTGTCTTGGCGATAAGCTGTATTGTTAATCTTTGATCAAAATTATACCACTAACTAAGGGCTGGATTTTGAGAAAAAACTTTCACTCTTTAGATAGTTGTCCGTGATGGGAAATTTTAAAATGCTAGACTGGAAATTAGCGATCGCAATCAAAATTTTCGAGCATGATTGCGCCAAGATTTTTGGCTAGGAATTATTTTTTTTCAAAAGAGAATTTTATGAAAATGAATCCACAGATAAACTAAGATTTTTGTCAGATGTCTAATCTGGATCTGATTTTGCTTATAACTATAACTCCTTGCACATTGCCTGGATTTCTACTGGTCTATAGCCCCAACCTTGAGCAATTTCGTAATTAGCGACTGACAACAAATAAATTATCCAATCTTGTGGGGTGAACCGAAAAGTCCGCCCTTGGCTACGGGCGCTCGTGTCGCCTACCTCACAAGAGTAATTGAGTATTTTTTTATTAATCAGTCCCTTAACATCAGAATTTCGCTACTCAATTAAGTGATAAATTTAGGGTATCTCCAGAAGAGTGCCAGGAATTTGTTGAAAAATAGACGTTGACTATCCCATAGTGCCTCAAATTCATCTGCATCAACTTGTTGAGTATCTTCAGTACAGCTACAGTTTTCTTCAAGCTGCGCCTGCTTAGATTCAGTAATATCCGAAAAAGTTGTCGCGATCGCGTCGGGAGTAGTTCCTCCAGCTTGGAACAGAGGTTGTGAAGACAACAATAGCTCCCCTTGCTGACCATTTGGCTTATAAAAGCCACACACCACATTCAAGCAAAGTTTACCTGTATTCTGGGCAACGATCGCTGGGTGAGTTTCACCTCCGAAAAAAGAGCCATCTTCATAAATAAAATGCCACCTGGGAGCAAGCAAATTTTGCTGCACAAGCTGTTCTGCGGTCAGTCCCAGAATGCGATCGCAAGTTGCACTGCAAGCCTGGATAGTGCCATCAGCCAACTGAAGCACCATTCCCTCTTCTTTCCTGGCTACTAGAGAATAATTTGCTTTTTTACTAACTTGTCGGTGTAGCAGCTTGTCACTAGCCAGCTGGTTTTGGGACTTTTCCGCGTCTGACATTCTAAAAAGTTAAGTAAATTTAAAGTTAATCTAAGATTCCGCGGGTCATACTTACATAAATTTTATGGCAATATCTTCCACCTTTAGGCTGAATATAGCTAAATTTATCCACCTTTAATCCTCGTTCATCCACCTTTGATACTCATTAATGAGTCTATAATCCTCGTTGATCCACCTTTAATCCTCGTGAACGAGTCTATAATCCTCGTTGATCCACCTTTAATCCTCGTTCATCTCCAAACAATGGGGGCATTCGCTAATTATTCCCAACTTGCCGGCAATCAGCCGAAGGTACGCTTATTAATAATGCTACGAGAGCCATAAAATAAGAGAAAATTCGCTGTTTTTTCCCTTTTGCTATCCAAATACCAAGATGCCTTCTAAGCGAATCTTATTTATCAGTAACGGCCACGGAGAGGACAACCATACCTCTCATGTTATTCAAACCTTGCGCCAATTGTGTCCTTCTCTTGATATGGCAGCAATGCCGATTGTCGGGGAAGGAAAAGCTTACCGCAGCTTAAACATTCCCATTATTGGCCCGACGCAAAGGATGCCCTCTGGGGGATTCTTTTACATGAAGCGCCTCTATTTGCTCAAAGATTTTCAATCGGGATTGATTGGATTAACGTGGCGACAGTTACAAGCAGTATTGCATTATGCTCCCAATTGCGATTTGATTATGGCTACTGGGGATGTTGTCTCTCAGACATTTGCTTACTTAACAAAGCGCCCCTTTGTCTCCTTTATCTCTTGTCTTTCTGCGCTCTACGAAGGGCGATTATCACTCAATCCGCTTCTGTGGCACGACCTTAATTCTTCTAGATGTCTGGCAGTTTTCACCAGAGATTCTTATACGGCTTATGACCTTCAACGGCAAGGTTTAAGTAAAGCTCAGTTTGGTGGCATTCCAGCTTTAGATTGGCTCGTCCCTGCTGGCAAAAACTTGCACCTGAAACCGAACGAGCGAGCGATCGCTCTTTTGCCAGGATCACGGATGCCAGAAGCGGCGCGAAATTTCTGTTTGCAGTTGCAACTGGTAGTAGAAATCGCCAAGGTGATGCCTGAGTCAGGATTACAGTTTCGTGCAGCCTTGATACCGGATTTGATGGAGCAACTCGACGACATTGCCAAAAGTCAAGGTTGGCAACTGACTCAAGGCATACTCACTTATTCTCTTCCAGGAAGTTCTGCTGACGAATCACCGATTGTGGAAGTGAGATGTTATTCAGATGCCTTCAGTGACATCCTATGTTACTCTACCCTCATCATTGGCATGGCAGGGTTGGCAGTGGATCTAGCTGTAGCGATCGGCAAACCTATCATCCAGATTCCTGGAGAGGGCCCTCAATTTACCTATCAATTTGCAGAGGCGCAAACACGGCTGTTGGGCATTTCTGCCCAAACCATCGGCACTAAGCCAGCAACCCCTGAGATTCTTAAGCAAGCGGCTCGACGAGTAGTTGAGACTTTACAAGATTCAGACTATCTCGCTAAGTGCAAAGAAAATGGCCCTGAGCGATTTGGCCCGCCCGGCGCATCTAAGAGAATTGCCCGCTTTCTACTAACCTATCTAGGAGAAACTGAAGAGAAATTACTGTTGCTGCCAAATTTCAATAATGAAGGTAAGGATAACAGAATGTAGGTAAAACAGCGAGTTATTACAGCAGTTTTCATGTATTTGAACTACATCTGTCGTAGGGATACAGCAATGCTCATGCGTGTCAACTTAACATGAAAGCCTGTCTAGATAAGTCCTTCAGAGATTGCCTCAGGACTCGTTAAGAGTCTCCAACTGGGAATGCCTAATGGGGGGCTGCTGCCTCAAAACTAGCGGCACCGCAATTGAAGTGTATTTCCAGCCAGAGGCTCTTAACTAGGTATTAAAGGGGTTTGAGCTTAAGTTGACACCAATGAGCTTTTTCTGTGCCCAAGAGGATGTGGTTTATTTAGCTGAAAATAGCTGTAAAAATCATCCGGCATGGGAGCAAAAAGATGTTATGTGTGGAAAGCTGCTAATTATTGCATTCGGCAATTTTTATCTATGGTCATAGTGCCATATTCCAATCAGATGGATAAGTTAATGCAGCCAATTCAAGAGGAGAAAAGTTTATCTGCCAAGGTTGCACAATAAATTTTGAGATTGTTGGATAAATCATGGAAGGGATACCTTGCAGCGCTGGCAGAATATAAGCATACAGAATTGAACTATGAAAGTCCGCTCTAGCTACTGGCAACTGTTGCCATATCTGTGGCCCCAATGGCCGCTGTTAATTCGGGGATTAACTTGTATTTTAGGATTTGTGTTGTTCACCCTAGCAGTGCCCTATTTAGCAGGTAAGGTCGCTTTTTTTCTTGGTCAGGGAAATGTTAAGCAGATTGCCTACTGGCTCGGACTAGCCACTTTAGTATTTTTAGTTCGAGGGTTTTGTCAATACGGGCAGAATGTCTTTATGATCGCTGCTGCTCTGGAAATGGCTTTAAACTTGCGTAAGCGAGTTTACGCTCACCTGCACAAACTCGGATTGGATTATTTTGAAACCACACAGACGGGAGACCTCACTTATCGCCTAACTGAAGATATCGACCGGGTAGGCGAGATTATTGACAAGTTATCCCATCAGTTTCTTTCCAATCTGTTGCAGTTAATTGTGATTCCCATTTACATGCTCTACCTGAATTGGCCGCTCACGCTTGCAGGTTTGATTTTGGCTCCCCTCATGGCTTGGTTGATCGGAGAATTTGGTCAGCGATTACTCGTGCTATCTCGCCAGAGTCAAAATCAGGTTTCCAATTTGTCTGCGTTGCTAACTGAAGTATTTAGTGGGATTCGCGTTGTTCAGGCTTTTGCGGCACAAGAGTATGAAGTGAAGCGATTCAATCAGGAAGCAGAACGCAATCGTCAGGCTCAGTATCGCACTCAACAACTCAAATCCATTCAGTTTCCTGTTGTCGGTTTTTTGGAAGCAGTTAGTATTATGCTGCTATTTTTATTGGGAGGATGGCAGATTTCTCAGAATCAGCTGACATCTCAAGGGTTTATCAGTTTCTTAGCTGCTGTGGCTTTACTGATTCAGCCAATCGACATGATGATTAGCAATTACAACGAGTACAAACAGACTGAAGCTTCCGTCGAACGCATCTTTGAACTGATGGCGAAGCAGCCTAGCCTCAGCGAAAAATCGAATGCTCTGGAAATGTCACGAGTTATTGGCAAGGTAGAGTATCGTCATGTCAATTTCGCCTACAATCCCCACGAGCCAGTGCTAAAGGATCTTTGCCTGCACGCTTCTCCAGGTGATGTCATGGCCTTGGTTGGTTCTTCAGGAGCAGGCAAATCGACGTTAATTAACCTTTTACTTCGCTTTTATGACCCTCAGGCGGGTCAAATTCTGATTGATAATATTGATATCCGTGACGTTACACTCACCAGCCTGCGCCGTCAAATTGGGATTGTTCCCCAAGACATTACCCTTTTTTCGGGAACGATCGCTGAAAACATCGGTTACGGTCAGGAAAAATTAGATTTAGCAGCGATTCAGTCAGCAGCAAAGATAGCCAACGCTCACTCCTTTATTACCCAGTTTTCTCAGGGTTATCATACCTGGGTGGGCGAACGGGGAGTTAACCTATCCGGAGGACAACGCCAAAGATTAGCGATCGCCAGAGCGATCGCCAACGATCCGCGAATTCTCATCCTAGATGAGGCCACCTCTGCCCTGGATTCGGAATCAGAAGCACTAGTTCAAGAGGCGCTGGAGCGAGTGATGCAAAACCGTACCGTGTTTATTATTGCCCATCGCTTGAGCAGCGTTCGTCGTGCTGACTGCATTCTCGTAGTAGAACAAGGACAGGTGGTTGAAGCTGGTACCCACGCCTCCCTACTATCTCAGGAAGGACGGTATGCCCATTTTTACGCCCAACAGTTCTACTCTACAGCTGAGTAGGGCATTGTCAAGTTAATGTCCGTCCAGCTTTTAATCAATAAGTAATGAGTGAATTAGTCAAGCGATGTCTACGATGGTCACTGAGCGGCTGGTGAGCGCAGTCGAACCATGTCTCTCGTACCACTTCTCCTTCTCCTGACGGAGAGGCTGCGCCAACAAAGACGCTAGCGCGAACGTCGAATAGCAAGAGCGTCTTGTAGAGAAGTGCGGGCTGCGCCTACGCTATATGAATGCAGATACAGTGTTATGAGTGGGACGATGATGCCAAGGTTGTCCAAAAATTTTGAGGCAGGAAAAGCTTACTCTTCAACTCATTCCACCTAAGGACAAATTGCATTACCAGCCCTTGGTAGTGGCAACTTCTAAAATGGATTGCCGATCCGATTGGATTTCAGCCAAAATATTGTCAATAGATAGTACCCGCCATCGATATCTAGAATTATCTCGGCAACTTCTAATGTTTCTCTAATGTTACTTTCAGAAATTAATTTTATGGTGATGATTACAGTCAGAAAAAATCAGCTATTTTATGTCAACTCGCAGTTTTACCCTCAAGGGATACTTACTAGTTAGTTTGTCCATTATTTTGCTGATATCGGTTGTACTTGTTCGTGGTGCATCGGAAGCAATCCTTCCTAATCCCACCACCGATATCTCAAATTCTACAGCGAAAGGAAAACAGACGGCAGTTTTCGCAGGAGGATGCTTTTGGGGAATGTCAGCGGTTTTTGAGCATCTCAAAGGTGTCTCTGATGTTGTCTCTGGTTTTTCTGGTGGAAGTGCAGTAACAGCAGACTACGAACTTGTCAGTTCTGGGTTGACGGGTCATGCAGAGTCAGTAAAAATCACCTATGATCCATCACAGATATCATATGGTCAACTGCTGAAAATTTACTTTTCTGTGGCACATGACCCAACACAGTTGAATAGACAAGGCCCTGATTCAGGAAAGCAATATCGTTCAGTCATATTTTTTGCCAACGATGAACAGAATCGGGTCGCGCTCAATTATATTAATCAACTCAACAAAGCACATACTTTTCATCAGCAGATAGTTACTCAACTACTCCCTTTGAAGGGTTTTTATAAAGCCTCGGAGTACCATCAGCACTTTATTGACCGCAATCCGAATTATCCCTACGTGGTGGTAAATGATTTGCCGAAGTTGGCTCAACTAAAATCACAGTTCCCCAATCTGTATAAGTAGGTATGGCTTTCTGGCAAAGATACTTTTGCTATTGTTCAATAGCGATCACCTTGACTTTAAAAATTCTCTTCACTCATACAGATGACTCAAGTAATTAAATCAGCCACGGAATTATGAAAAAACGATATTTTTTACAAGCTGGCGCAGCAATTGTTGGTACAGTATGGTTATCACGGTATTTAACTGGGAGGTCACAAGTTATAGCAATTACAAAAGATGAGTTTGAAATCACTAAAACTGACGAAGAGTGGCATCGGATTTTAACGCCCCAACAGTTCGATGTGCTGCGGAAACATGATACTGAACTAGCTAACACCAGCCCACTCGATAAACAATATGCTAAAGGGACTTATGAGTGTGCTGCCTGCAACTTACCATTGTTTACATCTAAAACTAAATTCAACAGCGGCACAGGCTGGCCTAGTTTTTATGCACCGATTGATGGGGCAGTTAGTACATCAGTAGATAACTCTTTTATGACGACCCGAACTGAAGTACATTGCCATCGTTGTGGTGGGCATTTGGGTCATGTCTTTGATGATGGGCCTGTGCCGACTGGCAAGCGTTACTGTATGAATGGTGTGGCGATGAAGTTTGTTCAAGATTAAAGTCTTACCAATTCTACTGTAGAATTTTTAATTGGGAATTTGAAAATAATCACCAAACTCATAGTTTATAGAACTCCCGTCAGTACTGAAAGGGCGAGTCAGGTAAGATTTGGTGATTGGATAGCTGAGGGAAGCGGTTTTGGAAATCAAAAAGCTGTGAATCTAAGTTGAAAATTAATCCAAGGCACAAGCGAAGAAAAAAGATACCAGCCCAAAGATCCAGATCCACGCCATATAACGAATAATCCTAAAACACGGCTGGTATCGTTATTAGCTGCCAATAACTACTTATAAATACAGAGTGTAGTATGTAGAAATTGTAAATTTTGTCACAGTAGATTTTATAAATCAAAAATATCCTTCATACTCTAAAACAGTAATCCTACGTAAAATTTGAGGAAGGGATGCCAATGACATCTCTATTACAGCGACTAAGTGCAGAACGAAATCGCAGATTTGTAGGACGTGGGCGGGAACTGGAGCTATTTCTTGATGTGATCGCATCAAAAGAATTACCTTTTCACATTTTGCACGTCTTTGGCCCTGGTGGTGTGGGCAAGACAACCCTCATGCAGCAGTTTTTGCGGTTTTGTGAACAGTCAAAAATATCAACTATCTACGTAGAAGGACGTAATATAGAAGCTGCGCCAGAATCTTTTGTGAGCACGTTGCGATCGTTAATGGGATTGAATGAATCAGATTCTCCTTTGCATGTGCTAGCCCAAAGACTTGAACGTCATGTAATTTTAATTGATACCTATGAAGCTATTACCCAGCTAGATGAATGGTTGCGGGAAGTATTCTTACCCCATTTGTCTGTTAATACCTTAATTGTGATTGCTGGACGCAATCCCCCCTCATCACTTTGGTGTAGCGATCCAGGTTGGCAAGCTTTGATGCACACTTTGCCCCTACGCAACCTTACCCCAGAAGAAAGTCAAACTTATCTCACCACACGAGATATTCCCACCACACGACACCAGGCGATTCTAGATTTTACCCACGGACATCCTCTAGCATTATCTTTGGTTGCTGAAGTGTTTGCTCAGGGAAAAGAAATCTCTTTTCAAGCAGAATCTGCCCCCAATGTTGTTAAAACACTGTTGTCAAGATTCATAAAAGAAGTACCAACGCCCGCACACCGGATGGCTTTAGAAGCTTGTGCAGTGATCCGGCTGACTACTGAAGCTGCACTAAATCAAATATTGGCTGTGCCGGAAAATACTTTGGCTGTATCGGCTGACTCTTTAGGGGAAATACTTGATGTTCACGATTTATTTGAGTGGTTGCGCGGACTGTCATTTATCGAATCAGGGCAATTGGGTTTATTTCCCCACGATTTAGCACGCGAAGTTTTAATTGCTGATTTGCGTTGGCGTAATTCGGAATTTTATACTGAATTACACCACCGGGCGCGTCAATACTATACTAAACAATTAGGACAAACCCAAGGGCAAGAAAAGCATCGAGTGCTACTTGATTATATTTTCTTGCATCGGGATAACTCGGCGATTCGATCCTGTTTCACCTGGGGTGAGCAAAGTAGTTTATTGACTGACTCATTACGGGAAACTGACAAAACCGCACTGCTGGGGATGGTGGCACAATACGAAGGTGAAGAATCAGCAAAAATAGCTGATCACTGGTTGAAGCGCCAACCGCAGAATGTAGTAGTATTTCGTGACTTGCACTCCGAACCTGCGGGATTTGCAATGATGGTGGCATTGCACACAGCAACTGTTGAAGATTTTAGTGTAGATCCGGGCGCTCTTGCATCTTGGCAATATCTCCAAACCCATACACCATTACGCTCTAGCGAAGGCGCAACTATTTTCCGCTTCTGGATGGCGCGGGACACCTATCAAGCTGTTTCCCCCACCCAAAGTCTAATTTTCATTAATTTTGTGCAGTATTTTCAGAATACACCGGGGGTAGCATACACCTTTCTACCTTGTGCCCAAGCGGATAGTTGGACAGCAATGTTAAACTACTTCGACTTAACACGACTTTGTGAAGCTGATTTTGCAGTTGGGGGAAGACAGTATGGTGTTTATGGACATGACTGGCGAATTGTCTCACCTGCGGCATGGAAGGAAATTTTGGCACGAAAAGAGGTTACAACTGTCGGAGAATCTGTAGACAATACTCCAGTCGGTGAACCTCTGTTAGTTCTTAGTCAGCCAGAATTTGTGGAGGCGGTGCAGAATGCGTTACGTAACTTTAGTTGTCCTGATGCATTACAGAATAATCCCTTAGTGCGATCGCGAAGCGTGCATGAAATGCTTTCTGGCTTAGTTAAGGAACAAGTTGCTACAAAAGCAAGTGTGAACGAGAGTCCTTTGGACACATTAGGCGAACGCGTTAACGCTTTACAAAATCTGGTGAAACAAGCAGTTGAATATTTACAATCATCCCCGCGTGACGAAAAACTCTACCGCGCTGTTTATCGAACTTATTTAAATCCTGCCCCCACCCAAGAACAAGCAGCTGAGTTACTAGATTTGCCTTTCAGTACCTATCGCCGCCATCTAAAAGCTGGGATGACGAGAGTTGCAGATATTTTATGGCAAAGAGAAATTAGCTAATCAGTTAAAATTATCAGTTTTAGTGCGAAATGATTTCATTCGCGATAATATCAAAGACTTAAGATTGAGCCAAAAAAGTGTTTCAGCTTGTGACAAGCTAAATTCAAAATAGCCTACTATGCACAAATGTGCTTTGAATCATAATTTGGGAAAATTTTTGAACCATAAAGCGAGCAAGAGTCAACACAATTTCGTGCTTTCGTGCCAATCACAACATAAAACTTTGCATCGAATCATCAGAGAGTGTTTAAATTCTAATGCCTGGATGCGGTCGGTGCGCCGCGCACCCAGCACAAAGTAGAAGCCGAGCCGTTGCTTTGCCCAGTCCGCTGCTCGCACCCGTGATCACAACAACTTTTCCTTCGATGTTATTGCTCATAAAATCTCCTTCACTTGGTCTTCTCTCGGCTGCATTGCACATGTTACCTTGCTTAGTGAGCTATGGAATGCAACCAGAGAAAACATTTTTTGCCGTTTAGCGACCGGTCATTTGCTCCAGGTTTTCGGGATACCGAGCCCCTTGCACCGTGATCTTGGACGCGGCGTTATCGATGTCATGCAAATCGTCGAGTGTGAGTTCGACTGAGACTGCCCCAATGTTTTCGTCCAAGCGATGCAGCTTCGTGGTACCCGGAATCGGCACGATCCACGGCTTCTGGGCCAGCAGCCAGGCGAGTGCGATCTGAGCAGGTGTCGCCTGCTTCTGTTGTGCGATGCTGCCGAGCAGATCAATCAGGGCTTGATTCGCCTTGAGAGCCTCTGGCGTGAAGCGAGGCAGGGTGCTGCGAAAGTCGGAGCTGTCGAATGTAGTGCTTTCGTCCATCTTGCCAGTGAGAAAGCCCTTGCCCAGCGGGCTGTACGGGACAAAGCCGATTCCGAGTTCTTCAAGGGTCGGTATCACTTCCTTCTCCGGAGTCCTGGTCCACAGCGAGTATTCGCTCTGGAGAGCAGTGACCGGCTGAACCGCGTGCGCGCGACGGATTGTTTGCACTCCGGCTTCAGAGAGTCCAAAGTACTTAACCTTACCTGACTGAATCAGTTCCTTCACAGCTCCTGCCACGTCTTCGATCGGCACGTTCGGGTCAACCCGGTGCTGATAGAGCAGGTCGATTGTCTCGACCTTGAGTCGCTTAAGCGAGTCTTCTACAGCCTGTTTAATGTGCTCCGGTCGGCTATTCAGTCCGGGCGAACCCGTCATTCCACGAGGATCGTGATTAGGACTCAGGTCGAATCCGAATTTGGTGGCGATCGCCACTTGTTTGCGGAAGGGAGCGAGGGCTTCACCCACAAGCTCTTCGTTGGTGAACGGACCGTAGACCTCGGCGGTGTCAAAGAATGTAACACCGCGTTCGACAGCGGCGCCCAGAAGAGCGGTCATCTCCTGCGTGTCTTTGGGCGGGCCATAAGAAAAACTCATTCCCATGCAGCCAAGCCCGATAGCCGAGACTTCTAAGTTGCTGTTTCCAAGTTTGCGCTTCTGCATTTTTTGAACTCCTGTCTTTGATTTAAAGGTCGAACTGTTTTAATCTACGATCAGGTCTGGTATTGTTCGTCGCTGACCTGTTCCATCCAGTCGGCGGTATTGCCGCAGCAGTCGTTTATCTCGCCGATGTAGTCTGCTACAGTCAGCGAAATGTCATATTCTTCGCTAGTCAATCGTGATCATCGCCATTACTCCGTCGCCACTTCCTGAAGGCATTTCAACGCATTCAGGGTTCGGGGATATCCCACCCACGGCAACAATTGTGTAATCAGATCCAGGAGTATGTCTTTGCCGTTTCCGACATTCAGGTTGCCTTGAATGTGCCCCTTTATCTGTGATTCAACCCCTCCCAAAGCAACGAGGATAGACAGTGTGATCAGCTCCCTGAGTCTTATGTCTACGCCATTGCGGGTGTAATAATCGCCAAAGCAATTGGCAGACAGAAACCTTTGAATGTGCAGTTGGTCTTTGGGCGATCGCTCATACATTTGATTGATCGTCTCGCCGAACACAGCTTTCTGTATTGCCAGCCCTTTGTCGTAGCGTGTTTCTGGGCTGGTGGTCGATTGCCCTTCCAAAGGTAATTGAATGCCCCTGCTGATCATCACTTCATTAGTGGCATGGACGAAGTCAAATGCTTTCGCCATACCGACATAGGATACCGACTGATACAGGATCTCCTTGATTTCAATCGGCGTTACTCCGACATTGAGCGCAGCGCCCACCATAACCTTGTATTCGCTGACTGTCTGGCTGCCGATGATAGACGCCAGAATCAGCATGACCCTTGTCTTTGTATCCAGCTTGCTGAGAGCAACTACTTCGTCAAAGGCGAAGTTGTCAAAGACTTCGATCAGTTCAGGGTCGGTTACTTTGAGGGTTGATTTGTGGTTTGGAAACAGTTCTTCGTGATGTTTGTGTGCCGCTTCACTGATTCTTACAGAGGATTGAGTTCCGTCCTTCTGCGGTGTATTTGTCATACGCATCTCCTTTGAGTCACCGTTCTGTGGTTGGCAATTCCGTCTATAATCCCGTTCGCTTTTCCAACTCTTCTGGATAGCGATCGCCTTCGACTGTAATTTGCGCCAATGCCTCGTCGATGCTTTGCAATTCGTCCTGCGTCAGCTCGATGTCTGCTGCCCCAATATTTTCTTCCAAGCGGCTCAGTTTGGTCGTGCCGGGAATGGGCACAATCCACGGTTTTTGCGCCAGTATCCAGGACAGGGCGATTTGCGCTGCTGTAGCTTTCTTCTGGTTCGCCACCTCTTTCAACAAATCCACCAGGAACTGGTTGGCATCGAGAGCCTCTGGCGTAAACCGGGGAACAATGCTGCGAAAGTCGGATTTGTCGAATTTCGCGTCCTTGCTGATACTGCCCGTCAGGAAGCCTTTACCCAAAGGACTAAACGGCACAAAACCGATTCCCAACTCTTCCAAGGCAGGCAACAAGGCTTCTTCCGGACGCCGCCACCACAGGGAGTACTCGCTCTGAACGGCAGTTAGCGGTTGAGCTGCGTGCGCCCGACGAATGGTTTGTACACCCGCTTCTGAAAGCCCCCAGTGTTTGATTTTGCCTTCAGCAATCAAGTCTTTGATGGTTCTGGCTACGTTTTCGATCGGCACTTGGGTATCCACGCGGTGCTGATAGTACAAATCAATCACGTCAGTGTTTAATCGCTTCAGCGAACCTTCTACGGATTCCCTGATTCCTGATGGATGACTGTTCTGCACCTGTTTACCGTCCTGTAACTTGATGCCAAACTTCGTGGCAATGACGACGCGATCGCGGTAGGGTTTGAGCGCTTCGCCTACCAATTCTTCATTGGTGAATGGCCCATATATTTCGGCTGTATCAAAGAATGTGACGCCATGCTCCACTGCGGCTTGGAGCAGAGAGATGCTTTCTTGCTTGCTGAGGGTATGGCTGTAGGCATGGTTCAGCCCCATACAGCCCAGCCCGATCGCCGAGACTTCCAGATTACTGTTTCCAAGTTTACGTTTTTGCATGATACTTCTGCTTTATTGGTTTCAAATCGCCTCAGTCACCGAATTGGGAATCGCTACCACATCGCGTTGCGTCAGCCAGCGCAGGATGACCTGAGCCACGCCTTCGCCCAAGATTCGTTCCACCTCATGCGGCCCGTAAGCCTCCGCCGCGTCGTAAAAGGTGATGCCACGATCAAAGGCTGTCCGAATGATGTTGAACATCTCGGATCGGGTGGGGATCGTCTGTTGATAGGTGCGGCTCATGTTTTGAACGCCGAGTCCGAGGGTCGAGACTTCCAAAGAGCCGAGTCTGCGACGCGCCATTTGCTGTGACTCATTGGCGTTTTGTCCTGCGGCGCCCTGCGCCCCGGCAGCTTGTCCGGCTTGCTGGGCCTGCGCGATCGTGTCTCGGCGAGCCAGCACCGACGCTGCGGCCAGTCTCAGTCCCGCGCCGAGCAACTGGCGACGATTTGGCATAGGAGGGTTGTCTTCTCTCTTGGGGTCGTTTCGTGTTTTGTTCATGTCAGTGACACCTCTTTTGGGCTGTAGCGCCCCAGTTATCTGGAATAAAATCGTTTTGCGTGTGGCCCTTTGTTGTCTTCAGGGGCTTAGGTGTTGCGTTTGGCAGTTCCTAACATTTTCACCATGTCGGGGTCGCGATGGTCGAAGAAGCTGCTCTTGTTCGTGTCCAGCGAGATAATCGCATTCATATCTTCGGGACTTAGCTCAAAATCGAAAATGTTAAAGTTCTCAACCATCCTTTCCGTCCGAACAGATTTCGGAATCGCAACCACTCCTCTTTGTGTCAGCCAGCGCAGAATCACCTGAGCAACGGTTTTCTGGTATTTCCCGGCGATCGAAAGTAGTAGTTCATTGCTGAAAATGTTGTTCTTACCTTCCGCAAAGGGTCCCCAGGATTCGATCTGAACCTTGTTTTCCTGTAAAAGTTTTTGGGTTTCAATTTGCTGGTGGAAGGGATGGGTCTCGATTTGATTTACCGCCGGAACCACTTCGTTATGAATGATAAGGTTTATGAGCCGATCGGGATAGAAGTTGCTGACACCGATGGCTTTGGTGCAACCCTCTCGATACAACTCTTGCATTGCCCGCCACGCACCGTAAACGTCGCCGTAAGGCTGGTGGATCAGATACAAGTCTAGGTAATCCAATCTCAGCTTGTCCAACGATCGTTGGAAAGCCTTCTTGGTGCTTTCGTAATCGGCATCTTGAATCCAGAGCTTGGTGGTAATGAAAATCTCGTCTCGCGCCACGCCGCTCTTTTGGATGGCTTTGCCGACGGCTTCTTCGTTGCCGTAAGAAGCTGCCGTGTCAATCAGACGGTAGCCAATTTTAATCGCGTCCGAGACGCTTCTTTCGCACTCTTCCAGATCAGTCATTTGGAAGACACCGAATCCCAAAATGGGCATTTCCAACCCGTTGTTCAAGACAACCTTCTGCATAATTTCTCCTTTTACCGCAGCTTGACCCGATATCGGCGAGAATGGCAGCTGTAGCTCAGTTCTGTACAGCTAAGGTCAAGAACCGAAACTTCCAGATGGCTATTGCCAAGTTTTGCTTAGTTTATTGATACATCTGGGTTTGGGGCATTTTTAAGTATTTGGTGTATTTCCCTTACCCTGTAGGGTTTGAGGCTTGTTTGTTCCTCAAAAATGTTTAAGTCCCGTTAAATAAAAATCTAGAATGCTTACAAGAAGCCGAAATCATTTTTCGTTGCTTTAGCTTCATTCTAAGAATCCTGAAGAATAAGGAATATAACGATCGTCTAAAATCGTTGTACAATCCTGCAAATTTAGAAATGAATGCTGCCAAAATGAGTGAAAAGTCCGATATCGATTTAATGAACGATCAGCAGGCAAAGCGCGAGGCAGATAGAGCGCAAGCCAACAGAGACGAACTGACTGAGCGGATTACCCAGGCTATTCGTAATGATGGGACGATTGAGCCGCTGAAAGGATTGCACTTCAACCGCACCTCCTCACCTGCGGAACCCTGTCATAGTGTCTCTGTCCCTGCTTTTTGTGTAATTGCTAAGGGCAGCAAAGAAATCCTTCTGGGCAACGATCGCTATCAGTACGACCCGATGCATTATCTGCTTGCTACGGTCGAACTGCCGATTGTCAGCCAAATTCTGGAAGCGTCTAAGGAGCAACCGTACCTTAGCGTTCGCCTCGATCTTGACCCCACCCTCGTTGGCTCAGTGATGGTCGATGCAGGGCATCCCTCATCGCGCAGCCGTGCTGATGTGAAAGCGATTGACGTAAGTCCGTTGAATGCAAATCTGTTGGACACTGTGGTACGGCTTGTCAGGCTTCTAGATTCCCCTGCTGAAGCTCATGTTCTCGCACCACTGATTAAGCGGGAAATCATTTACCGACTCCTGATGGGAGAGCAAGGTAATCGGCTGCGTCATATTGCAGTTCTGGGTGGCTACACTTACTACATAGCAAGAGCTGTCGCGCGACTTCGTAAAGACTTTAACGAGCCGATCAAGATTGAAAGCATTGCACGAGAGCTTGGAATGAGTGTTTCGGGTTTTCACCATCACTTCAAGTCTGTCACTGCAATGAGTCCCTTGCAGTTCCAGAAGCAACTGCGGCTCCAGGAGGCTCGTCGTCTGATGCTGGGGGAAAACCTTGACGCTAGCAGTGCTGCCTACCGAGTGGGGTACGATGATGCCTCGCACTTCAACCGGGAGTACAAGCGGCTCTTTGGTGCACCACCGATGCGCGATGTGGAGCGGCTGCGAGAAGCTGCTAGGGAGACTGCTAGTTCAATATGATCTCCTCAAGATGTCCTAATCTTGCAGAAATCATTTCCACGCAAACATCCTTTAACGTGGGCACTTCAGGAATATGGCAGATTGATCAAGACAGTTCATATTCTGCGTTGGTATGCCAATGAGACCAATCGCCGTAGGCTGAATCGCCAGATCAACAAGACTTTAGCTTTTTTAGTTTGCACTTTAGTATTAAGCTGCCACCAAAAATGCCAAAGACTACTGTGCTGGCAATTGAAGAAGGTTCGGGGACAAGTGTAATATTGCCAGGGACTGTGATGGTGTTGGTAAAAGTTTGGACGAACTTAGCACAGCATTTGATTAATTCGTAGCGAATTAAATTTGGTAATACCCTGCAATGCCAATGCGTTGGCTCACATTGTTAATGCATCGGCCGCATTGTTAATGTGTTGGCTTACATTGTTAATGCATCGGCTACATTGTTAATGTGTCGGCTTACATTGTTAATGCGTCGGCTTACAATGTTAATGGTCAGCTTACAATGCCAATGCATTCCCCTGCATTAAAAACGCTACGCTTTTACGCAAAACTGTACTTAGCACGCAGAAAAAAAGATAGCCACCAGATGCCCAACGCATAGTAATATAAACGACAAAGCGTTGTTGGGTAAATACTGGTGGCATTGGTGTCAACTTACAGCAATTTGATATCAAAACTGCCACAAAAGTCATAAACTTAAAAGATGTAAAAAAGAAGATTATTAAGAAATGGCAGCATATTCAATCGAC
>NZ_JBALCN010000072.1:0-50649 GCF_036919615.1 Nostoc sp. | reverse complement strand
ATTAGTTAGTTAAATATAATTAAAATTTTAACAGCTACAAACGAATAATTTGAGTTAGAAAATATCAGATTTCACTACATATTTACCACTACCAAAAAACGTTGATACACCAATTATGACTTTTCAAACATCCTCTTAACCCCATCAATCCCCAACGCCGAACTTTTGAGTTAAAAATGGAGTAAATCTATACTTCATACCTATGCGTCCACCTCACCCAGACTCAGAAGCAGCGTTAGAGAATGCCACCATTGAACTATTCTCTCAACTGCAATGGCAAACAGCCAACTGTTACAACGAAACCTTTGGTACAAACAGCACACTGGGTAGAGAGACAAAGGGTGAGGTAGTTTTAATTCCCAAACTCCAGTTAGCTGTAAAAAACTTAAACCCTGACTTACCCACAGAAGCTATCCAACTGGCCATTGAAGAATTAACTCGTGACAGAAGCACGTTGAGTTTAGCCAATGCGAATGCAGAAATTTATCAACTCCTCAAAGATGGGGTAAAAGTCAGTTTTAAAAATGATTAGGGTGAAGACCAAACAGAAACAGTCAAAGTCATTGATTGGAATCACCCAGAAAATAATAATTTTTTTCTCGCGTCTCAATTCTGGGTGACAGGAGAGATTTACACCAGAAGAACAGACTTAATAGGGTTTGTCAATGGTTTACCTTTAGTCTTCATTGAACTCAAAGCACATCACCAACGCTTAGAACTTGCCTATAAAAATAATCTTACAGATTACAAGCAAACTATCCCCCAACTTTTCTGGTACAACGCATTTATCATTCTCTCAAATGGGAAAAAAAGTCGCATTAGTAGCTTAACTGCCAAATGGGAACATTACTCGGAGTGGAAGAAGATAAATTCTGAAGGAGAAGAAGGGATAATTTCTCTAGACACGATAATTAGAGGTACTTGTGAACCAACCAAATTACTGGATCTAGTTGAAAATTTTATCTTCTTTTACGCTGCTAAAGGCAGTTTAGTGAAAATCGTTGCCAAAAATCATCAATATTTAGGAGTTAACCAAGCAGTTACCGCAGTAAAGGAAATTAAATCCAACCAAGGCAGATTAGGAGTATTTTGGCATACCCAAGGTAGCGGTAAAAGTTACTCAATGGTCTTCTTCTCCCAAAAAGTGATGCGAAAACTCTATGGGAATTGGACATTTGTGATTATTACCGACAGAGAAGACTTAGACGAACAAATCTACAAAAACTTTGCCTATGCTGGTGCAGTCACAGAAATCGAAAAAAATGTCCGCGCTAAAAGTGCAGAACACCTCAAACAACTCCTGGATGAAGATCATCGCTACATTTTCACGATGATTCAAAAATTCCGCACTGAAAAAGGCGGAACCTATCCCCAAATTTCTGATAGGTCAGATATTATCGTCATTGCAGATGAGGCACACCGCAGTCAGTATGACACATTCGCTCTTAACATGAGGAATGCTTTACCCCATGCAGCATTCATTGGTTTCACTGGTACACCTCTAATGTTAGGAGAGCAAGAAACCAAAAAAACCTTTGGTGATTACATCAGCATTTATAACTTCCGGCAATCAATAGAAGATAGCGCCACAGTTCCCCTCTACTATGAAAACAGAATTCCCGAATTGCAACTTACCAATGATGCGTTCAATGAAGATATAGCAGAAATCATCGAATCAGCAACAATGGATGAGGAAGAGGAGAAGAAACTAGAAAGACAATGTGCCAGAGAATATCAATTAATTACCAGAGATGACCGATTAGAGAAAATTGCTCAAGATATTGTCACCCACTTGCTGGGTAGAGGATACCAGGGTAAAGCAATGATTGTCAGCATTGACAGATTTACTGCTGTCAAAATGTACAACAAAGTCCAGTACCACTGGCAACAACACCTCAAGCAGTTTAAAAATCAACTTGCTCAATCTAATTTAAGCGAATTTGAACAAAAAAAATTATCAGTCACTATTAAATATATGTCAGAAATAGATATGGCAGTGGTCATATCTCAGTCTCAAAACGAAGTAGAAGCATTTCAGAAAAAAGAATTAGACATTACGCCTCACCGTAAAAGGTTAGTGAGTGAATCTCCCCCACTCGATGAAAAATTCAAAGATCCATCTCATCCCTTACGCATCATCTTTGTCTGCGCTATGTGGATGACTGGATTTGATGTCCCCAGTTGTTCCACCATTTACTTAGACAAACCCATGAAGAACCATAGTCTCATGCAAACCATTGCCAGAGCAAATCGTGTCTTCCCAGGTAAAATCAATGGTTTAATTGTTGATTACATTGGTGTCTTCCGAGATTTACAAAAAGCACTAGCTATTTATGGTTCCGCATCTGGTGGTGGGATTAAAGAAGAAGATACTCCAGTTAAAGCAAAAACAGCTTTAGTGGCACAATTGAGAGAAGCGATCGCGCAAAAACTCCAGCAGATGGTGAGGTTAAATAAAACTCGCATCAACTATCTGGACAAATTCCAGCAGATGATTATAGAACACAATGCTGACTCACGCAACGTGCAGATATTCTTCAATGATTTGATTAACTTTGCTCAAGAATTGGGTGTTGAAAATAAAAGAGCGATCGCAAAAAATATCACTGAAGAAGAACTAGCAATTTTTGACTTACTAACTAAACCAGAAATTCAACTGACTAAGCAAGAGGAACAAGAAGTTAAACAAGTTGCAAGAGAATTACTGAAAACTCTCAAGAAAGAGAAGTTAGTTTTAGATTGGAAGAAGAGACAGCAAACCAGAGCATCGGTGGAAGTGGCGATTAAGGATGGTTTGGATAAGTTACCCCAGAGTTATTCTGATAAACTGTATGAACAGAAGTGTCAGGAAGTTTACCAGCACATTTATGAGAATTACTCTGGACAAAAAAGTATTTATGATGCTGGTGCGTGAATTCGGAGGCAAAATCCTTGCACAGCAATAAAACTAGGCGATACAGAAGTAGATAGAATTCGGACAGAGCAGAGACTACTGGCTAGTTTGGCGTTGGATAAATGCGATTACATAGATAACTAAAAATTGAAGTTCTCATCCACCAATGATTTACTGATATTAGTTTTTATGAAATCTAAAAATTTAATTATAAATATTTAGCTCCTGACTGTATTCCGACAAATATTCCTTGAGCTTGGGACGAATCCCCTTACTGCCGATAACATCACCTTTGAGCAAAGTGCAGCTCTGGTTAATCCTGGTAGCGGCATGTAGACAGACACCGAATAAAGCGCGATCGCATCTTTGTGTTATTTACCCAAACTACCCAAAATAACCCCAAAAATCTCTGAAGGCTTTGAAAAAAAGCCTTTAACGCCCAATAAAAAAGGGCTTAAAAACCCTGTAGTGCTTATATTTCTTTGAAGGCGGCACCCGGATTTGAACCGGGGGTGGAGGTTTTGCAGACCTCTGCCTTACCACTTGGCTATGCCGCCACAGCAGGATTCCTTGAACTACTTTAATCTTCCTAAGGTATCTTAGTAGCCATTCAGTAGCCATAGGGCGCTAGTTAACCCATAATAGCATAGGATTCTGAGGTAGAGATAGTGGGTTAACTGGATGTTTCTGGTAGTCTTTAGGCGATCGTTAGGGAGGTTGACCAGGAAGAAAAAGGTACAAACCCCTAAATTTATTTATGGAAAATAAAAAAATATATTTCGAGATATGTTGTTTCCGGGTTCTTCCTGAGCTTCCCTTAATAGCATTAATATAGCAATCCTAAATAAGTCGTGAAAATCTCAAATTCCTCTCTCTGCGCTCTCTGCGCCTCTGCGGTTAATTTATTTTTACAAATGATTTAGGACTGCTATATGTTATAGCCGATACATAATATACACAAATAGCTATCAGCAAATAAAACCAAACTATGTGTATATTGGCTAGGCAAAAATCCTCTTTCCTCCTACCTTATACCAACAACAAATGAATTATAAGTTTTTATGTTTCACTCCTCAAGGTCACTTGTTACACCTTCACTTCATCGGCAAAATTACCCCAGCGGACAAAGTGAAATGGCCCGGCGATAGAACCCCACAGACGTTCATCTGTGTCTAAATCCCTTCCCCGGTCGAGGCTGAAAAATTCTTTAGCGTCAATCTCAAATTCGTTATCCAGATAAGTATTTTTGCCGTCACGAAATACAATGCAGCCTTTACCAGGTTCAACCCTGCCTTTGAAGCTATGACCTGTCCACTCTACAACCATGTTGCAACCTGACATTTTTTCCAATTGGTCAAGGGATAAAACTTTTAAACGTTCCGGGTCACGAGATGCACCATAAAATTTTTGTTCTTCTTTAACCGTGTAGTGTTCAATAACAATGTGGTTTTCTGCTGGAATCAACTTCATTACCCGCATCCGATAGGGTTGATTGAGCATAAAATCGTAAGCTTGTTCGAGAAACAAACTTACCCCTGAGAACAATTCCAAGGGAAGGGGACGGATACACACGCGAATGTGGGCATAAAAAGGCGGATTTTCAAAAGCTTGTTCTTGATTGCTAAAGTCAGCTGCCATCAAGCGGGCTAAGGTGAGAATATCAGTAGAATGAGTCATTACAAGATGATCAAGTAGTTGCTTAAAAATTATCTAAGATTATTTTGACACTTGCCAGACTGAAAAAACTGGCTGCGATACCTTCTAGTGCGTCTGCTGTGCGTAGCAAGATCCCGTTCGCCTCTGGTATCCCGTAGGCAAGGGTACAGTGGACTTCTCTACGAGACGCTGCGCGTAGCTTGCTTCCCCGCAGGGGTATGCCTACGCAATTTTTCAATTAGATATTACGATCGCTTTTAGTTCCAAGGTGCTTAAAATCCCATTGCCTCGGCTACTGCACCCAGTTTTGCTGCAATACCCTGTTTAAATTGACTGTGATTGTGTTTAATGGCTGTATCTGGGTCTTTTAGACCATTCCCTGTGAGGACACAAACCACTGTCGCCCCTGTAGGAATTTGGTCTTTCACCTGCAACAACCCAGCTACAGAAGCGGCACTAGCAGGTTCGCAGAAGATACCTTCTGATGCTGCCAAAAGTCGATAAGCATCGAGAATTTCTGCATCGGTAACAGCGTGAAAATTTCCTTGACTCGCGGTTTGGGCTGCAACAGCTAACTCCCAACTAGCAGGGTTGCCAATCCGAATTGCTGTCGCTAAGGTTTCAGGATGGGTCACTGGCTGACCGTGTACTAAGGGGGCTGCACCTGCGGCTTGAAATCCCATCATCCGGGGTAAGCGATCGCACTTTCTAGCTTGATGATATTGACAAAATCCCATCCAATATGCTGTTATATTTCCTGCATTACCTACGGGAATACACAGCCAGTCTGGTGCATCACCCAGCACATCAACAATTTCAAAGGCTGCTGTTTTCTGCCCTTCTAGACGGTAGGGATTGACCGAATTTACCAAAGTGACTGGATAGCTTTCGGCCATCTCGCGGACAATTTCTAGCGCTTGGTCAAAATTACCTTTAATTGCCAAGACTTCTGCACCGTACAGTAATGCTTGGGCTAATTTGCCCAGCGCCACATAACCGTCGGGAATCAGCACAAAGGCATTCATCCCCCCACGCCTTGCATAAGCGGCAGCAGCAGCTGAAGTATTCCCTGTGCTGGCACAAATTACTGCTTTTGCCCCTGCTTCCTTGGCTTTGGAAATTGCCATAGTCATTCCCCGGTCTTTGAAGCTGCCGGTGGGATTGAGACCGTCATATTTTACAAAAACACGTACTTGTCTGCCAATGCGTTCTGCGATCGCTGGCACTGGTATTAGAGGTGTATTGCCCTCCAACAGAGTGACAATCGGTGTTTTTTCGCTGACAGGCAAGTATTCGCCATAGGCTTCTATCAGTCCGGGCCAGGGTTGGCGATGAGATTTAGCAACAGATAAGCTCAAAGTCACGGGATTTAAAATTTCTTAATGTAAGGATTGGATATTTAGAAAGGGTGGCATAAGGAAGCGCAGAATCGAGAAGAGGAAAAAAGTAAATTTTTCTTTGCCAGTTAAGAGCTAAGAGTCCCTTAATTCCAAAAGAATATTATTTTTTGTGGTACAGGCGTTTGACTTGCCATTTTTATTCTATTTTGAATGTCAGTTTATCATAGACCGCTACGGCGACCTTCGGTTTAAGGAATTAGCCTGGGGATGTTAATGGGGTGAAAATAGACAAATGTAAATGTACGGGACTTAGGTAAGAACTCTCTGAAGCACTTATTCTTCCCGCAGAAAGCCACCTTATGATGCGTGCGTCCGTTCAGCGAACGAGTCATTTTCAGTCTAGATATCTACAATAAATAAAAGCCATTTTTTAAAACTATCAAAATGATAAAAACGACTGATTGCTCGAATCAATTAAAAACTTGCTTTATTTACAGTTTTATGTTTTCATAATCAAGCTCATTTTGGTAACTAGATTATGGAAACTGTGAAAATTTACAGACCGGGCGAAATATCCCGCCAAATAGGACAGTATTGCGTTGTTGATATTCAAGGAAATCCTGTAATAGACCAAAAAGGACTTACACACACAATCATGATAAGCAATAGCATGTCTTTTCCAGATAACCGTTTTAGTCAGGAATTTGGGTTGGGTATCGACTTGTGTGTACACCGTAGCCTTAAAAAGGGGGGAACTAGAATCTTTTGCCCCCTTTTTAAGGGGATTGAGGGGATCTAAAACTAAGGGAAATTGCGTATTTGAGCTTAATTTGACACCAATGAACATTGCTGTACCTTACATCTTTTCAGAATTTGGCCTAATTGATATAGGTCTAGATGTAATTTCTTGCGTAAATTCCCTAAAAACTGCGATAATAATTCATACAACCGTAATTGACAGGCTATCAATTAAGTATTGCTAAGTACCGTCGAGTGGATGGAAGCTTTGCACACTTGAGGCGATGTTTTCTTAGGAACACAGCCATTATGATCACCGTCTCTTATGATTAAGCCTAAAATCCATTAGAGTAATTGATTGAAAATATCCAATATTTTAATAAAGCTTAAAAGAGCATTATTATAATATTTCTAATGGTGTGAGTTAAGTTGTGGATTTAATTAGTGATGCCTACTTGTTTATCTAGTGTTTCCGATCGCGAGTCCCAGACTAGCTGGGTCAATAAGTTAACCAAGTCTTATTATCAAGACGATCAGCAAGCTAAATTAATGCATTTACAAGCAGAGGTAGACTCCCTGTTGCAGCAGTTGGAAAACCTGAAGCACCAACGTCTAGCCGACACTAACCAAAAAGAATAAGTCAGTCGAGTAGAAAAGCGATCGCTTTTCCCCTCTCTAGTCTAAATTTGAGTAAGGGTAGATTTGAGTAAAAGGTGTGCTATTCAAAGCGCTGATTTTTCTCTGACCAGCGCCTCAAACTGTAGTTGTGAGCATTTTCTACTAGTAAAGCTAAGGATTGCACACCTGAAAGCTTGGCGATCGCAGAGAGTCTTTGCAAGTAATTTCCTGTAAAATCAGTGTAAATAACTTTATTGCTATCAGACAAAATTATAGTCCGGTCACGGTGTTGCTCTGTATTTTCCCCGTGAATTCCAGGTGTTGGCTGATTTAAGGATGCTACTGCTCCTGCTGAGATAGTCAGTATTATTTCTGGTTGAGCGTTATTTGTTAAATCAATCACTTGAACCGGCCAATCACCCAACTCTTCCTGCATCTGCTCAAAGCTAGGAATAGCACCAGTCGGAACTTCACCAGATTGTTGTAAAGATTGCCACACATTCGATAACATTACTTTCACCCCTTGGGGATTTTGTTGATGCAGTTTTTGTAGAGTAATGGGAGATGGTTGCACCCACTCCAGTGCTGCATTTGTCAAGGCTAAAGGTTTGGGTTGAAGAACATCGTTTTGATTCTCTGGAATTTTGGGGCCAGCAGCTAATAGGCGCAAAACTTTACCCCGTAATTGCACCGCTTTGATAGCAGCTATAGTAATTTTTTGTTCTTCGTTAGGTAACCAGACCACAATCTGGATTTCAGGGTCAGAACTGATTCCCAAAGTTTTCCAGAAAAATTTGGCGGCGTCAGTTTTGGGTGGGTTGAAATTCTCAAAGGGGGAATTTAGCCAGCGTTTCCCGTCATTAAATGCACTCACCTCCACCTGATACCAAACTTGGTTATCTATGAGCTTCAGGTCTGCGGTGGAATTTGGTTGCAGCCATTCGGTACTGGTAACTTGAGTGATTGGTTGCACTGTACCAACAATTTGACTGGGGTGAGGAGAGGAGATTTGTGACTTTGTATCCTCACCATTGAGTCTTGCTAACAGACCTTGGATATAGACAAGATTATCTTTTGTAATTTTTGGTTGCGCCTTTAACCAGGAATTAGCATGTCCTTCTCCCTGCTGAACTGCTAAAATCAAAGCGAACCAAGCTTGCACCTCTAGTCTATTTGGGTTCACCCGCAACGCCGCCACTGTGCGATTCCACAACCGTTTTTCATCAGCTTTGAGTAGGGTAACAATTTCTTGGACATTATGTGGCGACGCCTCAAACACCTGTAAAGCTTTTTCCCAGCGACCATCAATCAAATCTGCCAACACTTCTTGACTAGGACTTGCCCAATTTTTCTGGGCTTGGGTTTTAGTAAGTTGGGAATGCAAGCGAATCAAATCCATTTGCGCTTGCGCCGCCTCTGGTAAAACTCCTTTGCGCTGTTTCTTGATGAATTTCAACCATTCAAAGGCTGGTGTCCACAGTCCACTACGGGCAATTGACAGGGCATTTTGGTATGCAGAATCCTTGAGGGCTGCTGATTGGAGAGTAATTGCCTCCAATTGAATTGGTTTGAGGAATAACTTTAGAGGCTTGACTTGGTAAACCTGTAAGTGCGGTTCTAAACCTACTGTTTGATCAACAACTAACTCTTTTGTATCATCACCAGTTACCTGCTGCCATTTGGGCAATTGTCCATTCGGACTAGTCCAAGACAACATTTGTAGTAAATTAGTACGTTCTGGATTGTAGTATACGACGTGACCATAGGCGAACGCACTAGTTCCTTGTTGGCGTTGACCCCGCAAATTAAACCAAACTCCTGGTGAAGGTGTCCCACCTTCAAAGCGTTGCACCTTAGTTAAAGGTAGGGGAATGTTAATATCCTGGGGTTCTTCAAGCGAGGCAGAAATCACAAAGGATTCTTCTGGCCCAGTTACAGGCAATTTAGTCGCTAGATAGTAGTAATTTTCTGACTGAGATTTAAACTCTAACTCTTCTGAGCGCTCGTAAACCCTGAGTTCAACAAGTTCTCTACAATCAGACTGACAATTAGCACGCTGTTGAAAAACTGGCAGTAAAAATGAGTTTTCCGCATCCTGATGTAAAGGTAGAGTTTCCCCAAATATTTGGTTTTTTTTACTCAAATCGAGTTGAATTTGTTTGAGAGTTTGGGGACGTTCGTGTTTACCAAGAGGGATTTGTGCCCATGCAGGTAAAATTTTATTTAGCCAGCTTACCTGATCTGGATTGAAGATGAAGAGAACGCTAATCCAGGCAAAAGCCATAATTAGACTAGCACTAGTCAACAGAATTGCGATCGCTAGCGTTGACGACAACCAACTTCCCCGTTTTAGCTTTTTCTGGGGTTTTTTAGCGACACGTTTCATCACACTAGCACGAGGTTGATTTTGTTTAGAGGTTTTTGGCGTCAGCTTGCGTGAGCGATTTGCCATATTAGTTTTTAATCAATCCAGTGGATATATTTTGGGCATGGGGCACTTGTACTGAGCATCTCGGCTTCGCCCTTCGACGCCGCTCAGGCTAAACTCGATGGAGCCGGCGTCGTAAAGCCTGCGGCATAGCTTCGCTTAAGGCGCAGCCTCTGGTAGAAAAGTATGAGGCAATTCAATTTTGGATTTTGGAATTGACGATAGCGTAGCGTAAAGCCTTCTCTACGAGAGGCTGCACCAACGGCATGGCTTCTCTACGAGAGGCTGCGCCAACGCTTAGAGCAAGTCTGCATTCGCGCAGCGTCTCGTAGAGAGCGTCTTTTGGATTAAATTTCAATTCTTTAATCCAAAATCGTTCGACTGAGCGACTTGTACTGAGCGAAGTCGAGGTAAGCCGAAGTCTAAAATCTAAAATTCTTACTCCCCACTCCCCTCTGCCTCTTAAAAGTCCCCAGTCCCTAATACCCTGTTATACTCGTCCTTTCTAGAAGTTGCCCAGAAGCATTAAGTCTAATTTGGGACAAAATCCGTAAATCTCCCCATGTGAACGCTAGCTAATCGCGAATACACTCTTCACTTAAGTATGTGAGCAGAGTGTAAAAAGTTGAAAGGTAGACTTATTAGCCGCAGTCATCGCAAAACCTGGATGCTTGCATGGTTACTAATTGTGGGAGTAAATGGAGTTGCACAAAAAGCACTAGCACAAGAATACATAAATACCGGAACTACTCAGGAGACAGGAGGAGGCAGTGCGTTGGACGGCTTTGCCGACTTGTCCGCGCAGCGTCTCCGACAGGAGAAGCAACTGCCGTTCAGGAGTCAGGAGTTAGGAATTAAAAGCGATAATATTATTCCCTCATCTCCCTCTCTCTCGCCAGAAGAGCCGATGGCGCAAGTTACATCGGTTTCTCAACTAAAGGACGTACAACCCAACGATTGGGCATTCCAAGCTTTGCAATCTTTGGTAGAACGCTATGGTTGTATAGCCGGCTATCCAGATAGCAGCTATCGCGGTAATCATGTCTTAACTCGGTATGAATTTGCCGCAGGTGTGAATGCTTGTTTAGATAGAGTCAACGAATTAATCACTACAGCCACTAGCGATTTAGTCACCCGCGAAGATTTAGCAATATTACAAAAATTGCAGTCGGAATTTGCCCCAGAATTAGCAACTTTGCGGGGTCGTGTCGATAGTTTAGAAGCCAAAACCGCCGAAATCAAAGCTAACCAATTCTCAACAACCACCAAACTTAATGGACTACTGATAGTTGGCATTCAAGGACGGACTAACAATCGTGGTGATGTTAATCCTAGAGATGGACAAAAAGATACAGATGATGCAGGAACAAACACTGATATTATTTCCCTGGCGCAACTATATTTAACTAATCAAATCACTCCGCGTAGTTATTTGTTTACAGGTCTGTTAGATGGTAAAGGAAAAACTTCGCCTAGATTTACCAATAGTGTTTCTCGGAACGATGTTTTACTTGGCTACGAATTTCCTACAGATAGCTTGATTGTAAGTGACCTGAATTTTCATTGGCTGGTGACAGATAAATTAGCAGTAATGGTGGGAACAGAAGGCGTAAGTATGCCAGCTGCTTTCCGAGGGCCCAATCGGGTAGAAAGTGCTGCAACAGGGCCGTTGTCTAATTTTGCCCAAAGAAACCCAATTTTAAATATGGGATACGGTCACGGTGGTATAGCCATTGATTGGCAATTTGCTAAACGCGCTAGTTTGCAGGCAATTTATACTAGTTATCAACCAGGAAATCCTGGTAAAGGTAGCGGTTTATTTGATGGAATCACCACTACAGGTGTGCAATTGCTGCTGACACCAACCGATACTCTAGATTTAAGTTTGTATTACGTTAACAATTACTCCTCAAATGGTTGTTTACTAACTTTTGTTGGTGATGAATGCTTAACTACAGTTAATACCAATACCGGAAAATCAGCACCTCTGCAAACTAACGCCGTGGGTGCGACTCTAACTTGGCAAATTTCTCCCCACATTAGCGCAGGTGCCTGGGGTGGTTATACTAAATCTTATATTCCTGGGCAATCGGGAAATGTGGAGACGACAAATTATATGGTGTTTCTAAATTTCCCTGATTTATTTGCTAAAGGAAATTTAGGTGGAATTTATGTCGGTCAACCTCCTAAAATCACCCATAGCGACTTACCTGTAGGGAATAATGTCCCTGATTTTATTAATACAGGCTTAGGACGTGCAGGTGGACAACCAGGGACAACCACTCAAATTGAGGCATTTTATCGTTTCCAGCTAACAAATAATATCAGCATTACATCAGGAATAATTCATCTATTAGAGCCTGGTAACACACCAGATAATGACTCAGTTACCATTGGCATTCTGCGGAGTACTTTTAGTTTTTAATTCTGCTTGTATATAAATATTATAAGACTTAAGTATGTTTTTCTAAACGTGGATATAACACGCAACAAAATTGAGAAACCTCAGTTTCGTCAAATAAAGAGACTTCGCTAAAAAGAAATGATCTACCGGGGTCTACAAGAACATGTTTTTTGAGAGCTTGACGTCCTAATAACATCCGAAAACCCATTAACTCTCGATCTGTTAAAGTTAATTCAATTTCCCAGCTTACAGATCCAAGTTCTAAGAGGGTTTTGATAGCTAGCCGCAGTTCTTCTCCTCCAGAATTTTTAACTTTTCTTTCATCAACTAATTCTGAAGAAGCTGTTAAAGTCTGCTTAGTATCTCGCTGGTAGGGATGTATTTTGAATTGAATCATTTGTTTGGATTCAATGCTAAAAATATTAATATCAGAAGCGTATAGGACACTGGTTCTAGCACCTGTGTCAATTTTAGCTTTAATCTGATGAATTCCAAGAGAGGGTAAAGCTACGTGTTCTCTCCATCCCACTATTAGATAGTTTGACATAAACAAATACTGGGATGGTTTATTTCAAAGAATTTGCCAAATATTAACCTTTTTTGTCTTTGCTAACAATATTTGTTACTACTCAAGAACCCAGTCTTAAGTAGTAATAATCGTCTAGACTCGATTATCACTTTTACTAACTGTTTCCAGGTTCTAAGAAGGAAATGCTGGCTGCATTGTCTCTGCCACGAATCAGGGAGGCAGAGCCTCTTAATGGACATTCCCAGTCTGAGACTGGGAACGAGGTAATCTCTCAAAGCTTTGTCTAGTCAAGCTTCTACTTTATTTGATGTTCTCTGTATTAACCACCGGCGACAGCTGGGACAATACTTACTTCATCGCCATCTTTAAGAGTTGTATTTATACCATCTAAATGGCGGATATCTTCGCTATCGACATAAAAATTTACAAATCGACGTAGCTTGCCTTCTTCATCACACAACCGCGATTTAATACCAGGAAAGCTTTTTTCTAGGGAATCCAACAATTCAGCAATAGTGCTACCGCTGGATTCTAGAGTAGCTTGATTATTAGTCAAACTCTGAAGAGTACTAGGAACTAAAACTGTTACAGCCATAGAAGTACAAAGTTAAGAGTGAGGAGTTAGGAATAAAGTTAAGAATTAGGAGTCATGAATAAAAAAACTCATAACTCATAACTGATAACTAAACGAGGACTTGTTGCCATTCCAAGCGATCAAGAGTACGCGATCGCTCTAGGGCGCGTTCAAAACTATCGAGTTTGGCATCAATAGTCAAGGGTTCGCCAACGTAGCCTTGGATTGCTTCTTGAGTTTTTAGACCATTGCCGGTGATGTAAATCACGGTAGTTTCATCTGGATCAATTTTGCCAGCTTCTACCAATTTTTTCAGCACGGCAACGGTTGTACCACCAGCCGTTTCTGTGAAGATGCCTTCGGTTTCTGCCAGCAGCTTGATCCCATCAATAATTTCTGCATCATTGACTGATTCAATGTTACCACCAGTCTTCTGAGCTAACTCCACAGCATAAATGCCGTCTGCTGGATTGCCGATCGCCAGCGATTTAGCAATTGTATTCGGTTTAACTGGCTTAATGAAGTCGCGTCCTTCTTTGAAAGCTTGGGCGATGGGTGAACAACCTTCAGCTTGAGCGCCGCTGAAACGGACGTTCTTGTTTTCTACTAAACCAACTTCTACAAATTCTTGGAAACCCTTGTAAATTTTGGTAAACAGTGAACCAGATGCCAAAGGAGCAACAACATGATCGGGTAGTTCCCAGCCTAGTTGTTCCGCAACTTCAAAACCTAGTGTCTTAGAACCTTCAGAGTAATAAGGACGCAGATTAATATTGACAAAACCCCAGCCATGTGTATTAGCAACTTCTGAACAGAGACGATTTACTTGATCGTAGTTGCCCTTGACGGCCATTAGGGTGGGACTGTAGATCAAGCTACCAATAATTTTACCGGCTTCTAAATCTGCGGGGATGAACACACAGCAGTCTAAACCGGCGTGAGCTGCGATCGCCGCTGTAGAATTTGCTAAGTTACCAGTGCTAGCGCAAGAAACAGTAGTGAAACCTAACTCCCGCGCCCTAGAGAGGGCAACTGACACCACCCGATCCTTAAAGCTAAGGGTGGGCATATTAACAGCATCATTTTTTATATAAAGTTTATTTAAACCGAGGCGACGGGCAAGACGGTGGGAACGAACCAAGGGAGTCATACCAGTTCCCACATCTATAACATTGTCAGTTGCAACAGGCAAAAAAGGACGGTAGCGCCAAATTGAATTGGGTCCGGCTTGAATTGTTTCACGAGTGACACTCAGACGTAGGGCGTTGTAATCATACTTGACTTCTAACGGCCCAAAGCATAACTCACAAACGTTACTGGCTTTGAGTTCATATTCTGCACCACATTCTTTACATTTCAAGGCTTGAAAGTAGGCAGTGCTGGCTTTGGTTTGGGTTGTAATTGCCTGAGTCATAAACTAGCTTTCCCTGTTTGTCTGTCGCTGTCGCCTGATGGTAACACGAGCAAAAATACCAGTCAAACATACCCGATAAAAATTGTCGGGTATATTTAGTATTAAAAGGAATGATTATTGTAAAGCTTAGATATCAGTAATCTCTGTATTCAGTATTTACATTTATATTTTTAAGGTTATAAAATAAGAAAACAGCTTCAAATACTCAGTTTTAACACTGAGGAATAATTTGATTAAATTGCATTAGATCTGTGATGAATTTGCATTTTTTTAAATCACTATCCCATTTAAGTGATCTAGATCACTTAGTTAACTTCCAATTTTTTTATCTAAATGGCTCCACAGGGTAGTATGCATTTCTGACAGCAAAGACTCAAAAGCATTTTTAGATATAAGTTTTAGTGGTTTTAGCGTCTGATTAAACCACTAAAATTACTATATATGTTGCCAAAATAAAGTTAATTTTTCAGTTTTGATGCACTCATGCACTACTAAAGAAATTACTTATTTATACTGAAGATTTATTTTGCTACAAAAGCTACATTAGTATTTACATAGACAACTCAGGAGACGGTAATAAATTACACTGATTTACAATTGGCAACCTTAAGTCTCAAGGGTAAGCGTAAAACAAGTAGACAAGTTATTTCTAGTTGTTGCCTCAATGTAGTATTTAAGGAGTGTCAATAATTTAACTCCTTAAATATATATTCCCAAAACGTTGAAGTTTTGGGCAGCTAGAGTCGGTAATTTTTTAAGGAATTGCCGAACTTTATCCTGTCTCAAAATTCAAGATACAAGTCCAGCAAATAAATAAACTGCATCCATGATAAAACAAAATAAATCAGTAAACAAGCAGCGTAAGTCTTACCAATCTCTAGTAGCAACAGCATTATTAACTGGTAGCTTTTTCCAATTTGTCGCACCTGTATTAGCTGACGGAACTACTGCGGGTACATCTATCAGTAACACCGCGACAGCGACCTACGAAGATCCCAACAGTCCAGGGAGTCCGATCAATTCCACATCTAACACTGTCACCGTGACTGTAGCAGAAGTTGCAGGTATTACTGTTACAGGTTCTGGGATTGCGGGTAGTGCTAACCCTGGTCAGACACTGATTTACACTTACACTGTAACCAACGTCGGTAACGACCTTACCAAATTCCAGATTCCTAACTTAGCGACAACAACAGGGCCAGCCACAGTTTCTGGGGTACTACCCGCAGATAAGAATGGTACTGTGCCACCTAGTGGTAACTTGCAATACAGTACTGATGGCGGTGCAACTTGGACAAATATCCCTGCTGGTGGGCTAACTACAGGCGCAGTCGCAGTTAATGGTACTGTGTTGGTGCGTGTACCAGTTACGGTGCAACCTGGTGCTCAAACAGGCGATACTATCACTGTCAGACTAGGACAAACTCCTGGTGATGCTCAAAACCAACCCCGGATTGCTGATGGTGGCGACGTTTACACTGTAGATAATGGCAACGCAGCAGGAGTGCCAATCAATGGTGTGAGAGAAGCCAGTGCTACCCAGCAGATTCAAGTAGGAAATACTGCTAAAAGTAGGGCGTTAGCAACTATCCTCAAAACTAAGACAGCCTATGATAATGCTGGCACTTCTACTCCCCTTACTGATGACCTGCTAACTTATGGTTTGAGCTTGCGGGTTGAGGCTAACGATGTAACTAATAGTGGTGTTACCCCAACAGCTTTGGCTGGTACAACTATCAGTCTTGATGGTGTTGCCCACATCTTAGTTTCTGATGCTATTCCAGCAAATACAGTGCTTAATAGCACTCCAGTTGCACCGTCCGGCTGGAAAGTAGTTTACACAACTACTGCTACTAGTACAAATGCTGAAGCGGCTACGTGGTCATATACCCCACCAGCATCTTTGAGTTCAGTTACACGCATCGGTTTCGTTAACGATCCTAGCCTTGTCACTTCAGTTGCAACTGGGACAACAGTTAGCGGTTTTAGCATCCAAGTTAAGACCACTGGTGCAACTGGAAATGGCCCAGTAAACATTTACAACATCGCTCAAGTGGCCGGTACAACTGCTGGAGACCCGACCACCAAAATCTATGACAACTCAGGAGACCAAAACCCAGATAACTATAACGGTACAACCTTTCCTACTACACCAGACGCCGGCTCTGACAGGGTAACTCCTACTCCCGCTAATACTGACACAGCGAATAATAACACTGGTACTAATAGTTCGACTGGGGATTACAACGTAACTACCCTCACGGCAGTTGGTGCTATCTCTCTCTTGAATGGGCCAAATGGAGTGCCTGATGCCGTTGGACCCACCAGCAACAATGATGACTTCACTAATAAATCAGCATTAATTCCGCCCAATAGCCTTCCTGGCTCAACAGTTGATCCGGCTGGGGTATCCTTTACTAACACAGTTCAGAATACTGGTATATCTCCTGCCAATATTTCTCTCTTACCTACACCACCAGCAATAACAACTGATTTGCCTACGAATACAGTAGTGACAGTATCCTATCAAGGTTTATCAGCTGCTTACAAGTATGATGGCACAAACTTTATATTCGTGCCAGGAAGTGGTGCGGGTACAGTCGGGGGCAACGCAATTAGTGCCACTAATCCAGTGCGAATTGATGCAGTTCCAGCGAATGGTGGTAAAGCTAACTATGGTGTAAGTGTTGATCTGCCTGCTGGTACACCATTATCAACTGATACTACTGCTCAAGGTGCAGCTGTCACAACTACTATACAACGCGGCTTCCCCACACCAATCACCGCTTTTATCGACTCAAACAACAATGGCTTACTTGATGATGCGGCTACTAACATCAGCATTGACCGTGTATACACTGGCTTCTTACAATTGCTGAAAGAGTCACGAGTATTACAAGGAACTGGGCCAGCACTGCCAGCAGGTAGTACTGATGGTACATTTAGCACTACAGTCAAAAAAGCCGCCCCAGCAAACATTATTGAGTATCGGATTACTTACAAAAATATTTCTACCCCTCAAGTGGGAAGCGGAAATGTAATTCTGAATGCTGACAAGATTGTGATTGCTGAAGATGGCACCCAGGCTCCTAATAACTGGGCAAAAGACAATGATAACAACAATCAAATTGATACTAGCAACATTGTTAGTTCAGCTAAAGATTCTGGAACATCAACTATTCAATTTTTCAGTGGTAATCCAGCTACTAACTCTGGTAATGACCAAACTGGAACTACGACAAACACAGATGTCACTAAGTATATAGATGCTGTAACTGGACAGGTTGCACCGACTGTGCAAAGAACATTTACCTTCCAACGCAAGGTGAACTAATTCGTTGGGATTGAGAGAATTTGATTGGGGACTCCGATGTTCGCAGATTCGTTGGCGCAGCCTCCGGTAAAGAAAAGATTGGGCGATCGCCCCAACTAGTTGACCTCACTCCCCAACCCCTAAATAGCAAGCAAAGAGGGGAGTGACTCTTTCTTAATAAAAGCAGGGAAAGATAAATCAACAATCAACATTCTGGAAGTTTTTTGAGGTTATTTATATGAAGCGTGTTTCTCTTACAGGTTTAGGAGCGTTCGCTCTGATTGCTACAGCTCCATTTGTCGGTCAAATTCCGGGAATTGCAAATGTCTGGCATTCAGAAAGTGCGATCGCCCAAAATGTCAAAACTCAAGGGCAAATACAATTGCGCTTAGAAGCTGAAAAGCAAGTGATGGCACAGGATCAGCAGGGTAAGCAAAGCCATAAATGGGAACCTTTGAAAGGTCAAGTTGTGGTGCGACCAGGAGATGTGTTGCGATATACCTTGAGTGGCGAAAATAAGAGCGATCGCCCAGTGAAGAATTTGACTCTTAATCAACCTATTCCCAAAGGAATGGTCTACGTGCTGAAATCTGCCAATGTCAGCAACGATGCCAAAATTATTTATAGCATTAATGGCGGGCGCAGCTTTGTCCAAAATCCCACTGTTAAAGTTACTCTTCCTGACGGCAAAGTGGAAACAAAACCAGCACCAGCCATTGCTTACACCCATATCCGTTTGCAAATTCCGTCACTTGCAGCTAAGACAACAGTCAAGGCGACTTATCAAGCCCAAGTGCGCTGATTGAAGAAAAGGCGGGGACACGGGGATCTCTAAAGAGCAGGTTTTTACCTTGCAGGACTTACGCAAAAACTCTCTGAAACTCCTATTCCTCCGTGTCCTCTGCGACCTCTGTGGTTCGATTTTCCGTTACCTTTGCGTAAGTCCTGCCTTGTTCTCAGCCTCAGACTGGGAATGCCAATTGGGGGCCGCCTCCTCCGAAATTCACGGCAGAGCCTCAATGAACAGCATTTCCAGGTGGAACCTGGAAACGAGATTTTTAAAGGGTTTTGGCTGAACTGGATTTCCACAAATAAATAAGTGCTTTTATTAACAACTAGTTTGACATTTCAGAGGAGATGTGGTAAGTGAGCCGTCCTCAAAACCAAAAGCAAATTACTTCTGCCAGTAGCTGGTGGCGACGGTTAAGAACTACTGTTCTCCTGGCAGGTGTTTTGCATACGACTATATCTATATCAGCGATCGCCCAACAGACTAATAATCTGACTGCATCTTTGCCATTAATAAATCAAGCTACTTATACTTATACAGATTCTGCTAGTAATTATCAATATCAAGGAAGTTCTAGTCAGATCAGTGTTAATCCTAACCCATTAGTTGATCCATTAGGGCGGATCTTAGGTTGCGGTGGCGCAGTTTTACCTGACTATACAGGTTTTTCAGTTGGCGTATACGAACCTAACTCTAGCGACCCAACGGGGACAGAATTGGGCAGCTTAGTTTCTTTGACTCGAACAGAGTTACCAGATATTCCTAATAACAAAATTCCTGGCGGTAAATCGCCAAATATCGAGAATAGTAACCCCTACTTCGTTACGAATAACCCTGCGGGTGTCTACAATTTCCTACTCGATCCGAATAAGGGTCAAACTGCTCCAGGTAAAACCTATATTTTTGTAGTTAATCCAGCACCAAATTCTATCTACAAACAACGACGCATCAAAATTGAAATCCTTAATAGCACTGGTATTCAAGGTAATGTTGTCGTGCGATATGTCGCTACTTCTCTGGATGGTCAACCAATTAATCTCATAGGTGAAACCAAGGTAGAGCAAACAGTTGTCTTGGTTCCGAATGCAGATGTTGTGGGACTGGACTTATTAGCCTTTGAATTCACTACAAATTTGTGTCAACCCAATCAGTTGCAGATTATCAAAACAGGCGATCGTGCCACTGCTGAACCTGGAGATACGGTAATCTACCGCCTCTCGGTAAAAAACCTTGCTGATACTGGTTTGAATAATATATTTGTCACCGACAATCTACCTTTAGGATTTAACTTCTTGCCTAAATCTGTGCGGGGAGAGTTGGATGGAAAAGTAGTTACTCTTATCTCGGAACGCAATGGTAACACAGTGACATTCCGGACAGACGTAACAATTCCCACAGAAAAAGTCCTGAATATTGCTTACGCTGCTCAACTAACAGCCGATGCACTGCGTGGTAACGGTCGTAACACTGCGATCATCAATGCTCAACGAATTGATAACCGTTTTAGCATCAAGGATGGCCCTGCAACGCACCAATTGAAAATTCGTGCAGGAATCGTTTCTGACTGTGGCACGATTATCGGTCGGGTGTTTGTTGATAAAAACTCTGATGGTGAACAACAGTCTGGTGAGCCTGGGATACCAAATGCAGTGATTTTTCTAGAGGACGGAAACCGGATCACAACAGATCCTAATGGTTTGTTCTCCTTAGCCAATGCCTTACCTGGATACCACACTGGCGTACTAGACCTCAGCAGTCTCCCTGGTTACACTTTAGCTCCTAACAAAAAATTCCGCGAACGCAATAGCCAATCTCGCTTGGTGCATTTAGAGCCTGGAGGCTTGGTACGTATGAACTTCGCTGTCACCCCCACATTCCAGGAGCCAGTGAAGAAATGAAACCCAGACTGCACTGTGCAACTAGATTTAATCTGATATTGATGGGGGCAATGGCAGTAGCTCTCAGCGTCGTTTTTTATCCTGCCATAGTTAAAGCGGAACCTGCAAGTGAAAATCTCTTTTTCCCCGATTCGCCTTCGCAAGCAGACAAGGGTGCCGAAGATCCTGACTTTTCAGGGGATCTGGAAAACCTCTCTCCTAAAAGGGGAAAGGCTTTGAATTCTCCTCTTTCCCTTGTAGGGAAGGAGGACAGGGGGTTAGGTTTCGCTTTGGTTTTTCCAGATCATCTAAAAAGTCATGTCGAAGATCAAGCGAATTGGAATAAAGTTGCTGAAAAAAGTACGGATTCAAATTCTCCTCATCTTTTGGGAAGTTCAGACAAGCAACTTTCACCCCTCGAACTTCCCTCAACTTCTTCAGCACCAGTTACTGATACTTCAATTCCAGATGTCCAGTCAACTGAAACGGCAATACAACCATTTCAACCAGCAACTTCTGTTGATTTGCCTAGAGGCTTACGCAAAATAGCCGGAGTAGCTGAGGATGCAAAGGCACAAGGACGCCAGGACGCAAAGATACAGGGACAAGGGGAAAATCTTCCTGTGTCTCCCACTCCACCCATCTCCACAGCAATTAAAATTTTGACTCCAACGCCTGACACCGTAGTAGATGTACCAGCTACTACAGTGATTGTGCAATTTCCTGTTGGGAGTCAGGTAGAATTGAGGGTGAATGGCGTGTTGGTAGACTCTTCCTTAGTTGGACGAACCGAAAGCGATGCCACCACCAACTTAGTAACGCAGACATGGTACGGTGTATCGTTAAAAGAAGGCAATAATGCCATCTCTGCACAAGTTATTGGAGGAAAAGAACCCTCTGTAACAATGCAAGTTGCAGTCCGGGGAGCGCCACAACAATTAACTTTAGAAACAGTTGAGTCTCGTATCCCAGCAGATGGACGTTCTACAGCTACAATCCGGGGTCAATTGATCGATGCAAGTGGCAATCGCTCTAACCGTGATGCTGTTGTAACTTTGATACCTACTGCTGGCGAGTTGGTTGGGAAAGACTTCAAACCCGATGAACCCGGATTTCAAGTGGAGGCAAAAGCAGGGCAATTTACAGCAATTTTGCGATCGCAGCTGAAGGCGGAAACTGTCCAAATTCGAGCGATCGCTAATGATTTAGAAGCCTTTACCCAACTACAATTTGAAACAGCGCTGCGTCCGAGTTTGGTTAGTGGGGTAGTGGATTTACGTTTAGGCGCTAGAGGTACAAATTATTACGGCAGTTTCCGTGATTTCCTCCCTCCTGACAAAAACAACAGAACGCAATTAGATTTCCACTCAGCGGTATTTGCTACTGGGGCGATCGGGGAGTGGTTATTTACAGGTGCATATAATAGTTCTCGTAGCCTGAATGAAGATTGTGATTGCGATAATCGCCTATTTAGAACTTACCAATCCAGCGAGCAAAACTATCCTGTCTATGGCGATAGCTCCCAAGTTGATGTTCTTGCTCCTTCCATTGACAGTGTATATCTGCGTTTTGAGCGTTCAACTCGTATCCCCGGATCTGATCCTGATTATGCCATGTGGGGTGACTACAACACAGAAGAATTTGCTCGGCGATCGCAGCAATTTACTTCTATCACCCGTCAACTCCACGGCTTTAAAGCTAACTACAACTTAGGGAATTTACAAATTACAGGTTTGTATGGCAACCACTTAGAAGGGTTTCAACGGGATACTATTCCTCCCGATGGCACCAGTGGTTATTACTTCCTCTCTCGCAGGCTACTACAAGCAGGTAGCGAAAATGTCTTTATTGAGTTAGAAGAACTCAATCGTCCTGGAACTGTACTAGAACGCAAACAGCTTAACCGAGGGCCAGACTACGAAATCGACTATGATCGCGGTACTTTATTATTCCGCGAACCTATTCTTCGCACCGATATTGATCAAACTGGACAAGTGTTAGTACGCCGGATTGTTGTTACCTACCAATACGACAGCCAAGACTCTGATAGCAGTATTTATGCTGGTCGTTTGCAATATAACCTTTCCCGCAAGCTCAACTCCGAAAGTTGGGTCGGAGCAACTTACGTTCAAGAAAATCACGGGGTGCGCGACTTTCAGCTTTACGGTGCAGATGCACTGATTGCTTTGGGTGAAAAGGGGAAGTTAATCGCAGAATATGCCCATTCCACGAATGATTCTGATGTTGTGGGAAAGGTCAGGGGTGACGCCTACCGCTTGGAAGCTGAGGGACAAATTACCAATGGGATTCTAGGTCGTGCCTATTATCGCTTTGCTGATACGGGTTTTGCCAATAATGCCACCATCAGCTTTGTCCCAGGACAAACCCGTTATGGAGCGCAGGTTACAGCTAAACTCACCTCAACTACCAACGTTAGAGCGCAATATGACCACGAAGACAATTTTGGGATTGCTCCCCAACCACTAGACACCTTTGAAGAACTATTTGCACCGCGTTCTGAGGCCATACCTGGGAGCGAAGTTAATAATTCGTTGACAACGATTTCCGCTGGGATTCAACAACGTTTGGGTAGCGCCATTCTGGATCTAGATTGGATTCATCGCCATCGGGAAGACCGCATCCCTGACAGCGCCCTGAGTAGTAATTCTGATCAATTGCGATCGCGTTTTTCTATTCCTCTAGCTAAAAACCTGACTTTCCAAGCCCAAAATGAACTGAGTTTATCTTCCCAAAAAGATACTGTTTACCCAGATCGTACTATTTTAGGGTTGAATTGGGCAGTAATTCCTGGTGTCAGTGTCAGTTTGGCTCAACAGTTTTATACTGGCGGTCAATTTTCGGGTAATTCCATCACCAGCTTAAGTGTCAATGGTGAACACAAACTTGGCTCAGATACCACCTTGACTGGTCGTTACTCAATTTTGGGTGGTGCCAATGAACTTACTACTCAAGGAGCAATTGGTCTAAATAATCGCTGGACTATTGCTTCGGGATTGCGGCTGAACTTAGCTTACGAACACGTATTTGGCAGCTTCTTCGGACGGACTGGAACAGGCCAACAATACGCTCAACCCTTCGCTTTTGGTCAATCAGCATCTGCGATCGGATTTGATGGTGGCGATAGTTACAGTGTGGGACTAGAATACAGTGATAATCCGCAGTTTCAAGCCAGCGCCCGTTATGAACATCGCTCCTCTTCTGGTGGTAGTAATACAGTAATTACCGCAGGTGCTACAGGTAAAATTTCTCCGGCTCTCACAGCCTTGATACGTTATCAACAAGCCGGTTCTTCCAATCAAAAGCTTTCAGGATTAGGAGAAACTGCTAACCTAAAGCTGGGTTTAGCCTACCGCGACCCCAATAACGATAAATTTAATGCTTTATTGCGTTATGAATATCGCCAAAATCCATCAACTATCCCTGACACCATCCTCTTAGGGAGTGGTACGGGTTCTCAAGACCATACCTTTGCTTTAGAAGCTATTTATGCCCCTAACTGGCAATGGGAATTCTACGGTAAATATGCTTTGCGTAACAGCACTTCTTACATAGCTAGCGATTTAGCTGGTACAAGTATGGTTAATCTGGCGCAATTACGTGCTACCTATCGTTTGGGATATAGCTGGGATTTGGTGGGTGAGGCTCGTGTAATTAGTCAGTCTAGCTACAGCGAAACAGGGTTTGTCCTAGAAACAGGCTACTACCTCACGCCTAACCTGCGCGTTTCGGCTGGATATGTGTTTGGTAAAGTTGATGATCGAGATTTCTCAGGAACACGTTCTGCAGGCGGTGCATATTTGGGTATAAGCGTCAAGCTCAACGAATTATTTGATGGCTTTGGACAGCAAAAACCTGTGCCACGTCAGCAACAAGAATCTCCAGTGCAAAGCCTGGTAAAGAAATTAAGACAGTGAAATTTCAATGTAGAGACGCGACATTTCGTGTCTAATTATTCAGGAATTAAACCATGAAATTTTTATTTAAATATTTAAAAGCGATCGCAACCGTCAATGTCAATAAAAATGGTAAATTCTCGGATGAATTGGGCAACATAAAAACGGGCATAGCCTAAGTGCATTAGCCTTAGCAACGTTAGGAGTATCCGCTATCCATTGCCAGTATGGCATTTCTAAATCGGCGGTGAATACAGTAATACGTAGATACAGAGTGGCTAATCGGAGCGATCGCACTCATCCAATTAAAATCAGGAGCTAGTAAAGCATAAATGAGTCTACTTTTAAAACATCTTTTAGCGCTCAACAATAGACTCCCCAAACGCTATAAAAGACTACTAAGTAGTCTTGCTCTATCACTGTACGCCCTGAGTTGCTGGACACAAGTTGCTCAAGCTGAAGGTAGTCGCACACTATATCCCAATAGCGCCACAGCCAGCAGTAGCAGAGCTAACCTGGAATGGCGTACCAACACTTATGGCAATCTTGTACTGCGACGAACCTTGCTTAAGGTCTACGCCAACAAAGATGAGTACATTCTTTTGGGTTCCAGCGCAGTTGGGATAAGTAATGGTGATATCCGCGTTTACAATCCCGGTCGTGTCAGTGGAAGTATTGGTAGTGAAACTATTCCTAGCACACCAGATTTTGTATGTACTTCTCAAACTGGACGAGGGGTTATCTCAACTCGCCTACTGGAGTTAAACGGCCCCCGTGCTATTTCTGGTGGAGGTAATCCCAGCGGTTATATTCCCTGCTATTACCACGCTCCATCCACTGGAGTTTATGACATAGTTTTTTACGGGCCTGTTGGGGGTAACTCTGGAGCTGATGGCAGTGTTACTGGTGAGATTAATTTGGCCAACGCGAACAACTTTAATACTCAACAAGGAAGTAGTATTGCAGCTTGGGATGTAACAGTACGTAGTAACGACCAGACTTCAATAACTGACTTAAATGGGCGCTTATTCAGCTATTATTTGGCTTTATTTACTGGCAATAACGGTCGATATCTCAACTTCCCTGTCTATCCTGTAACCGTAGATGGATTTCGGTATAAAGTAGAACTCAGAGGTACAGACCCGAATGGATTCGTTCTCTATGGTAATCAGGCTGGCTTTTTTGATAGTGATGGTAAAACGCCTCTCTATCATGACCTACTAGGGGCGGATGGTCAGCTGACTAGTCCTCAAGGTAGCGTTAGTTTGGCTCGTCCCCAATATCCTACCTTTTTCAACTCCATCGACGCCAGCGCACTTTCATACATTGAACGTTACAAATCAGATGGCACTTTAGACGGAACTGGCATTCCCCTTAGCCCAATTATTCCTGTTATCAGTAACTTACAATTTAACGGTACAGTTACAGGAAATAATAGTTCTTACAGTACAGGCGGTACTTTTAACTTTGGCAGCAATGTCACAGGTATTTATGAACTCATTATCAGCCGAGACGGTAGTAATTTTGATTCGACCAACTCACAAAACCGTCTTCTGCGAGGAATTATGACCACAACGGGACAGCAAACGGTTAGTTGGGATGGTAAAGATAACAGTGGTAATTTTTTTCCAGTTGGTAGTAATTATAAAGTCAATGTCAGAACCTTTGGAGGTGAATATCACTTTCCCTTGCTAGATGCGGAAAACAATTTTACTGGCGGTCCTACCATTACAATGCTGAATGCCACTAATCCCATAGGCAATACCAGAGGATTTTATGACGATCGCGGTTATAAAACCATCGGTGGTTCTACCGTTGGCACTGTTGGTCAAGTAATCTGTGGTATTAATCCACCAAACCCAGCCTTTAGCGACCTGATTAACGGTTTTGACACCGCCAGCAATGACCGGAAATTTGGTCAGCTTGGTAACAATGGTAATACTAATGTATCATGTAGTGGCTCTTTTGGAGATGCTAAAGGGTTGGATTTATGGACTTATTATCCTGGTCAAACTCAACCAACTCCATTTAATATTATTGATGCAGTTTCACCCAACGTTGGTAAAGTCATAATAAATGAAGTTTTGTATAACGAAACGGGTAGTACTACTAACACTAACGATGAGTTTATTGAACTTTATAATCCTTCCTCATCAACTGTAGATTTGAGTAGTTTTAAGTTAGCAGATGGACACCTAACTGCTAATGATAATGATGGTACTAACGGGTTTACTTATACATTTCCTAACGGTACAACCTTACAACCAGGGAAATATGCTGTGATTTGGATTGGAGATAACAACGCCAATCATCAAGCAACAGGAGCAGCTTTTCAAGCTTGGTTAGGACAAACTCCCAAACTCAACAACTCTGGTGATGATATTTGGTTGTACGATAACCAAGATAAAATTATTGACTATATCGCATACGGTAGTGGTAGTGAGGTTAATACACCTCCCTCAAGTCTTCTTAATCTCTGGGACAATACTTATCAGTCTTCTCTAATTGGCGCTAGCACTGGACAATCTATCAGCTTGACTCCCAACGGCCAAGATACAAATACTAGTGCTTGCTGGGAAGCAACTACTAGTGGGAACGCGAAAACGCGGTGTCCCAACTACTTACCAACCATAAACACTGATGCTACAGGTAGTCGGATTACCAGTGTTGGCAAGAACAATAACGGTGTTGCCCCTAAACTGTTGCTAGTAAAACGCATCACCCGCATCAATAATCAAGATTTAACCGATATTGTGGATGGTCGTAGCGACGTTGCGATTACTGCGGCCAATTATGTCCCAGATCCCTATGCTTCTGATGATAACGATCCAAAATGGCCTGCTAACTACCTGCGGGGATTGATTAATGCTGGCACTGTCAAGCCAGGAGATCAGTTGGAATACACTATCTACTTTCTTTCTAAGGGCCCAAGTGATGCTACTAATGTTAAATTCTGCGATTTGGTTCCTACCAGTACTACTTTTATTCCCACTGCCTTTAATGGTAGTACTCCTCGTGATGGCGGTCTAGCAGGAGCAGATCAAGGTATAGCTCTTGCTATTGGTTCTAGCAGTCCTACAGTTTACCTCAGCAATGTAGAGGATGCAGATCGCGGACGCTTTTATGCTACTAACGAGGTAACCCCATTATACTGCGGTACTAACACCAATGGAGCGGTGGTAGTGAATATTACGCGGAGTCCAGATTTACCCAATCTCGTCAAAGATTTTTACGGCTTTGTCCGTTTTCGCTCTAAGGTGAAATAGCTTTAAAGATGGGAAAAGGGGAAGGTGGGGTCCCCTTTGGGGATAAGGAGCAGGAGTAAAGGAAGAAGAACTTTTCCTTATACGGTACAGAGCAAGTATTTTTAAATATGGATTACGCCCTCTTTTTCATACTGGCATGGCTTGTCTTATTTCAACTGGTTCACCCGTCAAGCTAAAAGGGCGAACTTCGGTAATTTTTACCTTTACTAACTGCCCTTTCAATTCTTTGATGTCGCCACTGAAGAATGTTAGGCGATTACCGCCAGTACGTCCCATCACCTGGGTTTGATCTTTAGGATTTTGGTCTTCTACTAAAACAGATTCAATGCGTCCAAAGTAACGTTGCGATCGCTCTGCTACTTTCAAGTTTACTAAATGATTCAGGCGTTGCAGGCGATCGCTTTTAATTTCTTCACTCAGCTGAGTGTCCCACAAAGCAGCTGGTGTCCCTGGACGCGGCGAATATGCTGCTGTATTCAACATGTCAAAGCCAATATCTTCCACCAGTTTCAGGGTATTTTCAAATTGTGCTTCTGTTTCCCCAGGAAAACCGACAATTGCATCAGCACTAATCGAAGCATCTGGCATATACAGCCGAATGGTATCGATGATCCGGCGATATTTCTCATGGGTATAACCCCGCGCCATCGCCTTTAAAAGTTCATTATCCCCAGATTGAAAGGGAATGTGGAAGTGTTTGCACACCTTGGGCAACTCAGCACAAGCCTTAATTAATCTCTCTGTAAAATAACGGGGGTGGCTAGTAGCAAATCTTAACCTTTCAATCCCCGGCACATGATGCACGTAATAAAGTAAATCTGTGAAGTTGTGCAGATGCCGACCTTCTGCTGTTGTTCCTGGCAAATCTCTGCCGTAAGCGTCAATATTTTGACCGAGTAGAGTAACCTCTTTGTAACCTTGGCGTCCTAATTCTTCCATCTCAGCCCGGATAGCTGATGGTGTACGAGATTGTTCGACACCACGCACGTTAGGAACTACACAATAGGTGCAGCGTTCGTTACAGCCGTAAATTACATTTACCCAAGCTGTAACTTTACTGTCTCGTCGCGGCTGGGTGATATCTTCAATAATATGAACTGACTCGGTTGCCACAACTTGGTTACCGTCAAACACCGACTCCAGCAAATCTTTAAGACGGTTGGCGTGTTGTGGGCCCATTACCAAGTCTAATTCTGGGACTCGCCGCAACAGCGCTTCACCTTCCTGCTGGGCAACACAACCAGCAACGATCAGGGTTAAATTAGGCTGCTCATGCTTACGCTTTGCCTGTCTGCCGAGGTAGGAATATACCTTTTGCTCGGCATTATCCCGAATTGTGCAGGTATTGTAGAGAATCACATCTGCATTATTCGGGTCTTCGCACCACTCAAAGCCCATGTCTTCCAAAACGCCAGCCATGCGCTCTGAGTCAGCTTTATTCATCTGACAACCAAAAGTAGTGATGTGGTAGTGGCGTTTAGAAGTGGTCATGGGCAATTTTACTTAATTAGCGTAATGTATATAAGGTTTATTTCTATTCTATAACGCTCTTAAAGAGAGTAACGCGGTGTTTATAGGACAAGGCTCTTTGGGATTTTTTATTTTGCATTGACCAGATGCGATTAATTATGTCTGATCAATGCTATTAGTTTTTACTGTAGCGTTGTTTTTTGAACGCAGAGGAATGCTAAGGGAAACGCAGAAGTAACGCAGAGGGTTTATTAGCCTGGGTTCCAAGTACCGTGGAAGCTGTGAGGAATGACGCTGGGTAATCCAAGTTTGCAAACGGGTTCGGCATCCAGGCGATCGCTATCAAATATCCAAACTTCGCTACTATGAGAATTACCATCGTAGACAACGGTTAGCACCCAACCTTGTTCAGGGTTTTGGGTGTCTTGGGCGTGGATGGGTTCAGAAGGATAACGGTTTTCTCCTAAATCTGCTTCGGTGAGGGTTTCGGTTTTGTGATCAAAACGAGCGATCGCATTTAATAATTCTTGACTAATATCTGTTCCTGAGCGGAATGTTGACATATATGTGTACCGAGAAGCTAGCCCCACGTTTTGCTGTGGTACATTCGGAAACTCACAATGTCGGTTTAATAGTTGCTGAATTGAGGTAACTTTGCCAGTTTGGGGATGCAGATGAACTCGCGTTAGTGTAGTTTGAGCTGTGGTGTGAGTCTCACCTCTAGCTACTTCCTTGAAATATTGGTTAGTTTGAAAATCTTCATAACGGGCAATATCCACAATCACTGAACCGATAGCATCTACATAACCATTAGCAAAATGCCATTGGAACCAAGGTTCGGTTTCTCCACGACTGACCACAGATAAGGAAACCCTGTCAATAACTAAAATCTGAGTTCCTAATCTAGGTTGCCACTCTAGCGAATCACTATAGTTGTTTGTCCCTATTAGCAGGGGTAAAACATTCCTGACTTTTCACGGGATGTGGAAAAGGTTATTTTGAGGGTTTCTCAAACCCTAACTTTTACGTTACCTATTTTCATTAACTTAGAGTTATTGAGAATTAGACTGTGGAAAAAGCCACGCTGTTTCGTGGTTTGAGGACTTACCGTGAAAAGTCAGTAAAACATTCAACCGCACTGGCGGAATGAAAAATACAATATACTGTCCTGCTAAAACAAAATCATGCACGAATGGTACACCATCTAGCTGGTATGCGGCTTGTTGGATAATCCGGCCAGTCGAATCGCTTTTGTAAATATTAAGCGTCGCATTTTGTCCAGCACTGATGCCAAAGTTAAAAATCTCCCCTGTTTGCTCGTCACGCTTGCAATGCGCGGAATAGTTTAATCCTTTAGTTAATCCCCCTAAATCATCTTCGCCCCAAGTTTCTAAACTTTGTAAATCGAGGGCGTGGGGTTTACCACCTTCCCACAGTGCCAATAGTTTATCTGGAAGTGCTAATACCGAGGTGTTGGCAGCATTCTTGAGCGGCTTTTGCCATTGATTCCAAATTGGCCCTGGTGCAGTCATACCATAATTGCCATAGAGTAGTTTACCTGCCGCGGCTTCTTCTTGATAGCCAGAGGTTTGCACGTAGCGATAAACCCCAGTTGCAACTGTATCAGTAAAATTTACAGCCAGAATTGCCCCGTCTCCATCAAACCAGTGTCCCATGTGAATGCCACCGCGTTCTAGCCGTGCCGGGCCATTGCGGTAAAGTGTGCCACGCAAGCCATCTGGGATTTTGCCAGAAAGAATTGGCAATGGCGTAGAGGGAAATTCTTTTGCCGGTTCTGCGTTAGCGTTCGCGCAGTGTTCCGTAGGAAAGCTCAGTGTACGGGGAAGCAAGCTACGCGTAGCGTCTCGCAGAGAAGGTATCGCACCTGCCCAGGCTTTTATTGTTGACTTTCTCTCAATGGTATGCATATTAAATTATTACCTGATACATTATCGATGTACATAGCTGCCTTCTTACATTTTCATCTTTGTTGCAATTGTTTAACAATGCCTCTAGCTGTAGATGTATAGAGGCTTTGATATGATATTACTCGTTAACTGAGCTAGCTCATAGTAACGAATGGGAATAACCACTAAATTGAAGTCAATCAACATTCCAAGTGGTTCAAAAAACTATGATTAGCCAACAAACAATAGATATCGTCAAATCTACAGCACCTATCTTAAAAAAGAACGGTCAACAAATCACAACTCGGATGTATGAAATTATGTTTCGTAACCATCCAGAAATCAGAGAACAATTTAATATGTCTGCTCAAGCAAATGGTTCTCAGCCTGCGAGGTTGGCTACAGCAGTTTATAGCTATGCTAACCAAATTGATAATTTGCCTGCTTTAAAATCGATGGTGGAAAAGATTGCCTATCGCCATGTGCAGACGCATGTTACACCAGAACAATATCCTATTGTTGGAGAAAGTTTACTGCAAGCAATGAAAGATGTTTTGGGGGAAGCAGCTACAGAAGAAGTGATAACAGCTTGGACTGAAGCTTATCAGGCATTGTCTCAGGTGTTTATCAATAGAGAAGATGAGATATATGTAGGTGAAGAGAAAAAACCACAGCTTGTGTATTCATAACCACAGGACTTAGTGTCATAATGAAAGAACTTAGTAGAGTATTTCATTAATTCGTAGCAAATTAAGTTTGGCAATATCTTACAATGCCAATGCATCCCGATGCATTGTTAATGCGTCCCGATGCAATGCCAATGCATACCGATACAATGTTAATGCGTCCCGATACAATGTTAATGCATCCCCCTGCAATGCCAATGCATCCCGATACAATGTTAATGCGTCCCCCTGCAATGTCAATACATCCCCCTGCATTCAAAACGCTACACTTTTATGCAAAACTGTACTAAGGAACAAGAATTAAATAACATACAATTTATGTCCTTAGCTTACCTCACCCTCAATCCCTCTCTTTATAAAGGCTACGGTGTATACACAAGTCTGAAATAGTTTACTCATCAGGTTTTCTGCGTCAGTTTTACCCCACCCTAACCCTCCCCTTTCTAAGGGGAGGGAAGTAGATTCCTGTTTCCCCCCTTGGAAAGGGGGGATTAAGGGGGGTAGTACGACTTGTGTATACACGGTATCCTTATAAAGGAGAGGGAAGCTAGATACAGGATGAAGTTTTGCATTTTATTTAATCCATGTTCCTAAGCGTTCCAAAACACTAATAACTTCAGAAGCTCGAACTCTTGGTAGCTTAGGCACTGGTTATCTCAAATGTGGTTAGCAACCGACGAGGTGCTATCTCAGGAAGTGGGAACTCTTCTAAATAAAGTTCCGTTGCTTCCAGCAAATTAGCATCGCTTCTTCTATCGTCTCTCTTTGGCTGGCGGTTCCTACATCTGGATATTCAACTACATAAACATCCTCTTCCTAATGCAAGATTGCTGTAAAGGTTCGAGTTTTTGTATCCTTAGCCTGTTGTAATGAACTCATGGAGCGTTTATCTGGCTATCTTTTGATTTTCCTATTGTTGCTTAACCACCTGGAACCAACAACATCCGCGCCTCAATCGCTTCCCAGGTTTGGGGCGACACTCGCACAGCTGCTTGTTTGCACTGGATGATGAAATGATTGGCGTAGAGATAATCGCGGAGTGCTTTGGCTTCTTCCTCAGATAAGTTGACCATTTCTTGGGTGAGATTAAAAGCATCGAGTAAGGTTTCTTGGAGGTTTTCCGCAAATGCTCGAAGTACTTTCCGTGGCTGTTGCTTACCAGGAACTTTAACTTTCAGTGCTTCTAGACGGGCAATCAGCACAGTAAAGTTGATGTTATTGAAAATTTTTAATTTTTCCAGTTTACGAGAGTAGTTAATAGCTTCGGCGAAGGCTAAGGCGTAGGCTTCGACGTAGGCTTCGACGTAGGCTTCGGCGTTGGCGTAGGCGTAGGCGTTGGCTTCAGCGTAGGTGTAGGCGTTGGCTAAGGCGTTGATTAAGGCGTAGGCGTTGGCTAAGGCGTTGGCTTCAGCCTTGGTGTTGACGTAGGCGTTGGCTAAGGCGTCGGCTAAGGCGTTGGCCTTGGTGTTGGTTTCGGCCTTGGTGTTGGCGTAGGCGTTGGCGTTGACGTTGGCGTAGACGTTGGCTAAGGCGTAGGCGTTGGCGTAGGCGATTGCAACTGCACGTTTACCCACAGGTTTAAAATCCCCTGGCGATCCAACTGTTACCTGTTCTGCCCAGTTTAATAAAGCTTGTAACTTCGGGGTATTAATATATTTTTGCGCTTTCTTTTCCATCAGCCGCAGCAAATCATCTGCACCACCGCGCATTAACCCAGCTACTAACAAAAACACCTCTTTCCAGCGTCGATCTGTCAGGTGTTCATTAACTAACTTCTCAACTTGGCGATGATCATCAATATATTGTGCTGTTAAATATTCCTGTAGCGTTAAATGAGAGAAGGAAAAGACATCCTCTGCTCGTTCTACCAAAATTCCTTGTTGAACAGCAATGGCATTCAGCACTGATTCCCCATCTAAATGCTGAGGTGCATTCAGATTACTTGCTAAAAATGTTTTAATTTGCCCAACTATATCGCGCTGTGAAAAGAATAGCCTGTCAGATTTAAAACCTGTATAAGCAATCTCTGATAGTAATATCTCTTCTAATTCTGTATGCAGTCCTTGATAAATCTCATCTCTGAGAATTCGCTTTTCTGATGCCCACTCTTCTAGCAATATCCGCAGTGCCTTTCGGTAAAGAACACTACGATTATCTGGAAAACTTTGGGAACGGTCATAAACTAAACACAGAAATGTCAGCAATAAAGGTGTGTGTGCTAATTCTTTTGCAGCTTCATGTTCTGGTTTTTGCAGTAACTCCCAGCATTTCTCGCCTGTCTTCGCCTGTGTGTCTGCCTCTGAATGAAACCAGTTATAAATAAATTGCCAAATTTGATCATCGTCAAAATCTGCCATTGATACATCACTAAAGCGGCGGAAACCGCTGCGATAAGCCGCTGTGCGACAGGAGGCAATGAAACGATTTTTATCATATTTGTCAACAAAATTTTGAATTTGGCTAATTGCCTCAGTCAAGTTTTTTGTTGGTACTTCATCCAACCCATCCAGCAAAATTAGTAACTTACCCTCTTCTAAAGCTTTGACTGCAAATTTATCTGGTGATGGAAAGCCGCAAATACCAAACTCTTCAGCAATAAACGTTTCAATATTAATGTTGCTGGATGCAAACCTTTTCAATTCGATAAAAACTGGAATGCAGCCGTGTTTGAATCCTCCTTTTTTACCTTTGAGCGCTTCTAGTCCCATCTTCCGCACAAATGTAGACTTTCCTGCACCCGGCCCACCAAGCACCATCAGATATTGTTTATTATTAGCAACTTTAATTCCTGCTTGTTTTTTACCATCGTGAGATTGAAAGCTTCGGCTTTTAGCTTTACGATATAAATTTTCTAAATTCTCAATAGATTCAAAACTCTGAATAGCATCATCATTTAAAAACTGCACCGATGTATAGAGCGATTCCAGCTTGACAGGTTCACGCATTCCTAATACTTTGAGAATGCCATGCCGTTCTTCGTAGTTTTTTTCATATTGATTTGATGCAGTAAAAATTAACCTCTTGGTTTTTTCATCCAGGGTTTTGCCTAATACTCCTAAAACCTGACTACCGATTTGGAAAAACATAGCGGCGACACCGCTAACGGCTGATATCGCCAAAGGTTCCATTCCTGTCATAAGATTATTCAGTGAATATGTTTAATAATTCAAGCTGAATTGCGTTATCCAACTCTAAATTATATTATGACAACTACACCAAGCTTCAATTCCTGGGTTATCTGTCCCCAACCAAATCCTCAAGCCAACTTGCGTTTATTCTGCTTCCCCTACGCTGGTGGTAGCGCGGCGATTTTTCGTACATGGTCTGATAATCTACCTAATAATGTCGAAGTCTGTGCTGTGGAATATCCGGGACGGGGAAGACAGATTAAGTCAGTACTTTTGACGCGATTAGAACCTCTTGTTGAAGCGATCGCTCCAATTCTGATACCATATTTAGATAAACCATTCGCCTTCTTCGGTCACAGTATGGGCGGATTAGTTAGCTTCGAGTTAACCCGTCTACTTCGCTCTAAGTATAGTCTTACTCCCTTTCAACTTTTCATATCTGCTCGTCGCGCCCCGCAAATCCCGTTGACAAAACCACCTCTTCACGTCCTATCAGACCCTGATTTGATCAACGAGCTACACAGTCTTAACGGTACACCCAAAGCAGTACTAGAAAGCCCGGAACTGATGCAGATGTTTCTTCCTATTTTGCGGGCAGATTTTGCAGTTCTGGAAACTTATATTTACACTCAAAAACAGCCATTGAAGTGTCCTATCACTGTTTTTAGTGGTTTGCAAGACCAAGAAGTTAGTCATGAAGAGATGCAAGCATGGCAAGAGCAGACAATCGCTGCTTTTTCATTGCATGAATTTAACGGTGACCACTTTTTTATCCATTCACAGCAAGAATTATTATTTAAACTTATATCTCAAGAATTGCAGATTTGTAAGCGTAGCTGGTAGTAGTAATTAGATAAGAAGGAGTTAGGAGTCAGAATACAGAATTTTCCTGACTCTCTGAACTTCTGATGCACAATATTTTTACTTTTTATCTTTGGGTAGCGATCGCTAACCTTGCTCCCTTCACCTGACGGACTTGATCCATTATCCCCACTATCTCACCGTGCAAGACTTTTTGATCAGCATTAATAATTACCAATGCATCTGGGTTAGAACCAACTAAAGTCCGCACTCGCGCTGCTAAATCATTAACTGCTATTGGATCGCGATTTAGGCTTATCTGACCTTTTTCATCTACCGTGATGGTAACTTTAGTGGGAATTTGCTGTTCCTTCGCCGTGGCTGCCTTTGGTAGATTTACTGGTAATCCTTCTGATCGTGTTAAAAACAGCGTTGACATAATAAAAAATGTCAAAAGAGCAAACATTACATCAATCAGAGGTACTACATTTATAAATGGTGCTAAATCTGGTTCATTCTCATCTAGATCCATAGGACTTCTCCTGTTGTTCGTAGCGATCGTGTTGTTCATAGCGATCGAGGAACAGTATTTCTAACTGTCCGCCGTACTCTTGAATCATTGTTATCTGCCGCTGATATAGTCCCCGGAAGATGCTGGCTCCTAAAAGCACAAAGATAGCCACAATCAATCCTGAGGCGGTAGCAACTAAAGCTTCACTAATACCAGCAGTGACTGCACCAGTTTTAGTAGCTCCGACATCACCAACATTCAGTCCAGCAAATGAGCGAATTAATCCTAAAATTGTGCCGAGAAGTCCCAACAGAGGCGCTAAACCGATAATAGTGTCAAATACAGGTTGAAACCGCTTGAGTATAGGGATTTCTGCTTGCGCCTCGCTTTTCAAAGCCAAACGAAATTTTTCTGGAGTCGGTCTTTCTAGCTGTAGTCCAGCCAGAAAAATGCGTGCTATAGGTAAATCTACATTTTTTTGCAGCTTATCCACAGCACTAACGACATTATCAAGTCGATAAAGATTTAAAACCTCTCGCACCACCCGGTTTTGACGCTTACCAATCTGTAGCCAAAACTTCGCCCGCTCAATCATTAGTGCCCCTGCCAACACCGAAAACAGCAACAGGGGCAACATGACCACACCGCCTGCTGCAAACAAATCCTGAATTCCCATGTAGTGCCTCTAAACGTCATCAACAATACAAAATCAGACTACCAGAATCAAGCGAAAAAATGAAACTTTTTCTCAATAAAGTTTAAGATATAATCAGAATTTTTTCAAATCTAATCTAATATCATTATTTTTTACTTTTTTTTTGTTTGAGATAAAATAATTTAATTAATACAAAAATTAATTTTATCTATAAATTGTGATAAAGAACAGTATTTTTCAAAGATATTTTGATGATGTAAATATACTGTTGCGTAATACTGCCAAAATAATTTTAATTTTTTACTTGATATTTGCAACCATGCATTCTAAAATGACTAAATTAATGAGAATAGGTAGCAATAGCTATGAGCTTTTCCGGCACTACTGTCGAGCAACGTTCCAAAGAAGTTGAGGCTCTCAAGTCTTTTCTGACTTACAGTCTGATAGGTTCACTGGCGCTGCATATCGGCGTACTGTCCTCAGGCATAGGTAATTATTTGACAAGAGTGCCTACAAACGAAGATGAACCAATAGAGGTGGCGATCATAGATACTCCGACTCCGGAGCCAGAAAAACCACTTGAAAAAATTACAGAAGAACCTAAAAAAGAACCAGAAATTGTTCAAAAACAGCCTAAAGAAATTCCACCAGTACAAAAACCAGTACAGGAATTGATTGAAAGACCAAAAATTCAGCCAGTTCAACAACAAGCAAAACAAACTACTCAAATTCAGCCAGTTCAACAACCAAAACAAACTACTCAAAACCCACAACCAACAAATAGGGAAATTGCTCCCAAGTCACAAGTCCCTGTGACAACTGTTGCACCTGTGATCGGCGGCGGTGGCGGCGGCGGCGGTAGTCCAGTCCTGACAGATAACTCTGGTAGCTCTGGCTCAGGCGTTGCTTTAAATACAGGTTCAGGTTCAGGTACAGGTTCAGGAATTGGCTCAGGAATTGGCTCAGGCTCTGGCAGTGGTAGAGGTTCAGGAATTGGCTCAGGCTCTGGCAGTGGTATAGGCAATGGACTAGGAAACCGTCCGACAGTAGCAACAGCGCCAACAGTGCCAACACCTCCAAAAATTAACAGTTCAAGTAATGGTAATGGTAGGGCAGATTGCCGCAAATGTGGTTTCAAGTATCCAGAGTCATTTAAACGACGAGGAATCGAAGGCCGTGTAGGTTTGGCTTTTGATACTGACGAACAAGGTAATGTCACTAATGTGCGGGTAGCCAGCTCCAGTGGAAACCGTGAATTGGACGAAGAAAACTTGAGACAAGCGCGTGAATGGAAGTTCAACCCAGCACAAGGTGGCAGACAAGGGGTGCGAGTCAACTCTGGGGCTTTTAAAGAAGATTCACAGCAATACCGCCAATACCAACAGCAAAGAAAAAAAGAAGCAGAAGAAAGAACCCAGCAGGCAGCAGCAGCAGCTGCTGCTAACTCCATACAAGAACATCCAGGACGTAGACGCAGAGAGTTGACACCCTCATCTAATGAAGCTACAGCCACAAGACCAGCAATATCTGGATTGAGTAGACGGTTGGAACCTCAAAGACGAGAAATTATTACCGCAGGCTCATCATCTGAAACGAGGATAAATCGCACTCAAGGAAGTGCCAGAGACTCCCTACGCAGCATCCAGCGTCAACGAGCGACTACCAATTCATCACAACAGCCACAAGCAACCCCAACTCGGCGGCGGCGAGCAGAAAACACCAGTCAGGATAAGTTGCGGGAGTCTTTGCGCCGTTTACGCCCACAACCTCAATCGCAACCAGCTGCTCCCAGTCAGCCGTAGTCTGTCAAATTGAAATTGATGGGTTCGTAGTGAATGATTTATTACTCAATTTTAAAGGCTAGAGTGGCTACGAATTTTCACAACCCATCAAAATTAATCATATGAACCACTAATACTCGACCAACCCAAAAATGACTTGTGAAGGTAGGCAGGGGAAGCAGAGGGAGAAAAGAACTTGATTTTCTTTCCATAAACCCTGCAAAGTTGACTTGACAGAGTACTAGTACCGCAACAAAACTTACTGGAATCATACTTTGATTAGCGATAATCGCCGCCTTCTTTTTTAGGAGGTGGTTTTTCTTTGGACAGGAATGGCGACCTTAAGCGTCTCCCTCTACCATGAGGAAGAGGGGTTAGGAGTGCGGTAATTCTATGATGGGCAATTAGACACACTGGCGATCGCTTGATTTGCCAATCAATGGAAGTGGAAGTGAATAATCCTGCACTTCCCTCTACCAATTTATCTGATCAGGGCGATGAAAATCGCCTACACCTAAGGAATGGTAGTAGTGTTTGCTGATCAAATTATCTGGTGAGAGGATAGTTAAGGGCTAACTCTTAAGTTGCTCATCTGCACTTTATGCTAGGCGTCAAATTCACTGATTTGAATAAAACTTCTACATAAACATACACTGATGCAGTTTCATTTGCTTGAATAGCTATATTGATAAGACATTGATCCGACGGCAATTCACAATTCCTGATTATGGCAAGTAAATTCATTGATGTTAGGGAATATACTGTCAGGGCGCACAAAAGACAGATTCATACTCGTGTTTTCCAGTTTGTCTGTAAAGAGTGTAACGATCTGACAAAGCGCGAGACTTTCGGTCCTCGACCCTTATATTGTGAGAGATGTCGCCCTCCCCAACCCCCGAAGAAATCCCAGCCTACATCTCAAAAAGCAAAACCTAGACCAATGTCTTACAAAAGTGACATCGATTTAAAATGATTGAAGTATTATGACTCAAAATGGACAATTAGAACCACCTCCAGGCACCTTTGTTTCACCACTGTTGGAATTACGAGACTATTATGCTCGCCTTACAGAAGAGTATGAACGCCTCTTTGTGCAGGCACGATCGCAGCTCGATCATGTAGAAGCGTTGTTATCTAACTGGTCTTTTTCTGATGCGAATAAGCAGATATCAAGACTAACGGCGGCTGAGGAAACTACAAATCTTTCTCAAGAAGGCTCTTTGAGGTTTTTATCACCCCTTGATAATATCGACGAAATCAACTTGGTGGAGTCTGTAGAGTCAGTACGAAAAGACAAAGACTTGGTTGAGATAGATAATTCCTTTTCTGCTGTTGATACAAAACAGAGTCAACCTCCAACTACATCGCCAGATCCAAAGATACCAACAGAGAACAACGATAATTCAACAAAGGTGGCGGAAATCCCTATGCTGCCCCAGTATTATCACGCTCTCTCTCGAACGGAAGCCATAAAACAGCTATTGCAAGAGCAGATAGGCACTGTCTGTCATATTGATTTTATCGTGCGATCGCTTTATGGAGAGCTAGATTCCAATCTATTCAAAGTAGTTAAAGGTAGGGTTCAATCTTCCCTTACCCAAGGCAGAGAAAGGAATTACTGGGTAACTATTCCCGACGAGCCAGGTTGCTATACCCTGGATTTAAGTTTGGTAGTTCCAAATAATGGCAATGGTGCTTTTAAAAGCATCAAAAACAAAAAGAAGAAACCTTTCCTACCTCTGACAAAAACAGTACCAATGCTCAAAGCCTTTGAGGGTCAATTCTTAATTGATGCCCTCACCTCTCTGTTAGAACAAAATCCAGGTAAAGTTTTCAGCGTTGCTGAAGTCATCGCCGGAATTTATGGAGAACTAGATTCTCAGCAACTTAGAGAGATCAAAAATAAGGTGTTGAATGAATTATCTAGAGGCTATCGAACAGGCAGATTCTCTAGGGTTCCTAACCAAATCGGCTTCTATACTTGGGACTCGAATCTGATATTGGAGGGTAGCTCTCGCTAAATTGGCATGGGGCATGGGGCATGGGGCATTGGGCAATTCAATTTTGGATAATGGAATTGACGATAGCGCAGCTCTGTTCTCTACCTTGGGCTGCGCCAACGAGTCTGCAAGCGTATGATATCAAGTCCGACTTAATACTTATGTCATTGCGCGCGGAGCGTGGCAATCCCAAACCATTGCGATTGCTTCATTCCACTTCTCTACGAGACGCTGCGCGAACGTTGCATTCGCAATGACATATCGTAAGTAATTTACCGAACTTGATATGAGTGGATTAAATTTAAATCTAAAATCCAAAATCTAAAATCTAAAATTCTTACTTCTTACTCCTCCCCTATCCCAAAAACAGCTTGTATGCCGGATTCTTGTTTTCATCCCAATAGCGATAGCCCAGGTTATCGAGAAAAGCTTGCCACTCTTTCATCTCATGAGGGGGAACCTGGATACCGACAACGATTCGTCCGTAGTCTGCACCGTTGTTGCGGTAGTGAAAAAGACTAATATTCCAGGCAGGACTCATGGAACTAACAAACTTCATCAATGCGCCGGGACGTTCGGGAAACTCAAAACGGTAGAGCAATTCATTGTGAGCCAGGGGAGAATGTCCACCCACCATGTGCCGCAGATGTAATTTAGTTAGTTCGTCGTCTGTTAAATCAAGAGTTTCAATTCCTTGAGCTTCAAAGGTTTCTACCATCTTTGCAGCATCAGCACGATTTTGAATTTTTACACCTACAAAAATATGGGCTGTTTTTTCATCGGCAATCCGATAATTAAACTCGGTAAGATTACGGTTGCCAATACATTCACAAAACCGGCGAATACTTCCCCGTTTCTCAGGAATTGTGACTGCAAAGATCGCTTCGCGGCGTTCGCCCAACTCTGCCCGTTCTGCCACAAAGCGGAGGCGATCAAAATTCATGTTTGCACCACAGGCTACAGCAATTAAGGTTTGTCCCTCGATTTGTTCTCGTTCTGTATAGGCTTTGGCAGCTGCGATCGCCAATGCACCAGCTGGTTCTAAAATGGATCGCGTATCCTCAAACACGTCTTTAATCGCGGCACAAGTTTTGTCTGTATCCACCAGAATAATTTCATCTACATACTGCTGACATAAACGAAAGGTTTCTTCACCTACTTCTCGCACCGCCACGCCATCAGCAAATAACCCTACTTGGGACAAGCGCACCCGATGTCCGGCTTTGAGCGATTGAGACATCGCATCAGCATCTACTGGCTCAACCCCAATAATCTTGATTTCCGGACGCAACCGTTTCACATAAGCCCCAATCCCAGAAATTAATCCGCCCCCTCCAATCGCTACAAAAATTGCATGGATGGGTTGCTGATATTGCCGTAAAATTTCCATCCCGATTGTCCCCTGTCCAGCAATTACATGAGGATCATCGAAAGGATGAATAAAGGTCAACCCTTTTTCTACTTCTAATTCACGAGCATAGCTATAAGCATCGTCGTAGGTATTTCCATGTAATACGACTGCTCCACCCCTGATTCTAACCGCATCTACCTTGACTTGGGGTGTGGTTATTGGCATGACGATAATCGCTTTGGTTCCCAAGCGATGGGCTGCAAGGGCGACTCCCTGAGCATGGTTCCCCGCAGACGCTGCAATTACACCTTGCGCCAATATATCTGGTGGCAGTTGCACCATTTTGTTATAAGCACCCCGTAGTTTAAAGGAAAATACTGACTGCATATCCTCACGTTTCAGCAGGAGTTGATTATTTAGCCGCGCAGACAAATTTGGGGCAGACTCCAGTGGTGTTTCCTGGGCAACATCGTACACACGGGCAGTCAGGATTTGGATAAGGTAGTCGCAATACATGGGTGTCAAAGTGTTAGCAAATGCCGGATGGAAATTAATTTTACGTTACAAGCGATCGCACTGGTTTCATTTAATTGCACTCTCTGGAAATTTTGAGTAAATAAAATCTAAAAATTACTAATTACTAATACTGTTTGAAGATAAATAAATTCAGTGATTGAATTTTTTTGGTGACTTCAAATTCAATGCGATCGCTGGTAGGTTGATTTTAAACGAGTTTCGCCAACTGTCTGAGTATTTAGATCAACAGATAAGTATAGTGTTGCTTATGAATATAACTTCTCAATTTATGTTAAAATATTGGATGGAAGATTAAATTCGGCTGTATAGTTTGTTTTTATATATAACTTGTATTACAGACCTCTCCGGATATAAATCTCTACATCCCCTGATTCTGGAGACATTCTATGTCAATTTACGTCGGTAACCTATCTTATGAGGTTAAAGAAGATGACCTCCGGCATGTCTTTGCAGAATACGGAACTGTAAAAAATGTTCAATTGCCTATCGACCGAGAAACAGGTCGGATGAGAGGTTTCGGCTTTGTAGAAATGGAATCAGACGCTGAAGAAACAGCAGCAATTGAGGCCCTTGATAATGCTGAGTGGATGGGTCGGAGCTTAAAAGTTAATAAAGCCAAGCCCAAAACAGATGGAGGTTCCTCTGGTGGTAGACGAGGAAACTATAGTGGTGGTGGTGGCTCCTCTCGCCGCAATTAAGGTGTAAAACTAAGAATTTAACTCTAAGGTCTTGAGGGCAGACAAGGCGTCTGCCTTTTTTTGTGCTTCAGTTGACTGGAGTATTTACCACAACCCAAGCACTAATTAAGTCAACTTAGTAGAAATATAGTATGGCCCAAATAATCGCAGGCGAAAATGAAGGGATTGAATCAGCCTAACGTCGATTTAAGCCAGAAGTGTCCAAAGTAGGGATTTTTCCAGATATCAGAAAGCACCGTCACTTTGAAACACCTCTGCAAAAGTGCAAACGCAAAGCAATCGCCAAGCACAAACAGCGTCAGAGAAGTTGACACAATTGATAATAACTGTCTCTGATGAAGCCATGCGTTAGCGTAGCTTACTGTAGGTATCGTTTTTGTAACAGATGTAGCAACCATGAACCCAGAAGTTAAACATATTGTTAGCGAACTAAGGCATAAGTTCTACTCTAACTTTGCTGCTGCTATGAATATGCCGGTGATCATAACTGGTACATCTTATAGTAGTAATTCACCGATCGCATCTTGGATGGATCATAAGCAGAGACTGAACTATGTAAATGTATACGCTTATACAGCCCCTGATGAATTTGTCCCATTCCGCCCGTTCATTCTTCGACTGGCTATTAACAAGAGTGCTGGGAGAGTGACGATGTTAAGAAAAGGACAAGTATGCCGAGGTCTTAATTTAGTGTGGGACTTTGAGTTAACTGTACTACCAAAAGAAATCTTAGACTTTCTTCCCTGGATAGTTAATTTAGTTGAGGCTCATGACAAAGGTTCGCCCTTATTGCTACACTCACCACCTCATTCATTTGAATCAAAAGCACCAGAGGTTGGGTTCTTTAATAACGCATGGACTCAGAAAGCTTGGCTGCTTGCAAATCTGACAATATCCTAATGGTTGGTGCTGAAGCTGCTTTTAGCAACCGACTAAAAATATATCTGCTTGGGCTTTGTTTGCCTAATAAGAAAGTAGCGAGCCTACTTTGGAGAACGTCCCAAACCTTTGTAAATTTTCAAAACTTTAGAGGCAACGTAGCATGAGTGCTAAAAGGTTCTCCCTATTTGCCAGGTAATCATCCTACTCGCGGCTTAATACCTGCTATATACCTGATAATTAATAAGGCAATCTACAGAGAGCAAAGATGCAGACTCTCCAACAACTCTCCCTCCCAAGCATGGGCTGCGGGACTTGGGCCTGGGGCAACCAACTGCTTTGGGGATATAACGAAAGTATGGATGACCAGTTGCAAGCCGTCTTTAACCTTTGTGTAAGCAACGGTGTAACTTTATTTGATACAGGTGATTCTTACGGAACTGGGAGATTGAATGGTCGGAGTGAGTTACTCCTGGGACGATTCAACCGAGAATATGTAGGTTTAGGCAAAGAAAATGTTTGTATTGCGACTAAGCTTGCTGCTTACCCGTGGAGATGGACACGTCAGTCAATGGTAAAAGCTTGCAAATCATCTGCCCAACGCCTGGGAAAAAACGTAGATTTGGTGCAAATGCACTGGTCTACAGCGAATTATGCTCCTTGGCAAGAGGGAGGGCTGTTAGATGGTCTTGCCGATTTGTATGAGCAAGGACTGGTTAAGGGAGTGGGACTATCTAATTATGGGCCTAAACGGCTCAAGCAAGTGCAGAAAAAGTTTGCTGAACGAGGCGTTCCGATTACTACTCTGCAAGTTCAATACTCTTTATTGTCTACATATCCTGTCACCCAACTAAAGCTCAAAGACCTTTGTGATGAGTTGGGAATTAAACTGATTGCCTACAGCCCTTTGGCCTTGGGGCTACTGACAGGAAAATACTCTGAGCAAGGCCCTTTGCCCAAAGGTATTAGAGGTCTGCTGTTTAGGCAGATATTACCAGGAATGCGATCGCTTTTGGTATGTTTGCGAGAAGTGGCACAGTCTAGAAACAAAACCATGTCACAGGTAGCAATTAATTGGTGCATTTGTAAAGGAACCATTCCTATTCCTGGAGCCAAGAGCGTGGAACAGGCTAGGGAGAATATTGGTGCATTGAGTTGGCAATTAGACGCCAGTGAGATTGCAGAGTTGGATAGGGCGGCGGCGAATGCAGACAAAAAAATGGTACAAAATATCTTTCAAACTAAGTAAAATTTTAAGGTTGCTGAATTTGAATATGAATGATTGCAAAAACTTGGTTTAAGTCGGAGAAGAAAAATACTTAGATTTTACATAAATCCAGACATAAATCCCTTAATTATGTCTGATAAACTAGTAATATAAATTACTATTTTTCGATAAAATACAGTGCTATTTTAGCAAGTATCTTGTCAAGAATAGCTTTTATCGTAACCTTTCAAGGGGGAGAAGGGCGATCGTCAAATAAAACAACTCCTGATCTGGTAATGTGAGATTTATGCAAGACCGTCGAACTCAGGTTACTTTATATCGTTAGTACAAGATATAAATATCATAATATTATCCTTTAGCTAGATACTACAACATCTCGCTCGGTTTACTGTAATTTTAAATTACTCAGAAGAATTTTCATGAAAGCTAGTTAAGCTTTTAAGAGTTGTTAAGTATAAAAAGAGTTAAGGATTGGCTGGCTGTCCTTTCTGGAGGACAAAAGCAACTGCCAATAACCGAGTCATTGTGCGTGCCTGGGATTCTGCTGGTAACACTCAACCAGAAGATGTCAAAACGATTTGGAATTTCAAGGGATATATGAATAACTCTTGGCATCAAATTGAGGTGACCAAATAGCCTTGAATAAATTGAGCAAATTAAGGATATTTCTTGGTAAACCCTATTTAAGTTAAAAAAACCTATGAGCCAGTCAAATAATTCAAAAGATAATAATTCAACTGCCACCAGCAAGGCAACACCAGCAGAATCTCCTAAGACAAAAAAAGCGGCAGCAAAGATTACAACCAAGTATGCCGAGGAAATGGCACCTGAAAAAATCGTTGTAGACGAGCCACCGCCTAAACCAGACTATCCTCGCTATCGAGTTCACCCCGGACAGCTTATCACCTTGGCTAATTTCGATCCAAATGCCTGCGAGGACTACAAGAAAAAGAAGCATGTTGAGAAAGAATTGGAAAAGCAGCGTCAACGGTTGCAAAATTTGCAAGAACGGTTATATGCTGAACACCAACGCAGTTTGCTAATCGTGCTGCAAGCGATGGACACCGGGGGTAAAGATGGCACCATCAAACATGTATTCGGTGGTCTTAACCCACAAGGCTGTCAGGTTTGGTCATTCAAAAAGCCCAGCGATGAAGAATTAAGCCATGATTTTCTTTGGCGCTACCACCAACGGGCACCACAACGGGGGATGATTAGCATCTTCAATCGCTCTCATTACGAAGATGTGTTAATTGTGCGAGTTAAACAGCTAGTACCAGAGAATATTTGGCGCGATCGCTATCAGTTGATTAACGAGTTTGAGCATATGCTGACACTCAACAACATTGCTGTTATCAAGTTTTTTCTTCACATTTCTAAAGACGAACAAAAACGGCGCTTGGAAAGTCGGTTAGAAGATCCAGATAAGCATTGGAAGTTTTCCAGCAACGATTTAAAAGAGCGGGTGCTGTGGGATGACTACCAAGCAGCATTTGAGGAGATGATTAACAATTGCTCGACTGCTCATGCTCCCTGGTATGTCATACCTGCAAACAATAAGTGGTATCGTAACTTGGTAGTAGCTCGAACGATCGCAGACACTCTAGAAGCAATCAACCCGCAATTTCCACCAGCAGAAAAGGGTTTAGAAAACATTGTGGTTCCAGATTAAAGTAAGAAATTACCTAAGCACAGCATTTCATGAATTTATTGCGAATTAAATTTGGCAATACTTTGTTAAGTGGATAGGCATAGATAAACAATACTTTGTAGTAAGCATTAAAGTGCTGAAAATCCTTACCCTGAATAATGTGCGATGGTGTAGCCATCGCACATTATGTTGATTACTTAAGTCAAATCGCACCTAAGTCCAATCGCCTCCAGGCGTGATCATTGTCTAGCAAAAGCCAAGTCACTTTCAATTAACTTGGCACCTGTTAGGTTAGCCCCACTCAAATTGCAGAAGTTAAAATTTGCCCCTCTTAGGTCTGCTAGTGATAGATTAGCTCCTCTTAAGTCTGCATCAGTGAGGTTAACTTCACTTAAGTTAGCACTACTTAAATTAGCCCCCTTTAGTGAAGCTTGTTGCAGGTCTGCCTTGGTTAGGTTTGTCCTCATGAGGTATGCCTTACTCAGGTCGGCTCCACTTAAATTAGCTTCACTTAGGTCTGCTGCCGTTAAATCAGCTTTACTTAGATTGGCTTGACTTAGGTCTGCCCAACTCAACTTTGCATAACTTAGGTTAATTTCACTCAGTTTCGCTGATGCAAGTACTGCACACCTCAAATTAGCATTAATAAAATTTCTTTCTCCCATTGCATAACGGCGTAAAATTTTCTCAGTTGTTACTTTGTCTAAAACAGCTTTTGATGCGCCTTGATAACACCATGTAGCTTCTAATAGTTTAGTAGCAGTGTTAACAGCTACCTCATCACATTTAGCCATTATCACACCATTGCAGCCATCCCACTGACCGTTAATCATAAAGGCAATCTCACTAGCGGCAGCAATTGAGTCAAATAGTAAAATAGATTCTTTGTGCCGTTTTAAGCAGCTATTCCAACCAATCGAGATAATATTTTTCATTTATATAAGTTTTGGCGCGTTAAGTGACGATTACGGCTCTAACTTCAAGATATTAATAAACTCTGCTTATTCAAGGTTAGTTCCATCAACACAAAAGACTGGGCTTCGTTTTTCAAGACTGCCTGTTTTGTACGGCAGTTTATGACAGGGCGCTGCACAAAGACCTACAACACTGATGCAGCCCATTCACAGCGCTCTGTCACAAAGGAGTTACAATCGGCTTAAGTACAAATGCAAGAACTAAGCTCTAAACAGTTGAGTCTGAGCGTTCTATTTGCTGCCGAATGGTATCAATAGAAGCATTAATGCCAGCCAGTTTGGACTCTAAATCATCTCGCATCCAAATCAAGAATTTTAATTTCCGCTCTAAGCCAGCTTTGCGCGAAATGGGTTCGCTTCCATAACAGGGATTACCCCAAAAAGGAAACATAGTTTACCTCTGTATTTAGCTTTTGTAACAGTGCAATGTTAGATTGCACTACTACAATACATTCTGACTAATAATAATCAAACTGGTGTGTGTAACAACCGACCTAAATTGGACGTGCTTAACGAACTTTGCTAAAAGTTATCTCTTGAACTAGCAGAGGTATTTGACCATACTGCCATCAACTCTTTGCATTCCTGCGTTAAGAAAAAGGTGAAGTGACGGCGGCACTTCAAATCAAGACAGAAAGATTCTGCCAATTTGGCATTACAAGTCTCTGTTTTACAGTTTAAATAAGATATCAAGACAACGGGACAGCCCAAAGGTTACATGAGGAATGGTTTACCCTATGCCTCAGTACCTCCACAAATCGCCAGTTGTTGACCAAATGCTGTAAAATCACTTCTCAGGCAACTTACAGCACTTGGTCATCGCTTCTCTACGAGACGCTGCGCAAACGCTACAACTGGCTAGTAATGTACTACAAAACACATAGCAATTCATAAGTCTATCTACTGGTTAAATTTAGCAGATATCCCTGGTGGCATATTTTCTCACTTTAATTAAGAAAATGAAGGGCGATGCTTACGGCGGTAAACTACTCACCGGATCAAATGGGAACCCTATTAATATAATAGCGTTCCTCATCGCCATGAAATTATTAAATTTCCTCAAATCCAAACCAGTTATTACAGCCTTAGCTATTGCAGTAAGCATCACTGTCATTGTCATTGATGTCCATTCTTCCAGTTCAAATCCCCCCATTGGCAGGAGTACAATTACTCAGTCTCAATCACATATTCAACTTGTTCACACACTGACTGACCATAAAAAAGTGACTTTTGGTGTTTCAGCAGTTGTCATTAGCCCAGATGGGCAAACCCTGATTAGTGGAGGTAGAGATGATACTATTAAAATCTGGAATCTCCGGACTGGAAAATTACTGCGTAGTTTAGATGCTCATTCAGATGGTGTTACTTCAATTGCTATTAGTCCAGATGGCAAGCTGCTTGTAAGTGGTGGAATAACCACTCCAACAATGAAAATTTGGGATTTACGCACTTCCCTTATGCTTAACATCGAAAGTGGACATACCCTGCCAGTAGAAACAGTTGCTATTAGTTCAGATAGGAGATTGATTGCTAGTGGCAGTGATGATCACACAATCAAGCTTTGGGATTTACACACGCTTAAGCTGCTTGATACCATTGCTGCACACTCAGAATTTGTGAGTAAGGTTGCATTTAGTCCTGATATGCAAACCCTTGTGAGTACTGGGGGTGGCGATGACAATACAATTAGGCTGATTGATCTCCAAACTAAAAAAACACGCCATATTCTCAAAGGACACAAAACTGGAGTTGATGCTATTGCCATTACTCCAGATAGCAAAAAGCTTGTCACTGGCAGTTTTGGTCAACTAGTTTCTCGAAATCGTGCAACTAGCACCCTGAAGTTATGGAATCTTCAAACTGGAAAACTGCTGCATGAGTTTCCTGACAATTTTAGTTCAGTTGAATCTCTTACCATTAGCCCGGATGGAAAAATTCTGATCTGCGGCAATTATGATGGCAGTATTAAACTGTGGAGTTTAGAGACTTTGAAATTGTTGCACACCTTTCGGGATGGTTCCAGTTCCGTTTTAGGGGTTGCTCTTAGCCCAGATGGTAAAACCCTTGCTAGCAGCAATGAGGATAGTATTATCCATATTTGGCAAATTAACTAACTGCATTAGCTATTACCTACCTGACTTTTCACGTCATGTGGAAAAATTAACAAAGACTTAACCCCCTAGTGACTGTTTTCAAACCCCAAATTGGACTTAAATGTAGGTTGGGTTAAGGAATGAAACCCAACCTACAGCGTTGCTTTGTTGGGTTGCGCTACGCTTAACCCAACCTACTTTTTGAGTTTGAAAACACGCCCTATGCTAACATCACTGTATTTTTTGCCCTTTTATCTCATTAAGTATTGTGAGCTTCCTTTGTAGTATAAACACTTGGACTAGCAAGAAAGCAACATTGAATTTGTGAAGTTGATTAAAACAGAGGTTTCTTGAGCAAATAGAATAAGCGACATTTAAAATTTGAAAATGTTAGGTTTGCGACCTTAAATATATGAAACAAAGTAAAATTACTGTCAAGTTTGAAATGCTCTTATACCAATTTTATATGAAGCTGCATATAATGGAGAAAAGAAACTCGATAAATTAAAATAGCCATGAGCCGCCCTTTTAAGATTGAAATCGCA
>NZ_JBALCN010000071.1:0-63612 GCF_036919615.1 Nostoc sp. | reverse complement strand
GTTCAACTTCAGAAGTTGGAGTTAACCCTGTTTGCTCAGAAACAGGTGTCGTTGTTTCAATATTTGGTATTGTTGGGTTAAATGTTTGGTTTGTAACTTGCTGTAATGGTTCAACTTCAGAAGTTGGAGGTGATGCAGATTCACCCAAAATATTTGCCGTTGTTTCGAGATTTGGTATTGTTGAGTTAAATGTCTGATTTGTAGCTTGCTGTAATGGTTCAATTTCAGAAGTTGGAGTTAACGCCGTTTGCTCACAAACAGGTGTCGTTGTTTCTAAATTCTGTGTAATTGGGTCATTGTTTTGGTTTGAAGGTTGTTGTAATGGTACAACTTCATGTTTACCCTTCTTATTCGTCTTGGAGGATTTGGTTGTTTTTTTAGTTTGAGGTTTAGAATCTAATGTCGGTTTGGATTTTGTTTTTCTCTGAGATTTCGGTTTATTGTTTGCTTTTTTATCCAGAAGTGTGTCTAAATAACTTAAATTATTTGAACTTAATGTCTCCGCTAGTTCATTGTTATTAACACTGCTTTGATTGGGAACTGACAATGCATCAATACTATTAACACTGATATCTTCGTTTTGATAATAGCTTTCTAGCTCAGGAAATAAATCAATATTTCCATCACTATCATTCGAAGAATTTAAATTTGCTAAAGAATCAGTGTTTAAAAATTTATTGTTTTGATGACGTGGCAATAAAAATTTTGATGTAGTTAGCGGTGTGTGATTAGCAATTGGAGAAGTAGAATTACTGAGACTATGATTAGATTCTTGCCTCAAAGTTAATCTATTGGGTTGGGATAAAGATTCACTTAAGCCGAGTCTATTAACTTTACTTACCAATGGTTGAATATCCATATAGTTTTATTTTGGTATTATTTAGACTCAAAAAATCCTGATTTCATCCGTGTTGACTTGTTACCCCCACCTTTTTCTTTCCCGAATTGTATACCTTCATAAGCTAAAGTTAATTCCTCAATTGCTGCTGTATTTCCGTCTGCTTGCAATGCAGGCGCCTTCCATCCAATAGGAACAGCACCAATAAGTGTCCAACTCATCATCGTTTCACCAGCTTGATTAAAAACCAAAATATTTACATTGCGTCGAGATGTTTTTCCCTGTTCATTAAAAACTTCACTTATCCAGTTCCAAAAACCTGGATGGTCAGTAACACCCCGCTTCAATGTCACGTCATTAAACTCAACATGTCCTAAGTACACCCTTTGTTGGTCGTTAACACCTCCTTCTGGGATGACCTTTTTTTGAATTTGGGCCCCTAGTCCTGAACATTCAGTGAAAGACGCAGCGATAGAGCTTTCGATCTCGATATAAAACCGATTAGTTGTAACATAATTTAGTTCATGAGTAACGTTGCTATTATTACTACCTGGCATCAAAACCACCTTTTTTGACCGTAGTTACTTACTCTCTCTCGCTGATTACGAATATCTTCAAGCAAAAGTTCGTACACTCGCTGAGTGAGTGTAGCTAATAAAAGTGAATCTTTTAGACACCTTTCAGCATCTGTAGATACTCTGCTTGGATTAGATACTGCTGAAATACCAACATATCCCGCTGTACCACCAACGTCTCCAAGGGGCGTATAAAAGACTTCTCTTTTCTCTAAGTCCATAATTTTTGCTGTTCACATGGAAGCACTAATATTTATAGTTCAAGTGCTATTACTATTAAATCTAGGCTAAAGGGACAGCTTCAAAATCAAAACTAGCCAAAGGTCGAACTTATATCGAATCAAAAATTTGCGATCGCAATCCAAGTTAAAGTTATATTTGCTACCAAAAATATTTTCTCAACCTTATTAAGTAGGAGGTATGCAAAAATATTTATATAATTGCAATGGTAGAGCCTGCCTTTAGAGCTTATGCTTCACTTCGCTGCGGACATTGTATATTTAATTTTGCACTACTATTTGTCAGAGTTATAGCTATTAATTACATCACCACTACCGTAAAAGTAACTAGACCATCTTGACCTAGCTGTAAAGAATCACCATTCAGTATGCGGTAAGATACACCGGAATTAAGAAGATTACCGTTTAAATAAATACCATTCGTACTGGTATCAACAATCATATAAGCATTTTGTGACCAGTCCCAAAATATACGGCCATGGCGGCGAGAAACAACTCCTTCTTGGGGAATGCCAGTTAAGTCAATTTCTGATGGAGTTGGCATACTTTGACTTCTACGCCCGATTGAACCACCTTCCCCGGGCAACTGAAACTCTCTGCCAGTATAGTGGACAAGTTTCAAAACTGGCAGTCTTGGGGGAGGTACGGAGGGGACAGCATATGTTGGGGGTGAGTATCCGCGCTCCTGGTTTTGTGTTACGTAAGAAGGAGGTTGATAATTTGGTTGTTCTGGTATTGCTTGTGGTTGAACTGGTTGTGGGTTGGTTGGGTTACTTGGTGTAGCCGGAATTACATTACCTAAGGGAGTCGAACACCAAGGACATACCTTGGCATTGTTTGGCAAAGCACGATTAAAATATTCGCAGTTAGGATTAGGGCACCGATTTGCAGGCATAATTTCTTATATCATTAGGCACAGGTTGTAAAGGCACAAGACCTGACTTAGTAAGTAAACACTGACCTTGACGTGTTAGTAGCATATTAGCAAAAGTAGAACCTCCTGACTGACGAGTATTGTCTTTAGGATACACTACATACAGTGGATAACCCAAAGGGTAATTTGCTGTTCCATTTGGCTGAAATCTTCTGGTATCAAAATCTGGTCGATCGCAGAAGTCATCTGAAGGTTCAAGTGGTCGTTTTGTAGTGGGATCTAACAGCGGTTGAATCTTTTGGTCATTATTATTGACTATTGCTAAGGGATAAGCCGAACACTGGTTCCAAGTTTTACTAAAAATACCGAAGCTTATAATCCCAGTAGTCTGTCCGTTATTGTTTGCAGTACTAATCTGTGTTTGGGTAGTACCTGTGTTTTGGGTTCGAGTTTTAGCAATTTCTTCAAATAAAGCTATATCTTGTGGATTGTTTTTAAGAACTAGCTTTTTGAATTGCTGTATCGCTTCTGGTTCAGTCGGGACATAAGGTTCAATTTTAAGACTCGGAACATTTTTGTTAATTTGGCTCCAGTCTTTAATTCTGCCTGTATATATGTCACGCAGTTCTTCAAGAGAGATTTTTCCATCCAATGCTTTATGGAGACTAAAGCCGTTCCGACTAAATGCGACAAACACCAGTAAACCATCATAAGCAACTTGCTTTGGATTCATATCAAGTGTGATATTGTCGAATAAAGTCGTCATTGCAAAGTCTTTTGGAACTTTTTGCACTTTTTGCACTTCTTTTATGGGTTGACTAACTTGTGCTATATCCTTAGACTCAAATGATTCATAGATAAATGTTGCTTTTGCATCTGGGTTTGGATTGGTTAATATCTCGTTTAATTTGATTTTGGTATCAGGCGCCTGTTCTAAAATATAACTCCAGGTTCCAATTTTTTCTCCCGTATAAATAAATTTACCTGAAGATATGTTATCTACTTTAGAGAAATTTTGTACAAGTCCTTGCCATTCTAAATATTGACCTTCATCTAGTTTGGAAAGCTGCCAAAAGTAATACCATATGGTGCCTCCCAGCAATAGAAAAGCCAGCACTCCCAGCCATAACCAATATTTTTTAGGAAAGCGCTTTTTCTGTTCTTGAGAGTCAGAAGATGGTTGGAAATTATTGATTTCACTGGGTTTAGGAAGTCTTAGCAGTTCTTGACGTGCAATTTCTGTACTTCCATAAGGAGTATTGAGAGAAAGCAAACGATAGAGAAACTGTTTTAAAGAATTATCATTATCGGGCCATGCTTGATGGTCTTTAGGGTCAAGCTGCGTTTGCCCAACCCACAACTGAAACGCGACTAACCCTAAAGATTCTAAATCCTGCATGTGCGTTTTAGCTGCGGGTTGAGGAATGCTAGGAGGAATAAACAGATTTTCCCAGACAGCGATATCACATAGATATGCTACAAAACGTTCTTTATTTTCAACTTTAATTAATACGCTATCTAAATTAATATTGCCATGCTCTAAACCTCGCTGTACGTGATTCGAGGGGAAACGCAGCTTTTGGGTGTGCATAAATTCTAAAGTTTGTAGAACCTCACTCAAAAACTCACGGACTTGACTCGGCGTCATTGCACCATTTTGCTTCAAGTACTGTCTTAGCGTCTGAGATGGTTGTATATCTTTAGTAATTAAATAACAGCGTTCTCCTTTTTCGGGGCCAATAGCTTCCCAGGTTTGAATCAAGCGAAAGTTTTGAACTCGACCATCTGCTAAATCTATCCCCCCGATACGTTTAAAGGTTTCCTTACGTTGAAATGTCTCATCTTGGTTAAAAGTACGACTGGGTAATAAGTACTCTTTAATAATTACTGGCTGTTTGTCTTTTAGCTGTATACCAGAATATAAACGTCCAAACCCTCGTAGACCGAGAAACCTTGTTATCTGATAGCTGCCTCTATACCCTTTAATTTCAGTTTCCTCTGGTAAAAGTGCCGGAAAACCACACTCAAAACAAAACTTGGCGCCTTTAACTTCCTGCAAAGTTTCTATTATGTTCTCGCAATCCAAGGGAGCATTGTAAGAACAGGGGTACTCTTTGTAAAATAATTCAGTAGAAGACATAATATAAAGTCAGTTAATTAATAAGCTGTATAAAAGTTAAATTTAATAAATAGCATTACCTTTGTTTTTAATCTTGCACTCCCATTTAATAATAATCTCTCTTTTTTCCAGACGCTTCGTGAACATTTAGCAATTTCTTTAACAACTCTTCTAACTGGGATTCGGACTTGAACAGTTTATGAGCTATATATTCTTTTGCTGAATACTAAACAAATGCAATTAAATTATAAATTTTTTGATAAGTTTTTTGATCATTCATCAACAATAAAATTAGAAGATTCTCTGTTGCATAGTAATTTTCATGCTCTTTCAGCATTTTTAATAGCTGTTACTTCGCTCTTCAAAAAGATGGTTTTTTACTGGCATAGGTGGCTAATAATAGCTTAGTTACTTAACCTCGTATTAGACAATTAAGTTGCGTAACAGCTTAAGCTTGAACCAGCCCTAATTTGATAGCGGCAATAATTGCCTGAGTCCTACTACTAACTTCCAATTTCTCAAAAATATTGGTCAAATGAGCTTTGACTGTGGCAACAGTCACATACAGATTTTTTGCGATTTCTTCGTTTGAGATGCCTTTAGCCAATAATTGTAAAACTTCTTGTTCTCTTTCGGTTAGATGTAACTGCAAAGATGCTTTATAGACGGAACTTACATTTTCTTGAAAACATCGGAAAAAACCACTTGCCGCTTCCGGTGGCAAATAAATTTCTGACTTAAGTACCGTATTAATTGCATCACAAAGCTGATTTGCTACACGACTTTTAAAAACATAGCCAGCGGCACCTTTTTGCATAGCTTGAAAAATCCACTTATCTTCTTGATGAGCAGATAAAACCAAAATATGACCAGAGTAAGAAATATCTTTCAACCGTTCCATAGCTGTCATTCCATCACTGTTAACCAGTTCCAAATCGAGCAAAATTAGATCGGGACTTTTTTGAACCGCTAATTTCACAACTTGCTCAACACAATCTGCTTCACCGATAACATTCAGAGGTAATGAAGCACTAGTACTATAAAAATTCAAGAGAGTTCGTAACCCTTGACGAAAACGCTCTTCATCATCTACAAGTAAAATCGAAATTTGTTTATTGTTCATAATCTTTTCATTTAGTGATGGGGCAGGCAAGGATGCCGACTCCACAAGAATTTAATACAATGAATAATCTTGTGGATGATCTTGGGGGATGGGCGGAATCGCCCGTCTTATTAATATTTCTTTTTAGTAGGTAAAATCAAACAAAACTGTGCTCCTTTTCCTGGTAAATTATGTGCCCAAAGATTTCCACAATGGTCTAATACGATTTTTTGGGCTATAGTTAGACCTAATCCTGTACCACCAGGGCGCAGCGAATAAAACGGATTAAAAATTTTTTGCATATCTAAGGGTGAAATTCCTTGCCCTTGGTCTGAAATTTTAATTAATACTTCTTCGTGAAAAGCCTGCCAACTAAAGGTGATGACGCCGCAATTAGGACTAAAGTGAATTGCATTACTAAGTAAATTATCAAAAACTTGCTTCATTTGTAACCTATCTAAAGGTAATGTAGCAGAGGTATCAGGAATGTTAACTTTTAATTGTTTTTGATTAATTAACGGCTGAAGGTATTTTATACTTTCGTCTACTAAAGTTCTAAGGTCTTGATGAATTATTTTTAAATTTGACTCTTGACCACAGGAAATTATATTGGTTAGATTGGTATCTAAATCATTCACACTCTCGCAAATGACTGCTGCTTGCTCTTGCCAAGAATTATCTTGTAAGCCCAAAAATAAATTGTGTGCGTAAAGTTTTACTAAAGCGATATTATTTCGCAATTCATGACCGACTTTGTGAAGCAGATGTTCTAATATCTCAGTCTTAGACTTTTGTTGAAAATTATCTGAGCATGTATCTATATATTTACTGAGAATTTGGGCTGCATTTTTGACGTAATGCCGCGATTTTGCTGAAAGAGGTGCGTGAGTGATTACTTGAATATATTCTGGCTTTTGATTTCTATAGCCGATCGCACAGATGTAAGAAAAAGATTCTGGAAACTGGGGAAGTTGAAATTCATGTACATTCCAAACATGGGGAAAATCAGTTAACCAAGCTTCCGACCGTAAATATGCTATCTCTCGTTGAGAAAAGCGAGGTTGATTATCTGCGTATTCAATTGTTTCTTGAAATTTTTTTAGTAACTGATTGTAGCAAACTATACGTACAAAAAATATCGGGGAATGAAAGGTAAGTTGTTCTGCTTGTAGCCCAATTAAAGTTTCTGTAACAAGTGCGTGTGAATCATCACAGTTACTTTTTTCTTTTTCGAGAGAGAAGCTGACAGCCATTGCTTTACTCACTTTTACATTAGATATTAGTTTTCCTTTACTTTTAATTACTAGATAATTACGTCATTTTACGCAGCAAATAGCAGTATTCTTAACATTTATTCATATATTTTCATATTTTGTAATAAATTTCGAGTTTGGATGAAATCTCGACAAAAGTCTAATTACTACAAGAGTTTGCATTCATATAACCTAGATATATCTAAGAAACGTTAGTAGCAAGTATGGACATCATGCTTACATGATTATTTTTATTCTTCAAACCCTAGCAGGAATTCTCGCTGGAGGAACATCGCTTTCTAGTACGGAGCAAATTGAGTTTAGTCATCCAAGTAATCGTAAAGAAGAAGGTGGAGGCTCGATTCTCAATTTGTACGTTTATGACATTCGTGAGAGTAAGCAAATCCAACATTCGGGAAGGCAAGTTGAACGCAAGTTAACACAAGCTTTGCAACCTGCTTCTGTGAATTGGTCTCCGACCTGGTTTGATGTTTCTATGCTACTAACGGCTTGGGATCGAACGGCTTTAAGTGAACATTATCTGCTTTCGCAAGCTTTAAGTCTGCTACTGCGCCACCGTGCCCTCAAGGAAGAGTTTCTGGTTCCCGAATTGCGGGGTTATGGAAATTTGAATATGACGGTTGCTGTAGAACCGCAAATCGAAGCTGGGTCTTTGTGGAGTGCGCTAACTATCGCTTTACGTCCAGCTTTGTATCTGATGGTGACAGTTCCTGTAGAGCCGCAAGTATCTTTAGTGTCTTTAGTTTGGCAACGAACTATCGGACTGCAAAATAATTTTCAACCCGAACTTGAACTTGAAAATGGAAGTGTTTATAGAAATGGAAGTATTGAAAGTTTCACCAAGCGGGTAGTAGTCGCAGGAATAGTCAAAAATGCTGTTACTAATTTACCGATGAAGGAAACAAAAGTTAAGGTAATCGGAACGGAAAAATCAACTACTACCAATAAGGAGGGGTTGTTCTACTTTGAAGACCTTCGTAATGGTAACTACGTATTACAAATCAACAGTCCGGGATATTTGCCCCGTCAAGTCAATGCATTGGTAGATGGTTTAAGCTGTACCTTCAAAGAAATCTCCTTAAATCCCGCCTAGAGACGCGGAACTCTGCATTATAGATGCGAGATAATATCGCGTCTTTACAAATGGTTGATTAAATTTTATATTCGAGGTATTTTCATGGCAAGACTTGATTATTTTGCTCCGGGTGTCTATATCGAAGAAATAGACCGAGGTAGTCGTCCAATCGAAGGTGTTAGTACGGCAATTGCCGGATTTGTGGGCTTTACTGAAGATGTGCGCGGTGGGGCTGAATTGTTCAAGCCGATGCTTGTTACTAACTGGACACAGTTTTTAAACTATTTTTCCCGTCTCAATTCGGATGGTTTTACTGATTTCAATGCTTATTTGCCTTTTGCAGTTTATGGCTACTTTATGAATGGTGGTGGTCGCTGCTGGATTACTAGTATTGGTACTTCCTTACCCAGCAGCTCCAAACCACCAGATCCGCAACCGACTTCACTTCGGATTACTGGTCGAGGGAATCGTCCTTCGCTACGGTTTAGTATGCGTCCGGAACAAGTTGCAGCAGGCACGATTATAATCTTGGTTAGCGATAGTGGACCTCGTGCGTTACCAGAAGCAACAGATGGGTCTGCCCCACCAAATACAGGCGAATACTTCAAGGTGCAAATTCGTCGAGGAGATGAAATTCTCGAAGAATACGACAACTTAACAATGAACCGCGAAGGCAATGCTCAATTTGCTACTTATGCAGTTGCGGCATTGCGAAATTCAATGTTTATAACCATTGAAGACATTTCTCAAACTGGACAACCTTTAGCGCGTCGTCCTGGGAATGGTCAATACGAACTTGCAGCACCAATAGTTGCCACGGCACCCGATACTCTTTCCAGTGATATTGAGGGTGTACGCGACGACCGTACAGGGGTACGCGGACTATTTGAAATCGATGAAATCACAATGGTTGCTTGTCCTGACTTAATGCGTGTGTATCAATCAGGATTGATGAACTTAGACCAAGTTCATGGCATCATGGAATTGATGATTAGCATGTGTGAAGGCGCCAACACTGGGGATATTCCCAACCCACCCAACCGCATGGTAGTTCTTGATTCTCCTCCTGACTGTCCTAAACCGCAGCAGGTTGTAGAATGGTTGGACCGATTTAATCGCCGTTCAATGTTCGGTGCCCTTTATTATCCTTGGATTAAAGTCGCTAACCCACGCGATCGCGGCAACCCGATCAGTGTTCCTCCTTGTGGACATGTTATGGGTGTTTGGGGTCGTACCGATGAAACTCGCGGAGTTTACAAGGCACCTGCTAATGAAGTACCTAGAGGTGTAATTGGTTTAGACTACGACACCAATTTCCGGGAACAGGAACTGTTAAACCCAAAAGGTATAAATTGTATCCGTCGATTTCCGAATCGAGGCATTCGGATTTGGGGCGCCCGGACATTGGTTGAACCCGATAAAACTGAATGGCGTTATATCAGTGTTCGGAGATTGATTAGCTATATCGAAAAATCTTTAGAACTAGGTACTCAATGGGTAGTATTCGAGCCAAATGACGAAGATTTGTGGGCGCGTGTGCGACGAACTGTCAGTAATTTCCTAGAAAGAATCTGGCGTGAAGGAGCATTATTTGGCGCCTCACCTGAACAGGCTTTCTATGTCAAATGCGACGAAGAAATAAATACACCAGACACTATGATTTTAGGTCGTTTATATATCGAAGTCGGTGTATGTCCCGTTAGACCAGCAGAATTCGTCATCCTCCGTATTAGTCAGTGGAATGGTATTGAAGACGACGAACAACAGTAGAGGCGCAATTAATTGCATCTCTAACGGAATTACGTTACTGACGAATAATTTTAAAGAGCAAATAACTAATTGCAAAGGAGTTAAAACATCATGCCAGGAGAATTTCTGACAGCTTGTAAATTTTACTTTTCAGCAGGCGATATCACAGATAAATTCATCAAAGAAATCAGTGGCTTGGGTATAGAAAATACCCCTGCACAAGAAGTTCACGGCTCATCTAAGCAAGGAAAAATCTCGCGGCAAGCAACACCAACCGTCGTTAAATTTACTAACATAACAATAAAAGTTATAGCGACCGATGATATAGACCTATATAGGTGGTATCAAGAGTGTAACGAAGACATGGGAGACCCTCGGAAATGGACTGAGAATCGTAAGGAAGGTGCAGTGACAGCTTACGACCAAAAAGGTACGCCAAAAGCACGTTGGGTTATAGACAAGTGTTATCCCTGTAAATATACAGGACCCACTTTAACTGCATCTGGTGGCGATATGGCAAATGAAACCATCGAATTGGTTCATGAAGGAATTAAACGTACCCAGTAAAAAGTAGCGTGGAGTAAAACGGTGGTACAAGCAGGTGGAAAAAATCTTGAAATTCTAACGGCACATCGTTTCTACTTAGGACTAGACCTAGACGGGCAACAAAGTCCTGATGCTTACTTCTTGGAATGTCAAGGTTTTACCAGAACGCAGGATGTAATTGAAATTTGTGAAGTTACTTCCCAAAGTTCGGGAAGCGGACAATCTAAAGGTTTAGCAGTTAGAACCAAAATTCCAGGCAATGTTAAGAGTGGCAATATTACTCTTCGTAGGGGTATGACCAACTCAATAGATTTTTGGAACTGGTTTGACAAAGTGCAAACAGGTGGATGGGCAAACCAACGAAAACTGGTTGCTTTGTCGATTTACAATCAAGCAAGTGTTGAAGTTGCCAGGTTTGAATTAGCAGGTGCTTGGCCTACTCGCTACAAAATTGCCGATGTTAACGCCCGCAGTACAGAAATAGAAATTGAGGAAGTCGAAGTCGCTTTTGAGGAATTTAAACGGGTGAAATAATTGGAGGTTGAATACAGACTATGTTTGCTACAGAGTTTGAGATTACATTGCCTAAAGGGTATATAGACTCTGACGGCAACCTCCATCGTAAAGGTACGATGCGCCTATCAACAGCAATAGACGAAATTTCTCCTTTACGTGACCCACGTGTTAAAGCTAATCCAGCTTATGCCACGATTATTATTTTGGCACGTGTAATTACTTGTTTAGGTGCCTTATCTGAAGTTACTCCTGCGATCGTAGAGAACTTCTTTAGCGAGGATTTAAATTATCTTCAAGATTTTTACCGTCACATCAACGGTTTGGAACCTGCAACTCCCCCAGTTTTAGATTCTCAACCCCAGGTTTCAGATTCCCGACTTATCGAAGAAGTCGGGAATCTGAAAATTCCACAAAATTAAGAATTTGAGACGTGGTATAGGACGTCTCTACATTATTATTTATGCGCCGTAAGGAACTTTGTACTGAATTCAATTTTACGCTCCCTAGAGGATTAATTGACTCCCAAGACCGGATACATCGTCATGGTGTAATGCGTTTAGCTACTGCCAAAGATGAACTTTGGGTGCAGCAAGAACGTAAAGTTCAGGATAATCCAGCTTACGGCGCCTTAATTATGCTTTCACGCGTCATTTCGCGCTTAGGTAGTTTAAACTCTGTGACTCCCGAACAACTCGAAGAGTTAGTATTGCGTGATATTTCTTACCTCAGAGAATTTTACAATCGAATCAATCAGCAATCTAATACACATATCCCAGCGCATTGCCCACACTGTGATACGCAATTTAACGTGAGGTTAGAGTTAGCGGGGGAGTCATGAGCTACCCCTCTGATATTTTATATGAGGAAGTAGCTTTTATTGCTTACCATTTTCACTGGTCGCAAGACGATATTTTAAACCTAGAACACATTACTCGTCAACGATGGGTAACGGAAATAAATAAGATTAACCAGAAAATCAACTAGAACATCAATATGAAAGTAAAAGTTTCCACATCTCCAGCACAAAGTGAATTCGAGGAAGTTGACCTAACTCTCACGACCAGACGAGGAACCGAATGTTTAATTGGTCGTTCCCCAGATTCTGATTTAGTTCTCGATAGCACTGATGTTAGTCGGTTGCATGGTAAATTTTTTGCTCAAGCAGGAAATTATTATTTCTGCGACGTTGGTAGTCGGAATGGCTCGATAGTCAACGGCAAATTAGCAGAGAAAGATCATTCATACCAGCTTAAAGATGGCGATATTATTCGCATCGGTGATTTTGTGCTGATGTTGGAAGATGAAATGCCCGACTCCCAGCAAGCCGAAACAGTTGTTAGAATCATTAATCCTTCGGTATTTTCTAACTGGCGTCAACAAAATGCCAGTGCTACACCCCAGGAAGCACAACTTACTAATAATGAATCGGTTGCACCTATTCCTATTGCCGAGGAAATTAGTCCTCATCAGAAAAGTCTAGAAAAGCAAGAGATTGTTAATACGTCTGAAGAAATTGAACAACATTTTGAGCCAACGTTGATTCAGCCAGATGATATTGCTACACCTGCTCGCTCTACCGAATCTATACCCGAAACCACAGAAACAAACGAAGTAGAAGACGATATTGCAAGTAATGTTCTTCAGGAAACTGAGAATGTTGCTGAGTCCGAAGATAATCAGATACCTAATACTGCCGAATCTACTATAGTTCAAGTCAGTGATGCTGACGATAATATTGCAAGTAATGTTCTTCAGGAAACTGAGAATGTTGCTGAGTCCGAAGATAATCAGATACCTCATACTGCCGAATCTACTATAGTTCAAGTCAGTGATGCTGACGATGATATTGCAAGTAATGTTCTTCAGGAAACTGAGAATGTTGCTGAGTCCGAAGATAATCAGATACCTCATACTGCCGAAAATACAGTTGTTCAACTCAGGGATATCAGCGAAGAGCATGACGTTACAGATAGTGCAGAACATCAGGAAGAAAGCGAAATTATAGAAGCAATAAACAGCGACAGAGAAAATGTGGATTTTGATACACAATCTCAACAAGTAAAGGAAGAATTACTGTCTGAAGCTTCTATTTTAGCCCCTGAACTACACAGCGAAGAGGTAATAGCTACAAGTCCAGAAATCGACGTGGAACTAGAAGAATTAGAAGAACCATCAATACAGGTTGCTAAAATTCTCGAAGAAAAGCAGATAGTGATTGTCGCTCACGATAGCAAAAAATCTGAACTTGTAGAATTAGTGTCTGAACACGAAGAATTTTTATCGTACTGCTTAACGAGAACATGGCAAACTTTCAGCGATGATTTGTATAAACAAACAGGTTTAAGCGTTACCCAAGAAATTCCTCCAGCCAATTCGGGAGGGTATCAAGCAATTAACTCATTAGTTAACTCTGGAGAAATTATCGCAGTGATTTTTCTCAGAGACTTAATGATGGCGCCTCAACCTGGTCAGGCAAGTGAAGAAGCATTATTGAGGATATGTAATATCAACAATGTTTTACTTGCTACTAATTTACCAACTGCAAAAGCTATTCTTTATTATCTCAAAAACTTGAAAAATTAGCGTAGCAAAGATTCCCGACACTTTTTCCGAAGTCGGGAATCTAAACATCGAATATTAATAAAATTGTAATAAAAATGAATAGTAATAGTGACAATCTTATAAGTGCTAGTCTTTCAACGCAAAGCTTAACTTATCGACCAAATAAACTGGAGGTTTCTTTTGAAATCACTGTTAATAATGATAGCGATCGCTTTGCCAATTTTCAATTAGAAATTGTTGCTGCCGGGGAAATCCGCAATCCTAATTACCGTTGGTATCGTCTCGAACCAGAAGTTGCTGCGGCTCAACCTCATGGTAGCAGCACTAAATTCCAAGTATTTATTTTTAATACACCAATTCCCGGATTCGTTGGTACAGTTAACCTGTCTGTAAAAATATTTTCTCCTCAGTTAGCACGAGAGCGTAGACTCCTACTGCGTTTGGAAATTGAGCCAGACAATAAACCAATCCAGATTAGCGTCGAATTACCAATACGCATGTTTCAAGTATATCCTGGCAACGTTATAGATGTACCTGTACGAGTTAGAAATCAGGGACAAGTCGCGAGTAATGTGCTGTTGCGTTTTATAGGTATCGATGCTTCTTGGGTGACTAACAGTGCTGAACGTCAGTTCACCTTAAATACTGGTAGTCAAATGGAAGTAAGTTTTAGATGTGAGCCACCTTCTGTAGTTCAAGCACCTAGTTTAAATTATCTTTTTACTGTTGAAGCTACGAGCAATAATAGTTACCCAGCTAATGCAGAAGGTAACTTGGAAATACTGCCTGTTGGTTATATTAATTTTAGCACGCCACAAAACAAGCAAAGAATTCCTTCCCGGCGCCCGTGGTTGCCGCACTGGAAGTCGAATAATGTTTCCTATGAATTGCTATTTAAAAATGTCAGCAATTTACTTCAAGAAATTAATGTGCAAATTCAGGGTAGAGATTGGCGAAAATGTACATTTAAGAAGTTTCCGGAAATCACAAATCTGAATTTAGGAGAGACAGCAAAAGTTATTTTAGATGTTAAAACAAAACTTCCTTGGGTTGGAATCAGAAAAACTATATTTATAGAAGCAAAAGCAGAACTATCTGACCAAAGGTTAGGCAGTACAGACCCTGCCACTCAAACTTTAGAATTAGAAGTTTTACCAATTATACCTCTATGGTTGCAATTAGCTATTCTGGCATTGCTAGCAGTATTACTAGCTTTACTATTTAGACAAGAAGCAATTGCACATACAGCTTCCGTCAATTCAGTTCGTGTTATCGGTAGCGGTACTGGCTCATCTGTTGTTAGTGCTTCTAATGATTGTACATTGAGGTCTTGGAGAATCAGAACAGATTCTTTAGAAGCAGATGAAAATGTAACACTAAAATCAAAACCCAATGAGCAAAAATCCAAATGTGTTCAACCTCGAGAACCTAAAGGAGTATTAGCATTTGCCAACAACCCAATTCTAGCTGTAAGGTTCGTACCAGTCGAAAACAACAGTGTTGCAATTGGTCTAGAAAATGGAAAAATTGAGTTAAGACAGATATCCACTGGTGAAATAATTAGTACACTCCAAGATTCTCAAGAACAAAGTGATAAAGTATTTGATTTAGCATTTACCAAAGACTCACTTAATTTATTCAGTGGTTCGGGCAAAGGCAAAGTAAGAGTATGGTCGAGAGAATTTACTACTAAAAAATTTCCCGAAGAACCGATAGTCATCGACTTAGAAGAACGGCAAAAACTAACACGTTTTCCAATCTGGGCATTAGCTTTGAGTCCTGACGATAAAATGCTTGTTGTTTCAGGTGAGTTTAATCGGTTTTTAATTTTATCTCGAAATCAAAATCAACTTAACAGCCCATTTCAAAATATATCAGTCGAAAGACTGGAAAAAATAGATGGCAATGGAAGAGGTGGACAAGATGACTCTGTTCTCTCGTTAGCTTTTATTCCTGACTCACCAGAAAAAATTCTGGCAACATCTGACTCGGCTGGATTAATTGCAATTTGGGATTTAACACAATGCAAACTTACAAGCAACAATAATCAACAGCAAATCAATGACTCTAATTGTAAACTCTTAGACCATTGGCAAGATGAGTCAAAAAAACCTATACGAACTTTAGCATTTAGTGAAGAAGGTAAATTTCTAGTTAGTGGTGGAGATGACGGACGAGTAGTTGTATGGTATTTAACTTCCAGTCATCAACTCGATAAAACAAAATCACCAAAAGGCATAACTATTTTCCCAGGTTCTAAAAAAATTAGAAGTATTGACGTGAAAAGCAGTCAAGGAATTGTGATTAGTGGCAGTGAAGATTTTCAAGTCAGACTACACCAGATTAAATAAATGTTTCTAGAAAAGAAGCAATATATTGCGTTTCTACAAAAATTTTAGGTGGCAAATTAGCACTTTATAACAAGTACTTTAATAATATGTCTAATCCACTATCCGTTATTATCAATCCGCCTGGAATTCAATATGGAATGCCAGGAGATATTGTATCACTTTATGCTGTCGTGATTAATGAGGGCGACCAAAGCGCTGTTATCGACTTATTTTTTACTTTTGATGAGACATTTCAAAAAATCAGTGGGTGGTCTGCTTCTCCAAAAGCTAGTTTAGCAGTGGCGCCGAAAGAAAGCAGCAGCGAAGTTACGTTTGATTTTGAAATCCCAGTTGATGCTTTAGCGGGTACTTATGATTATACTTTTGTCGTGGATTCTCCAGAACATTATCCGCAAGATACTCCAATAAATTTTCCTGGGCAACTCAAAGTTTTGCTCAAAGAACAAACTGTCATCCGCGCTTTTGACCCAACTTTTTCGATTATACCTGCCACAAATCCAAATAAACTTATAACTTATAGACTCGACCAACCTTTACAAGTGGTGATAAAAGTCGAAAATCGCTCCAGCCGTGTAGACAGATTTCGCTTGACCTGTCCAGATTTAGATGAAAATTGGTTTAAAATATCTTACCCTGCTAGTAAGTTTGAAGGATTAGGCTTATTTGATGTTAGCGCACTGGAACTTAACCCTAATTCGGAAGGTGAAATCTCTTTAGAATTTCGTCCTCCTATTGATACTCTTGCTGGTAGCTATTCTCCAACGATTCGTTTGCTTTCAGAAAATAATCCTGACTTAACACTGCTAGATTTGATATACATTAATTTACCAGCAAACTATCAGTTAGGTATAGAACTTCATACTATTTTAGGAAAAGTTGGCCATAAAGAGGGTATTTATGAATTAGTATTTAATAATCAAGGTAACTTGATACGGGAACTATTTTTTAATGCGAAAACAAGAGATGAAGAAGAAATTTGCATTTACAAATTTAATCCTACTGAATTAAAATTATTACCCAATATAACTGAAAAAGCAATTCTACTAGTTAAACCAGGTCCTTGGTGGCGCCGACCATTTCTCGGTCAACCTTTACCAATCAATTTTGAAGTTAATATTACAGATAAGCAAAGCTATCCTTTGGCTAACGTATCTCCTCAAGGCACTTTATCATGGAAAGTACGTCCTTGGTGGCAATTTTTACTATTAATTTTACTGGGTTTGGGGTTATTTGCAGGGATTGCATATATGATTTGGAGACTTTTACATCCTGACCCGTTAAGAATTGAATTTAGTACTGATAACCCAAAAATAACTGAAGGTAATGAAGTTAACTTAAACTGGAAAATTGATAATTATAAGAGACTGAAAAATTTAGTAGTGATAACTAAGAAACCACCAAGTAATCAGCCTGTAGTATTCAATTATGATAACAATAGTATTAATCAGTTAATTAATAAAAATCAGAATAATCTTAATCCCCCCTGTAACATAACCCAAGAAGAATTAATATGTAATCGCGTTTCTACTGGAATTAACACAGTAGGTCAATACATTTTTGAACTCAAAGCTTCTTATCTACAAAATTCACCTTTTTCTAAACGTATAATTGAAACTGCTCCCAAAACCGCTGAAGTTGAAGTTACAAAAAAAGAAATAGCAGAAGTAACGGAATTAAAAGCAAATAAACGCCAATATCAAAAAGGTGAGAAAGTAAAATTGAGTTGGAAAATTACACATCCAGAGTTAGTTTTTCAAGTGATAATTCATTTCAAAACTGCTGATAATTTAGAAGCTATTCAGCCTGTAAAAATACAATTTCAAGATAAAGAAGGTAATGACATTAACAACCCTACAACCAAGAATATTTGTCAAAAAAATCTTCCAGATCCAAAATTCAAATGCAATATTGATATTTTAGTCAATAAAGTTGGAGTTTTTACTCCCGAAATAATAGTTAAGACTTTTAAGGTATTTGATAGAAATAGTACCAAACAAGCTGACAGTAAAATTGAAATGCTAGCAAAACCTTTCAAGATTGCCTTTTTCAAAATAAATGGCAAAAATAGTATAGACCAGGCAAATATAGTTTTAAATGAAGGAGAGAACGTTGCTTTAAGCTGGAACGTAGAAGGAGAAAATATTCAAGTTAAACTCGACCCCTATGGAAATGTAAAACCTATTGACACAAAATCATTTATTAATATCAGTAACTTTCCACAAAGAGTCGCACTTCAAGTAACTGACGCATATGGTAAACAGGAAGAAAGAGCATTTTTTATCACCGTTAAATCAAAACCCATTCCGACACCTAACTTAGTTACACCTGCTCCCTCACCCACACAAAATATCTTTAAACCTTTTCCTATTTCTCCACGTTCAAAACCACTATAGAGGAATGGCACTAAGAAAAGCTGAAAGCAAGAAAGATATACATTACAGGCATTAATGCTATGAAACAGTGGACAGGGTGCGATCGCAGACAAGTAGGCGTTATAAAATGGAAGATAATGATAATTAAAAAGAGAGAGAGTAAGCGAGCGTCGCTTGCCTACTCCTTCTCTGCACAGCCGCGATTATCATTTATATTAATAATATTTTGAGTATTTTAACTGATTGACAAAAGCGCTTTACTTTTACCTCTTACTGATGTAAGTAGTCAATGAATGCGTCAACTCTTTACTTAATATTAGGACAGGTTAAAGCGGCCACTTTTTCTTTAAATTACAGTTAAACGGATTTATCTTCAATATAATAATGAGATGTCGGCACCCTTCTATGATTATTATTATTAATTCTACTAGAAATAAGGTAAAAAATAATACCTAGTGTCAGTGCGATCGCTAAAATCATACTTACAATCAGCAAGGTGTTAAGAGATTTTTTTTGAGATGTTACTATATCTCTTCTTGGCTGAAAGATTGTTTGTTCTGGTATCTGCTGTTGCCTTTGATTAGAAGCAGGTCGTTGTTGGAATATTGTATTTTCAGGTCTATTTAGGGGTGGATTTCCCAGATGTTGACTATTCGCAGCACGAGGCTGCTGTTGCATAATCGTGTTATCGACAATCTGTTGTCTACCAGGATTGCTAATGGGTCGTGGTTGAAATAACGTTTTATCTGGTGGTTGTCTGTCACCACTACCAGCGCCCGGTTGCAAAATATTACCTTCGTCGGGTGCCTTTTGTGTAGTATTAGAAGGTCGCTTCTGCATAATAGTACCTTCGTCGGGTGCTTTTTGTGTAGTATTAGAAGGTCGCTTCTGCATAATAGTACCTTCGGATGCCTGTTGTGGAGGTAGATTAGATGCAGGTTGCTGCGATGGTGGTTGCAATGGTTTGTTAATTGTTTCGTCATTGGAACCGGGCTGAGATGTTTGTGATAACGGTCGCAATGGCTTATTAACTGTTACATCGTTAGAATTTGGTTGTAATGGTTTTTCGGGTGACAGTTGTAAGGGTCTAGCAACTGTTTCGTCGTTGGAATTTAGTTGAGATATGTTTTGCGGTTGTCGTTGCAGTGGTTTTACTTGAACTATAGTTTGACTTGGCTTAAAACTAGTATCTTTGGTTATAGTAATAGCAGCTTGCAACGCTTGACTCAATTGTTCCACCGATGCAAAGCGGTTGCTTGGGTTCTTTTCGAGACATTTTATTACTACAATTTCTAACTCTGGGGACAATTGCTCGCACCCAGGTTGCTCACGTAACGGTCTAGGTGGTTCATAACTATGAGCAAGTAACCATGAAGGTTCACTGATATTATTACCTTGAATGCTCAAACCAAAAGGGTCTGCAGCACTAAGCATTTCATAAATAATGATTCCCAAACTGTAGATATCAGCAGATACATCTATATTTTTATTGTTTTGAATTTGTTCGGGTGACGAGTAGCGAAATGTGCCAATAAATGTTTTAGTAAGATTTGTTTGCTCAGAAGACTCATTGTAAATTTTGGCAATCCCAAAATCTAAAATCTTTACCCACTCACCAATGTCTGTAGGAACTAAAAAAATATTATCTGGTTTTAAGTCGCGATGAATAACCTTAATGCGCTCTGTGTTTTTCCCATCGCGTTGCATGACTACCCCTCTGTGGGCAAGCTGCAAACCCTTGCACACTTGTGTCATAATTTTTACCACACGTTCCGGTGGTAATTGTTTTTCGCGCATTAATAATCGACGCAGCGTTTGCCCACGCAGGTACTCCATGACATAAAATGGATAACCTTCTGTAGTAACACCACAGTCACTAATTCCGATAATGTGGTCGCTTTGCAAAGCAGCACATATTGCAATTTCCCGCTCAAACCGTTTTCTCATCTCACCAGATGCGACCAATTTATCCTTGAGCAGTTTGAGTGCTACATCTTTACCAACGCGCATATCTGTGGCTAGGAAAACTTCTCCCATACCACCTCCACCTAGACGTTTATCCAAGCGATAACGCTGGCTATCACCAATCAAGCGACCTATCCAAGAATTATTTGATGGTGGGGAGTTCATCTGGGCAAACCCATCCTATTTTTTAATAAACTTTTTTGAGTAACCTGATGTACTAAATAGTTAGATAATAATTGATAAGTATACTAATAATCATCTATTTTCGCGTTAAGGCGATACTAATATATTATATATATATTTGACATTATACTTTTGTCTAAATCACAAAATATCTCCAAAATCCGTAAGTTGGCTTCGTTAAAGGGAACTCAACCTACATAATTATTATTGTTAGGTATTATTATTTATGGGATTACGATGAGGAAGCAGGATGAGTAATGCCCTCTCTATAGCCACCGTCACGGCAGTAATAAAAAACTTGCTGGAAAATGGTTTAGTAAGTGATGCCATAGCAGCTAGTGTTGGTGATGTACTTGTAACAGCGTTGCCACCGGATAAAGTTCAAGTGGGAAGTGACGAGCGCGCGCAAATTAACCTTTTTTTATATCATGTCACGCAAAATCGTAACGTTGATTGGATATCTCAAGAATACCGCAGTCGTTACACCACTAGTAACACAAACTCGACCAATCCACCGTTAGCTCTTGACTTACACTATGTATTAACGGCTTATGGTCCTAAAGATTTTCAAGCGGAGATTTTACTAGGTTACGCAATGCAAATGTTACATAAATTACCTAATATTACATCTGAAACTATCGAAAATGCTTTAAAAAATGCTGCCGAGACAAGTACATCGAGCGTATTTTCACAGGCTATTACAGGTTTGTCTGTATCTAATTTAGCTCTTAAAGTTGGGCAGATGAAAGTTAGTCCAGCATTCTTGACTATGGAAGAAACTTCCAGAATCTGGTCTGCCCTGCAAACAAATTATCGACCTTCGGCTACTTATCAAGTATCAATGGTTTTGATAGAGAGTGATAGTACCGAGAAATTAGAGGTTCTTGACTTGATGTTGTCTGAACCAATTATCGAAAAAGTAACGATGCCCGCACAAGTCGAAGCTCATATTACTGTAGGTAGTACGCTATTGATTCAGGGTAAACAATTACGCGGTGATATAACTAAAGTAAGACTAAGTAATATAGATAAATTATTCACACCTTTTGATGTTCAAGACACGCAAGTAAGTATACAAGTACCTCCATTATGCGTAGGTGTGCAATCTGTACAAATTATACATGAGAGCTTAGTCAGTAAAGAGCAACATAATCTTGTCGAATCAAACGTTATGCCATTTGTGCTACATCCAAAAATTACCGTAGAGACGTTACATACAACATCTTTACAAGGAAATGATGAGGATTTACGCTCAATAGATATCAGCGTTAAATTTAGTCCAAAAGTTGGTAAAGACCAAAGAGTGATATTACAACTAAATCGAATATCAAATAATGAGCCAGTCACATACTCTTGTTTGGTACCGACACAAACAGAAGATGCTGATGCGATCGCAATACCTCTTCAAAACATCAAACTAGGAGAATACTTAGTGCGGGTAAAAGTAGATGGGGCAGAGAGTCTATTATATAAAAATCAAAGTGGGGAGTACGACTCGCCACGAATTACAATTAAATAATCTCGGGTTGAATGACACTTAACTTAAGCAAAAAAAACTTGATCATTTGTTGGGTGGAGGAACCAAACCCAACAAATGAGCCTTAATGTAGAGTGCGTGACGCTACGAAAAAATAATCTACCTGACATTACTATTTACAGCGTCACGCACCAAAAACAAATTCCTAATTACATTTCTTGCTCTTGTTGTTGGCCACCGCCACCACCGCCCATGAAGCTATCAGCAACGCCACCTAACATACTCCCTGCCATTCCTCCAAGCGGACCAAGCATTCCGCCAAGCATTCCACCGAGACCTGACATCATACCTCCGCCTCCACCACCTTGTTGTTGACCACCGCCCATCATTCCTCCCATCATTCCTCCCATTCCTCCTAAGGCTCTCAACCCACCCATTAACAAGGGTAAGAAACACTGAACGGGTTCGGTGCTGTTCTGGATTGGCGGGATAGTCTTGAAGCTACTAGTTGCCCCAGGAACTTGCACCTGCTGACCTTGAGCAGCTTTTGCTCCAATTTGGTCAGCTTCTGTTTCTAAGCTGGGGTCAGCATTAATCGGGGCACCTTTACTTTGGTGTGGTACAGCTACTCTTCCGGCTCTTTGTTGTACAACATGGGTAAGTTCATGTCCTAACAGTGCTTGTCCTGAAGAGCTTTGCGGGTTATATTGTCCAGGGGCAAAGTGAACATTGCTACCCTGAGTGAAAGCTAACGCACCCATCGATTTAGCTTGAGGGCTATCTGTATGGATACTGACATCGCCAAAATTTGCTCCAAACGAATTTTCCATTTTTGATCTTACTGGTGCAGGCATGGAACTACGAGAACCAGAGGATGAATTTTGACTAGTTTGGTTTTGTTTTGAAGGTTGAGCAGATTCTGACTTCATTTGGCTAATACTGTGACCAAAGCGCTTTGCCTGCTTTAGTTGAGTATTTAAGTCTGATTGCTCGTTATCTGACTTGTTTTGCACGGCAAACCCACGACCTTCAAATCGATTATCTGAGGTTGCAGTGTCTGTTGAGGTAGACTTTTTCTGAAGAAGTTTTTGAGTACTCATTGTTGCTTCCAGGTATAATATTGAACAATAAATATATTAATCGGAGCGACTTGCTTACATCAGCGATAAATTGCTTACTACCAAGTATCCAAAACTAGTGAGATTAAATTCTAAGTTATAATTGAATTGCAATACCCCAAATTATAGCTCAATTGATTTGCTGAAAATCCTGCAAAAGATTAGACTAAAGTCTAATCTTTTCTGTTGACTTACTTAATAATGGTTTTAATATAGAAGAAATAGAGTATTAATGATTAAAGCTTAGTCAGAGTATCTGTATATATAGCCGAGTGTACCAGATCCAGGAAAGAAATAAGAAAAAAACGCCGCATTCCCTAACCAATCAAAATTCGGGAATGCTTCAAGGTTGCCCGTTTATTATGCAATTAAAGACGCGATCGCAGCAACCAGACTTAAAAACATCTCTAAGTCAGGCAGAACGTTACGGTCATCACCTTGATAAAATTCAATGTGCGATTTCTACTACACCAATACAAATGCTATCGACAGATGAAGAGGAGAAAAAAAAGCTAACATCGGGTATGGACTTAGAGACAAATAAGTTGACTAACAATAAAAAAGTAATAGAGAAGGTGCTGAGTGGTGCTAGTGGGTTAAAAACTCTTAATAATCAAAAAGATATAAATATTGAACCAAAAAAAGACTTTGCTGAAAAAACTGAAAGCGCAACGGAAACTTCCAAATCAAAAGATAAAGAAAAAAAGCAAAATTCGGATGAGCATTTAACATCACTCGCAACAAATAAGATTTCTGAGAATAAAGCAACAGAAGAAAGCTTGCCTCATCATGACCCGGAAGTTACAAGATTGTTAAATAAACCAACTCAGAGTAATTTAGCAGGTTCTGGCGGCGGCGTCCAACAGAACAATCAACAAAAATTTATGTCGCCTCCTTCTACATACAACGAGCATAAAAATACTGCATCTACAAAAATAGGGTCACGCGGTCAATATTTAGCTAAAAGAGAAGCGATGGATATGTTGGGCGATCGCAAAGGATTTGCTACTACCCAGCGCGCGGTTAAAATCCCTGTAACTAATACTCATAAATTTGAGACTAGCAAAGCTGAAGATAGCAAGCACCAGGTAAAATTAAAAAATGCCGCAGAATTAGTTCGTGACCAAGTAATTAACGAAGATAGACAGGTAAAAGAACATGTTCAAGCAAGGCTAGATTTAGACCCAGCCATTGTCGCAAAACAAGGTGGTGAACAATTGATTTTACAAAAGATGCAATGAAAAATTTACCACCATAAATAGTGAATACCTCACAAGAAAGAGCAAGATTAGCAGCTATAGCGTCTGTACTCCCAGAAATAGGAAATTTGCGCGGTAGTTTGTTCCAGTAGTTTAATTAAGAGCTACAGAGAATCTAGAAATAGAGTATTAATGATTTTGGCTTAGTACAAGTATTTATATATAGCCCAATGTAGCAGCGTAAGCAAGTAAATAAGAAAGCACCCCATTTATTATTCATGATTGCTGGTAATTCAGACAAATATGAAAAAATATTGTACAAAGTTTTTTATTTAGATAAACTAGATAAACTTACTTTTACGATAAGTCCATAGCGCTTAATTGTTCTTGTTGGCGCTGTTGCCCACGTAGGAGAATGTTGGATTGATTTTCCATTTTTGTTCGGTTATAATTGAAATTTGCTCGTCGAACTTGGGAAGGCCATTCCCCGGTTGTTGCCGCCTCTCGTGCAAGTAGCATTTCTTGCTGCTTTAATCGATTAACAGGAACAGTTACGTTATTAGCTCCTTGGGCATATTCTACTTGCTGCATATTATTAACCATTGTATTGTAAGAATTCGTTGCAGCTAATCCTTGTGGAGTGCTAGCCTTATTTCGGAAGTTTGGATCGAAAGCATATCCTAGCTGATTTATTTGCACTGCACTACTTACATCTCCAGATTCAAGCAGATGTCTTTGAGAGTTTCGATATGATTCTGAGTTAAAACCTGATGCATCAGCCCTGCTTTTTGTTCCAGTTCCAATGTGATCCCTGTGGGGTTGATACATCTCTTGATAAGCTGGTGCCTTGTTTTCCAATTTGCCATTTTGTTTCCGCGTTAAACCTGATGTTTGGTTCAACGGCTCAAAACCTATTGTGTGTTCCGATTGATGTGTGCTATTACCATCTATGGGAATTTTGTACTCATCCCTAAGCCGTTGCTGCTCACGTGTTTTGTAGCCATGTTGACCTGGTGAGTATGTGGTTCTTGATTGTGACTGTGAGTTTACTGGTCGTGAATATGGGGTTCTTGATCTGCCAGAAGTGGTACGTTGCCTCTTTGGAGCTCTTACCATTTGAATGACTTCTGCATTACCACTTTCTCTAGCTTTTTTTGCCTGTACTGCTGTAGTATTTGAATCACCACCAGTCTGCATGTTGTGGAGATGATAACCATAATTTTCAGTCTGCATCAAAGATGTCTTTAAATCTGGTTGCTGTACATTATCTTTTTTTGACTGCACTACAAAAGGTCGTGGTTGAAACTTATTTAGGTGATGTCCGTATTTTTCTGCTTGCATCAAAGATGTCTTCAAGTCAGGTTGCTGTAGCTGTAGCTGATGGTCGCTTTTGGACTGCACTACAAATGGATGCAACTCAAACATTGCGGGCGTTGGAGTGTCTGATAAAGGTGATGCTTCTTTTCTAGTTTTATTGTTAGAAATATTAAGTTGGCTAGTCATAACAATATCCTCGCTCAAGTCAAAAGTTAATTATTTATTTTTACATTCAAGTGAACAGATAAATTATAAAATATCAATTAAAATTAAAAATTAAACCCATCCTTTAACCTCAGTATCCGTAAGCGATCGCTCTAATTTGATCTACTCGTTCTTAGCTGCCTCCAACATATAATAGTTACTGCGTCGTCGCCATCGGCTGCTAAAAATACAGCCTTTAATGGTCGATAAATAATTACTTAGGTTTTGGGTATTGCCCTTTAAGTGCCCCTAATTGTTCTTCAACTACTGAGTACAAATGTGTTTTACCCTCAGAACTAATACGTTCTTGGCGATTAGATTCATGTAACATTTCCTTTATTCTATCTGCTGACCAAGCCATGTCTTCAAATGGTATCGCCATGCCTTGCTTGTGAGTTGGTGGAAACGTTCTGGGGTCAAGGCTGTTAGGTTTACCAAATACTGTCCGGTCGTCAAAAGTATTACGCAAATCAATTTCCATCGCTGCTGCATAGTGTTCTTTAGGTGTACCCATAGGTCCAGCAAAAGGCACTTGACCATGATGAGCGTGCAAGAGATATGCTCGTTGATGTTCAACTTCCTTGCCAGAACCTGTAGTGTTCTTGCGTCGATGCAACTCATAAGGTAATTGCGCTGCTGGCAAGCGTTTCGACAATGCTGTACCGTCAGATGTTTTCCGTTTTTGCCCAAGGGGTTGGTGCAAGCTATCCGGTGTCATATGGTCTGCTTCGACCTTATTACCACTTGGTGTTTTTTTATATTTTTCACGCTGCCCTTCATAAGTACCAACGTAGTCTTTAGGCTTTTCTGGTAGCAAAAAAGTACCAGGTACATGGCCTAATTTATTCTTTGCAGCCTCATCATCAGTAGTTGTAGTTCGCTTTTTTCTAGGTGTTTTGCTGATGCGTCCACTTTGAGTTATCCTTTGAGGAGTTCTAGTTCGCGACTTTCTAGTTTGCGGCTTTCTAGTTCTTGCTGTTTGGATAACTTCACCAGTATTTAGAGTATTTACTGACTGGATTTTTGGGGAATTAACGTCTAGTTTGGGCATACTCCCAGGCAAATTTCCCATTCTCAATTTTGGCTGTACTATTTGAGTATCGGGAATACTTGCTGAATTAATTTTACTGAGGTTATGACCGTAACGTTCAGCCTGCATCAAGGATGTCTCTAAATCATCTTGCTTAGGTTGGTGTAGGCGATCGCTTTTTGACTGTACTAAAAAAGGTTGTGGCTGAAACATGCTTTCTTCTAAATTATCTGAGAAAGCCAATGTTTGTTTCTGTTGATTTTTGCTGTACTTACGTTGTTCACTATATAATGACATAATACGTAAAAACCCCGAATTCAACCTAATCCTCAACCTAAGTATCTGCAAGCTTTCAATCTATTTGTAGCAAGTCTGATTTTTTCCATCTAATTTTCTCTAGCATTAAATTCCATTTTTACGCAAACCGTATTAACAATCCAACAAATTATAGCTCAATTGATTTATTGAAAATTATGCGAAAATTTAGACTTTGGCCTAGTCTTTTATATTTACAGTTAAAAAAGGGAAATATCAAACCCATCCTTTAACCTCGGTGTCTGTGAGCGATCGCTCTAATTTGATATACTCGCTCTTCGCTGCTTGCAACATATAATACATTGTTACTGCATCGTTAGCATCTGCTGCTAAAAATGCAGCATTCAATGCAATGCTGCGAATATTACCTCCTGCAACATTCAACTGTCCTAACTTTTGATAATCTAAACCTTCTGTTGGTGTAGACTTGGGAAAAATTCGCCGCCAAATCTCTGCCCTTTGAGTTGAATCTGGAAAGGGAAACTGGGTAATAAAGCGAATCCGACGCAGAAATGCTTGGTCTAATGAACTTTTTAAATTAGTTGTTAATACAGAAAGTCCACGATAACTTTCCATACGCTGTAATAAATAGCTTACCTCGACATTGGCGTGGCGATCGTGGGAATCTTTAACTTCACTGCGTTTACCAAATAAAGCATCAGCTTCATCAAATAGTAATACTACACCTCCCAACTCTGCCGCATCAAATACTCTACCAAGATTTTTCTCTGTCTCCCCAATATACTTACTAACTACTGCACTTAAATCAATCCGGTATAAATCTAATTGCAATTCCAGCGCGAGGACTTCTGCTGCCATTGTTTTACCTGTACCACTGACACCAGCAAACAAAGCGCTTATTCCCAATCCTCGCTTGCTTTTGCCTCCAAAACCCCAGCGATCATATACTTTTGCTCGTTGCTTAACCTGCATAGCAACATCTCTAAGAACTTGTATCTGAGATTCTGGCAATACCAAATCCTCCCAGTTTGCTGCACAATCAATTCGCTGTGCTAAATCATCTAATTTCGGACGAGCTTGCGCGCGGCAAGTATTCCAAAGAAGATAGTTAAAATCTGTTGGAGTTTCGATAATTTCTGTAACTTCTGACTCCTGCTGACGCCACTGAACGCTAGCTTGAGAACAAGCTGCTTGAATCACCGGAACACTGAGATTGAATTGAGATACTAAATTATCTACTTGAACATTAATCAATTCAGATGTATCATCTAATGCTTGCTCCCAGATAGTGTACTGTTCCTTTGTTGTCGGACGTTCAATATCAAAAACTAGTAATGGCCTTAATCGCGATCGCTTGCGTTCAGTAGTAGTAATAAGTACCGGAGAACGCATCCATTCGCATAAATAGGTAATCGTTCCTTCTTTTCCTGTATCTGCACCTTCTAAATCATCGCAGTCAATTAACAACGCGCAATTAGCTAGTGCCACTTCCCGCTCCCAAAGTAGCTTAAATTGCTTGATATCACTGGGAGTTGTTGGCAAAGCATGAGCAGCAATTGCGTATAAGTTTAATTCCAAATAGTGACAAGCTAGAGCCGCAATTGGACGTTTACTAGCTACCTCATTTCCACATAACTGTAATATTGGCAGCTTGAGAAAATCATGAATCTCCACCCACCAAGCAGCTACCATTTTTTCTGAGATTTGTGTATGAGAGGGTACTAAATCTGGAATCACTGTTACAGGTTCGACTATCCCCAACAAACGGTCATCTAAATACTGTACACCCATTAAATAATGCAGTATACGCTCATCAATCCGCAAAGGACTACTCATCAACTCACTTCCAGAACCCACTTCAATTAATTTCCACCTGCGTAGCGCACCTGCGGGAGTCAAGGCATCCCAGTGTATACCTTCTAACACAGTCATTGCCAAACCAAAAGTGGGATAAGTACGCTGTACATTTCCACAAGCAGCAGCGCAAAGTATTGGAAAACTGGCATCAAGTTCTACACCAGCACATAACAGCAGTAAATTCCGTTCAAAATTACTTAAACCAAAAGTGACGCAGAGTTTATCTAACGCAGAAGGTTCAGGGGATGTAATTGAATCTATTAAATGTGAAGCGATCGGACTTTTCTCATGTGTGGTATTTCCCTCCAGCAAACTTGGATCAGCGTGCTTCACCAAAGTCTCCCTAAGCTGGCTTAAAGCTACCGTCATATACGCATGATTATCAACGTTCTGATTGGTGGTAGTCGTTGCGCTCATCGTTATCTACCATTTAAGTATAAAAAAATACTACCAATAAAATTAGAAGCGGTTGTAGAGAACGCCACATGTAACATCTCTACGTAAGTGTAAAATTAATTGCACAAATCACTAATGTTGATGGATTCTTATCCTACGCTCTAAAGATAAGCATAAGAGAAAATACATTCCTGGCTTATTCGACTTTAGTCTATGATTATTATTTTGATGGGATTTAGTTACTAAATATTCCATATATAGTTGAGTACAAAAACTTTTTTTAACCTCTTCTAAAAAATTTTAAAAGCTTTTATATAACTATGGCATTATAGTCAAAGCTTGGCATCATTGTAGTATTAATTACTAAAAAATTTATGCTTTATTTCTAGTTAATTTTAACTCAATTACTTAAAATTAATTTTCACTCTTTCCAATTATTCTATCTTCATGTTTGGGATTTGATAAAATCATAGCTCTAGGAACCTAACACAATCAAATGTTGGATTACATGCAGTGGAAGCTAACCTGCACAGGTTTAATGTTTACTTTATAAATCAACTCTAAGTTTTAAAAGTTATAACCAATTCCTAACAGTAGCCCAACATCAGTTTGATCGAGAAAGCCAACATTTACTCCAGCAGTTGCGGTAAATTCAGGTGATACACGCACATCTACACCACCTGTAAGAAGAAATCCTACGGAACTATCTTCACTTGTGGAAATTGCTGCTCCCCCTCCTATATAAGGAACTGCAATTATTTGGGATTCTCCTAAATCTGTGATTGTTCCCACCACTGGAAAGTCAATTGTTATAGGTATAAGAAATACAGCTTTGTCATTAATTACAGCAGCTGGACGAAAAGAGAAGTTATTTGTTAAACCAATTTTACTAAAGACAGTAAAAGCTGTTTCACCTAAAGCACTATCTCCACTCAATCCAAAATTACCACCGATCCCAATATAGTTACGAGTACGCATTCTCTCATTTGGTGTTGTATTTCGCGGGATAACTGGTGCTGGTGTTGTATTTTGCGGGATAACTGGTGTTAGTGTTGGTGTTGTATTTTGGGGGATAACTGGTGTTAGTGTTGGTGTTGTATTTTGGGGGATAACTGGTGTTAGTGTTGGTGTTGTATTTTGGGGGATAACTGGTGTTAGTGTTGGTGTTGTATTTCGCGGGATAACTGGTGTCGGTATTGGTGTTGTGTTTCGTGGGATAACTGGTGTTGGTGTTAGTGTTGGTGTTGTATTTCGTGGGATAACTGGTGTTGGTGTTGGTGTTGTATTTCTTGGGATAACTGGTGCTGGTGTTAGTGTTGGTGTTGTATTTCGTGGGATAACTGGTGCTGGTGTTGGAGTTATATCTGGTGGAGTAGTTGGAGTTATATCTGATGGGGTAGTTGGGGTTATATCTGGTGGAGTAGTTGGAGTTATATCTGGTGGGGTAGTTGGAGTTATATCTGGTGGGGTAGTTGGGGTTGTATCTGGTGGGGTAGTTGGAGTTATATCTGGTGGGGTAGTTGGGGTTGTATCTGGTGGGGTAGTTGGGGTTGTATCTGGTGGGGTAGTTGGGGTTGTATCTGGTGGGGTAGTTGGGGTTGTATCTGGTGGGGTAGTTGGGGTTGGTTTTGATGTTGGTGGTACGTCTGGCTGAGGTTGGGCTAAAGACACCTGTAAATATGGTTCTAAAGCAATAACGAAGCTGCTAATAGCAACTAAATAAGCTTTAGAAACTAGCAATATCAGTTTGATAAATGGTTTTTGATTCATTGTCCACTCCTCTAAAATATCAACACCTAGTGAAAATGTAATATGCTCATTCTCGATTATTAATTGAAGGCAGAAGCAAGACACCATAGGGCGCTAGAACGCAAATGGCAGTAGTTCTATATGCTCATAATTAAGTAAATTTACAAATCTTTAAATCGATATTATAACAAACTTATTCAAAAATATAAAAATCCTAGCTTATGAAAAATTTTAATTAGGCTGGGCATTGCCCACGCTACTAGGCAGAATAAAAAGTTAAAAATAACATCAACTTTGCTCGTATTTTATAATAAGTAATTAGTGGGAATTAACTATCAAATCGACTTCTGAAGCCACACACTAATTGCAGCAAGTCTGATTTTTTCCTTCCAATTTCCCCTGACGCCAAATTCCACTTTCATGAATGCCATTCTGAGATATGCAGATTCCTTGACCATCAAATCTACTCTGCTTGAATTTACCTATATATTGACAACCATTTTTGTAAATTAATTTGCCTATACCTTCGTAATAATTATTATTGAACTGACCTACATAGCGATTTCCATTTTTAAATATGAAGGTTCCCCTACCATGATATTTACCTTCTTTGAATTTTCCTTCATATTTATTACCATTTGCAAAAATGTAAGTTCCACAACCGTTGGGGTATCCATTTTTTAGTTCTCCATAATATTTATAAGAATGATTTTTCGGATCTACCAATTTGGGTGGAGTATTTGGGGCTAGAGGTACAGGTTTTGGGCATGTTTCTGCATCAGTTATAGGTTGTTTTATACCTGGTATTTCTGGCGTTGTCAACCCTGGCTGGGGTGTAAGTTGTCCCGCATTAGGTAATGGTTGTTTTGGAACGAGTGTGGGTTGTTCCGAATTAGGTGTAGGTTCTCCTGAATTTGGAATACGCGTCACATTAGTTGTGGGTTGTCTTGAAAAATTTATAAATAATAATCCTATCCCAAAAAGTAGACTCACTAAGACTCCGGTGCCAATCAAAAGTCTCTGGTTTGCTACGAAAAAATGTGATGATGGTGAAATTGATGAAGGCGGTGGTGTTAGCTGTATGGATTCAGATGATGCTATTAAGGCTTGCAACGCCTCACCTGCTGTTTGATAGCGTTCCTTAAAGTTAGAACGTACCATTTTATCTAACACATTTGCTAAAAAGGGGCTAACCGAAGCTTGATCTTGCCAAATTACTTCAAAACTCTCTGGATTTTTCGGTAGTTCTTGGGGTCTAATCCCAGTTAAAGCATAAATTCCCAACATTCCCACTGCATAAACATCGCTGGATAACTTGGGATACCCATTTAACTGTTCGTTAGGCATATAGCCAGAAGTGCCAATAACAACAGAGACGTTGGTTACTTCTTGAGAATTGACTGTTAATTTACTAATTTCCTTGACAGATCCAAAGTCTATTAATACTATTTTGCCGTCACTATTACGGCGCATTAGATTTTGTGCTTTTATGTCTCGATGAATGATATTTTGATTATGAATAATTGTTAATACTTCTAAGATTTCTTTTAAAAGCTGTATTACCTTAGCTTCACTTAATTTATTACCAGAGAAAATTTCATGACTCAAATCATGTCCATCAATATATTCTTGTACTAGATAAAATTCACCCCCTTCTTCAAAGTGGGCAAAAAGTTGTGGAATTTGACTGTACTCACGACCTAAGCGATATAAAGCTTTCGCTTCCTTGTTAAAAAAATTAATAAAGATTTGTAACTCTTCTTGGCTTTGCCTTTGCCGAAGATTTTTGACAACACACAGAGGATGGTCAGGTAAATCTAAATCTTCAGCTAAATAGGTAATTCCGAAGCTACCGCTTCCCAATTGCTTGATTATTTTATAGCGATTGCGGAGAATATGACTGGCAAGCATTGGATTTAACCATAAATAAAGAGAGATGACATTTTCATTTTGCCATACTTGACCTAACTAGCAACCGCTCTCTAAACTCACAGTTTTTTGCTATTCTTAATCTCGTCTCTGCCGTTTCAGGGAGTTGCTCATAGTCTTTACTCAATTGCCGACACCAGTTGAGCCAACCAAAGGTTCGTTCCACAATCCAACGTTTCTTGAGCAATAGGACTTACGCAAAATATCTCTGAAACTCTGATTTCTCCGTGTCGCGCCAGTTGCTTTAAGTCGGGGAACCCGCACAACGCACTGGCTTCTCTGCGCCTCTGCGGTTCGTTATTCCGTAACTGGTGCGTAAGTCCTAAGCAAAAAACCTTTGGTCTGTTCAGGGCGTAGCACCACTTGTACTACCTATCGAAAGGTATTATTCATAACCCATTTGTACATTGGAAAGGCGGCACCCGGATTTGAACCGGGGGTGGAGGTTTTGCAGACCGATAATTTTTCGCCTCAAGCCCTTGTCTCAAGGTAATTTTAAAATTCATGGTTCGACATTTGGACTAAATTTGGACTAAATTTTTGAATAAAAAAATCGCTGATTAATTAACATTTATAGTCTGAAGACTACTATAATTGCTCAAGGTTCTCCAGGTCGAGAAGCAATTCATAAATAATTCAGTAATAGTTTTAAGATTTTATTTGTGTTTGTAGCAAACAGAGTACAAAGTAAGGTAGAGGAGTTGTTAGATTGTTTTTACAATCCAAACCTTCATGCAGTCAGGTAATTGCGATCGCTATTAACCCGATGCAAATCTACTATCCATGTCTTAAATCCTTGATATTGTTTCATTTTTAGCCAGAAATGGCCAATTGAAGTCTTGGCATAGCGATCGCCTGCATCTTTAACCAACACTTCTTTCTACCGTCATCCGACAAGCGATCGCCTCAGTGAAGGAAGCAATTCATGAGGGATGGTGCGATAACCCCACTGAGTTGTTTATCAATAGTTGCCGGAGTGGGGCTAAAGGCAAGAATACAGTAACCTCACCTTAGATGTGAGCGCTTGGTTTGAGTCGGCGACGAAGTATAGGATTGCACTTGCAATGTCTGGCGGGTTCGTGTATACGCCTTCAGGAGATACGGTAGAAGTGCAGGAGGTGATGCGGTTACATCCTCTGACTGTCAAATGAAAATTGAATACACGAGATGTCCGAATGGCACTCAGATGTGTAAGTTGACAGTTTTGATGTAATTTATTTGGGTGCGGCTCTTTTGAAAAGACAAATTTTATTTAGGTATAAAGCCTGAAATTTAAACAGGGAAGGGATTGTGAGTTTTAGGCGTTCTAAAAATAGGTTCGCTCAAATTTCAAAAACGAAATCATATCTTTTTTGTATGATCGTATTACATACTGAGATGGGGTTTTTGCGTTTCATGTTTCTGTGATCGCTTAATTCTACCTATTTAAGCAAGAAAACGTAAATCTATATATAGAAGGGTTATAAGCACATAATACGTTTGTAATATATCGTCTTCCTAGAAGAGCTGCACCCAATTTATTTTTGGATTTTGGAGTAGCTAAATTAGGATCTTGAAATTAAAACATGACAAACTTTAGATTGTTAAGCAATCTTTATAAATATCGACGCTATATCCAGTACAACGCTTGGTATGAACTGCGTTACCGTTATGCTGGTACAAGCATGGGTATACTTTGGAATTTGATTAATCCTCTGTGCGAAATTCTGATTTATACAGTGGTTTTCTCTTTACTATTTTCCAAAGGAGTACGAGGAAATTCCTATGCTTTATACATCACGACTGGAATTTTACCTTGGCGTACCTTTGTCGAAACAATTTCTTAAGGTAGTAGTGCTTTTATGCAAAATTCTATCTATTTGAAGCGTTTAGCCATTCCTGCGGAGATTATTGTGGCTAAAGTAGCTCTAACTTCTTTATTTCTGCTCTATATTTACTTGGGTTTAATTCTACCTATAAATATTATATTCGGTGAGCATATAGGGGGGGGGAAGTTTTGTTTTTATCCATCCTAGTGTTACTTTTCCAAGGACTAGCATTCGGAATAAGATTGGCATTAGCTAATCTCCAAACTCTCTTTCTTGATATCAAGCAAATTTTACAGTTTTTACTACCTTTGTGGAGTTGGACAATGCCGATTTATTATCCAGATGCAATTATTCCGAAAAATATTTTACCCTGGCTTTACCTCAATCCTCCTTTTGCTTTTATTGAATCGGCTCGCAGTTTTTTATATTACACTGCATTATTATCTTAATCATCACTCTCACTTTGGATTATGTAATTTGCCGTGAGATGGGCAAATTCAAGTTATTGTAAATTCTAAGCAGTAATAACCCGCTACTTTTTGAATTAAGGAGGCGATCATATTTTCCACTAATGAGTGTCAGCAAGTTTTAGAATTACCGCCCATTCACCAGGGCAAACGCATCTTATTTCCTAATAAAAACCAAGCAAGGTTTTAAAATGACACAGGTAATTGTAATAATAAGTTTTAAAAATTGATTCTGCTCTTAGCATACAATATGCTTGTATCCATTTTAATAACTATTTATTAATACTAAAAAAATCATTAATTGGGTATATTTAAGCAAATACCTCTAAGACAATAAGTGGATTTTTCACGTAAAATATTTAATTAAAATTTTGATATATTAGTTTAAGCCAATCTAAAAGTTGTGTTCAATAATTCTTATCCAACCCACAAGAAACTGTTTATTTTTTATTCCATGTTTGACACGCTTCTCTTTACTTAAAAGATTGACTGCAATCTGTCTGAGAATTGCAAAATTCTGTGGAGCATTATCTTTTCTAATCCGACAGTTATCTCACTCTTTGCAAAAAAGGAACAGTGCAAAGGGGACAAGTAGAAATAACGCCTAAATCCAGATGAAATCGAAATGCAACGTTATGCTTTAGTCGCTTGCATTAGCCATTCCGATTCTCAAGTTGATTTATACAATCGGATGAGACTCCAGATTAACCAGAGAAGCTATAGAGAGCAAGAGCAACCACGAGAAAGAGTTTAATTGATAATGCAGTAATAGGAGTCAGCGCACCATAACTTTATAACAAACAAGTATTACAGCTTGACTTGTTTTTAAGGATGCGATCGCACTTTCCAAGCCAAACTCTACAGCATAAAGCGATCGCTTCATAAATTTGTATTCCTAGTACCTGCTTTACCAATAAAGTTAAGGTAGTGTATGGTCTTAACTGGTGCAGAGATGCCAGAATATCAAAAGCCGATGCACATCTACACACTTCTACCTCACCAGAAGTTTGCCTTTACTTTTCGCTGCTGCGATGTCTGCGACGGGCTTTGCCTACGCACCGCTATTTGCTGTAAAAACTTTAATACCTGGGACAGTCACATAATCACCATGAAATAGGTTTAAGTAATCTAGTGCGTGCAAACTCTTGTTACTTGGTCTTGGCTTTTCTTGCATACATTCTTTCATGACGATGATACTTACTCCAGTGTGCAAAAACTATGCCATATTATATTCCTCAGCTTCTCTTGTTCTCCAGTTTCTCTTTTTCCCCTGCCCTCCAGCCTGGCTCAACCAAGAAATTCTTTAACCGAACGGTATTGACTTATCTACCCCATTTCCCTCAAAATTTTTCACTCTCCTATTCGTGCAACAACGCCATTTTTGGCTGCATTATCACATTATTTAAACATTAAGAAATCCTTAACTTTGCTAATACTTTAAAAAACTAGGCAGAAAATTATTATCTAAATTTGAAATTACCTAACTCTGCAAGCCTTGTAAAAATGGGAATTAACAATTATTAATAATCTGGATGATTGCTCAAACAGCATAAAATCGTTCTGAATTTATTTTTGCTATATCACAAGTGATTATAAAGATTTGGTGAAGCAATATTCAATATACTTGCGTTGCTTGCATTGTTATTGATTTAATCAAATTTGTGCTTCCTAATAATCAGCAAAATCACGTAATATCCACTACGAGCATTTCCTCCCGTGTATATTTGTAATCAATACCTGTGAATGTATTTTACTTCTATCTCTTCAATGCTCTCAATGGGTGATTCTGGGAGTCTTTAATAAATGCTGGGCGAGAGCCATTGCCAAAAGAAGTAGCCCTTGAATTCCGGATTTTTACAAATTGTTGAAATTATAAGCCATTTTTCCAATTTAGTTACACACAATGAAGAAAACACTTTTTGGGGTGTTGACGACAGCGATTGTTAGCAACACCCTTATTCCTGGTGTCCAAGCAATCAGTATCGGAAATACAACTGCCCGATTTAGTCATGTTCTAATTATTTCGATTGATGGATTGCACAACTCTGATCTATCAGTTGCTAATCTGCAATCTTCTTTGAAAAACATCAAGCGGTTGCAGAGAAAAGGTGTGACATACACTAATGCTTTCACTTCTGCACCATCAGATTCCTTCCCTGGGGAGCTAAACTATATCACTGGTGCTAACCCCGGTACGACAGGTGTATTGTATGATAAATCCTACAGTCGCGCCTTGTATGCCCCAGGTACTACTGCTGCCCAAATCATCGCAGGCACCGCCAAACCAGGTACTGTCGTAGAATTTGCTGAAAACGTTGATGCATCTTGGGCTAATGGTAAGGGTGGCACCTTAGATGGCGGTCAGGGATTTGATAAAACCCAATTGCCTGTTGATCGCAATGGCAACCCTGTTTACCCCAACCAGTACCTGAAAGTAAATACCATTTTTGACGTAGCTAGCGGGGCTGGACTACGTACCGCTTGGTCTGACAAGCATCCCGCAGCTTACACCATTCTCGCTGGAAATACACAAGACCCAACGAAGTTTAATTTGGCAACGGGTCGGGTCGGCAGCATTAGCGATTACTCTTCACTAGAAATTAACGCCGCAGTGGCAATTGATCCAACTAAGCCAGGACTTCTCCCAAGCACCCTTGGAGCTTTGGTTGATCAATCAACAGGTACTCCTTACTCCAACACCAACTCTAAAATCACGTCTACTTTCTTTAATGACGCGACAAAGGGTAATCCGGCTCTGTTTAAGGCTCCACCTGCTGGTTTTAGAGCTAGCCAGTTTACGAGTGTAGCTACAACCTCAGCCTACGACGATCTCAAGGTTAAACAGATATTAAATGAGATTGATGGATTAAACGATTCCGGCACTAAAAAAGTAGGCACTCCGGCAATTTTTGGCTTGAATTTCCAAGCTGTAAGCGTAGGCGAGAAAGAGACTGCCTCTCAATTTAATGGTGGCGGGATTGACTCTAATGGAAATGCCCGTCCTGACCTCGTAAGTGCAGTAGCCCACACTGATGCCAGCATCGGTCTGATTTTGGATGAGCTGAAAAAGAAAGGATTAGACAGTTCAACTTTGGTGATTTTGACTGCCAAACACGGGCAAAATCCTGTCCAAGATCCGACTGTTGGTTTGAGCAGTACATTTGATAGTGTTACTGGTGTTGCTGGTGGCGATGGAAACCTGACTGCTGTTGGCGCTCTCTTAGTAAGAAACGGCATCCAGATTGCTTCTGAGCGAGGTCAGGATACTTCCTCACTGATCTTCTTGAAAAATCCATCTGATGTCCGAAAAGCATTAGCCCTGCTGAAGTCCAAAAATTACTCATTTGATAATACGATTGATCCAAATACTGGGGTGGCGTTTTCAACTGAGGATGCTGCTGCTCAGGGAAAGGTATTGTATGGTCAGAGCATAATCAATGCCGGATTGGGAGATCCAAGGACAAGCGAGCGCACCCCTGACATTATTGTTCCACTCAAAACTGGCTACTTCTTTGGTAACGCTATCAAGAAGCGTGCAGAGCATGGTGGATTTACTGATGCTGATACCCACGTAGCCCTGATTGTAGGTAGCACTGGATTTTCCCATAATCTGCAAGGTAAAACTATCAGTCGAATCGTTTCTACTACCCAAATTGCTCCAACGACATTACAGGTTCTAGGTTTAAATCCTCAACGACTGCAAGGTGTTCAGATTGATAGAACCCAGACATTACCACTGGACTGTAGGGACTTTCAAATAGAAAAATACCGAATAGATAAAGAGCGCAGGGAGTACAAGGAATAAAAAACCACTAAATGAAGAAATTGATAGGGTCTGGGGAGGACTTTAAACGAGAATATTAACCTAATAGTTCACCAACCCAAAATTGCTGGGTGGAGGCTGGCAGAGGGGAAAGGACTTATATAAGTCTCTCCTCTGCTCCCCTGCACAAATGCTGACCACCATGCAAAGTTTGCTTGGCTGCGAATTGCTCCCCTGACAGTTGTTTTGGTCAATCTCCTAAAACCAGAATCACAAAAGTACCAGGGATAATACTTGGTCGAGATCGCACCTTCCCTGCGACGGGGGTAGACTTGGCTTGAAATTTGGCTGTGTCCAAATATAACTTATGGGTCTTCAAATCTAATGCCATTGTCCGCGCTCCTGACTGGGTTACAACGTTATTCACAATACTAAATTTATCGGCAGAGTCTTCATGTACCACTGTCAGTGAACCTTCACCGTTTGAACTGAAAGCTAATCTAGTCAATGGGTCATAAGCAATCGCATCTGTCCTCTTGCCAATTGGTAGTGTAGCTTTAATACTTCCTGTATTTGCATCCACTACACTCATCAGTTGGTTTCCGCAACCGATGAACAAACGTTGATGCTGTCTATCTATTGCGATACCAGTTGGTTCTGAGCAAGGTTTGAGCGCCCAATGTCCCTTAACTCGGAGATTATTAGCATTGATTGCAACGACTTCGTTTTTGTCCTCTAAATTCACGAAAATCTGCCCTAAGTCATCGGCGGCAGCAAATTCTGGTCTGCCACCTAAAGCGATTGTCCCCAGGACTTTACTAGTTTTGGCATCAAAAACAGTTGCTGAGTTGCTCAAGCCGTTAAAAGTGAAGACTTTCTTGGACATAGGCTCATAGACAATTGCATCTGGGTCAGAACCAGTTTTAACTTCTCCTATAACTTGTAGCGTCTTTAAATCGAAAACAGTAGCTGTTGCCGTTTTACCATTACTAATAAAGCCACGACTTAATTCTGAGGCAATGGCAACCCCATGTACTCCAGCAGTATGAGGAATTTCGCCCACAACCAACCCCGTGTCAACATTTAATACTGTTACCCTTGTGGAGCGCGTAATGTATAGGCGACGGGCTGAACTATCTAATGTCAGGTAATCCCATCGTCCTTCTCCACCTAAAGGTATTTTTTTAATTATGTGGTAGTTGTGACTTGATAATGTACCACTAATTACTACGTTTTGAAAGCAAAAGCTTAAGCCAGAGATGAACAAAGAGGCAATAGCTGTGCCAATCCTACGAGAAATTATAGTGTTCAAAAATATATCCCTTTCCTTTTACAATTATTTTTCGGATCTTACCAGACTTCGATTGTATTGGGAGCAGTGCCCCAAAGTTAGCTACTAAAAATGAGGGGGATAAATCGAATGGCACGCTTGTTTTCAGCAAATCAATGCATAAGGTATAAGGATCTCTGGGATGTGAGGAAATAGGGAATATTGGTCAAAAACTAAGAACTAAATACGAAGTTCTTGAATCATCTCTTTTCAACAACCTCCTTTATTTTTACTAGATCGCTTCCGGCGGGGCTTCTCTCAAGCAATACAATACTACCTTGCTGCTGAATTTTTTCCCAATATTCATTAGCAAACAATTTCATAATTATTTCTAGTAACCAGATAAATTTTTTCCCTCGCTTTAGTCGGTGTAACTCTTTCCATGCACATATAGATTTTGCAACTTTCCAATTATACTGTTGAAAAAATTCTGCGCCTTGCTCAGGAGCAAATAACAAGGTTTTATTTCCATTCGCAAAATATTGGTCGAAAAGTTTTCGAGCGTAAACTTTATCATAATCTTTTAACGCTAATGATGATTCCAATTCAAATAGCCACCAATTCAAATTAGATTGCTCATAAATATCGGTTGCAAGTAATGCTACTTGGGTTTCATGTAGATATGATAGCAACCCTTCTGTAATCACTAGCGTCTGTCTTGTTGCAAGATTAATCTTTGAAAAAAAAGTCTTTCTCAATGCAAGGTTGCTAATATCGAGTTTGACACGCTCAAGCCAACACAAAGGTTGCTGGTCTTTAAGTAATTGTTCTTTATAAGCAATGATTTCCGGTAGGTCAACTTCAATCCAACGAAGCGATGCACAAAAAGGTAATCGATAGGGTCGAGTATCTAACCCCGCAGCAAGATTGATTACAGTATCAATCTTTTTTGAATTAACTAACTGTAAAATCAAGTTATCAAGAATATAGGTGCGGATGGCGATCGCATTTGTAATTTTGTCTTTTTCCCCTATAACCTCAACAAGCATTTCACCTTTTCCACCAGCTAATACACGCGCTAATGGATCTTTAAATAATGCATCTACACGTTCGCTTTCCAATGCACGATACATTGCCACTAGATAGGCAGTTTCAGCAAGATTCATCATCGAATAAAGTATTGTTTTTGATTTTGACTAAACTTTAAAAAGATTGCACATGTAAAATTATAAGATTCTAAATAATATTAAAAATTACACTTTTTGTCTAGCTATAGTAATTACTATTAATAGTAATTTTTTTGGATATTTTTTCATTATATTTATTCCTTCAATTAGAGATAAACAACTTGGATTAGGAAGGTTGTTGGATTGAATTATAAAAAACAAAAGTCAAGAACTCGGAAAGATTTGCTTCAATTTAATTAAAAAACTATGCTGCGCTTACTTTAGCAATAAAGCCATAAACAAATTAAGTTATTCATCTGAATGTTTCCAAGTTCTTGACCTTTGCTGCTTATAATCACAAACCTATATTTCAGATAAATGTACAGCATGAATACTTCAACTAATCCGGCTATAGCTATAGCTTTCATCAATATTTTTGGCTTTGGTGGTCAGTTGCTTTGCATAACAGCATGATTACTTTGCGATGGGCTACGCCCCGCAGGAGGCGATCGCTAAGTGGCTCCTGTGGAGTCCTGCGTGTGGTAACTATGAGGAATGTAAAGTAAAATGCGTCTATTCCCCGTATTGGTAGCAGTAGTAGCAATTGCAGTTCCTTTAAGCGAATGCAAGAATGCAAATGCACAAACTGCTGACAGTTTAAAACAGACAACAAAGGTTTTTACACCAAAAATTAATCAGCAGTCGGAAAAAGACTCTGACACCACTCTTAGTCAAAAGAATGCCAACGCACCTGTGGCAATACCTGTATTTCCCATAACTCCGGGAAATACGCAAACCAACAAAGCCCCAGAAGCAACTGAAGCCCGTGTGTTGATATCGGAAGTAGCAGTTAGATATCAGGTAGGGCAAATCTTACTAGAACTAGAAAACCAAGTTTACAAAGTAATTCGTACCCAACCAGGACGAACCACAACTCGCTCCCAATTGCAAGAAGATATAAACGCTATATTTGCTACTGGCTTCTTCTCCAATGTTCAAGTAGTGCCAGAAGACACTCCTTTGGGAGTAAAAGTAAGCTTTGTAGTGCAGCCTAACCCTGTTCTGACTAAGGTAAAACTACAAGCCAATCCTAGTACAGGTGTTCCTTCTGTACTACCTGCTAATACTGCGGATGAAGTCTTTCGTGAGCAGTATGGCAGAATCTTGAATTTGCGTGAGTTACAGGAGAGTATCAAGCTATTAACTAAGCGGTATCAAGACCAAGGTTACGTGCTAGCAAACGTGATTGGAACACCCCAAGTTTCCGAAAATGGAGTTGTCATCCTGCAAGTAGCAGAAGGGGTGGTGGAGAATATTAGAGTCCGGTTCCGCAATAAAGAAGGTCAGGAAACAGACGAAAAGGGACAACCAATTCCAGGTCGGACACAACAGTATATTATTACACGAGAGTTGGAGTTGAAACCGGGACAGGTATTCAACCGTAATATCCTGCAAAAAGACTTGCAACGGGTATATGGACTGGGACTATTTGAAGATGTAAATGTCTCCCTTAACCCTAGCACTGACCCCAGCAAAGTAGATGTAGTAGTGAATGTGGCCGAACGCAGTGGCGGTTCGGTTGCAGTTGGGGGTGGCATTAGTTCTGCTAGTGGACTGTTTGGCACTGTTAGCTATCAACAGCAAAACCTAAACGGAAGAAACCAAAAATTGGGTGCGGAAGTGCAGGTGGGACAGAGGGATTTACTGTTTGACCTGCGATTTACAGATCCCTGGATTACGGGAGATCCCTACCGGACTTCTTACACAACTAATCTTTTTCGCCGTAGCTCGATTTCGTTGATTTTTGATGGCAAAAATAATGATATTAAGACCTTTGAAGCAGGGAAAGAGAATGGCGATCGCCCCCGTGTCCTTCGTCTAGGTGGCGGTGTCACCTTTACCCGTCCCCTGAGCAATAATCCCTACAAAAATTCTGAATGGACAGCTTCAGCAGGTTTGCAGTATCAACGAGTTTCCATCCGTGATGCCAATGGCAACATCAGAAAAGAAGGAACGGTGTTCAAGAATGGTGCGCCCACGGAACTGGTTCCACTTAGTGCATCTGGACAAGGTGAAGACGATTTGCTACTTATGCAATTAGGGGTACAAAGCGATCGCCGTAATAACCCTTTACAACCAACTAGCGGTTCTTATCTCCGTTTCGGAGTCGATCAGTCAGTACCAGTCGGACTAGGGAATATTTTTCTCACCAGGTTGCGAGGTAACTATAGCCAATATTTCCCTGTCAACTTTATTAGTCTTACTAAAGGCCCACAAACTTTAGCATTTAACTTGCAGGGTGGAACTATCCTTGGTGACTTGCCTCCTTACGAAGCCTTTACCCTTGGTGGTAGTAACTCCGTCCGGGGTTATCAAGAAGGAGGATTAGGTAGTGGACGTAGTTATATACAAGCATCTGCCGAGTATCGCTTCCCAGTTTTCTCAGTCGTCAGTGGCGCACTATTTTTTGATATCGGCAGCGATCTGGGAAGTAGTACCAGATCAGCTGAGGTGCTGAATAAAAACGGTACTGGCTACGGTTATGGTCTTGGTGTGCGCGTACAATTGCCACTAGGGCTAATTCGCATTGACTACGGCATCAATGGCGACGGTGACAACCGCATCAATTTTGGTATTGGCGAAAGGTTTTAAGTTATTAGCAGTCAGCGATAAATAGCAAATAATCGCTGACAAACTTTTGAAATACTACGGTAAGCTAATTAGAATTACACTGATAACGTATTCGCACAGCGTCTCGTAGACTGTGCGTAGAATTATATATTGAGGAAATATACTTGTGAAAAAAACTTTGTTTCTCAGTCCTCCTTCCTTTAATGGATTTGATGGTGGAGCCGGTTCACGATACCAAGCCAAGCGTGAGATTACTTCCTTCTGGTATCCTACATGGCTGGCGCAACCGGCAGCCCTTGTGCCTGGTAGCAAGCTGATCGATGCACCACCACACGATCAAACAGTAGAAGATGTAATCGAAATTGCTCAGGATCATGAGCTAATTATCATGCACACCAGCACGCCTTCGCTGGTTAATGATGTGAAGTGCGCCGAGACAATCAAAGCTCAAAACCCTGATGTAAAAATTGGCTTGATTGGAGCGCACGTAGCAGTACTACCAGAGCAGACGTTAGTTGAAAACCCAATCATTGACTTTGTGTGTCGTCACGAATTCGACTATACCTGCAAAGAAATAGCCGAAGGTAAATCTTGGGAAGAAATTACAGGTCTAAGTTACCGCGATCGCCAGGGTAATATCCATCATAATAAAGACCGCCCCTTGATTCACGATTGGGATTCTATGCCCAGCGTATTGCCGATTTATCATCGCGATTTGGATATTACCAAATACTTTATTGGCTACTTACTGCATCCATACATTTCTTTTTATACTGGGCGGGGCTGTCCGGCAAAATGTAGCTTCTGCCTTTGGCCACAAACAATTGGCGGACACTTATACCGCACTAAAAGCCCGGAAGCCGTTGGGCGCGAGATGGAAGAAGCTAAAGCGCTTTTCGGCGATAAGGTGCGAGAATATATGTTTGATGACGACACCTTTACGATTGACAAACATCGAGCGATCGCAATTAGCGAACACATGCAGCGACTCAAACTGACTTGGAGTTGCAACGCCCGTGCCAATCTTGACTATGACACCCTTAAACAACTACGCGATAATGGCTTACGCCTACTTTTAGTAGGATTTGAATCTGGCAATCAACAGATTTTAGATGGGATTAAGAAAGGAATCAAGCTAGAAGTAGCACGGAAGTTTATGGAAAATTGTCATAAACTTGGTATTACCGTACACGGCACATTTATCATTGGTTTACCCGATGAAAGTCAACAAACAATTGAAGAAACAGTCCGCTTTGCTTGCGATATTAGTCCTCATACAATTCAGGTTTCCATCGCAGCCCCCTATCCCGGAACAGAACTTTATCGTCAAGCACAAGAAAATAATTGGTTTAGCAACAATTCCTTAGTTGCTAGTTCTGGAATTCAAATGTCTACACTGCAATATCCAAATCTTTCTAGTGCTGAGATTGAAGACGCTGTTGAGAAGATGTATCGGAAGTTCTACTTCCGTCCCAGAGCGATTATCCCAATTGTCACTGAAATGCTCACCGATCCCCAAATGTTAGTTCGCCGCCTACGTGAAGGGCGGGAATTTTTCTCTTACTTGAAAGATCGCCGCACTCAAGCAACTGTAAAAGCATAATCGTTATATACAAGCATCTGCCGAGTATCGCTTCCCAGTTTTCTCAGTCGTCAGTGGCGCACTATTTTTTGATATCGGCAGCGATCTGGGAAGTAATACCAAATCAGCAAAGGTGCTGAACAAAAACGGTACTGGCTACGGTTATGGTCTTGGTGTGCGCGTACAATCGCCACTGGGACCAATTCGCATTGATTACGGCATCAATGGCGATGGTGACAATCGCATCAATTTTGGTATTGGTAAAAGGTTTTAAGTTATTAGCAGTCGGTGATAAATAGCAAATAATTGCTGACTGTCCTGGTTTCTAATTTTGATTTTTAAACTTTCTGGAATAATCGGAAAATAATGTCATTTCTTCTCAAAAAGCCAATTCTTTCCGAGTTCTTAACTTTTTATCTTTAAATTCAGATCGCAAACCCCGAAATACATCATATAATTACAGACGTTCAACTTACTTTAGTAAAAGTAGATACTAATGGTCTGTAATCAATATTTATCGACAGAATCGGGAGATTAATGCTTTAAGTCAATGGAAATTTATGCATCTGCTTTTTTGGCAAATATCAACCTGAAAGTTATTGACGTTTTAATAGTAATTCTTTGCTTGTCAGCTATCCTATTTTATTGTTACTCAATCTATTCAGCAGTTGTCACCTTCGGAGAATCCCATATATATGCTCCCAATTTTTATCCACCCATTACTATCCTGAAGCCAATTTGCGGACTGGACAGAGATATCTACGAAAATTTGGCAACATTTTGTCGACAGGAATATTCAACTTACCAGATTATCTTCAGCGTCCGCAGCCCGCAAGACCCTGGAATAGATGTGGTCAAACAAATTATCCGAGACTTCCCGAAACTGAATATTCAGTTGATAGTCTGCGATCGCATTATTGGTACAAACCTAAAGGTGAGTAATCTGGCAAATGCTTTATCTTTCGCCAAATACGAAATCCTAGTTATTGCTGATAGCGATATCCGAGTTGGGGAAGACTACTTGCAGCGAGTTGTTCAACCGTTACATAATAAGAATGTTGGTGTTGTCACCTGTTTATATCGTTCTGTAGCACCGGGATGGGTAGAAAAGTTAGAAGCGGTTGGGACTGCTTGTGATTTTCATGCAGGTGCTATTACCAGCAAACAGTTAGAGGGTATGAAGTTCGCACTCGGTTCAACGATTGTAATTCGTCAAGAAGTGCTAAAAGCAATCGGGGGATTTGAAGCGATCGCCGATTATCTCGCAGACGATTTTCAACTTGGCTATCTAACTGCCAAAGTGGGTTACAAGGTCATGCTTTCTGACTATATAGTAGAACACGTGTTATTTGCTAACACCTTGATTGATTCTATTCAGCATCAGGTTCGCTGGTTGCGTGGTATTCGAGTTTCTCGTCCTTGGGGTTATTTGGGACTAGTTCTTACTTATGGGAATATCACTAGCTTAATACTAATGGTGACTATAAAAGGGTCTATTTTGTGTTGGTTTGGGCTAGCTATTACCTGGATATTACGTTTAATAATGGGCTGGATTGTTGGTGTCAAATATCTTCAAGATGCGAGCGCTAAAAAATATTTTTGGCTTGTAATTTTCCGAGACTTGATAAGTTTTTCAATCTGGTGCTATTGTCTTTTTGGCACTACAATTGAGTGGCGGGGGTTGCAATTTAAGTTAACTAAAGACGGTAAAATTATACCTCAAATAAAAGATTTAACAGAACAGTTTGAGTTTAAATAGTTCTAAATCAACATCATCTATCGTTAATTATTTCAACAGTAATCAATTTTAATCATTGTTTAGCGCTCTTTCATATCTCTGAGGAGATAAAAATAAGATGCTGATCTTGATCTTTGTCAAAGCCTCACTTGTTCAGCAAAGCCAAAAAATCCTTCTTTGGAACCAAGTACGGAAAAACAAGGTTTTAAATATTTTAGGATGAGAGTAATAAAAGAGCGTTAGCCAGGCATAATTAAGGACATAAAAAGACTTGACAGACCTTCATGAAGTTCAAAATAGATTTAAAATTAAATTTAAGTTACTAACTTATATTTTCGATTGAACTTTAAAGAAAATTTCGTGATGATTCAGCAAAAAACTTTTGAGAAACCGAGGTGGAAGAATTGGAGCTTGAGATTTATAAACTGTAATTGCTCGCTTTTTTTCTTCTAAGACAGAATTAATACATAATCGATAAGCACCAGTTAAATCAGAAAATCTTAATTTGATAAATAATGGCGATAACCAAAATATCCAAATGGGATATTGCAGTATTTCCAACTCTATTTGTGATTGTTCAATTGCGGCTTTAACAAATTTATAAGTACATTCGTGGTCTGGATGATTATCTTTTCGATGAGGAACATAAATTTCCCCTGGTTTAAAAGTTTGTATTAGTTCAACAATAGACTTAATAGTATTTTCATATTTCTCACTAGTTAGATGGCTTAAAGTAGAATCTGTCAGGTTAAAAAAGTGAATATCTGATACTTCTACCCCTAAAATATGTAAAGCTGTTGTTGCTTCTTGTTTACGAACTTGAATAAGATTCTCTGGTGGTTTAATCCAAGGAGTTGCTGTATGCGATTTTTGCCCATCGGTTAAAAAGATAACTTTAATTGGAATTCCCATTTCACGTTTAAGAGCAATTAAACCACCACAACCTAAAGTTTCATCATCTTGATGGGGGGAGAATATTATTGCTGATTTTTGATTAACTGATAAAGGCTGGCTTCTAAAGTTTAATAGCCATTGATGAATAATGTAAGCATGAATATAAAGAGGATTAAATATAGGAATATCACCCACTTTATAAAAAACTTTTGTCAGATACATGATAATTTGCATAGCATTTTAACCCTGAAATCGAGAAACGATACGGAACACAACTGGGACAAATATTAGAGTAAAAATAGTAGAGAGTGAAAGCCCACCGATAACGGCGATCGCTAACGGCTTTTGTAATTCTGCCCCTGCACCTAAACCCAAAGCTAAAGGCAGTAAACCCAGAATAGTACAGAGTGTGGTCATCAAAATTGGTCGCAGTCGGACACGACCAGCTTCAAGTAAAGCAGATTCTACAGAATGACCTTCTAAACGCAAACGGTTGGTATATTCCAACAAAATAATTCCGTTTTTTACCACTAAACCCACCAGCAAAATAATCCCCATAAACGATGAAACATTCAGTGGTGTCTGAGTAACCCACAAACTCAGCACTACTCCTAAAAGCGCTAAAGGAATTGTCGTAAAAATTACTAGTGGTTGTAATAAGTCACGGAACTGTATAACCAGCACCAAATAGACTAGCAATACTCCTAAACCCATGACCATCAGTAATTGTGAGAAAGACTGCTGCTGAGAAGCAATTAATCCACCTACTGAGAGTATGTAGCCTTGAGGTAGCTTGAATCCGGCTAATTTTTTATTGATATCTTGGACAACCGAACCGAGATCGCGTTTTTCCACACCACCTGTAAAGGAAACGTAACGCTGCTGATTCTCACGCAGAATCGCTTCTTCGCCTGTTGTTGGTTTAATCTTAGCTACAGCAGAAAGCGGTAATGTAGTGCCATTTGTACCGACAATTGGGATTTGGTCTAGTTGTTGCGGATCTCGACGCACACTGTCTAAAAGGTGAACCCGCACATCTACTAACTTATCACCCTGACGAATCTGAGTCGCTACCCGTCCAAACAAGCCATCCTGTACTTGCTGTGCAACCTCTGATTCTGCCAATCCTAACTGTCCGGCTTGTATGGAATCAACGTGCATATCTAATTGTGGTAAGATTACTCCTCCACTAGACACCAAGTCTACTAAACCAGGAATATTATCAATACGGGCTTGAACTTGCTCTCCTAATTTACGCAGAATACCTGGTTCTTCGCCAAAAATTCGCACTTCTACAGGACTAGCCGCACCAGAAAGGTCGTTAAGTTCATCTTGTAGGATTTGGTGAAAGTCAATATTTAACTGGGGTAACTTTTTAGAAATATCTTCCCGTTGAGCTTCGATAATATTAAAGACTTGGCGTTGACGCTGCCCCAGTGGTTTGAGGACGACAATAATATCACCTTTATTCGGCTGAGTCGCAAATAAACCATTTTCTGCACCTGTACGTCGCGTCCAATTTGTTACTTCAGGAGTTTTGCCGATAATTTCTTCCAATTGGCGTGCGAGAAAGTCCGTTTCAGTTAAGGATGTTCCCGGCGGTGTGAGGTAATCAATGATGTAGCTGCCTTCATCAAAGGTTGGTAAAAAATCCGAACCTAGCTGAGTAAATAATACTGCCCCTACTGCTAGTAAAGACAGTGCGATCGCACCAACCCAACGCGCTTTCCCAAACACAACACGCAATAACCGTGTATAAGCATTGTCCAGCTTGACTAACAATTTGGGTTCTGAGTGATTTGATTGACGCCGCAGCCAGCTTGCAGCCAGTAGAGGAGTGAGAGTCAGCGCCAACAGTAGAGAGAAACCAACCGCAGCAGTTAAGGTAGTGGTCAAACTAGTAAAAAACTGTCCGACAACACCTGATAACAGTCCCAAAGGCAGAAACACTGCTACTGTGGTGATCGTGGAACTAATCACGGGTTCAGTTAATTCAGCCATTGCTACGGCTACGGCTGCGGTTGAGTTCAAGTTTTTTTGGAGTTGGCGGTCGATGTTTTCAATTACCACAATCGCATCATCAATTACCAAGCCGATCGCTACCGCTAGTCCTCCCAAAGACATGAGATTCAGACTTTGACCAACGAAGGATAACACCCCAAAGGCAGCAAGTGCAGACAGAGGAATAGTGATGGCAGCAATTACTGTACTGCGCCATTCTCGTAAGAATACGTATAGTACAATGATAATCAGGACAATACCAATAGCAATAGAATCGCGGACATTAGCGATCGCGTCTACAACTAATCCGGATTCATCGTAAGCTTTAACGATTTGCACTCCTGGCGGCAAGCTTTTTTCCAACGATTTAATTTCCTGCTGTACTGCCTCAGCTACAGCTACAACATTACTATTCGGTTGACGGAAGATATTTAGTGTTAATCCTGGTTTCCCCTTAGCACTAACAATTTGAGTGCGGTCAGCCTCACCCAAAGAAACTTGTCCCAAATCCTCTAAAAATATAGGTTTACCAGCACCTTTCGTCGTTACCACAATCCCTATGAGCGCAGACGGGTCTATTGGCTGACCATTAGTAACTATTAAATTTTGCTGGTAGTTACTATCTAGTTTACCTACTGCTTGATTCTGAGTTGAACGCCCAATCGTGTCGGCAACTTGTGATAAACTCAAACCATAATTTTGCAAGCGATTCGGGTCAATCTGCACCTCCACTTCCGGGATATTTCCGCCTTGAAGATTGACAAGGGCAACACCTGCAACTCTGCTTAAATAAGGCAAGATTTGATACTGAGTAATCGAGTATAGATCTGTTTGGGCTAAAGTATCGGTGGTGACGTTGTAGCTGAGTACCGGAAAAATTGCGGGGGTAACTCGCTCAACCGTAAGGTTAACGCCAGCTGGCAGGGTACTTCGTACTTGATTAATTTTGGCTTGCAATTGTTGGAGAGCCTGCTGCATATCGGTCGTGGGCTGAAACTCTATTGAGAGTTCTGTAGAGCCACGGGCAGTCTTTGAGTGTATCTTCTGGACACCATAAACTTGGTTAGCAGCTACTTCTAAAGGGCGAGTCACGGTGAGGACTACCTGTTCTGGGGCAACATTCCCAGCTTCAGCAATTACGGCAATCCGAGGAAAGGATAATTCCGGATACACTCCACTGGGCAGATTACTGTAAGCTAATATACCTAAAATTGCCATGAACACAAATATTAGGTAAATCGCTTTTGCTTGAGATTGTAGTAGTTTGGTAAAACGAATCATTGTTTCACCTCTTGTATAAGAGTACTATCTGCCAATCCGTAAGCCCCTTTAGCTACCACTTTTTCATTACCTATTAATCCTGACACAATCTCAACGCGGGAAGCAAAGCGATCGCCACTCGTTACATCATTATGCTGGATACCAATTTGCACTTTTTTTCTTTCCAACTTCCCAGCTTTGACGGTATAAATCATCCGTCCATTGGGATTTTCTGGGTCTGAAACCAACGCTGTTTGGGGCACTGTAATTGCTGCTTGATGAATATCTGTAATAATAGACACAGTGACAATTTGGTTTTCTTTTAACCGCCCGCCAGAATTGTCAACGCGGATTTGGATATTCCGGGTATTACTCTGGGGATCGACAATTGGATTAACAGCCGTGACAACACTGGAATAGCTTCCGTCGGTTAAGCTGAGGATTTTGGCGCTTTGACCAACACGAACATTAGCTTTTTTGTCGGCGCTGATATTGGCATTGACTATCACTTTTGATAAGTTTACGACCTGAATGACTGGTATAGTAGGGTCAGTGGTATCACCAATATTCAAAAAGCGGTTAGCTACAACTCCAGCAATGGGGCTGCGGAGATCAGTAAAGCTGAGTTGAGTTTGGGCTTGCTCGCGGGAAGCATTAACCTGTTTCTCTTGAGCAATTGCAGCAGCAAGTTGAGCTTGGGCTGTTTCCAATTGAGATTGAGCGGCAATCACATCTTTTTCGGGCGCGACTTGTTGTACAGCTGCTTGGGCAGTGCTCAAAGCAGCTTGAGCCGTTTCGATTTGATTTTGGGCGGCAATCAAGTCTTTTTTGGGTGTTATGCCTTCTTTAAAGAGTTTTTGTTGTCGTTGTAAGTTATTTTGGGCAAAAGTGAGATTGCTTTGAGCTTGAGCAACACCTCCTCTTGCTCCTTGGATACCGGGATCTGTGAGTTTTTGCGTCGGATTAAGAGCTTCATTGTAGAGGCGGCGCGATCGCTCTAAATTCTTCTGTGCAAGTTTCCAAGCCGTGCGTGCTTGAGCAACACCCGCTTGGGCTGAACGTAACGCTGCTGTTGCTTGGTTTACCTGATCGAGACTTTGACGATTATCCAGACGAGCTATTATCTGCCCTTTAGCCACCTGCTGACCAGGTACTACGGTGACGGCTACAAGTTTTCCGGCTACAGCTGGGCTAAGTTTAGCACTCATATTAGGAGAAGCGCTAACTGTGCCGCGAATGTTGACTACCACAGGTATATCCTGGCGTTGCACGTCAACAACAGGTAAGGATACTACAGGAGGGGTTTCAGTGGCTGTTGGGTCTTTCCCTTGACAACCAATTAGCAACAGCATCAGCAAGATAGTGGTAAAGATGTTTGGCAAGGGAAGTTTCCCCGGCAAACACCCCGCTTGTTTAAGGTGTTTTGAGGACATCGGTGTTCTGAATCACAGACAGAGGTAGATTAACGGCTTGCTCTAGTGCGCCTAAAGCCGTCTGGTAAGCGAGGATATCAGTGTAGAAGTTATCAAACACAGCTTGCACAGACTGCTGTGTGAGTAAAGCATCACTCAAACCAGTTTGACCATACTCATAGCTTTTACGGGATAAATTGAGAACTTCTAGAGCTTGCGGTAATAAAACTGTGCGATCGCGTTCTAATACTCGTTGGGTACTCACGATATTTTCGTAGGCTATCGCCACCTCAGAATCAACTTGTGATTCTAGAGCTGCGTTCTGTGCTTCGGCCACAGAAAGATTAGCACGAGCTTGTCTAACTCCACTCCCTCCGCTATTGAGCAAAGGCAGATCCACTCGCACACCCAAAATAACAGCCGTTGTCGTCGTAGGAGGTGGCGCACCATCTGTACTTAAACCAGGGTCCCAAACATAAGATGCTGCCAAGGTGATATCTGGAATACGGGCTGAGTGAGCCACTTGAATCTGTTTATTATTAACTTGTATTTGTTGTTGAGCTAGAGCTAAATCTAATCGTGACGCTTTTGCTAACTTTTTTAACACCCTTAAATCTCGAAGCTTTGTTAAAGTTGCCAATCCTTGCTGTGAGTCTTTCCCAGAAAATCGGAACGCCTCGCCATCCACTAAGTTAATCACTGTGTCAGTAGGTTGACCCAAAAGCGTACTCAGACGAATGCTAGCCTGACGAAGGCGGTTAATTGCTGGTTCCAATTTTTGCTGTGCTTGAGTAAATGCAAACTCAGCTTGGACAACATCTGCTTGTGCCACATCATTTGCTTGAAAACGTATCTTAGCAATATCAACAAGTTGTTTGTTAATAGCAAGAGATTGTTCTGTATTCTGCTGCGCTCCTTGAGTGATCGCTAACTCTGCATAAGCCTGACGTAGCTGAATACGAATTTGCCAACGTAAAGAGTCTAACTGTAACTGGGCTTGTTGCACCTGGGAGTTGGCTAAAGCTAGACGTGCTCCGCGTTTACCGCCCAGTTCAATCAGTTGCTCGATACCAATAATACGCTTAGTTTCAGCTTGACCAAAAGGTATATCTATTGCTACTCGTGGATTTGGTATAACTCCGGCGACGGCGACTCCTGTTTGAGCAACAGAAATACTGCGCTGTGCTGCCAGCAATTGAGGATTATTTGCTTCAGCTTGATTTATTGCCGTCTCCAAGGTGAGGTTTAATACTCTAGCTATCTGAGCAAAAACTGGCAAGGAAACGGATAAACATACTAGCGACTCAATTGTTATGCATAAAGACAATACTAATACACGTGACACCCGCAGTCATACTCCTGTTATCACAACCATCACGGCTAAAATTGATGTTCAACTTTTTACCAAAAACACCCGTTAGTAAATTCGTAGCCGAAATACGCCCACTGGGATATCTGCATTCAGCCCCACAAGCCTGACAGAAACCGGATAGAGCCAAGAATTAGAAGTTCCTGAGATTAAGACACGATTGAGATCAATGTTGAGTTCAGTTCCAGGAGCTACCTGTTGAGGGAAAGCAATTGTAATGGTTCTGCCATTGACAGTAATATTGGCAGCAATTTTTTGACCAGACTGGTCAGATAAGTTGATGTCATTCCTTACAGTTAAACCTTGAGGTACAGCAATAGTCATCTGGGATAAAGCTCTGCTATCTTGAGGAATTTTTAACTGGAAAGAATCTCTGACAACTTTCGCCTTATTTTGAGGAAATTGCACAGCTCCAACAATGTAAGGAAATCTGCTATTTTTCATTATAGTTATGCCATAGGCAGCGGATGATAAAGACGCAATTGTTAAAGTTAATGCAACAGCATGAATTAGCTTTTTCATGTTAACCTTCCTGAAAAAGGTAGTGAGCAAATTTACTCTAAATAACAAAAGTTAAGAGCTTGAAAATTTAGTACAATATTATTGACATCAATCAGTAATTTCTGGTAATTAGTTGCACTTTATACAATAAAAGTAAAGAACTCGAAAAGATTTACCTGAATTTGTTAAGCGTAGGTTTACAGGCTTTGGATTTATATGGAAGGGCAGAACTATAAAAGCGATCGCGCAAACTGACAAGTCAGTGCTTGTGCGATCACTTGATATTATTTTCACCCTGATACTTGTCTCAGTTATCTTTCGTCTAGTTTATTAATTCCGCCCATAGTTGATGATTACTAACATAGGTTTGAATTATTACTGATCTAAGTGGTATGCCTGTAGTCATACCAACACCTCTAAAAGAAACAGAGTATACTAAAGTCTGTGCTTCACCTGGATTTTCAATACCTTTGAGAGAAACTGTCAGTGTAGTACCGGGAGTTACAGGTTGAGAAAAAGTAGCCGTAAATGTGCGGTTGCTATAAGACTTACACAAAAATACACATGCTCTGGAACAATTTGTGTAGACGCATTCGCGGAGCATCTCATAGAGAAGCGGCTGATCGCAGGGTATTGGTTCTAGTGAATAAAGCCCAGATTCACATAGAATTAGTATAAGTTATTAACTTTTATTGTCCAATATATAAATCATCAATAATTACAAAGATTTAAATGAAAAAGAAGCATCCCCCTGGTTTAGTAGCAATCATCATTTATAAGGGCTTCGTTGCTTTACTACTGGCTGCAACATCTCTAGTTTTACTTTTAGCTCTGAAAAATTACGAAACTCTGGTAACACTCTCCCAATCGTATGTTTTAGAAGGAAAACTGGAGATTATTGAATGGCTATTAGAGAAAGTTATCAATCTCAAACGTTCGACATTAAAATTTAGTGGCATAGCTGTGGGAATTTATGCTTTAGTAACCGCAATCGAATCTGTAGGTTTGTGGTATGAAAAAACTTGAGCAAAGATATTAGTTATTGGATTAGTTACTATTAGTATACCTCCCGAAATATTTGAGTTAATTAAAGGGGTAACAATTTTAAAAGTTTTAGTATTTATGGTTAATATAGCTGTATTGTGGTATTTAATAAGAAAATTTTACAAGCATTAATTAAGTGAACCTACTGGTAAACGCACAGTAAAACAACTACCAATTCCCAATTGACTTGTGGCAGTAATTAATCCTCCGTGATTCTCAGCAATAGCTTGGGCAATAGCCAATCCCAAACCAGAACCACCAGAATTATAAGAACGTGATTTATCTGCTCGCCAAAAACGCTCGAAAATATTTTCTAAATCTCCTGGTGCAATTCCTACACCCGTATCTTGGACATTAACTACTAAATGGGAAACACTAAGATTAGCTATGATTTCTATTATCCCTTTTGACGGTGTGTAATATATAGCGTTTTGAATTAAGTTACTAAATAATCGTGTTATCTGATTCAGATCGCCTAACAGATAAAGCTTTTCATTAAATTGACTTTTCAGATGAATTTTTTTAGCCACTGCTTGCGGCTGATATAATTGCACTAAGTTATTTAAAATTGAACTAAGATTAACAGTTTCTTTAATGTGGTTAGGAATATTATCATGACGAGCTAAAAATAGTAAGTCTTCTGTAAGTCGAGTCATTTGGTTAGTAGCACTAGAAATAGCCTGAAATTTTTCTGCGTCAGTTTCTCGCATTCCTTCTCGATACTTAAGTGCTACCCCTGCATTACTTTTAATCGCCATTAAAGGACTGCGGAGTTCATGGGAAGCGTCAGCAGTAAACTGTTTTAACCGTTCAAAGCTTTCTTCAATTGGTTGCATCGCTTGACGAGTTAACCAAACTCCACCTGCACCACTAATAATCAAAGCTACAACAATTCCACCGCCTAACCCCAAATCTAATTTATTTAAAGTTTCATCGAATTCTTCTAGGGATTGACTTGCTATTACATATCCAATGAACTGTTTATCATCACTATTAATAATGGCTAAAGTAACAGATTGAATACGATTTTTACCAACTGGATTAATTTGTTCTCCTTCTTTTACATGAGTAGGCAATTTTAATATATCTCGTCCCTGTTTTGCAATGAGATTACCTTTAGTATCAAACCAGTTTAATTCTTGATAATTTTTAAACATTTTATCTTGAGGGAAGTCATTTTCAATTCTAAGTTTACCGTTATCAAACTCGGCATTAGCAGCACCAACTTGTGCTAATGCAGCAAGTTTTTGTGTTTGTTGTTTATAGAGGCTATGGGTAAAGACAATCCGAACAGCAATTGCAAATCCACCTAAGATTAATGATAAAACGATTAAATAAGATAAAAGTAAACGACGGCGAATTTTTTCAAACATCAGCTAAATTTGCATTTATTTAGGACACAGGCGATAACCAAAACCATAAATAGTTTCAATAAAATCCTCTGAACTTCCTAGCGCTTTGAGTTTCTTTCTTAAATTTGTTATGTGAGTTTTAACGGTTTCTTCCCCAGATAATTTATCAAACTCCCACAATTTATCTAAAATTGCCGAGCGAGTTAAAACTTGAGTAGGATTTTTCAAAAAGTATTCTAATATCATGTATTCTTTATGTGTTAATGATAAAACTTTACTTGCATAAGTTACATGATAATTATTAGGGTCTAATTGTAAATCACCGTGAATTAAAATTAGTTGATGAGTTTCTGGGCTTCTCCGACATAAAGCTCTAATTCGTGCTGCTAATTCTTCTAGTTCAAATGGTTTAACTAAATAATCATCTGCACCAGCATCAAGTCCAATTATTTTATCTGGTGTTGTATCTCGTGCTGTCAACATCAAAATGAAAGTATTACATTTAGCAGCACGTAACCGTTTACATAGAGTAATTCCATCTAAGCGCGGCAACATTAAATCTAATAAAATTAAATCATAATTACCTGCTTGGGCATATTCCCAACCTTCAATCCCATCACAAGCAATATCAACAGCATGATGCTGGTGTTTTAAATCTTCGGCTAAGGGTTTAGCGATGCGATCGTCATCTTCAATTATTAAAATTCGCATATCTTTATACTATGGTCATCTATCTGCTTAAACTCATTACTCAATTGAGTGACGCGCTTTTTTCTCCTTTCGCACGGAAAAGAATAGGACAACTGCCAGCAGGATAAAGGCGATCGCCGAAGCATACTCCCTTGGCAGTGATAGACCGCCATCATTTGACTGGTTTAGTGAGAAAATCTCCGAAGGTGGCTCCGAAGGGACGCGTGAAGATGAACGCGAGCCAGAATAGGAGGATATCGTTCAACTTTGTTAAGTAGTGAAGGGCGATGACAACACCAATGACGCTAGCTGTCACAAATGCGCCCTGAATATAGCTCAGTCCTAAGTTGCTTGTTAGAAAGTCACCAAAGGCCGTTCCTAAACTGTTGGAGAACACGACAGCCAGCCAATAAGTGATCTCTGCGTCTTTCCTCACGATCGGATAAACGCTCAAATCTCGATCCCGGTAGTACCAGATGGCAAGAACGCTCAACAGACCGGCTACCAGGATAAGCGATCCAACTGCGTAGCCCAGCCCGAATGATCGATCCATCAAGTCTGAAACTTCGGTTCCAGCTGTAGTTGTCGCAATGATGGCCACCCAGTAAAGGACTGGACGATATCTGTCGGATTGAATTTGAAAAAATAGGAGAATAGCCAGGATGGCAAAGGTTATAGCAAAGCCTATGTAATACCCCAGCCCAAGAGTCATTGAGATGAAGTCACCTACCGTCTCACCGAGGGTTGTGGCGATAATCTTCATGATCCAGAAGAAAATTGTAACTTTTGCAACTTTGTTCATTTCTTTTCCACAATAAAAAAATAGCAAGTCATGATAATTCAGATTAGCGATCGCTAATCTGAATTATCAGTAAATCGACAGTAAGGCTGGTTTCTTCTGCTTAAGGCTTAAGTAAATAACCAGACTAGCGATTCTAGACAGAAAAAGGATACTGGTTCCGACCCTACCAAAACCTTCATTTGTAGCAGCAGAATAGCCCCATGAGCAACTGCTCAAACTTTGTTAATTGTGCCTAGCCTGTGTGCCATTCCCACATAGGCAGTTACTTTGTATGCTGCCTCCTTGCATAATGATATTTTCTATGATGTTTCAAAGGATACTTAGTTTGATTTATTCTGTGCGTTCTTGTCACAGACACTCTTCTAAGATCACTAGCTTCTCTATCGCCATCTTCATGACTACTATCACGATCGTGAGGGCTATCCACTTCAGCAATTTGGACACCGTTAGCAGACTTTGGTATAGCTAAAAGATGAGATGGTAATTGATAGGCATAAGTTGTTTGGATATAACCACCAAATACCAAAATGCTTACAACAATAGTTGACAGAATAGTTTTGGGGTAATTTTTCATAAGCCAAAGTCTTTTGCAATTCAAGTCAGTAATTCAACAGTAGACATTAAAAGTTAAGAACTGGAAAAGATTTTCCTAACTATTTCAACCAAATTTGACATAAATTAAATGACTATCAATAATCCCACTAGAGAAACTGTTTAGACGGTACGATCGCTATTATTAGCGGGACAATATGGTTTTTAATTGCTAACTGCATTATCATCCCTTTTTTTGGTAGCGAAGCAGCGTTACTTACACGTCATCTTTATCCCTATTTAGGAAATTTATTTTCCGCGATGCTACAAACATTACTTTTTCAACCTAAAATCAGTATCATGTATTATTTGATTGATAGTGATATTAGAGTAAAGTTATTAGCGGTGCCTAGAACCTTATATTCAGATAAAATTATTTGCTGTAAAGTCGGACGATCTAATAATAAATAAGATTGATGATAAAATTGTTCTTTTAAAACAGCAACAAAAGCAGAAATTACTTTGCAATCGCTATAGAAATCTAAACTAGGACGATTATAAGCAAATGAGCTATAGATTTTTGTTCCTGGTAAGACGTGTTGACGAATTAATGCTGCAACTGGTTTGACTGGAAAAGTTTCTTTTAATTCCCAAATCCAAGATTGCGAACTTACCAGCAGAATTAAAACTAAATACATCCCTGTAAATAAAACTGGAATAAATTTGCGATCGCGCTGTTTAACTAGCCATGCTGCGATGCTCATACTTATTGCTAAAAGAAAGCTCATGACTATCAAAATAGGCTCTTTCTTAATAAGAAAGTAAACACAACCTCCTAAACCTGCAACAGCAATAATGGCCAGGAATATTGTCCAAGTTCGCACTCGGAAATCACAATTCTGCCAAACTTCGCTCAAATTAGCACCAATTGCCAAAGCTAAAAATGGATATACAGGCATGATATACCACGGAAGTTTAGTTCTCATAAAAGAAATAGTTCCTAAGTAAACAATTGTACCTAACAGAACTAAAGAACCCCAAGTAGTATGACGTTTTTTCCAAGCTAGATAAAGCCCTCCAGGTAAAAATAATAGCCACGGAAAACCATATTTGAGTAATTCAAATAAATAGTACCAAACAGGCCCGCTATGACCTTCAACAGGTTGTATTAAGCGGTCAAAGGCTTGAGCTTGAAAATGCACTTTTAAGAAAGTATTGCCATAATGTTGCAATTGAGCAGTATACCAAGCGATCGCTGGAGTATTTCCTAACAAAATCCCCACCCATAAATAGGGATTTTTTAACAAAGCTACTTGTCGATCTGCAAACAGAAATAAACAGGTGATCGCCCCCAACAGCAAAACTATCATTCCCTTAGTTAGAATAATTAACCCCAGACAAAATCCCACCCCTAGAGCATATCTTCGATTATGACGTGCCTTCAAAAGACAAAACAACAACAGCAAGAAAAAAGAAATAGTCATCCCATCTAACATTGCTAATCGTCCATGACGCACTACAGGCAACATTGTCAAGTAAACTAAAGCAGCAAATAGAGCCGGTAAACTTTGCTTAAAAGCCAAACGCCCCACCAAATAAAGCAAAGGCACTCCCACAGCAGTTAAAACCGCACCAGGTAAGCGTGTAGTTAACTCTTGCACTCCTCCTAGTTGGTAGCAGCAAGCAATTAACCATTGCATCAAAGGCGGTTTTAACAAAAATGGTTCTCTCTGAAGGGTGGGATAAAGCCAGTTTCCAGTACGGTAAATTTCTCTAGCAACTAGAGCGTAAGTACCTTCATCCCAGTCTCGCAAAGAGGAGTTTCCTAGAAATATCAGCCATATAACTAGAGATATTACCAGCAAGCTAAATAACCATTCTTTTTCTCGGAATAGATGCATATCTAAAATCAGGAGTAGTGGTTTTAAAAGGTTTTGGGGTAATTTTTCATGAGCCAAAGTCTTTTGCAATTCAAGTTAGTAATTCAACAGTAGACATTAAAAGTCAAGAACTTGAAAAGATTGGATTGTTCAACCAAAAAAAGATGTAGTTTCTGTCTGAAAACTTTCTTATAATTTTGTGTTTTGGAGTTCTGTATCAGAGAGTATTTCACCGTTTGCGATCGCTATCTAACAATGAGAAGGTTCAGATATATCGCCGCATAGTACATAAAATTTTCATCCGTGATGGTCAGATAGAATCCATCATTTTTCAAAACACCTCTTCTGTTACAGAGCAGAACCATGATGAATGTGCTTGAACTTATTCGACTAAAACAGTTAAGGTTTGAAGTTGCTTCCCAACTAGTTTTGCCGGAGTAGCAACCTGAAGACTTGAGTAAACCTAAATGCCCCAAATGCGATCGCAAAGGTTCTGCAACTTCCTACCAGAGTCAGGGAAAGGGAGTCATCAATTGTTAACTTTGTAAACCTCAAACAGTTCCCAGTGTCTGCGAGTGGGTGTTTTGGCTGCAATCATAGCGACAACTTTAATAATGCACGGGTGACAATATATAGGGCGATCGTACCGGGAATAAGCGATCGCAGTTTTCATTCCCCTAAAAACTGGGTGATGTATTGAAATTGTTGTAAAAACTGGCAATATACCCTGAAAATGCTTGATATTTAGTTACTAAAACAGAAACTGCGATCGCATCTCATACTCTGGCATTTCTCCATCCTGCGTAGGCGCTAGCCCGTCGTAGACATCGCACAGAATATAATTCTGCATTAAATCAAAAAAAGCGTAGAAGCTCTGCTTCTTGTCGCCAGACATCGCCCATTTTCTGTCTAAAGTGCCATCATCTTGCTGGTTTCTGCTCAACTTGGTAGCTCACCGAGTGGTAGGTAACACACAAACTATCCTATGATAAGTAGATTTGGTAATCTGATGTCTGTCTATGCCTGCTAACATTACTGATTTAGAGAAACGTTTATGGGAAGCAGCGGATAATGAAGCTTTTAAGTTGCTTCAAGAAAGAGAACGGCGAATTGAAGAATTACGCCAAAAAATTGCTGTGGGAACTGAACAAATCGAACAAGGTGAAGTAATTGATGGTGAGATAGTAATTGCCAGATTACAGGAAAAGTTATGGAAAGCTCGATAAAGTCAAAAATAATGAATCATGGAATTAAATATTGTAGGGTGTGTTATAAACTTTAGTTTTAACGCACCGAAAATATAGAATAGTGCGTTAGCCTGCGGCATAACACACCCTACAAAAATATAAAACTGTTACAGAGAAAAGTTGAATGGTTTTTAATTGGAAAGATTGCACATTAGGTGATGTTATAACGCTTCAAAGAGGGTTTGATTTACCTAGTAGTAAGCGACAAGATGGAAAGGTTCCAGTAGTTTCATCCTCAGGTATTAGTGGTTATCATAACGTTGCCAAAGTAAAAGCTCCAGGAGTTGTAACAGGTAGATACGGAACCCTTGGAGAAGTTTTTCACATAGACCAAGACTTTTGGCCATTAAACACAACTTTATATGTCAAAAACTTTAAAGATAATGATCATAAATTTATAAGTTACTTTTTAAAGACATTAAATCTCGCTCATCAAAATACCGCAGGTGCAGTACCTGGATTAAATCGGAATGCATTACATCTATTACCTGTCAAAATACCTTCTCTCCCCACGCAGAAGAAAATTGCTGCTATACTCTCAGCGTATGATGACCTAATAGAAAACAACACAAGACACATCAAAATATTAGAAGAAATGGCAGAAACCCTCTACCATGAGTGGTTTGTCAAATTCCGCTTCCCTGGTCATGAACATACCAAAATGGTTGATTCTGAATTGGGGTTAATCCCTGAAAGTTGGGAGGTAGCAAGCTTCACAGATATTGCTGATATTTTAAGTGGTGGAACTCCAAAGACAAAGATTCTTGAATATTGGAATGGAAATATTCCATTTTTTACACCAAAAGATGCACCAGATAATTTTTATGTAACAGAAACAGAAAAAAGTATTACAGAAATCGGGTTAAGTAAATGCAATAGCAAACTTTATCCAAAAAATATTGTATTTATAACTGCCAGAGGAACTGTAGGTAAGGCAGTAATGGCAGCAGTAGATATGGCAATGAATCAATCATGCTTTGCTTTGAGAGGAAAAGATGAAATTAATCAGTATTTTGTTTTACTAACTATAAAAAATCATGTGCAACATTTGCAAAAAGCTGCTAGTGGTGCGACTTTTGATGCAATTATCATAGATACATTCCGCAGATTACTAGTTATCAAACCAGACATACTATTAATTAATACATTTGGTCATTTGATGTCTCCAATGTTTGATTTAGTTCTAAATCTTATCCAGAAAAACTCCAACCTCCGCCGGTAGTGGTAAATATGTAGTGATAATAAAATTAGGCGCTATAACAAGAATTATAATGATGAATAAAATACCAAATAGCACCAATATGATTATCTA
>NZ_JBALCN010000070.1:0-78744 GCF_036919615.1 Nostoc sp. | reverse complement strand
GAAAACGCTCTAAATTGGTTTAATCATTGTGGTCTATTTTTTGAGCCTATTCGATAGTTATTTTTGTGGTTTTTTTGATCGCAAACTGCTGTAAATAGGGCTGACTCAGTTTCTGATTCATCTTCAAATACAGCAGAGATGTACCATTCACAGGGCGAACCATTCGTATATTCAGCCCAAGCAATTGTTGCTGTTTCACCTGATGGAATCCCTGACTCACCCAAGCTAAATGAAGCCCACTCTTCATCATCGACAGATACCCATAACTCTGTAATTGCCAGTTCGGTTTTATTGGTAACGGTAAACGTGAATTGGTCTGACATAAATAGCCTTTTAACAATAAATAAATTGCAGATTATCAGTCACTGATTATAGTGGGACTTTTTTAAAGCATTTGTGATCTTATACCAATTTTGTATGAAGTTGCATAGAATTAGAAAGCTAAAACCGTTAGTTCATAAGCCTTGCAGCCTTTCATGGATTCATGCAGCTTCACAGTAATTTGGTATTAACTCTCAAAATCTATGCTCAGAAAAGGGTTAAAGTTTTTTTTAGCTCAAGTTAAATTTCTAAAAGAGAATTAAACATCTCATCGACTTATATGAGTCTATTGAGATAGCCAATTCCACGCAACAGCGGATTTATGTCGCGGTTCTCACAAACTCCGACAATATAGCACATCCCCAGTGTCACTAAATTTTGAGGCAATGTATTTTTTACTAAGCAGAAGTAGTTGAGAGCGATCGCCTTAAACATACTACAAACCGGAAATTGCAAAATCTGATCGATTCTGTCTTAGTACAGTTTTGCATAAAAGCGTAGCGTTTTTTATGCAGGGGAACGCATTAACAATGCGACCGACGCATTAACATGATATCGGGATTCATTGGCATTGCAGAGGGACGCATTAACAATGCAACCAACGCATTAACATTGTATCGGGATTCATTGGCATTGCAGAGGGACGCATTAACATTGTATCGGGACGCATTGGCATTACAAGGTATTGCCTTTTTTTAATTCGCTACGAATTAATGAAATATGAGCTGTACTTAGTAAAGCTCATATTTCATTAACTGACAGGGCAGCGTTCCGTTGTACACTGCAATCCGTTGGGATGATTTTAGTCCAATCGATTGAGACAGTTCCTTGTTGCCACTCAGCACAAATGCAGTCCAGCCTTTGAAGCGTTGTTTCAGCACATCGCCCAAAAGTTTGTAAAATGCCCCCAAATCGCTATCTCGCCCCAGCCGTTCGCCATAGGGTGGATTGCAGAATAAAATTCCACTGTCTGCGGGGGCGACAACATCGGCAAGCTCCATTTGAGAAAACCATACATGGTTATCAACGCCGCAATTTTGAGCATTGTTAATCGCTTGCTCGATTATATTTTCATCGCGATCGCTTCCCCAAATAGGTGCAGTCAGGGTGTCCAGTTGGCTATCCTTAGCTTCTTGGAGTAGCTTTTCTAAAAGAGACAGATCAAAATCGAGCCAAGTTTCAAATCCAAAGCAATCGCGAAACAGCCCTGGTGCTATGTTAAGTGCCTTTAAGCTAGCTTCCAGGGGTAAAGTGCCAGACCCACAGAGAGGATCGTAGAACATCTGGTCTGGCTGCCAGCCCGAAAGTTGAATCAGGGCAGCAGCCAGAGATTCCTTTAGTGGGGCTACTCCAACCGCAGGGCGGTAGCCTCGGCGGTGCAGACTATTTCCAGAACTGTCGAGTTTGACGGTACAAAAGTCGCGTTCAATATGAACATTGATCCGCACATCTGGTTCATAAAGTTCTACATTTGAACGCTCACCCAGATTTTCATGCTGCTGATCAACGATCGCATTTTTGACTTGGAGAGCCGTGAAGTGGGTGTGGTTCAGGTGATCGTTTTTGCCCGTGGTATTCACTGCCAGCGTCATGTCTGGCGTCAAATAGTTTAGCCAATCGATGCTCTGGATGCCGCGATAGAGATCCTTGGCATCAAGGCAAGGAAACTCATGGATATTCACCAAGATTCGGAACGGCAGCCTAGCCCAGAGGTTGACGCGATAAAGTAGAGTGCGATCGCCTTCAAAGGCGACACCGCAAAATCCTGGCTCTACAGAATAGGCTCCCAATTGCTCTAACTCTTGAGCCGCGAGGGTTTCTAATCCGCGAGCAACCGTTGCAAAATACTGATTCATCCTCTAATCCAAAGCATTGTTTTCAATGCTGACCCATTGACGCACTTTAGCTTAACTCATATTAAGACTGTCTTTACAAAATTAGCGTCGGCAAAGCCCGTCGTAGCAGCTTATATCATGTCCGCTTAAAGACTTATCGTTTAGACGGCAGGGGGAAAGAGACTTTTCCGATTTTTGCACAGATGCGGTAATCATAAGTGATTAACCGGACATGATATTACTTGCAAGAATCAGGAGCGATCGCCACTCTGGATCAGGATTTTGATATCTATCGACGCTATCGTAAACAGCCTTTTGAAAGAGTTTTTCGTCCGCATTCTTAAAATTTGCCGATCGCATTGACACTTCAGAAGGTGCGTTAGCCAAAGCGTAACTTAAAGATCAAGCGAGCACACTCCATAACGCACATAAAAAAACGATCGCACTTCAATCAAAAAGAGCGATCGCTTGACTTTTAAGACAGTCGCTACAAGATAGGCGATCGCAAGTTTTAGTATAGCAAGAAGATAGTAATAGTGCTTTATTATCTTCTTGCTAAGTCTAGTGAAAGCCAAGCCCCTTATGTTTGCATGTTTTCTACTTTCCTTAGTAGCTAACCAGACGAACTAACCAAGCACTAATTTATTTATACCAATTCTGTATGTATGAAGATGCGCCAAAAAAGAATGCAAAGGACACAAAGTAAAGAAAGAAAATTTGACGCAGCCTCACAAAGAAATGGTATTAGAGGTCTGGGCCAAACTGGGGGATACTATCTGGATATTGGGCAGATCCAAAATCAATTTGATGACTGTTAGGATCTTCTGTCAATTCCACAACAATATTTGGATGTCCTTGCAGATCATAAAAATATTCGGAGTTGGCAACTAGAGCAGCCTGAAATATATCTCCTTTCTTAAAGTCAAAAGCAAAAGAGAGATAAACTTTGGGTTCGATTGAGATAGATGCACTGGTATTAGGAGGTACGTTGCTGTAGCCAACAACAAAACGCTCATTCTTGTATACGCCAACTCCATAAGGCCTCTCATTTCCTTTCTTATTAGAAACTGAAATTGTAGTCGGATCGGGAGCATCGCCCGACTGTGTAAGTGTTAGCGCCCCGCTAGAATCATCGATTACGAATTTTTGACCATATTGAGCAGGCAACAGGTTCGTGCTAATTGTAGCAGATGGAAGAGTATCAACTGCTCTAACAGTTATTTCTACGGGAATAACAAAGTCTAAGTTTGAGCCAGGGGCAAGGTTTTTAACTTGCCATGCACCAACAAAGCAATTCTTAACGCTTAGAGGCTTAATGTCTTTCTGGAACACGAGTATAGTTTTATTCGATTGTGATTTGTTCGTGACCCGCATATTAACGCTAGTCTGTATGGCTTTTTCTACAGCTAGACGCGGCCGATTAAGGTCTTGCAATAAGTAAGGAATTTTCGCTGCTGCCGAAATTGCCTCAGACACTCTTAATATCAATCCCTCCACGGCTTCTGGTGTATATGAATTGACCAACAAATTAGCCTGGTCTGCTGCTTGAATTGCTTGGGATAATTCCTCAACAATTGTCGGATATGCTATGCCTGGCTCAATAGTATCCAGATTAGTAGCCCAGGAATTTCCCTTAATTTCTGCACTCCAAGAGTGTCTATCCGCAGAGTATGTCAACCATTTGTAATTAACTGGTTGCAGGTCTGACAAGATTTCTTTAAGAGTAGAGATTGAATACCCACTCGCCTGCTCATAACTAATGCCTGCTTTTAATTGGTTAAAGACTTCTTGTTTAGTCATGGTCGCTGCAAATCCTTTAGCTGCAAAGGCTTTAAAAACTGGTTTTTTCCAAACCACCACATCATCGTTTCCGTTGTCCTTGATATTGAGCAATAAAGTAGAACCATCGACATCTATCACTGTATTTAGGGTGTAGGGAGATTCATCCTTTACCCATACTCCCTTTGGGAGATATCCTGTGAAATCGTAGTTTTTCGTGACGTGGTGACCGCTTTTGTCCCATGTATCTATATCGATGCTCAACAATGTGCCATCGATTTCGGTACTGGTTTGATTGGGTAACACGGTAACCATGTTTCTAGCGTTATTCCCTGCCACTTTATAGAAAATATTTGCGTTGCCACCAGCAGTGGAATTTTTGAATGTTACAGATGCTAGGCTAACCATAGTTTTAATCTCCAAATAAAGTCATCAATTTCGGAATTTTTCGAGTTAAGGGTTTTTTACTCGATTTTGTTCAGTAACTTCTGAACCGCTTATGACTCAATAATGCAGATTTTCTGCTGTCAACACCACCAAAGTTTGCAATTTTAAGAAAAAAGATAAGGATTTAGCATCAGCAATTACCCAAAGTCTTTTGCTATATCGGTTTTAGTTATTGAAGATTTAATCGCTTCAAAATATTAATTAATGTTATCATTAACTTTGAAAAAAAACAAAAGTTAAGAACTATACTGCTGATTTTACTAAATAATCTCTAATTTTGCATAACTTCTATTTAGTAAGCAGATTACTAAACATATTTTTAGACTTTATTAATAGTAAAAAATGCAGTTGCAATCGAAAAATCATCTACGGCGGCGGGGTGCAATTCTTACAGATCAAGGTTTCAGAAAACTCAATCAAGCAAAAGCTGAGGTAGAAATTCAGAAAAACTTTAAGCGATGTACTCTCGAAGACCTCAGTGAGAAAACAGGTTTAACTCCTAATACTCTCAGCAAGGTCTTTACTGGCTCAGTAGGAGTCGATAAGCGAACCTTGGAGTGCTGTTTCAATGCCTTGAATCTAACCTTGTTAAAAGAGGATTATCTTTACCCGTTACCTGAACAAGACAATTTTGCAGAGATTGGCTCAATGTCCCCAGCTGAAATCTGTTTAACTATCAAACCAATCTACGATTCTCCGTTGGAGACACTCGGCGATCGCAGCAATACCTCCCAAACCCACAAAATAGAACGACCACAAGACAATCTGCAACCTCGTCTTCTCACCCCACCAGGAGGGCAGATGCCTCTGGATTCAGTCTTCTACATTGACCGTCCCATCCTCGAATCGCTCTGTTACGAAGCTATCCAGCAATCGGGTGTGTCGATCAACATCCGCGCCCCAAAGCAAATGGGTAAAACCTCGCTAATGACTCGTATCCTGGCTTACTCAAAAAATCTCGGATATAAAACTGTTTCCGTGAGCTTGCAACTTGCCAACGATGAGATTTTACAGAACTTAGAATGCTTTTTACAATGGTTCTGTGCCAGAGTCAGCAAGCAGTTAGATTTACCGAACACTATCGCCAATTTTTGGACTCAATCCTTGGGTAGCAAATCGAACGCCACAGACTACTTCGAGGATGCGATCTTAGTTAACCTTGATCGCCCTCTGGTGATTGCGATCGATGAACTTAATCAGCTGTTTGCCTACCCCGACATTGCTCGTGAATTTCTTCTACTTTTGCGAACCTGGTCTGAGCAAGCTAAAGCAAGGGTAGCAGACAGCAATCCTTGGCACAACCTACGGCTGGTAACGGTTCATTCGACTGAAATCCAGATGAACGTTGCGAGCAATCAATCTTTATTGAATACTGGGCTAGTTATTGAGTTACCTGAGTTTACCCCAGATCAAGTACAGGAATTAGCCCGACGATGGGGAGAGCAAATGACGGCGCAACAGATTAAGAAGGTGATCGCCCTGTTGGGCGGACATCCCTATCGGTTGCAATTGGCATTTTACAATTTACATCACCAGACAATCACCCGAGAACAACTCTTAGAAAATTCTGCGCTCGCCACTGCTATCTATGCAGACCATTTAGAACAGCAATGGTCGAACCTGCAACACTATCCCGATTTATTACCATTGTTTACAGAAATCCTTCGGCAATCAAATCTTGTAGATTGTGAGGCGGTGCAAGCCTCTCAGTTGTACAAGATGGGGTTGGTGCATCTACATGGTATAAAGGTAAGTCTGGCCTGTGAGTTATTTCGTCCTTTTTTCTGCGATCGCTTGCCAAAAAGTTTTCCGTAAGCCTTACTAACAGGATGTTTTAAAAGGGTCTTTTGCTCTTCTAGTTAGCACAGCAAAGTATCTCAGTACATGGCTAAAACTTTGATTTATCGTCGAAGTTAACCCAAGTGAGAACAACAAAATTATACTTCCTGGGACTTTTAAAACATCCTCTAAGTGTTTATTTGAGCTAGGAAACACTTCTAAAATCAATCATTGTCTGGCGATAAGCATCTGGCAAACCTGTATCAAAACACTTACCTTTAACAACATATCCTGTCATTCCCTCTTCCTCACGCAATCTCTCAAGACAAGATGTTAACTGAAATTCACCTCGTTCTCGAAAATTTTGGTTAATATGTTCTGCGAGAAAGTCAAAAATTTTCGGCGTAAGTAAATACAAGCCAAATATACCTAAAAACTCATTTTCTGCCATTGCCTCTACACGTAGATGTTGTTGTGCATACTCAATGGTAGGTTTTTCATAGAGTTGTGTAACTGACAAAATCGAGTTTAACTCTTGCCAAACTCCTGTTACACATCCAGCTTTATGAATAATCTCTACTGGCATTGTAGTTAAACCTACAACGCTTTGATTAACTTGTTCGTAAACATCTAAAACTTGACTAGCACAAGATTTTTCAATGTCAGATGCATAAATGTGGTCGCCCAACATTAACAGAAACGGCTCATCTTGCACCCAATCCTTGGTACAAAATACCGCATGACCATAGCCTAATTGCTCCTCTTGCAATAAAATGATAATTTTGCTACCTAAATCTTCAAGATATCGGCTATATTCTTGATTTTGCAGTGAAAGTTTTTGTAAAAGTTCTTTTTTGGGTGGATTTTTCAATAAATCTTCAAATATTTCTTTGTCATCTGGCTGCACCACGATCGCTACTTCTGCAATTCCAGCACTAATTGCCTCTTCAATAATTGCAAGAATAACAGGTTTTGCCCTACCATCTTGATCAATAATCGGGAAAAGTTCTTTTTTCACAACTTTGGTAGCTGGAAACAAACGAGTCCCAAAACCAGCTACTGGAATCACAGCTTTTCTAACTTTATTTTTTTGCATAAGCAGTTCGTCACCCCAACTTTTCAAACAACTCCGCCAACACCACATTAGAAAACAAAAACCCTTGGGGATCAATCAAACGCAATCTTCCCTCTAAAACTTCTACCCAACCTTTATCAAAATACGATCGCAAACACCTACAAATCTCCTCTACCTTCTCTTCCCCAAATGCTTCCGCCAACGCCACCAAACTCAAACCCTCTGCCAAACGCAACCCCAACATTAGCGTTTCTAACAATACTTCTTTTGGGGGTGTCACATTACAATCAATCACACCGCCAGCTTCCACCCACTGGTAATACTCCCTAGTTTTACGCGGACGAGTGAAGCGCTTCCCCTCAACATAACTCGCTGCACCCATCCCAAAGCCATAGTAAGGGCGGTTTTCCCAATACACTCGATTATGCCGACACTGATGACCAGGTTGGGCATAATTGGAAATTTCATAATGCTGATAACCTGCATCAGTCAAAACTTGCTGCCCCATTTGGTACATTTTGACTGTGGCTTCATCCGTAGGCATTGGAGTATCACCAGGTTTGTAGTAACGACCAAAGGCTGTACCTGGTTCGATGGTAAGATCATAGATAGATATGTGAGTGGGTAAAAGCGCCACCGCTTTTGTTAGGGAATCCTGCCATTGATCCAAAGACTGATGCGGCAACCCGGAAATTAAGTCTAAACTAAATTTGGGAACCTCGACTTGGTGGATTAGTTCCACAGCCGCAAAAATATCTTCAACTGAGTGCGATCGCCCCGCCCTTTGCAATAATTCTTCTTGAAAGGCTTGTACACCTAAACTTACCCGGTTCACGCCTGCACTGCGATAGCCTGATATATGTGCTAAATCAAAGGTGGCTGGGTCTATTTCCATAGAAATTTCTGCCCCAGGCGCAATACCAAAACGCTTCTCTAGCTCTCTGAGTATCCGTTGTAGCTGCTCTATTGATAGCAGCGAAGGAGTACCACCACCGAAGAAAATTGTCTTCAGGGGTTGACCAAATGCTGGTGTGATGGCAATTTCTTGACATAGCACCTCAACATATTGGCAGATAGTGCCAGATGTTTCGCCCCGCAAGCGATCGCCGACAACAGACACCGGGAAATCACAATAAAAACACCGCCGTCTGCAAAAGGGAATATGCACATAAGCAGAACTCGCAATTCCAGAAATACTAAATTTTTGACTCATTTTGAGAAAAGTTTTAAGTTAAACCTACTGCGAATTAGAGACAATGAAAATGAGTAGTTTATTTACAAGTTTTTGTCGTTTTACAACGAAACAATGAAAAATATTAAGATAAAAGGCTTTCGTTATAATAATTGCAGATATTGTCCTACTAAACCCTTAGTGTAAGTCAATATTGATGAGTTTATCTTACCGATGAAATAAAAAATACTTAACTCTATCGGTTACCACAGTTGTAGGAAAACAAGACAACCATGCTTGACGCCATTATCGTTTTCTCATTTATCCTAGCAGCGTCGGGAATAGGGTTCTACAGCATCGAACTACTACCCAATGGCACGCTAGATCAGGTAACAAATGTTGAAGCTTTACGCTTAGTTGTTGCCGTGTTTGCCGCTATTATTGGTGGTGCGATCGGGCTGAGTTTCCAGACGACATATCGTCGCCTAGAATCACAAGTCAAAGAAATGCCTCTGGAAGTGATCTTAACTCGTGCCATTGGCTTAGTGATTGGGCTATTACTAGCTAACCTGATGCTAGCCCCACTATTTTTGCTACCTATACCGGCGGATTTTGGATTTATTAAGCCACTGGTGGCAGTTGTCGGCAGTATTATCCTCTCCGTCACTGGGATGAATTTGGCAGATACCCACGGGCGAGGTTTATTGCGGTTCATTAATCCCAACACCGTCGAATCGATGGTTGTGGAAGGAACGCTAAAACCCGCCAATACCAAAGTTTTAGACACCAGTTGCATTATCGATGGTCGGATTGAAGCCTTACTAGAAACAGGGTTTTTAGAAGGGCAAATTCTTGTACCGCAGTTTGTCTTGCAAGAACTGCAACAAGTAGCGGATGCTAGCAAAGACCAAAAGCGTGTGCGGGGAAGGCGAGGACTAGAAATTCTCAACCGCATTAAGGAAGATTACCCCGATCGCATCCTGATTAATGCAGTTGACTATGAAGATATTCCTACAGTCGATGCGAAATTAGTGCGCTTCGCCCAAGAAATCAGCGGTACACTGCTAACCAACGACTACAACTTGTCTAAAGTTGCCAGCGTCCAGAAAGTACCTGTTTTGAATGTGAATGATTTAGTGAACGCCGTCCGTCCCAGTTATTTACCTGGTGACAACCTGGATTTGAAAATTCTCAAGGAAGGCAAAGAACCCAGTCAAGGCATCGGCTACCTAGATGACGGCACAATGGTAGTTGTTGAAGAAGGTAGTAGTTATGTGGGTGGTGAACTGCGAGTAGTAGTCACCAGTGCTTTACAAACTACAGCAGGACGAATGATTTTTGCCAAACCCCAAGCTTCAGCATTGGCGTGAGGGAAATATCAGGTGCAATTAAATATAAATTGTGCGATCGGTGTAGGTTGGCTGCACCGATTTTGTATAGGGTGAAATATCAAGAGGGTAATAAGTGGATTTTTGTTTGTTCTGAATGTTGGACTTCTGTCAGTGAAAACAACCCATTTTATGTTTACAGTGGAACTTGGAAAGCTCAGAAAAAGCGATAGGTGCTCAATTTATATCACTTTTACCTAGAATTCAAACTTGTTTTATATTTTTATTTAAGTCTCAGCCTTTTTTGTATACTTTCTCCACCAGTCAAACTCAATAGAAATTAAGAAATATAAATAATACTTGCTAGCCGAGCAACCATCTAAATTTAAAGTGTAATAATTATAAAAAATTTTCTCAGGAGAGGTAAATATGAGTTTTATAAAAATTGCTGGAATTTTTAAAACAATAGAAGAAAGTAACAATTTTTTACAAAGCTTACCACCTAGTGAATTTTATGCTGATTATATGTTCACAGTCAATCAAGATTTATTATTGGCATTAAAAAATAAAATGCTTATATTTGATATTCATGAAAATGAGCATATAATCGTAATTCAAGTAATAGGAAATAAACTACTTCAAATTCAAACTTTACTAAAAAAAGCGAAAGGTCGATACGTTACACCAGAAGAGCTAATTTCTTTGCCCATAGCAAATTTGTAATTAATCTGAATAATTGAGATTATAACTAACGTTCCTCGAATACCAATTGGTAACGTTGCTATTAAGACAAAATAATAATTTAGGTGAGTTACTGTTTGCATATAGAAATCACTCAGTTTTTTGGACTTATAATAAAACTGATATATTTGTGCCTATAAATTCGTTGCATCATGCTAAAAACGCTTTGATTAACTATCAAGGTGAACCTCGAAAATGTGAATCAGTAGGAAATAATTCTGTACGTTTTTGCAAGGTTTTAGTATTCTAAATTAGAGATGGATACGCTTATATGTCTAAATTATCAATAATTGGAACTTTACAGAGGTAAAAGATTTAACAAGTAGCTTTATGTCACTTAATTTAGCTCCTTATAGTATATTTTTTATCTTAAGTATAGAACAACCACTGTTTGTTAGGTTAATTCTCATAAATCTCCAATGGCAAGTTGTCTGGGTCTTTAAAGAAAGCAAATTTTTTACCTGTAATTTCATCAACTCTGATATTTTCTACCTCTAATCCTTTCGATTTTAAATAAAAAACAGTTTGCTCAACATCATCAACTTTAAAAGCAATATGCCTTAAACCACAAGCCTCTGGTTTACTAGCCCGTTCTGGAGGAGTTGGGAAAGAGAATAACTCTATTTGAGCATTTTCTCCAACTTGCAAATCTAATTTATAAGAATTTCTCTCGGCACGAAAAGTCTCTTGAATAATCGGAAAGCCTAAAACTTCTACATAAAATTTTTTGGAGCGTTGATAGTCAGAACAAATAATGGCTATATGATGAATACCAGTAGTTTTCATGTGTACTTCTCAAGCTACGAATCATTTATCTTTAGCACTTTTAGCAGAGTTTTGCTAGTTTTTGCAAGACAAGGGCTTTAGCAAAGTGCTAATCTTGAAAATGCAAACCTTGATGCCACCAGCCTTAAAGACGCTGACTTACTGTAGATCAGATCATAACTGCTACATTTTACTATGAAGCAATATACGACGATGATTTTCGTAAGGAGCTAAGTTCATCGAAAGGGGTTGGCTCAAGTGCAAAGGAAATTGTTGAATTGCTTCCTCCTGAGCTACTTCGCTTTTTGGTGCTGCGAACTCAGCCAAAGACGGTTATCAATTTTTCTCCCAATTAGGATTTAAGATGTTTCAAGGAACTAAAACCTTGGTTTTTAGGCTTTATAAAGTGAGCCTTCTGAGTTTCGCACTCCTGACTAGTCTAAACTCCAGAAATGAAGATGTTTGTTTTGTTTGAGTCGCTGGTGGATGAAAAAGTCGGAAAATAGCTGTAGTTTGTCATCGCCGGAAGTTAGCCTCAAAATTTCAAAGGAATAATAAAATAACATGACAAAAAGCTGGAATCGCCGTGAATTCTTATGGAGCATGAGCCAATCAGCCCTAGCATTACTCGTTACGGGTCGAGCATCTAGGCAAGTGATGGTGGCAAGTAAGCCTACGACCTCAGTGCTGGTTCTCGGTGCAGGTTTATCTGGGCTATATACGGCATTGTTGTTAGAAGCCAAGGGTTTGTCAGTGAGGGTTTTAGAGGCACGCGATCGCGTCGGTGGTCGCGTCCATACCTTGGATGATATCCCCGGTAAGCCAGAAGCAGGGGCACAATCTTTGAGCGAAAAATATCGGCGCTTGTTAGCACTGGCTGAACGCTTACAAGTCCCAACTGAGCCAAGGCTGGGCTTAGACAAGGAATCGCTGCTGTATATTAGAGGTCAAGCAGTACTGCAAAAAGACTGGGCTATTTCTGCTGCCAATCAGTTGGCAAAGAGCGAACGTTCTCTGCTTCCCCCAGAATTACTGAGTCATTACCTCCGCAAACACAATCCCCTAGAAAATGCGATGGCTTGGATCAAGCCGAAATATTCAGATCTAGATATTCCCCTAGATAAATATCTCCGCGCTCAAGGTGCCTCAAATGAAGCTTTACGGTTAATCAACTTTAATCCAGCTTCTCTGTTCAACAGTATAAATCATACATCTGCGCTATGGGCATTACGGAATGACCAGCGCGCCCAAACTCGCAGCCGACAACCAATGCATATTCAGAACGGTAACAGTCGTTTGCCGGAAAAGATGGCAGCCTCTCTCAAGTCTCCTGTACAGTTAAACAAAATCGTAGAGTCGATTCACTCTCAGGCAACAGGTGTAAAAGTTTACTGCTCAGATGGCTCGAAGTTCGATGCTGATTATACGGTGGTGACGTTGCCGTTTTCGGTGTTGCGCCAGGTAGAAATCACCCCGCCATTACCAAAGATACAGGCACAGGCAGTGCAGGAATTGCCCTACACAACAGTGACACAGATTCGCTTTCAGGTTGGTCATCCATTCTGGGAAACTGATGGCTATCCGCCGATGATGTGGACAGACTCACTACTTGAAAGTGTGTTACCGGTTCGAGATGAGCAAGGGCGGGTGGAAAGCTTAGTCTCCTGGGCAACTGGAACTAATGCCAAACAGTTGGATGGCATGAGTGCAGACGCATTAGCCAAATATGTTACCTCGGAAATGACGCGAATTCGTCCTGGAACAGAAGGAAAGGTCGAGATTCTGAGCGTTGTTTCTTGGGGACGTGATCGCTATGCTCTGGGTGCTTATTCTCACTTTGCACCCGGACAAATCCAGCGATTTCAAGACAAAATGTCTAAACCCTGGCAGCGAATTTTCTTTGCAGGGGAACATACTGCCATCGTATCTGGTGGAATGGAATCGGCACTAGAATCAGGAGAGCGAGTCAGCAACGAGATTTTGACTCGCATTGGTTTGCGCTCGTCCCAAGCATCATCATAAAAGTGTACAGCTTTATTTTGGTTTCAACCAAGTAAAAAAAAACCCATGAAGAAATTCAGGGGCTGGTATCCAGATAAAGATTACAGGAATACCTAACGCACACTTTTTTGCCTTTTTACTTAGTGGCTTTCTTACGCGATCGCATTCGTAGCTGTCTAATGAATTGTCGTTTCTGTCCCTTGACAAGAAAGCAGAGGGGCAGAGGAGCAGAGGAGAAAAAGGATTTTCGGTACAAGCCCCGTATATTGTGGGCGGTACAACTTTTCCTCTCAGCACGTTCCGCAACAAAAGTTGACAACGTGTCCCCTTCAGGCAGATACTTCGGCGGATACCCAAGAAGGCTGTAAAACACGATAAATTGGACTTGCCATTGAGATGAAAATCACAAACCAATGCTCACCGAACCTCTAAAATCTGTTGCGATCCGAACACCATTACGAAATGCTGAAGTTGCCTGGTTTGACGACCTTTGTGGGGGCGATACACAATATTTAGGTGTACTAGACGAAAAACGCCGGAGCAACTATGAGCACTGCCGAAACATCATGCTGACCGCCGAGCGAATGGGCTTTGGTAATATACTACTGCCGACCTCATACCTCGTTGGGCAGGAAGTGATTCCGTTTGCCTCTGCTATGGGCCCGCAAACCTTCAACATCAATATGCTGACGGCTTTACGGACAGGTGAAATTTTCCCTACCATGCTGGCGCGTCATATCGCTACCCTCGATCATATTCTCAAAGGCCGATTGACTATCAATATTATTAATTCCAATCTGCCTGGTGTAATAGAAAGTCCCGAACTGCGTTACAAACGATGCTGCGAAACTATTGACATCCTCAAACAAGCCTGGACTAAGGAAAGTATTGATTTTGGAGGTGAAATCTATCAAGTCAAACTTGATACCACAGACCCAGTGAAGCCCTATCAGCAAAATGGCGGACCACTGCTATATTTTGGTGGCATTTCAGAGGGTTCAAAAGAAGTGTGTGCCAAATATTGTGATGTCTACCTGATGTGGCCAGAACCAGAAGAAAGCATTTACGCAACCATGCAGGACATGAGTTTTAGAGCCGCCAAATATGGTCGTCAGATTGACTTTGGTTTCCGTGTTCATGTTATTGTGCGCTCAACAGAAGAAGAAGCCCGTGCCTGGGCACAGAATATTATGTCAAAATTTGATCCAGCTGGCTTCAACCTTAAAGAACGTACACAAGACCACAAATCTTTGGGTGTTTTACGCCAAGATGAGATCCGGGCAAAATCCATATCAGATTACTTAGAGCCTCTGTTGTGGGGTGGTATTGGTCGGGCGCGATCTGGCTGTGGGGCGGCATTGGTTGGTACGCCAGAGCAAATTCTTTGGAAGATAAATCGTTATATGGATATGGGAATCAGGGCGTTCATCTTGTCAGGTTATCCTCTGATTGAAGAGTGTGAACTGTTTGGAAATCACGTTTTGCCACACCTGTCAACAGTCAAATTATCAATGATTCAGGGACGTACACCTGCATCCGGGCCTGTGACTCCCTTGACCACGGCAGTACTGCGGTAGGGTAGATATGGCAATGGCAGAGATGACGAGATTACCCCCGCAAAGTTTGAGGAGATAACAATAGTACTAGTTTAAGTCCCGCTATCAGTAATGGGAATATAAATTACAAATTCTGTTCCTTTTCCCAAAACAGAATTAACTTTAATTTTGCCCCCATGTATTTCTTCCACAATTTGCCGTGCGATCGCTAGTCCTAATCCTGTGCCTTTCCCTACTCCTTTCGTAGTAAATAAATGGTCAAATATGCGTGCCTTGATATCTTCGCTGATTCCTGTGCCATTATCAGCAATTGATATTTTTAAGGTATGATTTTCAACGGCAGTTCTTACTATAATTTGGTGAGGATTTAGTTTTAGATACTCAAAACTCCGACCTATACTTGACTCATCTAAAGCATCAATGGCATTAGCTAGAATATTCATAAATACCTGATTTAATTGTCCGGGAAAGCACTTGACTAACTGTAAATTATCAAACTCAGTTACAACTGGAATTTCTGGACGTTGCTCATTCGCTTTGAGGCGATGTTTAAGAATTAAAATTGTACTATCAATGCCTTCATTTATGTTAAATGGCACTTTATAATCTTTATCGGCACGGGAGAAAGTTCTTAAGCTGGTGCTGATATTTTCTAATCTCTCACAAGCTATCACCATTGCATTGATCATCTTCGGTAAGTCTTCTAAGCTATAATCTAAGTCAATTTCTTCAGCATGGTCAAGAATTTCCTCTTGGGGATTAGGTAAAGATTTTTGATATAGTTTCATGTGTTCGGTAATATCAGCCAAAGTGGGTTTAGCTTGTTTGAGACTGGCTGAAATAAAACCGAGAGGATTGTTCATTTCATGAGCTACCCCAGCAACTAAGTTACCCAGTGCAGACATTTTTTCATGTTGTATCATTTGCATTTGGGCTTGTTGTAGTTCTTGGAGAGCATTTTCCAGTTCTTGAGATTTTTGCTCAATGGCAACTTCAGCAAGTTTACGATCGCTAATATCAATTAGCATTCCATCCCATACCATTTCACCATCCTCTTTGCGTTCTGGCTGGGAAGCCGCTTTTACCCACTTGATGTTCCCATTGGGTGTAACAATACGCCACTCATGTCGAAATGGGGTAAGATTTTGTGCTGACTCGACAACTGCCCGAAAAGCCTCTGCTTGATCGTCGGGGTGTTCAAAATCACGCAGGCTGTATTTCCCAGACTTGAGATCCTCTGCTGGGACTTCGTAAAGAGTTTGACACCCAGAACTGACGTAGGGTACTGAAGCTGAACCATCAGCTTTTATCCGGATTTGATAAATTAAACCAGGAACATTATCTGCTAGTTTCTGAAAGCGGGCTTCACTAAACCGTAATTTTTCTAAAGATTGTTCTAACTGTTGAGCATAAATTTGTGAATCTTGATAAAGACGGGCATTTTCTAGAGAAATGGCGGCTTGGGTACAAAGGAAATTGAGGATGAGGATGCGATTACTCGTAAACACAGTACTGGTGAAGCGATTCTTCAAATACAAAATCCCAATTAAATGTCCTTGATTGAGAATTGGCAAGCACAGTAAACTTTTTGGTTGTCGTTGACTTAAATACTCATCAATTACAGGTAAATTAGTTTTGAGTTCGTCAATTACCACAACTTTTTGGGTATTTTTGACGTACCGGATCAACTTGAGAGGTAAGTTGGGATTACCCTCTAGGGGTTCGGAACACAGTTTTGTGGTTTCGGGTGTGGCAATGGCTCTGACATGCCATTCGCCTTGACTATTAGGCAAGATTAAGGCACAGCGATCGCCCCCGGAATGTTGCAGAATAATCTGAGTCAGTTGGTATAGCAGTTCATCGAGTTGAATTGTGCCGGAGAGACTTTGAGAGGCTTTGAGGATGGCAGCAAAATCAAGGGCAATATTGATGTTAGCGCTAGAAGAACGGCTCAAATCAGTGGAGCTATGAACCGAAAGCTGAGTAGGGTTCTTCGATAGCGTTTCCAGGACATTCAGAGGTTGTACTCCCTGCTGGAGAATAACATGCAGTAAATCAGGATAGTGATTTTCCAGATCTTTAGTTTTGGCTTTTGCGCCCCAACGAGCGTAACAGTAGTATGCCTCCTGCATATAACCTGCCGCCACTTTCTGTTTGCCCCAACTTAGGTAAAATTTAGCTGCCAGTTCATTGCTAAGTGCTTCTTCTTGCACATAACCGTGTGTTTTGGCTTGGGCAATAGCCAAATCATAATGTTCCATCGCCTCAGCAAATTGACCAAGCACTCGATAGCGTTCTGCTGCCACAAGTTGGCAACGATGTTGATGATTGAATGGGGCATGAGTAGCCCAAGTTTGTAGTTTTTCTTGATGGGCATTGATTCGCTCTAAAATGGCTGATTGTTCTTGAGCGTTAGCATCAGTGTAGCGTGCTAGATGAATTAAAGCATCATAAAAAACTCGCACAACTACGACGAAATAGCCAGTTACAGCATTGCTATACTCTTCTGCTAAGGCTGCTTGTTGTGAGGCTATTTCGTATTCTCCGAACAAATAACAGAGAACAGCTTGATTGAGATGAAGATAGAATAACCCCGTGCGATTGCTGGCAGCTTGTAAGCTGGGCAAAATTTGAGCAGCATTAAAGACTTTGCCCTGTAAACAATAAGGAACTTCCGCTTCTCCTAATAAATTGAGAATCGCTTGCTGGTAACATTCATGATATTTTAACGTTGCTTCTTGTTTGACCTGGCTGATGACTTGCCGATAAGTCTCCATTTCCTCAGCCAAATCATTTAATTCTTGACCACTCCAATAGCTACATTGACTATATGCCACTAAGTTCAACGCCACGCATACCAAATCTCCGGTTTCTAAGCCACTCTGATAAGCTTCTAGCAAAAATGGGATACTGTGATTTAATGGTTCTTTCCAATGCCGAATAAAGCTGTTGACAATAAAGTAAGCTCTGCTTTTAAAAGTGTTAATCTGGTGTTGTTCTAGTAACTTTAACGAAAGTTGTCCAAACTCATACCCAGCATCAATATCTCCAATAAAACCACAAAGAGTCACTCCGTAGTCTGCATAAGAAAAGATAGCAATAGATGAATTGCCAAACTGGATAGCCATCTCTACTTGTTTAGATGTAAGTAGTGGTAACAGTGTCGGTTTACCAATGTATGCAGAGGACACCAGTGTAGTCATTATTTGCATGGCTGCCAGTTGATGTGGATCGCTCATTACAGGTAAATCTAGCAAGCTTATGGGTGCGCGCCCCATCCATAGTTGCCTTGTATGTTGGGCTGCTGCGTTAATATCTGCCATAGTTGGCTGTTCAGGAAATTCTACACCGAGTAATTTCAATACTTGCAACCCAGTCTCAACTACTTTGGCAAATTGACCTTGAGACCGGAATGCCATCATTCGGGTTTCATAGACTTTAATAGTATCCAGCAAAGAAGTAGCAGATTGCAACACAACGTCACCCCATGCTGCTAGCTTGTCAAAGTCTGTATTTAGGCAGGCAGCTTCTAAACGCTCATTATGCAGATTCAGGGTTAGTTTGTAATGTTCTGTCCAGGCATCAGAGGGCAGTAAGTCAATACCTTGGGTGCAACATTTGACAGCAGCACTATAGGCGATCGCTGCTTTGGCTTTGCGTCCCGCCAGCAAATTCAGTTGGACTAACTCCAGTTTTTTGTCAGGCTGAGTTATCAAATCAATGCCTATATTCAGATGATTGACAATTTCAAAAATATATGTTTCTTGTTGATTTACAGGTGTATTAGCGTGCAATAATTGACCGATTGCCAAATGAGTAGCTTGTTTTTGGTCTTTGGGAATTAAACAATAAGCAGCTTGTTGGACGCGATCATGCAGAAAGCGATAAGCAACATTTTTGATATTGTTAGTATTAACTTCTTGCTCATGGCTGAGATAAAACTTATAAACTTGACTTTGCGGTAAAATCAATCCTTCCTGCAAAGCCTTCCACAAAGCATCTGCCGCTTCCTGTGGCGACTGTTGTGAAACAATTGCCAAAGTAGTTAAATTAAAAGAGTTACCAATACAAGCAGCTAACTTCAGAACATTTTGCGTTTGCTGGGGCAACTTCTGTAACTGAGTAGCCATAAATTCCACCACATCATCAGTCACAGATAGCGCATTGACTTCAGTAAAATCACATTCCCAATAACCTTGCTGGTGATGAAATTTAATTTTTTTATCTTCGTATAAAGCCTTGAGAAACTGAGTGATAAAAAAGGGATTGCCTTTAGTTTTGCGATTAATTAATTCTGTTAGGGGATGTGATATCTGTGTCGGACAATGTAAAGTATCAGCCACTAACTGATTGGTATCACTCAAGTCAAGGGGGGCAAGAGTAATAATATTAACAGTCTTACCAGCTTTCTTGAGTTCCTCCACTTTCAACATAAATGGATGTGTGGCTGACACTTCATTATCTCGATAAGCACCTAATAAAAGAAGATATTTTTGATTTGCCATCAGCAGTTTAATTAACTGTAGTGAAGCCAAATCTGCCCACTGTAAATCATCTAGAAACATCACCAGTGGATGTTCGCTTGTAGTGAAGACAGCAATAAAGTTTTGAAAGAGCAAATTAAACCGATTTTGTACCGCCGTTCCCGATAATTCTGGTGCAGGCAGTTGTTTACCAATTACCTGTTCTAATTCTGGAATTACTTCAATCAAAACTTGCCCATTGTCTCCAACAACTTGAACAATTTGATTGCGCCACTCTACCAATTGTACGTCTGATTCTGACAACAATTGCGCTATTAAGTCGCGTAAAGCTTGCACAAAGGCGGATAAGGGAATATTACGATTGAATTGGTCAAACTTACCTTTAATGAAATAACCCTGCTGACGGGTAATTGGTTTGTGGACTTCATTCACCACAGCAGTTTTACCAATCCCGGAAAATCCCGCTACTAGCATGATTTCTGATGTGCCGTGAGTCACACGCTCAAATGCTTGTAATAAGCTAGCTACTTCTGCTTCTCTGCCATATAATTTTTCCGGGATGAGGAAGTGATCGCAGACATCCCACTGACCGATTTCAAAATCTCTAATTTCTCCTGTATCTTGGAGTTGGGCTAGACAAAGTTCTAAATCATGCTTTAATCCCAATGCACTTTGATATCTATCTTCAGCGTTTTTCGCCATTAACTTCATGACAATATCCCATAAGACTTTTGGTATTTCTTTGCATCTGCTTTCTAGCTGCTGTGGCATTTTTGTCAGATGATAATGTACCAACTGCATCGGGTTATCACAATTAAATGGTAACTCTTTGGTTAATATTTCATATAATGTTACACCCAGAGAATAATAATCGCTGCGGTAGTCGATGCCACGGTTCATTCTGCCTGTTTGTTCTGGGGAAATATAGGCGAGAGTTCCTTCTAAAATATTTGGATTTTTAATTTCTTGGGTTTCTTTAGGTAGTAATGAAGCAATACTAAAGTCAATGAGTTGAATTTGTTTTTTTTTTGGATGAATCAGAATATTTGCTGGTTTAATATCTTTATGAATAACGCGATTTTCGTGTAAATCGTGGAGAATGCAGACTAGTTGAATAGCAATATTCAAAACTTCTACTAAGGATATATTCGAGTTTTTAATGTATTCTCCTAAAGAAATTTCTCCGGGATCTGCCATCACCAAGATGTAGCCATTGCCATAGATTTCTAGCGATAAGGGATGAATAATTCCAGCAATATTGAGATTTTTACTGATTGTATACTGATGGCGAAATTGCAGTAATTCGTTAAAACTGGGATACTCTGAGGTCAGAAGTTTAATAACGACTGGAAGTTGGTCTGATTGGCGGATAGCTCGATATACATTGGTTCTGGAGCCAGCGTACAGTTGAAAGTTAATTTGATATCCTGGAATCATGGGGATAGAGTTCACAGTCGCCATCTATATACCTTATGACAGAATTTGGTTTTCCTTACTGACATTAGTATTCCCATCAACTTGATGTTGGATAACGCTATCGAGAGTAATTAATAGTGGGACTTAGACAAAAAACACCTACAAAAGAGCCTCAAATCTATATATAGAAAGACTTTGACATCGTTTTGCTTAGTTTATTGATATATCTGGTTTTGGGGCATTTTTGAGTATTTGGTGTATTTTCCTTACCCTGTATGGGTTTGAGGCTTGTTTATTCCTAAAAAATGTTTAAGTCCCATTAAATCCTTTGCCAGCAAGCTTTTTGAGATTAACAGCAAAAGTCAGGTCACCTTGAGCTTCGGCATACAAAATTCCAAACCATGCTGATGGCTATTCCTTTTGTAGCGCTTGGGTTGGCCAACTATTTAACATGAAGCTGTAAATTTTCAGATAGTTGCTCAAATATAAAAATCGAGACTACTGTTTATACTAAACATACCTACCAAACTTGATATAAATCTTTCTGAGGAGGGACGGACTTACTCAAACCTCACGAGAATATGGAAAAAGTGAGTTTGCTTGTGATAACCGATAAAACCTGTAGTCTGGAGTTAATAATAATGGCTAATGTGACAAATATAGCAACTAAGCTTGCTGATCTAAAGCTTTTTCAGAATGTTCTGTTGGAAACTGAGCAAAAGTTAATAGCACAGACGGACGACAATACGATTTGCGAGCGGCTCGAAGGAATGATAAAGAGCGATCGCGAAAATCTCGGCATCATCGAAGCAGCTATTTCTAGATACGGCAACGCAGCAGAACCTCGCGACATTACTCAACAACATGCCCAGAAGGTAAGCCAAATGATGAGCGGCTCTGAGCTAACTCTGTATGACAAGTACTTACAGCTTGAGTTGCTAAAGCATCAACAGACAATGACCGGGCTGGTTCTACACAAGGTTGCCCAGTCCTTGAATGATGACCTTCAAGATTTGATGGAACCGCTCAACCGAGTTAATTTTGAAAATCGCGCTCACCAAGAGATTCTTAAAGGCGTTCTTTACTTCGTCGGAACGCGAGAGATAGCTGGTAAGGAACCTGACATGGGTCTGTGGGCTAGCATTGAACAGGGAATTGCAGCCCTTAAGGGTGCTGTAAGCAGCGCGGTAAGCTAGTAGCAATGAGTGGCAGAGGGCGCGTCATTCATGGGAGCGTAATAGATTCAGATGATTTATGCTACATTGAAGCATACTTTTTAAGAGTGAATCATCTCTAACTCAGTGGTGTATTTGGTTGTTGGTCAGTGGAGAGTACCTTGGAGTTTTCATGTATGGAGAGGAAAAGGTACTTCTTCTTTTGCACAGTTGTGATTAAAGTTGGGTCTTTTGTTTACCTAAAAAATTAACCAAGCACTTCCAAGTGATCATCCTCGTAGATACAGCCAAAGGCAAATGTAGAATTTCTACACGGTGTCTGAAAGCTGAAGTACCACGTCATTGCGGGTATCGCTTGTACTCATAAATTAACTTCGGGGTATTGCGTTTCTCAACTACATAAGCGAGGACAATAACTGCACCTTCGAGGTTTAAAGTTTCCTGTTTATGTATCTTGGTACTATTTTAAACGTGATGATGGTAAGTATGAAAGGCTAATAAATGTGCAGGATATTTCAAGCGAAAACTCCCTAAAGCGAGGTGCTTTTAAGCAGAGGTTTGAAATAGGAGACTCTGTAATGTTTATCTTTTGCTTCATTACCTAATACTTGTGCTGGCACTTCACCTTGTTTTACTTCCGGGGCATCAATTCCATAAAGCTCAATATCGCTCTTTTAGCACTGATCTGGATTACGAAATAATGTAATTTTTATAGTAAGAGTTTCGCGTTTTCAAGCGTGACATTCGGATCTGAATACTGTTGCCCTTACCTGCATGAATACTCAAACACGTTCCAATTTTCCAGATATTTACTCTATTTTGAGTCAAACTCAACGCTTGCGAGTTAGTGATGGAGAGATTAAACCCGTTTTAGATGGTTGCTCGAATAGTTCAAAGTTGCTCGTACTTATTTGGTCACAGTTAGGAGATTTTGATAATTTAGAATACGCCTGGTGGCTGCAAAGAGAAAAAGAACAAATCGAAGCAAGAGGAATCACAATTCGCGCTATCGCAATTGGAAACCGCAATTCTGGTATCAAGTTTTGTGAATATACAGGATTTCCTCAAGAATGTTTGTTTATGGATACAATAGCTGAAATACACGCTTTTTTAGGGCTTTATCGCGGTTTATCTCTACAATTTCCTATACTATCAACGTCACAAAAAGCTTGGCTGAACTTAATGCTAATGTGTGCTGGGATTGGTAGTCCGGGAACTCTAAAGGAAGTTTTTCGAGGTTATAAAGGTGATAAAAAAGCTCCTCAGTTAATTGCTGATGAGGAAGTTGTGAAGGGTACACCTTTACCACCAATGAAAGGTTCATTTTTCAAAGCTGCTGGAGGAAAAGGCTTTCAACGTCCTTTTGAACTAGCAACTCTGCGTCTGAGAAATATGACCGAAGTTTTGAGCAACTGGAATACTTATGTACCAGATTCATCTTATTTAACACAACGGGGAGGAACCTTTCTATTTGATTCAGAAGGTAAATTAATTTATGAACATTGTGATCGCAGTATTCTTGGTTTTGCAGAAAATATGAGCAATCCTTTATCTTTTTTGTATAAATAATTCATTGTTATAGAAAAACAAGTACGGACTGCAACGAACTCAATATAAAGGGTAATGCTGATGAGGGTTATCCTATCTATACTCTTCCATTTCTCTTGCCAAGGACACCCCTCACTCATGGGCAAGGGTGAGTATTGGGATCGCGATCGCATTACACATTTAAACATAGAAATTCCTCTAACTGAAATTATATCGTCGAATTAATTTTTGACAGCGTAAATGTGAGCAATAGTAACGTCTTTAGCTTTTGCCTCCTTCTAGTATTGCTATTATCTCTCTATCGACCAATACCCTCATTCTTCAATCAAAGCTACACTACCTTTGAAAATTGCCAATATTCTGGAGTAGCAGCACATGATTGATCTGTACACCTTCACCACGCCCAATGGACGCAAAGCTTCCGTCATGTTGGAAGAAGTCAAATTGCCCTACAATGTGCACAAAATTGACATTACTACTCAACAGCAATTTACACCTGAATATGTCGCCATCAATCCCAATAGTAAAATTCCTGCCATTGTTGACCAAGAGACTAAGATTAAAGTTTTTGAATCCGGCGCAATTCTGATTTACTTAGCCGAAAAAACAGGCAAACTCTTACCAATTGACCAAAAAAGCCGTTTTCAAGTCCTAGAGTGGCTGATGTTCCAAATGGGAGGAGTCGGGCCAATGTTTGGACAACTTAACCACTTTAAACGCTTTGCATCCGAAAAAATTCCCTACGCCATCGAACGTTACGAAAAGGAAACTTTACGTATTTATGGTGTCCTAAATAAACAACTACAAGACAATGAATTTATCTGTAGTGACTATTCTATTGCTGATATTGCTACTTATCCGTGGATAGCGATTTATGAATTTCAGGGTTTAACACTCGACAACTACCCAAATCTCAAACGCTGGGTGGACATGATGCAGCAACGTCCGGCTGTGCAACACGGAATGCAAGTCCCTTAAATATAGGAGGAGGGATGAGTCAACAATGGGGATGATCAATTATTAAATGAGCCAACCCATTCTCATTACTGAGAGGAGCAATGCGATGCTGTGATCTATTATGGGTAAGCTTAAGAGGCTCTTAAGGCAGGGGGGAATGGTACGCTTGATAAGCACAAATTCTTGATATTATTGGTTTTGGGGTTGCAGGTATTGGGGTGTGAGGCATGAAGAAGAGCATTGCTCAGCGCATTACTCTTATCAAGCGTTTGAAGCTGTTCGAGAGTGAGGTGAATCTCTAGCGAGGATAGATTACCGTGCAGTTTACTCAACCTTGCTCGCGCAGGCTGCGATCGCAGACGTAACCGCCAATTAGTTCTTCGCTGCAACCCTTTGCATACACATCGGTGGTGTCGAGAAAGTTGCCGCCAGCCTCGACGTAAGCGTGGAAGATGGACTCAGACTCCTCGTCGAGCGAACCCCATTGCGAGTTTCCGAAGGTCATCGTTCCGAGGGCGATCGGGCTAACAATCAAGCCAGAACGACCGAGGGTACGGAAAGTAGTGAGGTTCATGCAGTTTCTCTTCTAACTGGAATAACGGTGCGTGAATTTTTCAACTGCTGAACTCTGGCTTGGCTCCAAAAGTCTAGCATCCAACCAGGGTACTCCGCAGGAATTTGGCTGACTTGATCTAGCGATCGCAGTTCCTCCTCGGAGAGAAGAATGTTGATCGCGCCCAAATTGTCCGTTAGCTGCTCAATCCGTTTGGTTCCGAGGATGACACTCGTGACGCGGGGCTGATGCAATAGCCAGGCAATGGCGAGTTGTGCCACAGAAACCTGTTTGTGTTGAGCCATCTGTTTCAAGACATCAATGATGTTGTAGGCGCGATCCATCTCCACAGGCGGAAACTTAAATGTAGTGCGGCGGCTTCCTTCATGCTCCTGCTGCTCTCGATTATATTTACCGCTCAACAGTCCTCCAGCTAGAGGACTCCAGACCAGCAGACCGAGGTCTTCGCTACTCAGCATTGGCACGATCTCACGTTCCAAGTCCCGACCTGCGATCGAGTAATAAGCCTGAAGCGAAGCAAACTTTGCCAGGTTGTGCAGGTTGGAGATGCCGAATGCCTTTGCAATCTGCCAAGCCGCCCAGTTTGAAACCCCGATGTAGCGAACCAGTCCCTGTCTGACCAGATCGTTCAAGGCTCCGAGGGTTTCCTCAATCGGAGTGGCAGGATCAAACCCGTGGAGCTGATACAGATCGATGTAATCTAATTGCAGCCGTTCAAGGCTTGCCTTTGCGCCATCGAGAATATGACTGCGTGAAGATCCTTGCTGATTCGGCTTTGAACCCATGTTGCCAAATACTTTGGTCGCTACGATCACCTCATCACGCTTTGTCCCCAAATTCTTCAAAGCCTGCCCGGTGATCCGCTCGGAATCACCCTCTGAGTAAATATCGGCGGTGTCGATCAGGTTGATGCCCGCCTCAAATGCCCACGCAAGCAAGGTATCTGCTTCTGTCTGCTGCACCTTGCCGATAACACTTGTGGGTCCTCTGCCTCCGAAGGTCATGGTACCGAAGCATAGTTCCGATACGAAAAGTCCTGTAGATCCCAGTTTGTTGTAGCGCATTATATAGTTCCGAATAAGTGCGTATTGCGATTTTTAACACTGACTGAACTTCAACAATAGATCGAATACGATTTCTTGACTAGATGGCATAATCAGAATGAACTAATGAAAAATATGCAGTAATGAAGCGTGATCAACTGAACGACTTAGCCGCATTCGTCGTAGTTGCCGACGAGATGAGCTTTACGCGCGCCGCCGCGAAGCTGGGCATGTCTGCCTCTGCCTTGAGCCATGCGATGCGATCGCTTGAAGACCGTCTGGAATTACGATTGCTAGCGCGAACGACTCGGAAAGTCTCAACGACCGAGGCAGGTGAGCGACTCTTAAGAACGTTGCGGCCTGCCTTTGAGGATATCAGCGCCGAACTGACTGCGTTGAGTGAACTGCGAGACAAACCTGCTGGGACAGTACGGATTACTACGTTTAAACACGCTGCGACTTCGATCCTGTGTCCCATGCTGCCTGGTTTTCTCAAAACCTACCCCGATGTCCGCGTTGAGATCGCGATCAATGAAGGATTGGCTGACATTGTTTCGAGCCGCTACGATGCGGGCATCCGATTCGGCGAGAAGATTGCCAAAGATATGATTTCAGTGCGAATCAGCTCAGAGGTGCGCTGGGCAACGGTTGGGTCGCCTGCCTATTTCGCCCACCACCCGATCCCAAAGACTCCCCAAGACCTTGCCGAACATTGCTGCATCAACTATCGATACACAACTTCTGGAGGTCTTTATCTGTGGGAGTTTGAGCAAGATGGGCGATCGTTTCAGGTCAGAGTTGATGGATCGCTTATCTTTAATGACAGCGATCTGATTCTAGCAGCAGCATTGGCAGGACAAGGAATTGGGTATCTCTTTGAGGATCAGATTGTCGAGCTTGTTGCCGAGGGTCGGTTAATTCAAGTGTTGGCAGAGTGGTGCCCTCAAGCTCCGGGTTACTATCTTTACCACCCAAACCGTCGCCAGATTCCACCCGCATTAGCTGCGCTGATTGATACGCTGCGGATTAGATCAGACAACAAGCAATATTAAGGCTGGAAAACTAACTGAAGTTACCCACATAAGGATTGCCAGAATTCTGCTGTAGAATCCATTTAAGATAAGCGATCGCTTGGCGGTAGCACTTGGCTAGCTTTTCTAAAATCCGTACTTTTTAGTGTGCCAGCAGTGAAATTAGCATCAGTTAAATTAGCACTGCGAAAGCTTGTACCACTAAAAGCAGGCAAAGGCAAAATAGTAAGCTTTAGCAGGCAGCTTTTGACCATCAATATTTTGCCCTTTGAACTCAACTGCCATAGCAGGCTTGCTTAGTATCAACAGGACTGGCAAGACTAAGCCGAACATTTTCATTGGTTTGTTAACAAACGCTGTTTATCAAACTATTTCCAACTTTAAAACATAAATTTCTGTTGCGGGACAGTTTTAACACTCATTCATCGGGCAATCTGGTTCGTTATAGTTACATGCCTGAATATGGTGCTAGGGCTAAAGTTTTTGTACTATCAGAAAGGAGAACGCGATCGCAGAGGTTAAACAGTTCGATCTCAGTCTGTGTTTGTCGCATCAGCCGTAGGAAATGACCTTCAGTATCAACCAAGAGGGCAATGTAGTTGAGGAACATTTTCAGGTAGCCAACGCGCGATCGCTCTGGCATATTTGCTGCGGTTGGGGTTTGCCATAAACGATCAATATAGTTGCGTACCTCTACTGCATAAACAGGCGTGATCGTCTCGAAGCGCAAAGCCTGCCGGATTTGACTAAAAATCCAAGGATTGCCAATTGCCCAGCGTCCCACCATTACACCTGCTGCGCCCGTTTGAGAAAGCACTTTCAGAGCAGCAAAAGCAGAGTGAATATTGCCATTGGCAAGCACTGGACAATGGACTCGTCTAACTGCTTCAGTAATCAAATCATATTTCACTGAAGAGTGGTACATATCTTTCACTGTGCGACCATGTAAACTCAACAAATCAATACTGTGGCGATTGATTATATCTAGAATTTCGTAAAGAGTGTCTGTATTTTCAAAGCCTAGCCGCATCTTCACGGTCAAAGGTCGATCATTGACTGCCTGCCGTAGTTCTGCCAATATCCGATCTACTTTTTCTGGATATAGCAGCAATCCACCCCCAACATTTTTGCGATAGATTCTCGGTGCTGGACAGCCCATGTTCAAATCAACTCCAGCGATATTATAACGGCACAGATCAATTGCTGTTCTTACTAAATCGGGAATGCTTTCGCCAATCATTTGAGCAAAAACAGGGCGACCTGTGTCGTTTTCGGTAATTGCTGCTAGAATGCTACGATTGAGCCGTGAGGTATCATTGACGCGAAAATACTCCGTGAAAAAGTAGTCAGGGCTGCCGTAGTGGGCAATCACCTTCATAAACCAGAGGTTTGTCACATCCTGCATGGGTGCAAGAGCGGTGAGGGGTAGGCATGGATAGAGCGGTTGGGGGAGCGATACTTGGGACGACATGGAAATTCCTAGCGTTTGACAAAGCATCACTCTATCAAAAAATTGTTATTAATTCGTCATTCAGATGAAAGCTCATGGAGAAGCATTTCAGCCAAATCCTCGACGTTAAAGTTAGGTTTGGACAACTATAGAGGCAATGGTGAGTGCTAAATTGCAGTTTTACTCTTTTCTCTTGGTAACAGAGGGGTCGGAGGAGAAGTTAACATAGCACTTATCAAACTTACGTTAATATGATTGAACTTGCTATTACCTTTAGTTGGCAAAGAATCCAGTATGTAAAGTTTGCCAGTAGGTAGTTGTTGAAAATTGCTGTCAAAAGGAATTACTGTTTAAATGTGAGCCAAGTGTCAGAGCTAGCTTTTTTCTAGTCTGATCATTTAATCTCTACTGTATTTTGTAAAAAAGAAATTAATTGAATCTGTCGTTTGTTAGAGTTCAAGAAATTAGTAATTTTTTAATATGATCAAGTGGTGTTAGAGGCAAAAAGTTGTTGAGAACGCAAAAAGTACTTCTTGGGTTGTTAGTTGGTTGTGCGATCGCACTGGCTTATTATATGATGCCATCACTTGCGGCAAAAAGTAGTGGAAATTTACCGCAAGCAAAGACGATTGGCAATATAGAGCAAGTTGCTGCTTTTAATGGTCCAATGCTAACAGGAGTAAGCGTATCTAAAAGTGGGCGTATTTTTGTCAACTTTCCCCGGTGGGGCGATTCAGTAAACTTTACAGTTGCAGAGATCAAGAATGGTCGTGCTGTAGCCTACCCAAATGCCCAAATCAATCAAGTTAACAGCGGCGAACAGTCAAAATCATTAGTTTCTGTTCAAAGTGTTGTTGTTGATCCACAAGACCGTCTTTGGATTCTCGATACTGGAAGCATCGAATTTGCACCAACTTCCTACGGTGGTCCAAAACTCATTGGTGTTGACCTCAAGCAAAATCGGATCTTTAAAACTATCCTTTTTCCCCAAGAAGTAGCTTTACCAACCACATATTTGAATGATGTGCGCTTTGACTTGCGACGGGGTGAAGCAGGTATAGCGTTTATTACTGACTCATCTGATAAAGGTGCCAATGGTATCATTGTTGTTGATTTAGCCAGTGGTAAAAGTTGGCGACGGCTGAATGATCATCCTTCTACTAAGGCAGAGCCAAATTTTTTGCCTAGTGTTGAAGGTCAACCGTTGATGAGCCGACCACTTAACCAACCCCCCAGTTATATTAAGTTAGGTTCAGATGGCATTGCTATCAGTGCAGATGGAAAGCGTCTATTTTATTGTCCTCTAGCTAGCCGTAAACTCTACAGCGTTAGCGTTGATGCACTTTCCAATCAACAAATGAGTGATGCACAGGTTGCAGCAACAGTCGAAGATCATGGTGATAAGGGCGGGGGTTCTGATGGACTTGAATCGGATGCTCTAAACCGAGTATATCTGACGAACTATGAGCAAAACGCTATTTTTCGCCGTAACGAACGAGGGATGATTGAACCCCTAATTCATGACCCACGTGTTCTTTGGCCGGATACTCTCTCAGTTGCAAAAGATGGTTATCTTTACTTCACAGCTAATCAGCTACATCGTCAAGCCAGATATCACCAAGGAAAAGACCTACGCCAGAAACCTTACAGTCTGTTCCGTACTCGAATTGATGCCCAACCAGTTGCTTTAAGATAAACTAGCAGTGATTTCCATATTGCTCTGAGAGTGCTTTTAACTCAATACAGTTCAGTTAAGAAATTCATTAGAGTCGGGGGAGCTTTGGAAGTAATAAAGTAACCAATAATTAACTGTACGTTCGCTCATTTTCGAGATCAGGGAGGGGGTTAAGTTTTGCACTTGTGCAAAGCAAACGCATCATGTCAAAAATAGCAATATATTCTCAATTGAACTTTTTAACAATACAATGCGCCTGCATAATTTATCGCTATTACTACAAAGAAAGACTTTATCCTAAAATTATTTTATCTGCTGCCATCAGAGTTGATAAAGGAATGGCATTAAGATAAGCCCAAAGTCTTGTGTAGCCTAGTCCCCAGCCTTTAGGCTGGGAATGTATTCTGAGAGGTGCCTCTAGTCAAGAAAGAGGAGGTGGAGCCTCTAAGGATGGGTTAAGAGCCTAAAGACAACGTTTAAAAGTTGAGACAGCAGGAGCAATCGCTCGTTGTCTGGGAGGAAGTTTTTATAACCAAGCAACAGTTTTCCGAAATCGCCAGCACCCAAGTGGTAGTAATTATCAGAGTGCTGAATTAAGTAAGTCGGTGCAATAAAACCAAACGGTGTAAAGAAAAGTAAATAAGGCTTAAACTCTTTCTTCCTCTGCTCCCAGCAAGAACTGTCTTATCCCAACAATAATTATTTCCGCCGAGCTATTTATAACTAACCTTTATAAATAATGAGGGGAATATAGCTCCACAAAAGGAGAGCGATACTGTGTCTTTAGAAATTCAACCAGATCAAGACAAGGTTTGGTTTAACTTGGGCGTTGAACTTTTAAATAAAAGATGTTTCGATGAGGCTCTGGAAGCATTTGAACGAGCCAACGAACTAAAGCCTGGTAACTATGAAGTCTGGGTAAATCAGGGGTACGTGCTGTCAAATTTGGGTCGCTTTGATGAGGCTCTGGCTGCCTGCGATCAAGCACTGGTATTCCAACCCAACTTTCATGGCGCTTGGTGCAATAGAGGTATTGCTTTAAGGCTTTTAGGACGTAACTTGGAAGCACTCGAAGCGTTTGAACAAGCCTTAAAACTCATGCCTGATTTACATGAAGCTTGGGAAAACCGAGGTTTGACGTTATTAACCTTAGAACGTTTTGAAGAGGCGCTTGCTAATTTAGACAATGCTGTAAAATTAAAATCTGATGACTCTAACGCTTGGTATTTTCGCAGCGATGCTTTATTGAAATTAGAACGCTATGAAGATGCTCTTGCTAGCATCGAGCAATCCCTTAAACTGAAAGCCGACTTCAGTGCAGCATGGAACATACGGGGGTTTGCATTGGATGAATTGGGACGCTATGATCAAGCAATAGCTTCTTATGATAAAGCAATTGAATTTCAAAAAGAAAACTTTGAAGCTTGGTATAACCGAGGTTTGACGTTATTAACCTTAGAACGCTTTGAAGAGGCGATCGCCTCCAATGAACGTGCGATTGAATTTCAGGATGATTTTCCGCAAGCTTGGTGTAACCTGGGTTTTTCCTTAATGAATTTGGGGCGTTTTGAAGAGGCACTGGCTAGCTTCGACCGATCCCTTAAATTTCAAAGAGATTTACCTCAAGCCTGGTATAACCGAGCTAATACGCTGTTAAGTCTCAAACGCTTTGAAGAGGCTCTCACCAGCTATGATAAATATGACCAAGTTTGTCCAGACGACTCCGACACTTTTTATGGGAAGGCTTGCTGTTATGCTCAATTGCTTCATATAGAGCAAGCAGTCTTTAACCTGCAACAAGCGATCAATCTGAGTCCTAACCAATACCAAGATATGGCGAAAACTGACTCAGATTTTGATAATATTCGTTCAGATGAACAATTTCAGGCGTTGATTAAGTCGTTGTCAGATGCGAATTTCGGCAGATTAGGCAATACATTTGCGCTTTAAAAAATGTTCTTGTGGTAGTGATAGCGATCGCACAAGTCAAGCCATCCACTCAGTCCACTGTGGCACATCTGTCACCAGTTGAGCAAACAAGTCTTGTTCAAAATCCTCAAATTTCAGCTAGAGTTATTTTCCAATCATTCAACTTTAGGTGAGTTCTGGACGGCTTTGGCGTGAATGATAGACACGTAGGCATAGCCTGCCTTCTCTACAATATGCTACGCGACCAGTTAGTAGCAATTGCCCAAAACCACAAGTTAATCATGCCCCTGTGACAGCTAAGGAACCCCCAAAACCAATCTGACTTTTCACGGTAAGTCCTCAAACCACGAAACAGCGTGGCTTTTTCCACAGTCTAATTCTCAATAACTCTAAGTTAATGAAAATAGGTAACGTAAAAGTTAGGGTTTGAGAAACCCTCAAAATAACCTTTTCCACATCCCGTGAAAAGTCAGCAAAACCAATTACCTATACTTAGGGAATTGTAGCTGCTGTCTAGATCAAGAAACAGCCTAGCAATTAGCTGCCTGCTTTCAAAGCTATTACTTGTGGCACATTCTAATGTGGCACAACCAACTGAAATTTCACTGGAATTTTTTCAGTAGAATATGTATATATCACTACTAATTTAAAAGCCTGTTGGAGGGCTACTATGAAATACTGTCGCCCCCGACTTCAGTTTCGCGGCGGCTGGTTGTTGGCTATACTTACCGTCATCACAGCTACCCCTGTAATAGCAGAGACAGGAAATTTTGGCACTTTAAATTTATCAACAAACTTTGATCCAGCACAAGGAAGAGTGCAGGGGTTTACAGGTGGTTCTTACTCATTGTCTGCCATAAGTAACCGCGATCACGATCAAAAAGCCTGTATTGGCTTTGCCGATCCTACTCCAGATCATATTATGGTTTTGGAAAAGGACTTTTCCCAGCTGACAATACAAGTCGATAGCAACAACAACGATACCACTTTACTCATCCAAGGCCCAGATCAAACGACAATTCGTTGCGGCGATGACACTGGCAAAAGTAAAGATGCTAGCGTTAGCGATCGCAACTGGAAAAGTGGCACCTATCGGATTTGGGTGGGTACATTTAATCCTGGGGTCAAGCATGACTATACTCTGACGGTGGAGCAGCGGTAATGGGGAGTGCTAAGTTAGTATTTATACTATTCTTAATGAATATATACAGAATAAAACACTTGAAATTCCATGCCTGACAAGAGAAGCTCAACCTCTGCAACTGACGTTATTAGAAGTTAGAAGTCAAGTGATTAATAACTAATGCCCCATGCCCAATCTGACTTTTCCTGTTAAGTCGGGAACTGTTGAAATAGCAAGGGTTTCACACCCTAATTTATTATCAACAAGTTGAATTTAATCACAATTAATTATGATAAAATAAGACTTTGGGATAAGGGCATAGTAAGCCTAGGCGTAGCCCGTCGTAGACATCGCTTCACTAAAAAGATAACGGGAAAAGTAAGATGCCTAATACTTCTCTTCTTAGGCTGCGCCTTAAGCGAAGCTATGCCGCTCAGGCTAAACTCGGCACAAGTCGCTCAGTACAAGTGTCCAATGCCCAGTTTTTAGGTGTAACACCTTGAGAGGATAATATGGGAGAGTAGCTTGTTGTGCTTTCCGAGGGTGCTATCTCGTGCTATCTATACTACGTGCTGACTTTCGTATCATCTTTGAACGTGACCCAGCTGCCCGTAACTGGTTGGAAGTTTTATTTTGTTACCCTGGTTTGCAAGCCCTGCTATTCTATAGGCTGGCTCACTGGCTGTATACTGTTGGTCTTCCCTTTATTCCCCGCCTGATTTCTCACTTGGCTCGGTTTTTGACTGGAATTGAAATCCACCCTGGTGCAACAATTGGGCAAAGTGTGTTTATTGACCACGGCATGGGTGTAGTAATTGGTGAAACTGCGATCGTGGGAAATTATGCCTTAATTTATCAGGGTGTCACTCTTGGAGGTACTGGTAAAGAATGTGGCAAGCGCCATCCCACTGTTGGTGAAAATGTTGTAGTTGGAGCTGGAGCTAAGGTACTGGGCAATATCCAAATTGGCAATAATGTCCGTATTGGTGCGGGGTCTGTTGTTCTCAGGGATGTGCCTTCAGACTGTACTGTAGTGGGCGTGCCTGGACGGATTATATATCGTTCTGGAGTCCGAGTTGCACCTCTTGAACACAATAACTTACCAGATTCGGAAGCTGAAGTAATTCGTGCTTTAGTAGACCGGATTGAGGCGCTAGAAGAACAAATACAAACTCTTCAGCGCACCAACTCTTCTGGAAAAACTCTTGTGTTGGCAGGTTGTGTAGCTTCTAACCAAGCTGATTTCTCACAGGATGCTCCTGTGTGTAGCCTTAAAGATAAGGCAATACAGCAGTTTTTAGATGGTGCGGGTATTTAAAGAAAGTTAGGAGTTAAGAGTGAGGAGTGAGGAATAAAAATTATCTTTGCACCTTCCAACTCATAACTTCTGACTGGCAAAATTAAGGATTAATTTCTTCATAAAACCATTCTTGATTTTCATCGCGGCGATAAAACTTTCTATTTTGTGGTTCGCCCTGCAATTCTAAGTGGTCTACCTGCACTGGGTCGAGTAGCAGTAGGCAAAAATTAGGCAATGGTTGCATGGAGTCGGGTGCTGGTGGTGCAAAAGCTTCTGGGGTTTCAACTCTGGGTTTACCAGGATGGGGCCAAGCAAATTGTAAACGTGCAGCATCACTCAGTTCTTGCCAAATGGAAATGCGGGCTGGTTGTAAATTCTGGTGAGAATCATCATTTCCTACCAGAGTTAAACAGCCAGTGATTCGGAATTGTTCTCGTGTATTGGGGAAGTACCAGCAAACTTCTGCCCAAGGTTGTTGCTTTATCTGGTCGGCTTTAGCGCTACGGCTATCGATGATAAATTTTAGCTGGTTTGTATCTTCCAGAAAGTTGCGAAAGACTAGGGTACGATTAGCGGGGCGACCGTTCGGCTGCACCGTTGCTAGTTGCAGGTAACGGGCATAAACAAGGCTGCGGTTGCGATCGAGTGCATGAGCGATCGCGCTTCGCCAAGGAGCAAGAGTCATTGTAAAGTTTCGTACCTAAGTATTGAGTATACTACTTTATATGTTATATGTTAACAAAACACAAAATCTCTAATTATGTATAAATGGTTACAATTCCAGTAATAGATTTAACTGCCTTTACCAATGGCAACACAATAACTCGGCAAACTGTTATCAAACAAATCTATCAAGCTTGCCATGAAATTGGCTTCATGTATTTACAGAATTCAGGAATATCAAAAGACCTAATAAGGCAAGTGTTCACTCACAGCAAATCTTTCTTCAATTTACCTTTAGAAGTTAAGCAAAAGCAAGCTTGGAGTGATGAGTTTAGTAACACGGGTTATGTTGGTCTTGAGAGAGAACGTGTTGACCCCAATAAACCAGGCGACCTGAAAGAAGCGTTGAATTTAGGCAAACAAGAGGCTGTAGAGATAGATGCTTCTATTCTCACCTTTTATGAGAGTTGTACAGAACTTGCTAACACGGTACTGCAAACATTTGCTTTGGCGTTGTCATTGCCAGAAGATTTTTTTATCACAAAGCACAATCAACAACATCATACCTTGCGATCGCTGCACTATCCCCCATTGCAGACACCACCCAAACCCGGACAATTGCGTGCTGGTGAGCATTCCGATTATGGCAGTATTACCTTACTTTTCCAAGATGACGTTGGGGGCTTGGAAGTACAGACAACATCTGGAGAGTGGATTGCCGCGCCTGCAATTCCTGATACTGTAGTAGTCAATACTGGCGATTTGATGCAACGGTGGACAAATCATCTGTTTTCCTCAACCAAGCATCGGGTAATGATTCCCAGTGATAACAGGCTGAAACAGTCCCGGTATTCTATTGCTTTTTTCTGTCATCCTAATGATGATATAGAAATTGCTTGTTTGGAAAGTTGCCAGAAAGAACAATCGCCTATTTATCCCCCTATTTTTGCAGGAGAATATCTTTTACAACGTTTGCAAGCAACATATTAGATGAAAACCTACGACTGGATTGTGGTTGGTGGTGGAATTGCGGGTGCTGCCCTCGCCTACGAACTAGCTAAAACTGGCTTTTCTGTACTTTTGTTAGAGCAATACAGCACACCACAGAATGCAACTCGCTATAGTTATGGTGGGCTTGCCTATTGGTCAGGTACTACAACATTAACTCGGCAATTGTGCGAAGAAGCGATCGCACGTTACCATATCCTATCTCAAGAGTTAGACGCTGATATCCAATTTCGGGAATTAGATTTATTATTAACTATTTCAGCCGCTAGTGACCCAGAAGCAACTGCTGCATCATATAATCATTTTGCTATTCCACCTCGTTTACTGAGTGTCCAAGAAGCTTGTGAGTTGGAACCACTGCTAAATCGAGAGGCGATATCTGGTGCTTTAACTGTCAAACACGGTCATATTCACCCAGAAAAAACAGCACAAGCTTACATCCAAGCTTTTGAGCGGGCTGGGGGTGAAATACAGATTACGCAAGTATTACAAATATTGAAAGACGGTGTAAAAACAACTACTGCAACTTTCCACAGTGCTAACGTTGTCATTTGTGCCGGTGGACTCAGCCGCCAGCTTTTAAAATCTGCTGGTATTCCCATCAAGCTGTATTTTACCCACGCAGAAATAATTGAAACCTCACCCGTTGATGTGCAGTTACGCACCTTAGTTATGCTAGCTAATGTGCAACGGTTTCAACTAGAAGCTGAATCTACTCAAGTTGATGAATTGTGGAATCAACCCGGTAATGAGCCAGTACCGCCAATTTTAGATGCGGGTGCGATTCAGTTTCAAGATGGTAGCTTCCGCATCGGTCAAATTAGCCGCGTTCTCACACATCCTCATGCCAAGGTAGACTCAGAGGCGAGTGAAAAGTGGCTGCGAAAAAGTGTTGGTGAGGTTTTGCCAGTTTTAGAGAATTTACCAGGAACTTGGCATCATTGCTTGGTGGCATTTAGTAGCGATCGCTTGCCCTTGATTGGTACTATCCCAGGATTTGAGAGCGTTCATCTATTCTCTGGGTTTAGCAATCCTTTGGTGATTATACCACCTTTGGCAAAGCGCTTTGCTAATTTTGCTTCTGGCAAGAAAGATGAAATTATGATCGAACTATCTCTTCACTGCTAGCAATAATTTCATAATATTAAGCTTAACAAAAATTAATATTAAAAATTTATTTTTTTATTACAAAAACAAACATTTTGTATAAGAAGTAACTTTTTACTAGTAAAATATCGCACTATTATCACACTTTAAAGTTTGATCCTGTCAGCTTTCTATTAAGTTAGTTGATTCATCAAAAGGAAAATTCATAAAGATATGAGAAAACAATTTAACCGACGCAAGTTTTTAATCTATGGTTCTCTAACTTTTGGAAGCAGCTTTTTTCTAAAAGCTTGCGCGAATAATTCTCCAACTGCTACAGAGAGTCCAGTCGCACCTACTGCTTCCCCAGCTGCTGCTACTGCTGGGGACACCATCAAAGTAGGTATTTTGCACTCTCTAAGTGGTACGATGGCTATTAGTGAAAAAAGCGTTGTCGATGCTGAAAAATTAGCAATCAAAGAAATTAACGCTGGCGGTGGTATCTTAGGTAAACAAATTGAAGCAATTACTGAAGATGGTGCTTCTAACTGGGATACTTTTAGAGAAAAGGCAACTAAGCTAATAGATCAAGATAAAGTCGCTGTAGTTTTTGGTTGTTGGACTTCTGCTAGCCGTAAGAATGTGAAGCCAGTATTTGAGAGCAAAAACCATATGCTCTGGTATCCTGTGCAGTACGAAGGTCAAGAGTGTTCTAAAAATATTTTTTACACTGGCGCTGCGCCAAATCAACAAATCGAACCGTCTGTTGATTGGCTGTTGAAAAATAAGGGCAAAGAATTTTTTTTAGTTGGCTCTGACTACGTTTTTCCCCGGACTGCTAACACAATTATTAAAGCTCAACTCGAAGCTTTAGGTGGTAAAACAGTTGGCGAAGATTATTTACCGCTAGGTAACGCAGAAGTTACACCAATTATCACTAAAATTAAGCAAGCTTTGCCTAATGGAGGTGTAATTTACAATACTCTGAATGGTGATAGTAACGTTGCTTTTTTCAAACAATTGAAAGGTGCTGGATTGACACCAGATAGATATCCTTCTATGTCTGTCAGTATTGCTGAAGAAGAAGTTAAAGCAATTGGTGTAGAGTATCTCAAAGGTCACTACGCTGCTTGGAATTACTTCCAAACAGTAGACACACCTGCTAATAAGAAGTTTGTTGCAGCTTTTAAGAAAGAGTACGGTGAAAATCGGGTAACAAATGACCCAATGGAAGCAGCATACATCGCTGTTTATTTGTGGAAGCAAGCAGTAGAAAAAGCTGGTACTACAGACATAGCTAAAGTGAGTGCTGCGGCGTATGGTCAAACCGTAGATGCACCTGAAGGTAAAGTGACAATGGATGCTAATCATCACATATCCAAAATTGTGCGAATTGGTCAAGTAAGGCTAGATGGTTTGTTTGATATTGTCTATGCTACTCCGACAGCAGTTGAGCCAGTTCCTTGGAATCAATTTGTCAAAGAGACTAAGGGATTTGCTTGTGATTGGACTGACCCTGCTAAGGGTGGTAAATACAAGAAAGTCTAAATTTGTGAAATTCTCGTTTCCAGGTGGAACCTGGAAATGTAACTCATTGCGGTTCTGCTGCGAGTTAAGAGGCGGAGCCTCTCAGTAAGCATTCCCAGTCTGAGACTGGGAACGAGGCTAATAATGGTTAACTAGAAGCTGATATGTAGGGCAAAAAAGTGTTAGCAGGTTTTTTAGAAGCTGTATTTAATGGTATTAGTATTGGCGCGGTATTATTAATTGCTGCGTTGGGACTGGCGATTATATTTGGATTGATGGGCGTCATCAATATGGCGCATGGTGAATTGATGATGTTTGGTGCTTATACAACATTTGTTGTCCAAAATGGCTGTAAACAATTGGGCGGAATATGGTTTGAAGTTTATATATTTTTGGCTTTGATTATTGCTTTTATGTTTACGGCTGCTGTGGGATTAATCTTAGAAAGAAGCGTGATTCGTTATCTCTATGGACGCCCTCTTGAAACTTTATTAGCAACTTGGGGAGTAAGTTTAATTTTTCAGCAGTTGGTTCGCAGCGTAAATTGGGTATTGATAATTGGCATAGTTATATTTTCTCTATTGTTTTTTGGAGGTTTATGGATTTTAAATTCTCGCACGAATTTGGGAAGAGTTCGTAACTGGATTGTGGCGGTGATATTTTTACTATCGCTGGGGGTGACAATCACAACGGGCAATTTATTGAGTCAAACTTATCAGCTTGGAGTGACTCAACCTTGGTTTGGCGCTCAAAATGTAGATGTAACTGCGCCTACTTGGTTACAAGCGGGGATATCTTTGGCTGGTGTGCAATTGCCCTTTGCTAGGTTATTTATTATTGCTTTAACAATAATCTGTGTGGCGGGAATTTATTTATTTTTACAACGTTCTAGCTGGGGTTTAAGGATTCGGGCTGTGACGCAAAACCGGAGTATGAGCGCTTGTTTGGGTATCCCAACTCAAAAGGTTGACGCGATTACTTTTGCACTGGGTTCTGGTTTAGCTGGTGTGGCTGGATGTGCTATTAGTTTGCTCGGTTCTGTAGGGCCAAATACGGGACAAAACTATATTATTGATACTTTTATGGTTGTTGTTGTTGGGGGTGTGGGCAATTTAGTCGGTACGATTGTGGCTGCTTTGGCTATTGGTACGGCTAATTTTTTAATTGGTTCTGGGACTTTGGCTGTGTTGTTGACTCCTGTAAAGCCTTTGGCTGATTTGTTTACTTTTTTTGCGACGACGAGTATGGCTAAGGTGATGGTATTTGCGCTGATTATTGTGTTTTTACAGTGGAAGCCTGGGGGGATTTTTCCGCAGAAGGGACGTACTGTTGATGTTTAAACCGCAGAGGCGCGGAGGGCGCAGAGAATGAGGAAGAGGGGAGGAAGATTAATTTTAATTGAGGTGGGGGTGGTGGTGGCGATCGCACTTTTCCTCATTATCATTATGCCACTGGTGCTTACGGAGTTTCGGCTGAATTTGTTGGGGCGATTTTTGTCACTGGCGATTGTGGCTTTGGGTATTGATTTGATTTGGGGTTATACTGGTTTATTGAGTTTGGGACATGGTATTTTCTTCGGTTTGGGTGGATATGCGATCGCAATGTACCTGAAATTGCAAGTTCCCACTGGTGAGTTACCTGATTTCATGGGACTTTATGGCGTCACGGAACTTCCGGGGTTTTGGAAACCTTTTTATTCTTTTCCTTTGACAATAGCTTCTGTGGTACTAATTCCAGGGTTATTAGCGGGATTGTTAGGATATTTAGTATTTCGTAATCGCCTCAAGGGAGTTTATTTTTCTATCTTGACTCAAGCCGGAACTATTGTATTTTTCAACTTCTTTAACGGCCAACAACAACTTTTCAACGGTACGAACGGACTGATAGATTTTACAACTTTATTTGGGGCAACAGTTAGTGATGCGAAAACGCAATTTGTTTTCTACACGCTAACGGTAGTGTTTCTCGCAATTACCTACGGCATTTGTCGCTGGTTGACAACTGGGCGCTTTGGGAGGTTGTTGATAGCGATTCGTGATGATGAAAGTCGGGTACGATTTTCTGGCTACAACCCTACAGATTATAAGGTGTTGGTGTTTGCAGTTTCAGGTGCGATCGCAGGTATAGCAGGAGCATTTTACACCCTTCAGAGTGGTTCTGTATCACCCAGAGCAATGGATATTGCCTTTTCGATTGAAATGGTAATTTGGGTGGCTGTAGGGGGACGCAGTACTTTAATTGGGGCGATTGTTGGAACTTTGTTAGTCAATTATGCCCGCACTTTTTTAAGTGAACAATTTGCAGAAATCTGGCTATTTTTCCAAGGCGCACTATTTTTAATAGTCGTCACAGTGTTACCTGACGGCATAGTTGGATGGTTGCGTAGTCAGAATATTTCTCTTTTCAACCGTCGTCAACAAATTGCTACATATCCCACCTTGGAAGAAGACGCACAAGTGCAACATGAACGCGAAAATATTGGAAACTGAAAACGTAACTGTTAGTTTTGACGGTTTTAAGGCGCTAAACCAGCTAAACTTTAGTATGGATGTGGGTGAATTGCGGGTAGTAATTGGCCCCAACGGTGCGGGAAAGACAACGTTTCTTGATGTCATTACTGGGAAAGTGCAACCAACCGTAGGGCGAGTTATCTTCAAAGGAAGAAACCTACGTTCTTTACCTGAACATCAAATTGCGCGGTTGGGAATTGGGCGGAAGTTTCAAACACCCCGAATTTACCTAAATTTAACGCCCCGTGAAAATCTAGAAATTACTAGCAACCGTAATAAAAATGTATTTTCTACTTTGTTTGGGCGTTCTAATACTGCTGAAAATAATAGGATTAAAGGATTATTGGAAACTATCGGGTTAACTCCTAAAGCAGATATCAGAGCAGGTTTACTTTCCCACGGAGAAAAGCAACGTTTAGAAATTGGCATGTTAGTAGCACAGTCACCAGACTTATTACTTGTTGATGAACCAGTTGCTGGTTTAACAGATGAAGAAACCTACAACATCGGTGAACTGCTTTTAGCACTAGCTCAGAGTCATTCAATTTTAGTAATTGAACACGATATGGAATTTGTGCGTCAAATTGCCCAAAAAGTAACAGTGTTACATGAAGGTTCGGTGCTGTGCGAAGGTAATTTTGAGGAAGTGCAAAATGACTCTCGTGTGATTGAAGTATATTTGGGACAACAGCAAGAATAAAAAACTCGATAGTACTTTCTATTCGCCTGGTAATTCTGGTCGCTTTGCGCTGTTAAACACCTGCTCTACTGTTAGCGCCCAATCAGCAATTACCACTGATTCCATGCAAGTCGCACCTGTAAATACCTTATCTTCATACTGTCCCTCCACCCACTGGCAAATCGTAATTTGTTGTATCTGTGCGTCAACAATCCAATACTCCAATATTTCCCTAGCAGCATACTCTGTCCGCTTGTAGCGATAATCACGGACACGGTTTGCTGTTCCTGGAGAAACAATTTCAATCACTAGCGCAGGTGGCGGCATATCACGGGTGAGGGTGGCACGAGGCGCATCAATAAGGGCGGCATAAGATTCTTCTGTGTAAACCATTAAGTCAGGTAAACGACATCTCGCCCGTCGCCCCGCTACCTCAATTTCTGTATCCTTGTGAGCAACTAAATAAAAGGGAAAATGTTTTAGTAGTTCAATGAATAGAAATCTTGCCAGATTGCTATTTTCCTGACTTTCTGGTGGCATCTCGACTAGTTCTCCATCCACCAACTCATAGCGCGTGTCTGTACCATCGTCATAGGTAAGATACTCCTCAAAGGTCAGCAGTTTTTGGGTTTTCGTCCTTTGGGTCATTTGCTCTGCCTAGCATCTGTATATTATGAAGTATGAGCTATATATTCCAGTTAGCCAAACAGTCAACAATTACATATGCAGAAATCTTTAGTATAATAACATTCAATAAAATTGAAGTATTTCATATAACTATGCAATATGTTCTATTCGATACATGTATTTACTTAAATTTAGCTCCAAAACCAGAATCACGTCCTCTGTTGAAGAGTATTCTATCTGGTCTTAACCAAAATAAATTAAAAATACTGCTTTCTAGTGTGACTGTTGAAGAGTACATTCGTCAGAAAGATACTAACGTTAGTAAACACATACAATCATTAACAACTCACCTCAAGAATGCCAAAAAGATTCAAGATTATCTTGATGATTCGCAGCGTTCAACTTTTCTGCTTCTTCTAGATAAAGCTAATGAAAATATCAAGTTGGATGGCAAAGAAGGTGTAAATGCGCTAGGCATAGAAGTTCAGCCAGAAGAAGCACATCAACGGTTACTTAGTTATGCAGGTGTAATTAGCTTGGGTTATTCCACAGGTATAGATAACGAAAGCATTGATGCTGACTTGGCAAAAGCTTACGCCAATGACTTTTAAGCATTGGAATATAAATTATGCTGCTTGATACGTCAGGATTGCTCTGCTTTCTTCATAAAGATGAGCCACAACATGAAAAGGCAGTTGAACTGATTGCTACTACAACCAGAACTCGGCCTACGCACAACTATGTTCTAGCAGAATTAGTGGCTTTAGCATTGGTTCGAGGGTTTTCCCGTTCAACTGTACTGTCATACAGCCTTGAACTAATCAACAATTCAGGCGTTCAAATTGTATGGGTTGATGAGCTGCTACATTGAGAAGCAATAGATTTATTGTTAGCAAGACAGGATAAAACCTATTCGTTATGTGATGCTGTAAGTTTTGTGTTGATGCGTAGGCAAGGAATTATGGAGGCATTAACAACTGATAAACACTTTGAGCAAGAAGGTTTTACTCGTTTGTTGCGGTCAGTAGGCTAACATTGCTCTGCTGCTCTTACCTGTGAGCCTATTACGCATCCCAAACTTGAGGTAATTGACCTAGCAAACTTTGGTTTTAAACTTGTAAATTGGTTTTTGAAGTCAAAAATCTAATTTCTGACTTGAAAACTTAGTTTTGAACTTGAAAACTTAGTTTTGAACTTGAAAACTTAGTTTTGAACTCGGAAATTAGCTTCAAAACTCCTAGACCTGTTTTTTTGAACAAATTTCAGCAAATATACCCACATTCCTCTTGTTTGCTCATACAAATGCCATATTTTGATATGATTTGTCACGAAAAACACGATCAAAGCGTCTACCCCAACGGCAGTTAAAATCTAAGGAAGCGTAAGTTCATCCTGTCTTTTCTCCCCTTCCCTATGCTAAAAATTTCTAACCTTAACGTTTATTACGGTGAAAGCCATATTCTTCGCAATGTAGATTTGAGCGTACCATCTGGGCAAATGATCTGCCTAATTGGACGCAATGGCGTAGGTAAATCTACATTACTCAAAACAATTATGGGTTTACTCAAACCCCGCAGCGGTACAATTAACTTAGCTGGAGAATTAATCAACTCTAAATCTCCCGACCAAAGGGCAAAGTTAGGAATTGGTTATGTCCCCCAAGGACGAGAGATTATCCCCCGGTTGACAGTTAAAGAAAATCTGCTGCTGGGGTTGGAAGCAAGAAAGAAGCAGGCAAAAAAAGCAGAAATTCCAGAGGAAGTTTTTAGCTTATTCCCGGTGTTAAAAACCATGCTTTCGCGGATGGGTGGTGATTTGAGTGGTGGACAACAGCAACAATTAGCGATCGCCCGTGCTTTAATGGGAGAACCTCAATTACTCGTCTTAGATGAACCCACGGAAGGTATTCAACCATCCATCATCCTGGAAATTGAAGCCGCAGTCCGCCGCATTATCGAAACTACAGGCATTTCAGTTTTATTGGTAGAGCAACATTTACATTTCGTCCGTCAGGCTGATTACTATTACGCCATGCAAAAAGGTGGTATTGTCGCCTCCGGTTCCACATCTGAACTCAGCCAAGATGTGATTCAACGCTTTTTAGCTGTTTAATTTTTGATACTTCTATATCAATTGTATTGTCAGCAATCAAGTCTGCTGCTTCTTGTAAAAGCTTATTTTGTTCCTTTTGAATTGCTTCTAAACGATTAGAAATTTCTGCTAATCGTTGTTGTTTATTTGGTTGAAAATTCTCAGGTAGTAAAGCTGGCAGGTTATCAGTTGTTTTAGCACCTGTGATTCGTTGAATAGCAAAACCGCCAACTTTTACTAAGGATAAAAAGCTAACTTTAAGAAAAGCCTGAATTAATTTTATCGGTACTTGGAGTATTGACCAACTAGCTGTTTCAATCAAGCGGACAATTGCTTTGATGATGCTCCAAAGTAAAGCGATCGCAAACAGCAAAATCACTATACTAATAATTGGGTGATTAGTCGCCCAACCTAGTATTTGAACTAACTTAAAAAATATCGGGTGTTGTGTCAGCCAATCACTTGCAGAAGATGCGATCGCATCTTTAACTGCTCCCGATGTTGTACTCTTAAATTTATCAGCAGTTTGCCAACTTTGTTCTAAGCTTGTCGTAACTGTATCAATTGCTCTATCAGTAATTGTAGTTGCTGTTGCCTTTAAAGATTTTCCAATTTGCTCTGCTGAGTTACTTAAAGAGTTAACATTTTCACTTACAAAATCTTTCACATTTTGCAAGCGTTGTAAAACTCCATTAGGTAAATGTATGTCTATTTGAGATGCCATATAACATTTCACCGAGGTTGAAATCGAACCCATAACCCATCTTTAGGGCGATTGCTGGGAAAGAACACTGTTTCTAAACTTTGATTGGGTAATATCTCCCAATGATAATTGCGTAGAAGGTGGGCAGCAATGATCTTCATTTCCATTTTGGCAAAGGCGATACCAATACAGATGCGTGGCCCACCACCGAAACCAACTAAACTAAAAGGATACTTTTTGTGTTCTTGGCGCTGGGGACTGAAACGATCTGGATCAAAACGCTCTGGTTCAAGGTATATTTCCTTTAGGCTATGAGTTATCACAATTGAATAAAGCAACTGCCAACCAGCAGGAATGTGATAACCTTTAAACTCAAAGTCTTTAATCACACCACGAAACCCACCTCCAGCAGGTTGATGCAATCTTTCAACTTCCCATAGAACCTGCTCTAAATAGGGCATTTTCCCTAATTGTTCTAAATTCAAATCACCTTTACTTGCAAATTGTAATTGTTCAACTCTTGCTCTTTCGAGTACTTCTGGATGACGGGCTAACTCTACACACAACCAAGTCAGCATCGAAGTAGTCGTTTCATGTCCAGCGAAGAGTAACAGCACCGCTTGGGCAATGATTTCTTTTTCACTTAAGCTATTACCATCTTCATCTTTAGCTTGTATTAACAAGCTGATGGTATCTTTAGTTGGGTTTTGCTGACGTTCTCTGACAACTTGAGTTAGATGCTCTAAAATCTGATTACGAGCAGCTATAGCTTTACCAAATGTAGTAAATGGTAAAGACAACGGGTTAATAGCAAACAGCCCATTAGCCAAGGTTATAAACAACTTGCTAAGGCGCACACATTCAGGGCCAGGACGCGTACCCAACAACAATTGGCTAGCAATATCAAATGTCAGCTCTTTAAATTCTTGCAACCAAGTAAACTCCTGTTTTTTCTCCCACTTTTGGAGATAGCCGCGCGTAATATCTTCCATTGTGGAGACATAATTCGCCAATGCTGGGCCATGCAACGCTGGCATCATCAAGCGGCGGTTTCTGCGGTGTTCCTCTCCATCTTGGAGAAAAAGTGATTCACTAAGTAAAATCTTGAAATTATTAGGCCATCCCTCGCGCCAAGAAAAATTTTCTGTATGGCTTGACAAAACAAACTCTAATGCCTCCGGCCCTATCATCACTACAGTTGGTCTGCCAAAAAGATGAGTTTTGAAGATGGGCCCATACTGGCGATAGCACTTTTTGCCAAAATCGCGGTCAAAAATAAAGGAGAGTGTTTCACCTAATATAGGTATACCAAAGCTTCCAGGAGGAATTTGATTACTTTTCATATGTTAACTTTATCTTGCTCCAACAACTCTGGGCAAGGCGCTGCCTTGTCTTTGCTTCTCTCTCTCTAACTCGAAGCACTAGTATAAAACCGCAACGCAAACCGCCAAAACCAAGTGGAAACCAAAAACAACGCTACTGCTAATATTGCCGCACCTATCAACCAGCTAATTTCACTCCGACCCAACAGCGCTTGGGCTGGTACACTAGTTAAAAAAGCTACTGGCATCACAAAGGTGAAGAAAAAGCGGTAAGCAGTGGGATAGGCGGCGATGGGATATCGTCCAGCTTCCAACAAACCACTCAGCACTTCGGTAGCGTTGTGTATTTTGACAAACCAGATACTGGTCGATCCCAGCATAAACCACAGGCTGTACAGAATCACCAAGCTAAAGAATAACGGCATTACACCAAGTAGATAGTTGTCTATCCCTACACCAAGGCGTTTACCTGCATAGCCAATAATAATACTACCAAAAACTAGATCCGGAAGTCCCCAAGGTGAAAGGGTATGGGTGGAAAGCCAAAACTGACTGCGGATAGGTTTTAATAATATGAAGTCCAAAGTGCCTGACTGTACATGCTGGATAATGCGATTCAAGTTTGACGCCAGAAAAGTAGCAGAAAATCCTTGTAGTAAGGTAAAAATTCCTAGAACTACTAAAGCTGCTTCCCATGACCAGCCACTAAAAGTGTAGCCAGTCCGGTAAAACAAGAATAGGCCAAACAGGCTGCCAACAAGATTTCCCAAGCTGCTGAGGGTAGCTATGAAAAAGTTAATCCGATATTCCAACTCGGCTGCGATCGCAGCACCCCAAAATAATCTTAGTACTTTCAAATATCTTTGCATCTTGCACCTCTAACTCAAAACCTGCCATCTGTCATTAAATTTCTCAAGATTACACAATAACTTTACAGAAATTTAATATTACTTTTTATTCAGGAAAATTGCTAAACGTTAAGATGTTGTGGATCTATTGTTGAAAGGTAAGAAATTCTATGCATCTAGATTTACCACAACTGATTAAATCACTCGGCTACTTTGGGGTATGGGCGATTGTTTTTGCTGAATCTGGCTTGTTAATTGGTTTTTTTCTGCCTGGAGATAGTTTATTGTTCACTGCTGGATTTGTCGCATCTCAGAATTTACTGAACATTTGGGTTCTGATTTTTGGTGCTTTTATTTGTGCAGTCTTAGGTGACAATGTTGGCTATTTTACTGGGCATAAATTTGGCAGAAGACTATTTTCAAAGGAAGATTCATGGTTGTTTCATAAAAAACATCTTGTTAAAACCCAAAACTTTTATGAACAGCACGGTAAAAAAACGATTGTTTTAGCACGTTTTTTACCGATTGTACGGACTTTCGCGCCGATTGTGGCTGGGATTGGTGCGATGCATTATCGCACATTTATGTCTTACAACTTAATCGGTGGCTTTCTTTGGACATTCGGCATTACCATGTTAGGGTTTTTCTTAGGGAAATCTCTGCCACCTGAACAGGTAGATAAGTATTTGTTACCGATTATTGGATTAATTATAGTTATTTCTTTAGTGCCATCAATTATTCATGTAATACAAGAAAATAGAGTAAACAAAAGTTGAAATATTTTTTGTAGCTTTTTAGTAGATGTTTTATTGTAGAAACTAAGTATTTCGATGATCTCCATTTCGTGACGAGGCGCAGTGCAATCATTACTGCAAGTTGCCTCAACATCTACTATTAAGAAGTAATTAAAAGTTATTCTCACCTCTTCAATCAGGTCTTTTTTTAATAAATTTTATTTTTCCATTAGCTTGAACTTCTGCTGGTATCCAACTAAGATGCAGATAGAATTTATAAGCTCTCAACTTAGGTTCATTACTAGTTAACAACCAAATTTCTTCAATTTCCTGAGAATATAACCATTCTTCAGCTTGCTGCATTAATGCGCTTCCTACACCCCGACTTTCAAAAGCTGGCAGAACAAATATCCCATATATATTTTTTTGTACTGCATTTGCCATTGAAAAACCAATGGGTTGTCCATCGATTTCGGCAATCCAAGCACGGAAGTCACTCTGCAACATAGTAGTGATCGCTTTTGGAGTAATTCCCAGAGTAGCCAACTCTTCACGAGATTGATAGTTTTCAATAACGCTAGTTCTGATATAGAAAAGTGTTTCAACATCTTCAAGTTGTGCTTCACGAATATTCATCAAAATATTTGCTTTCTCCTGTGAATAACTATTTTACCAGTGCGATCGCCAAATATATAACGCGATGTGCAACTTAATATTCCGTAAGCTAAAATACATCTAATTTGCATATTAAAACTTTTCAATATCTTGTGGGGTGGGCAACATGAGCGCCCTGATTATGCAATTTGAATGCCGATTAGCTTATCTCGGTAATCATTAAAACATTACGCCAACCGGAATCTGATTTTTCGCTTCCGGTCTAGTTCCGCAATTAAATTTAATCCTGTATCTGATGTTACTGTTCCACCCTTGAAATTAACTACGACTGGGCGTGACTTTTCTCTTTCAAACTTGAATTGTTCTAGGTTACAATCTGTCTTGCTAGGGGTCATGTTTTGAAACTGCGTTGACTGATTCCCATGCCCATGAAAGTGCTGCTATGGTTTGGGGCGAATTGATTGACTTGAAAGGCTAGTTAAATTTTAGAAAATTGTTTAACCTAGTAATATACCACAAAACTTTTTTGCAAGAGGTCTAATGAATCATTCTTACAAGAAAAACGTTGTCATTATGGGAGGAGGCCCGGCGGGATTAGGCACAGCTTTAATGTTAGCGAAAAGAGGTTGGAAAGATATTACAGTTATTGAAAAAAGACCATCAGCAGATTATTACGAACCAGATAAATCCTTTAGTTATCAAATTGATGGTCGAGGGCAAAAATTAACTAATTTATTAGAAATAACTGCCAAACTAGCTGATTTGAGTGTCGCTAATACTGAATTTTATTTGACTGTCATTCAAAAAGACGGCACACGCAAAACAACGAAACTACCCATTGCTGATTCTAAACGCAAGACTGCCTATTGGCTGCCAAGAGCATCTTTTGTGGAGTTACTTTACCAAGAAATTCATCAACATTGGCAAGATTCGATTCAAGTCTTATTTAATACTGAAGGTGTAGAAATTAAACAACATGTAGAGTATTTAGAAATTATTACCCAATCTCAATATCAGGAAAAATTGAGCTTTATTCCTAATCTGATAGTAGGTTGTGATGGCTTGAGTTCTATTGTGCGTGAAACTCTTCATCAAATGGAAGGTCAATCACATTCCTTTGAAATGCAAAAATTTCCTTCTCCTAGTTCCGGTTTAAAATACAAAATTCTCACTTTACCTGCTCAATTTCCCTTATCAGAGTCAGAAGGAGATTTAGCACAAACTACAATGGCTTATGCCATTAGGTCTACTTTTAAAGGGCGTAAAAAAGCAATTTCACTGGGGTTATTACCCTTTAAAAATCCTCATCAACCAAGAACCGCAAATATTATTACCTACCCAGATCATCAAATCTGGCAATTAAAAACCAAAGAAGAAGTTAAACAATTCCTGAAACAAGCATTTCCGCAGCTTCCTCTAGAAAAGATTATTTCTCCTGAAGAAATAGCCAGATTTACATCTAGTGATGGGGGTAAATTTCCTATTCCTCAATATTGTTCAGGCTTGTATAAAATTTGGGGAAAACCTGAAGATAACCAAGGAACAGCGGTAATTTTATTGGGAGATGCAGCTCATTGTTTTCCTCCCGACATTGGACAAGGCGTTAATTCTGCCTTAGAAGATGTCTATCAAATTCATGAAATTTTGGCAGCAACTCAAGATAATCTTTCTCAAGCACTTCCTCGCTATGAAAGCTTACGTCAACCAGATATTAAAGCCTTAATCCGCTTAGTACAAATTAGTTATCCTTGGCAATATAATCAAGACCCTCTACAGAAACGATTATGGAGTCTTAACTTCTTTCTGCGCTTAGTTTTGAATCGTTTATTCCCTTTTTTATTTAATCCTCATTCCATATTAATGATTCAGAATCATCAACTATCTTACTCAGAAATTCTCGCTAAAAGTAATAGAACTACTCAATTTTTAGCTATTTTAGGAGGATTGGCAATATTGACTTTAATCGTAAGTTTTATGACTTAGAAATAAAAACCTTTTGGGTTCTAAAAGCGAATTGCAGTGGGTACGATATTTATTGGTTTTTGAATTAGTGCTGTGGATTGTTAACTACGCCATAAATGTTTATCAATCACCACAGCTGTTTCGCTCTTAAGTAAAATCAAACTCTGACGTTAGCTAGGGATTAATCGCAGAATTAGCCATTTTTACCAAAGAAGTGCGATCGCCTGCTTTTATTCCAACAATATATTGCCCACCTTGTTGTCTCCAAGTCAAGGTAGCATCTGAACAACCAGCACCACAAGTAAAATCTACAAAATAGCCAGTGATGCCCTTAGCTAAAGATACACGTTTCCCAGTCAGGCTAGGTGTTTTATGGGTTACAGCTTCAGCAGAAACAACGCCCAAACGACAGGCAGATGCACCATTACAATCGGGAGTGAAAGCCAGTAAAATCTCGTACTTTTTTTGCGTAGCAGCTTCTATAATTGCATAAATTGGATTTTCCCCATCTGACTCAGGAATAAACTTCGGCAATAAAATCTTAATTTGAGTCTTTTGCTTTAATTTGGGCAGAATAGATTTAAAAACTGGGTGTGGCCGGGTTTTACTCTGCTGCGCTATCAGTTGGGACTGGTTATTTATAGTGGCGATCGCTGACTTGTGAAAGCTGCTAACGCTGACTAATAAAAATACGGCACACACAGCACTGGTATTTCTGAAGTTTAAAATCATCTTTTAAAACCTATTTCATCTAAAGTACTTATTTGTAATACCCATTTTGAGTATCAAAATACGTATTAAAGAGCGGTTGGAGTCAGCTAAACTGAAGAAGAAATAGCTTTATAAGTTTTAATAATTCTGTTATGAGTACCGATTCACCTGTTAATTCTCCTGATAAGTCTGAATCCACATTCGGGAAGCGTTTGAGAAACTTTTTAATTGTAATGGTAGCGATCTCTCTTAGTGTTGCCCTCTTCTTGGGATTGCGAACTGAAACAACCTCGGCAACCCTAGCCAAGTTAAGTGATACCTCCACACCGTTAGAAGTAGCCGTCAGCAACGGCAAACCATCTTTAGTAGAATTTTATGCTGATTGGTGTACTGTCTGCCAGAAAATGGCACCAGATATCACCCAACTGGAAACAGAGTATGCTGACAAGATGAATTTTGTCATGCTGAATGTGGATAATACTAAGTGGCTGCCAGAAATGCTGAAATATCGTGTGGATGGGATTCCCCATTTTGTATTTTTGAGCCAGCAAGGGGAAACCATCGCCCAAGCGATCGGCGATCAACCCCGTACGATTATGGCTAGCAACTTAGAAGCTTTGGTTACTGGTTCCTCTCTCCCCTATGCTCAAGCTAGCGGGAAAGTTTCCAAATTTTCAGCCCCAGTAGCACCAACGGCTAGTCAAGATGACCCCCGCACTCATGGAAGCCAAGTGGTAAATTAGCGTTTGCAGCAAAGTTGGGTGTCACATATCCGACGATTAATCGGTGGGAAAACGGACGTGCTACGCCTTCACCTTTGGCTATTTACCATGTTTGACTTCACTAAATCGGCTGCACAAACAGAGATTTAACATGTGCGATCGCCCATTACAACACCGTCAGCTTTTTACTGTTGAGCTATTTACCCCAATTCAAACCAATGTACCTCTTGTTGAAAATAGTTCCCATTTTCAGCCTTGCGATCGCAACTTCCTTACCCTTTTCATTGGTACAAGCACAAACCTCCAATCAAACTTGCCAAACTTTGTTGAACGGCGAGCGTACTTATAATGTCAACTGGTATCCGGTAAAGCCATTGCCCGAAACTATTGCTACAGATGCAGTGGCACGTCAACTCGATGAACTCCAAGCGATTGCAGTATCACCCAGTTCCTTAGATTTAACCATACAGAGGGAGTTAGGACAATGGTTGATCGAAAAGCCAGATCCAGGACCGCCTGATACAGGTGCTCCGGCCCGAATGGATGGATTGCTCAAAGCACTACCCAACAGTCAGAAGCCTCAACTCACTGCCATTTTCGACCAATTAGCAAATCGGATTGAAAAGTTGCCATCGTTGAATTTACGAACAGAAATGACTGGCAAACTAGCAGGCTATTACCAACAGTTACAGGGCAATGACCGCGCTGCTCTATTTCTTAATAATGCGATCGCCAAGACATTAAAGTCTACCAATGTTCAAGCCCGCGCTGTTCAATTAACCAAGCTTCTTGATGCAGTTGTGGAGCTTGGACTGTCCAAAGCTATTGCCCCCCAGTTGCCGCAAATTGAAACCGTTCTTTCCCGTAGCACCCCAAGTTTATCTTTAGCTCGCGTTTATGCGAACACCAACCAATCGCAAAAAGCACTTCTACTTGCCGACCGTCTTGCCAAAGCTACCCCCGCAGGACAAGTCGTCAATTCAGACCTGATTGCGCTGTATCTACAATTAAATCAGCGATCACGAGCCAACCTTTATTTTAAAATAATCTCTCCTGAGGATGATGCTCCCTACGGACGTTTAGCTGCTGCTTACGATCGCGCTAAACAGACCGAACAGGCTGATAAAGTCTTTAAGGATGGATTTAGTGGACTGCACAGGGGGCTGGCAATCAATCACTTTTTGTCCGCCTACTTAAAAGCTGGGGGCAATCCCGACCGCCTTTTCACGGGGCTGCCGACACTTGAAGGAGTGGGAATCATCGATTTGCGTAGGGATTATTTGTTGCCAGCCGCAGGCGAATATCACCGCCGCAACCAACCTGAAAAAGCCTCCAAAGCGATCGCCCAATTCGTGAAACTTGCGGCATCTAGTAATTTGCGTCTTGACGACGTTCTAATGACAGCGATTAGGGATGGCAATCTCCTAGAAGCCAAAACAGCTTTTGAGCAAGTAATTGCTCAAAACGCATTTGCAAAAGTTGAACCACCTATTAGCTTTGCGACTGAAATTAATGCCCTAGATGCGATCGCACCTTTTGTTCAACGCTTGTCAAAAAACCCTGAGCGCCGCATTGAGTTACTCCAATCTCTGGCGATCGCTTACGCTAAACAGAACCAACCTGACAAAGCCATCTCTATTGCAGAGCGAGTTTGGCGTCAAAGCCCAGGGTATTCTTCTGCAATTGATACATTAGCACAGGTTGCCACAGTATTTGCAAAAAGTGGGCAAAAAACTCAAGCTCAGATGATATTAGCGAAAGCTTTAAGCTTGTCATCAAACATCAAAGAAATTGACACTCGTGCCCAAGCATATGCAGCAATTGCTCGCGCTTATACTAATGCTGGAGAAACAGCCGCTGCGGAAACGACTCGTCAAACTGCTGTCAAATGGGCTTTATCGTTACCTAACGATCCCAATGTGGTCTCTATGCCGTCCTTAATCTCGCAACAGTTTTTGCAGGCCAACCAAGTCGAAGCAGCCTGGCAAACGCTCCAGGAGATTTCTCAGGATGCTTACAAAGACACAAACATTGACTATCTGGTATCTACAGCATTAGCACTGGGTAATTTATCCATTGCCCAGCAAGCGGTTGATTTAGAGTATAGCTACGCAGCGCCAGAATTATTTTCAGATCAAGCATCTAAACTTGCTAAAGCTTACCTCGGCCGCGATCGCCCTGAAGAAGCAATAAAAATCCTTGAACGGGCTGCAAATATTCTCAATAACCAAAAAGAACCTAACAGCAGGCTTCTCATACCAATTGTGCAACTTTATGCAAAAGCTGGACGCATTGATGTTGCCCGTGAGCTGATGAAAAAGTTTCCGAATCCTATTCCATCTAATGATGTTCTTTGGCGGAAAGAACTTCAGCAATATGTGGATTGCTACCAGAAAGCTTTTTTATAAAAATAAGTCGCTTAAATCCAGCAATGCCACGCATCTTCGAGATTTCTTTATTATTTAATTTCAACTCTCGTCTCATCCGATTGGAGTTTTTAAAGCGAGTTTCCCCGCCCCCTTCATGCAATAGATTGCCGCTTGAGACGATTATGAGAGGACATTAATTCGTCACTCATATATCAAGCTCGAATTAGTCTTTATAGGACTCCAAAATCCCACTGCGAATCATTAGTTGTGGCCAAAACAACACAAAAAATCCCATCCATGTCACTACGGGGATAGAGACGAGAACTGTTAGCCAGATAGTTTTAAATAGCAACCAGCTACCACCAATCAATGTTAAACCTGTGAGAACTATAGACCAGGGTTGACACCACCACGGTTTGTAATTCCAGGGACTTACGGGCTTTTGTTCAGACATAGATTTTATTTAGTAAAACTACAAATTTTCCTTTAACAATTTTTAGGGTAAATACAGCATAATTCAGAAGTCAGGAGTAAAACAGGCTTTATATCTGAATTTGATAATTTTTTTTCATCTTTTTTTTCTGCGAGATACCCCACCCGGACTCGAAGCAGGGTGGGGAGGGATAGCGCATTTAATGCATCAATCTTCAACCATCTCCAACAATTGCGCCTCACTTAACTGCGTAATTCCCAAGGAGAGGGCTTTTTCTAATTTAGAACCGGCATCTTCTCCTATCACTAAATAATCTGTTTTTTTACTCACCGAATCAGTCACTTTTCCACCAGCTTGTTGAATCAAAGCCTTCGCCTCATCTCGCTTTAAAGTTGGTAATGTTCCCGTAATTACAAAGGTTTTATCTGCGAATTTTTGATTACCATCACCAACTGTTTTTGTTGACTCTGTGGCAGTTAATTGCAATTCTTCTGCTTGCAAGCGTTCTATCAACCTTTGGTTGGCATCAATCCGAAACCACTGATACACAGATTGGGCAATTTCAGCACCGATACCGTAAATTCCTTCAATATCTGATTGCTTTGCTATCGCTAACTGGTCTACAGTGAAATACTTCTGAGTCAACAATTGGGCATTTACACTGCCAACGTGACGGATGCCTAAACCATACAATACCCTTGACCAAGGTTGATTTTTTGATTGAGCGATCGCATCTATTAATTTCTCTGCCGACTTTTTCCCCATTCTTTCTAATCCAGATAATTTCTCTTGTGTCAAGTCGTATAAATCGGCAACGGAATGCACCAAACCTTTATCAACCAGTTGATATACCAACTTTTCCCCTAAACCTTTAATATCCAAGGCATCACGACTTACCCAATGTTCAATGGAACCTTTAAGAATCGCCGCACAGGAAGCATTGACACACCGAGTCACCGCCTCACCTGATTCTCGCACCACCGATTGACCGCAGACTGGGCAATGGGTAGGCATAATGAAGGGTTCGGTGTCAGCGGGACGGAGTTCTTTGATTACCCTCAGCACTTCTGGGATAATTTCCCCAGCTTTGCGGACAATGACAGTATCGCCAATGCGGATGTCTAATTGGGCAATGCGATCGCTATTATGTAAAGTCGCGCGGGAAACTGTTGTTCCCGCCAGTTGCACAGGGCGCATCTCTGCTAACGGGGTTAATGCCCCCGTTCGTCCGACATTTACAGCAATATTTTCTACACGGGTTGGTGCTTCTTCAGCTGGGTACTTTAAGGCGATCGCCCACCTGGGGAATTTCTGCGTAAACCCTAGCTGTTCCTGAAGTTTAAAAGAATTCAGCTTCACTACTACCCCATCAGTCATGTAGGGTAAATTCAGCCGTTCCGTATCCCAGTATTCATAATATTTTGCCACTTCTGCGATCGAGGCACACAGTTTGTGGTTGGGGTTAACTCGAAAACCCATCTTTTCTAACAACTCCAACGCTTCCCATTGGGTATTGGCAATACTGGTGTCATCTCTACCAGGAATGTGCAAGGTATAGCCAAAGAAATCTAACCGCCGTTTAGCGACAATGCGGGAGTCTAGTTGCCTGAGTGTACCAGCTGCGGCATTGCGGGGATTAGCAAATAATTGCTCACCTGCTTTTTGCCTTTCCTCGTTAATTTGTTTAAACACTTCCAACGGCAAAAACGCCTCGCCTCTCACTTCCACCCTTTCCAGAATTTCTAACCCTTCAAAATTCAAACGCAAGGGAATTGAGCGAATTGTCCGCACATTTTGGGTGATATCTTCACCCGTTACCCCATCCCCCCTAGTTGTCCCCCTAACTAGAATGCCATCTTGGTAGGTAAGAGCCAAAGCAGAACCATCAATTTTAAGTTCAGTGACATATTCCACTGAATCTATTTTCGGTACTTGTCGCCGCCAGCGCTGATCCCATGCTTGCAACTCATCAATATTGAATGCATTTTCCAGACTGTACAAGGGGATATTATGCCGCACCGAGGTAAACTGCGTTGCTGGCCTCTCACCTACGCGCTGAGTCGGACTATCGGGTGCCGTCAATTCGGGATATTGAATTTCCAGTTGTTGTAATTCTCGATATAGCTGGTCATAGACTGTATCCTCCATGATTGGAGTATCTAGGACGTAATAAGCATAGCTGGCTTGTTGCAATAACTGGCGCAATTCTTCTGTGCGCTTTACTTCAGGCTTAATCTGTGTCATTAGACTTATTATAAAATATCTAGCGAATACAATTTAAAGATCATCAAACCTGCCTATGCAGGCTTTGTTTGGATAGCCGCGACTGACCAGAAAGAAAAAGGTACAAGCCCCTAAATTTATGGGGTTCTTACTTTTGACCTTTTGACTTTTGACTTTTGACTTCCCCAAAGGGGCTGACTGTCGTCGAGTCAAGGTACTTCACATAAAAATCGGGTTTGGCTAATCAGTTTGCCATTAACAGAGGTACTTTGGGCAAACACTACAACCTTTCTAGGTTAATTAATTTAATACCAATCGTCGCATCCATCGCTAGACCTAACATTTTACGTACAGAGCTTGCTGACAATAAATCATTCCCTGTTCAACTCCTAAAAATAAATTTTTCTTATATAGTTAATTTTTATTAACTAAGTATTTTAATCATTTATTTATACAAAGTATAAATATAAAATATAAGTACTGTGAATTCTTGAATTGTCTGTAGATCAAGAGTATCCACAATTGTCAGCACTGCTAACTGGTATTGCATAAAAAAAGAAATGCAAACCTATTAGTCAGTGCAGTCCAAATTTACAGATTTATTTTACTAATATGTTCATCCGTTGTTTAACATTTACTGCCTCTAGCGCAGTGTTACTTTCAACTTTAGTCAGTTCCGCTTTTGCCGCTCCCAGCACCTTTGCTAGTAGTGTCAACAATACCGAGACAAACACAAAGGTAATTGCTCAAAATGTCATCCAGTTACAGAGAATTCCTCATGGCACAATACAAGCAATAGCTAACGGACAAGATCGATACGCTGCTATTTGGGTGAAGTCTGGCGCTGGAGCTTGGCAAGCGCGACATGGATTGACCTCAGCCCAGTATCAAGCGACTTTTGACAAACTAGTTAGTGAAGGATATCGGTTGGTTGATGTCAGTGGTTATGGTGTGAACGGACAAGACCGATACGCCGCTATTTGGGTGAAGTCTGGTGGCGCAGCTTGGCAAGCACGACATGGATTGACCTCAGCCCAGTATCAAGCAACTTTTGACAAACTAGTTGGTGAAGGATATCGATTAGTTCACGTTAGTGGTTATGGTGTAAATGGACAAGACCGATATGCCGCTATTTGGGAGAAGTCTGGTGGCGCAGCTTGGCAAGCACGACATGGATTGACCTCAGCCCAGTATAAAGCGACTTTTGACAAACTGGTCGGTGAAGGATATCGGTTGGTTGATGTCAGTGGTTATGGTGTGAACGGACAAGACCGATACGCCGCTATTTGGGTAAAGTCTGGTGGTCCAGCTTGGCAAGCACGACATGGATTGACCTCAGCCCAGTATCAAGCGACTTTTGACAAACTAGTTGGTGAAGGATATCGATTAGTTCATGTTAATGGTTATAATGTCAACGGACAAAATCGATACGCCGCTATTTGGGAGAAGTCTGAGAGTCCCGCTTGGCAGGCGCGACATGGATTGACTTCAGATGAGTATCAAGCGACTTTTGACAAACTGGTTGGTGAAGGATATCGATTAGTTGACGTAAGTGGCTACAGCGTCAAACCCTAGTAACAGACTGCAACTCTTGGAGATGCTACGAGTAGCTTGCTTTTCTTGTAGGTAGCTAAAGTAATAACTACAACTTTGCAACGTGCATCTCCAATTATCATTGCACACCGAGGTGCTAGCGGCTATCGTTCAGAACACTTAATAATAGTGGTAAACCTAATGATTTTGTAGTGAGTGGCAATCAGCGCACCTATGCAGATTTAGCAACTGCGTCAGGTTTAAAGGAGATTGCTAAATATATACAGGCGGTTGGCGTTCATAAAAATTTATTGGTTCTTAGAGACAGCAATGGTAAATTGCGTAGACGCAAAGCGGCTTGTCGCCAGATATCGCCCACATCTTTAGTTACAGATGCTCATGTAGCTGGTTTGCTTCATGCCTGGACTTTCTGCAATGAAGACTGCTTTTTACCACTGGACTTTCAAGGAAATCCTCAAGGGGAATATGAACTATTTTTCAGCTTAGGTGTCGATGGCGTATTTAGCGACTACCCAGATACGGCAGGTTACTACTCTACTATTCAGTGGTAATTTGGTAGGGTAATAGAAAATCACGAGAAAGTAACATGGTTTTACTTAAGTGGAAATCTTGTATAACAGCAATAACCTTAACTGCAATCAGTCTTACTGCATCCAAGTCGGCATTGGCGGCATCTCTATACTCAGTTACTGACTTAGGCAGTCTTACAGGAGAAGCCTACAGTTTTGCTACAGACATCAATAACTCAGGTGAGGTAGCGATTAATTCTTTGAATGGTTCTTTCTTTTACAGCAATGGTTCGCTCAAAAAAATTAGTCCGTTGCCTGGTGATAATGTACTTGCAGTGAGTGCTATCAATAACTTGGGGCAAGTAATTGGTAATTCGATTGGTAATAACTTTACTGGAAATAACCCTTTCCTGTACAGCAATGGCATCACCCAACCTCTGCCGATCCAAAACGCTATTCCTTATGCCATTAACGATCGCACCCAAGTAGTAGGGGGAGCAAGCAAACTTGGGCCTTTCTTGTACAGCGATGGTATAGCAACCAGCATCGGAACTCCTGGCAATGTTGCCTACGGTTTAAATAACTTGGGACAAGTAGTGGGCATTCTCAATTCAAACACAGCTTTTCTGTACAAAAACGGCCAAACTACTAACTTGGGAACTTTGCCAGGTGACAATTACAGCGTAGCAAATGATATTAATGACTCAGGACAGGTAGTTGGTAGTTCGGGACTCACTGGAGTAGATGATGGTCGTGCTTTTTTGTACAGTTCCAGCACGGGACTGCAAAATCTCGGTAAATTACGTCCTACAGATTTGTTCAGTTTTGCTGGGGGGATCAATAATTTGGGTCAAGTAGTTGGGTTTTCTGGCACTAACAATAACTTTTTTGCACCAGATGGCAATGGTTTGCGGGCTTTTCTTTATAGTGATAACACTCTGTACGACTTAAATGACCTGATTGCTCCTGGTTTAGACGCTGGCTTTACCTTGACAGCAGCATCTGCGATTAATATTAATGGACAAATTGTCGGTCGTGGTGCAGTTAATGGTGAATTACACGCCTTCCTCTTGACGCCAATCTCATCTGTCTCTGTAGCTGAACCAACTTCTGGCTTTCCTATTTTGTCGTTCGGTGCTGTTGTAATTTTATTTGCAGCACTCAAACGCAAACCTCACTCTAGTAATGCAGCTATACAACAAAGAAGTTTATCCAATAACTTCAGGTAAACAAAGTGATTACTTAAGAATAGGGTTTTATTTAATCTGTTTTAGGGTATATTAGTACGCTATCACTAACGTACCCTACAAGATTAAAGTTCTGTTCCTTAGCTTTTTTTGAACGCTTGCTGATTCAGATTCCAAAATCAAATATGAAAAGCAATGTTTAAGACGGGCTATTCGGCACCACACTATGCAAATTTAGTAACTGCATCATATTCAGGGATATTGTCTACATAGGCGGTTGGCATTCATAAAAATTTGCTGGTTCCTAGAGACAGCACTGGTAAGTTATATCTCAATTTTCACAAACTAGTCATGAGCTGAGCTAATTGATTAGATAAATCAATTACAGACTCCTGGCATTTTTTAAATAAAACACCAGCCAAAAAATAATAATCGCCAGAATAAAATGCCATCTTATTTTTTCGGAGTTTTTCTATGTGTTCCTTTACCTTGGGATCAGAGCTATAATAGCCGAACGGCAAAGGTAACACCATGAAATTTTGAACACAATATCCATTTTCTTTTGCTAGGTTCAGCGTACTTATTGGATTAGAAAAACTAGATATTAAAACCAACACATTTTCATAACCTAGCGACAAAAGTTTGTTGGTAACTGTGGCTCCATCTACACCCCCAAATAAGAGTGGCATATAAATATCATTATCTGGAGCGGGGAGATACGGTGGATTGGCTACAAGATACTCTGCATCAGGTTGAGAAGAATTAAACAAAGATGAATTATGGATTATATATTTATTAGCGAGATTATATTCATCGATAGTTGAATTTGCAACTTTCCATGCAGAAGTATTTAATTCAAATCCTTGGATTACCCCATCAAACTTGTTTTTCAATAAAGAATTAATTACAGGGCTACCATCTCCTGAGCCAAACTCAACAATAGATTCGTAGTTTTTGCAATTTCTAATCACAAAATTGTCTAAGCAGCTTGAGTAGAAATTAGATTCTTCAGGACAGAAAAAGATATCTTTCATTTTATTGCACTTCAATATGTAAGGTATAATCAATCTAATGGGAGGTTATTTACTACCTTAATCTCAAGGCAATAGATAACCGTTCCTTTAGTAAAGAAGCCCTTACTAAAGAAATTGGGTTGTAGGTGGATTAGCAATAGAATGATTTAGAAATGTGAAATTAGAAACGCCAGAAAGAATCTGCCATTTTGAATTTCTAATTTTTTAGATTTCTTAGATGAGTTAGGCGGCTTGTTCTGCTTCACGTATTGATCGCATAACAGCACCGGCGGCGCGATCGCCCATTAGTTTATCCTGGTCATACCCAAGCAGCAGTTCCCAGGCATCATTGGGATACCTTTCTGCCAAAGACAAAGCTACATCATCTAACATCCAACGACCGTGACGTTCATCTTCCCTGATGTGTAGTTCCCAATAACCCATCGCCGCCTCTGACAGTCCCAGTCGTTGCGCTGCCGCCAGATAGTTTTTGTAAGCCGCAGGACCAGCCACCTCAAAATATGTCAAGGCGCCACTGTAACGTAAAAAATAGCGTTTGCGATCGCTGGTCAAAAAGTTATGATTATCGCAAGCTAAGACTTCCCAAGGTACTAAATCGAAGTATGCTTCTGGTTGAGTATTCATCCCAAACTCAGCCAGCATTTGAGCAAAAAATGTCGAGTGCTTGCGAGATAAACGACCGTTGCCGTATTCTTCTAGTAGTACTCGCACTAGCGTACATTGCACTTCATTAGCAGCACCACCCAATACGTAGCAAAGACGACTACCTTCAACCAAACCATCAAAGGAGCCGATCGCTAGTAAGTGACGATAGCCAGCTTCAGTCATTTTCTCACGAATGTAGCGACTACTCTGTGACAAAGGTGGATTTAAATCGGCAGATGTGCGCTCAATTAAAGCGTGTTTTACATCCAATTGTTGCAGCGCTGGCACATCGATTTGTGCAAGTTCCCAGTTTTGCCAAGCAGCTTCAATTTGGTCACGACATGAATACAAGTAAAGTGATCGCTCATTGCTATAGTGCCGCAAATCGTCGTACCAAAAAAGTTTTAGCCGATTAATTCGATAAAGTATCCGCTGGAGAAAACGGTGAGCCTGTTGATCAGAGCGATCATTTCCATAAGCAGCGCCAATTGCTATTGAGAGCGTCTGTTCAAACTCACTGGCTCTTGCAGGTTTTACATGCAGTTCATTGTCCAAATCCTCCATTGCTAGCAGTTGTATAAATTGCTCCTCAGCACGGTCATACTTGCTAATTGTTCTTTCTTCTGTTTGTGTGCTATTTTTTGCAGCCCCAGCGTTAGGAAATATAACTAAATTGCTTTGCATGGAATCTTTGGTAGCTTTGGAAAAGTGAGGAATTAATTTCACCTCTAATACTTAGGTTTCCACATAAGTAGTTTTCTGCACCTCTTTCGCTGGTTATAAAGAAAGATTAAGTCTAGAAGAGGAACACAAGAAAAGGGGCAAAGGGGGATGCTTTCAAGGGCAGGTTTTTAGAAATGGGTGAATGATAGGATAAAACATCGTGACACAAAGTGGGTGATGAATGAGTATTCAGGTTTGAACAGTTGGATAGCGATCGTTAGCCAAAAGCTACCACATCTGAGTCAGCCACAGGGCAAAGTATTGGCAATGTGGAGTTTTGGAATGGGAGTGATGCAATCAACCGGACTACAACAGTAGCAGCATTTTTAGTGGAACTACTGGCAGAGAAAGAAAATACAGTAGTTATGATGATTTACCCGCAAATCATCTGGCACATAAGTTACCACCTGCTTTCCAACCCAGACGCACTCTCAGTTGTTTTCGTCGTGGTTTCATCAAGCTGATCGTTGCCTTGTTATTGGATCAGCCTCTTCCTTTTGGTCACTTTTCCCCTGAACCTTGGACTACTCATCTCAACTTCTCTTCCGCCTATAAAAACCTGCCCTTGAAAGGGGGCTAGGGGTGGGGTTCTTTTTTTATGGGTAATTTAGCAGACATGATGTAACACCCAAAACAGTAAATATACGATTAAATCAAGTTGCAATCAGTGCTTGAAATAGATATTTTGTGTGTAGACACATTAAATTTATTTTGTACAGCGTATAATTCCTGAGAGTAATATACTTTCCAAAAAATAAATTGGGTATTGTTACTGAAAACTACTCCGTATTTTCACTGGATTATTTTCAATAAATAACCTGATTGCCATGTTATTAAGAAAATATAAAGGTATGGATTAATACGTATAATTTAGACTAAAACATCCATTAACTCAAAATTTAAGAGATACAGAGATATGTTAAATAAAGTTGCTAAAGAGTTGGCAGATTTTCTGCTACAAATAGAACAGTGATCGCAGTTTCATGCAGGCTATCCAGATAATTTAAGTTGTGATTACAGTGCGATCGCCAAATTTTTCAATTTTCTGTTAAATAATGCTGGAAATCCATATGTTGAGCCAGATTTTGGTCTCCATTCTTGTAAATTTGAGCAAGAAGTATTATCATTTTTTGCTCACCTTTATAGATTATCAAGTGAAATTAATCATCCAATTTTACGAGGTGTTTCTCTAAACAGAATTTGATCCCAAGACTTTATCTATTTAAAAAGTTTTTGCCGCACACGTTGGCAGCAAGTAGTATTTCTACTTCTGCACTTCCCATAGGTGGTAAGAAAAAATACCCTTGCCCATGATCACATTGTAAAGCCTTTAACTCTGTTAATTGCTCTACAGTTTCTATCCCTTCTGCTGTTACAAACATATTTAAATTATGAGCTAATGTCACGATCGCTCGAATAATTTCTAAATTTTCTCCTCGACTACCTATACTGTTAATGAAAGAGCGGTCAATCTTAAGGATTTTGATTGGTAGGCGGTGCAGATAACTCAAAGATGAATACCCAGTACCAAAATCATCCATGTGGAACTCGATATTCAGCGCTGTTAACTGAGAAAGCACGGTGGTAGCTAATTCAAAATTATCCATCAACAAGGTTTCAGTAATTTCCAATTTCAAACTGGATGGCTTCAGTCCAGTTGACTGCAAAATATGTTTAACCTGTTTAAACACATCAGGTTGCGTTATCTGTTTACCAGAAAAATTCACACTAATTGTCAGGGGTAGTGAAGTGGGAAATTGTTTATGCCATATGTGCATTTGCTGACACGCTTCATAAAGCACCCATTGCCCAATAGTAACAATCATTCCAGTTTCCTCCGCTAAGGGAATAAAATCTTGAGGGGAAATAAGTCCTCGTTTTGGATGATCCCAACGGATGAGTGCCTCAAATCCAATAATTTTGCCAGTTGTCAGTGAAATAATTGGCTGGTAATCAAGGCGAAATTCTTCTTGCTTGAGCAGCGCATTTCGCAAAGCAGTTTCTAACTCCAAGAGCGAAGATGCACCCTCATGCATCTTTTGGTCAAATACCTCATAGCGTGCCTTACCAAGTAATTTGGCACAGTACATTGCCAAATCAGCATCGCGTAGAATCTGCACTGCTTGCTGATAATCTGCTTTACTTAAGGCAATGCCAATACTGGCATTAGTAAACACCCTATGCTCATTTAATTGAAATGGCAAAGCTAGCATCTTTTTAATTCGCTCCGCTATCTGTATGGCGGTGCTGATATCCTCAATTTCCTCAACTAAGATTGTGAACTCGTCTCCGCCAAAACGGGCAACTATGTCTCCGACTCGCACAACTGACTTTAGCCGACGAGAAATTGCAATCAAAAGTTGATTTCCCATTAGATGTCCAAGGCTGTCATTAACAACTTTAAAGCGGTCTAGGTCTAAGAAGAGTACGGCAAATAAATAATTATTTTGCTGTTTAGTACGTTCTATTGCTAGCTGCACCTGCTCCATAAATAATCGTTGGTTAGGTAATCCAGTTAGTCCGTCATGAAGACTATTGTGCAGTAATTGCTCTTGTGCTTGTTCACGCTTGATAATGTCTTTTCCAAGTTGTTGATTCACTCTAATAAGTTCAATACTCTGTTGTATAACCAGTTGCTCAAGCTGATAACAGTACTGGACTAATTTTCCCTCTACTAACTTACGCTTAGTGATATCACGGACAATAACAACATACTCTCGTAACTGGGAATTAAATGGCTGTGAAATAGTCGATTCAACAATCCGTAGACCTTGGTTTATTTTTAAGGTTTGCTCACTTCTAATAGACCATTGCTCCGGTTTGCCGCGATAGCATATTAAGAGCTGATTCAAGTTTTGCCCAAGCAATTGCTGAACAGTTATTTTAAATAATTCTTCAGCAGCAGCATTTGTCTGACAAATTATACCGTTTTCATCTAAGATTAAAACAGGATCTGGAATGGTATCAAGAGTAGTGATAAATAGGTTTTTTGCTTGTTTGTGTGCCTCATCAATAGCAGCAAGTTTTGGTAGAGTTGTCCAGCAAGCGATCGCTACCCCTGAAAAAGAAAGAGTCACTAACAGAATAGCTAGTAAAGAGTTTTGAGGCTTATTAGAAACTTTATCTAATAAATCGCGGAGAACCCAACTGCTTATGGCAGTAATACAAATTAATAATACTAAGACAATCACTTGTAGTACTACAAAGTCTGGGTTGTTTTTACTAAACTTAGTGTCGTAACGCTGTGTCCACCATTCCGGGTGTAATGGCGCAAATCTTAAGCGACGTAGCGCTACATCTCCGATGATCAGAACAATGGGTAATAATAATCCCACTGAGAAATCTCTCCAATTCCAAGCTAAACCTCCCACTATTAGAACTACCGCTTCTACAAAGAAAAAACCAAGTGACCACCAAGGCCATAACACCTGTGGTTTGTTCCGAAAGAGCCATAATCCCAGATGTAATCCCATAATGGACATGAGATAACAGGTGCCTGCTACTGTGACAAGTTGAAGTACATTTCCCAAATTTAGACAAAGCAAACTGATTAGAAAGGTAACTAAGATAGCAGGGCCAAGGACACCTTGACGGGAAACTAATGCAAATATGGGAGAAAGCTGTTTGTCTAAGGCAAGTTGGTATAATATCCGAGGAGAGTTGGAAACTGCCGTAGCAGAACTTAGAAGGCAAGATACACTAATCAAAAGTGTTACTAGAAAGGGGGCATATTCACCCCAGAAAGGTCTAGAAGCCGCTACCAGACTGAAGAATACATCATCTATTTTTGGATTTTGAGGCGAATACATTAATACCCAAGAACCACCTAAAAACACCGGAGGAATTAGCCAAGCAGCTACGCTTAAGAACTTTAAAGTTTTATATGGATGGCGGCTATCAGCAACAAAAGAAGAAGTGGTTTCACAAGCAAAAATTGAATAGCTAGCCAGAAAAAAGTACTTTGCCCATTCTTCAAAACTTAGCCTATCTGTGCTTGTTGGGATAAATTTAAAATTATCAGTTGAGGAGGCTAATGATACTATGCCTTGAGTACAAAACAAAAGCAGTAATAAAATCGCTGGGAATACAAAAAATAAATGCAGGAGTGCTAAAGCACGGCTGCCACTAAACACCACAATAAAAGGAATCGCTGTAAATACAACTTTTAATAAAGTTTCTGGACAAGAAATACCTAATTGATCAAAATTGACTTTAATTAGGTTTGTGAGAATAATTGCATACAGTGCTGGTACTGCTGCCCGGCTAAAAAAGTATCCTAAGGCTACGTAACGACCTAAGCCAGGAAAGTTCTTCAATAACCTTGTGGTATAGTTTGGTGTTCCTCCAGCGACATCTAACCAATATCTACCTAGACTTTGTACTTGTAAGTTAAGCAAAAAGGAAATGATCGTGCCAAAAAACCAAACTAAGAGCGCTTTCGGCCCTAACGCTGCATGAATAATCGGGGCAGTACCAATCCATCCCACATGACCTGTTAAGCCAAAGCCCCAGGTTTCGAGATAACTCAAAGTCCGTGGTAGGCGTATTACCAAGTGCTGATTTTTCTCTGCTTGTACAAAATTGTTAGTAAGCATTGTTTCTTAGTGAAATTTACTGCCCTTTTCACTCAATAGCTGAATCTCACTGCACATAGCTTGCGTGTAAATACTGAATTTAAAAAAAAAGATAACTTAACTTGTGACAAACTCTGATTTCTTCACACAATTAAATATAGCAGTCCTAAATCATTCGTGAATAACAAGATCCCCAACAACTTTACGAAGTCGGGGATCTGAGCCTCTCGATTTTCACAAATCAAATAGGATTGCTATAGCAGTTCTAACTAATTGATTTGGGAAAATCGAAAGTTTGAGATTTCCGACTTATTTAATAAGTCGGAAATCGTCTTATTTACGAATTATTTAGCCTTGCTATAGCTTTTGCAACAACTCCTGAGCTAACTGAAAAAAAGCTTTTGAACCAGCTGATTGGGGAGCAATTAAAACAGCTGGCATAAAACTATCAACAGCTTTAGCAACATTAACATCAACTGGTATTTGTACCTTACAAATTTTTTCTACACCGAAATCTTCAACAACGCGGTGCATCACTTGTTTATAGTATCTGCCAGTGAGAAGGTTAGCGCTGGACATGCTAAATACAATTCCCAGCATTTTTATATCTATTTTGGTTTCATGTCCGTGACTGTCTTTTAATTGGGCAATCCGTCTTTCCAGTAGTTGAATACCCACTACAGATAAGGGTTCTGGTTTAGCAGGAAGTATGTAGAAGTCGCTGGCGGCTAAAGCGCTACGAGTCAATAAATTATAGCCAGGTGCACAATCGAGAAGGATAAAATCATATTCTTGACGGACTGGTTTTAAGATGTTATTAATCAGCACTCTTTCAAAGCGATTCCAAATCATTTCAAAGTCCTGTTCACCCAAAGCAGTTGCTTGTTGATGCAGCATTTCTGACACAACAAATTCATCATATAAGTCGATATCTCCTGGTAATAAATCCAGTCCAGGAAGATTACAAACCTGGGATTGAATAATATCCTGAATTGTCAGTTTTGCTTGTGGGTCTGGATTGATAATTTCGTCTATCAGATATCTAAATGTCTTACTTTGTTTACGGCGCTTGGCAAAATCTAAAGGCGACATCAAACTGAGTGTGGCACTAATTTGGCTGTCTAAATCAAGGACAAGCACCCGCTTGCCATGATTTTTAGCTAAACAGGTAGCTAAGTTGACAGTGAGGGTGGTTTTACCAACGCCACCTTTCATATTTGCAGTAGCAATTACATATCCCATTGGTTGAGTCCTCTGTTGACGCATTCCCATCTAGGTAGCGTACACCTATCTCGATCTATTAAATCTTCCATTAAATTTAATATTTTTGGAAACTCTTTTCAGTAAGATAGCCTCAATTGTAGGCGTTGAGGTCCGTGACACGATTTAATCTCAGCCATCGTAGTGTTTTTTGATAATATGGGCTAGTTAAATTGCTGTTACTTTGCTTGAAACCTAGATAACATTAGATTCGGCGTGTTTACTGTTCGGGAGTGCCAAAATGTCTAAACAGCTGGGTCAAAAAATTGCACCGACACCTATATCAAATGATATCAATGTGGTGGATTTGATTGATCAATACTTCACCGCTTACAACTCAGCCCGGTTGCGGGAAATCTGCCAACTACTGAGTCGTGATGTGCTAACGGAAGGTGTCACAGTAGGAGTTAGCCTTTCCGGTGCGATGACACCAGCCGGATTCGGGGTTTCAGCGCTTGCACCCTTAATTCGCAATGGCTTTATTGACTGGATGATTAGTACAGGTGCAAATCTTTACCACGATATGCACTACGGTTTAGGTTTTGATCTCTTTACTGGTAATCCGTTTTTGGATGATGTGAAACTGCGCCAGGAAGGCACTATTCGCATTTATGACATTATCTTTGGTTACGATGTACTGCTGGAAACTGATGCGTTCATCCGCAAGATTCTGCAAGGAGAAGCGTTTCAGAAGCGGATGGGAACGGCTGAGTTTCACTATTTACTGGGTAAATATGTGCGGGAAGTAGAAAAGCAACTGGGTGTGCAGCATTCCTGCTTGCTTGCTACAGCTTATGAATATGGCGTGCCTATATATACGTCTTCTCCAGGAGATAGCTCAATTGGCATGAACGTGGCGGCTTTAGCTTTGGAAGGTTCGCAGTTGGTGTTAGATCCATCAATTGACGTAAATGAGACGGCTGCGATCGCATATAATGCCCGTGAATCAGGAGGTAAAAGTGCAGCTGTAATTCTCGGTGGCGGTAGTCCGAAAAACTTTTTGTTACAAACTCAACCACAACTTCACGAAGTATTAGGACTAGAAGAACGAGGACACGATTACTTTGTGCAGTTTACCGATGCGCGTCCAGATACAGGCGGTTTGTCTGGAGCAACCCCATCGGAAGCCGTCAGCTGGGGTAAGATTGACCCGGAAGAGTTACCTAACGCAATTGTTTGTTATACCGATAGCACGATCGCTCTACCACTGGTAACAGCATACGTCTTAAACAAGTGCCAGCCTCGTTCCCTGAAGCGTCTGTACGACAGGCGAGAAGCCATTTTGGATAAACTGCAAAAAGACTATCTAGCAGCCAAAACTCAACCATCAGATCAGGTTCCAGCAGCAGTGGCTGAAAATGCTTCACAGCAAACAGCGACTTATCCCTGTGGTCGGCTAATTCCGAATACTCATTAGGGAGTAGAGAATTTTAATATAGCGCTTCTGTGTTGAGTCCAATAGAGACCTAACCCCCAACCCCTTACGCCAGGTGCTTCAAGTCGGGAAACCCGCCCAACGCACTGGCTTCCCTATAAGGGAAGGGGAGTAAGATTCAAAGCCTCTCTCCTAAAAGGCTACGGTGTACACATAAGTCTGAAAATAGCTGAATAAGACAGGTTTTACCCCACCCTAACCCTCCCCTTGTGAAGGGGAGGGAACCGGAAATCTCATTTCCCCCTAATATATCGAGGGGATTAAGGGGGGTGATACGACTTGTGTGTACACCGTAGCTCCTAAAAGGAGAGAAGAATGGAAGTGAGGTCAGATCGCTTCCCCTTTTCTCACTTTTGCCCAATCAACAAATAAGTTGTCATTTCCCCTTTACCTTGAACTTCAATTTCACCCCGCTTTTCAAATAAAAATTCATCACACAAATACTTATAAGTATCTTCTGTAACCTGGATTTTACCTACAAGACCTTGGGATTCCATGCAGCTAGCGATATTTAGCGTGTCTCCCCAAAGATCATAAGTAAAGTTGTTGAGGTCAATTACTCCCGCCACTACGGAACCGCTATGGATGCCGATACGGATATTGAAGTTTTGGTTATTCTCAGTATTAAATAGAGCGATCGCAGTTTGCATGTGCAGTGCCATTTGGGCGATCGCTTGAGCATGATCCAGGCGGCGTGTGGGTAAGCCACCAACTACCATATAAGCATCCTTAATGGTCTTGATTCTCTCTAAACCATATTGCTCGGTGAGGCGATCGAAAGCTGAGAAAATTTGGTTAAGTAAGTTTACCACTTGAACTGCACTTATAGAAGCAGCAATTTCGGTAAAGCCGACAATATCTGCAAATAAAACTGTAACATCAGCAAAGTCTTCAGCAATCTTAGCTGGTTCTTCTTTCAAGGGTTTGGAGATTGTGGCTGGCAAAATATTCAGCAATAAACGTTCGGTTTCTTCCTGCTGATGGCGCAGCGCTTCTTCTACTGCTAGTCGCTGGGTGACATTGCGAAAAATACCGCGAACCGCAACTGGATGACCTTCGACAAATTTACAGTTAATATTACCTTCTAGAAAGATTGTTTGACCGTCTTTAGTAACGAATGTGGATTTTACTTGATCGAACTTTTCTCCTGACAGCACGCTATAAAACCTTTGCAAACACTGTTGTTTACACTCTGGATGTATGATATCGAAAATAGTCATATTCCCAATTTCAGCTTCGCTATATCCCAAAGTTTCTCGCCATGCACGATTCACATATAAAAAATGACCAGAGGTATTGACGGATTGAATCAGGTCATTAGCATTTTCAAATAAATCTCGATATCGTTCTTCACTTTCTACAAGTGCATTTTCTGCTTGTTTGCGTTTGATAAACTGGGCGATTTGACTACCAATCGAACCCGCCAATTGCAATAGGTCTTTATCTTTTGGTTGTACGTCCCGACTAAAGAAAACCATCACTCCTAAGATTTCACTATCGTCTAAGATGGGGAAGCCAAAAGCTGCGTGTAATCCAGCCTCAGCAGCAGGTTGCGATCGCCGAGTGTCTCCATCTTCTGTGATATCTTGAATCCACAAGGGCAAACGTCTGATCCAAATTCGACCAGGTAAGCCAACACCAGGTGTATAGGTAGTTTGCCAGGTGATTGCTTTAAACTCTCGCACAGAAATTACTCGACTTGACCAAATTTCCACACACCTTAATACTGCATTAATACTGTCTCCCTGTACCGATGTGCCAATATATTGACTTGCTGTCCAAAGTTCTCCTAAATCCCATCCCAAATTTTGACAAATCGACTGCAAAATTTGCGGAATTCCCTGCTTCACACTCTGGGATTCTGATAATATCCGAGTGATAGCATACTGGGTACTTATACGCTGTTCCCGGTGCTGCCGAGCAGTAATATCCCGACCAATGTAGACAATATCTTCTAATCCTTTTATTTTTTTCGGAATTACTGAACAAGAAAAAGCAATCAACCGTTTTTCTCTAGTTTTAGTTCGACAAACTACCTCGAAATTCTGGGAATTTTGCTTAAAATAAGAATGTCTATAAATGGCTTGTGTTAATACTTGATTATCATCAATTATCAGTGACATTGGTTGATTAATTAATTCTTCTTCACTAAAACCAAATAATTTTTGAGCAGCACGATTTACTTTTTTTATTTCTCCTAAATTACTGGTTATAAATAAAGCATCTGCAATTGCAGTAATTACTTGTTCCATGTAATTTTTGTATGATATTAAAGTACTTGATAGCAGATTTTTTTAATTGGCTTGCTGTGCTAAGTTTTTTTTTTAAACTAGCACATCCCCAATTACAACAATTAATTTTTTATTATACTGTTCGCTGATGATCTAGATAGATATCTATATATAAATGTACTTTATGCTCTATATATCGTCCAATTGTTTGTAATTAAAATAGTTCATACTCCCCTTACAGAATAGCTTTGAAGATATTTTTAAGCCCTATAAACTCAATAAAACTTAGCCTGACATCTTTTTTACGTATCACCTCCTTACAAAGTTCTGCAAACCGTTATACTTGCTCAGATATATTTATGATGCAGAAATTATCATCCAGTTTTAAATGTTAAAATTTATGTGGAGAAGAAGGCTTGTTTAAAATAAATCAGTGTAGTTAAGCGAAAACGACAATGAGCAACCTTTTAATTTGGTTGAGTAGAATTAAATATGCGTAAATAATATGTATTCTCTCTTTTGGAAGATTGACAATTGAATATAATTCTGAATGTTGTCAGCAGCTTATATTCAATAACGCAGTTCATAAATGATCGCCATTTTAACAAAACCGCTCCCAATACAGTTTGGTTAACGTTTTAATATTTTTAACATCCTCCCAACCCCCCTTAAAAACTTGTGATTACCAAGATTAAAATAAATCTTGGGTTTGCTTGCCATCCCGCCTGGGAATGAATTCTGAGGCTAATATTGCATTCCTCTTAAGAGGACTCAATACAAGTTTTTAAGCCACGTAGATACCTATTTTCTCTAAAAAGAAAAATTTTAGTCCACTTGAGTGGACTTTAGCTATCAGCCCAGAACTTAAGTTCTGGGCGGGATATCGGTTAGTACGACACTTTGACTGTTACAAAAATTTGGATAACAGCAAGCCTTTTTTAAGGGATGTTATTGCTTACTGTATAAAATAAGACAAAACTGCTAAATTCAAAAAGTAAATTTTTATCAGATGTAATGTTGCACAGCGATCGCCTAAAATTTAAGATTGAGAAAGTCATATTTATAAAGTTAGTCAAAACCTAATGAATCATCAGCGTGCTAATACTCTCAAAGCTGCATTTCAAGTTTGTAATGTTGAACCGCTAGAGGGTGCAGACATGGAGCGTTACTATGTTGATTTATCAGCAGTCCGCAAAACTTCAGCAGTTGACAGCGTTAGTACGATTTTAGACTTTCAAGAAGCCGCAGATTTCAGCACAATTTTGTTTACCGGACATCGTGGCTGTGGCAAAAGTACAGAGTTAAAACGTATTCAGAACCAATGGGAAAAACAATACCACGTAATTTATTTAGAAGTTAACGAAGAAACAGATATTAATGATGCTAATTATACAGATTTATATTTAATTGTCATTAAACAAGTAGAATTTGAGTTACGTAAATTAGGTTTAAATTTTGATTCTAAACTTTTGCAAAACTTTGAATCTTGGTTTAAGGATATTACTAAAGAAACAGAAGAAACTGTAGAAAAGTCTGTGAGTATTCAGGGAGAAGCGACTCTGAAACCAGAAGCTCCATTTATCGCTAAATTGATGGTCAAATTACTGGCAGAAATTAAAGGTTCTGATAAGCAAAAAACTACTATTCGCCAAATTTTAGAAAAAGACCTATCACGGCTGAAAGCAGATATTAACCTTTTATTAGGAGATGCCTACGTTAAACTCCGAAAAAAATTCCCTGAATATAAAGGTTTATTGATTATTTTTGACAACATGGATCGTGTACCACCGATGGTTGCAGAACATTTATTTTTTGACTATGCGGCTCAGTTACAAGAATTAGACTGCACAATAATTTATACAGTTCCAATTTCTGTGCTTTGTTCGCCTAAAAACCCACTCAATCAGTTTGATGGTAATCCTCATATTGTACCAATGGTGAATATTTATGAATTTGAACGCGATCGCTGCCATTTAAACTACAATCAAACGGGACTAGAAGCAGTTGCCAGTGTGATTGAAAAGCGGGTAGATATTGATGCTGTATTTGCATCTCGTCAGGAATTACTAGATTTAGCAAAAGCCAGTGGAGGACATGTCCGTCAATTAATGCAGATGATGCGGACTGCTTGCCAAACTGCTAGTACTCGTAAACATCCTAAAATTATTGCCGAAGATATTATCTATGCTGTGAAACGACAGCAATTTAGTTTTGAAAGGTTTATTCCTGAAGAACATTATGCGTTTTTAGCCCAAGTGTGCATCACCAAGAATGTCAGCAAAGATGATATAGGTCAGTTAATGCTGTTTAACACTTCAGTTTTGGAATACAACGGCGATAAACGGTGGAATTACCCCAATCCAGTGGTGAAGCAAAATGAATTCTTCCAGAAAGCCCTCGAATCCGCACTTACAGCGCAACCTTAGTTCAGAAATTGGGCTGTTTATCGCGCTTAATCAAGAGATATTTGCTCAATTACTCACATTTGTAGACTTTGCAGAAAAGTTTACCATTGGTTTTGTGGAAATTAATTTTCCCCCAGATGCAGAAATATTAGTTGAGGCGCTAAAGACAAATCCTGAGTGTAGGGATATTCAGTTTGTGAATATGAATTTTTCTGATGCCAATTTGCGATTTCTCCGTGATGAAATTGTCAATATATTACCAAGCATTCAGATAGAACTTAACAAAAAATTAGTCTTGATTGTACAAGGCTTAGAAAAGTCTATTGGCGTTTATGGAGACTATCCGCCAGTTTTACAAGACCTCAACTTTGTCCGAGATGCTTATAAAAGAACTGTTCCTTATCCCATTCTGTTTATTCTGCCGGATTATGCCCTGACTCGGTTAGCCAAATTTGCTCCTGATTTTTGGGCTTGGCAATCGGGGATGTTTCGGTTTCAAACACCTCAAGTTACCAAAGATTATGCGATTAATGAGACTCAAAATACTGAGAGAATCATAGACAGATTAGAACCTCCAGAAAAGCAAGAGCGGATCGATTTATTACACCGCCTGCTAATGGAATATAAACCTACTGGACATCATCCAACAGGAGAAAACCTCCGCAACTGTAGTAATATTTTGCATCAGCTAGGAGTCGCGTATATAAGTAAGATAGAACCTATCAAAGCTAGAGAATATTTAGAAGAAGCCGAAAAAATAGCTAATGAGTTTCCAGATTCCACCTTCTATACTGAAGTCCTCAACACATTAGGAGATTCTTATTCTCAGCAAAGGCAATTTGATACAGCGATCGCTTATTATCAAAAATCTTTAAATATTTCACAGCAACTTCAGAATCCTCGCGGCGAAATTGCTGCTTTGTTTAACCTGGGGAATGCTTATCTAGACTTGAGACAATTTACACAGGCGACAACTTTCTATCAACAGTGTCTAGAAATTGAACAACAAATAGATGATCGCTATTCTCAAGCTGGCATATACCACAATTTGGGAATGGTTGCCCAAGATTTGCGTGAATTTGAGGAGGCGCGGCGCAATTACCAACAAGCTTTGGCTATCAAAATTGAATTTGGCGATCGCTATTCTTCTGCGAGCACTTACCACAACTTGGGAATAGTTGCCCAAGATTTGCGTGAATTTGAGGAGGCGCGGCGCAATTACCAACAAGCTTTGGCAATCTTCATCGAATTTGGTGATCGCTATTCCCAAGCACGCACCTACCACGAGTTGGGAAGAGTTGCCCAAAATTTGCGTGAATTTGAGGAGGCGCGGCGCAATTACCAACAAGCTTTGGCAATCTTGCTTGAATTTGGTGATAGCTATTCCCAAGCTAGCACCCACCACCAGTTGGGAAGAGTTGCCCAAGATTTGCGTGAATTTGAGGAGGCGCGGCGCAATTACCAACAAGCTTTGGCAATCTTCATCGAATTTGGTGATCGTTATTCCCAAGCACACACCTACCACGGGTTGGGAAGAGTTGCCCAAAATTTGCGTGAATTTGAGGAGGCGCGGCGCAATTACCAACAAGCTTTGGCAATCTTTATCGAATATGGTGATCGCCATTCCCAAGCCAGCACCTACGGCCAATTAGGAATGCTTGCAGAAGCAGAAGAAAACTACGCAGAGGCGAAGGTTCATTTGCAGACAGCGTTGGAAATATATGTTGAGTATAAGGATGAATATTGGGGGGCGATCGCACGGGAGGCGTTAGAGAGATTACCAGTAGACTTCGACGGAAATAAGCCACCCATTTGAAATGTATAAAACCCTTGCGAAAACGTAATTACGAATTACGAATTACGAGCCGCATCCTTTTTCAAAGCAAGAGAGATTCCGTCTAATTAAGGTAAATTATGCCCTAACTCTAGTCCTAAAACAATCCACTCTTCTAAAGATTGTTTTAACTCTTCTCTGCAAGCTTCCAGTGTAGATGCATTCGCATATAACCCTTGCAATTCAGGTACTTCTGCATAAAAAGTACCATCTTCTAAAATTTCATAGTTTGCTCTGTGCAAAGCTGCTTGAATATACTCTGTCAGCATTTAGAGATTTTGTACAGAACTGGCTATATTACTAAATTGTAAGCTAAAAATCAAAGTTTAGATTTGCGATCGCACAAGTCTGAATAGCTTGTGAACCTGGATTTTACCCCACCCTAACCCTCCCCTTGTAAAGGCTATTCATTACCCGGATCTTTCTTAACATGGCTGAAAAGCAGACAAGATAAAGGTTATAGAAAATGATATTATTGTGTGGCTTGACAAAATAAAATAATTATGTAATGGGTGACAATGACATCAATCATCTAGAACTAGATGCAGTTCTGGCAAATATTCACTTTTAGGATTATTGGCAAGTTCCGCTAAAGCATTTTCAAAAGCAGCAATTTCGTCATCTGAACGCATTAATCTATTAGCCTGCAAGATGGAAATTAATGTGTTTTCGCTGATCATTGGGATTAATCTTGCTCCCACTCTTGCTCGATTCTCTCTAAATCCTTCGCTGCACCCAATTGCTGAAATATTTGATGTGCTGTGTTGTAATGCTGTTGGGCAAATTCTGTATTACTGCGCTTACGCTCTAGCCGTGCTAAATCGTAGTTAACCTCTGCTACTAAGTGAGTCATCCCCAACTCTTCTGCTATTAACAAAGCTTGTTTAGAAAACTGTTCTGCTGCTTCGAGATTACCGCGATCGCATTCATTTTCTCCTAAGCAACTATAAGAATAAGCCATTCCAGAGCGATCGCCTAATTCTGTTCTCACTGTTAAAGATTGCTGATACAGGGTTTCGGCTGCATCCCAGTTGCCGCGAAGGCGCTCAATATATCCCAACGATAGCCAATTAGAAGCTATACCAGAGCGATTGCCTAATTCTGTCTCAACTTCTAAACATTGCCGATACAGGGTTTCGGCTGCATCCCAGTCGCCGCGATTGCGTTCTATATCTCCCAACACTTGCCAACAAGAAGCTATACCAGAGCGATCGCCTAATTCTGTTCTCACTGTCAAAGATTGCCGATACAGGGTTTCGGCTGCATCCCAGTTGCCGCGAAGGCGCTCAATATATCCCGACTGTTCCCAACAAGAAGCCATTCCAGAGCGATCGCCTAATTCTATCTCAACTTTTAAACATTGCCCATACAGGGTTTCGGCAGCATCCCAGTTGCCACGAAGGCGCTCTATATTTCCCAACACTCCCCAACTAGAAGCCATTCCAGAGCGATCGCCTAATTCTGTCATCACTTCTAAAGATTGCTGATACAGGGTTTCGGCTGCATCCCAGTTGCCACGAAGGCGCTCTATATCTCCCCACTGTCCCCAAATAGAAGCCATACCAGAGCGATCGCCTAATTCTGTTCTTACTGTCAAAGATTGCTGATACAGTGTTTCGGCTGCATCCCAGTTGCCACGATTGCGCTCTATATCTCCCAACACTCCCCAACTAGAAGCCATACCAGAGCGATCGCCTAATTCTGTTCTTACTGTCAAAGATTGCTGATACAGGGTTTCGGCTGCATCCCAGTTGCCGCGATTGCGCTCAATATATCCCAACACTCCCCAACTAGAAGCCATACCAGAGCGATCGCCTAATTCTGTTCTCACTGTCAAAGATTGCCGATACAGGGTTTCGGCTGCATCCCAGTTGCCGCGATTGCGCTCTATATTTCCCAACGATGCCCAACAAGAAGCCATTCCAGAGCGATCGCCTAATTCTGTTCTCACTGTCAAAGATTGCCGATACAGGGTTTCGGCTGCATCCCAGTTGCCGCGATTGCGCTCTATATTTCC
>NZ_JBALCN010000069.1:0-3889 GCF_036919615.1 Nostoc sp. | reverse complement strand
ATTTTGGTTGATTTATCCCTGGTTAAGTATTTTCCCTAATTCACATTTATTGCTAGGATTCAATCATTTAATTGCTGCCATGAATCAATTTAAACTCTGTTATGCTTCTGGATGATTTAGCTTATTTACTACTTGCTTATTCCGGAAAGTGACAGAAGAGGGCTAAGACACGTGTTTATTAAAGTTGATGCTGTTACCGCACTATTTAATTTAGGACTTACGCATACTCTACGAATTCTCGGTGCTCTTCTCTACGAGACGCTGCGCGTTGGCGGAGCCTCTCCAAGAGTTGGCGTCTTGGCGGTTTGATAAATTAAGCGAAGTTAGCAATTTTTGCCTAAGTCCTGTAATTAATAGTGCGTAGGCATAGCCCGCCGGGCGTAAGTCCTGTATAACACAGAAACAATTTTGCCAGAGGTCTACTATATTAATGAGCCGCCAAATTCACGTTAATTCAAGATTTTATGTCATTGTGTAGTTCCATTCCAGTCTGTAGGCGTGTATTTGCGAAACTGAATATACTCCCAACGATAAACGCTATAGTTTGAGGAAAGTGTCACAAAACGAGATCAACCCATCTATTCCATAATTTTGAATTTTGAATTTACTTATGACTAATTACACATTACAAGCAAGTCGAGAATGGTGGTCACAACAATGGCTAGATTTGCTAGATTCTTATCGCTTTAAAAAGCGTTTAGAACGTGCCAGAAATTATGCTCGTCAAGGAAATGTTTTAAGCATTGAGTTTCAAGGCGCAAAAGTATTAGCTAGGGTGCAAGGTAGTGAAGTAGAACCTTATAAAGTTTCTCTTTCTCTTGAACCTTTTAGCGATGAACAGTGGGGTTATGTAATTGAAACTATGTCTCAAAGGGCAATTTTTGCTGCCAAGCTACTAGCAGGAGAAATGCCACAAAATATAGAAGAAGTGTTCACAGCTAATGGTCTTTCGATATTTCCATTTACCCTTGCTGATGTCCAGAGTAAATGCTCTTGTCCTGATAAAGCAAATCCCTGTAAACACATTGGTGCAGTGTACTATCAGTTAGGCGATCGCTTCAGTGAAGACCCCTTTGTACTCTTTCAATTGCGTGGACGCACCAAAGAGCAAATTATCAGCGATTTACGTCAATTACGTAGTGCTAAGATTCAACCCAATCCCACAGAAATGCACGAAATTCAACAGTCAATTCCTAACAACAAATACTCTGTAAAAATTGATTTTTTCTGGCAATACAATGAGCCATTAGAGTCATCATTAGTAGTGATTGCGCCATCCACGAGTGAGATGATATTAGATGTATTAGGAGCAATCCCCCTAGCGAAGGAAGAGGAAAATGCAGTAAATTCAACTTCTAGTGATGTGGTAATGAAGTATTTGAATACAGTTTACAGAGATGTGAGCCAGAAGGCTTTTTTAGCAGCAATGAATGTGGGAGGAAGTTGATATTAATTCGTAATTCGTAATTATTTTTCGTGAGATTGTTGTAATTTTAGTTTCAGACCAAAGTGCTGTAGCCCAAAGAGCCATCTGCAAAGATAAAATTCTCAAAGCCCGTAGTAGAAAGTGTAATAACATTTCCATTGTTATTGAAGTTAATATTAGCTGGGTTTAGGGCATTGCCCGAAATTACACCAGAAAAAGTGAGTTCAGAGCGATTGAAAGCACTGAGGTCTAAGGTATCAAAACCTTTTCCACCATCCACAGTCCCAGTACCGAACCCTTTGAAGTAGTCATTTCCAGCGCCTAGATCAATTCAGATTGCCATTATTGCTGATACCGATTCCAGCACCGCCTTTGCTGCCATCGACGTTTTTACCGATAGCACCATCAGCGCCTTTACCGCCAGTGCCGTTGCCTTTAATGGTGTCCTTTCCTAAGCTTGTATAAATGAAACCTCCAGTTAAAATATCAATCCCAATTGCTGGAAATTTATTTAAATCTTCCCTTATTAAAATGTCGGAACCAGCAGTGCCTGTGAAATTGGGTGGAACTGTAAGTCTAGGCATAATCAAAATCCTCTAAATTTAGATTAGTATGGTCAGCTTGCTCATTTAGATTGTCGCTTGGTAATCTTTGTGTTCAGGTAAAGGTCTGATAATTTCTAAAGTAGTGCGATCGTAAGCTAACTTTGCTGCCCAATGTCCCAAGTCTTTTGAAAGATTTTTAAACTGTTGCCAGCTAATGTCATAAAGCATTACTCTTTTCTTTAGCTTCAGATGTCCATCACAAAGCATTAATAAAATTGGAATCGCTCATAGTATTAATTACCTCGGTAAGCCGCTTGAGTTTAATCTGCTGATTACTAATTTTCCTATAAAAAAAGCCCTTGCTTTTATGCAAGAGCCTCTTAATCATTTAGTTATCAGTGATCAAATAAACCTTACAACCTAGTCAAGGTCGTTCATGAACATCACTGGCTCAGTATCACGGTTAATTCCTTTCTCAAAACCACCAGCAGCTGCCCGAGCGCGACCAGCGTGCCACAAGTGACCAACTAGGAAGAAGAATCCTAGTACGAAGTGAGAAGTCGCCAACCAAGCACGGGGAGATACGTAGTTGAAAGAGTTAATCTCGGTAGCCACACCACCCACGGAGTTCAGAGAACCTAGAGGAGCGTGGGTCATGTATTCAGCAGCGCGACGAGCTTGCCAGGGCTGAATATCATTCTTGATTTTTTCTAGGTCAAGACCATTGGGACCACGTAGAGGCTCCAACCAAGGGCCACGGAAATCCCAGAAGCGCATGGTTTCACCACCAAAGATGATTTCACCAGTTGGAGAGCGCATCAGGTATTTACCTAGACCAGTGGGGCCTTGGGCAGAACCGACGTTAGCACCCAAGCGTTGGTCACGAATCAAGAAGGTCAGAGCCTGAGCTTGAGAAGCTTCTGGACCGGTAGGACCGTAAAATTCGCTGGGGTAAACGGTGTTGTTAAACCAAACAAACAGGCAGGCAATGAAGCCCATCAGGGAGAGAGCACCCAAGCTGTAGGAGAGGTAAGCTTCACCAGACCAGATGGATGCCCGACGTGACCAAGCAAAAGGCTTGGTAAGAATGTGGAAAATACCGCCAGCAATTAAGATCAAGGCAATCCAGATGTGACCACCGACCACATCTTCTAAGTTATCAACGCTGACAATCCAGCCTTCACCACCAAAGGGAGACTTGATTACATAACCGAAGATAACCGCTGGGTTCAATGTCGGATTGGTAATAATCCGAACATCACCACCGCCTGGTGCCCAGGTGTCATACAAACCACCAAAGAACATTGCTTTTAGCACCAACAGCAGCGCCCCGACCCCTAAAATAATCAGGTGGAACCCGATGATGTTGGTCATCTTGTTCTTGTCTTTCCAGTCGTAACCAAAGAAAGAAGAGTATTCTTCTAAGGTTTCTGGGCCACGGACGGCATGATAGATACCGCCAAAGCCAAGGACGGCTGAGGAAATAAGGTGTAGTACACCAACAACAAAGTAGGGGAAGGTGTCGATGACTTCACCACCAGGACCAACACCCCAACCCTGAGTGGCGAGGTGAGGTAACAGGATCAAGCCCTGTTCATACATGGGCTTTTCAGGAATGAAGTGAGCGACTTCAAACAAGGTCATCGCTCCAGCCCAGAATACAATCAAACCAGCGTGGGCAACGTGAGCACCCAGTAGTTTGCCAGATAGGTTGATTAAACGTGCGTTACCAGACCACCAGGCAAACCCAGTGGATTCTTGGTCGCGTCCAGCACCGCCTAAGATATTTGGTCTATTAGAGAGCGTTACCACGTGGTAATACCTCCTCAGGGAATACAAATTGTTCGTGGGGTTGATCTTGAGGAGCCATCCAAGCGCGGATACCCTCATTCAGCAAAATGTTTTTGGTATAGAAGGT
>NZ_JBALCN010000068.1:0-31570 GCF_036919615.1 Nostoc sp. | reverse complement strand
CTTTGAAGGTGCTGTGAATATGGCACGTGATATGTACAATGCCATTTACTCACCTTTGATGAAGTTGGCTCAAGTTGATATCCGTGGTGACCAAAATCTGCCAAGTACCAATGGTAATGGTAACGGTAAAGCAACCAAAGAGGTATCAGAGGAAGTCGTTTCTTTAATTCAACAGCAAGTTAAGGAAGCCACTTCACAGGTCAAACAGCTAGTTAAGGAAACCACTTCAGAGGTCAAACAGCTAGTTAAGGAAGCTGTGCCACAGGTTCAACAGCCAGCTAAAGAAGCTGCGCTACAGGCAAAACAGCAAGCTAAGGAAGCTGTGCCACAGGTTCAACAGCCAGCTAAAGAAGCTGCGCCACAGGCCAAACAGCAAGCTAAGGAAGTTGTGCCACAGGTTCAACAGCCAGCTAAAGAAGCTGCGCCACAGGCCAAACAGCCAGCTAAGGAAGTTGCGCCACAGGTTCAGCCACAAGCTAAGGAAGTTGCACCACAGGTTCAGCCACAAGCTAAGGAAGTTGCACCACAGGTTCAGCCACAAGCTAAGGAAGCTACGCCACAGGTTCAACAGCAAGCTAACGAAATCGCGTTATACATTCAAGAGCGAGCTGCAGAAGTCACAAAATTAATTCAAGAACGGTGTTTGTGGCAGTTTCACTCGCGTGCATGGGATCGGGAAGAAAACATCAATGGTGTTCTCAATAAGGCCGCCCAAATCTTAACTGGAGAAAAGGTGGTTCTGGATACCTTGATTGAGAGGGGTTTTTATGCAGATGCGAAGATCCTTTCGGCTGACCTAGAAATCAGGTTTTCATGGTTAAGTAAGATGGAGAACTCGCAAAAGAAGGCAGTACTGGAGTCTGTTAAGGCAATGCTGGTCGATATTGTAATAACCAAGTCGAAGAATGGTGAATTGCATTATTCGCTTTATTAAAGCAATTAGATCGGTAATTCAACCAAACGAACAGTGTTGCTGAATTAGAGTAGGAAATAGAGTTTTGTCATTCTGTTCGCGTTGGCGTAGCTTCTGGTAGAGAAGCCTTCATGTAGGGTTGGATCGCTTTTCGCTTCTCCCCAAGGGGAGAAGCGATCGCCTTCATCCGTTCCTCAAGAGTAGCAAAGTGTTTGCGTAGCATCTCATTTAGTTTTAAAGGCTTTTCAGAAATTCAATTCTATCCTTCTGGTGTAGTCGATGCTATGCATCGCTTACTTCGACCTAGAGGTATGAAAACGCCTTCATACAGACACTCTACTTCGTTATGTATGCCCTGAGGCATCTGCTACAGAACAGGATGACAATTCATTGTTTCTTTCAACAACATCAAACAAATACAATCACGAGTTTCTCACTATCTAGGAGTCAATAGGATGTCTTTAGTCGTAAAACAAAAAGAACGCAAGGGAATAATCAATCCTATATTTACCTGTCAGCCTGCTGGGGCTGAGTATGCTGCAATCGGAGTAAAAGATTGTATTCCCCTAGTGCATGGAGGACAGGGGTGTAGTATGTTCGTTCGTCTGCTGTTTGCCCAGCATTTGAAGGAAAATTTTGACATTGCTTCTTCTTCACTCCATGAAAATAGCGCTGTCCTTGGAGGACAGCCACGCATTGAGGAAGCCGTACACACCCTAGTTGCACGATATCCGGATTTACGGATTATTCCAATTATTACAACTTGTTCAACTGAGACGATTGGGGACGATATCGAAGGAACCATAAACAAGCTCAACGGTCAGTTAAAGCAGGCTTATCCCGATCGCAAGATTGTCCTTGTTCCCGTGCATACCCCCAGTTACAAAGGTAGCCAGGTCAGTGGCTATAATGTCGGCATACATGCAATCATTTCTACCCTGGCAAAAAAAGGCGAACCAACTGGCAAGTTGAACCTCATTACTGGGTGGCTTAACCCCGGAGATGTCACGGAAATCAAGCGCATCTTAAAAGATATGGATGTTCCAGCAAACATCTTAGTGGATACAGAATCTTTCGATGCGCCCACCATGCCCGATAAGACAAGTTTTGCCTTTGGGAATTCAACCATTGAAGAAATTGCTGATTCTGCTAATGCGTTGGGAACTATTGCCTTATGCAAATATGAAGGAGGCAGTTCAGCTGAATTCTTAGAAGAGAAGTTTAAGGTTCCTGCAATCATTGGCCCAACCCCGATTGGCATCAAAAACACTGACGTCTGGCTGCAAAATATCCAGAAACTGACTGGCAAACCAATACCAGAATCTTTAGTCAGAGAACGTGGAAAGGCTATCGATGCGATCGCAGATCTCGCCCACATGTTCTTCGCCAACAAGAAGGTAGCTATTTACGGAGATCCCGATCTGGTAATTGGACTAGCAGAGTTCTGCTTGGAATGTGAGTTAGAGCCAGTGCTGATGTTGTTGGGAGACGACAACAGAGCCTGCACCAAAGACCCAAGAATTGCCCAGTTGGAGAAGAAAGCAGCCTGTGATATCGAAGTCATCTGGAATGCAGACCTCTGGGAATTGGAGCGCCGCATTAAAGATAAATCCCTCGAAATCGACTTGATTCTAGGTCATTCCAAAGGTCGATATATTTCTATCGATCACAAGATTCCAATGGTTCGGGTTGGCTTCCCCAGCTTTGACCGGGCAGGTCTGTGGAAATACCCCATTATTGGCTATAAAGGAGCAGAATGGCTAGCAGACACCATTGCTAACACCATGTTTGCAGATATGGAGAACAAGCTTGAGCGTGAGTGGATCTTAAACGTTTGGTAGAAAGCTGATGTATATGGGGGATGGCATCTATCCGCAATGATATTTCTGTCATCCACCCCCAACTGATTAGATGGTATTTCCATCAGAATTTTTACGATACTTAGCAATCCTATGTTAATTGTAAACCAGGCAGCACCCGTTTAACTGATTAGGATCAGAGGGCGGCTCAGTCGCCTGGTTTACGACTCACAGGGTATTGCTACAGAAGCTATAGAAAGACTGGAGAGTGATCATGACTGCAACAAGTATAGATAAGAATGTCGTATTTTACGGAAATTTAAGCGAACTGTATCGCTTGGCAAAAGAGGGTAAAATTAAGACCACTTTACAAGGTAGTCATACCCGCCCCTGTAAATTTTGGACTGCAACGAAGATTTTAAGTGGGATTAAAAATGCGATAGTCATTTCTCACGGCCCAAGTGGCTGTGCCTATGGTGTAAAGCGGGCATACAAGCTGACCAATAGCCGCAATAGTGGTTCACCTTATGAACCTGTGGTGACTACAAACATGAGTGAGAAAGCGGTAATTTTTGGTGGAGAAAAAGAATTAGCAGGCGCGATTCGAGAAGTAAATGAAAAATACCATCCAGATGCGATCGTTGTTGCCACTAGTTGTGCGTCTGGTATTATTGGGGACTGTGTTGATGACGTCGTGAATAAGGCGCGTGGCGAAATCCAGTCTGAGATCATGACGATACATTGTGAAGGATTTGCCGGGGAATATCGCAGTGGATTTGATATCGTATTTCGGCAAATCGTAGACTTTATGGAGCCGCCAACTCCAGAGCGGAAGGCACAACTAGCCGATGCTGTTAATATTGTGGGCGCAAAGATGGGCCCTGAAAGGACGGAAGTCGAAACTGATGTTAAAGAACTGGTGCGATTGATAGAAGGAATGGGGGCACGAGTTCACAGCGTCATCGCTGGTGACTGTACTTTAGAAGAACTCAAGCAAGCACCAAGTGCGGCAGTCAACTGTACTTTATGTTTGGATCTTGGCTATACCATCGGCAAAGCCATGTCAGACAAGTTCGGTACTCCGCTAAATTCTACTATCCTTCCCTATGGAATCACTGCTACAGAAAAATGGCTCGAAGGGGCGGCAAAATATTTAGGCATGGAAGAACAAGCGGCTGCCCTAATGGAAAGGGAATATGCCGCAATCAAGACTGAATTTGAAGCAGCTAAGAGTTATATAGAAGGGAAGTTAGCGATTATCGAAGGACATGATGCTATCAAGTGCTTATCCCTTGCTCACATGTTGGATCGTGATTTTGGGATGCGTGTAGTAATCTATAACTTCCATCCCTGGAGTACAGAAGCACGAGAAACCAGTGTGGATTATTTGTTGGAAACAGGGTTAGACCCGGAAATATTGATTACGAAAGGGACGCTGGCCTTTGGCAAGTACGAGTCCATGAAACAAACGGAAGATGAATTACTGGATTTTATTGGTGGTCTTGATGCAGAATCGGTAGTTTATTTTGGTTCTTCCTTAAGTTTCCCCCATATTCCTGTCGTCGATTTAAATGCTATCTTAAATCGTCCCAGATTCGGCTATCGCGGAGCCTTAAAGGTCGCAAGGTGTATTAAAACAGCACTCCAATATGGCTTTAGACCTCGCAGTTCCTTAACCAAGCAAATGGTGTTCCCTAAAAATTCCGGGTTAGCATCTACTCAATCACTAAGCGGAAAATTAGCTCAAGACATGCCTGATTGTACCGTATATGCAGAGAAGAAGCGGGGAAAATGTATGAACGAGTAATAAATGAAATTTTGTCTAACGGAGAAAATTGTAGGTTGGGTGAAACGAACGCGAACAGCGTCCCGTAGGGAAGTGAAACCCAACAAACTCTCAGAAATGTTGGGTTGAAGAACAAAACCCAACCTACGTAGATTACTGCACATTGATTCGGGGATGTCTGATACGGGCAAGGCTTAAGCCAAAAACGTCAAGGCAGAAGCCGTTACAGGCTGCGCGAAACACGGAAACGTCAAACCAGAAGTTGCTACAGGCTGTGCGAAACACGGAAACGTCAAACCAGAAGTTGCTACAGGGAAGACAGAATCCGTTACAGGCTGCGCGAAACACGGAAACTTCAAGGCAGAAGTCGCTACAAAGAAGACAGAAGCGGTTACAGGTTGCACAAAACACGGAAACGTCGGGGTAGAAGCTGCTACAGGCTACGTGAAACGCGTTTACCATAGTCAAGCCTTAGAGAAACAGGAGGAAAAATGTCTGCTGAAACAACTTTTGACAATTGTAACCATAGTAAAGACCCAGTAGTTGGCTGTGCCCTTGAAGGTATTGCAACTACAGTTGCTGGTATTAAAGATGTTAGTATTGTGATTCAGTCTCCACAGGGTTGCGCGTCCACTGTCGCAGCTGGCTATGATGCTCATGAGGTTGATTTCACCAAGCGGAAAGTAGGTTGTACTCGTCTTTTTGAGTCAGACATTGTGATGGGAGCGTCTGAGAAACTCAAAGGGATGATTAAAGAAGCGGATCAATCTTTTGATTCTAAGGTGATGTTTGTCGTTGGAACTTGCGCGGCAGACATCATTGGTGAAGATATTGCAGGATTGTGCAACCAGCTTCAGCCAGATATCAAAGCCAAACTCGTTCCTTTAATGGCTGGTGGGTTTCGGGGCAATGCTTATGATGGCTTGGAGATGGGTTTGGAGGCTTTACTTCCTTTTATAAAAAAAAGGCAGACTAAGAGAAGGGGTAGAAAGCCAAAGATTGTAAATATCATTGCACCACAGGCAAATCTGAATCCTACTTGGTGGGCTGATTTGCATTGGGTAACGCAGACATTAAAGTCTTTAAGAATTAAAGTGCAAACGGTATTTTCTCATAATACCTCTTTTGAAGAACTAGAGCAAGCTGGTGAAGCAACCGCCAACATTGTTCTCAGTCATGATGTTGGGTATAAGTTTGCTCGGAAAATGCAACAGACCCATGACATCCCATTTATCCTTGATGATATACCTTTACCAATAGGTGTAAACAACACTACTCGGTGGTTGAAGGCATTGGCGGCACATTTCAAGATAGATGAAAAAGTGGAGCCAATCATTAAACAAGGCGAAGAAATGGTCGTAGATACACTTCGCAAAAGAGCATTGATGATTATTCCTCGATATCGTAACTGTAGAATTGCCGTATCTGCGGATGGGACGCTTGGCATTGGACTAGTCAGAATGCTCTTTGAAGAATTGGAGATGATTCCGGAAGTCTTATTATTTCGCTCGGCGATGCCTGATTCTCGTTCAATTTTGGAGCGAGAACTACACAGCCTTGGTCTTACTTCCCATATAGTATTTTCGGCAGATGGCTATCAGGTAAAACAGACCTTAGAAGACTTTGATGTTGATGCTGTGATTGGCTCGGCATGGGAAAAATACATGGCAGAGGAATTGGGAATCAAAATTGCTTTTGATGTATTTAGCCCCACTAATAGAGAAACTTATGTTGACAAGCCATATTTTGGCTATGAAGGCATGATCAATATCATGGAAGTGATTGCTAATGATTGGGATAGAGCTTTTCGTTCAAAAGAGATTAATTGGACATAGAGAAGCAAATACACGTGTTGATTAGAAATCGCGGTTCATCTTGCAAACATACTTTTTTGGATAAACCTAAGAGTAGTCTGCGTAGACGGACTCAAGGAATTTGAAACCCGCGTAGGCGGGTTTTATCTGTATAAAGAATCAAAAGTTTTTACTTAAAGTTTTGATAAATTCAGCGTTTAATTACGTAGTTGAATTGATTTTGTCCAACCAAGTTGGTATGATATTTTTAATCGAAAACATAGAATAGTTAGAAAATCGAGCAATCTAGTTAATTTTGAAGCAAGCTGTTAGTAAATTTTCGGAGAAAACAAACTATGAATAAACTAACTATCTTTCCTTTCTTTTCTCAAGGAATGGCCAAGATTGGTACAACCTTGATAACAGGACTTACATTTAGTCTGTTACTTTCTAGCCCCATCTATGCTGCCACCTTTGGCACTAATCTGATAGTAAATGGTGATGCAGAACAAGGGCAAGGAGACCCAATTGGTAACGCTGTTGGGGCTAATATACCTACTATACCTGGCTGGACTACGACAGGTAGTTTCAGTGTATTAAAGTACGGGGCAACAGGTTTTAGCTTTACCAACCCTTCAGGCAATGTAGTAAACGTTACTTTTCCTGGTATTGATGTTCCTGGGCCAAGCGATCGCGGCGCAAATTTATTCTTTGGCGGTGCTTCTCGAGCCTCTTCCAGTGCTTCGCAATTAATCGATATATCTGATCTGTCCTCAACTATTGATGCAGGTCAAGGTACGTTTAACTTGAAGGGCTGGTTGGGAGGATATAGCACCGATGAAGATAGCGCAGCACTGAAGATTACTTTCCTCGATCAAGCTAACAACTCTCTAGGCATAGCTAGTATTACTTCGCCAACTCCCGCGCAAAGAAACAACATCACAGGCTTATTTTTGCAGTCAAATGATGGCTTTGTACCTGTGGGTACACGTCAAATTAATGTACTGCTGAACGCCAATTATGTAAGAGGACGAGTAAACGACGCTTATGCGGATAATCTTTCGTTGGTAATTACTAAAGTCCCAGAACCATCAATCTCTGGTTTCTTGTTAATTGGCTTATCTTGTCTGCCAGCCTGGAAATTGCGTAGATATCGTCAAGTATTGCCCTAGATGCATCAGATTTTAGAGGTTTAAATCCTTAACTTGCAATAGTTGGAGAAGTTCAACTGTTGCAATTTCAACCTTACTAAAGAATTTTCTCAACACGCCAATTCATATACAGTGTATTGCAGGTAAATGAAGTACACGGGTAGGGGCACAACATGTTGTGCCCCTACGATGATCTGTACCTCACTTTGGCGTAGCCTAAGAAGAGAAGTTGCAATCTGCTGTAACAATCCTATCTGATATCATGTCCGGATAATCGCTTACGATACAGGACTTGCATTATTTATTTATCTTAAGCTAGATTAGTTTTTTACTCCGACTTACTTATTTCAATTTTTAAAATCCTTTTTTCCTTGGAATACTTAAAAAGAGGCAGCGGTGTAAAAATCCCTACACTTGGATCTTTTTGTTCAAAAAGTAAATCAACGTTTACTTCTTCCCCAGCCATAACATTTGTATCCCATTGATTGCTAACAACAAGTATCCTTAAAGTTTCGTCATCGATATTTGCGACAAGTTTACTCAGCTCATCCTCATTTGGTAATCTACCTATTATTCGTCCTTGAAGATGATTCTTGATTTCAATAAGACGACTTATTAATTCATTCATGTCTGCATCTCTATCGTAATTTTTATCTTTGCTCGCTTTGCTCTGGTTGATCGCGTCCTGTATCTTATCCTTTATCGCGCGCAAAGTACCGTCAGGTTCAGTTATTACCATAGAGTGCCAAGCTCTACTTTTATGTCTATATTGTAGCATTGCCATAATTCCTTCATGTCGGAGGAAATCTGCATCGCGAAATTTTATTTCTTCTTTTCCCAAATTCTGCCATTTGCTATGGAGACAACGAGCAAGAGAGATGGCTGAATCGATTCCGCTGTTTAATCCGCGACCAGGCCAGAAGTGTATTGCATTTGCGGTATCACCTAGTAAACAGCCAAATGTACCAGTTGTGTTCTCTGTGGGAGGATATAGTTGAGCGGTAAATCTTGGTGTTTGAAACATATTAAGCTTAAATAATGTTATGGCCGCCAAGTTTTCTTCTTTAATATTGAATAGTTTCAGAGCTTTCAATATTCTTTTCCATAAAAGATTCCTATCCTTAAATACTTCGGGTAAAAATATGCATTCATGTATCTTACATTTATATGTTCCTTCTTCCGAAAGTTCCATAAGACATGGTTGTGATTGTGTACACCCCTTAATCTCATATTCTTTGTTGTCTTTGTTATATCTAATTCCCTTTACATCCTTGACTTCATCATCAGTCAATCGTATATTTAGAAAACCTTCGCCGTTAAGAGAGTTGAAAAGAAAGCGATTTTGGGCTATAGTAAGAATTACAGCTTGTGGATCGGGAAGATCAGATTTTACCTTAAGACCAAGAACAGTATCTTCGAGAGAAGTTGACTTATTTAAAGAGTAAATTGATGTGTTTGGTGTACCAAACTTATTTATAAAATATTCTCGAGTCTCTGAGCTACTACCTTCACAGATTACCAGTAAATGTTGATCTGTAATATCAATTTTTTCAGCGTCAAATTTTTGGGGAATTAGCTCAATAGATTTTGTTTTATTGGCTATTTCTAATAGCACATCCTCTATGTGAGCTATTCGGACGTTTCGTGGTCTATACTCATCACTAAAATTAGTAGGTACAGGCCACATTTCTGAGTAAGACTCTTTAGTGAATATTCTGTCCTGTATTATCTGAGGAAGTTGCAGGTATTGTTTACTCTGTATTGTTACTACTTGTTGGCGACGTGTATTGCCTTCTATGATAGATCGCCAAGAAACGCTTGAACTTTCTGCATATTTACACCAACGATAATCATAAATTTTTATTAACAGGCTATCAGAAGGTATTAGATCTTTAAGTAACAATGCAAAAATTAGTCCAACTGGACCGCCTCCAGCTACTGTGACCTTTAATTTTGGCATCAGATAAATCTCCTCTATTGATAAACAAGTAAAAAAGTCTCAGCTATCGGGACTTAAACAAAAATCAAGCCCAAATGTAGTCCAAACTGGCTTTATAGCAAACACGTCCTGATTCAAGTTCAATCAATCAATAAATTGAAAAGACATGGCAGTTCTAAACGCATCTATTGCTTGAGTAAAAGTATTCAAAGGAATGCTCGGCCCACCTTCGTCTGAAACACGCCAATTCATATACAGGATAAATTAATGTTGAAAGCAGCATTTGTCAAAAAACTGCTATTTAGCTAAACTTTCTGTAACTCTTGAAATACTTTAATTTCTAGCATTAGCTCTTTTTTATTAAAAATTAGATAAACTGGCAACACAATCGTTTCTCTAAATATATTGCCAAAAGGCAATTAGCAACGTCAAACATCTACAATTAACCTTGCTTTTCTCAAAAAGAATTGGAGTACAGTTTCTTGTTTAGAAATAATATCGGCTCTGCCTTCCATTCCCATTTGAATAGAACATCGTTTGTTTCCTCGACCTAAAGACAGACCTTGAGGTTCAATTGTCACCTCATAGAAGGCAGCAGTACCTTTAGCAGTACTTGCGACTGTAGGAGAATTTGTAGCAGCACCATTATTCGCTGGTGGAAAAAATGCATCTGGAGAAATTGATTTCACTTTACCTTTGAGAGTACCGTAATCTGGATAAGGACAAGCAGAAACTCGCATTTGCACGTTTTGTCCTGGCTTCAACTTGCTTTTATCCTCAGTTCCTACCATTGCCTTAATCACCAAGGGGGCAGAAGTAGGAACAATTTGGGCGATTTCATCTCCAGGGCGCAATGTTTGGCCGGGGTTACGTAGGTTGAGCTTGGAGATAACACCATCTGCTGTTGCAGAAATGATAGTTTCCTTGAGCTCGATATTCACTTGTTTAAGTTCACGGCTATCATGCTCAAACTGTTTTTGCATTTCAATCCGTTGCTGAATAAGCGCGTTGCGTTCTTTGCTTGATGTGGCAATGTTAGCTTGCCCCGTAGCTTTTTCTTGAGCAATGCGTTCTTGTGCCATCGCTACTTCAGCAGGAATTGGATTCAGGGCAGCTTGTAGGCTTTGCAATTTGGCTTTGGTAGCGTCAAGTGTTTGTTCTTGCTGGCGAACAGCTAGTTGTGCTTCCTCGAATTGATCTTGTGACAAAGCTCCAACTTTGGCGACGCTTTCATATCGGTTTCGCTTTGTCTCGGCTGCTCTTAAGCCGGCAGTTGCTGCTCTGACATTTGCAGAGGCTTCTTGGACATCACTAACAGTGGTAATTTGCTTGTCTTGATAGTCCCGCCTGCGACTGCTCAATTCAGCTTCAGCCGCTGCAACCACACGATTACTGTGCTCAGTTTCGGCTATAAGTTGGTTATTTAGGGCATGAATCTGAGCGTTGATTTGAACCAGTTGTAATTTTATTTGCCCAACACCACTTTGTAGCTGGCTCTTTTGGGTTTGCAGCCGGGAGTCGTCAATAGTAGCGATCGCATCTCCTGTTTTGACAACTTGATTCTCTTTCACAAAAATACGCATAACTGGGCCTTCCGTAGCAGCCTGAACGAGCCGCAACTCACCAGCAGGACGCAGACTTGCCTGTGCTTGAACGGTAACTTTATATTTAGTTACAGAGGCGACGGCAACTGCTATGATCACAGTCACAAATGTGATCACGCTGCCAATAGTAGTCCAACTACCAAGTGGTGGAAGAAAATCGTTTTCTTCAGCTTGGGGCAGCAAGACAGAATTAGACTGACTAACCATAATTTTAAATCAGGATCAGGGAGGGATGATTTTTGCGGGCAAGGGATGGTCGAGGAGAAATCCAAAATCTCAAAGAAAGAGAATGGCATTAACTGATGGCGGCGTATTTGCCGTTAGCATGATCGGAAGATTTCACCAGTAAACTAGGAGTCGATGATCGAACATCTTCTAAAAAGCCCAAGTGAGCGCCAGCAATTTGGCGCAATTCTTCCGGAGAACCTTGGATTTGCAAACGTCCTCGCTCTAGTAATACAATCGAATCGGCTCGCTCAATGACTTTAGGGCGGTGACTAATTAAAATTGTGGTTTTGCCTTGGCGATAGGTAAGCAGTCGATCTAGTACTTCAGCTTCACTGGCCGGATCGAGAGCGCCAGTGGATTCATCTAAAATCAGTATCGGCGGGTTAGTAATTATCGCTCTGGCGATCGCTAATCTTTGGCGTTGTCCACCAGAAAGATTAGCTCCAAATTCTCCTAAGACGGTATGATACTTGTCAGGTAATTCGCTAATAAATTCATCAGCTCCTGCTATCTGGCAAGCTGTGACAATTTCTTCAAAAGTCACCTCAGGATAGCTAAAGTTGAAGTTATCAAAGATTGAGCGACTCCAGAAGTGCGGGTCTTGCGGTACTAAGACTACCTGCTGTCGCAGACACTCTAAAGATAAGTCTTGTCTATTATAGATGCCATAACGGATATTACCTGACTGGAGGGAATATAAACCAGCAATCAGTTTGGCTAGGGTACTTTTACCACAACCAGATTTACCAATTAAAGCAATAGCTTTACCACCAGGGATAGTCAAGGAAAAATCTTGCAAGAGGTCAACTCTACCAGCATGGTGGAAGTTAACTTTAGTGCAGATAATATTTGCATCAGCGGAAATTTCTGCCCAAGGCTTTTTTTCTGCGTTCAAGTCTTCTGGGGTAGCGTCAATCACTTCTGCCATCCGTTGGATGACAATTTGGGCAGTAATAAACTCATCAGCTAACCCGATTACTGAACTTAGGAAACCGAGAAAGTTGCCACTCATGCCGTTAAACGCTAGCAGTTGACCGATGGATAATGTCCCATTAATTACTAAATAGCTGCCTAACCAGAGTAAACCTATATTAGTTAAAGTTGAAAGAATATTAGTAAATGTACTGCTGTATAGTTCCAGCTTCATCGTACTCCACCCCAAGTTAGCGAGGCGACCATAATTGGTTTGATACTCTTGCCAAGCTTGGGGAGTTGCTTGGGTGGTTTTGAGTACTTGGATGCCGCGAAAGGTTTCCACCAAAAAGCCTTGGTTTTCAGTGCCTAAAACCAGAAGTTTCCGGGTTTGCTGGCGCAAGGCGGGTAGGAAAAGTAGATTAACTAAGGTGACGATCACAAAAGCCAATACGGAAGCCAGAGTCAGTTGCCAACTCAAAAAGAGCATAAAGCCCAAGGAAACTAGAGCAATAAAAAATTCGCTAGGTAAACCAAGGACAATCTGTGAAACTAACTCATTGATGGCATGAATATCGGCAATTCGGCTGACGACTTCTCCACTCCGATGTCCTTCAAAGTAAGATAAGGGCAAGTGTAAAAGTTTTTGACCATAATCCAGCAGTAGTCCTAATTGCAACCGCTGACCAAAGTGACCGATGAGGTGAGACTGTACCAAACCAATTGCACTTTTAAACAAGTTCATGGCAATTACCCCAATTGCCACGGTAGTTAGTAATTGAGTATCTCCCCGCACAAGCACATCATCAGTGAGGAGTTGCATCATCAAAGGATAGGCCAGAGACAATATTCCGATCACAATATTGATTGCGATCGCCTGGCCTAAAAGGAAGCGATAGGGCCAAACACGCACCAGATAGCGCCCAAAGCCAGTCATTTTGTCATCCGGCTGCTCAGAAAAACGGGTGTCGTCTGGCAGCAATAGCAGCATAATCCCATTGCTCCAACCCTCGGCTAATTCCTTACGAGTGAGGTAACGAATACCAACACCAGGATCACAAATTACATATTTGTTTCCCTTTTGCCCGTATAAAACTACCCAGTGGTAGCCTTTCCAATGGATGATTGCTGGCATTGGAGCTTTATTTAAACTGTCGAGCAGTTGAGCAGAAGCTTTGACTTGGCGGACATTAAATCCCAAAGCTTCTGCACCCCGATTTAAACCAAGTAGGGTAGTACCTCGCGCTCCTGTGCCTACCGCTTCTCGTACCCGACTCAGAGTCAAAGTGCGTCCGTAATGTTTAGCAATAGTTGCAAGGCAGGCAGCGCCGCAATCTTCTTCACTATGTTGGAGAACAACCTGGTATTTCATAAAAAATTTGGAAATTACTTGGTTACGCCGTTTGCAACTTGATTCTCATGCTGTTCGCGGACTTCGACGCACAAATCTAGCTATGGGTATTACCATTTACGTTTATTTGTGTTATCTTCATTGAAATAAAAAGTAGGAGCGAAAACGACCTCGCCCCTACAAACTGCGAGAAAAGGATGTTACTCAAGCTTTAGCGAAGGTGAGAGCATTCTTTTCTGTTTTAGGTTTTTCAGGATTCTAGTCTGCGGTATGAAATAGAACCGAGCTAAAATACAGGACTGACAGACTCGATGTTGTTGTTAGAAAAACGTAAGTTACCTTTTGTGTTTCCTTTTAGAAGGAATCTTTTACCTGTGAAATTCTTACCACTCCAGGCGAACCAACTTCTGGGACCATGTACATCGTACCAAGTTGCTTTATTGTTAAAGCTGCCTAAAGTGGCATAGCTGCGTGTGAGATTATTTAAGCGTCTGCCTTTACCATTACGTAAGTCCGAAAGGTCTAAAGAACCACCACTAACAGTAGCAGCGTCTTCATGGTCAAGGTCTTGCACTGATTCGATGCTGTAAAGGTCTTGGGTTTGGTTGTTGATGTTAGACATTGTTTTTTTTCTTAGTTAATTGAGGCAGGTTTATAAGTTGAGTCTGCGCGGTGCTGGCGTTTTAGGTGTTCGCTTTCACTGCACTCTTTTACAATAGGTAAATTTAATTAGATGCACATCGTCAAGTTAGGAAATTGACTTTCCAAAATTGGAAAGTCAATTTCCGAAGATAACTAAAACTTTTTAGGAACCCGAATTTTATTCGAGAGAGTATGTCAATTCTCACTTTTCTAAAGTTCTTACACTCAGCACTTGCAGTGGTGTCGAATCTGGCGGATAAATCATATCTACTTGTACTATCTGCTTAGTCGAAGGTGGAAGTACAACCTGCACCAATGGTTCTAACACCTGACCAGTTCTGTGCCATAGATGTACGTAGCGTGTCTTTTGTTGACCTTGCTCATCGAAGTAGCGTAGCCGGACTGTACCACGGAAGAAAAGAAAATCTAGGGATGGTTTGCGAAAACGCACACCACCTTGGGATAATTTATCTTCCTTCAAAGGTGTTTCCAAAGTAACGGTCACGGTCTGATTTTGGCTGGTATTGTTGCTTAAGGGTAAGGTGAGTTTATATTCCACCCCATAATTACCATGTGCTTCGTATGCCGTATCTGGATAACGTACCAGCATCTTGGCCGTTTGGATTTGTTGAGTGCCCAATCGACTACTGAGCAATGTGTCTAAAGCATAGGAAATAGTTTTGCCACGCTGGGGAATAGTCAGATTTGTGATTTGGGGATTATCCACCAACTTTGCTTGCCATGAGGAACCACTAGACACACCAGCTACACGCCCATAAATCAGTGCGCCACTGGTTGGAGGAGTAGGGGTTTTATCTCGCGGCCCAGCAAAGTTCCCGCTATCTAGTAAAGCTTGCCATTCTGCAAGAGTCGGTGGGCGTTCTTTTGATTCAGAATTTTTCTTGGCAAACATTGCTAAACTTGCCATATAAACTTGATCGCTACTACGCAGCCGCATAGCAGCGATCGCTGTTCTCTCTTTTGAGTACTTCTAAAGGAAAACTAGCATAACTGCGGATGTTAGAATCCAAAGTGGGTTTTATCAAACAACGTTTGTTGGACTCCCAATAGCTCTGATGAAGTACGAGATACTAATTTGGCAGGGATTGTGACTGAAATTATCTGACGAACATTGATAAAACAATTAGCTTAAAATAATTGTTTCATTACATAAAAACTATGGGCTTTCAAATTCAAGCTTTGCAACTTTCTCCTCTCCAAAAAAAGTCTGAAGGGCTTAATGTAATTGCTTGGCAACAATTTCTATTAGATAATGATTTCCCCATTGCTGCCGTTGATGGAGATTTTGGAAATATTACAGATAAAGCAACCCGTGAATATCAGAGTCGTAATGGTTTAACAGTGACAGGAGTTGTGGATACTGCTACTTATAAAAAAGCACTAGAGCAAGGTTTTGTCATCTATTTTGCTATTTATACTAATGTCGTAAAAAAATTTTTAACCTATCTTAACTTTGGCGAGAATGAGGTCAAAAACTTACAACAAAGTTTAACAGCGATCGCTCTTTTAAATCCTCCGTTAGCAGTTGATGGAGACTTTGGCCCCAACAGTATCAGGAGACTAACCGAAACTTATAAGAAAAGAGACATCAATTTTCGAGCCGAGTTAGCTCAACAGCTTTCTAATGCAACAAAAACCAAGCTTGGTATTGATTTTGAATTGGCTTTAGACAACATAACCGAATACGCCAAAAGATTAAGACAACGACTTAGTGGAAAAAACTGGGTTAATTTTTTTCCAGATAGCAATTTAATTGATGATTTGGCTTCTCCCTTCCGTCAAAAAGTACAAACTTTTGAGCAAGCCTTAATAAATGCCGGAGCTACTATTAGTATCGCTTCAGTATTCCGTTCCTCAGAGCGGGCTTATTTAATGCATTATTCTTTCCGTATTAGTAATAATGAAATTGCTGCCAAAGATGTTCCACCGATGCCCAATGTAGATATTAATTGGCTACATTACACTAACGCTGGCTCTGTCCAAGCTGCTAAAGAAATGGTGTCTGCCTATAATATTGCTTTTCGACCTGTTCTTACCTCTCGTCATACCCAAAGATTAGCAATTGATTGGGAAATTACTTGGTCAGGAATCTTAAAGATCAAAAACGCTAGTGGAACTATCGTTAGCATTGGTGAGCCACAAACGAGTTATGAAAATTCTACTTTATGGCAGGTAGGTCGTTCTTACGGTGTAATCAAATTATCTAGCGATCGTCCCCACTGGTCTAATGATGGACATTAATAAGCCGATCGTCGAAGTCTACTCGTTCGATCAAATCCAGGACTTACGCACAGGTAACGGAAAATCGTAGACGCAAAGCGGCTTGCCGCAGGCTACCGCAGAGTCCGCAGAGAAGCCAGTGCGCCCTTCTCCCTTGGCGTTAGCCTCTCCCTTTGGGAGAAGGGGAGACGCCAAGGGCGATAGCGCAGCGGTAGCGAGCCTGCGAGCGTCTGCGGTTAAGAGACTTAAAGCAACTGGCGCGACACGGAGAAATAAGAGTTTCAGAGAGTTCTTGCGTAAGTCCTAAAATCAATGAAACCTTAGATCGCCTCTGCAGTGGTAAAGCTCGTGATCGCGTCGTCTTCAAGCATTAAGGCGAGTACGCGGCGAATGGTGGTTTTCAGGGAACTAAGCTTCTGCTCTCAAAATAGTCACTAATGCAGGCAAATTTGCTGACAATCTGAAATCCGGGTAATGCAATCTATCATGCCAAATACTCCAGCGCGCTTCTTTAGGGATAATCGGAGATTAGTTGTATTTTAGATACATTTCCTTAGGCAGGTTAAATTTAGATGATATCAGGTTCGGATAATAAGTTCTGCTGACTCTACATCCAAAAATAAGCTACAATTCAAGCAGAGTAAGCATTTCCCGCTCATAAACTCCCCATGCTTGATAACCTGCAAACCCAAATTTATCAACTAGAACAATTTGCCAACAGTCTCGTTTCTAACCAACTGACACACCTTAGCGTGGTGAGTATTGGTATCATCTTTGCAGCTGGCTTACTTACCAGTCTCACACCCTGTATGCTTTCTATGCTGCCAATTACCATTGGTTACATCGGTGGTTATGAAGCCAAAAGCCGCTTGCAAGCAGCTGCCCAATCAACTTGGTTTGCTCTGGGATTAGCAACTACATTAGCAGGGTTAGGAATTATAGCAGCTTTTGTGGGAAAAGTCTACGGTCAAGTAGGAATTGGTTTGCCGATTATCGTCAGCATTATCGCCATTCTCATGGGGCTAAACTTATTAGAAGCACTACCTCTGCAATTTCCATCCTTGGGCGAAACGAATTGGATTTCGCCAGATTTACCAGCAGGATTGCGTTCCTATTTACTGGGGCTGACTTTCGGCTTAGTTGCATCCCCTTGTAGCACACCTGTTTTAGCCAGCTTATTAGGTTGGATTGCCAATACACAAGACTTAATTTTAGGCGCTGTTTTGCTACTTTCTTACACAGCTGGTTATGTAGCACCATTGATTTTGGCGGGTACTTTTACAGCTTCAATTAAAAAGTTACTAGAATTGCGTCGCTGGTCTGGTTGGATTAACCCAGTTAGCGGGGCACTATTGGTAGGATTCGGTGTATTTTCCTTAATTTCTCGGATTCCCCTTGGCAGTTTTTAATTTCAATCCTTGATAGTGCTTGATTGAGATTTTATTATCAATACCTTTGTTAGATTTTACACATAATGACTTTAGAAGATTCAGCGGACAAAGAATTAAAATGGTGGGCAGTACCTGGGCAGTTCTTACGGCAGGAGCTTTTGCCTATACTGACCAATTTACGACTAGCGATCGCACTATTTCTATTGATTGCAATCTTTAGTTCCACCGGAACTGTAATTGAGCAAGGTCGCTCACCCGGATTCTACCAGGCTAACTATCCAGAACATCCAGCTTTATTTGGTTTCTTAACTTGGAAGGTAATTCAGGTAGTTGGGTTAGACCATGTATATCGTACCTGGTGGTTTCTGGCATTACTCATCTTATTTGGCACTAGCTTAACTGCTTGTTCTTTTACTCGTCAGTTACCAGCCTTAAAAGCTGCCCAGCGCTGGAAATATTACGAAGAACCACGGCAATTTCAAAAGTTAGCTTTAAGTGCAGAACTAGATACTGGTTCCCTAAATTCTCTGAGCCAAATATTACAGAAACGCCGCTATAAAATTTTTCCAGATCAAGAAAAAGAAAATCTTCTCTATGCCCGCAAGGGAATAGTCGGACGCATCGGCCCAATTATCGTTCATATTGGCATTGTAGCTATTCTGCTAGGGGGAATTTGGGGGGCGATGACTGGGTTTCTAGCTCAGGAAATGGTTGCTAGTGGCGATACATTTCAGGTAAAAAATATTGTCGATGCTGGGCCTTTAGCAGTAGCCCAAGTCCCGAAAGATTGGGCTGTGCGCGTCAATCGTTTTTGGATTGACTACACTCCATCTGGCGGCATTAATCAATTTTATTCGGATCTGTCTGTCTTGAATAATCAGGGACAGGAAGTTGACCACAAGAAGATTTTTGTCAACGAGCCTCTGCGCTATCATGGCGTCACTTTCTATCAAACTGATTGGGGAATCGCAGGTATTCGCGTCCAATTTAACAACAGCCCGATTTTTCAGCTACCGATGGCGCAATTGAAGACCAACGGTAACGGGCGCATTTGGGGAACCTGGGTTCCGACTAAACCCGACTTGAGTGAGGGTGTCTCCCTGTTAGCCAAAGACTTGCAAGGGATGGTATTAATTTATGATGCCACTGGCAAACTTGTTGATACTGTCCGCGCTGGCATGTCCACTCAAATCAATGGCGTGAAGCTGAAAATTCTGGATGTGATTGGTAGCACTGGCTTACAAATTAAAGCCGATCCAGGCATACCAATTGTTTACTCAGGGTTTGGCTTGCTAATGCTGGGTGTGGTGATGAGTTACTTCTCCCATTCGCAAATATGGGCATTGCAAAAAGGCGATCGCTTGTATGTGGGTGGCAAAACTAATCGCGCCCAAGTTGCTTTTGAACAAGAGGTTTTGGAGATTTTAGATCGGCTGAGTTCACAGCCAAAAGGTGAAGAGAAAGAGACGCCAATTGAAGTTTAAACCCTCCAGGGGCGCAAAGAAAATCGCAGACGAACGCAGAGCATAAGTGATAACTTTGCGTACCTACCCTGCGGGAAGGCAAAGTGCCTATGCGTTTCAAAGTTATTTATTGGGACTTACGCAAAAAACCTCTCAAACTCTTATTCCTCCGTGTCGCGCCAGTTGCTTCTCCTATCGGAGACGCTGCGCGAACAAGTCTCTTAACCCGCCCAACGCACTGGCTTCTCTGTGTCTGGAGTGGTTCGTTCTTCCATGACCCGTGCGTAAGTCCTGTTTATAATTAATTACGTCCACACGACTACAAATTGGGAAATTACTAGAGGTATTTATTAAACATTGGAACAAAAGATTTCTATGTCTGCTCAACTTCAATCCAAGGGACGCATTTACCTTCTACCCCTAATCGCTATTTCGTTGAGTATCGCTTCTTGCACTGGTGATCAGAAAAACATCAAGCATGTTTCCCTCATTGGTACCGGAGCAAGTTTTCCCGCGCCTTTGTACGAACGCTGGCTTTCAGATTACAACCAGAAAAATCCCAATGTGGAAATTAACTATCAAGCTATAGGGAGCAGTGCTGGAGTGCAACAACTCATTGCAGGTACTGTGGATTTTGCAGCTAGCGATGTGGGAATAACAAGTGAACAAGCAGCCAAAATAAAACGGGGAGTGATTGCTTTACCCATAACTGCCGGTTCTATTGTGCTGGCTTATAACCTCACACAAGTTGCACACCAGTCACCTCAAGTCAATGTGCCAACGACTCTAAGGCTACCACGCCAAGTTTACGTAGATATCTTCCTCGGAAAAATTACGAATTGGAATCATCCTAGAATAGCCGCAGCTAATCCAGGAGTAAGTTTGCCCAATTTACCTATTCAAGTCGTACACCGAACTGATGGGAGTGGGACTACGAGCGTGTTGACGCAACACCTAAGTGCTATAAGTCCAGAATGGAAAAGCAAACTTGGGGCTGGTAAAGCTGTAGCATGGCAAGTGGGAATTGGTGGAAAGGGTAACGAAGGTGTTACCGCCCTGATTCAACAGATACCAGGAGCTATTGGCTATGTAGAGTACATTTACGCCAAACAAAATAAACTTTCTGTGGCTGCTTTAGAAAATAAATCTGGTAATTATATTACGCCGACACCAAAATCTGTAGCTCAAACCTTAGAGGCAGTGAAATTACCTGCCAATAATTTGATTGCTTTTATCACCGATCCTACAGATGCCCAGTCTTATCCCATCGTCACTTACAGCTGGCTTTTAACTTATCACCAATATCCAAACCGAGTCAAAGCTCAAGTGCTGAAAAACTTTGTTGATTGGGCTGTGATTGAGGGGCAAAAATCCAGTTTGGAACTCGGATATATTCCTTTGTCTAAAAAAGTTGTGGTTCAAGTGCAATCTGCCGTCAAGAAAATTGCTGAATAACGCTAATCAGTGATGATATTACTTTTGGTGACGGACTTCAACCACAGTATGTACATTGCCGCGAGGCGTAAAATCTGCTTTCACCGTGACTTCTAACGGATCACAAGCAGCTACAAAATCATCCAAAATTTGATTGGCAGATTCTTCGTGAGAAATGTAGCGATCGCGGTAACTATTAATGTAAAGCTTAAGCGCCTTCAATTCCACTACCCGCTCATCAGGTACATAGGTAACGTAAATTGTCGCAAAGTCGGGATAGCCGGAAAACGGACATTTACAAGTAAATTCCGGCAAAGTAATGTTAATGTCATATCGCCTCCCCACACGCGGATTCGGAAAGGTAATTAGTTTACCTTCTGCAATATCGCGTTCGCCATACTTGATTTCTTGGCTTGCCTGGGATACACTCTCAGGTAAATTGTTATTTATCATTGGTTATTTTACTTGTGTTACGTTCTTTTGGTAATTTTATAACTTCTTAACTTCTAACTCTGCCAATTTTAGATTTTAGATTTTAAATTTCTTCTCCAATCCCTTCGGCTTGGTGCAGTCACTCATGGGGAGCCACTGCGGTGGACGGGTTCCCCGGCATAAAGCAAGTGGCGTGGAAACCCGCTACAGCCCTTCTCTACGAGACGCTCCGCGAACAGGCATCCTACGGCAGGCGCTAGCCTCTCACGAATGGGAGAAGACCGCGCTGCTTCACCAAAATTCAAGTTGCGCTGTCAGCGCCAAAGGTGCGACTCAAAATCTAAAATTGAATGACTCCCCACTCCCCCTCAATGCTCTTCCTTCTCCCAGTCTGGACAATTCTCATCTTCACAACCGTGGGGATGCATAGCACAAACTAACAAATTACCACCATAAACTTGACCGTGGTAGTGACTACAACCGATGCAGGCAGGATTTTTTTCGGCTGTGGGTTCAACTGAATAAGGAAAACCCGGATCTACATCTGTTACAATGTCTTCCAATTCCCAGTAAACTTCCAACATTGGTTCAGCCAAATCCTGTAAATACTGATCGACATCAGTGACAATGTTAGGAACTTGCTCGGTGATTTCTTCCGTTAGTTCAAAAAAAGCGTCTACCATTTCACTCATTCCCAGGAAGAAACGCTCTACTTCATCAGCCACTGTTTCAACGATTTCTACTAAATCTTTTTGCCACTGTTCCATAAACTTGACGCCCTTACAGGCTATAAACAGGAAGGTTTGTGCTATCTGGCTTCAAGCACTAGAGTACACACTAGGCAATGTATCATATCAAGTTTCTATCTAAAGTGTCATGTCAAAGTGCCACTTATTACTGATATTTCGATCAAAGAATGCTTTTTATTGATCGCGTTGCAATCGTTTTAACTCGTCTTGCAGGTCTAGCACTTCTTGGCGTAATTTATCCACGTTCTCATCAGTTGATCCCTGTTTCACCGTTGGTTCTTCATCTTCCTCTAAAATTTCAATCCGACGAGGCTCAGAAGGGGGTGTTTCTGGTGAGGTTTCAGCAGATGCTTGGGCCTGTTGGGCTTGCTTCATCATATCTTCAACGAAGCGGCGGGCTTCTTCTGTATTCATTTCGCCCTTTGCCACCATTTCATCTGCCAGTTTTTGGACTTGCGATCGCACTTGGGCTAATTTTCCCCCTGCTTTCTCACCTGCGTAAGAAGCTAATCCAACACCGAGGTAAAAAGCTTTTTGAACAATATCTCCAAAACCAGGCATTATTGCTGAATGCTCCTAAAAATAGGGCGACCCGGAGACTACGCCTATCACAAGCCTCCCGTGTTGCTGCTACCTTCCGGTTCTGACAAGATTTGGGTGTTGCAATCGCATAGATCCAGGTCTTCTAAAAGCATAACATTAAAATTCAGTAAGTGTGTGTTGTTCCATAACAATCCGCCATTCATAAAGTTGATAGTTGACGCAGCCGTGTTGCACCAACGGTACATCAGCCACAATCGCTTCTGCTTCATCCTTTGAGGTTGCCTCAAACAGCGTGTCAGACTCTGGGCGATAACACAACGCTAGTTGCTACAACGAAAGGGAACCAAGGCAACGCACTGGCTCCCTGACGTTAATTTTATATTTGTTTACATACATTGAATTTTTATCGCTGATTTACTTATCATCATTTAGTATCAAATTTACATTTTTTCATATATTTGTAATATCTTTTAGGCGTTTGCCGTTCAATACTCAACAGCAATGATCTTAATAATCCAAAATCCAAAATCCAAAATTGAATGAGCCGTTTTTTTGTTGCCCTCTTACCACCGCAAGACATTCAAGACTACGCCAACCAGATTAAGCAGTACTTTGCTGATCACTATGCTAGTAGCGGGGCGCTAAAGTCTCCGCCTCATATTACCCTGCAACCGCCCTTTGAATGGGCAGATGCTAACTTGCCACTGCTAGAAGCATCCTTGAAGGAGTTTGCCAGTGGACAACAGCCAGTAGCAATTACACTCAGGGGGTTTGATGCCTTTGCGCCTCGTGTCATATACATTGATGTCGTCATAAGTCAAGAACTTTTGACTCTGCAAGCTGATTTAATAGCTTATACAGAAAGCAACTTGGGAATTGTTGACAAGGTTTCTAAAACCCGCCCTTTTGCGCCCCACATGACGGTTGCGTTTCGGGATTTAAAAAAGCAAAACTTTAAAGCTGCTTGGCCAGAGTTTGAAAAGCGTCAGTTGCATTTTGAGTTTACTGCCGACAAGTTAACGCTACTGCTTCACGACGGTAAGCGCTGGAATATTAAATCGGAGTTTGGTTTCTTGCCTACTGAACAATGAGCAATGTATTACTCACATCTTTTTCTAAGTCACTTCTGATGCTGCTAGTCAATCGTTGCAGATACTTGATTGAATTTGACGATTTCTAGAGGTAGCAGAAATTGCAACCAGACGGTGCGGTTTTTCATGATGTAATCGTTCCGCATTTTAGATTAACTGTTGTAACTGTTCATACTCCAGACCAATGTTAACATACAGCAATTAGGTGGTAACATTCAAAACAGAGACGCTTAAGAACGCTCAAATCAAACCCATGCCCAACTCAGAAGATCCGAAGCAAGTCTCCAACAATGACTTACGCAATTCCCAGTTTGGCGGTGGATTAATTAATGCTGAGTCTGTAAATACTGGGCAAATTGGCGGTGACATCTACAATATTCACCTTGAGCAGCAGACAGTAACATCAAGTAATTCAGCACAATCACAAAATCAAAGAGAGCGATCGCAGCTAGAACAAGACTCACTCGAAAAAGCCTACGCACTCCAAAGCCAGAGGATTGCAAGGATACGAAATGCATGGATTATTGAAACAGATCCATCACGCAAGTTTCAATATGAACACCAGCTTCAGTCAGAAGAACGCACCCTGAAGGAGCTTGGTGAGAAGTTAGATGCAATTAAACAACAGTTGCAAGCGGCTGATAACTCTGTAATGGGGGCAGATACAACTATATATATTGAACGACCACCCATTGAAAATAAATGCTATGAGGCTCTTGTGCAACCAGGAGCGTTAATTCGTCTTAAAGCCCCCCAAAGAATGGGTAAAACATTACTGCTAGAGAAAACCCTAGACTATGCAAGACACCAAGGTTATCAAACTGCAAAAATAGATTTACAACTTGCTGATGTCGATATTCTGGCTAACTTAAAAACATTTCTACAATGGTTGTGTGTTGATGTTGCTGACACTCTGGAACTAGAACCCCAAGTAGATAAACACTGGCAAGAAGTTTTTGGACTGAATAAGAACTGCACTCGCTATTTCCAAAAATATTTATTATCGGTTACTGATACTCCCTTAGTTTTAGCTATAGATAACTTTGAGAGACTGTTTGATTATCCAGAGATTTTTCCCCAATTCTGTTTACTCCTGCGTGGGTGGTATGAAGCAGCTAAACAAGGGGACAAGATTGGTAATATCTGGAAGAAACTGCGGTTAGTAGTAGTTCACTCTACTGAATCTTACCCTTCTTTGGATAGTAATCATTCCCCCTTTAATGTGGGACTGGCGATTGATTTACCTGAATTTAATCTGCAACAAGTAACAGAACTCGCCAAGCAGAATGAGTTAGAGCTGTTGGGGAAACAGGACTTAAGTAGGTTGATAGACTTGTTAGGGGGACATCCCTATCTGATGCAACAAGCCATCGCTCATCTCAAAAGCCAGCAAATGACCTTAGAAGAACTGCTAAGACTTGCACCAACAGAGCAGGGAATTTTCAGCGCTCACTTGCGACAACAACTGTGGCATTTACAACATAATCCTCAGTTGGAGTTAGGGTATAAAAAAGTAGTGATGACGAATACATCTGTGAGGTTAGATACTGAAGTTGCCTTTAAGTTGCATAGTTTGGGGTTAGTAAAACTTTCTAGCAATGATTGTGTTCCTGGTTGTGATTTGTATCGTCACTATTTCTCAACTCGTTTGGAGTAGGTAAATCATGGACCAATACATATTCTCTGGAAGTCTGCCTGAAAATGCCAGTACCTATGTCACAAGAGAAGCTGATGCCCAATTATACGAAGGACTAAAAGCAGGAAAGTTTTGTTACGTACTAAATTCGCGCCAAAGCGGTAAGTCTAGCTTACGTGTGCGAACCATGCAGCGATTGAGAGAGGACAGTGTAAAGTGTGCAGCAGTTGACCTTTCGGCTGGAGGTATTCAGAATGTACCTCCCGAACAATGGTATGCAGATTTAATCGACACGCTCATTGATAGTTTTGGATTAGATTTAGATTTTGGTGATTGGTGGTCAGAGAACCAGTTAAATACATTGGTGACGAGATTTCGCAAGTTTTTGGAAGAAGTATTACTTGTTGAAGTCCAAGAAAATATTGTTATTTTTATTGATGAAATCGATAGCGTCCTTAGCCTAAACTTTCCCACAGATGATTTTTTTGCCTTGATTCGCGCCTGCTATAACAAGCGTGTTGATAACCCTGAATATAATCGCCTCACGTTCTGTTTATTAGGGGTCGCATCACCTAGTAATTTGATTGGAGATAAACAGCGTACTCCGTTTAATATTGGTCAGGCTATCTCCCTCAAAGGTTTTCAATTGCACGAAGTTAAACCATTAGAAAGTGGTCTAAGCAGTAAATTCAGCAGTCCCCAAGCGATAATGCAGAAAATCTTGCAGTGGACGGGAGGACAACCATTTTTGACTCAAAAGCTTTGTCAGTTTCTGGTTGAGGAATATGAGCAAGAAAATCCTCCTTCAGTTGAACAAATTGTCAAGTCGCGGATTATTGAAAGTTGGGAATCACAGGATGAGCCGGAGCATTTACGAACAATTCAAGCCAGAATTTTGCGAGATGAACAACGAGCAGGGTACTTACTAGAACTTTATCAACAAGTCAGATTGAGTGAAGAGCGATCGCAGGTAATAGCAGATGATACTTTAGAGCAGAGTGAATTACAATTATCAGGATTGGTTGTTAGACAACAGGGAAAGTTAAGAATTTATAACCAAATTTATTATGAAATATTTGACTCCAGTTGGATTGAAAGCCAATTAAAAAATCTGCGCCCATATTCAGAAAGTTTTCGCTTTTGGGTCGCTTCTGGAAGTACTGAGGATTCATGGCTGATGCGAGGCAAGGCATTACAAGAAGCAGAAGAATGGGCAAAGGATAAAAATTTAAGTTATCAAGATAAGCAGTATTTAGCAGCTAGTAAAGAGAAAGAAATTCAGAAAGAGATTGCTACTCAAAAACAAGAAGCAGCTTTGTCAAGAGAGAGGAAGGATAAGGAGGCAGCAGAAGCAAGAAATCAACTGCTCAGTGAGGCTAATAAGAAAGCTCAACGAAGGATTAGTATTGGAATTGTCGTTTTGCTTTTAGCAGTTCTGGGAGCAGCAACTGTAGGAATATCTGCTAGAAAGCAACTTAATGAAACGAAAGAAGAAGTTGAAGCTGTTCAGGAATTAAATGATTTGGCTGGAGAATTAGAAAAACAGACCAACTCTACTTCTGAAAAGATTACCTTTAGTTCAACTGAGGCTTTAAGGCTCTCTGCTTTATCTTTTAATGTTAAGAATCACGAACTTAAACAAGCATTAGTCTTTGCCACTAGTTCACTTGCATATCAACAACTAAAAAAGCTAAAATCCGCAGAATCAGAAATTAAGCAAAGTCAGGAGTTTTTAGCGAAAGGTGATAAAAAAGCAACAGATTCCAGTCAAGGGTTACAAATTAAAGTATTATTCCAAAAAAGTCAAGGTGATTTATTCGCCCAAGAGAAACAAATCAAAAAAGCTATAGAATCTTACACTACAGCATTTCATATTTTAACAATTCATTCTAGTGAAACTGATTTTACCAAAGATAATCAGTTGCTCACAGGCGAAAATATTGAATCAGTTTATCGAAGTTTAATTAAGCTAAACCCTCAAGATAAAGAAGTTGAAAAAACACTGACAAAACATTTATATGCTCAACTTGAATATTTTTTGAAAGCTAAAAATTGGAAGTCGGTTGATACAAAAACATCTCAACTCATGCTCAATATTGCTAAAAGGGATGAGCAAGGATATTTAGATTATGACAACATCAATAACTTCTCTTGTCCAGAGCTACAAAAAATAGACCACCTTTGGGTGAATGCAGACAATCGTTTTGGCTTTAGTGTGCAGAAGGAGATATGGATCAAAACTGGCAATAGACTTGGTATAAAACCAGAGGACTGGAATTTGAATGATGAGAAAAATTATGTTCAGTTTGCCAAGGCAGTTGGATGGTATGATGAGAAAGGAACTGGAGACAATCAAGCACGAGACAACAGAGGTAGCTACGTGTCATCCGACGAACTGTACAAGCGTATAGACAACTCTGTGGGGTATAGGGGTAGCCTACCAGCTTTGTGGGGGTTTAATGGTGAGTGGGAGAGAGGGATGGAGGACGGTCTTCTTTTCTCGCATTGCGACTTGCAAAGTGTAACATATAAGGCTTTCAGAAGTTTGTAAACATTTATTTCAGCCTCCTTTCCCACGCAATAATCAGCATTACGCAAAATTGATACCTGGCACTGTCGGCTGATAACAGTTTGCCTGAATAAATTTTGCTGCTATCTCATGCACCTCCGTACTTTCAGTTACCTTCTGCTTGTCCCAAGGTAGGCTCATCTGTCCAGGCGACGACTTTTTAGCTTTCCCACCTTTGATCACCGATGGTAAAAAGCTTCTCCCCCAGTGGTTTCGCTGACTTTTCACGGGATGTGGAAAAGGTTATTTTGAGGGTTTCTCAAACCCTAACTTTTACGTTACCTATTTTCATTAACTTAGAGTTATTGAGAATTAGACTGTGGAAAAAGCCACGCTGTTTCGTGGTTTGAGGACTTACCGTGAAAAGTCAGAGTGGTTTCGCTGTTCTGGTTTCGCCTGTGGTCAGTACTTCTGACAAAATCTGCGGTACTTCAATACTTCTCGGTTAGCGCAATTAGTCGTTGCAGATCCCCCCAACCCCCCTTAAAAAGGGTGGCTTCTAGCCCTCTTTTACCCCCTTTTTAAGGGGGTCACCGTAGGCGGGGGGATCTGAATTTAGGACAACTTAACCCTTATTTGAGAAGTATTGTGCGGTACTTCGCCGCACATTCCTCTAAAGTCCTGTCCAATTGTAAAAACGCTGGATGCCACACCCTAGCGGGAAGTCAAAAATCAAAAGTCAAAAGGCTACGGTGTACATACAAGTCGGAAAAACTTTATCCACCAAAGATTTGCGGTTCTTGCTAGCCAACACATTTGTTATTTCGGCGAACCCATTTGTTACTTCGGCGAACTCATTTGTTACTTTGGCGAACTCATTTGTTATTTCGGCGAACTCATTTGTTATTTCGGCGAACTCATTTGTTACTTCGGCGAACTCATTTGTTATTTCGGCGAATGCATTTGTTGTTTCAGCGTCTCCATGTGCCTTCAAAACAATAGACCTCTTGCAAAAATCCTTGAATCACCCCTCCCCAACCCTCCCCTTATAAAGGGGAGGGGGCAAGATTTCAAGTTTCCCCCCTTTATAAGGGGGGATTAAGGGGGGTCTATTCGACTTATGCAACCAGAATAACCCTGTTCTACTTGCTCCCGTGTTTTCTAAGCGTAGAAGTGAAACGGCTTGTCGCTAGACATCGCTGAACTTGAAGAAAATTCATTTTGAGTAAAGGGTGGCGTGTAAAATATGCCTTCTCTACAGACGCGCAAAAGACATGACAGTTCTTCGGTTCCTCGTCACAGACTTGGTTTTCTTCTGAAAATATTGCAGATTGACCCCGTAATTTCTGCCACAATATATAAAAAATATGCAGTTTAAGTTGAAACTATAGAAGTAATGGCGGGTTGATCCAATAGAAAAGCGATCGCAGTTCCGTATGAGCGATCGCCATGATTAATCCCTAACCACAGGGATTGATTATGACAATTATATTTGTTGCAATACTTTAACGATTGCAGTGCTAGCCCCCTCATTCCTCTTAATACAAAAAAGTAGATAATTGCTTTACTTAACCACAAGTAAACAATCACCTCAGTAAATAAGTGTTTTTACGTTTTCACTCGCAAATGCAAACTACAACGAGTATGTTACCAGTTTCACTTGACTTTTGACTTTTGACTTTCCCTTAGCCACAAGTAAACAATCACCTCGGTAAATAAGTGTTTTTACGTTTTCACTCGCAAATGCAAACTACAACGAGTATGTTACCAGTTTCACTTGACTTTTGACTTTTGACTTTTGACTTCCCCAAAGGGCTGACCATTTATTTAGTTTCAACTTTTACAATTGCTGACATTCCCGGATTAAATCGGGATTCGTAACCTTGAATACTTGACCCATCAAACACAATCTTGACGGGAATTTGATGTAGTGAATTACTAGAAGCTGAATTACTCGTAAGATTATCTTCTGGCATAAAGGCGATACTATCTACCTTGCCTTGAAACTGCCGATTAGCAAAGGCTGGGACTGTAATTTTCACCTTTTGCCCTGGCTGTATCTTTTCTAACTGCTTTTCTGGAAAATAGGCAATAATCCAAGGACGTGGCTGCATTATTGATAAGAGAGTTTGCCCTGGAAGTACCTGCTGTCCTACTTGGACGTTTTTATTCCCAATTAGTCCACCAACAGTAGTTGCAATGTTAGTGTAATCTAACTCCATTTCCGCTTTTTTTACCCCTATTTGCCTTTGAGTAAAAGTAGCCAATGCTATCTTATATTGTTGCTCATTTAGCTTCTTTTGCTGATTGAGAATTTGTGCTTGTAAAGTTCTTTTTTTAATCAAAGTTTGTTGTTCTACCTGAGTATTTTTGTTCTTGGAATCTGGTTGTAATTCAGGAATATCAATAACAATTTTGGAAATTTTTTCCCGTGCCAATGCTGCTTGCTGTTTAGCTAATTCTAGAGATATTTTTGCCTGTGCCAGAGATAATTTATAATTGCTTTTATCAAGCTTGACTAACACCATGCCTGGAGATACCATTTGATTATCATTAAATGTAATTTCAGTGACTATTCCTGATACACGAGTCGTCACAGGGTTGATCTCTGCGGTGACATGAGCATTATCAGTTTGTAAATATCTTTGCCTGTATTGCCATTCATGGTAAGCATAATTTCCTACATAAGTTGCAACTACACTCAACAATACTGCCGATCCGGTAAGCAGTAGCAGATACCGTACCCAAGAAGATGATAATTTTTTGTTGAGAGCGTTGTTCGATTCAGTAGAAGTCTCAGTTGCTTCCTGTTGCGACAACACAGGAGTTTTTTGTTCTGATAATGTTGTAACTTTTTGGGACTGTTGTAAAAAATTTAAGCGTTTCATCAGTGTTCTTGATGTCAACAAAATTTTCCGTAAAGATTGGCACTACTTAACTAGTCCACTTACAGAATACGGCAAATATTACTTGAGTGCATAGTTAGTCTCAAAATAGCTTCAGAAATCACTCTGTCTGAAATGGCTTTGAGAAATCTTGTGAGAAATCTGGGCTAATCAGTTCCACCCCAAGTCCAGGTAGGGTTGCCATTCTTTAAACTGTTTTTTAGTACGACTAAGGGATAATCATTAGGATCAAAGCTCCCTGCCAAATCCAAGATTAAGTAAACCTTGCCTTTAACAAAGTGCATCCGTAAATAATTAACGTGTTCAGAGTAGTCTTGTCCATCAACCTTAGTCATTCCAGCAGATGCAAAGCATTTAGCATATTTCGGCTTGAGTGTGCCAACCCATGTAACGCTAAAGCTATTACTGGCTTTAACAGAGATGCTACTAGCGTAGGCACTCAGGTTAACAGAGCCATCTGTCGCAAAACTGCCTTCTTGATAAGGATGGGGTTTTTCAGTGACAATCACTTTATCTGGACAGCTTTGTTTTTGCTCGTTTTCGCTATAAACTTTTAACTCAATATTTTGTGAGTTATTTTGTGCTTGGATGCGCCAGTTGGACAACAGAGGCAGTAAAGCAATACTTATGCCTAAAATCAGAGGTCTAAATGAAAGAATACTCATATCCGAATAAATATTGAATTTGACATGGTAATACTTTTTACCAGAAAATATATAGTGTTAGATTTTACCAATTAATCTGTGAAATTTAGGACAGTGTAATTACTGTTTTTCTATCGAGGGTAAAAACATAGTCCTATGAGATTATATTTGTTTTACTCTCATAATCTATTTGTCAACTGCTGATCTAACCATGCCTGATTACGGACTTACTTTTTATCTTTATATAGGGAAGGCGATCGCATTTTACAACAAAGCCCTGAAAATAAAACCCGACTTCCACTATGCTTGGTACAACTAGGGAATGGCGCTGAGTGATTTAAGGAGATTTGAACTGCGCGATCGCATCTTTTGACAAAGCCCTGAAAATAAAACCCGACTTCCACTATGCTTGG
>NZ_JBALCN010000067.1:0-166488 GCF_036919615.1 Nostoc sp. | reverse complement strand
TTAACGCTACGTAAATACACTATCTCAAAAGTATCCTAGCGTTATCATTTCATTTGGTTAGCCACCTTTAGATTTACTTTATAAATAGCCTCTAAACAATGCATATTTTTGTTGTACAGCAATATTTTCAGCTTTTTAGCAGATTGATTTAACATACTAAATACTGAAGAGCCGTTTTATTTATGGAATCGAATAAGAAATTAAACTTTTTTTTAGCCTGTGATCCTTATCATGACTGTATTTTCAAGTTTTAAGATTTACTATAAACCTGTAATTTTAATACCTTATCATAAAAGCAACCCAAGAACCAGATGTTTTATGGGAATATAGTTAATTGAATTTTGGTTTTTCAAATGAACTCATCAGGGTGCATTAAAGTAAAAAATATTGCTTATCCACTAACTACCTTTTTCTATGAGACTTTCTACAAACCAGGTCTATCCCGTTATTTGGCACAATGACTCAGTGTCACTAATTGATCAAACGCGCTTACCAAACGAATATACATTTGTGGAAATTCACCGCAGTGAAGATATGGCGCGGGCGATTAAAACCATGATTGTTCGAGGTGCGCCTGCAATTGGTATGGCTGCTGCATATGGAATGTATCTTGGTGCAAGGGAAATTCAGACAAGCGATCGCCACGAATTTTTGCAACACTTAGATAAAGTAGCCCAGATGTTGCGTTCTACTCGTCCGACGGCGGTAAATTTATATTGGGCAATTAGCCGGATGATGAAAGCCGCTTACGAAACGCTGGGAACGGTAGAAGATATCAAGCAAACCCTGTTGCAAACAGCCCAAGCAATCAACGCTGAAGATTTGCAAACCTGTCAGACGATCGGCGACAATGGTTTGGCAGTCTTGCCCACTACCCCAGAAAAGCTGACGCTGCTTACCCACTGCAACGCTGGGGCGCTAGCTACTTCTGGAGCTTTGGGTGTTGTGCGTTCTGCTTGGAGGGAAGGACGTTTAGAGCGTTTATTTGCCGGCGAAACCCGTCCCCGTTTGCAAGGTGCAAAACTCACCACTTGGGAATGTGTGCAACAAGGGATTCCAGTGACATTAATTACTGATAATATGGTAGCCCATTGCATGAAACAGGGTTTAATTCATGCTGTAGTTGTGGGTGCTGATCGAGTTGCTGCTAATGGCGATACCGCTAATAAAATTGGGACATATAGTGTAGCGATCGCAGCTAAAGCACATAATATCCCCTTCTTTGTCGCTGCACCTTTTTCCACCGTTGATTTTGAATTAGCCGATGGCAGCAAAATTCCCATTGAAGAACGCGATCCAAGAGAAATCTATCAAGTTGGTGATACCATTCTCACACCTGCGGGTGTAGATTTTTACAACCCAGCTTTTGATGTGACTCCGGCTGAGTTGATTACAGCAATCATTACAGAGAATGGAGCGATCGCACCAGGGGAATTGGTGAAATCTCAGCTAAAGCAAGTAGCTTAAGTAGCTGGACAAAAATATTTATAGTCATTGCGAAGTTGTGAAGCAATCCCAAACCCTTGCGATTGCTTCTCTACGAGACGCTGTGCGAACATTTCACTTCGTTACACTCGCAATGACATTGTGTGATTAATTCTGTCCGACTACTTAACATCAATCCTGTATGAAGATGAAGATGCATATAACATTGATCGGACTTTGTAAAAAAGTAGTGCCAAATCCGGCTAAAATGCTTGAATTTGAAACTATTCCGCTCAATTAAACAGTATTGACCTCAACTTCTTTAGTAGGAATTATGTGATGAAAACGAGTAAATCTTTGGCGATAGTGACTATCTGTGCCCTGTCAGCATTCACCATTCCATTTGCTGCGATGAATCTGCGTCAGGCGAATGCCTACCCCAAAAAGGATTGTGATCGCTTTGCAGTTGGCACATACCTCATAACAATTATCTGGTGCATCCTCAGCCCGCGAACTGCTAACGTTGACCCAAGATGGCAACTTTTTCGCCTCTGACTCCAGCCAAGCTGGTATTTCGGGTACGGCTGGCGTGGCAGGGCAACCCTTTGGTAATATACAGGGACGTTGGAAGTGTACCGGGAACAGGGAGATCACCGTTACGGCAGTCAACTTCGGTTTTCCAACTGGGACATTATCCGTTAGCGTTGTTCGAGATGATTATCATATAACGTTCGATTCCACAACTCAGGTAGTGCAAGGGACACTCATATTTCGTTCCTTCCCTTTAAACGCCAATCCGCTAAATAGAAATAATGATTCGTCAGTGAAGTCGTTCAAAACCACTTTCACAGGGCAGCGCGTCAACGCTGATTAAATTAACTTACTGACCACTTGCCAACGCTCTACACGCTCTAGAATATCCTACAAAGCCTCTTAATCCCTTAGACGTTAATCTTTGGCATTTATTAGCTGTCGAATTCACGTCAGGTTAAGAGGCTTGAAGCTAGCGTGCGGATTCTATTCGCCGGAACTTAAGTTGACACCAGTGCATTTAACCAAAATGCTGAATAATTGCCTCGGCAAATTCAGAACATTTTAAGGGTTCAACTGGCGGTTCTAGCAACCGGGCTAAATCGTAAGTGACTTGACTACTCGCGATCGCATCGCTTAAACCTTTCTTAACTAGGTCTGCGGCTTCTTGCCAACCCAGAAACTCCAGCATCATCACACCAGACAAAATCACTGAACCAGGATTAATCCGATCTAAGCCGGCGTGTTTGGGTGCAGTGCCGTGGGTGGCTTCAAATATGGCACTAGAATCACCAATATTTGCCCCTGGCCCCATTCCCAAACCACCAACAATGGCAGCAGCCGCATCAGACAAGTAGTCGCCGTTCAAGTTCATTGTCGCCAAAATCGAATACTCATCCGGTCTAGTTTGGATTTGTTGAAAAATACTGTCAGCAATCCGGTCATTCACCAAAACTTTATCTTTCCATTTGCCCTCGCCGTGGGTTGCCCAAATTGTGTTAAGAACAGTTTCAACTTCCTTGACAACTTGCTCTTTCTTGTCTTGAGTGAGAGCATTAAACCCAGGCTCAATCTGGCGGGCGTTTTCTTCCAAGGAAATATTGGGATTTTTTTCCTTGTTACTCAAAATCCAAGATTCCTGTTCAGTGACAGTTTCTTGGCGAAATTCATTGATTGCTAGTTCATAACCCCAATCGCGGAAAGCGCCTTCGGTGTACTTCATGATGTTGCCCTTATGCACCAAAGTCACTTGTTGCTTATGTTTGGGCAATAGCAAGGCGTGTTTGATCGCACGTCTGACTAGACGCTGGGAACCAGTTTTGCTGATGGGTTTGATGCCAATACCAGAATCAAGAGGAATTCGTTTTTTCCCATGTTCTGGGGTGGCGGGGATCAGTTCTTCGTTGAGAATTTTTATTAAGCGATCGCCAATTTCGCTACCTTGTCGCCACTCAATGCCTAAATAAATATCTTCCGTATTCTCTCGATAAACAATTACATCCAGCTTTTCAGGATTTTTGTGGGGTGAGGGCGTACCTGCATAGTAACGGCAAGGACGCACGCAGGCATACAAGTCAAAAATTTGCCGTAGCGCCACATTTAAAGAACGAATTCCCCCCCCAATGGGAGTAGTCAAAGGCCCCTTAATAGCTACACCATATTCTTCAATAGCCGTGAGAGTGTCTTGAGGTAAATATTGATAAGTACCGTATAAATCGCAAGCTTCATCCCCAGCGTAAACCTTGAACCAACTAATTTGACGCTGACCCTTATATGCTTTGGCTACCGCAGCATCTAGCACTTTTTGGGTAGCAGGCCAGATGTCTATACCTGTACCATCGCCTCGAATAAAGGGGATAATTGGATTGTCAGGTACGATTGGTTCACCATTTTTGAAGGTGATTTTTGCTCCGGTTGCAGGGGGGGTAATCTTGTCGTACATAGTTCACACACTCCTAATCGATACGCTGCTAGTTAAAAAAACCTTATCTGGCAGGCTTGTATATTTTGCTGTATCTTTTGTTTACCAAGCCATAAGGCGCAGATTTTCCCCCTATTCCCCTTGTACATTATTTGGGGATTAAGTGTGGGATTCAGTGAAGCGATCGCAATTTTGTACGATCAAAAATAGTAAACTACTTTTCGCTATCAGTGCTTTGTCTTGGAGAATGCCTGATAGCTTACCACTCTTTCACTGACCGCTAAAACAAGAATGGCATGACAGACCCAATGATTTTATCAGGCCCTGCTAATGACATCGACTCCCTCCGACGACCGTTAATCGCTGGGTCTGAAAAAGTCCAACAACAGATAATCCCACAGTTAGCTGAGTTGGGTAATGAGGGATTAGACGTGTTGATGGAATTTTTACTGAAACGACGTGACAACCTAGCGACTTGGGTTGATGGCAAAGCTTACCAAGTCCTTTACAACTCTGATGCACCTCAAGTCAAAGAATTTCTGCGATCCTGTTTTCCTGAAGGAATTGTACCTCTAAAATCAGAGTGCGGGATTAATTACAATTCTTTGCAACAGCTACTGGCTGTTCAAGACTTCCAAGCAGCCGATCGCGTGACTATAGAGAAAATGTGTGAACTATCAGGGCCAACGGCTGTACAACGAAAATGGTTGTATTTTAGTGAAGTAGAAAATTCCTCCGCTGTTGACTTGCAAACCATTAACAACCTCTGGTTAGTCCACTCCGAAGGTAAATTTGGCTTTTCAGTGCAGCGAGAAATCTGGTTGAGTTTGGGTAAAAACTGGGATAAATTCTGGCCGAAAATTGGCTGGAAAGAAGGTAATAACTGGACGCGATACCCTAACGAGTTTACCTGGAATTTGAATGCGCCTAGAGGTCACTTACCCCTCTCTAATCAACTTCGGGGGGTACGAGTTTTTGCTTCTTTACTCTCTCACCCTGCTTGGTCGAAGAATCCATAAAAATGATTTTGAGCTTACGTATAAATAGATTATGATCAATCCTAGCAACCGAGAATTCTACGTGCTCATTGAACGGGATGAAGATGGCTATTATGTCGGAGAAGTCCCTCAACTAAAAGTCTGTTAATGATGAAAGAGTACCTGCAAATTCAGGTATTTAAAAGGGTGATTTAATAATTCCATGAATTTTGAGTGGGACGAAAACAAAGCAGCAATAAATCTTTTAAAACATCAGGTTTCGTTTGAAGAAGCCAAAACTGTTTTTTATGATCCGCTCTATGTTGACTTCTATGATCCAGACCACTCTGAAAATGAAGAGCGTTATCTTATTATTAGAGAGTCAAGTCGGGGACGCTTACTAATCATGTCGTATACGGAGAGAGGAAATTCGATTCCTCTCATTAGTGCAAGAGAAGTAATGCCAACCGAGCGAGAAGCCTATGAAGAAGGGTAAGCCAGAAATGGAAGACGATCTGCGTTCAGAATATGACTTAAAGAGCCTAAGGTTTAGAAAGTTCGGCCCTGAACGAAAGAGCTTTGGTAAGACGACAATTCGTTTAGAACCTGATGTTGCAGAGGTTTTTCCCAATGCCGATGCCGTCAATGAAGCTCTAAGATTTCTGATTAGAGTTGTGCAGGACAACCAAGTTTCTGCACTTATAAAGCAGCCTCACAGTTCCTCAGAGGGGGGGGATAAAAGCCCCTAGTGCTGAATTGGAGGTTACTTGCCGCAGATCCCAAACTGAAAATATCAAATCAGATAATGGCAAACGTTCGTCTAGAAGAAATTAAACGTAGATTTAATAACGTCACCGCTATCGAGGATATTACCTTTGAAATTCCTGATGGCGAGTTTTGGGTTTTAGTTGGGCCATCGGGTTGTGGAAAGTCTACAATTTTGCGAACGATCGCTGGTTTAGAAACTGCGACATCTGGTAAACTCTTTATTGGCGATCGCTTGGTGAATAATATCCCAGCCAGACAACGGGATGTGGCGATGGTGTTCCAAAACTACGCTCTTTATCCTCACATGAGTGTGGCGCAAAACATCGGCTTTGGCTTACAGATGCGAAAGATTGACCGAAAAATCATTCAAGAACGGGTGGTGAATGTGGCGCGATCGCTTTCTCTGGATCACCTATTAGATCGCAAACCCAAACAACTTTCTGGGGGACAGCAACAACGGGTAGCATTAGGGAGAGCGATCGCTCGTGAACCACAAGTGTTTTTACTTGATGAACCTTTATCTAATTTAGATGCCCAATTGCGCGATGATACAAGGGCAGAATTGAAACAGCTACATCAAGAATTAGGCATTACAACTATTTACGTCACCCACGATCAAGTTGAAGCGATGACTTTGGCTGATAAAATTGTCGTCCTAAATCGAGGGCGGATTCAACAAATTGGCGATCCTCAAACTATTTATGCAAGTCCTGCTAATCAGATGGTGGCAAGTTTTTTAGGCAGTCCGCCAATGAATATTTTGCCTGCAATCTATCAAAATAACGGTTTTGATGTAAGTGGGCAGTTATTAGCGCTTCCAGCAGTTGTAAAAGAAAAATTACAGTTGCGTCAAGGACACAGTTTTGATTTGGGGATTCGTCCAGAGCATATTTTTCTTAATGAACCTTCAAGTCACCTTTCCTTAGGAACACTACGCGAACGTGTTGGTGAAGCTTCTGGTAGAGAAGCGTCTGGTAGAGAAGAACGCCAAGATGGAAATGAGAGTCAGCTGATTGTAGAAGTTAAACTGGTGGAACCTTTGGGAAGGGAAACTTTGATTCGTGCGAATTTACCTGGTACGGCGGTGGTGTTGAATATTCAGGTGGGTGGGGATGTGCGTCCACGTCCAGGCGATCGCCTTTCTCTACAACTCGATTTAAATCAATTGTTTGTATTTGATCCCAAAACTGGGGACAGAATCTTATAAATAGTTTCTTAAACTGCCAGAAATAATCGCAAATTCTCAATTTTTTGTAGCCAAAATCTAAGAAAATAAAAACTGCAATAGAGACTTAATGGATTTGCTGCAAAAACTTATATGACTATTAATCGACGCCATTTCTTGTTTTTACTCACAGCAGGTGCGGGTACTTTTGCATTAGATGCTTGTGCATTGGCAGAGAAATCCCCTGATGGAAACACTGCAATATCAAGTACAACAGCAAGTGCAACAGCAAGTACAACAGCAAGTACAATAGCAAATACAACAGGGGCTATCCAATTACCGCCTTTACTTTACGCCTACGAAGCACTAGAACCACACATCGATGCCAAAACGATGCGGTTTCACCATGATAAACACCATGCAACTTATGTGAAAAACCTGAATGCAGCCTTAGACAAACACCCAGAACTCAAAGGTAAAACTGTTGAAGAACTGTTGCAAAAACTTGACAATGTACCACAAGATATTCGCAAAACAGTACGCAATAATGGCGGTGGTCATGTGAACCATTCAATGTTCTGGAAAATTATGAAGCCGAAAGGTGGGGGAGAACCAACAGGAAATATAGCCTCTGCAATTAATCAAAATTTTGGCTCTTTCGCAGTTTTCAAAAAACAGTTTAACGAAGCTGGTGCTGCTCGTTTTGGTAGTGGTTGGGTTTGGCTAGTGCGTAACAAAGCTGGTAAGTTGGAAGTGACAACTACAGCTAACCAAGATAGTCCTTTAAGTGAAGGCAAATATCCCATCCTGGGTAATGACGTATGGGAACATGCATATTATCTCAATTACCAGAATCGCCGTGCCGATTATTTAGATGCTTGGTGGAACGTGGTTAATTGGGATGAGATTAACAAGCGGTTTGCAGAAGCCAGTAAATTTGCCTGAAACAAAACAACAATTTAGAGTTATAAACGCTTAAAAAATGGCAATAGAAATAACATTCTGCTGCCATTTTTTTGATGTGATATCAAATGTGGTGTGAAAATTTCCCTCATCACGTAAGTGTCCTCCTCTGCGTTTCTGGCTGAGATAAAAAAATAGCTTCATTCAACCCTTGCAGTTATTTTTTTATTTTTTGGAAATTTAATCTAGCTTAATTTTACGTGAAAATCCTGAATATATCTCAACAAATATTGTAATTAAGCTTACACATCTCGGCTAAATTATTTATACTTGCAAAAGCTCTATTAAGATGAAAATTTAAAATTTCATCATAATAACGCGTAAGACTTAGAATCATTTCTTCAAATGTGCAATTTGAGTAAAAACACTCTTGAGTCATTTTGATTATAAGGAGGATGTTCTCATGAAAATTGGTTGCAAATTATTCACGGTTGTTTTAACTATTCCATTATTTCTTGGAATTTTAAATTTTAAAGCACAAGCTCAAGTTACTAGACAATGGGGAACAGGTGACGATATTCCCGTTCCCGGCAATTATGATTATGATGGTATAACTGATTTTGCAGTATGGCGACCAAGTAATGGTACTTGGTATATAATTAACAGTTTTACAGGTCAAGTAGTTACTAGACAATGGGGAACACGTGGCGATATTCCTGTTTCCGGCGATTATGATAATGATGGTATAACTGATTTTGCAGTATGGCGACCAAGTAATGGTACGTGGTATGTAATTAACAGTTCTACAGGTGAAGTAGTTACTAGACAATGGGGAACACGTGGCGATATCCCTGTTTCCGGCGATTATGATAATGATGATATAACTGATTTTGCAGTATGGCGACCAAGTAATGGTACTTGGTATGTAATTAACAGTTCTACAGACCAAGTAGTTACTAGACAATGGGGAACACGTGGCGATATTCCTGTTTCCGGCGATTATGATTCTTCTATTGGGAGTGACTTCGCAGTATGGCGACCAAGTAATGGTACTTGGTATATTTTTGGGAATTAGGGCTAATATTTTGTCTGGTTAATTTCCTCCAAACAATATCTTTACCAACCCTGCTTTAACAAAGTTTAGTCTTTGCTCACCTCTTTCCCGCAAGCGGTGAGGAGTCATTTTATATTGCACAATTGGTATTACAGCTATTTTCAGATAAATAGACTACGCGGTAGGGGTTTAGCAATGCTAAACCCCTACGACAGATGGGGTTCAAATACATGAAAACTGTTTTTAATTGTGCAAACTTTTATCTTTTATGGAAACTGGTTATGACATTAATTGTAGTATGAATCACTCTTGTACCTTTTTTAAAAACGCCAAAATATAAACTTTCTCTCTGGGTAAGGCTAATTTATTCAGGAATGTCTTTTTTATCGCACTCTCCCCTCAAAGCGGTTTTTGAGAAGATACACCTACAGCACGGGGAAAATTAGCTGGTGTGTTTGCTACCTTACGCACATAAAGGCAATGACGAATGCTATCACTTAGAGGAGTGGTAAATTTTTCAATTAATTCAATCACACCACCTAGCTGATTAACAGCATTTTGCAAAACTGTGGTTTCTTCCTCTGTCCAATTACCACGATAAATTATGGCTAAACCACTCTGTTTGAGTAATGGTAGGGCATATTCTGCACAAACAGAAGCTGTGCCAACAGCGCGGATCAAGGCAATATCATAAGCTTGTCGGTGCTGGGGTTGCTGACCGATTTCTTCAGCCCTACCAACGAGAGTTTTGGCATTAGTCAGAGCAATTTCACTTAAGATTTTTTCGATAAAAGTAATTTTTTTCCGGGTTGAATCCATTAGAGTAATTTTGCAATTAGGTGCAGTAATTGTGACTGGAACACCCGGAAAACCTGCACCCGTGCCAATATCAATCACACATCCAGCATCTTGAAGAGATGGGATAAATTGTCCCTGTGGCGCAATTCCTTTAAGAGAATCCCAAAGATGTTTTTCCCAAAACTCTTGGGAGTCAGTGATTCGAGTTAAATTTAGTTGGCGGTTACCTTCTAGGATTAACTCATAAAGCCTTTGGAATTGCGCTTGCTGTTGAACAGTTGGTTGCCAATTGAGAGTTTGCTGCCAAATTTCTGCCATCTCAGGCAATAAGTTAGTCATTAGTTAGGAGTTAAAAGGAGAGACGCGATTAATCGCGTCTGTACAGGAGTTAGGAGTTATTTTCTTTATCTACCCATCTCTGATCTCCCTTATCTGTGTCATTTTCCCCTGCTTTCCTTTCATACTGCTGGAAGAGGTTCTTTAACTTTGGATTCTAGTGTCTTTGGGTCTACTGATTGTAGTTCACCGTGGTTGAGTGTCCAGCAACGGTCTGCGATCGCTAACAGATCCCCAGCATCGTGTGTCACTACCAACAGTGTCCAATCTTGTTTCAGTTTCGCTAATAAATTTACCAGCTGCCGACGCATTGACCAATCTAAACCAGCTGTGGGTTCATCCAATAACAGTAAATTTGGCTGGCGAATCAATTGTACTGCCAAAGCTAAACGTCGTTGCTGACCACCACTCAAAGCATGGGGGGCAGCAGAAAGCGATAAATGCTCTAATCCCACCTCACTCAAGGCCTGTCTGACTCGTTCTGACCCTAACTCAGGATGTCCTAAACGCAATTCTTCTAAAATTGAACCACCGCAAAAGTGCCGTTCTGGAAACTGAAATACCAACCCAGCCAATTGTTGCAGCTGTTCGGCTAGAAGTTCTTGTTCTCGCCAGAAGAGTCCGCCAGTAGTGGGTTCAGCTAGTCCCGACAAAATTTCTAGTAAGGTACTTTTTCCTGAACCACTTGGACCAATAATCAGACCTAGCTGCTGGGGTGCTAATTCCAAGTTGATCGATTTGAGAATCGCTGTTGGGCACGCTGTCGGGTGATAAATTAGATTTCGGAGATAGAGCATTTGTTAAGATTACCAAAAAATCAGCAAATTACTGATTAGCTAGACTGAGAGCGCATTACCTGGATTAACACCTTAATTTAGCAGCAACAATCATCCACTTTTCTTCTATTGTGGCAGAATCACTCTTAAACAATGGCTATAACAAGCTTGGGAACATGAAAAAATTATCAAAGTCAACTTTTATATAAGAAAATTTTGGTTGAAGCAGAGGCAAGTTAACACTTCGACTTCTCTACGAGACGCTACGTGAACGCTCAGTGTAAAAATTAACCATTTTTTGCATTCTAAGTAACACATACAACTATTTCAACCGCAATTATTCTGAGGGTTAAAATGACTAAAAGGTTTTCTTCGCCTCGATTAGTAGTGTCTACTAGACTCACTATGCTTGCTCAGACTGCTTTTGCTACTGCGTTCGCCTTTGGCGTTGCCCCTTGGGCAATCGCACTTAATCTATGGGTAAATCCCTCCCTAGCTGGCGATCCGTTTCGCAATAGTGAACCTCATCAAATTGGTGACCAAACAGAAGCAGCTTTTAAAGCGATTTTCCAACAAGGCAACTATCCAGCCGCAGAGCGTTATCTGGAACAAGCATTATCCAAAGAGCCAAATGAACCTCTAGCTTATGCCATGAAGGCATCTTTAGCATACGGAAATAAAGATTGGGCTAAACTAGACACCTACAGCCAGAAAACTCTAGAAGCCGGACAAAAACTGATTCCTAGCGATCCATTGCGTGGTAACTTATACACTGCTGTTGGTCATTTTTTAGAGGGTGCAGTAGTTATCACCCGTAAGGGTACAGTCAACGGTGTGCCGCAAGCCTTTAGTCGGTTGCGGCAAGTTTATGAATATTTAGACAAAGCTGAAGCAATTTCTGCTAACGATCCAGAACTGAATTTAATTAAGGGTTATATGGATTTATTGTTGGCAGTTAATTTGCCTTTTGCTAGCCCAGATCAGGCAATTGGACGGTTAGAACAAAATGCTGCTCCTGGGTATCTCGTGGATCGGGGTATTGCTCTTGCTTACCGGGATTTAAAACGGTATTCACAGGCACTAGAGTATGTCAACCGGGCGATCAAAACCACATCCGATAATCCAGAAATTTATTATCTCAAAGCCCAAATCCTGAAACAACTGGGGCAAAAAGAAAATAGCCAGCAGATGATCCAGGAAGCGATCGCTAATTTTGACAAAGCATTGACTAAAAAATCCCAACTCCCAGGCGATTTAGTTAAACAAATTGAGGGTGAACGCAGTCGTGCTGTTAGCCTGAACAATCCTAGATGATTGGGCATAGGGCATAGGGTATTGGGTGCAGAGGAGAAGAATTTTTCCCCCACTCCCCACTTTGATATGCTTATTTTCAGAAGAGTAATTGAGATATTAGACCAAAATGGAGATTCAGTTCCGCGAAATTAATCCTTTTGATATGTGGATTTGGCTGAAATTCAGTACAAATCCTTCTGCGCGTGAAAAGCAGTTTGTAGAAGAAGTTTTCAATTCCTGGTTTTATCTGGGTAAATTGGGTGCATTTAATGCAGAGAATCTTCAGGTGCAAGACACTGGACTCGATATCAGCTACATGAATTATGATGCACAAGGGTATGAAAAAAGTCTGCTAGCACTGATGCATAACATCGGTGAGTTTGAATATGAGGGTCAGTGGGGGCGTTGTTGGCTTGACTTAGGAACCAGTGATGCGATCGCTCTGGATATTTTAATCAACGCCCTCACACAGCTAAGTGAGGAATATGTCACCATTGAAGAATTGTACATCGGTGGCGAAAATCCAGATTGGCCTGTTGAGGATAGTGAAAGTCGTCCTCAGTCTATTTACGATAATTAGTTATAAAAATGAATAAAGCAGGCGAAATTCGGGTAATAACCTTAGGGTTAATTCGGGATGGCGAACGCATATTTGTTTCTGAAGGCTACGATCCCGTCAAGCAAGAAACATTCTATCGGGCTTTAGGCGGTGGTGTTGAATTTGGCGAAACCAGCCGTGACGCTTTGCAACGGGAGTTTCAAGAGGAAATTCAGGCAGACTTAACGAATATTAAATATTTAGGTTGTATAGAAAACCTGTTTATATTTAATGGTAGGCAAGGTCATGAAATTATTCAGCTTTATGAATGTGACTTTGCTGATTCAAAATTTTATCAACTGGAAAGTTTAGTTTTTTCAGAATCACCAAATCATAAACATAGAGCGTTATGGATAGATATTTCACGCTTGCAATCTGGTGAATTACGATTAGTACCTGAAGTATTTTTTGAATATTTATAAATTATCTGGAAATTGACTAAGATTGCTTTGCTGTTAATTATGCTACTGCACTCAACAAAGACACAATATACTGGTTGAGACTAACGCCTTCTTGTTCAGAAGTCTCAGCCAAACGTCGATGTAAAGATTTCGGCATCCGTAGCAGTAGTTTACCGCTATAGCTATCATTACTAATTGGTAAGGGAATATCATCGCCGGCTTCATAAGCTGTCTCAATCCACAATTCCCGCGCCTCATTGAGATTTGCCACTGTCTCTTCAAGGGTTTTGCCTTGGGTAAGACATCCAGGTAAATCTTTAATTTGAGCTACATATCCCCCCTCTGGGTCGGGGTAAAGTGTTAAAGGGTACTGAAGATTTAAATAATATTCTAAGGACCGCTTCTCAATCTGCTGGTTCTTTTGGTTCAGTGTCTTCATCAATCCACTCTTCTAAATTTAATAGTTCAACTATTTACTGTACATACATTCCTTTAACTTTTTGTCCTCCTGTTTTGGGTACAGTGATCGTTTTACCTTGGGAGTCTCGGAAGCTATGATGGCTACCCTTAGACCTTTTCTCTTCAAAGCCAAAAGCTTCTAATAGATAGTAAACTTCCTGAAACTGCACTTCTGGAGGTCGTTTCAAGAAGCAATCTACTAATTTTCTTAATTTGCTCATTCAGAGATGATACTATATATAGTATCAAAGTATCAAAGTTTTAAAATATAAAAAAGTGATCACTTGTTCAAGTAGCTCAGTCACAGCTGTTATACGAAAGTCATACTATAAATTATCCCTGCTTGCACTCTGTTGGGGTTGCTAGGGTGCGATCGCTTAGGGTGGGAGTAAAGCGCGATCGTTCTCCATAGCCGAAGTAGTAAAGTTTGAGTAGAAGCAAGTGTTGAGTTTATTCAGGAAACCCAAACTACGTCAAAGGCGATCGCACTACTGCCTCAGTTACGCAGAGAATTGGATATTTCTTAAGAATGGGTTCTATACTGATATCTATCAAATTTACAGTTAACCCAAGCATATAACCTGTTTCTGTAAAGCAATAAAGGGCTGTAAATGAGTCTGTATTGGCAGCTTGCCATAGTCCGATAGTACGACCAACACGTTTTAATTCTAAGTAAACCTTTTCATCATTTGTAATGAACTTGAGGCAATTTGGTTCGCTTCCTTTGATAGTTACTATTCCAGATTCTAGTTCGATTTGTTTGCCTTCTAGAGTGAGCTTGTTACTGCGAATCGCTTCCCACCCAAAATGACTTATCATCACGGCAACTTTACACCCTTGCTTATATAGCTCTTCTGCTTCTTTACGCTCGTTCTGAACACTTCGCTCAAGTTCAGCCCGAATATCGTATGGATATCCAGCGTCAGCAGCGTCGTAAGTTCCTATATGTTCTTTTAAGAGTTTAAGACCAGCAGCTGGAAGAGGATTCCACAAATGAAGAATTGCCATATTCACCTTAGCCACAGATATTCCAGCTTCGACTGCTTTAGCATACGCAAGATATGCAAGTGAATAAAGTTTTAGCTCATAAAACGCACGCCCTAGATTATTTGCAGCAGTTCCTTGAACATCAACCCAATCTGCATATTGAGCGAAATAAGTAAGCAAAGAAGACCATTTATTATCAAGAGCCAACTCTGTGAGGGCGTTGAGTATAATTGAAGAGTCAGCTTTATCGCTTAGACCAGTTAATAAAATAACTAGTTTCTCAAGAAAGTGAGGCTTTTGGTCAAAATTTTGCCACGTTTCTACAGCTTCAGTTCTAAGGTCTCTATCTTCACTGACCATTGCTTGTCGTAAGGTCTCAAGTGCTATATCTTGCTCACCGATTTTGAATTTATTCTTAGCTAAAGCAAGAGTTGCTTGGTTAGAAAAGAAAGTAGCATTATTAGCTGTAGCTAGACGTAGGCATTCTTCATAATAAAAGATTGAAGCAGCAACACGAGATTCAAATAAGCCAAGCCAAAACTGGCAATGGTAAGTATTACGTAATTCAGGAGCTAGCGACTCTAGCTCCTTTACAGAGTTACGTTCTTCCCGATCACTATTTAGCAACCTGGTAATTCTAATCTTTGCTTTATCTTCGTTGGTGGATGCAGTTTCTTCAAGCCGCTCAAAGAGCGTGTTAGCTTTCTCTACTTCTCCACGTTGCAAAAGCTTAATTGCTTGAGATAGAGATGAAGACTCTTCTATATTTTCTTCAATAATCTCTAATAGAGATGAAGACTCTTCTATGTTTTCTTCAATAATCTCTATTTTTTGATCAGCTTCAATTTGTTTAGAAAAAGCTTGATATCGTTGATTTAAACGTGTCTTAATATTACCACCGACCGCCTGAGCGACTGCAATTAAGAGATGCTTAACTTCTTCTCGATCAGATGCTCGCACTGTTTGATAGTCAGCCATAGTACTAGCTAGCTCACTTGGGCTTGTACCAACTAGTAAGGGTGCATACAACTGATTGCGTCCCCAAGCAGCTCCAGCTTCAAAGAAAAGCCACTCACGTTCCTTGGATTGCTGAGTAATAATAGCAATAAATGCTCGTGAAGACTGGGCAGCTGCTTGTATCTGGGGTTTGTAACCAATGTTAGATGGGCGTAGACCACCTGCCCCAGCAACGAAAACGTGAGGTCGGGGTTCTATTGCTCCCTCAATCAGTTCTTTAAGAGCAACTGCAAGACCTTGATCGGGGCTAGTACGATAGGAAATAAATACCTCAAAATCACTGGAAACCTTTTCAGTTCTAGAACTGCTATTGCTTGACTGACTTGTTTGAACTACTGAGGATTGTAGAGATGGATGAACATTGTCTGACATAATTTACTGATTCAGTAATTGTCCTGAGCGGGCAGCCTTGTAATAAATTTTTTAAGCAGCAAGACCAAGTATAGCTTTTTGTTTTTCAGACGCAATTATAGTTCACCTTAAAAAATAAAATGAAGGTAGGTGTAAAATTGCGCGATCGCTCTCCACAACAATAACTATTGTTTAACTACTGCTCAAAGAACAGCCACTTTAGCGATCGCTCTCAATAGTAGAATTAGTAGAGTTTGAGACAGTTATACAATAAAGGCAAAGACGTTGAGGTTGAACTAACCTAATGCGTGTACCTAAAACAAACCCAAAGATACCAATGCCTTCACTAAGCCTCTACGAAACTGATTTTTACGCTTGGACACAGGAACAAGTTACTTTACTTCGCAATCAGCAGTGGAATCAGATTGATCTGCAAAATCTGATTGAGGAGATTCAATCTTTGGGTAAACAGCAACGTCAAGAACTGCGAAACCGTCTGAGTGTGTTGATTGGACATTTACTAAAATGGCAGTACCAGTCAGGGCGTCGTAGCCGTAGCTGGTTAGCAACACTTCGTATTCAACGCTTAGATATTGCTGAACTGCTCGAAGACAATCCTAGCCTAAAGCCCTACCTTGAAGAAGCACTTCGCAAAGCCTACCTTAAAGGTGTCGAACTGGCTGTTGGAGAAACAGATTTGCCCAAGCGGACTTTTCCGGTAGAGTGTCCTTACAGTTTGGTAGAGATCGTGGACTATGATTTTTACCCCGGTGAACCAAGCAAGTTAGTAGATGAATCAGAGTAGTAATCTCAACCTGAAATGCTAAATAATTCTAACTCAGTATTTAAATTCCAATTAACACGAATCATCTGTGAGATGGTATTTGAAGAGATTTACTAGAGAAGACTTTACAGACCATTATCATGTTCACCTTCACCGTAATATCTCAGAAACCTGAACTTCTTGTTAACATATTTATAGTGAATTCTTGTTGAGGATGGCCGTTGAGTAACCCTGAAACGATGTTCTTTTGTTTGTGGTAAATATTCATCTTTTAGATATGAATCTTTAGCTGCTTCTTGCTGGTTTAATGTTAACCTCTTTGCAGCATATTCAATAATTTGCTCTCTATGAGTTTTAGTTTTAATAATATCTTTTAAGAAAGCATTTGAAAACTCATATTCATAAATCGCTTTGCTGTTTAGTTTTTTAAACATAATGTTTAATGCCGTTTGAAATTTTTCAATTTCATCTAAACTGTCAGGCCAATAGTCTGATGCTAAATTAATATGATTAAGCCATTCAGTTGGTTTGGCGATAACCAAAGGAGTTATTCCAAAAGAGTGACAGTCACATGAAAAAAAATAATCGTTTTTGATTCTACTAGCACCTAAACATAAATATATATTTTCACTTCTATCAATTACTATGTGCATCAACTCTAGAAAAGCAAGTAGGGTTAAATCTCCAATTTCGCTACAGTCTAGAGAAGGTTGAACTAAGCAAGAAGTTAGGTTTTTAGAGTTCTGTATAAACTCTTGAGTGGTATTAAAAGCTCTATATATAACTTGAACTATTGGTAGGTTCCAATCTCTATTTAGTCGCCAAGGTGGTAATTGTGGAGAATCCCAAAGGAGCTTTTCTAGCTCGTCTGTCCAATATATTTTTGTTATTTTATAATTATTAATATAATCTAAGTTTTCTAATAAATGCTGTAAAAAATTATCTCTTTTTTCTGCATCATACCAGTCAGATTCAGATAGAAACAAATTTCCAGGCTCAAAAACAGTTTTCACAACTTCTCCCTATTTTTCACTTTTCCTACTATTATTTCTAGACAATTGTCGCTTCCTTAGCCCTGCTTTTAAAATATTTTCCTGTTCTAATGCAGCTTGATCAAAGAAGTCTACAGGCCAATTAGTAACTCCAAAGTTTTCATCAATACAGATTTCTTCACAGACAGAACCAGAATCAGTTGCACTAATAAAATATATACCAATTAGCGCTTTTAATACGCCTGTTTCATCCTCTACGATTCTTCTGACTAATCTATTTATAATATGATCGCTGTGAGTCTCTACCATCACCTTCTTACCAGATTTAGCTAATGCAATAAAATAATCAGCCAACTGCATCTGAAGATTTGGATGTAAATGAATTTCTGGTTGTTCAAGCAGGAGAGTATTTCGATGTGGCATCCTCAAACCTTCCAGAATAATGGGAAATATTTGACTTACTCCAAAACCAACATCAGCAATGCTAACACGAGTTTTAGAAGCAGAGCTTGAATTAAGATTTAAATAGACAATTTCATTTATAAGCTCAGATTTTAGCCCTTTTATATTCATCAAATCAAGCCACTCTTGTACGGCAGCAGATAAAGTTAATTCTTTTTTAGGCTTGAATAAGTTAGCTTTTTGATCATAGAAATAGTGATTAAAAACAGTTTTATCTTGATCAATTAAATAAATATATGCTGCATTTTCACCTTTCACGCCGATTTCTGTAATTTCATCTTCATATATATATCTTCTAGATGGTTCTTCTCTTAGAGGGCCTATGTAGCTATACGAAGAAAGAATCGTTTGAAGCAAGTTGTTTATTCTATAAATTGAAAACGAAACATCTGAAAAGTTAGCAATCTTCTCAGAATCAGCTTCAATCGAGATTGGTCCGATTGAAAATAGACTAGTGAATTTTATCTTTGCAGACACAACTCCACCTTCATTATTTGATTCTTCTCGGGAAACTCTATTTTTTAAATTTTTCCAAATAATTGTGTATAAATCATTGTCGCTAAGTTTTACATCAATTGAAGCACCTGGTATCTTCTGTTTATCTGAACCTACTGCCTCAAGATTAAACTGGAATTCTTCAACAATTATCGTTTTAATATGATTTTTATTCTTGCTTCTAGGTTTAGGCGCTCTCAACACAACTTTCACACACACAAGAATATCGTGAGGCTGAGGGAGTAATCGTTTAGGAAAAAGATCCCCCAGTAAATATCTCAATGGCATGGCATTTGCCCTAGAGGCTGATCTCTGATCCTCTTTAGTAAGCTGAAAGTTAAGCTCAAAGCATAATTTGTTGTCTAAGTTTTTCTCAAAAATTATGTTTTCAAATGAGCCTAGATGTACAAATCTTCCATTTAGTAAAAGAATTTGATTTGGAGCCTGACTTTCAAGAGTTTGTTTTAACAGAAGTACACTTTGCAAAATTGAACTTTTTCCACAGCTATTAGTTCCACATAATATAGTGATTGGTTTAAAGTTTAAATTTTCTAATTCTTTGAATCCCTTGAAGTTTTTTAAAGAAATGTTTTCCAACATATATTTTTGCCTTCAAGTCACTCTGTTACTCAATCAAGTATACTTCTGGAAGATAAATATTTTTAGTTTAATTATAATAAACTATAGAATCTTATCCATACTGCTGTCCTTCCTCCAAAATTATACTGCGATCACATCCCTTCGTAGGGTGTGTTGTCCCAAAACCACAACACGAAGTTTTAAACCAGATGAAGAATCTTACTAAGACTTAAGCAAATAGAGTTAGTATCTAGCAAATACATCAACTTTACCTATTCTCGCTCACGGGTTTAGGCTTCATGACGCAACTTACGAGCGTATGTTTGACTATCTGTAATATCAGGTCGTGAGTTGATAACACCTTTGCTCTGCCAATAAGCAACAAGTTCGGCTCCTGTCTTGGGAGGATTTGCTAAAACCTGCCTCACAGAAAGAATCCGAAGAATGTATTCAGAAAAAGGAAGGTTTAGCTGAGAAGCTTCGATACAAAGCTCGTTTTCTAGCTCTGGTGGCAAATCAAGATTAATACTCATTCTGATTATCCTATGTAGGTTTGGTTCTAAATTGATAGAAACTTGAGCAAAACTGATCAAATAACAGCCGCCTCTGGAATCGCACCTTGCATTCTCCCGAAAGCATCAATCAAATTCTGCAATTGTTGATCTGCTTTAAAAACTCCTAACCCACGCACCGTCACTTTACCTGGAGAATACACAAACCGCGTCTTGAGATTCTCTGGTAAATTCGCCGCCAACAAATTCCAAGCGGGTTCCTCCATCGGCGTTTCTAAAACAACGTGCTGCTTGTTTTCTGGTTTAATCCGACTAAATCCAAGTTTTTTCGCTAACTGTTTGAGTTCCATGACTCGCAAAAGTTGATTCGCCGACACTGGTAAATTACCATAGCGATCGCTCCACTCGGCAGCAATCTGCTTTAATTCTGATTTAGATTTCGCTGTCGCCACCGCCCGGTATGCACTCATCTTTTGATCCAAATCGGTAATGTAATCTGCTGGGATAAATGCTGTGAGGTTGAGATCAATCTGGGTATCCTCCACTTTCGGAATTTCTTGTCCTCGGATTTCCCGAATTGCTTCTTCCAGCATTTCCATATATAAATCAAAACCGATGGCATCCATTTGACCAGATTGTTCTGCACCTAGCAAGTTACCCACGCCTCTGATTTCCATATCACGCATCGCCAGTTGATACCCAGAACCTAGCTGAGTAAATTCCTGAATTGCTCGTAATCGTTGCCGGGCCGCATCAGATAATGCCCGTTGCTTCGGATAAAATAACCAAGCATGAGCTTGTATCCCTGCACGTCCCACACGACCGCGTAATTGATACAGCTGTGCCAATCCAAAGCGATGAGCATCCTCAATCAAAATGGTATTTACTCGTGGAATATCTAAGCCAGATTCAATAATTGTCGTACAAACGAGGATGTCTGCATCGCCATTATTGAAAGTAAGCATGGTTGATTCTAACTCGCTTTCATCCATTTGACCGTGAGCGATCGCAAACCTAGCCCCCGGTATCACTTCTCGTAAATTGGCTGTTGTCTCTTCAATTCCGTCCACACGTGGAACTACATAAAACACCTGCCCACCTCTGTCTAATTCTTGACGAATAGCAGTACGGATACTTTCGGAATTAATCGGGGAAAGATGGGTTTTTATCGGGCGTCTGGTTGGGGGTGGCGTGGTAATCAAACTCATTTCCCGAATTCCCGACAAGGACATATACAAAGTCCGAGGAATGGGAGTGGCAGAGAGGGTAAGCACGTCCACCTGAGTTTTCAGGCTTTTAATTTTCTCTTTTTGATTCACCCCAAACCGCTGTTCTTCATCCACCACCAACAGTCCTAAATCGCGGAATGCCACACCTTTACCTAAAAGCTGGTGCGTACCAATTACTACATCTAATTCACCCGTTGCCAATCGTTTTTGAATATCGCGGCGTTCTTCAGCAGACCGAAAGCGGTTGAGTAAGCCGACATTTACCGGGTAGGGAGCAAAACGTTCTTTGAGTGTATGGTAATGCTGCTGTGTTAAAATAGTCGTTGGCGCAAGGAGTGCCACTTGTTTACCGGCGATGACTGCTTTGAAAATAGCACGAATCGCCACTTCCGTTTTCCCGAAACCGACATCGCCACAAACTAAGCGATCCATTGGGCGATCGCTTTCCATATCTCGTTTCACATCTTGTACAGCTTTGAGTTGATCCGTTGTGGCTTGATAAGGGAAAGAGTCTTCCAATTCCTCTTGCCAAGGCATATCACCTGGAAAGCTAAAACCTTGTTGTTGCGATCGCGCTGCATAAAGTTTCAACAAGTCCACCGCCAATTTTTTGATCGCTTTGCGGACTTTATTCTTGGTATTTTCCCAAGCTTTACCGGTCATCCGGTTGAGTTCCGGTGCTTTATCACCTGCGGCGCGGAACCGGGATAGAGCTCCTACTTGATCGGCTGCGACTCTGAGTAATCCGTCAGCATACTGCACCACTAAATAATCACGGGTTTCATTATTAATCGTCAAACTTTCCAGCTTGACAAATTTGCCAACACCATGATTTCTGTGAACTACATAATCGCCTGGACGCAGCTTATTGGGATCAACTTGTTTAGAAGTAGCTTTGTGGCGCTTGCGGATATAGCCAGGAGTCGCCAAAGAATGCTGTCCAAAAAATTCCCGATCTGTAACGATTACTAATCGGTATGTAGGTAGGATAAAACCTTCTAGTTCCGCAAGGCCAGAATATTTTAGGGCTATGGGAATATGGTTGATTTGGAGCTTATCTATCGCTTGGTAGTCGCGGGGATTCGGGATAAACTGAGCCGGACAGTCATGTTCTTGCAACAGCGAGACGGAACGCGAAGGTTGAGCAGAAAACAGCCAGATAGAAAAATTGCGATCGCGTTCTTGGCGGATGGTTTCAGCTAGTTTAGCAAACTGGTGTGGCGTAACTGGAACAGGTCGGCTGGCAAGATTGATCCCACTATTTTCCTCTGACAGTTCCGATAAATATAATGTTTTAAATTTGGCAACGTCAGCCAGACACTGATCAAAAGACCGATGAATTTTCGGCAATGTTAAGGGAGTAGATTCCCCATACCCCATTCTCCATTGTTCCTCAGCATTTTCTACCCAGCGATCGCTATGAGCATGACACTGTTCTGGCTCATCAATGGCAATCAGGGTATTTTCTGCTAAGTAGTTTAGCAGAGATGCTGGTTGCTCGAACGCTAACCCCAAAAAGCGACGACTCCCCTCCAAGAGTGATGAATTCTGAGTGCTAAGTTCTGATTCAGAATTTAACTCATAACTCCTAACTCCTAACTCAAAACTCTTCTTGAGTGCTGCCATCACCACGGGAGTAAAGCTAGTGGGGGTAAGAATTAACTGATCTACTTTGTCGAGGGCTGAACGTTGAGTTGCTGGGTCAAATTCCCGCATTTGCTCGATTTCATCGCCAAACCATTCCAACCGGACTGGAAACTCAGATGAAACTGGGAAGACATCAACAATATCGCCCCGCCGACTCCATTGTCCTTCCGTTTCCACCAGAGGTACCCGTTCGTATCCCAGAATAGTTATTTTCTCACTGAAAGCATTCAAGTCTAATTCCATCCCCCGCTTCAGGGTAAGACAGAATTGCTGAAAAACTGCTGGTGGTGGTAAGTGGGGTTGCAACGATCCTTGGGTAGCCACAATCGCCATCTTGGGTAATTGTGAGGGATTGGGAATCTGGTTTTCTTCCCCATGCCCCATGCTCAAATCTGCCAGTACCTGCATTTGCCCCCAACTCATTTCAGTTTCCGGGTCAAAAGGTTCGTAGGGAGAAGCCTCGGAGGTGGGGTAAAAATGTACTGTTTGCCATCCCATTGCCTCCAGTTGTGCATAAACGCGTCCAGCTTCTTCCAGAGTGGCGCAAACTACAAACAAATCCTTGTCCATAGCGCGCGCTAATGCCGAAGCCACTAGAGCCTTGGGCAGCCGGGGAATGCCATTTAACCGCAATTCTTGTTGTCGGTTTAGCTTAGAAATAAATTCAGTGGTGAGCGGCGATCGCGCTAAGGCACGCACAATAGAAGAAAATGACATAAGTACTACTAGCGTTGGGAGTCTTTGTGGGTCAGAAAATCTTGAGGCAGTTTATGTCAACCATTTTAAAAGTGTTAACAGCCTTCTTATTCCTCCGATGGAAGAATAATGCACAGCGACTAATAGACTTAAGAACTATAACTATTACTTTGTGTACAGTCAAAGCATTTATCGAAGCATCTTTAAATACTAGATACTAGGGATTGAGCTACGTTCGCTCTGATAAGCCGCAATTTTAAACATGTCCTCCATGACTTTTGAAATTTTAATAATTTTGGTGCTAATTATTGCCAACGGCGTGTTTTCTATGTCTGAGATGGCGATTGTCTCAGCCCGCAAAGTTAGGCTACAGCAGCTTGCCAATCAAGGAGATACCAAGGCAAAGGCAGCATTGAAACTAGCTGAGTCTCCAAATCATTTCCTGTCAACTGTTCAAGTAGGTATTTCCCTGATCGGTATCCTGACTGGTGCTTTTGGAGGAGCAACAATTGCCAACCGAGTCGCAATTTATATAAAACGTGTCCCTTTGTTAGCACCTTATAGTGATCCACTCTCTTTCGGAATAGTGGTTTTGCTGATTACCTATTTCTCACTCATTGTTGGCGAATTGGTACCGAAGCGTCTGGCATTGAACAATCCAGAAAGGATTGCATCGATTGTAGCTATTCCGATGCAAGCCTTGGCGGCGATCGCTTCTCCTGTAGTCTATCTCTTAAGCGCTTCTACAGATTTGATCCTGCGAGTGTTGGGAATTACAGCCTCTACCGAGCCACAAGTCACCGAAGAAGAAATTAAAATTTTAATTGAGCAAGGTACCGAGGCGGGAACCTTTGAGGAAGCCGAACAGGATATGGTGGAGCGAGTCTTTCGTTTAGGCGATCGCCCTGTCAGCTACTTAATGACACCCCGTCCAGATATTGTCTGGCTGGACTTAGAGGACTCTGCCGACGAAAATCGCCAAAAAATGGTTGATAGTGCCTATTCTCGGTATCCGGTTTGTCAGGGAGGACTTGACAATGTGCTGGGTGTTATCCCAGTTACCGATTTATTAGCCAGGAGTTTCCGAGGAGAACCGCTAGACTTGACAGTGGGATTGCGACAGCCAGTATTCGTGCCAGAAAGCACCCGTGGCTTGAAAGTTTTGGAATTGTTCAAGCAAACTATCACTCATATGGCGCTAGTAGTCGATGAATACGGCGTGATTCAAGGATTAGTCACTCTCAACGACATCATGAGCGAAATCGTGGGTGATGTTCCTTCAACAGATGGGCAGGATCAACCACAAGCTGTGCAACGCGAAGATGGTTCCTGGCTTTTGGATGGGATGTTGCCTGTAGAGGAGTTTTTGGAACTTTTCGGTATGGAAGAGTGGCAATCTGAGGAACGCGGCAGTTATCAAACCTTAGGCGGTTTTGTGATTACCAATTTAGCTCGTATTCCTGCCGCAGCAGATTATTTTGAATGGCAAAGTATGCGAATTGAAGTGATGGATATGGATGGTAACCGCGTTGATAAGGTGCTAGTCGTACCGAAAGGAAATAAATCATCGGATACGACAAAATCTGACTAGTACCGCAAGGCGGAAGTCAAAAGTCAAAAGTATTACGGAATAGGCTTTTTAGGGTTTTAAATGGTTGCTCTATTTACGCCGTGCTGTACTAGTGTTGGGCACTTGTGCTGAGTGACTTGTAATGAGCGTACCCCTCCAGGGAAGCAAGCTAGCAAGAGCGTCTGGTAGAGAAGTATTGGGATCGGGCATTAAGCATTGGGCATTAATAATTATTATTTACTACTTCCCATGCTCAATGCCCTATTTATGTAATTTGTCAAGTCTTAGATAGACGTTTGACGGCTTCACCCGCTAACAACTGATGGGTTTGTTCCAAAACTTGGGGGATTTTATCGGCGTGGGGATTGCGGACGAGACATTGCCGCAAGTCTAATTCATCTAGCCGATCAGCTTTGTTACCAGGGAACCAGTGGCTGGCATTGCCAAGCAGGTTGTAGCGCATTTTAGCGTAGTCTACCAGATCGTAGGCGATCGCTAGATTCCGCAGCCACAAAATCACCCGAATATTTATCTCACCCGGCGTTTGGTCAAAGGTTGGTAGATTGGTCTGCCAGGATTTTACCCAATCTTCTCCCAAAGTAGCGATCGCTTCTGACTCCAACCTCGCTAAAATTGGTGGCAAAATTTCTGATGCCCGATTTACTAATTCTAAAGTCTTCAGGTGTTCATCAAAATCTTGTGGTTTTTCTGCTCCCAGACTCAGGGTATGCACCTCTTGATGACTCAAACAAAACAAATCATTAAACACCATTGGACTCAAAGGGGCGCAAAGATTTACTAACTTTTCTGGAGGTTTATATAACAAACCCCCTTTATCAGATGGGCTAATAATAAACACTCCCATATCGTGGCGTTTAGCTGCTTCAATTGCTGCCCAATTCCATTGATTAATGTAATACCAGTGGAGGTTGACGTAATCAAATTGGTTAGTATTAATTGTCTGCACAATCATATCTGTTGAGCCGTGTGTGGAAAAGCCAATAAATCTAACTTTTCCCTCAGCTTGCAATTGCTGCGCTACTTCCAAACAGCCACCAGGACGGATGCTGTAGTCGAATGACTCAGCATGATTGATGCCGTGCAACCCTAAAAGGTCAACATAATCTAATTGGAGATTTTTCAATGATTGTTCAAATTTATTACGGAATTCTTTTGCATCTGCCTCTGGGTTGACTTTGGTCTGAACAATCAACTTTTCGCGGGAAAACTTAGGCAATATTCTCCCCAATTGCATTTCGGAAGAGCCATAACCACGGGCAGTTTCAATATGATTAATTCCAACTTCAACTGCCCTTCTAATAATTGCTTCCAGATTCGCCTGATTATCAACAGGAATTTCATTATTAGGAACATCCTGCCATTTGAACTGATATCTCATGCCACCGCAGGAAAACACTGGCATCTGTAATTCTGTGCGTCCAAATCGTCTATATAGCATCAGTGGATTGTAAATTGCTTACCAACTTAAAATCTAAAAACGACAGTCATTCGAGTTTTCAGTGCCACAATAATTACCTCTGTTCAATTTGTGACACTAGCAAGATTCATTGCATTATTAAATTGATCAGGTCTTTTGGTTATTCGACTGTGACCAGTATTCCAGTTTCCCAAAGTAATTATCTCATCCTAGTTACTACAAGCAAGTATTTTTCTATTATTCTCCCAATTGGTTTTTAGACTAAATACTGTATTTCATTAATTCGTAGCGAATTAAATTTGGTAATACCCTGCAATGCTAATGCGTTGTCCGCATTGTGAATGTGTCGGCTTACAATGATAATACATCAGCCGCATTGTGAATGCGTCGGCTTACAATGCCAATACGTCAGCCGCAGTAGTGAATGCGTCGGCTTACAATGTTAATGCATCAGCCGCATTGTGAATGTGTCGGCTTACAATGTTAATGCGTCAGCTTACAATGTCAATGCGTTGCCCTGCATTGAAAATGCTACGCTTTTATGCAAAACTGTACTAAGAAATAGCAAAACTACCCAGCAGTACTGAGTTGTGCAAAGGTAGAGGATTTTCAGATACCCTTCGGGTGACGCTCGTTTGCCCTTGGCGTCTCACGCCACTTTGGAGATAACTGGTTGGCGCAGCCTCTGGTAGAAAAAAGGCTGCACAATCGCCATTTGCCTTAAGTCAGAAAACCCTTTTGCAGCAGTGATCTCACAATATCATTAGCTAACCATAACTTTCAGGTGATCATTTTCTGCCGTTGTGGTCTCTTATTTTCCAAGGCTTCATAGATGCTGACCCGTTGCCTCGAAATCCTGAACTGAAGGAAAAGTTCAAATTAATTCTTTGGAGACTGCGCCTGAGTTAAGCAATTTCTCAATGTTTCAGCTAACACCTGGACGTGGGGTTCATTAAGTTGATCAAGGTGAGATCCAGGAATGTAATGGACATCTAATCCTCCAGCCACTAGGTCGCCCCAGCCGAATTGAGGATCGTATTCTGTGCCTATAGCTTCAAGTCGATTGCGATCCTCCGTTCGCAAGAGGATAATTCGACCAAGGTAAGGTGAAAAGATATATTCACTGAGGGCTTGAATGTTAGCATCTATAATCTTTAAATGCTTGTCAGTTTCAGGTAAATGAAGTACTCCTTCCAAGTAACGGTTATAGCTATTTTGGAGATGGTGCTTACGCCAATAGCTCCATCTCACAACCTTTTGCCAAAGGTAGGTAGGCCCGCGTTGAACTATATTATTTAAATGCAAAAAAACTCGCTTGAGAAATGACGCCCGCCAGCTATAACCTGGACGACAACTATCAAGCATAATTAGAATACCAACTTGTTCACCTTGCTTTTGGAGTTGCCGAGCCATCTCGAAAGCAACTACACCACCAAAAGAATAACCTCCCAGAAAATAAGGACCATTGGACTGAAGGGTCTGAATTTCTTGAATGTAGTGTGCTGCCATGTCTTCAACCCGCGTATGGAAAGGGTGTTTTCCATCTAGCCCTTGTGGCTGTAGTCCGTAGAATGGTTGGTCTGATCCCAGATGCATTGCCAATTCACGAAAACACAAGACTTCTCCACCCAGTCCGTGAATACAGAAAAAAGGTGGCTTGGAACCGTTGGGTTGAATTTCTACCAAGGATGACCAGCTAGATTTTGATTTATCTAAGGTATTTACTAAAGCCAAGTTTCTTGTTAAATCTTCTTCTTGGCAGATTATTTTGGCTAGAGCCTCTACAGTCCCTGACTGGAAGAGAATCGCAAGAGGGAGATTTTTACTAAATGTCTTCTCAATTTGCCAAAACAGTTTTACTGCTAAGATGGAGTGTCCTCCTAGCTCAAAGAAGTTATCCCTGACGCCAATGGGCTGGACACCTAAAATTTGTTCCCAAATCTGTATTAGCTGGTGTTCCACCTGATTGCGGGGAGCAACAAAGGTGGCTTCTGGCTCTTGCCTCGATAAGTCTGGTGCAGGTAGGGCACGCCGGTCTACCTTGCCGTTGGGAGTTAAGGGCATAGTGTCCAGCAAGACAAAAGCCGAAGGTAGCATGTACTGTGGCAATTTTGTTGAGAGGAAGCGCCGGATATCACTAATCGCGGTTGCAGAGTCCTGATTCGGTATAATGTAACCCACCAAACGTTGATCACCGGGAACATCTTCACGGGCAATTACTACAGTTTGGAATACATCTGGATGTTGGGCTAACACCGTTTCAATTTCCCCTGGCTCAATGCGTATCCCACGGATCTTGACTTGATGATCTCGGCGACCGAGAATTTCTAGAGAGCCATCTGGACGATAGCATCCGCGATCGCCTGTATAATAAAGCCAATCCTGTTGATCATTCCGAAAAGGGTTCTTAACAAACCGAAAACAGTTTTCTTGTTGGGCATTGATATAGCCCAAACTGCGGAATGGAGTTCGGATCACAATCTCGCCCGGTTCACCGATACCGCACGGTTGGTTATTTGGTGTGAAAACCAGTGCTTGGGTTTGAGGAAGCGGCAATCCTACTGGCTGTACCCCTGGTGTACACTCAATAGGTACTTGGTAATAACACTTCGCCAAAGTTGTCTCTGTCGGGCCGTAGAGATTAATAATTTCACCTGATTCTGGAAAAGCCTCCCGCCAGCGAAGTACAAGTGTTTCCTTCAGAGGTTCTCCAGCCAAGAACAACCAGCGTAAATTACGTAAAGAGACTCCTGACGGCACATTCGCTAACCATAATTGCGCCAGCGAAGGAACTGTGTGGAGTACAGAAATTTGTTCATTCTCCAAGTAACGCAGAATCCTAGTTGGTTCTAGGTTATCTCCTTCTTCTGGCAAACACAGGGTTGCACCACTAGTCAAAGGTAAAAAGATATCTCTGAGGACGACATCAAAGGAAAAACCCGTTAATTGGGCAACGCGGTCTTGCTGATTAATTTTAAAGGTCTGCCGCTGCCAGTTAAGAAAATGCGCCATCCCTTTGTGACATCCCAACACTCCTTTAGGTACACCAGTAGTGCCAGAAGTAAAGAAAATATAAGCTGCATCGTCAGCAGCGATTTCAGGTAGGTTTACTGCTTCAATGCTGTTTTTGAGTGAATTTATCGCTTCTCCTGTGTCTGGGTTTACACAGATGCTAGTTAAAGACTGCCATATCTTTTCGTTTTCTGGGCACTGACCATCAATATATAATATATATTTGGCTTTAGCTTCTTGTAGCATCAGCCGCTGGCGATTGCTAGGAAGTTGCGGATCGAGGGTGAGTAGCACACCGCCACTCAAGAGTACGCCAACCATACTGGCAATCAGACCAAAGCTTCGTGTCCCAAACACGGCTACGACATCTCCTCGCTCCACTCCGTGAGACAACATAACCTGTGCTAAGATTTGAGCGCTTTTGCCCAATTCCCCATAATTCCAAGTGCGAAATCCTTGACGGAGTGATGAATGTTCTGGAGTGCTATTTACCCAAGAGGTAAACATTGTTGTCGTCAATTCATACCGTGGTTCTGGCAAAACCGCCCTTGGTTCTGGTAGTAAAGACTGGGCTTCTGGTGTTACCAGGGAATATAAACTAATCTGGCTCTCCGGAGCAGCAACAATTTGATTCAGCAAATGATGGAATTGATGAAGCATTTCCATCATCCGCTCTGAAGTAAACAAATCGGTGTTATAGACTAAATCAAGTTTGATTCCTTGGTTTTGTTCTATAACGTACAGGGTTAAGTCAAACTTGGAAGCTGTTTCTAGCATCGAAACTGGTTCTATAGCCACCCCAGGTAGTTCCAGTTGGATGTCCCTTAAGTTGAGCATATTAAACCATACTTGAAACAGTGGGTTGCGACTGGTATCTCGCTCTGGTTGAAGTTCTTCTACCAGTTTCTCGAAGGGCATATCTTGATGTGCATAAGCATCTAATGCCATCTGGCGAACTCGACTTAGCACTGACCGAAAACTGGGGTTGCCGACAAAATCAGTCCGTAAAACAACAGTGTTAATAAAAAATCCGATCAACCCTTCAATTTCAGAACGGTTACGGCCGGCAATGGGAGAACCGATGAGAATATCTTCTTGCCCAGTGTAGCGGTGCAGTATTGTCCCAAAGGCCGCCAGCAATGTCATGAATAGGGTGATCCCCTCCTGATGCGAGAGTTCTGTGAGTGATGCACTCAAAGTCTGCGGTAGGATCAGAGATTGGGCTGCACCTTGGTAAGTTTGGACTGGTGGCCGGGGTCGATCGGTAGGCAATTCCAGTACAGTCTTAGCACCTGCTAACTGGGTTTTCCAATAGTTAATTTGGCTGGAAAGTACCTCACCTGATAGCCATTGATGCTGCCACACAGCAAAATCTGCATACTGAATGGGCAATTTTGCCAGGGGGGAAGGCTTATTGCTCAAAAAGGCTTCATAAACGTCTGTTAACTGCTGCCAGAGAATGCCTATTGACCAGCCATCTGAGGCGATGTGATGCATGACCAACAAGAGTATATGCTCCTGTTCATCTACCTGGAGCAAAGTAGCTCGCAGCATCAAGTCAGATTCTAGGTTGAAGGGATGTTGCACCTCTTGATTTAGGAGACATTCCACTTGCTCCGGTGTTACCTTAATGATTTTCAGTTCCACTGGCCGAGGCGGGCCAATTACTTGTATGGGGCTACCATCAAGTGATGTAATAAAGTTTGTTCGCAGTGCCTCATGATGGACAATGATCGCATCTAATGACTGTTGTAATACACCTGCATTTAATTTGCCCGTTAAGCGCTGTGCATTCGAGAGGATATATGCTCGGCTGTTGGGTTGCAACTGCTGCAAAAACCATACTCGCTGCTGGGCAAAGGATAAAGGGGCTGATTCTCTATTGGCTACTTGGGGAATAGTCTGATTTTGGGGATCATCTTCTTGAGTCTGGTTTTGGGCGATTGCTTGAGCTAAAGTAGCGATCGTTGGATTCTCAAATAAGAGTTGCAACGGTATTTCTATCCGAAAAGCTTGGCGCACCCGAGACATCACTTGAGTGGCCAACAGTGAATGACCTCCTAATTCAAAAAAATTGTCGTGGATACTTACTTGTTTCAGGCGCAAAACTTTCGCCCAGATGGTAGCTAAGACTTCTTCTGTTAAATTCTGAGGTGGAACAAAGTTAGTTGACAGCCTAAAATTAAATGTATCCGGTGCAGGCAAGGCGTGGCGGTCTATTTTACCGTTGGCATTTAATGGCAAGGTGTCCAAAAATACAAAGAAACCAGGCACCATGTAGTCAGGCAGATGACCTTGCAAAAAGCGACGCAATTCAGCCTGGCTAGGGATTTGCTCTGGACTGGCAACAACATATGCCACGAGTTGCTTGTCATCTGTAACATCCTCTCTAGCTATGACTAGAGTCTGTGTCAGTGCCGGATGTTGACCTAATATGGCTTCAATTTCTCCCAATTCAATTCGGAAGCCACGAATCTTTACTTGGTGGTCAATACGACCAAGGAACTCGATATTACCATCACTCAAGTAACGTGCCAAGTCCCCAGTTTTGTAAAGATGTGCCCTTCTTTCAGAAATAAAAGGGTCGAAAATGAACTTATCTATAGTCAATTCTGGACGATTAAGATAGCCTCGTGCTAGACCAATACCGCCAATGTGCAGTTCACCTGATTCACCAACAGGCACAGGCTGCAAATTTTCATCGAGGATGTGAATCTCTGCATTAGTAATCGGGCGACCAATGGGAGCAATGGCGTAATTAGTGCCGCGCTGGCAAGCCCAAAAAGTGGTATCAATAGAAGCTTCTGTCGGACCATAGCAATTATATAGAACATTGTCCAAATTCAGTTGAGCAAAGAAGCGTTCTATGAGTTCGCCAGGTAAAGCTTCACCACCGCAGATAATGTGCCTGAGGAATCGGCAATTTTCAATTCCCTGCTCTTCGAGTAAGACACGGAGTATGGAAGGGACTAAAGCTAGGACGGTGATTTGCTGCTCAGTAATCACCTTCACAAGGTAGGCAGTATCTTGATGTCCACCAGGGCGAGCTATGAACAATTGCCCTCCAAAACACAATGGCCAGAATATCTGCCACACTGAGGGGTCAAAGCTAAAAGAAATAGTCAGTAAAACTTTGTCTGCCTGAGTTAATTTAAAGGTTGTTTGCTTCCAGTAGAGTTGATTGCAGATTCCACGGTGAGGGATCATTACACCCTTGGGCTGTCCTGTAGAACCAGATGTGTAGATTACGTAGATAAGATTATCAGCCGTCGTCTGACTTACAGGATTTTCTTGAGTATTTCCGATATTCCCTTGCCATTTTGAGTCCAAACAAATTACTTGTGCTTGATGCGGTGATAGATTCTTGACAAATTTTTCTTGGGTTAACAATACTGGTGTCTGGGTGTCTTCCAAAATGAAGGCTAAACGCTCTAAGGGATATGCCGGGTCTAAAGGCACATAAGCACCTCCAGCTTTGAGAATTGCCAGCAGTCCTACAATCATCTCCAAGGAGCGCTCTAGGCAAATGCCCACAAGTACTTCAGGTCCAACGCCTAAAGCACGTAAGTAGTGCGCTAGCTGATTCGCCCGCTGGTTTAACTGCCGATAAGTAAGTTCTGTATTTTCAAAGACTACAGCAATGGCTTGGGGCGATCGCTCTACTTGCATCTCAAACATTTGATGGATGCACAGATCCTGATGAGAAACTACTTGGCTATTATTCCATTCCTGTAGAACTTGAGTGCCGATGATGTGAGTTAAGGTATTTAACGGAATATTTTGCTTATATTCTGAAGTCTGGCTATTTTTCTGCATTTTATATATATTAACTCCATCAGCAAATGCCATTCTTTTAATTTATTATTTATCGTATTTTTTTATATCAAATTCCATGTAAGGTTGCAAATTCATGCCTTCAGGTATAGAAGCCAGAGGCTATAAAAACAAAACCTAGCTAGCTTGTAAGAGCAGGGCGCATACGCCTAGCTTGCTTTTCCAAAGGGTTACTGCTTATGGTTTACAGTACACAGGCAATTATATACATCTTTAAAAATAATTGTATTTAAAGCTCTAGCTAATTTACTTATACTTAACATAACACCACCACTTTTTTACCCAGCATCTTAATTTTAACTAAAACTTTAAAATCCAATTTAAACCAAAAAATTGTCTGATCAATTGTTGAGATGCAGCCAGTGACAAATATTTAATTTGCGGCTTTATCTTTTGTTGACAAATAAAAGCTTTTTTGTTTTATTTAAATCTGAGATAGCTCAAATATAACCCTGAACAGACTTTATCGTTTTTTCTGAACATTTGTTGAAAGAAAAAATAATTATTACCAAATCTTCATTGTGTTTCCTCATATGTAAAAATAGTGTAAAGTTGTAATGATAATTTGCTTAAATAATTAAGTAGCCGTCATGAACTGTATACACCAGAACAGATTAAAGAGGGACTGGGGACTGGGGACTGGGGCTGAGGACTAGTATTTTTTTACTCAGCACTTTCAGGTCAGGTCTACAAGTTCAAGCAAATGCAGTTTCTTCGGAGAGCGTTACGCTGACTCAGTAAAACTCTCATCAGGTGGGTTTCATCTCACTAAAGATAAAATGAAAATCTTGCACCAGGCTTAGCATTTGTGTCAATATGACGTTAGATACAGATTCTTAAGAACATTTTGAGTATTTTAACTGATTGAAAAAAAGCGTTTAACTTTAATCTCTCACCGATGTTCAAGCTCTTTGGCTACAAGCAAAGACTTGCAACAAGTCCAATGTTGATTTATTTTATGGTGATACCACCGAATCTAAGTACATCTCGCCGTAAAAAGGGGTCGGAAATCAAAATTGCGATCGCACTATACACTGTTTATCCCAAAAGTTAATTCCCTACCTAATTTCTGGAGACGTGTACTTAGCCCTAAATTCAAGATTAGAATAGTCCAAAATGTAATGTAGACGTAAAAAAATTCGAGCAAAAAAAATAGACTCTCTTAGGAGGCAAAAATGTCTATAACGCAGATATAGTAAGACTTACAAATATCAGACATTGTTGACATTACTTTCAGTTATCAGAATTATTTTCATTAATCTGTGAACAATTCTCTAAAAATGTCTATGAAACTGACCCAAGTTGAACCACAATATTCGACATGTAAAGTTTTGTAACAATAGTCAAATTTTTAATGCATTTTGCTGTAAGTTAAGTTTGTAAGTTTTGTTAATCAGTAATTATGCGTAAAGAAACAGAGAATTTCTAAGCAAAGCTGAATTAGTCTAGCTAAATATGCTACAGTAATTTCGGAAGGAATATCACTGTTTCATAGAAATGGAACTCTGCAATGGAACTGTAGTAACTCACTCAGTTCAACCATTACGCACCTTAAAGATCCTAATATTTTTACCTGACTTACTTAATTATTAATGTCAGGAATTTTATTCAACTATAAGTTAACTCACCAACAAATCCTTTTTTTGGCATTAAAGCTCAAAATCTCCAGACCGAACTGAATTTTATCCTACAACAAAAGCTAAATATCTGGGTAGTAACCATACTTAAACCGACCCTGGAAGATGCTTTTGATCAAGAACTTAAAGTTACTCGAAAGAAAATGGTTAATAGTAGACTACAAAGACCAAGTTTCTTTGAAATAAAAATGTGAGATATCCCACTTATATTATATAAGTTCCCCATTAGATTTTAATTACACCAAGTGTTCCTAACTTATGAGTAATCAAAGCATTACAACAAATAAATTCAGTGAAGTGCCTTTAGATTTACGTGCATCTGCATTTGTCAGGGTACGCAAGGGTTCGTGGTGGTTGAGATTAACAACATTGTTTTTGGTAGACTATACTCTTTTATCCTTAGCTTGGCTTTTAGCTGGATATCAATCTTCTTATGACTATTTTACTTGGTATATACCAAGCCATTATTTACCGATTTTAATAACTATTGGGATTCAAGTAGGAGCACTAGCTGTCCAAGGTATTTATCGAGAAGGTCAAAAACGCTATGACTATTTGAATATTATCAAATCACTAACTTTTGCTCATGGATTAATACTCCTTGTTTGTTCTTTGTATAAACCAGTTGTTGATATTACACGTCCAAGATTAATATTATTATCTTGGTTAATGAGTATATTTTTTATTTGTACTGGTAGATATGCTGTAAATACTACTCTTGAATATTTGCGTAAGCAGAAAAAAATAGTTCGTTCTTCTGTATTCATTATTTGTGACCCTCAAGATCATGAACAGATTGCTAGCTTTATAAAAAAAGAAAAACATTACATCATATCTGGAACAGCGAGTGCTAATTCATTAGACAGATATAAACGTCAACAAACATTGAATCAACTTAATGAATTAGGTGTAACAGAAGTTTTTATATCTTGGGATGCTCTAAAAAATAGAATGTTTTTATGCTGGTTATTTCAAGTATCTGGCATCCAAGTACATATTTTACCGATGGAATTAAAACCAATTTATAGAAACGTAGAATTTAATAAGATAGGGGGGATGCCTTGTCTGAGCTTGGATTGTCCAATAATTACAGGTAAAGATTTTTGGATAAAGCGTAGTTGTGATTTTTGTTTCGCGACTTTATTTGTAATGTTTTCATTCCCTATTTATATAGCTATAGCTATAGCTATTAAACTGGACTCTCCCGGCACAGTATTTTACAGGCAAACCCGTATAGGATTACATGGGCAACAATTTAAAGTATGGAAATTCCGAACGATGAGGTCTGATGCTGAAAAATTACAGAAAGAATTAGAAGCATTAAATGAAACTAAAGATGGAATTATCTTTAAAATTAAAGACGATCCTCGCATTACTCGTGTTGGAAAATTCCTTCGTCGTTACAGCTTAGACGAATTACCTCAACTTTTTAATGTTATCTTTGGAGAAATGAGTATAGTAGGACCTCGCCCTTTACCTACTAGAGATGTTGATAAGTTTTCTGAACATCATTTTATCCGACATGAAGTTTTACCTGGTATTACAGGTCTTTGGCAAGTCTCAGGGCGCTCAGATATTTTAGATTTTGAACAAGTGATTAATCTTGATCTTAACTATATTGAAAATTGGTCACTTGGCTTAGACTTTGAAATTCTCCTCAAAACAGTTATGGTAGTTTTGAAAAAAGAAGGTGCTTACTAAGACTAAATTATAGCGAACAGCAATCATTATACGGTTTACCTATTGATACAAAGATTGCACTTGATAGTAAAATTTTTCACGCATTAAATTTAGATTTTTCTACTTTACTGAGTGAAAAACTATCTGTTTAAGGGTAATAAAAGCTTTCGGATTTACAACCCAAAAGATTTGTTAATAAATCTTGGGAAAAATGCATTTTTGTACTTGACTCCTATGACTGGATGTGATGTATGAAAAAGCTAAAAAAGTTCTAACAGTATATTCAGATAAAAGTAAGTCATGAGATTTAAGGTATTGGTGATTTAAAATTAACGAAATAGGCTGATTAATAATTTTAGAATGGTAGAAAAGTACAAATTAATAAGTAATTCCCTCTCAATGCTAGTGAATCGGTTAGCGCAAAGCATTACAGCCTTTGTATTAACTGCTGCTATTGCTCGTACTCTAGGAGCTGAGGCTTTAGGTCAGTATCTACTAGCGTATAGCTACTATTTTATCTTTGTGGGCATTGCTTCACAGGGGCTAAAGGTATTGTTTACCAGAGAACTAGCCCATGAACCACAAAAAACATCAGTTTATTTAATGAGTGGTACCTGGTTGCAATTAATATTTAGTTTTTTGAGCTATGGGGCGTTAGTTTTTGTAGTGTTTTTACTTCCCTATAGTTCTCAAACGTCTACTGTTTGCTACATTATGGGCTTAACGATTATTCCCTTTGCACTTTCCAACGTAACGGAGGCAATTTTCCAAGCTAAAGAAAAGATGCATTTGATTGCCATTGCTACAGTCCCAGTGTATGTCCTACGCCTACTAATAATGATCTGGGCAATGCAATTGAAATACGGAATCGAATATCTGGGGGCGATCCTATTTTTTTCAGAAACATTAATTTTGGTAATTGAATGGATTCTCATCACCCGCTTCGTCAAAATACAATGGCAGATTGATAGAATTCTTATATGGAATATAATTAAAAATGCACGGACATTTGTTGCTATTGAAGCAATGTCTGTGGTAAGTAGCAGAATTCAAATCTTGATACTTTCATTGTTAGGAAATGAGTTTTTAGTAGGTCTTTTTGGTGGAATAGTACAACTGCTACAACCATTTTTGATTATTGCCAACAGTATAACTGTAGCTATGTTTCCGAGACTCTCAAAAGTAGTAGGTCAAGGGCGGGAAAAGCAGCAGCGGATCACTGAAAGCTTTATTGAAATTCTACTAACTATGGGATTACCCTTATTCCTTGGATTGTTATTTTTTGGCAGAGATTTATTGATTTTTATTTATCATCCTAGCTTTGCTCAAGGAAGTTTAGCTCTGAGTATAAGTGCTGTAGCACTACTTTTCTTGCCCTTCATACGCACACTGTGCTATCTACTTGTAGCCAATCATTATGAGATAGTGAACCTGCGTGAAGTGGTTATTACAACTTCATTAGGAAGCTTGGCAGGTGTGGCATTAGTTTCGCAATATCAGTTACAAGGTGCAGCTATAATGTCATTGCTAATGACTATTCTTGGCTTTAGCCAGTATGTTTACTTTACCTATACTCTTCTATTTCCATTAAATTTCTGGCGAATATTTCGCCGTCCTCTTATAATAAGCACTTTGATGCTAGTTGTATTCTTAATTTTAAAAAAAATTAATTTAGATTTTTTATTAACTCTGATTATTGCGACTTCCTCCTATATTTTGTTTTTTGTTTTCCTGACTATTTATGCTTTAGGAGGAATTCATGTTGTATTGGAAAAATTTCTCAGAAAGGTATGAAGTTTCAATGACTGACTCTGCTTCTAAAATAGTAAAGTTACAAAATTTAAGATAACTAGAGCAATGAATATTGAATATCTTCAAGTAGAAAAAGTAACCACTCAAAAATTAGCAATGGTAAATGAAAGTAATCAAACAATAGTCAGCGTAGTGATTCCTACACGCAATAGACCACAAATTGTTGCTAGGGGTGTCATAACAGCATTAACTCAAACGCTGCAATCAATTGAAGTGATTGTGATAATAGACGGTCCTGATCAGGAAACAGTCAATGTACTATCTCAGATAACAGATCCAAGATTGAGAGTGGTAGAACTACCAAAAAATATTGGACCATCAGGGGCTAGAAATACTGGTGTGAGAGAAGCTAAAGGTACTTGGATAGCCTTTTTAGATGATGATGATGAATGGCTTCCACAAAAATTGCAGCGTCAACTTGAAGTAGCAAATAATTCCCATTATGATTTTCCAGTTGTCGCCAGTCGTTTCATTTCCCAGACCCAAAAAGGTGAGTTTATTTGTCCAAGAAGGCTACCTAAGCTCTCTGAACCTATAAGCGAATATCTTTTTGCGCGTAACTCCTTTTTTAAAGGAGAGGGCTGCATACAAACCTCAACTATTTTCGTGAAAAAAGAGTTAGTGCAAAAAATACCTCTGGAAGAAAAATTTTACAGACATGAGGATTGGGAGTGGTTGCTTCGCGTTAGTGCTATCGAAGGTGTAGGAGTAGAGTTTGTGCCTGAGCCTATGGCAATCTGGCATTCAGAAATGGGAATTAAGCGCTTAAGCAACATCAATGACTGGCAATATTCCTTGGATTGGATTCGTTCTACCCGCAATTTAGTAACACCAAAGGCTTATTCAGGCTTTATTGCAACAATTATCACTCCTTCTGCGTCCTTAGTCGGTGATTGGAAAGCATTCTTTCCTTTGTTGTGGGAAGCTATCCGCTGGGGTAAGCTTCGACCAATTGATATCTGCTTGTACTTAACTATGTGGCTGTTCCCTCAGCAGTTTAGGCAGCAAGTTCGCTCTATTTTCACCAAAAAGTTCAAAACATAGGAGCCTCTTCAGAAAACAAAGGCAGAAGCCAGAAGATAAAAATAATTACAAAAAACTTGGAAGGGTGAATTTCAAGACTACTAAAAAAGGGAATTGTGCCTCCAAGCCTAGCATGAGATATCAAAACTTCTATGCTTAAATTATAGAATTTTGAACGTAGGTTACTTATGTCTTTGGGCTTAATCAAAAAAATGTCAATCTCAAAAATACAGCCATCTCATCAAAAGTGAATGAATAGAGAGAGATAGTAAAGTATTTGTCAAAATCAACTTAGAGTAGTAATCACAACTGTGTGAATTATTTAATATATATGTATCCAATGATATTTACATATCATAATCATAACAAATGAGGAAATTTTTAATTTTTGCTGAAGAATTAGCAACAATCACTTTTTTGATGATCTATTCAGGAACTCCATTAGATGCCTTGATAACGGATGGCTTTACCGCCAAAGAAGGTGATAGAATCATATTCAGATTGTTTTTCACTTTTACTTATATAGTTACCCTTTTCTTAATTACTCTACGTTGGAAGAAGGCTACTTACGTTTTTAGCAAAGATAAATTTATTTGGGTATTACTCGGAGTTTGTGCACTTTCTAGTTTTTGGTCTTTAGATTCAGATACTACTATACGTCGTGTTTTGGGTCTTGCAGGAACAATGCTTTTTGGGGTTTATTTAGCTTCACGCTACACCTTAAAACAACAACTGAAGTTATGTGCATACATGCTTGCTTTCTCAGGAGTAATGTGTTTATTATTTGTTGTATTACTACCACAATATGGTATTGGAGTCGATGCTGAGATGGGTGCTTGGCGAGGAATATACCCACAGAAAAATATTCTTGGCAGGAGATTTTTACTTAGTGGAGCAATATTTTTCTTCTTTGCCATGACTAATCGAGAAAATCGCTGGGTTTCATGGCTTGGCTATGTTACTTCTGGAATAATTGTATTCTTCTCAAAATCAACAACATCTTTAGGTAATTTTATAATCATTACAGCAGCTTTTTTTATATATACTCGAATTTTACATTTAAAGTATAAAGTAATGATACCTGTTTTGACATTCGTATCAACCATTAGCATAGCTTTTTATGCTTGGTTTGTCTCACAAGCGGATACAATTCTAGGCTCAGTAGGTAAGGACACAACACTCACTGGACGTTCAGAATTATGGCCTGTTGTGTTGGAAATGATTGCGAAAAAACCGTGGCTAGGATATGGCTATGGAGCATTCTGGATAGAGGATAATAGTGAGGCTTCTCTTATTGCAGAAGCTGTACAATGGAATGTTCCTAATGCTCACAATGGTTTTCTGGATCTGTGGCTAGCATTGGGTTTACTAGGAGTCCTTGTTTTTCTAATTGGCTTCGTTATTAATTTATTAAGAGCGATATATTTTATCCGGTGGAATCAAACACCTGAAAATTTATGGCTTTTAGTTTATCTTACCTTTATTATTCTTTCAAATTTAACTGAAACTTCATTATTAGAGCAAAATAGTCTTGAATGGATACTTTATGTATCAGCAATATTAACAAGCAAACTTTCTACACGCACAAGTCTGCAAAAATAGAATCGATAGACTTTATCGGTCTCAGTAAAAGGCTAGGCAGCGCTTTGAATCTAGGAAAATCAATCAAACCTATAAATTGTGATTCTTTTGTTGAGATATTAATCCAATATAGATCAATTATTGAAAAATTACAGCTTATGTGTCGAACTAATACTCTCAAAATTATCATGCTAGGTCCTAGCTTACTCCAGCAGGGTGGTATTTCAGGTTATGAGAAACTTTTTTTGGAGTATGCTCCTTCGGAAGTTCAAATTTATCATATTATTACTCACGATGAAGGAGCTATAGCACTCAAAATCATGGTGTTTTTGAAAGCTATATGGAAATTTCTGTGGATGTTGATAAGGGAAGAAGTTGATATTGTTCAAATTGAAATTTCACAGCGCGGCAGTGTTTTCCGACAAGCAATTATGACACTTTTAGCTTGGGTATTTCACAAGCCGATAATTTTACATGCTCATGGTAGTCAATTTCATCTTTTTTATGCTGGACTTGCAAAATGGATACAGAAATTGCTAAGTTGGGTATTTTGTAAGTGTCAACGCTTAATTGTATTATCCGAAAGTTGGAAAAACTTCTACATAGAAAACCTTGGTCTAAAGCCAGAACAAGTTGTAGTTTTTTACAATCCAGTAAAAGTTCCTGTTGAAGTTCCATCCCGTTCAGTTTCTAGTAAAGTGAACTTGCTTTTTTTAGGACGAATTGGTCAACGTAAAGGAGCATTTGATTTAATCAAAGCTTTTTCTTTTTTGCCTACTGAATATCAAACCAGATCAAGTATGATTATGGCAGGAGATGGTGACATAGAACAAGCACGCAATTTAGTTACGACTTTAAATCTAGAAAATTATATACAATTGCCTGGTTGGATAGGGTCAGATGAACGTGATATTCTTTTAACTGAAGCAGATGTTTTTTTGTTGCCTTCTTACAACGAAGGTCTTCCATTAGCAATGTTGGAAGCAATGGCTTGGGAGTTACCAGTCATAGTTACACCAGTAGGAGGGATACCTGAGATAGTTACTCAATCTGAAAATGGATTAATCGTTAACCCAGGTAATATTAAGCAGTTATCAGATGCTATTAAGTCTTTGATTGAAAATGAGGCTTTGAGGCTTTCTCTAGGAGCGAAGGCGAGAACAAGTGTTTTTCCTCTAGACATCAAAAAGCATTGGGTTGATTTTATAGATTTATATCACTCAGTCTTAAATTAAGATGCTATGGAAGAGCGCTGTAAGGGCTGAATTTTTTGTACTGTATGAAAAAATAACAACTGGTAGTTATGAAAATTAGCATTTTTGGTTTAGGATATGTCGGTGTCGTAACAGCAGCTTGCTTGGCCCGAGATGGACATCAAGTGATTGGGGTAGATGTAAATCCCGAAAAAGTGGATTTGATCGGTAAAGGAGAGTCGCCTATTGTAGAGCCTGGGCTGAGTCAATTGTTGATTGACGGAGTGGCATCTCAGTTAATCAGAGCTACTACAGATGCTGAAGCGGCGGTGCTAGCATCAGATGTTTCCCTGATTAGCGTTGGCACACCTCCAATAGAGAGGGGAGAACCGGATCTTACCTACGTTTGGAATGTGTGCAAGCAGATTGGAAAAGCTGCCATCCATAAGACTGAAAGTCATGTGGTTGTTTTGCGTAGCACTGTCCCTCCAGGAACATTAGAAAAGTGTCAAAATCTGCTAGATAGTCTCATAGGTGATAATTCGATTCATCTAGCATTTAACCCAGAGTTTTTACGCGAAGGTTCGGCTATCAAAGATTACGAGCAACCACCTTACACCATTATCGGTACTGAATCTCCTGTGGCAGAAGCAGCAGTACGGCAGATGTATGCCACAGTAGATGCACCGTTCACTGTAGTCAAACCATCTGTAGCAGAAATGGTTAAATATGTTGCCAATTGCTGGCACGCTACCAAGGTGGGCTTTGCTAATGAAATCGGACGAGTTGCCAAAGCCTTTGGCGTCGATGGACGAGAAGTAATGAACATCATTGTACAAGACACGAAATTAAATATTTCCCCTGTTTACATGCGTCCTGGATTTGCCTACGGTGGTTCCTGTCTGCCAAAAGATTTGAGTGCTTTGCTTTACTACGCACGGAACATGGATGTAGCAGTCCCCCTACTAAACGCCCTTCCAACTACTAACAGCCTCCAAGTTGATTTAGCCGCCCAGCATGTATTACGCCTTGGGGCAAGGAAGATTGCTATTTTAGGATTGGCATTTAAACCAGGTACAGATGACTTAAGAGAAAGTCCAGCAGTGCTGCTAGTTAAGCGATTGATTGGGGAAGGCTGCCAAATAAAAATTTATGACCAAGCCGTCTATGAAGCTCGGTTAATGGGAACCAATCTCACCTATATCCAAAATAACCTTCCTCATTTTGAGGATCTGCTAGTTGCAGAACCACAGCAAGCTCTGGAGAGCGCAGAATTAGTAATAGTTACCCATGCTAGTCCAGAGTTTCGCCAGATATTACGGGAAGCGCTCAAAAAAATACAAATTTTGGATCTGGCAAGTGTGTTTTCTGAACCGATTAAGGAGTTAAATTATTGTGGTATTGCTTGGTAAGCAAAGTATTGATGATGAAATAACTTAAGCATTTTCTGGATATGTACTTACCCTTTGTTTTGCTTAAGTAGTAGTACATCCAGAAAATTATCACTATTAAGTTGATATCTGGTGCATTCAATTCCTCACTTTAGATATGCAGATGATATTCCCTAATTTTGCGTTTAGGAATAAATAGTCCAACTGTTTTCAAAAATAAATTATGAGTTTTAAAAATTATCTGATAAGTCTCTGCTCTCCACAATTTCGTATTACAATTCTCTTTTATCTAAAGTAACTTAGAGTGGTATTCAACAAAATTACTGATTTTGGATATGAAGGTTGGTTATTGAATAAAGGTAAATTTTTTCCTTGATCTCAATATTTCCTATTAAAAATATCAAGAGCCGTTCTTGGGAGATGAGACGAAAGCAACATTTACTCATAGAAATAGAGCAAAAGTTAATAATTTTATTTTTAAATCTAGCCAAATTAACTAAAAAATGAAAAGCCAATTGAAAGGCAAATGAGATATGTCTAAGAAAGTAGTAATAATTGTAGAAAACCTGCCTGTTCCGTTTGATCGGCGCGTATGGATGGAAGCCACCACCCTGACAAAAGCTGGGTATGAAGTTTCGGTGATTTGTCCCAAAGGTAAAGGGTTTGAAGAAGAATACGAGGTAATCGATCAGGTTCACATTTATCGCCATCCAATGCCACCTGATATTAGTTCGGTCTCAGGTTATCTACGGGAGTATGGTACTGCCCTTTTTTGGGAGTTTCGCCTTGCCCATCGGGTGTGGCGAGAGCGAGGGTTTGATATCGTCCATATTTGCAATCCTCCAGATTTACTGTTTTTGGTGGCAGGATGGTTCAAGTTGCTCAAGGGTGTAAGAGTCATATTTGACCACCATGATATCAATCTGGAGATGTACGAAGCTAAGTATGGACGACGAGACATATTCTATTACGGACTCTCGTTAGTTGAGCGATTGACCTTTGCGACAGCAGACGTAGTTATCTCAACTAATGAATCTTACCTCTCAGTAGCACTTACCCGTGGAGGTAAGAGTCCAGAGGATGTCTTCGTTGTTCGCAGTGGACCTGACCTTTCCCGTTTTCAACCCGTACCGCCCAACCCCGTCTACCGTAAAGGTCGAAAGTATTTGGTAGGGTATGTTGGTGTCATGGGAGAACCGGAGGGAATCGATTACCTGCTGCAATCGGTGCGCTACATTGTCTATGAAAAAAAACGCCAGGATATTCACTTTATGCTCATCGGTAGTGGACCGATGTTTGAGAAGCTTCAGGCACTATCTGAAGAGTTAGAAGTTAATAAATTTGTAGAATTTACCGGGCGTATTCCTGATAAAGAACTTTTAGAACGACTTTCTAGCTGTGATGTATGTGCTAATCCTGATAAAAAAATGCCCTACAATGACCGTTCAACAATGAACAAGATCATGGAGTACATGGCAATGGGAAAACCCATTGTTCAGTTTGACCTTTTGGAAGGAAGGCGGTCGGCAGAAGGAGCATCTGTCTATGCCAAGGATAATGATGTTGTGGATTTTGCCGAGAACATTCTTGAACTTCTAGAGGATAGTCAGCGGCAACAGCAAATGGGAAAGCTAGGTAGACAACGAATGGAGGAGAAACTAGAGTGGCGACATCAAGTATCTAAACTGTTAGAGGCTTATGAGAAAGCTTGGCAATGCAAGTGAAGTACCCACTACTGCATGCTTTCCATACAGTGGGGGCTTCCCGTCTGACTCGCTTTTGCCATGTTTGGGATGCCACAAGGGCATTCGGGATTAAACCTGATCCTGGACTTACATTGTAAAATAGTACTAGTCTTATCAATAGCTACGCTTTGTACCTACTCTAAGTAGATCAATATTGAGTTTATCGCTTAAAACCTGTACTTTTGAAGATTTATGTCAGAAAAATATATGGAATCTAAAGAATCTATTGATTTAGACCTTAGTCGTTACTTGTTAATATTGAAACGATGGTGGTTACCTGCTAGTGCGATATTTGCAGCTACAGTTATGCTCAGTGCTATAGCTACACAATTTATGAAGCCATCCTATGAAGCCGAAGGAAAACTATTATTTAGAATTCCTTCTTTTAAAGTGGTAGGAACTGATCTGGTACCTAGTAACACTGAAGGAGGAGATGCAGGAGATTTAAAATCGCTGCTAGCAACTCAAAATCCTATAAACACTCAGATAGAAGTTATTACTTCCCCTAGTTTATTGCAGCAAACAATAGACAAACTACGACTGAAAGACGGAGAAGGTAAACCTATAGAAGTAGAAAAGTTCCGAAAATCCTTGACACTAAAAGTTGTTGGTGGGACAGATGTATTGCGAATTAGCTATAGCAGCCATGACCCGGAACAATCAGCAGCAGTAGTCAACACAATTATGAATTTTTATTTAGAAAATGATATTTTGACAAATCGCTCTGAGGCAGGATCAACTCGTCAATTTATGGCCAAGCAGCTTCCTAAAACTCAAGAGGCTGTTAATAATGCAGAAGTAGCACTACGTATATTTAAACAAAAGTATCAGATTGCAGATCTATCAGAGGAGACAAAGTCAGCCGTTACGACTATTGGAAATTTAGACAATGAGATGAATACTGTTAAAGCTCAACTGGATGAGGTAAACGCGCAAACCAATGAGCTGCGCCAGAAAGTAGAGCTAAATTCTCAGCAGGCCATCGCTGTGAGTGCCCTCAGTCAGTCACCTGCAGTACAGGGAGTTCTTACACAACTTCAAGAGACCGAGCGGCAGTTAGCGATTGAGCGCAGCCGTTTCCTAGATGACAACCCCGTAGTTATTAACCTAGAAGCAAAGAAAGCTAGCTTAAAATCTCTCCTGCAACAGCAAATTGGTCAGACTGTTGGCAATCAAACACAAGTTTCTCAGAGCCAATTGCAGATTGGAGAACTCAGACAAAACCTGATACAAAATTTTCTGCAGTCAGAAATACAGCGCTTTGGCTTAACTAAAAGACTTTCCTCTCTAGAGAATTCTCGTTCTAGCTACGAACAGCGGATGAAAATCATACCCCAGTTGGCACAAAATCAGCGGGAGTTAGAACGGAAAGTTGAAGTTGCAGATTCGACCTATCAAACTCTATTGAAAAAGGTTCAAGAATTACAATTAGTTGAGAATACAAATACAGCCAGTTCGCGGATTATTGCTCAGGCTTTAGTGCCAGATAAGCCAGTAGAAACCAAAAAAATTGTAGTTTTGCTGCTAGGAGTGATGTTCGGTTTATTTTTGGCCACTACAACTGTTCTGTTTCTAGGCATGAGAGATCGGTCTCTTAAAACACTTAAGGAAGTCAGAGATGTATTTAAATATACGTTGCTGGGAATTGTTCCTTTGTCTGTTAAAAAGGTTCGCTCTCGTTATTCAGACGTAGAATCAATAACTCAAAGAATTGCTGTCAGAGATACGCCCTACTCTTTAACTAGCGAAATGTACCGAATGATTCAAGCTAATCTGAAATTTTTGAGTTCAGATAAAGTGCTCAAAACTATTGTGATAACTAGCGCAGTTCCTAAAGAAGGCAAATCTACAGTTTCAGCTAATTTGGCAGCAGCGATCGCTCAACTAGGACGTAAAGTTTTACTAATTGATGCAGATATGCGAGTTCCTTCTCAGCATCATCTCTGGCAACTAACCAATGAACTTGGTTTGAGTGAGGTTCTTGTAGGTCAGGCTGAATTTGACGTTGCTGTATCTAAAGTAATGGATAATCTTGATGTCTTACCTGCTGGAGTTAGACCTCCCAACCCACTTGCTTTGCTTGACTCAAAACGGATGGCATCATTAATTGAAAATTTCTCATCTCAACATAACTATGATTTTGTAATTATTGATGCTCCTCCCTTGCTTTTGGCAGCCGATGCTTTGACTTTAAGCCAAATGACTGATGGGATTTTGTTAGTAGCTCGACCTGGAGTAATTGATTCTAACACTGCTAAAGCTGCTCAAGAGATGTTAGAGAGATCCAATTACAATGTCTTAGGTTTAGTCGTGAATGGAATCATTGAGAAAAATGAATCTAGTAGTTATTTATATCATGATCACGAATATTTTAAACCAAGGGAGTTGACAAAAGAACTCAAGGGACTTGCAAAAAAATAAAATCTCCAAAGTTTAGGGGCTACTAAAAGACAATCAATAAACCATTGATTAGAATTTCGTAGTTCCTCTGACCCTAGATTGTTTATCTCGACTTTATCCAAATCAAATAACGTCGCCTTGTTATTTGGCAAAAATTTTAGCTGATCACGCAAGTTTTTTTCCAATGTGACTAATTTTGGGTGACATCGATAAAGTCATAGTTACAGATTGATCAGGGTTTCAGAAGATAATTAGTTGGGACCTAGACAAAAAACACCCATAAAAAAGCTTCAAATCTATATACACAGAGACTTTAACATCTTTTGAAAGGTTGATTGATATATCTGGGTTTGAGCCATTTTCGAGCATTTGATGCATTTTCCTTACCCTGCATATGTTTGAGGCTTGTTTTTCCCTCGAAAAAGTTTAAGTCCCAGTGACTCCAATAATTTCTCACAAGTGCAGACTTTTAATGGGTACTTCAGGCAGAAGAAAGCAGCAGCCGACCGCTATCGCTTTCTTTTCTTAACAATGATTATTATTGTTGAAATACCCATAAATTAATTATTTGGAAGTTCTTAATAGACTATATCTAATTTGGTTTTACCGCCCCCTTATTTATGCTATAGCATTAAAATCAAGGTTTTATATCAGGTTCAAAATGTGGGTTACAAAAACGGGTTGTAGACAAAAACTCTATATAAATAAATCAGTATTTTGCCATACAACCCGATGCCATACTATTAACTCAATACCTTCGCCAAAAAAAGTAGGTCTAAGTTTTGCTGAAACGACCCAAGACAAGCTTGTGCTTCACTGGTAAGCAAAACATAAAATCACAGTGCATGCAGATAGGATAGTAAAAAATTCCTTCCACAAAAACCATGCAGGGTTTTATTGACTCAGTTTTTACCCGATGGCAAAAATAGGCACGCATCATCCAGTTTTCTTTGATGTCAATCTTCATAAATTGGCGAAGGTCATTATTAACTAATACCGCATTTCGTATGCCCCTCTATCGGATGCTGAACCATACACACGAGAGTTGCCTACAACATCAGTTGTCAAATTATTCCACCTAAAACCACTATTGATTGCCTGACTGTTCCGCTTCAGCCTAAAGTCCCCATTAGAGGCATTAATAAACAGTGGATCTGCCATAATATCGTTGGGTCCGACAGCATTTACACGAGAACCATTGTTGTTGTAGAGGTTGTAGTTAAAAGTAACGTTGGTACTTCCACCATTCAGGCTTATTGGTCTGTTAGGCGCAGAATAAAGGATGTTATTGATAACTTTGATATCACCTGAATGATTACTCATGATTTGTCCGTAATTAATTACGGCAGTCTGGTTATTCAGATAAGCTGTGTTGTGGACAATATCGACATGGTCACTTTCATAGGTATGAATGCCCGAACCACCATTTTTATATGTGATATTGTTGGCAATCAAAGTACGTCCTCGATACCCGTTATTTCTAGAACGATCAACAATAATGCCATTACCGTCTTGGAACTTTCCGTTTTCAATCCAGGGAATTAACATTTGATTGTTATGAACCTTGTTTCTGGTTATAAACATCTTGTAGTTCCGGCTGTTGTCAGAATTCCAAGTGTCGAGCAGCGAAATGCCACTAGCACCAAAGATCGAGTACCAGCAATTATTGAACACCTCGTTATTATCCACTGTCACATAGTCTGATGCCGTAGCTGTAATGCCTCCGCCTCCACAATCATGTACCTTATTGTTGAGAATACGTATATGGTGGGTGCGACCTTTTGCTCGTCCATCTATAGTGATGCAATTTCCATTCGTCAGAGGGTTGGATTGGTTATACTTCTGACTCTTCGCATAAGCAAGGGTTATATTGCGATTGTTCCCTACTACCTCCAGCCCGTTTACCTCAATATATGACGCTTTATTGTAAATCCAAATTCCATGCCATCCATTGTGCTGAAGTTTCGGACGAGCTCCAGGATATGCTTTATACGTAATCCATGCATTTGCCCTTCCAGAGCGTTTAATATCTAGTACCGATCCTGTTGGGTATGCATTCCTGTATACCCCGTTCATAATAAGTACGGTGTCGCCAGGGTTAGTCAGGTCTGCTGCTCTTTGAATTGTCCTAAAGGCGGATGAGGGAGTGAGTCCGCGATTTCTGTCATTTCCGTTACTATTAACATAGAATGTTGTCGCAGTTGGAATAGCACTGATCAGCTTGCGGCTAGGTAGTGGCATTTCCTGAACAGTGGATAACTGACCAACATCTTTAACTAAAGACTCTGTTATTCTCTCTCCTTGAACCAAACCTGTTAATGCCCAAGGAAGTACAAGAGATGCACTTAAACTGAGAAAACCGAAACCATAAATCATCATAGGGAAAAATAGGGTATGTTGCAAAAACTGAATCGTCAACGGTCAGTAGCTCTAGCCTTAATCAGTAACTCAGTATTGGATACGGTCGTATAACGACCATATGTAAAGTTATACACGGTTTGTTAGGTTTACACCTGGGCATTCTCGCGTAAATATGGCTTAAATGCATTTTCAGGTAGTGTCATAAACAACAAAAGGTTTTTGGTGAAAATACTGAAAAAATTATCAGTATTCAGAGTTAACCCATTAATGGACACCAAGTAACCGTACAAATGTGTCATTTCCAATTGGACATCATTCTACTGTGTATACGCGGGATCTATGGTTAAGATAGTATATCTGTCATCAATCAGTTAATTTACTTAAAGAATTCTTATGATAATAATAATCATCAAATTGTGATAAATAAGGCAGAGACTATAATTTATTGCCTCTCCGTTCTAAAATATTCTCATTATCATAATAAATCCAAGTACCTACAACAAAGTTTGCAATAGACTATCAATGCAGATTAAGAATTTTCATTGATACTCTCAGCGTCTAAAGCTGAGATTCTTAAGACCATAACTTGAATCTTAAAGGTGCTGACAAATCACCTCTACTGATTCCGCTAAAGTTTAGCCCTAACATCATCGCTAATTTTCTACCAATGTTTGCAGCGTCTATTACAATCTGCATTAATGAGCCAACCTTGGGCAGTAAGATACAACCGCTTGCTTGCCACCCTGACGCTCGTTCGCCCTTGGCATCTCCCTTTGGGAGAAGACTCGCTCTAAGCGAAGCCATGCCGCAGGCTTTACGCTGCGCTATCAGATTTTGTGCCGAAAGTAGGTGTGCTATATCATCAAAATTAAATAGTGAGAAAATACGGAGATAAAAATACGTATTTATAAGCTTTTCAGCTTTTTTCTCTCTTACGAATGATTTAGGATTGCTATATTCAGTAGATTGAAAACTTTTGTAAGTCGACGAAATAATCAGGGTTTCAGCCGACATTTTGGGGTTGATGATCGCGATGTCTACGACGGGCTGCGCCTACGCTTGCACTGGACTTTTAACTTACCAACAACGTCCGTTCCTTGAAAATCAGAGTTGAACAAAATTGTGGCAAATTGTGTTCCTAAACTAAAATGAACGGCTGGTAAGGGTTCTTGAAAACTTTTCGATCTACTGATATTAACTCTTGACTATTGAGCTTTGATTCAAGGATGGTGCAATTTTAGGGATGAAGAGGGTTGACCAACGCCCCTAATTTGCATCTATATCTTAAACTAGAGTCCGAAAATGTTCAGAAGATTAAGGATAATCCCTAGAGGTCCAGTTACAGTGTTTATGGTATCACCAGTCTTAGCTGCACCAGATCGGTTGACTACCACAACATCATTATTACGGAGTATGGGATTAGTTTGCTCATTAATTCCAGCGGAGAAATCCACTTTTACTATACGTTTAGTGACAGAACCATTAGGGTTGAGGCGAATCAAATCAACAGCACTACTACTAGCTCTGGCATCATTAAATCCACCAGCAGCGAGTATAGCTTGATTTAAAGAGCTATTCGGCTGAACGTCTGTTAATCCTGGTTTTTTAACTTCGCCTACTACACCAACTTGAATGCGTGTTGGAGACAGAGTAGTAGTAGCTAATTGAGTAGCTTCTGCGGGGTTGATTTCAGTTGCTGTCGGAATAACAATTGTATCTCCGTCTTGGACGATGATGTCTTGATTGGCGTCACCACTCTGCAATAGTTGCCAAAGATTAATATCTATAGCTTGTTCTGAGCCGGATCGTGTAGGTCGGCGTAGCCTGAGATTACGAACATCAGCCTGTGCTGTAATTCCCCCAGCTAGTTGAATTACCCGCGTCACATTTGGTAGACCAGCGGGATTGGCAGTGCCACTATTAGTAGCTGCGGTGCCCCCCTGTGCATCTGTGTTACCTGAAGTGACAAGATACGAACCAGGACGGTTAACTTCACCAATAATTGTTACAGTGCGGGGTGTGGTTTGGCTGGCAGCAAAGTTAGCTGCAAATAGATTGCGGGATTCTGCCACGTTGAAGTTGGTTGCTGTTGGTACAACTATGGTGTCTCCATCCCGCAAGGTAATATCCTGTGATAATCTGCCTGTTTGAATGAGTTCCTTCAAATTGACACTGACGGCTTGCTCTGAGGAGCGTCCTATTTTACGCCGTAATTGAACTTGAGTCACATCCGCAGCCAGGGTTACTCCCTGTGCTGTTGTCAATGCTGTTAATACAGTGGGGTATTGCACGCCTGGATTGTCTCCCGCGCCTCCGCTTAAGCTGAGAGTGTAAGCTCCTGGACGTGTCACCTCTCCAGCAACGAAAACATTGATGGGACGAGGCGATAACAAATTGATTGAGATTAAGGGACGTTTGAGGAAGCGAGCATATCTTCTAGCAATTTCGTCAGCAGCCTGTTCAGTTGTTAGACCGAGGACTGACACACTGCCAATTAAAGGCAGGTTGATTGCTCCACCTGGAGGAATTTGGTATTCACCTGTATATTCAGGTACTTCAAATACATTTACACGGATGCGATCGCCGCCTCCTAATGAATAATTAGTATCTATTGGTGTTTGTGTGGTTGGTGATTGTGTAGTTGGTGGTAATGGTCGTCCCTGAGCTAGACTGATACATGGCACAGCGGCATTGACAGCAGTTAACAAAGCCACACCCACAACTGGCTGATTTAGGAATTTAAACAAACTTCTGTTAAGCATATTTACCTGAGACTCTGAAACTACGATCAATAATGTACTGTCTAAACATTTTTATTTTGACTATACCTAAGTATTCAAGTTCCCCGTCACTCTTATTTTCCTCGAAAAGTGTGATTTTCCGGAGGAAATTTGTTTATTGAATTTGAATTTTTAGTGAAGTTAATTTAAAGTTAACATTGCTTGAATAGAGCAATTATCAAAAAATAGATAATTTACGCAACTAAAAGCAGTTTATACAAGAAATTGTCTGTTAACCAATAAAGTACTTCCGAATAAAATTTTCTTGCAGAAGTCAATTTTATAACATTTAAACTGTGATTTTAAATCTGCTATGATTAGCAAAATTATCAACAAGCTCATTAAATAAATACAAATAACCTTAAAAAGAGATTGGAATTTGATTTTGTATGGGTTGGCTTGAGAAAGATAAGCTTAAAAAAGCAGAATTTTTGGGTTTTGTTCCTCAAAGTAACCCAAAATTTACTGTTTGGCAAGAAGCAAGAAGATTAATTCAGTGAGTTATTTTTTCTTTGGATTTGTTGAATAAAAAATTCTTCTAGGGAGTGACGCGACAAGTTCATGGCAATGATTTTACCCTCCATGAGACGAAGACTGGCGAAGAAATCATAGTAATCATCTTGTAGTGTACCTTGCCAGGAACCATCAGGCTCAAATCTGAGAGTGGGTATCCATTTTTTGAGAATTTCCCAGTCACCACCTTGGCCTTTAACGTGATATGTGTTTTTTCCGCCTAAGAGTTCATTGAGGGAACCAGAGCAAATTAATTGGCCTTGAGTGAGGATGGCAATGCGATCGCAAATCTGTTCTACTTCACTAAGAATGTGGCTGTTGAAAAAAATCGTCTTGCCATCTGCTTTTAGCGCCAAGATAATTTCCCGCATTTGGTAGCGTCCTACAGGATCAAGACCAGACATTGGTTCATCGAGAAAAACCAATTCTGGCTCGTTAATTAGCGCCTGTGCCATCCCAACACGCTGTAGCATTCCTTTAGAGTAGCGGCGTAGGAGTTTTTTGCGGGCATCGGTCTGCGATAAACCCACTAATTCCAGCAGTTGGGGAATGCGTTGGCGTTGTACACGATTGGGAATTTGGAATAGCCCAGCCGCTAGCTGCAAAAACTCCCAGCCAGTGAGATAGTCATACAAATAAGGATTTTCCGGCAGATAGCCGATATGTTGCTTAACACTGCGATCGCCTAGTGGTTCACCCAATAATAATCCCCGTCCAGAAGTAGGACGAATAATTCCCAGCAACAATTTTAAAAGGGTGGTTTTACCCGCACCATTTGGCCCCAGCAACCCAAAGGTTTCCCCTTTATAAACTGTTAAAGAACAGTTTTTCAGAGATACGAGTTTTTGATTTAGCCAAAAACCAGTGCGATAGACTTTTCGCAACTCAGAAGTTAGGACTACTGGCGGAGTGTCGATTGTATTAAGTTGAGAATCAGGGTCATCTGCAACAGACTTCATCTCGATTAAATCGCTATTTCCCAGCTTGGTATTAATTACAAGTTATCCGATAGGCTGATAATAACCATCACCACGCAGTGTGTCAATTATCGCAAACAGAGTGAGTGCTGAGTTAGGAGACGCGATTAATCGCGTCTGTACAGGAGTTAAGAGTTTTTTCTTCCTCATCTCCCTCATCTCCCTCTGCTTCCCTTGCTCCCATGTTGCTTGCCTCCTACAAGACGCCCTTAGAACTAGGAATCACGCCAGCCCGACGGGGGTCGATTTCCACTGCCAGCCGCGTTGCCCTCGCAAATGCCTTAAACGTTGCTTCAATAATGTGATGGGAATTAATGCCATCCAGTTGTCGAATGTGTAATGTCATTTGGCTATGGTTCACCAGTGCCACAAAGAATTCTCGGACTAACTGGGTGTCATAGGTTCCTACACGCTGGGTAGGAATTTGCAAGCCGTAGCTGAGGTGAGGGCGTCCGGAAAAGTCTAGCGCTACCTGAACTAAGGCTTCATCCAATGGTGCGAGAAAATTACCAAAGCGGACAATACCTTTTCTGTCGCCTAATGCTTGGTTCAAAGCTTGGCCCAAGGTAATGCCTACATCTTCGTTGGCGTGGTGGTCATCAATTTCCCAGTCTCCCGTGGCTTGGACACCTATATCAATCAGCCCGTGGGAGGCAATTTGGTGCAACATATGATCCAAAAACGGAATACCAGTTGCTGCCGTGCAAGTTCCTCTACCATCCAGGTTGATGGTAACTTGCACATCAGTTTCACCGGTGGTGCGATGAACAGTGGCAATCCGAGGGGTTTTAGTTGACTGGTCGTAGTTTGAATTAACTTGGCGATTGGTTGTTTGCATAGGGCATGGAAAGAGTTAGAAGTTAGGAGTGAGCAGTTGGGAGTTAAAAATTCATAATTCATAACTCATAACTCCTAACTTTATCGCGTCACATTCCCATAATTTCATATCCTGCATCTACATAAAGAACTTGTCCGGTAATACCGCTGGACAAATCACTACACAAGAAAGCCGCAGCATTGCCCACTTCCAACTGAGTGACGGTGCGTCGTAGGGGAGCTACTTCTTCTACATGATGAATCATATCCAAAATCCCGCCTACTGCTGAAGATGCCAAAGTGCGGATGGGGCCTGCGGAGATCGCATTCACGCGGATATTTTGCGGCCCTAGTTCAGCGGCTAGGTAACGCACACTAATTTCTAACCCCGCCTTGGCAACTCCCATAACGTTATAGTTAGGGATTGCCTTGACACCGCCTAAAAATGTCAGGGTGACGATACTACCTCCCTCTGTCATCAAAGGTTTAGCCGCACCACTTAACTGCACCAACGAGTAGGTACTGATTTCTAAGGCAGTGTTGAAGCCAGAACGAGAGGTTTGGCTAAAATCTCCACTCAAATCATCTTTGCTGGCAAAGGCTAGACAATGAATCAGGATGTCTAGCTTCCCCCACTGATCACGAATTACCTCAAAAGTAGATTGAATTTGTTCGTCATTTTGGACATTACAGGGAAGAAATAAGCTGGGGTTGAGAGGTTCTACCAATTCCGCAACTTTTTTCTCCATCTTGCCGCGTTCATCTGGGAGATAGGTAATACCCAGGTTTGCTCCAGCTTTGTGTAGCTGTTGGGCGATGCCCCAGGCGATCGAGCGGTTATTGGCAATACCTGTAACAAGGGCATTTTTTCCAGTCAGATTCAGCATAGAAATTATTAATGCGATCGATCATTAGGAGCATACTAGAATCTGAGGCACGTTTTGTCTTTGTTTTACACAGGATTTGCAAAAATGAATATTGGGAAGAGTGTTTGCTGTGACAAAATTCTTGATTTTTCCTAAAGATATTCTCAAGATATCTTTATTTGTTCTTTAAAAAACCTTTTAAATACAGCAATTAGAAGTACTTATCAACAATTAGTAGCTGAAAGGATCAACAATTATGTATCATTATAAACAAAGAGTTATGAAGCGATTAGTTTGAGTATAGGAAAGTACAAAAAGGTTGACGGTGCTTTATTCATTTTTCGGGTGTATTCTTAGGTAATCAGTTTTTGTTTTTCCGGCATTGGGTAGGGGAAGGGAGATGATCGTGACACAAGATAAAGCCCTAGCAAATGTATTTCGTCAGATGGCGACCGGGGCGTTTCCGCCAGTTGTGGAAACGTTTGAACGCAATAAAACGATCTTTTTTCCTGGCGATCCTGCCGAACGAGTTTATTTTCTTTTGAAAGGTGCTGTTAAACTTTCCAGGGTGTACGAGGCAGGAGAGGAAATAACGGTAGCGCTGCTGCGGGAAAATAGTGTTTTTGGTGTATTGTCATTGCTGACGGGAAATAAGTCGGATCGGTTTTACCATGCGGTTGCATTTACTCCTGTGGAATTACTGTCAGCACCAATTGAACAGGTGGAGCTAGCACTCAAGGAAAATCCAGAATTATCAATGTTAATGCTGCGAGGTCTGTCTTCGCGAATTTTACAGACAGAGATGATGATTGAAACTCTTGCTCACCGAGATATGGGTTCTAGGTTGGTAAGTTTTTTGTTAATTCTTTGTCGGGATTTTGGGGTTCCTTGTGCAGATGGGATCACTATTGATCTGAAGTTATCTCATCAAGCGATCGCAGAGGCAATTGGTTCAACTCGTGTTACCGTTACTAGACTACTGGGGGATTTGCGTGAAAAAAAGATGATTTCTATCCACAAAAAGAAGATTACTGTGCATAAACCTGTTACTTTAAGTAGGCAGTTCACATAAAAGCAATTGGAGAAAGGGGAGTCGGCGCGTGTTGTGTTTTGAAAAATGACACTAATAGCTAAAGGTAAATCTAAAATTGAGCAATTTCAGCTATTGCCAATTTCCACTTCTCCACAGACAATGGTTAAAAGTAGTAGGCTGTATCTGGAAGGATTTCGGTAGCTAAAAATGACCACCGGATACATCCTCATCGCAGCAATTTTAATTTTGGGAGGCGTAATTGCAACCGTGGGCGATCGCATCGGCACACGAGTTGGCAAAGCCCGCCTCTCACTTTTTAACCTTCGTCCGAAAAATACTGCTGTACTGGTAACTATTTTTACGGGTGGTTTGATTTCAGCATCAACCTTGGGGATTTTATTCGCTGCTGATGAAGGCTTGCGAAAGGGAGTTTTTGAGTTAGAGGATATTCAAACAGACCTCAGGCAAAAGCGGGAACAGCTAAAAACCGCAGAAACTCAGAAAAGTCAGGTAGAGAGTGAGCTAAACCAAGCAAGAATTGCCCAAGCCAAAGCACAACAAGACTTGCAGATAATCAATCAATCCTTGCAGGCGGCGAATGCTAAACAACGCCAAACCCAAGTTCAGTTGAACCGCACCATTAATCAACAAACCCAAACTCAAACTCAACTGCAAGGCACTCAAGGTCAGCTAAAACAAGTTGTAACTCAGTACCAAAAAGCTATAGCTGAACTCCAAAGCGTTTACAATCAGAGAAAGGAGTTACAAGCGGCAGTTGGACTACTGAAGACAGAACGTCAACGACTGTACGCTGAAGCTAAAAAAGCCATTGACGAAGCCAAAACAGCTATTGAAAAACGCGATCGCGAACTTGCTAACCGTCAACAAGCTATTGAAGCGCGCGATCAAAAAATTTCCCAACTCGATCAATTGATTCAAAAGCGTAATCTAGAAGTTGCAACGCAAGAGCAAGTGATTGCCAAACGGGAATCGCGCCTCAAAGAATTGGAAGGACAACAGGAGCAACTAGAATTGGAAGTTGCAAGGCTGGAAAAATATTATCAGTCCTACCGCGACCTGCGTCTAGGTAAGCTGGGCTTAGTTCGCGGTCAAGTTCTGTCTGCTGGTGTAATTCGTGTTCTCCAACCTGCTGCTGCTCGCCAAGCAGTGATACAACTTTTGCAAGAAGCCAATCGCAACGCCAACCTCGAATTAAGTGAGCCTGGGGCAAATCCGGCAAATGTGGAGCTACTGCGCGTCACCCAGGATAGGGTTGATCAATTGAGCAAGCAGATTGAGGATGGTCAAGAATACGTGGTGCGAATTTTCTCGGCTGGTAATTACGTCAGGGGAGAAAAGCAGATAGAATTTTTTGCTGATACAGCCCGTAATCAACTGGTTTTTTCGGGAGGCGCAGTGCTGGCCACAACTACTGCTGATTCCCAAACCATGACATCCTATCAGTTACAGCAGCGGCTGGAAATACTGATTTCTGCTTCCCAATTTCGGGCCCGTAACGCCGGAATTGTCGAGAATGTGCAAGTAGACGGGACTTTTCTGCGCTTTGTCACCCAACTAAGACAGTATAATCAACCATTGGAAATCAAAGCGATCGCAGCAGAGGACACTTATACAGCCGGGCCATTGAGAGTAAAATTAGTGGCAATAGTCAACGGACAAATTATTTTTAGTACTTAAAAAATTATTTGTACACTCTTATTAGTAAGATTTAAAGATATTGAACAGCAGCCAAAATTGTTGCTGTGATTGCATTTATTCTTTAGAAGATGCTACGCGAAGATTTCTAATTCTTAATTTTTAATTTCAAATTTATTATGAATTTCCGTGAATTTTCACCAACGCAACCAGTCATTTTGGGGTTTGATCCAGGTCGAGATAAGTGTGGTTTAGCGGTGATGGGACTGGATCGGCAACTGCATTATCATCAGGTCGTGCTGGCAAAAGAGGCGATCGCTACGATTGAGAAACTGCGTCAAAAGTTTCCTATCTCCTTAATGGTCATGGGAGACCAAACTACAGCCAAGCAGTGGAGACAGCAATTATATCAGGAATTGACAGAACCGCTGAATATTATTTTAGTGGATGAGCGCTATACAACCTTAGAAGCACGCGATCGCTATTGGCAAATGTACCCACCCAAAGGGCTAATAAAGCTATTGCCGCAGGGTCTGCGACAGCCACCAAGGCCGATAGATGACATTGTTGCCATTCTCTTAATCGAAAGATACTTAAATCGCCTCACTGAATCAGCAGTCAACCAATTTTAGATTTTGGATTTTGGATTTTGGATTAAAGGAAAAATTTCAAATCTAAAATTCAAAATTGTTAGATTTTGGATTCAATCTAAAATCTAAAATCTAAAATCCCAAATTCAATGGCTTCTAACTTTTAAAGTTCTGCCCGAATAGTAAAAGCATAATCTCCTCCAGGCTCTAACTGATAATCTTGTTGCTCCAAAAATCGACCGAGGGGTTCTTTGATTAAGGCGCGACCCTGGGAAGGCTTGACAGCAAGTTCTCCCCGGCGAAAATGCCACTGGAAATGCCACTCAAACTCACCTGCACTCACTTCACCCTCAAGGAAGCCGTGTTGCCAGGATTGGCGAGTAATTCTGACATGGGCAATGGTTTCTGGCAGACGTTTTGCACTCACAATGCTTTATAAGAACTTTCAATAGGTGCTATATCCCCGCTTTGAAAAGACGGGGATGTAGCACCAATAGCGAATTTATTCGCCTGATTTATCTTACCCTGATCACACATCTTATTTAATCTACGGTAACATAATATTGTGGTAAACAAAGGTTGAGCCATGATAGTTTACGAGTTTAAATGCAAAGGGAAAGACAAGCAGTATAGTGCCATTAACGATGCTATTCGGACATCGCAATTCATCCAAAATAAGTGCTGACGTTACTGGATAGATAACAAAAATGTGGGCAGATACGACCTTACTAAATACTGTGCAGTATTAGCTGAGGAATTCCCTTTCGCTAATCAACTTAACTCAATGGCTCGATAGTCTGCTGCTGAACGTGGATGGTGTGCGACTCGCTCAGTTTTACGCTTAGGACTTACGCACACTCTACGAATTCTCGGCGCTCTTCTCTACGAGAGGCTCCGCCAACGAGACGCTGTGCGTTCACGTAGTGTCTCGCAGAGAAGGCGGTAGCCTGCGGCAAGCCACTACGTGTCTACGATAAATTGAGCTTTTGAGCAATTTTTGTGTAAGTCCTGACGCTAACTGCAAAAATAAGGTTAAAGGTAAAAAAGGTTTTCTTAAGTTTAAGAAAAACTGCCGTTCAATGGAATACAAAACAAGCGGCTGGGCACTTTCTGCCAACAGAAAAGCTATTACCTTCAGAGATAAAATAGGCATTGTCACCCTGAAAATCAAGGGAACTTATGACCTTAACTACTACGACATCAAACAGATTAAGCGTGTCAGGTTGGATTCAATTACCAAACATACAGCGTATTTCAGGTAAATGAAGTACATGGGTAGGGGCACAACATGTTGTGCCCCTACGATTATCTGTACCTTACCTTAGCGTAGCCTAAGAAGAGAAGTTGCCATCTGCTGTAGCTTAAATAGACATCTCAAATAAATCGGGGATCTGTGACTTCAGTCTATGAGCGCAGTCGTATGTAGTGCGGGTAGTATTTATTAATATCTTAGAAATGAATGTATTCTATAAATGGCATATTGGACGCTCCTTTCATCAGTATATAGTGGATTAATTGGGATTTCCTTGAAGGATTTCAGCACAATTACAACCCGATAAAGCTTAGAGTGTTTAAATTGCTTTTCTTGGATATCAAAACGCAGAATATTTTCTAGCGGATGTTCGATAACTTGGTTGCCACGGAGACTTTTACGTTCGATATATACCTTATTGATACTCTTATATAAAGTGCAGATAGTTACAGGTGATGTTGCAAAATAAGCAGCGAGCGCCATAATAATCAATATAAATAAACTTAAAAAAAATAGATAATTCCGCTGATTCTGCTGCACTAATAGGGAAGTTTGCCCAGAGTTGATAAAATCGTTGATTTGAAAGGCAACTTCCTGATTCTGTTGATAGCTAACATGTGACAGCAAGGCAAAGTCTCCAAATGGAGTCACAATCATAACTTGATAAGTTTTCGATCCTTTGCTACCAGTCTTTGTAAGAACGTATGCTTCCTGGAGATCAAACATTTTGAGTTTCTCCATACTTCCCAGCAAATTAAACCGCTTCAATTCACAGTTAATTTGGTTTGGTGAAGGTCGAGTACAACTGAGATTAACTGAAGCAGAATCAAAAACTAGGCAGTAAATCAAAAAGCTTAAACAGATAGTAAAAATGCACCATCCGCTGAACCAATATCTGAGTGGTCGATGCTTTAGCCGCAATCTGGTACGGGTTTCCTCTACAATTTTCATCAGTGCCTGTGTATAGAATACTCAACCCCTAAGTAGAGTATTCCCTTCGTAACCCATTCACTTATCGCCAAATCTAAGTACTAGGGAAGATTTCCGATGAATCCCTAAAAAATCTTTGGCTAGCTAGTAGATAATTGGGGCAGAAAGCTATGGCTAGAAGCATGGAAACCAAACAGCTAGGAAAAAGTGGTATCTTTGTGAGTGCGATCGGTTTGGGTGGTATGCCCATGTCAATTTCTAATCGCCCTCCCGAATCACAATCAATCCAAGTTATTCATCGGGCCTTGGATCTGGGTATTACATTTATTGACACTGCCGATTCTTACTGCAAAGATGAGTCAGAAAAGCATCACAACGAGCAATTAATTCACAAAGCACTTAGTAGTTACAAAGGCGATGTTAGCCAAGTAATTGTGGCAACTAAGGGCGGGTTGATGCGTCCCAATGGCAACTGGACAAGCAACGGGAACCCAGAACATTTGCGTCAAACAATTCGAGTCAGTTTTGAGGCGTTGGGTGGTGCTAAACCCATCGATGTTTGGCAATACCATTCTCCCGATACTAATTACACGATTGAAGAATCCCTTGGAGCAGTTAAAGAAGCAGTGGAGGCTGGTTTGATTCGGTTTGTGGGAGTTTCTAACTTTTCCGTTGAACAGATTAAGCGGGCGCAGGATGTGGTGGATATTATCTCAGTGCAGAATCAATACAGCCCTTGGCAACGACAGCCAGAAAAAGATGGCGTGTTGAAGTATTGTGAGCAGCAAGGATTGACTTTCTTGCCTTGGAGTCCCTTTGGTGGTAAGCGTCGCCATCAGGACTTACAAGATATCCCTGCGATCGCTCAGTTAGCTAAAGAAAAAGGCGTATCTGTGTATAATATCGTTTTGGCGTGGTTGCGTTCCAAGTCACCCGCTATTTTGCCAATTCCTGGGGCTAGCAAGATTTCCAGCATTGAAGACTCAGCACAAGCTATCAATGTGAAACTATCTGATCAAGAAGTGCAAAAAATTGATCAGGCAACTTAATCATTCCACTAGCTTACGTAGATTTAGCAGGGTGCAAAATGTAAAAGTTAAAATTCCTAGATTGCCTGCACTCAGCGCATAGAGAAAAGACATGATCTTAGAAACACACCGCTTGCTAATGCGTGACTTTATAGAGGCAGACTGGCAGGCGGTTTTTGCCTATCAATCTGATCCTTTGTACTTGCGTTACAACGATTGGACGCACCGGACACAAAAGGATGTTTGCGAGTTTGTCCAGATGTTTATTGATCAGCAAAATGAGCAACCACGGACAACGTTTCAGTTAGCTATTGTCCTTAAAGAAGAAAATCAGCTTATTGGTAATTGTGGTATCCGTGTAAACGACGCAAAAATGCGGGAAGCAAATATTGGTTATGAACTAAATACTCAATATTGGGGACAAAGTTATGCAACAGAAGCAGCACAGGCCATTTTAAAGTTCGGCTTTGAAGAACTGGGAATGCATCGTATCTGGTCATGGTGTGTTGTGGAGAATATTGCTTCTGTAAGGGTATTAGAAAAAATTGGTATGCTTCGTGAGGGTCATTTACGGGAAAAAGAGTTAATTAAAGGTAGATGGTACGACAATTTTATTTACGCTATCCTAGACCATGAGTGGAAAGCATCGCGGCTTTGTGTCTAGTTCTACTCCTTTCCTGCTAAAAGAATACTAAAATATTTAAGTGAAAATAAAATTAAGAGCCACACAGTGAGGTATACGTATATTTTGAGAATTAATTGTGGAAAAGACAAAATAAAAATAGTCAACGATATTTTGGGTATTGATACTAACTCTAATAATTGTTATTGGGAGCAAATACTTGTTAAAGAAGCTTTTAACTCTCCAGTAAATTTTGTAGATATATTTTTAAATCTTCTAGAAGACAAATATCAGAAGCTTTCTATACTTGAGGTTCACAAAGATGATATATCCGTCTGGATGTATTACAAATATGAGCAACAGTGTAATATATCATTTTCACCAAAAGATATGAAACGTCTAGGAGACAATCAAATTACTTTATGTATTTCATGCTGGGAATCGGATAGCAAAGCTGACTTTTCACGGTAAGTCCTCAAACCACGAAACAGCGTGGCTTTTTCCACAGTCTAATTCTCAATAACTCTAAGTTAATGAAAATAGGTAACGTAAAAGTTAGGGTTTGAGAAACCCTCAAAATAACCTTTTCCACATCCCGTGAAAAGTCAGGATAGCAAAGATGCTCTATAAGAAGCTTTTCAGATAAAAATGCAAGTTAGCGTATACGGAAAATCTGAAATGGTACGTTACGGAAGCCGTAATACAACACCAGTTGCTACAACGGAAGAAACCTCTGCAACGCACTGACTCCCCTACAGCTACAGCGGTTTTATATTTAATTCAACCCACCTACAGATTTGGCATAAGTTAAAATATTGAATACAGTCTTTTATTATGGGTTGGTAGTAATGCTATGACGCTTCAAAGGTTGGAACCAGAACTACTTGCCTTAACGCCAAACGAGAAAGCACAGGCAATTCAGATACTAGCTCAAAGCTTAGGCAATGCTTGGCGTGGAATTGAGAAAATTCCAGGGGTATGTGGTGGGGATGCGTGTATTACAGGAACCCGTATTCCTGTTTGGGTATTAGTGAATGCTCGCAAGTTGGGTATTAGTGAAGCTCAACTTTTAAAAGACTATTCAACTCTATCTGCAACTGACTTAACCAATGCTTGGGTTTATGCCACAGTATACCCAGAGGAAATCACAACAGCCATTAAGGAGAATGAAGAAGATTAATGGCTCGTTTGTATGCAGATGAACAGTTTCCCTATGAAACTGTAGAGTATTTACGTGATTTGGGGCATGATGTTCTTACTATTCAAGAAGCAGGAAACGCTAATTTAAAAATTCCTGATGATAAAGTTCTTGGATTTGCAAGTAGTGATAAGCGAGTTGTTTTAACCTTAAATCGCAGAGACTTCAAACGCTTGCATCGTTCACAGCCTACTTATGCTGGTATTATTATTTGCACAGATGATGCAGATAGAAGTGGATTAGCACAAAGGATTCATGTAGCAATTTTAGCAGCAGAACCGTTGGTAAGTAAATTGATTAGTGTAGTGCGTCTTGTGAGATGAAAAAGATTTTGGGATCGTTTAGAGCGGATTAGCTAATATGTTCAGGTGATATTGTACCAGAAGCGATCGCATCCAATTTCTCAGCATCAAGGATTATAATCGTTCCACCCCGACGATAGGCAATTACTAATTTCAAACTTTTAATTAACCGCACACATTCTTCATAAGTAATGCCACTACTCCGAGCCATGCGATAATAAGATAATTTTACTTTTAAACACTCACCTTGTAGACTTGATTCAGTTCCCGATTCAGCAGCAAAATATTGAATTAACCTGGCAAGGCGAACAATAGCTCTTTCAGAAACTAATCCGTGGACTGTTTCATGCAATTGCTGAATTCGACTGTTAAAAACCATTAGCATTCGTAACACAATTTCTGGATTTTGCCCAATAGTTTTTAATAAAGCATCTCGCTCTACAGTCAGAATTTCACAATCAAATTCAGCAGTTACAGTTGCTGGAGAAATTCCATTTCCTAATAAAGCAGGAGCCGCAAAAATTTCTCCAGCAGCTAAAGCGCGGAGAATCGTTTCTTTCCCCGTTATTGCTGTTTTGGTAACTTGAATTGCTCCACTAACAACAGCATAGAGTTTTGCTGGTAAGCGATCGCCCTCATGCAGAATAATCTCTCCTTTGCGATACCGTTGCACTTGAGTGTAAGGTTGCAAATTTACTTTATCTGCTGTTTCTAAACCTGCAAACACAATAATTTGTGAAAGTTGTTCCAGGGGTGCCTGCATGATTAGCCTGATATTGCAAAGGCTGGACGATGATCAATCCAAGGGTTAGCCGCTTCTAATTGTGCTGCTAGACTGATCAGGGTAGCTTCAGCCGCAGGTTTGCCAATTAACTGCACACTGATGGGTAAACCCTTACTATCAAAACCTACAGGAATTGCGATCGCAGGTTGTCCAGTTGCATTAGCAGGCGGACAAGGGGCAACCCATTGAATAATATTTTGGAATGTCTCTTCTGGACTCAGCGAAGCCCATTCCCCAACCAGGATCGGTGAATGTAGATAAACTGGCAATACCAGCACATCCACGGTATCGAAAAACGCCACAATCTGTCGTGCCACTATCTGCATTTGAGAAACTCCTTTGAGGTACTGGGCAACAGAACCTGTGCGGGTAAATAGCCAGCGATTTAATGGCTGCAAAGCTTCAACAGGAAGTCCTGATGCAGCCACCCCAGCTTGCCAGACGATTTGAAATGGTTCAATTAAACCGCTAAAATCTGGGGATTTCTGTTCAACTTGGTGGCCGAGTTGTTCTAATAACTGGACTGTTTGGCGGACACCTTGCTGACAGTTGGTGTCAGCTTCTCCCAAAGGAAAAATGCTAGTGTCAAAAGCAATTCGCAAACCACCGAGTTTTGTTTGAGTGGCGGCGAGAAATGATGGTTCGGGATCTGGCAACCAGTAAGGATCGCCTGTGACATAGCCAGATATAGTATCCAAAAGGGCAGCAGCATCAGCGACAGTCCGGGCGATTGGGCCGTTGGCGGCAATTCCAGCCAGGCGTTCGCCTACGGGTGCTTTACTCACTCTGCCCCTGGATGGTTTTAATCCCACCAAACCACAACAAGCCGCAGGCCCCCGAATTGAACCACCGCCATCAGAACCTTGAGCGATCGCACACAACCCTGCTGCTACCGCCGCCGCTGCGCCACCACTAGAACCGCCAGGGGTGTATTCTAAATTCCACGGATTTCTGGCTGGGGGAAAACCCGTAGGTTCACTGTAAGGTAATGAACCTAATTCGGAAGTCGCGGTTTTACCAAGAATAGTAAACCCAGCTTGCTTAATCCTCGTCACAACCCCATCATCATAGTTAGGGATATTGTTCAGTAATGCCGGATTTCCAAAAGTACAGGTAACACCTGCTACAGCGTTGAGGTCTTTAATCGAAATCGGCACCCCAAAAAATGGTGGTAGTTCTGAGGTAGTTGTCAATAATTCTGTTTTGGCTTTGGCATCTGCGATCGCCAGTTCTGCCGTCACTGTAAAATAACTTCCTAATTGGGGATTTAACTGCCCAATTCGTTCTAAATATATTTCCACTAACTCTAGCGGTGATACTTCCCGGCGACGGATTAATTGCGCCAACTCTAGGGCTGGGGTAAATGCTAAATCAACTTCATTCATACGTTAGTAAATGGGTAATTTTGTCTTTCTCTGGGATTTTAAAACTTAAATTGTTACTTTAGCAGGATTTCTGGGAACTATACATTTTATGGCTGCTGAGATTTATGACTCACTTAGGATGCTCAAGATGCAACAGGTGTGGTTACGTTCTTACTCAAGCCATTTTAATTGTTTCGCATAAACTTTCGACAAATCCCTAAGGGGCATTTATGGCTAACCTAGAAATACTTGTTAGTGAACTGCCAACACTGATTCAGAGTCTAAAATTGACTGTTGGCGATTCTAATCAGATTATGGAACAAATTATCCTGATCAATAATGCTCAGGAACAACTACGGAATCTGAAAAAATTAATTGCTCAGGAATTGAAATTTGATCACCTCAAAAATTTTGCGATCGCTACACTGCCTAGAATAAGTACAGTATCTGTTATTTTTATACCTAATATTGAATTAGTAGATCCAGCTATAGCAGAAAAATTTGGCAATTCAGAAACTAAAATTTCATTAACTGATTTACAATCAAAAATTGATTCTTGGATTGAATGGGGTTATTTTTTGCAGGCGATAGCCGCTGATATTCTCAGTGATATTCAGTTGGTCGATCAACTAAATTCTGATATTAATCATCTCAGCCTAACCGCCAATTTTCAGGTAATTGCTGAAAGCTTAAAGATTAACTTAATTTTTGGCAACTATAATCTTTTAGATCATCAAATTCAAAAAATCAGCAATTATCAAAATCAGCTATTGCAATTACAACAAAAATTAAATTATATTTTTAATACTATTAAAAATAGTCATAGCTTATTAAATATTTTATTAGGTGTGTCTGCTTTTTATGGTAAATCTGGCTTCGCCTTAGAGTGGTTAGATGACGACCACGAATTAATTATATCAAGTGATGGTAAATTTCAAGAATTGACAGATATTCTTAATGATTGTGATTTTTTCCAAGAACAAATTGCTGCTTTAATTATTCAGGGCGATACTTTAAGGAAACAGGCAGAACAAGCCTTGAAAAACATTGAACAAGAAATTAATAAAGAACCAATTATTAGCCAGCAAGTAGAAATAGTACCAAAGTTTTCGACACACAAAATAGTGCGTTTGGCTTTGATAGTAGCCTCAAGTTTATTAATTTTAGGTTTTGGTGGTTGGAAAATTAAAGAGCAAAGTCCACAATTGCAGCAAATAATTTTAAGTTTAACTCAAGAAGGAAGTGCGTTCGCCAAGTTTAAATCTGCTCAAAAACTCGGTATGGAGGCTGCTTATCTGGTTCAAAATCCACCGCATCCTCTAAAAGCTTGGCAACAAGCACAAAACAAATGGTATCAGGCAATAAACTTGTTAGATAGTATTCCTAATGAAACATCAATTTATAACCAGGCAAAGAAGAAATTAGCTTACTATCAGATTAACTATAACGCAATCAATCAAAGAGTCTTAATTGAAAAGAAAGCTGTAGCAAACTTAGAATCAGCCCAAAAACTAGCAATAGAAGCTAATTTATTTTTCCATAATTCGCCTCATTCACTACTAATTCGGCAGCAATCAAAAGATAAATTTGAGCAGGCAATTAATTTATTAGAAGCTATTCCAGATAGTACATTTGTCTCTATACAAGCTAAAGAAACGCTTCCTATTTATAAAACTAACTATGCGGCTATCAGTCAAATAATCCAAAAATAAAAAATAGACTATAGTAATCTTATTTTATTTGTGATAAGTAGGTAGGTGGGAAAATTTATAACTATGTCATTGCGTTAGTGTAAGCCTTCCCGTAGGGTACGGAGCGAACGCGAGTGTGTCTCATAGAGAAGCGAAGTGAAGCAATCACAAGAGCTTCAACCTTTTTACATTTCGTTAATATTATTAATTATTAATTTCCGACGATGAAAAGAGGCTGAACGAATTGGGAAACAATAAGGTAGTATCTGGGTAATCTGAAGTTTTTGGTGAACAAAGGCGGATTCATGTTTCAAAACATTACTGCTCAGATTACTTATTCTGACTCACTTCCATATTTAGCAACAGTCTTAGGCGTTACTAGCATAGCCGGAACAATTGGGTGGCGCTGGTGGAAACAAAAGAATACATACAAATCGCTACAATCACTCCCTTCTCCTCCCAAACACTGGCTGTTAGGAAATCTTCCTCAAATATTAGCAGCAGTGAAACAGAAGAAATTATTCCGGCAAATATTTGATTGGAGTCAACAGCTAGGCCCGATGTATGTTATTTGGAATGGCAACAACCCAATTGTCATTTTAAGTAAACCAAAAGTTATCGACAATACCATTGTCAATGGAATGAAAGATGGTAGCTTAATCAGGTCTGAGCGATTACGCAAAGCTTGGAACGATATCAGTGGCCCCATTCTGTTAGGAGAAACCGGGACTGAGTGGCAGTGGCGACGCAAGGCTTGGAACCCGGAATTCAGTTCTAGCAGTCTCTCGAAATATGTGGAAATTATTATCCAAGCCTGCGAACAAGTAATTGAGACACTGAAGGAAGTAGCGCCACCAAAAGAAGTTCAGGTAGATCCTCTGTTTGTAGAACTAACAATGAGGGTAATTTCTTGTCTAGTACTGGGCATTCCCGTGGATAGAAAGAGTACTAGTGATGAGGGGCCACCTTTAGAAGTTCTCAAAGTGTACGAAGCGATGTCTATTGTAGGCTATCGGTTTCTAAGACAAGCTACTGGGGAGAAGATATGGATTAAATATTTGCCAACTAAGAATTCACTTGATTATTGGGCAGCAAGGCGATATTTAGAGGAATTTCTAACTCCCCGTGTAGACTTAGCTTTACGGATAAGAGAACAAAACCAGACGGATTTACCACAGGTAAGTCCTTTGTTCCAGGAATCAATGTTAGTTAAAATCGCTGCCAAAGAACCAAAATACAATCGCAAAACATTAATAGCAGAATCTGTTGAATTCTTAATAGGTGGTACTGACACAACAGCCCATACTTTATCCTTTGCAGTAGGAGAGTTAAGCTTAAATCAAAGGGTTTTTCAGCAAGCACGGGACATCGTTGACCAAGCTTGGCAAACCTTTGGCGGTATTAATACCGAAAGTCTCAAAGAATTAGCTTATATTCGCGCAATTATCAAGGAGACGCTGCGCCTTTATTCAGTCGCCTCCGGCTCGACTTCATTGGAGACTCAACGCGACACTGTAATTGAGGGTCAAGTGATTCCTCGCGGTACAAGAATATCCTGGTCAATGCTTGCTGCTGGAAGAGATCCAGAAGTCTATACTAATCCAGAAGAATTTCTGCCGGAACGTTGGTTAGACAAAAGTAAGGAAACTAGTTCACTGCCAATGATAGATTTTGGTTCAGGGCCTCATCGTTGCTTAGGAGAGAATCTATCAATGCTAGAAGCAACTATGATGCTAGCATTATTGCTTCGGTACTTCGACTGGGAGTTAGTCAACGGTCGTTCTTCTCTGGAACAATTACAGCAAAACCTGTTAATTTATCCGTCCGATAAAATGCCCGTGCGCTTTCGGTTGAGAAATTGGGAGTAAAGCCAGAATAACTAACAAGACATTAGGACTTACGCAAGAACTCTCTGAAACTCTTATTTCCTTGTGTCCTTCTCTACGAGACGCTGCGCGTAGCTTGCTTCTCCGTAGGAGTAATGCGTCCTTCTCTAACGAGACGCTGCGCGAATGCGGTAGCCTGCGGCAAGCCGCTTCTCTACATTCGCGCAGCGTGTTGCAGACAGACACTACGCGAATACGTCTACGTTTTTTCATGATTTTGCGTAAGTCCTATTTAAGTCCTGTTAACAAAAATATGGCGAGTCAAAATACTCATCATTTCCCCAGGATTTGCAGTCGGAAAAAGTGGACTCCACTCACCAACCTCTGCAAATTGCAGGTTATGCAAGTGTGAATTATGCTAATCACCTCTCGACGAGAACCGATTACGAGAATTATGATAGATTATCTGCCAAAAATTGGATCTTCAGAAGCTTTAACAGCGATAGAAGCAGAGTTTGATTCCTCAACATTGCTAAAGCACTCCAAAGCATCAAACCAGCCGCTGCTGGCGAATTTATCAGCCTGTATGCAAGGGACTTCCTTCTAGATCAAAAAAAGTCCTACAACCTCTGCGAACCTTTGCTCAAAAAATAAAAAGGCAAATCGCCCTCTTTTGACGCTTCACCTCTGTTAACAACAGATCATTACAACTAACAATTACACTTTAGAACGGTCAGTCAAAATCTCATAACCAGTCTCTGTCACCAACACTGTATGCTCAAACTGAGCCGACAAAGAATTATCCACGGTGACTGCTGTCCAACGGTCAGATAATGTCCGCGTGTGTCTAGAACCCGCATTTAAAATTGGCTCAATTGCCAGCGTCATCCCCGCACGGAGTTTAACATTTGGCATCTCGCGGGTACGGTAGTTGAATACTGAAGGTTCTTCATGCAGGTTACGACCGACACCGTGTCCAGTGAATTCTTCGACTATACTAAAGCCGTTAACTTTCACATGGTCTTCAATTGCTCCAGCTAGGTCAAGTAAGTATACACCAGCCTTTACTTGTTCAATACCCTTATATAAAGCTTCTTCTGCTACACGAATTAATTTAGCAGCTTCTTGCGTCACTTCACCGACAGCAATTGAAATACAAGAATCACCATGAAAACCTTGGTAATAAGCTCCCGTATCTACTTTTAATACATCCCCTACGCGAATCACTTTCTTGGGACTAGGAATGCCATGCACTGCTTCATTGTTAATGCTGGAGCAGATAGAACCTGGAAAACCGTGATATCCTTTAAAACTAGGTGTTGCACCCATTTCGCGGATACGTTTTTCTGCATGAGCATCCAAATCAGCTGTTGTCATTCCTGGCTTTACTAGCTCGGAAATTTCTTTGAGGACAGTTGCCACAATTGTCGCTGATTGCCGCATGATATCAATTTCACGCGGCGATTTAATTTCAATTCCTCGGCGCTGTTTTTTCGATGTTGTAGGCTGAGTTGTTTGAGGAAGTAAGTTACTGAAAATGTTCATAGGAAATTAATAATTACTGGTGGCTCTGCCGCTGAAGTATCAATGCTTTCTCTAGATTACTTGAGAAATAATATCTATAATTTAAGTTGTTTTAATCCCTGATAGGGATTCTTCCAGTTTAGCCGCTAACGTATACAGAATAACACATTCGCGTACTCCTGATGTCTTGGACTTGAATCAAATACGCCATAACTTATTTTTCGCTGCACACTATAGCACTTAGTTTAATCATCTTTAATTGCAACATTATATAGATGCCAAATACTGAGTCAAATAATTTTTAATTCCTGATGGCAATCTCTCCAGTTATCCCTGCTTCCGTATGTCCCAGTATTGGACAACGCAAGCCATAAGTGCCAGATTTCAGGGGTACAAATACCCATTCTGCTTCAGCACCTGGCTTGAGTTCTAGTTCGTGAATGGCTCCTTTGATTTCTACTTTGCCTGCTTGGACTTTTTGTGTCCAGTTTATATTATCCATGCCCAGTGCCCATCTCTACCTAATGCTTTTCTCTGCTAATACAGATGGCCCAGCAGTGACAACCACGATTTGATCTGGGTGGAGTAACTCACGAGCCGCTTGATTAACTTGGTCAAGAGTGACTTTCTGGATTTTATCAGTGAAGGAGTGCAATTCTCCTTTATCTAGTCCGTACACCTCATTCATCAGAATTTTATCTGTTAATTCTTCTGGGTTTGCCAGGGAAACGTTGTAGTTACTGATGAAGGTGCGTTTAGCTGTTTCTACTTCCAGGGCAGTGACACCTTGTTGATGGATTTGCTGTAGTATTTGGCGGGTACTAGCGATCGCTTTACTGCTATCTTCTGGACTAGTTTGCATCTCAATCATAAATATGCCTGCATTCTTCCCGGTTTGGAAGGAGCTATAAATTCCATAACTCAAACCTTGGCGATCGCGCACTTCTGCACCTAGTCTACTGGATAGGGTATCGCCTCCCAAAATCTGGTTCAATACTAAGGCTGCATGAAACCGAGGATCATAACGGTTAATACTTGTGTAACCCATATAAGTAACAGCTTGGGCTTTACCTGGTAAAACTGGGTTGACACTGACCATTTTCTTCAGCATTGGCACCGTGGGATATTTTAATGTTGGTGCTTGGCCGCTAACTTCCCAGTTACCAAACTCATTTTTAATCAGCGATCGCACTTTGTCTAGATCAAAATCTCCTACCAGCGCTAGCACTGTCGTGTCTGGACGATAATGTTTAGCTTTGAAATCAATCACATCCTGGCGCTGAATCTGCTGTAAACTCTCCTCTGTAGGAAAGGTGTGTAAGGGATGTTTTTTCGGGTAAATTGACTGAACAAATATTCTTCTGGCTACTTCTGATGGCTCATCTAATTCCAGTTGCAGATCACTTAAACTTTGTTGGCGATGCAGTTCCAACTCCTTGACTGGAAAGGTACTATTTTTCACAACATCTGCCAATATCTTAAGGATTATCGGCAAATCCCCTGCTAAACTATCACCTTCGATATGCACACCTTCGCGGTAGACTTCAAAGTTTAGACTCGCTCCTCGTTCTGCCAAGACTTTGGCAATAGTTAAGACATCCTTGCTCTTAGTACCATTTAGCAAATTCTCTGCTACAAAAGCAGCCAGTCCCGCTTTCTTCTCTGGATCAAATTCTGTCCCGGCTTGAATGTGGCCGCTCAGGGTGACGGTGGGAGTACTATTATCAGGTAACAGTAATATTCGCAGTCCGTTGGTAAATTTGAATTCCTGTGGTAAGACTCGTGCGATTGCATCTGTAGTCAAATCCACAGGCGGTAAGTACTTCCCTACCTCAGAAGGAAGCACAGGTATGCCAAAAGAGAAATTTTCTGTAGTTTGGGCTGAGTCTGGTTTGTCACTAATCCCTGTTATCCGCTTTTGGGTTGGTTCAAAAAAGCCTACTGTCCGGGCTTCTTTTGTGAGGTATTTGTTAATCACAGCAACAACATCCGTCGGCTTCACCAGACGGACAGCTGCTAAATAGCGGTCTGTGTAGCGATAATCACCAGCAGTTGTCTGATCATTGCCCAATCGCATCGCTTGAGAAGTGATATCACGGTTACTCAAAATTACATCTGCTGTTAATTGGGTTTTGGCTCGTTCTACTTCCTCAGATGTCACGCCTTTTTCTGCTAGATTGGCGATCGCACTACTTAACACTGAGTCAATTTTTTTCAAATCTTGTTTAGATCCAGCCGTCACCAACACCTCATACCAGCCAGATTCTCGCAAACTGGTAACGGATGCTGTAACTTCACTAGCTAAACCTGATTCCACTAATACTTGATAAAGGCGAGAATTCCGTCCCTCTGTCAAGATATAATCCATCACATCTAGCGCAGGCACATCCGGTTGATTCACATCCGGTAGCGGATACACAACTTGTAACAGCCGCCCTGCTCCCGGTTCTCGCAACACTATGGGAGTTCTGAGTGAGGTAGATGGGGTAAAAACATTTTTACTCCTAACTCCTAACTCCTCACTCCTCACTTTTTTTGGTAATTTCCCAAATACTTCTTTAATTGTTTCGAGGGTATTTGCAGTTTGAAAATCTCCAACAATCACTAAGACGGCATTATCAGGACTGTAAAAGTTGCGGTAATATTTTTGTACCTGCTCAACTTCAAATTTTTCGACATCAGCTTTGGTGCCACCCACAGGCAACCCATAAGCATGATTGGGAAACACTGCCTGCATGACGGCGCGGTTGAGACGATATTCAGGACTATTTTCGTAACCCTGCAACTCGGAAATTACCACCCGCTTTTCACTCGCCAGTTGCTCTGGCTCAATCTGGGAATTTTGCATTCTGTCTGCTTCCAGCACTAAGAGCGCTTTCAGCTTGTTTCGTTCTACAGTACCGTAATATGCAGTTTGGTCATAGCTGGTAAAAGCATTGGAATCACTACCTAAAGCACTAAATAAACGTCCAAATTGAATCGGACGATTATTTGTACCTTTAAACATCATGTGTTCTAACTGGTGAGCAATACCATTTGTGCCCGGTTCTTCGTCGCCTGAGCCAACCTTGTACCATACCTGCACCGTCACCACTGGTGCAGTATGCACTTCCTTTGTCAGGACAATTAGACCATTCTCCAGCACTGTCTTGCGGACATTTTCTATCAGTGTTGAGGGCATTATTGTTTTTGCTAGCAAGGTTGACTGGTATTTTTCTTTGTTAAATATGGCTGCATGTTTGCTATGAGCAGGTTGATCACTCAACAAAAAAACCGCTACTAGCCATAAGCTAAAAAATAATAATGACAAGGGATATTTATAAAATCTGAAAAATCTATACATGTATTTAGCACATATATCTGTAAATTAAGTTACATAGTTATTTTGGAAAGTGACCAGAGTTTAATTTGGCAAAAAAATCTGTTACCTCAGCAACAATACAGAAAAACAATATATTAGCAACAAAGGTAATAAAAAAGCTAAATTATGAGAGTTTTGCTAAAACTCGAATAAATTCCAGAGGTAAGCCATCGGTATCGGCGATGAAAGCCACTTCGTAAATGCGATCGCCTATTTGCTGTTGTGTCGGTTCTAAAAGTACCTTCAAAGGTTGTAATTCTTCGGGTTGACTCTCAGCAGCAAGTAACACACGTTCTTGTAAATTTGTCAACCAGCTAGGTAAATCTGGTGTAATCTCAGTTAAATCGAACGAGAGATGATAGTATCCCACATAATGTTCGTCAGCAAATGCATCTGGGGCTGGTTTTGGTTCGGGAATTTGGATCAGTTCAATTCTGCCGCCCAATCCTTCCATCCAGCAAGCCAGAGTGTAGCCTGTAGTAAAGCGTTCCGAAATTGTAAACCCTAAATATTCATAGAAAGCGATCGCTCGATGAATATTTGCAGTCCGAATAGAAGCGTGGTGCATAACAAAAGTTAGGAATTGTGAGTAAAGTTAGGAGTTATGAATTATGAGTTATGAATTGAATTTAACTCCTAACTCCTGTACAGACGCGATTAATCGCGTCTGTACTCCTAACTGCTAACTTTTAATGATTTAACCCCTAACTTCACTCAAATAACCTGAAATAGGGGTAGCGTACAGGGACGCCAGGCTCTTTTTCTAAGTCAAAATTAATCACTTCCCAACAGGGATCTTCTGAGGTATCAGGGCTAAACTCCACGGGTAAGCCATACAAACGGGCAGATGTAGCTTCCGGCACTCCTGAACGCCAAGGTGTGCTGCGTTCTAAGTAGCCACTCATTAATTCCTGATAGCGTCGAGCAATAATCACTCTTGTTGCTCGATAGCCTTGGGTATAAAGCTTATCTAATGCTTCGTGAATTTCAAACCGAATACCATCGGGATGAGTATGCTGTCTATACCATTCATTATTCCACCTCCGCCAATGACGCCCCGATTGCAAATGGATTAACTCTCCATTTTTAGGATTAGCTTCAAACGCGCCATGACGTGGACACAAATAGGTATCTGTTAGTGTCAGCGCCGGAATAGTCTGGCGACAATGGGGACACTGTATTTCAGGCCCAAACATCGGGTACTGCAAGCCTGGATTCATCATGAAGTGCGTACAAACATAATTTTGTCTTCACCAGCACTAGTGGGTTGGATTATACACTTCGGCTCTGCCACTTTGGGTTACTTGCTCACAACTGCACAGACACGGAGTTGCAGCAGGAACATAGTTAACTAGTGTTTTCCTCAGCGTAGAGGCTTGACGTGTGATATCCTGGTTGTGCAACCAGCCTCAAAGGTTGGAGTTTCTCTAGTGTTCCTGGGTACCATAATTAATATTCTATCGTGTCTACCGCTTCTTACTGGATATCTCCCGATTTTTCTGAAGCTGCCTTCATCGCAGCCAATGCTATTGTTATGGGTTCGGTAAATATCGCAGCAGGGGTAAGCATTTGGTATGGAGCAGTGGTTAGGGGAGATGTTGAACGCATTGAAATAGGCGAATGCACAAATATTCAGGATGGAGCAATTCTACATGGTGATCCTGGTTTTCCGACAATCTTAGAAGATTATGTTACCGTAGGGCATCGCGCTGTAGTACATTCCGCTTACATTGAGCGTGGAAGTTTGATTGGCATTGGCGCAGTGATTTTAGACGGGGTACGAGTGGGTGCTGGTAGCATTATCGGTGCTGGTGCAGTGGTAACTAAAAATGTACCACCTCTGTCCCTAGTTGTCGGTATTCCTGGGAAAGTGTTACGGCAAGTAACAAACGTTGAAGCCGCAGAACTGATTGAACACGCTAAACGTTACCAAAAGTTAGCTTTAGTTCATGCTGGTAAGGGTACTGATATCGGCTTTAGCAAGTCTTAGGGAGTGGGGAGTAGAAAGGCAGGGGGAGCAGGGGGAGCAGAGGGGACAAGGGGGAATTATTGAACAAGTGTCTCCCTTGTCTCCCCCCTCTCCCTTGTCTACCTTGTCTCTTCTCCATGCCCCATCCCTAATGCCCAATATTCCATAATATAAATATTCTTTACATATGTAGTTGGAAAAATTGCCCACTTCAGCTAAAAATAAAAATGAGAGCAGTTGACAAAACTTTAATTTCTACTTAAAAGAGGGGTTCTAGATATGGATATCGATTTCCGTATAGCGATCGTTTTAGCACCAGTCGCCATTGCTGCTGGCTGGGCAGTGTTTAATATTGGCGCTGCGGCTTTAAGACAAATTCAAGGCTTTTGGGATAGAGAAGCCTAAATTCGCCTCAATATCATCACTCTTTAACCGACTGTTTATGATCACAGAGGCAGTCGGTTTTGTTCATATCGATTAATGGGGCATTGGACAATTCAATTTTGGATTTTGGATTAAATTTCAATCTAAAATCCAAAATCTAAAATCTAAAATTCTTACTCCCCACTCCCGCTTCTGTGGATATCGATTCTGTAATACAACCTCTTCAACGCTTTGGTGTCCATCTGGGACTCGATCGCATTGTCAACCTATTGGCAAATCTCGGTAATCCTCATCACCAAATCCCGGTAATTCACGTTGCTGGCACTAATGGCAAAGGTTCAGTCTGTGCCTATCTTTCCTCAGTACTTACAGAGGCTGGTTATTGTACAGGACGCTACACTTCTCCCCATTTAGTCAATTGGACGGAACGTATTTGTCTGAATGAACAGCCAATTTCCTCTGAGGAATTGAGCCAATTATTCCAAAAAGTCCAAGCGGCTATTCGCCCTGATGAAGAATCGGCAACTCAGTTTGAAGTAATTACCGCGGCAGCTTGGTTATATTTTGCCCAGCAGCAAGTCGATGTGGCTGTGGTAGAAGTCGGACTAGGAGGGCGCTTAGATGCTACCAATGTCTGCTTGGAACCCTTAGTTACAATCATCACTTCCATCAGCCGCGAACACTGGCAGCAACTTGGGCCTACCGTCTCTGATATTGCTAAAGAAAAAGCAGGTATTCTCAAACCTGGATGTCCAGTTGTAGTTGGGACATTGCCATCGGATGCAGAAAAAGTTGTGCGATCGCGTGCTTTAGAATTAAAATGTCCGATTTTTACACCTCAACCCGCCCGTCAACTAGCCTCTGGATGGGCAGAGTATCAAACAATTCAAAATTCAAAATTAATTAAATATCCGTTACCATTAGCGGGACAGATTCAATTAACTAATTCAGCTTTGGCTTTAGCTACTTTAGAAATTCTCCAAAAACAGGGTTGGCAGATTTCTGAAGAAGCCATAATTAACGGTATGGCAAAAACTGAATGGCCAGGGCGGATGCAATGGACTACCTGGAAAAACCATAAATTATTACTTGATGGCGCTCATAATACCGCCGCTGCCCAAGTTCTTCGCCAGTATGTTGATAGTTTAGACGCAGTTAACCACAAGCCCGTCAATTGGGTTATGGGAATGTTTTCCGATAAGGATCATGCGGATATTTTTGCCGCCCTGCTGCGGCCAGGCGATCGCCTTTATTTAGTACCAATACCAGTAGAACCTTGGCCGGGTCGAACTTCTGCTGATCTACACGAATTAGCAAACCTAGCTCACAGCCTCTGTCCAAAATTAAGCGATCGCCAACTACATCCAGATTTATTCACAGCACTGGAGACCGCAACCTCAACCGCTACCACAGACGATTTAATTGTTTTGTGTGGTTCACTTTATTTAGTAGGCGATTTTTTACTGAGATCAAAGGAGGTGAATCGAAAGAAGTTTATTCACTAAAGGTGGCAGAGGACGTACTGTATGTAATTGGCAAAAAAGTTAGATAAAGAACAACGGGCAAGGTTGGTCAGGCTGTTGTTTGACGATTTTTTAAGTGACAATAAATTAAGTGATTTTCGGATTGCAGAGCATCCTAAAAAATTTTTCAGGATGTTTTACCGCTATCTTTGACCCTGGTTGACTCTCCTTTCTAATTCAGCCTTAGCCTCTTCAATTGACATTGGCTGTGGATTTGGATTGGCTGCGTGCAAACAATCGACATAAGCGTGAAATACTTCACTGTTGTTAAGATTTTGCAACACGTAAGCTCGTAACTCGGTATCAGTCATATGTGCAAAGTTGGGTTGTGTCATTTTGTAACTACCTCTTTGTTGGAATAAATTTCTATTTCTATTGTGTCTCCTACCAACATCACTATACGTTTTGTCCTTTCGTCCATCCGCACTAAGTTAATTGGTCGAAGCAAATTGCTCATTCTCACCGACATTCGGTAAAAGCTTCGCAATTATTCTATTGTTGGTTCCAATTCGACCTCCATGCTTGGAACGTGAAAGAAATTAGAGCTAATTTGTGCATTATCGACCCGTTGCGATCGGGTTGTTAGTTTTATTCAGTTTTTAACCTAGATTCCGCACTTCGTTTTATAGTATACAAATACTACAAAATTTGGACTAATGGTAGTTGAATCGCGATGTCTAGGACGGGCTACGCCTACACCAAAAGCCTAGAATATATCAGTGTTAATATTTAACGTTAAAAACGGTTTTTTGTAGTATTTCTTGAAGATTAAAAATGGTGAGTAGGGAATAGGGAGTAGGGCATGAAGAAAACAAGGAGGAATTTTTCCCATGCCCAATGCCCAAATTTATCTTTGATTCCACTCTTGCGCTGCATCTTCTACAGCTTTATCTACAGTTTTATCCTCTAACATTGCTGCTTGCAAGTTCTCGTAAACTGCCTTTTGCAGTTTGTTAAAATCCTTCAAAGTAGGGGTTAATATTTCTGCATGTTGCAGTTCTTTAGCACTGATAACTCGCGCTTTTTCTATTGTTGAAGCATTGGCTGGAACATCTTTAAAGTAACTATCAGACAATGCTTTGACTGTAGAAGGTAGGACATTTGCAGCTTTAGCAAAGGCTAACTGATTTTCGTCATTGGTAACAAATAAAGCAAACTTAACAGCGCTGTCTGGTTGTTTGCTCTCGCGGGGAATAACTATGTTCATCACCGCGACATTTTTCTTACCTGTGTCACCAGTGAGTTGAGGTGCTATTTCCGAAGCTTGAGCAATTTTTGGGGCATTATTAGCGATCGTTTTCAGAAACTCTGGCCCAGAAGCTAAAAACGCAGTCTCTCCAGATTGGTATAAATCGATCGCGTGGCGATGTCCTTGGGTCAAAGCTTCTTTCGGAAGCAACCCTTTTTTATACAAGTCTACCCAATACTGAAACGCTGCTTTCCCTTGTGCTGAATTAAACGCTGCTTTCCCTTGTGCATTTATTAGGGTGACTCCCATTTGCACGAAAGATTCCAGCACTTCACCGGAATCTTGCGGTACGAAAGTCACAAAAAAGGCATATTTCCCAGTCTTATCTTTAATTTGTTGGGCTGCTTGTGCCAATTCTGCGTAAGTTGCGGGTGGTTTATTGATACCTGCCTGTTTTAATAAATCAGTGTTATAAATGGTTAGCCTTGTGGTGAGATACCAGGGAACCCCAAAACTCTTGCCATTGAGCGTGCTTGCTTCCCAGATATTCGGTAGATAGGAGGAACGTACATCGTTTGGGACTTTCGCATCCAAATCTAACCAGGCATTTCGTCCGGCAAGTTGGGAAGCGAAACCCGGATTGAGGTTAACTACATCAGGTGGCGTTTTTGCTGAGACAGCTGTTAAAATTTTGTTCTCCATCGCTGCCCAAGGTACATCAACCCAGTTAACCTTTATACCTGGATTTTGTGATTCAAAATTCGCAATTAGGCTTTTGAAGTAGTCGCTAAATTGAGGTTGGAGTTGCATCGTCCAAAACTCAACAGTTGCCACTCTGGAAGTAGCTTGTTTTGTACCTGTACTAACATTACCTGTGCTGCAACTTACAATCCAACTGGTTAGTAAGCCAAGCAGTGCCAAAGCAACAAGTTGTTTAAATTTTCGTAATTGAATCATTTTCCCAGTATTTTTACGCTTGCTCAGTGTGAAAAGCTTAGGCAGAATTGTCGAGGTTATCGGCTAAATAAATTACCTAGCACAAAGTCAGTTTTTTAGTATCATTTAAATTTCCAATTTAGCAGTCCAGCGGGCACAACTGTGGTAAAAAGTTTCACTAGTCTGTTTGGCAAATCGAATAAAGGGGCCGGCATTGAACTTGTGGTAAAAAGCTTCAATGGTCTGTTTGGTAAATCGAATAAAGGGGTTGGCATTGAACTTGCCCCCGAACGGGTAAATATAGTTCAGTTACGCAAGCAGGGTCAAGGCTTGAAACTAGAAACCTTTACATCGGTAGCAGTTCCAGAAGGCATAGTTACCGATGGTCAAATTAACGACCCTCCAGCAATGGCGCAATTAATCCAGCAGGGGCTAGCTGAGAGCAAAATCAAAACTTCTCGTGTTGCCACTGGTGTACCAGGGCGAGATTCCATCGTTCGGATCATACCAGTGCCAGCAGAGTTAGATGACAAAGAACTGCGAGAAATGGTGCTGAACCATGAAGCAGGTTTGTATTTACCCTATCCTCGTGAAGAGGCTGATGTCGATTATCAGAAACTTGGGTATTTTGTAGATGAAGATGGCATTGAAAAAGTACATGTACTCCTAGTAGCCACCCGCAAGGAGATAACGGATACCTATATAAATACATTCGAGCAAGCAGGATTAGAAATCGATGTTTTAGAAATTAACAGTTTTGCTCTGATTCGGACTATTCGCGATCAACTACGACAATTTGGACCGCAAGAAGCAGCAGTACTAGTTGATATAGAGTTCGATAGTACAGAAATTGCCATCATCGTTAACGGAGTGCCGCAATTTTCGCGCACAGTCCCAATCGGCACTTATCAAATGCAAACTGCCTTAGCAAGGACAATGAGCTTACCCACATCACGAGATATGGAATTGTTACACGGAATGATTATTCCCCCAACTCTTATAGACGGTGGGAAAACCGGCGTTACCGAACTCGATCCTGGTATGGCAGCCATATTGCGAGTATTGGGCGAACTAACAGATGAACTGCGCCGTTCCATCGATTTTTACCTCAATCAAAGTGAAAATTTGGAGGTAGCGCAGATTTTATTAGCTGGGCCAGGAGGTGGACTCCAACAGCTAGATGAATTTTTTACCCAACGATTGAGCTTGCCAACCACCCAAATAGATCCAATCGGGGCTTTGTCCTTGGAAGTTGACACTGATAAATATCCACAGGTACAACGCTCTGGCTTGGCGATCGTACTTGGCTTAGGAATGCGGGAGGTGTGAGAAAATGTACAGTTTAGATGTTAACTTTCTTAAAGATCGCCCAGCATACCAGAAAAAGCCTGAGAGAAAGGGAGGAATAGCCCTAAACTTTCCTACGGGAAATCTGACACCAGTCTATGTGGGAGTTGCACTAGGTGTAGGTCTTCCAGCTTTATTGGGAGTTGGTTGGTGGTTTTTGCAAGGAAAGATTGTTGAATTAGAAGGGAAAGTAGCACAACTAGACCAAGAAAGCAAGAGATTAGATACAGAAATAGGAAATATCAATAAAATCAAAGCTGAGACGAATGCAATTAAAGGGCAAACGCAAGCTTTAGTGACTGTATTTGACCAGATTCGTCCTTGGTCAGCAATGCTGCAAGATTTGCGCGATCGCACCCCAGCGGCAGTGCAAATCGAGAACATCAAGCAAATCCCACCCATTGCGGCAGTGGCAGGTCAGCCAGCAAACAATCCCGCCGGTGGATTAGAAATTACCGGATTGGCTCGTTCTTTTAACGATGTCAATGATTTCTTATTGAGTTTACAACAGTCTCTGTTTTTGAAGTCCACAGAAAGCAGAATTGTGACAGCAACATTAGTAGATGCTCCCTTAATACCAAGTATGGGTCAACCTACTCCTGGTGTAATAATTAAGCCACCGCAAGTAGTGAAATATACTATTCAATCGAGCATGAGCGATGTTCCAGCTTCGGAATTAATTCGGGAGTTGGAAAAAAAAGGCACAGTGGGGTTAGTGACTCGAATTCGTAATATGCAACAAACAGGAGTCATTCCAAAATGACGCTGAGTGATGATTTAAATTTTGCCGAACATGGTGGGGAATTCGATCAGGCAACGCCATCACCACCCGTGGTCTTTGGTATTGCCTTCACACCAAAAATTATTGGGATCTTGGTGGGGGTAATTGGTTTAGCGGGAGCAGCTTATATATTGTTAAACCTGCTAATGCCAGCTTGGGAAAGCTATCAGCAGCAGCAAGCCAAAACCTCCGAACTGCAAGCGCAAATTGAGCAAAAAAAAGCGAATCTTAAACAGATTGATCAAGTTAAAGACGAACTAGCACAGGCAAAGCAACAAAAAGTTCAGGTTTTAGGTTTATTTGCTAATGAAAAAACCTTAGATACATTGCTGTTGGATATCAACCGTTTAATTGACTCTGGCAATACTCCAACTTCTATTAATGCAGTGAGAGCCAAACTGAAGAAATTTGTGCCAGTTTCCCAAAAACCAGAACCGATTACCGATGGAAGTCTAGGACTACAGGTTGACGGTAAGCTGCAACGCAGTAGTATTAATGCTGAAATTACAGGAACTTATGAACAAACACAATCGATAATTCGTAACATTGAGCGGTTACAGCCTTTGTTAATAGTTAAAGATTATCAAGCAACTTTGGCTCCTGTAGAGTCAAGATCCCTATTAGATAAAACGCCGATGCAGGTAGGCCCAGCAGCGATTGATACATCATTCCAGTTGCAGGTATTGATGCCACTTAGTCCAGAAGAAATAGCCGCAGCAGCTAAAACTGCCCCGAAAAAGTAGTTAGGAGTTAGGAGTAGAGACGCGATTAATCGCGTCTGTACAGGAGAGACGCGATTAATCGCGTCTGTACAGGAGTTATGAATTGTGAAATAGAGTTATGAATTGTGAGTTATCATTCCTCATTCTTAACTCCTCACTCCTAACTTTTAAAACTCAGCACTCATAGCCAACTACTCAAAATTGTTTGTAAACAAGGTTTTATTAGGTGAGGAATGAACTGTGAAACAGCTTCACGGTAATAGTTTTATATTAGGTACTGCCGCTTTTGTATTTTTGGCGGCTCAACCAGTTTGGGCACAAATTAGTCAAGTTACTAATGTACAGTTAAATCCAGTTAATCGTGGAATTAATGTTACTTTGAAAACTTCTTCAGGGTCGCGCCCCCAAGTTTTCACTACAAAAAGAGGTAAGGCTTTAGTTGCAGATATTATCAATACTCAATTACGATTACCACAAGGTAATAGTTTTCGTCAAGATAGCCCAGCACCAGGAATTGCCTCTGTTGAGGTTAATCAGCTTGATGCCAATAGTATTCGGGTGACGGTAACTGGCAGCAGCAACGTACCTAACAGTCAACCGCTGGTGCGATCGCAAAATGGAATTACACTCAGCTTTAGCCCATCCGCAGGCACTATAGCATCAGCACCAACGCCAATAGCACCAACATCCACAGCACCACCTGCTACTACTCCAGCCCAACCTGGTCAAAAGCCAGGTGTTCTCGTTCCCAACCCAGAAATCACCATTAACGGCCAACCAGCACAAGCTGCTGGGTCAGGTCAACCTCTGAGTCAGGCTCCACCTTTCTTACCTAGAGCCGTCGCCCCACCAGTGGGAGATATTGCTATTTCTGCTACCGATGCTTCTCCTAGCAGCATTGACTTAGGAACTCAGGAACGTGTACCCCGCTTAGTATTGCGAGATGCACCCGTGCGTGAGGTTTTGTCACTGCTTGCTCGTGCTGCTAATTTGAACTTGGCTTATATCGGAGGAGAGCAAGCTGCTGGAGGTAAAGAAGGTGCTGCTACTAATGCACCAGCAACCTCTCAAACAATCTCTCTAGATATAGAAAACGAGCCAGTGCAAGATGTATTTAACTACGTCTTGCGCTTGAGTGGTTTAGAGGCTAACCGCAGTAATCGCACAATTTTTGTTGGGCCTAAACTACCTAATTCCACCCGTGACATGATTATGCGTAGCCTGCGGCTTAATCAGGTCACGGTCGATGTTGCTCTGAACTTTTTGGTCGGTTTGGGGGCAGAAAGTGCTGTCAGCCGAGAACGGCAAGTTACCAGCGTTAGTGCCATACCCGTGGGTACTGGGGTTGCTCCTATCACCCAAAGTCAGACGACCACGGAAACCAAAATTGAACGTCTAACCCTTGAGGACTCTAAATACACAACGCCTTTACTCCGAGGTTTACAGGCATTAGGAGACCAGCGCACTAATTCTCTAACCTTGATTGGTTCTCCCAGACTAGTTGAGATGGCGATGGCTCAACTAACTCAGCTAGATATCCGCCGTCGTCAAGTGGTAGTCAATGTCAAGATTATCGATGTTAACCTCTTGAACACCCAGGACTACAACACTAGCTTTTCCTTTGGGGTTGGTAACAATTACTTCACTAATGATGGCGGTGCAGCATCTCTGAATTTTGGTGGTTCTAGACCAGCTACTAGAGCTGAAGCATCAACCAGTGTGACTAGTACACCAGTCATCCAAAATCCTGTTACAGGAACGCCTTTTGTTGACCCCAACACAGGCGTAGCTATTCCAGGAACTACTCCAGGTACGGTAGTAGTAAACGCAAACGGCAGCATCACTAGAGTTGCAAACCCAGGAAGTGCCACTTTCTATCAACCTACTGCGCCTACTGGCAACCCCCTACAACCAGGTTTCACTAATATCACCCCAGCAACCGATAACATCATTACAAGAAATGCTGATGGCACATCAAGTATTACACAAGGTACCCTTGGTACAGCTACTACAGCTTTGCCAAGTTTATTCCAGTTTCCTAAGCGTCTTCTCGCTAGCTTGCAGGCTCAAGTACAAAATGGCAACGCCAAGATTTTGACAGACCCGACATTAATTGTGCAAGAAGGTCAAACCGCTAATGTCAACCTGACTCAAGAAGTGGTAGGCAATATTAAAAGGGAAATCGTTCGCGATGCAAATCTTGCTACAGAAACGATTTCAGCGGAAAAAGACCGAGTAGGTTTAACCCTAGCTGTCAAAATTGAGCGGATTGACGATAATGGTTTTGTCTCTCTATCGGTAGCTCCCGTTGTCAAGGCACCCCAAGCTCCAGCTACCATAAATGTTGGCGGGGGTGGTAGCCAACAAATATTCTTGGTATCTGAACGCTCTCTTAATTCTGGATCGATTCGTTTAAGAGATGGTCAAACACTAATTCTCTCAGGAATTATTCAAGACGCAGACCGGACAACTGTCTCTAAGATTCCCATTTTGGGTGATCTTCCGCTGATTGGTTCGCTGTTTAGAAGTACAAACAGACAGAATCAGCGCAATGAGGTGATTGTGTTACTCACACCTCAAATTATGGATGACTCTGAGAACTCCTCCTACGGCTATAATTACACTCCCAGCCCAGAGGTGCGGCAAATTCTTGAGCGTCGGGGGTTGAAGCTTCCTGGTAGGTAATAAAAATAATGGCTAGGTAAGTCACCTCTGGCTCAAATCCTCGAACCTCTCCCTGCTTTGAACTAAAGTTCAAGTCTGTCCCTCTCGCCCGTCGGAGAGGGACGGTTTTGCATAGTAAAACTAGGGAGAGGTCTTTTGATTTAGCTAATTAGACAGACACTATATGAAGCGTTAAATTCACGTTAAATAGGAAAAACAATGATTTGAAAAAACATGATTTTTCAGCTTTTCAGCCAAGATTCAACAGATAATGTTCTGACTTGTTGAATACGTTGAAAGTCGCGATCATCTGAGACAATGGCAAGATTTTGTTGCAGAGCGATGCTTACGGCAGGCTACGCCAATGCAGCAATCCACAAGTCATTTTCACTAAAACCTAAATCAGTTATTTTAGTTTTGAGAACTGAAGTCTACACTACGAACTTTTACCAAATCAGTTGTATCTTGAGTACAAAACCAGGTAAAATATTTTCCCCGGAAATAGTTTGAGGAAATTTTAAAACTTCCACATTTTGTCCTGGACGATAAATTTCTACTTCTTGTTTTTTTGCGTTGAGCAACCAACCTAGACGACAACCATTTTCGATATACTCTTGCATCTTATTCTGAATTTTTTTTAAGCTGTCATTAGGTGAAAGGATCTCAATGACAAAATCAGGACATAGAGGAATAAACTTTTCTTTTTGTTCTTTAGTCAAAGCATCCCAACGAGATTTTTCCACCCAAGAAACATCTGGAGAACGGTCAGCACCATTTGGTAAAGTAAATCCAGTTGATGAATCAAAAACTTCGCCCAATTGATTTTCGTAGTTCCAGAACCATATTTGAGCATTAATAGTAGAATTACTTTTTCCTGTTTCTCCTCCCGTAGGTGGCATTATAATCAATTCTCCTTGGACATTGCGTTCTAATTTTAAATCGGGATTTTCTTCACACAATTGATAAAACTGCTCTCTTGTCAGTTTAATTACAGAATTGAGGTTTAATGTAAGTGCTGTCATAGGAGTATCTCCCCTTTTTGTTCACTGACTGGGCTACAAACCTATATCCATTTTGTTCTACACCACAATAAAAGGGGATGAAATGCTAACTTACAGCAATGCCGAAACTGACTGAGAGGTATTTCAAGCTAAAATTCGGCAGATTTGGGAATATCTTGTCAGGCAGGATGGCAATGGTAGTAGCCCTCCAGTGTAGCTGCGTTGGCGTAGCCCGCCGTAGGCATCGCGTTCAAAAAATCAAACTCATATCCTGGTAAATACCCAATGGAGAACTAAACTATGGTGGCAATAACAACATCCACAGAAAATAGGGTTTTACTCCAAAACATCAGCTGGCAAACATTTAAAACCATGCTGGCTGAAATGGGTTCAGAGCGAAACTCCCGATTTGCTTATGCCAATGGAACGATAGAAATTATGATCCCACAAATGCCACACGAGAACTCAAATCGCTTAATTGAAGTTTTTGTTGGTGTCCTGTGCGAAGAGTTGGGCCGGGAAATTAAACGTGCTGGTTCGCTAACTTTAACACGAGATGATTTAGAGCGAGGAGCAGAACCAGATAGTAGCTACTACATTCAAAATGAAGCGCTAGTTCGAGATAAAGAAAATATTGACATAGCGATCGACCCACCCCCAGACCTGGTGCTAGAGGTGGAATATTCCAGGTCTGCAATAGACAAGCTTAGGCTTTATGCTGCGATCGCAGTTCCTGAATTCTGGCGTTATAACGGCAGTGTGTTGCGAGTTTACACGCTTGCAGGTGGGCAATACTCAGAAGTCGAAACCAGCCCTACTTTTGCGCCTGTGTCGGTCAAGGAGATTCCTCGGTTTATCCAAGAAGCTAAAAAGAATGGAGAAATTGCTACTACCCGTGCTTTTCGGGCTTGGGTGCAACAAAAAATTTCTGGTGGGAAACAGTAAAATCATGACTAAAGCTACTCTAATGAGTCGAATTACGCAAAATCCTGGGCAATGTGGAGGTCACCCTTGTATTAGAGGAATGCGAATTCGTGTAAGTGATATTTTAGAAATGCTGGCTGAAAATGTGAGTCCATCTGAAATTTTAAAGGATTTTCCTGATTTAGAGCCAGAAGACATACAGGTTTGTCTGTTATTTGCCGCGCAACGCACAAACTTTCCTCGATTGACTGCATGAATATCTGGATTGATGCTCAACTACTTCCAATCTCGACAGTTTGGCTAAACAGCACTTTTGGAGTCAGTGCTACAGCTTTAAAAGATTTGGGCTTGCGAGATGCTCAAGATGTAGAAATCTTTGGTTGTGCGCGTGGGGCTTTCGCAGTGATTTTCTTGATTTGGCTTGTCGATTAGGGACACCTCCACAAATCCTTTGGATAACTTGTGGCAACGTCACAAATAGTAACCTCCGGCAGATTCTTACGGCTACATTTCCAGATGCTTTAGAACGTCTGCTACAAGGTGAAGTGATTGTAGAACTCAGGCCAGAAGCCTAGTGGCTGGTCGTCATCCGATTTTCAAAAATGCTTTGCAACCAATTAATCGGCTGTAGAGGAGTACATCTGTACGCCCCAACTCATGTATCTGTAGCAGGGATTTCGTAAAATAGTAAACTCTTCCACAAAAACCAAAGCATAATTAGGGCGCTCATGTTGCCCACCTCACAAGACTTTGATTAAATTTAGATATGCAAACTAGATGTGGAACAGCTGATCAGATATCGCTCTTAGAGCTAATATTCGTATTTTGATATTAAGGCAGGACGAAATATTTACTGAACTTATGACTATTTTTGAGAAAAATTGGTTAATCTCAGCAATAACTCTTCAACATCAGTAATTAATCATAACAAACACTAACCATCTCCCACCTCCCCACTTCCCTGTTTCCCTCGCAATCGCGGTATTTACTAGGTATTTTTTCCTAGTTTTGGGGTGGTTTTTAGGGAAACAACTACCCTAAAATTACAAAACATCCTGAAATCTATATAAATTAATGGTTTCATCTATCCACATCAGGCTACAACACCTTAGAATGATTCATTGAAAAGTCGAGCCGATGGGATGTACAGCCGTTTTGAGTAAAAATACTCCCAAAGGATGATTTTTGTATTTCTGCAAACAAAGATTTCAGTACAGATGTGTCAAGGTACATCCGTAAAGAATCTCAAGTAAACCTTCAGGAGTTTGACATGAACAAAGGCGAATTAGTTGATGCCGTAGCTGAAAAGGCTAGTGTTACCAAGAAGCAAGCGGATGCAGTCTTAACTGCCGCTTTAGAAACGATTATTGAAGCAGTTTCCTCTGGTGATAAGGTAACGTTAGTAGGATTTGGCTCATTTGAATCACGGGAACGTAAAGCCCGCGAAGGTCGCAACCCGAAAACAAACGAAAAGATGGAAATTCCTGCAACGAGGGTTCCTGCTTTCTCGGCAGGAAAACTGTTTAGAGAAAAGGTAGCACCCCCAAAAGCATAGGTTCTGTCTTAGGGAACCCTTTTTTAATGCGGCAACCTGCACACGGGGGAAATTTAGCCTGGGCAGCAGCACTGGCTGGCTGTTCCCCTGACGCTATTCTGGATTTTTCTGCTAGCATCAGCCCATTGGGGCCTCCAAACAGCGCGATCGCTGCAATTAAGTCCCAAATTGGTAATCTTAAGCACTATCCAGACCCAAATTATAGTGAACTGAGACTAGCTCTCAGTCACTTCCATCAATTGCCGCCTGAGTGGATTCTGCCGGGTAACGGCTCCGCAGAATTACTCACTTTGATCGGTAGGGAATTAGCTCAATTAGCCGCGACAATTTTAATAACTCCAGCCTTTGGCGACTACTACCGAACTCTGAGGGCGTACAACGCTAAAGTGCTGGAGTGTCCTTTGTCATTGGTGAGCCAGTGCGGTCTTCTCCCAAGGGGAGACGCTAAAAGCGATAGCGCAGCGTTAGCGAGTCCGCGAGCGTCTGGGGGTTTCCCCCATGAGCAACTGCGAACCCGAAGGGTGATTAATCATTGGTCATTGGTCATTGACAAAGGACAAAGGACAAAGGACAAAGGACTATTACTGAATAATCCGCACAATCCAACCGGAAAGCTATTTTCACGGGACTCTATTTTGCCCTACTTGGAGCAATTTGCTTTGGTTGTGGTGGATGAAGCATTTATGGATTTTGTGCCACCCAATGAGGAACAAAGCCTGATTCCGGTGGTGCAGGAATATGCGAATTTAGTAATATTGCGATCGCTGACCAAATTTTACAGTCTCCCAGGACTGCGATTAGGATATGCGATCGCCCACCCTGACTGTCTAGCTAAATGGCAGCTATGGCGTGACCCCTGGCCCGTAAACACGCTAGCGGCAGCAGCAGCAATTGCGGCACTCCAGGATACGGAGTTTCAGCAGCAAACCTGGGCATGGCTACCACCTGCACGAAACCAACTCTTTCAGGGTTTAGCTAAAATCCCAGGATTGCAACCCCAAGCAAGTGCTGCTAACTTTTTACTGGTTGAGTCCCAAAAGTCTACTTCGCAGTTACAGCAACAATTACTCAAGTATCACCAGATTTTAATCCGCGATTGCCTTAGCTTTAAAGAACTAGGCGATCGCTTTTTCCGTGTTGCTGTACGTTCTCAGTCCGATAACCAACGCTTACTAACAGCGCTAAAAGAAAGTTAGGAGTTATAAGTTAGAAGTTAGGAGTTATAAGTTGAAGAAGGGTTTTAATTCTTAACTCTTAACTTCTAATTCCTAATTCCTAACTCCTAATTCCTAATTCCTAACTCCTAATTTCTAACTCCTAACTCTAAATTCACGTGATCGTTGACTACGATGTCGTAATTATTGGCGGCAGTCTTGCTGGATACTACGCTGCCCTTGCTGCAACCCAACTACGTGCTACAGTTGCCCTGGTGGAACCTAAAGTAGACTATGAGTTTATTCATCACCATGCTCTTACCGAAATCGGTAAACTGGCGCAGAAGTTAAATGATGCCGCTAGTTTCGGTATTCATGCCATACACACTGATAGCTCAAAAGAATGCCACATATCTATGGCATGGCAAGAAGCGATGCTCTATGCTCAATGTGTCGCCTCAAATCTCCAAGAACAGCATTCTCCAGCCATCCTCGCTGCACGGGGAGTCGATGTCATCGTTGGTAGTGGTCAATTTCAATCTTCACCCCAACAGGCTTTTGCTATTAATAATCGCCTATTACGCGCCCGTACCTATTTGCTGGCCAGTGGTTCGCGTTCAGAAATTCCGGAGATTGAAGGATTGCAAGCCACTGGCTATCTAACCCTATCTAATATTTGGCAATCCTTAGAGGGAGCGACATTACCCAAAAATTGGGTAATTATCGGCGGTATTCCCCAAAGCATTGAAATCGCTCAAACTTTAGCGCGGTTTGGTTGCAGTGTGACGCTGGTAGTCAAGCATCCCTATCTTCTACCCCATCTTGACCCTGAGATAGCCATACTGCTTCAGGCGCAGTTGGAAGTCGAAGGTGTACGCGTCCTCACTGAAAAACCAGTAACTCAGGTGAAGCTAATTGAGGATAAAAAGTGGATTCAAGCAGGGGATAAGGCCATTGAAACTGATGAAATTTTAGTGGCAACTGGACAACAGCCAAATATTGAATCCCTAAATTTAGCAACAGTAGGCGTAAAATGGCATCGGCGTAGTTTAGTGGTGAATGATAAACTGCAAACTACTAACCACCGGATTTACGCTTGTGGTGATGTAATTGGTGGTTACGAATTTGCCAATATTGCTAATTATGAAGCAAAAATTGCCCTGAACAATGCACTTTTTTTTCCCAGGTTACGAGTAGATTATCGCTCTATTCCTTGGGCGATGTTTTCTGTACCGATGGTGGCGCAAGTGGGTTTGACAGAGGCTCAGGCAAAACGCCAATTTAGTCGAGATGAAGTTTTAGTTTTGCGACAGTATTTTAAAGCAGTGGCAGTAGCCCAACTTCGGGACGAAACCACTGGTATGTGTAAATTAATTGTGCTACGCAACGGCGAAATTTTGGGAGCTTCGATATTGGGAGCAGAAGCTGGAGAGTTGATTAATTTGATTGCTTTGGCAATGTCACAAAAAATTAAAGTCAAAGATTTAGCAAATCTATATTCCGTCTATCCTAGTTTCTCAGAAATTTTGGAACAAACGGCAAGAGAGTGGAGTAAGCAGAGGTTAAATAGCAATATTGCTTTGCAAGAGTTTTTAGAAGGCTTCTTCCATTTTCGTCGCAATTGGAATTAGGATTTACGCACTGAAGCCTGGAACCATGATCCCCCTAACGCCCTTTTGAAAGAGGGGAACGAGGAAACGAGGTAATCTTCCACAAATTTTTGGTTTAAAACCCCTGCATTACTACCCACACGACCCCAGCCGCTACTAGAGGCACGCTGAGGTTATCTGTACCGTGGGGTGAAACTGCCTCTGCTAGGGTTGCAAAAGTAGCAGTTACCACCGCCGTCAACAAGGCCCATCCTAAACTTAAAGGCGTTGCTAGGGGACTTAGCGACGAACCAGGTAGCAGCAACAGCACTAAGAAAATCACCACTATACTTGCTACAAACATTGCTGCTGAACCCTCCCAGGAACGTACAGAATTTCCCACTTGGTACTTATGCTGCCCGAAGCGTCTACCGATTAATGCTGCTAGTGCATCTCCCCAGGTCATCGCCATTATCCCAGCTACAGCGATTGGGGCGCTATCTACTGGCCCGTCTGGTCGCCACAATAGCCCGAAAAGCAGCGTCACTGAGATAGCGAAATAAACTGTACCAGGTGAGCTATCCTGGGTATCCATTGCACCGATGATTCGGTAGCGGTAAAACAGGTAGTTGAGTCCGATAAAAGTAGCAAAAGGTATAATTCCGATTTCCCAGTGGTTAAACAGCAGCAGGACGCCAAAAGCCCACATCCCTGCACCAATATGGATTACCTTGCGGGTCAAATCCGGCTTCACACCAAACAGCCTACGCAGTCCCTCGCCAATGACAAGCAGACCAGTAGCGTAAACATAAGAAATTGCTAGCCCGATAAAATCATTTGTCATTCTCCGCGTCTCCGTGTCCCCGCATCCTTTTCTTCACTCTGACAATTCAAGCCTACGAAAAACCTAACCCCCTAACCTCCCTTCCTGATGCAGCAAGGGGAAAATTTAAAATCTCTCTCTTTCTAGGAGAGAGAAATAGAAATGAGGTTTTCCAGATACCGTGAAAAGTCAGCTTCTTCTTCATTTGGGTCGATCGCTATTTCGTCTCAGGTTCTTTTCTACTAACGATACGCTGCCAATACCTTGAAGAATACCACGACCGATTAAACCTAAACCCCTGCCAACTATTTGAGTCAGGATAAAGACTATACCGCTACCTACAAAAGCTAATAATGATTTTAAACGCGGTGCGATCGCATCACTAAATTCTAGGAGCAATGTCACTACTAAAGGAATATTAGAAAGTTTGACTAACTCCTGATTTCGAGGAGCATAAACTGAAGTAGTGGCAATACCACGAGGTGCAATTACAAATAATTCGTAGCGACTTTCAAAAACTGCTTTTGGCTCATCTATATAATTTTTTAACCGATATTTCCATGACAAATCATTTCTAAACCTTTCAATTTCTCTTGTAGAAATCAATTGACGCCCATAAAAGTTTTGCTTAATTATTTCTACATCTGCTAAAGAGTTTAGTAGTGGTTGCACTACCCCATTCGCTACTTGAATCAACAAGTTCTCTACAATCATTAAGGCTTGGGACTTGGCTTCAGCACTTACTACTGGATAAGATGCATTATCAATATTCAATTCTGTTTGAAAGAGCAGATAACAATACAACTCAAAAACTAGTGGAATTTTATTGAGAATATCTCTTTGCACAACTTCAATATTTTGCAACAATAAATTAACAATTTCTATATTTTGATTTCCTAATTTTATCCGAGAAAATTTTCCAAAAAAATCTGTAGTTGCTGCTTGCCATAAATCGCGTAATAGGGAAATTTTTACTTCATATAATTGATTTATTTCAATTTTAGAAGCACGCAATTCATCCAACTGTTGAGCCAACTTTTGTAGGATAAGATAAAGTAATTCCCGTTTTTTATCTTCACGAAATATGTCAATTTCTAAAGGGACATCTGTGACATTAAGTAAAGAAAATTGAAGTTTTGTAACGCAAGATGCAAACAAGGCAGATTGTAGTGTTCCCGGACTAAGTAAAGGTGACATAGTTTGCCTTTGTTGAATGGCACCACTTAATGAAGGAGTGAGAAGTAGCTGATCAGCAACCAGGATATCCTTCTCTTGCCTTTCTTGTGGTGAAACCAACAATCGATTTAGCAACCAACGAGCTGCTAGCAGTTCTCGCCGCCGTCCAGCTAGAATTGCTTGATCTAGTACTGGTAGTCCAGGAACTTGTAATTGTGCTGTTACTGTAGCAAGGGTAGCATCAATGTGAGCAATTCCTGACAAACGTAAATTATTTCGCAGTCTAAAGAAAGGGAGAGGGGAGTGAGGAGTAGAGACACGATTAATCGCGTCTGTACAAAAGTTAGGAGTTATTATTGCTTCCGTGTCCTGGAACCAATAGGAACCACCATCCGCAACTTCTTGCATAGCGGTGACTAACTCAGGAAGTGGTGTGCCTTTGGGGCAGTAGCCATTAATACCAACAGATTTTGCAGCCAATAGCAGTCCTTGTTCTTGAACAGAACTGAGGAGCAAAATTGGCAGGTTGGGATATAAGGCTCTGAGTTGCCGACAGAATTGTAAACCTAGCTGTTGACTGGTGATGGAGCGACCATTACCGAATTCCAAAACTACCAAATTTACCTGATTAGGGTCTTTTTGGGCAATTTCTGCTAAAATTTGCAAGGCAGCGGTGTCAGTTTCTACTACTGCGATCGCTTCCAGGTTAGGAATTGCTTCCAGACCTACCCGTAATCCCAGACGAAAAATTGGGTCTTGGTCGATTAACAATAATTTTATCGGGCGATCGCTCATAGTCTGCTCAATTACACAAGCATTGTTTTTTACCAATCAGAAAACAGTTTTTATACAAAACTTTGTCTTCCCCATTGTTACCTGTTTTCGCAAACTGATAAATCGATCATAATTGCCATAGGCAGCCTTCACTGTGTAATTAAATGAACCTGAGTATTCGGCACTGGTTGGCAGAACGCTATATCGCAATCAATCAAATCAAAGGATTTTCAGCGGGACAATTAGCAGGTATTGCCTTCCGTATTGTTCAGGATATGGAAGTCAAAAGCCTAATGCCTTTTGATATCTGTACTTTGGTAGAGGTCTTAGAACTGCCCTTAGGGATTATTTGGGAAGAAATCAGGGTCATTTCCCATTTGACAGAAAACCTATTGCGTAGCCTCAGCCAAAAAAAACCATTAAAACGTAACGAAGGTACATGGCTAGCATTTCAAATTGCCTATCTCCAGGCTTTGCAAGCAATTCTAGAGCAAGAAGCAAGCCTGCAAAGACCGTGGCTAGATCGGGCAAGTATACCCATCCACCCATATATACTTAAAGAGCAAGTGGGTAAACTCACTCTCCAAGATCCGCAACTGCAAGGATTGCTGAAAACTCTCAGCCCAGGTAAATTGACTGATACTCAAGCGGAACAAGCACTGTCTTTGGTTGCAGATTCATTACTGGTGCAACAAATAAATAACGCTGCCATCGCTTGGTTTGTCGCCAATGGTGCAGAGGAACCCGAAGCTAAACTCATAACACAGCGTTTGGGCAACTCACTCCCTGGTCACTTACTGGTAGTCGTTACCGAGAATGCTGCATCTTTAGCCCAACTGCAAAAATTTTTCCGTTTGGGGATTTCATTATCTCCTGATTTGATCACCCCAGAAGTTGGTTCTAAAATCGGTGAGAAAATTGATTTGCACCGAGAACATTATCGTGCAAGTTTGATTAAAAACCTGAGTATGCCGTTGCTGATGGAATCCTTTGCCCTTAAGGATATCTATGTGCCACAACAAGGTTTACCAATAGAGGAAAGTATTTCTGAGCAGGATAAAAAAACTGTTAAACCAGTTGATTTAAAGACATGGGCACAGCAACAGCTAACTGATTTAGAAACGATCGCTGTAATTGAGTCGGAACCTGGTTATGGAAAAACTAGTTTTTGCCAACTTTGGGCAGCACAGATAGCACAAGAATTTTACCCTAGTTGGATGCCTATAGTAATTAGGTTGCGGGATGTAAAATATGGTAAAACTTTAATCGAAACCCTGAATTCTGCTTTTGGTGTTAATCTTTCAACTTGGTTAGAGCAAGAAAATCTCTCTTGTCTGTTACTGCTGGATGGTCTGGATGAACTACCCCCTTCTGCTCAGGGTATAAGGTCCCAAGCAATTTTTATTCAGCAATTACTAAACTTTCAATCTCAGCACCGACACAAAATTGTGCTGACAAGTCGGTCAACGACCTTACCGGAAATCGCCTCAGAAGTATCGCCATTATTGAGGCGAATTATAATTCAGCCGTTGGATGGAGAAGAACTCAAACAATGGTTTCAGCAGTGGGCAAAAGTGCAATCATTGCCCATCGCTCAAAATTTCTTTACATTATTAAAACAGGCAGGCTTATTTGCCAGCCAATCAAAGTTTCTAGGATTATCTCTCCTTGTCCATCAACCCCTAATGCTGCATTTGTTGGGCATTTTGCACCGCGACGGACTCCTAGATGATCAACTATTGCAGTTAGCTGCTAATACCCAAAATTCTTCTCTATTATGGGAAATTTATCATCGTTTGAGTCGAAGGTTGTTGGGCTATCCGCTAATTGGCGGCATGAAGACAATGCTACTGCGTTCAGGATCGGCTCATATCCACCGAACTCCAGAAACGATCGCTAATTTACTCGCTGGTCGTCATCCCCAAGATTTACTTGAGCAGATGCAAGCGATCGCTCTCAAAATTTTACACTCGCAACGTCATCAAATTAGTTTGGCTGAGGAATTTAATCCTCTCCCAGAGTTTTATTTTAAAATTCGGGATTTAGAAAGCTCAGGGGAAAGTAGTTTAGTTGAGTTTTCGCATCTCAAGTTAGGAGAATCTCTTTGTGCAGATGCTATTGCTGCCCAACTTAAATTTCTGACTCAGTGCCAGGATGAGGCTTATGGTACGCTCACTTTTGTGCTTGATTCTCCCAGTGGTGTAGCCCAGCATATTTATAATTTACTAGGTTACGGAATACTTAGTCAGGAAATTGAAGAACTGGCGATCGCCGGATTGCGCCGGCAGCAAAAGCACAAATTTTCCTTTGAAGTTTTGTTTCAACGTCTTTTGTCTTTCTGGCGTGCTTATTGTCAAAGCCGTTGGTTAGATGAGGGGATAGCCCACAAAGCTTTGACTCATTTTCACGCATTGCAAAACCCTGTGAATGTTGAACAGGTGAATGCTGCGGTAGGACTGAATGTGTTTTTATTGCTTTGTGCTTGCTACCGAGAAACAAAAGTTCCTTTTTGGCCTTGTGGGAATCCAGTCAATTTGGCAGAATTCAATCCAGAGGCGCTGAGTGCGCTAATTGCTAGGACAACGGTTTTGCATAAAACTGCCTTTGCAACCCGAATCAAGTCTTTGGCTGGACTCAATTTATCGGGAGCCTGTTTATTGCAAGTAATGTTAGCTGAGGTAAATCTTCAGCAGACAAACTTATCCAATGCGGAGTTAATCGGGGCGAATTTAGCTGGAGCCAATTTGCAACAGGCGAACCTCGCAGGCGCGAACTTGCAACAGGCGAACCTTGCAGGTGCAAACCTCAAACAGGCAAACCTTACAGGCGCAAACCTCCAACAGGCAAATTTGATGGCGACAAATCTTAATTCAGCAAATCTCACCAATGCCTGCTTATTTGATGCAATTCTCGCTGAGAATGATCAAAAATTGGCCGCTGATAATGGTGCTTTGTGCTCCAAAGAGTCGTTTCAAAGACTGAAACATTTGCGTAGTTTACCGCCGCAGGCATCGCAGGAGCCCTTCTTAAACACCGTAAAAATTACGGCAAACACAGATATTAATTGGAACAAGACCCCTACCAGCAGACTAATTGAAAGCTGCGAAGGCGCGATTTTACCAATAGATTTATATGATGATGATACCGATGATGAGACAGTTTTTGGCAATAATTCGATTGATGATAGTAATGATTATTAGGTTTTATTGCCTAGTAAAGCTAGAATCCAGATTTATAACTCCTGTACAGACGCGATTAATCGCGTCTCTACTCCTAACCCTCTTCTGTCACTCTCCGAAAACATTTGCCATTTTTGAATTCTAGAGCTTTTGTATAGCAAGCGATCGCGCGATTCTTTTCTAATAACAAATACAAGACCCATTTTTTTCTAATAGTATAGCTTGTATTGATTGCCTCATAAGGCTTCTAGCAATCGTCCTCCCGGAAAGTGACAGAAGAGGGCTAATATCATGTCCGCTTGATTGCTTATTAAACCCGAAGAACCCCACCCCCAACCCCTCCCCGCAGTCGGGGAGGGGAGCTAAAGCGTAGCTTTTGCGGGGTGGGGTTCTTTTATTATGGGTAATTTGGCGGACATGATATAACTCCTATCAATCTTCTTGCGGGTTGCGGTAGCCAAAAAAGTTAATACTGTACTCAGTAATCCGCACTCCTGTTTGTTCTTCTATTTTGCGGATAAAATCTTCTGGCAGCTCTACATGAATATCAAGAATTTGATTTGTATCTATACAGTTAATATGACTATGGGAGTCACTGATATTACCGTACAAACGCCCATCACAGCGTTCAATACATTCAATAATGTTTTGACTGGATAATGCTTCTAAATTTTGATAAACAGAGGTATGACCGATCTCTTTACCTAGTTGGTTCAAGCGATCGTAAATCTCTCTAGCAGAAAGATGTTCATTTGCTTGCCAAAGTAATTCCAGAATAAAGCGACGCTGACGACTGACGCGCATACCCAAGATTTGACACCGCTCAAGGGCATCTTCTAGGGAACGAATTGGTCTTGTAGAAATTGTTTGTTTTTGCATATTACAGCTTGTTAACTGTTAAGGGAATTTTCCCATTTCAATGTTTATTGGTTATTTAATATATGCAATGATATTGCACACCGCTCTTTTACCTGTACTTGTGTTTTGGCTTTTGATATTGCGGAAGTGACAGGTGGCGATAATGATTTTTTGCTTGTTGAGGGCTACTTTGTCAGACCTTAATCTAAAACAAACTCATTACAACTTTAACTTAAAATTGCTGTAAATGTCCACCTTGGCGTAGGCGTTGCCTTTTCCAACTAGGCTAATTCTAATCACATACTATGTTAATGGTGTAGCAATTTTTATTTAAATATAAGTAATTATTGTAATTATAAAAGTAATATTTAAGTGTAGCCAAATCCGGTGTACGTGAATTGCGTAGGCGTAGCCCGTCGCAGGCATCGCCAGCAGCTCATATCAAGGCTTGTAACTAGATGTATATTTGTTGTAACGAGCGAAAACTAAGCAAAAGTATCAAATAAGTTTGAGAAGATTAGACTTGTGTATAAACCTTGTATAGGTCAGCAAGAAAGTTTCATCCCAATTCGCTATAAAGATGCACTTAATATCTATTAAACGAACCGCCCTTTGGGTGAGGTAAGGGTAGCGCAGCGTAAAGCCTTCTCTTCTCCCTACAGCCCTTCTCTACGAGACGCTCCGCGAACGGGCATCCTACGGCAGGCGCTAGCCTCTCCCTTTGGGAGAAGGGGAGACGCTGTTCGCGTTTGAGAGGCTTGTCTGCGAGACGCTGCGCGAACGCCAACGGCATGGCTTCTCTACGAGACGCTACGCGTAGCTTGCTTCCCTGAAAGGGTACGCTTAGAGCGACGTAGGAGCGTCTGACTCGCTAACGCTGCGCTATGCGCTAAAGCCTCTCCCTTTAGGAGAAGACTGGCTAACGCTGCGTTAACACCAGTCGCCTATAGCGCTGGTTTACCAAGTACGCCAAGGATAAAGAGTAAGTATTAAGGGACTTCCAAAAAATAAATTACTCAATAAAAATCAAAAGCCCACATTTCAACAATAATAATCATTGTAAGGGGGTAAGAGGTAGTTGCCAACGGTAACCACCTCTTACCCCCTCAAGTCTTTATGAAAAACTTTCCACTCTGTTTCGATTAATGCTGCTGTAGTAACAATTCTTCATTAGCATCCAACGCTGTTAGGGGATTTTCTGTGTCTATCCATGAAACCTGTGCTTCTAGCTTGTCACAACATTCACGCACTAAACGTAAACCGTCATCTAATGGAAGTTGAGCAGTTGTTGGGGTAAACTCTTGCAATATCCCAGCTTCTATCGTCTGATAATGATCGAGGTGTTTGCTCAATTTCGCTAGAAAATTTGCTCCTTCGCCACCCGCAGCGCTCGCAAACTGCAAAATTGAATCGACATAAGCCTTAACTTTAGGGTTTTTAACTCCCTCTGTAGCTGAGGTATAGAGCAATTCACCTGATAGATATTCAAAATCTGGTACATATAGGCGATCGCCAACTAGTTCAAATATCTGCATTTCTTTCGCTGGTGTAACTGTTAACTTCTCACGCCTGACTCGATCAGCCGCCTTCTCAAGCAGTGTAATTACAGTTAAAGTTACTGAAGGATAATTACTATCTATACATCTAATTTCCACTGTGCCGAGATTGTTGAGTCTAACTGGATTCCAAGCTGACTTGAGTAAACTGACTCCTGCTTCTTTGAACAGGTTCGGTTCAATTCCGGCTTTTTCCATCGCTTGCAACCAAGCATAATAACGAGCAAATTGCTGTTCAACTAAATCCTCCACACTCAATGCATAAGGCATGAGTCCGCCGACTGGCTGTAAATCAGTGTAAACTCCTTCCCAGCCAAAAGTTTCACTACCTCGATAACGAGTTGTGTGCGCGGCTAGTCCGATCGCCTGTCCTTCATAAAAGGGACACGCCCGCGCCAGAGAAATGAGTGCTGAGTCGCAAGCTGTAGCTAAATTATAAATATTTAGTAGTTCTTCTCGCTCTTTTGATGTCGAGTTGTAGGATACTGCAACATCAGGGTCAATTACCCCAGGTGGGACTTCCAAATGTAGGTGTGTACCTGTACATTTGCCGGCGTGTAAAAATTTATCATAGCCGACAGTCCGCGCTTGGATATGGTAATTGGGCTGATCGCGCATAACTGGTGTAATGTGCAAAGGGTAGGTGGACAGAGGGTAAAGGCGTAAACCCATCTGTTGCGCCACAGAAAGCGCCAATTTGAGATTTTTGAGATAAACTCTTGCTAGTTCTGTACCAGTGTCCGCAGGAGGTGTGTTAATTTCTACCATGCTTTTGACGAACTCTGGCACAAAGTACTTTGGGTTTAAACCTTGTGTTTGCGCCATTAAGTGACAGCTTTCCAAAAACTCATCGGCGCGCTCGCTCAGAGAACCAGTCTCATCTACCAGAAAAAATTCTTGCTCAAGACCAATACGACGCTTTAATACATTCATCTAGACCTCCACAAGAGCATAATATTTTACCTGCTGCAAAAGCACTACAAATTTTCATTCCAAAACATCCAGTTATAAGTACCTTTGGTTTGTGCAACTAAAGGTCAATCTAGCGTCAATCCCTGAAAGCTGCTACTGTAGATTGTCGATCCTACAGTTGAGCATCAAGAAAGTGGCTGCTGAATCAATAACAATCGCGATCGCACTCAATAATGACTTCATTAACAATCTGGATCTGTCGCCTGCGTCAACGGTGATTGAACAACTGCTGCAAGATGGGGCTGCATCTCATGAACAGCAGCTACACTTTGATATCAAGTACGATCAAGAACCTGGCGATCCGCGGGAACTCTCAGAAATTCCAGAGGTGCGGCTGTGGTTTGTGCGTCTGGATGCCAAATATCCCTGGTTGCCATTTTTACTAGATTGGAAAGCTGGAGAGTTTGCTCGTTATGCCGCCATGCTTGTACCACACCAATTCAGTTCCCAAGAAGGCATTCAGTACAATCCTGAAGCTTTAGAAATATTTTTGATGCACAAAATCTTTATTTTAAGTGATTGGCTCAAACAGCAGGGCATCCCCAGCCTCTCGCGGCTGAAGTCCATGGCCCAAATGCTGGGTTATGAATTAGATGATGCTTTTTTTGAAATATTTTAAGATTGAATAACCGCAAAATCTAGCTGTCACATCCAGTTTTGCGGCCATTCAACAAACGCATAATTACATTGGATATCCAATAGACTGATTGCAGAAATTGGGACAAACTGTTGATTTAGCCACCCAAAATTCTCTCCAAAACTGCGTTTGGTGAAACATCCGCTGTTTTTCCTGTGGGGGATTCAATGGCCAGGAATTTATCGTTTCTCGGCAGCAACTTAGCTGGATCGGTGGGTCCAAATAGGGCGATGGTATAGGTTTGAACTGCAACACTCAGTTGTAGTGCCGCACTATCAGTAGACAACATCAAATTTGCTCCAGCAATTATGGCAGTTAACTTGCCAATATTATCTGGGGCAGTCACCTTGATATCTGGAGAGGAGTCCAGAAGCGATCGCACAAACTGCTCATCGTCAAGTCCCTTAATGACCACCACAGGCAAATCTGGCTGCTTGTGTTGAAAGGCTTGAATAATTTGCTGCCACTTTTCGACAGGGTAGATTTTATCCAGTTCTTTAGCTTGGGATAACTGGCCAGAACCGCCATGAATCAAGATATAGCCTGTTTCATGCACCCCTAAGCGTTTCTGTTCCTTCTGTGCCCACTCAATATCTGGTTTTTGCACATTTACTGCTAACTCTGGGACAGGGGTTTTTATGCCCAATGGTTGCAGCAAATCATGATATATTTCCGCCGCATACTGGGATGGTTTGAACGGCACAGCATGGGTAAGGAAAACCGAACCTTTGCCTTGGTAGCCAATGCGTATAGGAATTCCCGTCAACCAGAGTAAAAGACCCACCAACCAATTTTGCTTAACAGCAATGGCAACATCGTATTCGCGATCGCGAATTGTGCCCACCAAGTTCCCCCAATCTGCCAGACTGTTACGGTCTTTAAAATCAAAGTTTAGTACCTCGTGAACTGACTTGCTCACTTGGTAGGCAGCCTTTGACCGGGGTTCAACAACGACATCTATCTGAGCGTTAGGGTTATGGCGCTTCAGGTCATCTAGAGTCGGAAAGAAGAGAATTTGGTCGCCAATTCCGCCAGGTACAAGGGCTACTACTCGCATAATATTTATTGACGCTTACTCGCTCCCTATTTTAGGGGAAAATATATAGCTTAAAGATAGAGGAATTCTGTGTATTTACTAATTCCAGCTGCGGGAATCGGAAAAAGAATGGGGAGTAACCGCAATAAACTCCTACTCTTAGTGCGATCGCAACCAATTATTGCTTGGACTTTATTAGCCGCAGAAGCCGCCAGGACAATCAGTTGGATCGGGATTATTTCTCAACCTGCTGACTGGTCTGATTTCCAAGCAATTATCGCCGATCTGAAGCTGACTAAACCAGTGGAATTGATTCAAGGCGGCTTCACCCGCCAAGAATCTGTTTACAATGGCTTGCAGGCGCTACCAGTAGCCGCAGAACAAGTGTTGATTCATGATGGGGCCAGATGCCTTGTTACACCAGATTTATTTGACTCTTGTGCCCAGTCCATTCGCCATTGTCCTGGTTTAATTGCTGGTGTACCCGTCAAAGACACCATCAAAGTTGTCGATGAACAAGGCATAATTCAAAAAACACCCGACAGACGACAACTGTGGGCGGCACAAACTCCCCAAGGATTTGATGTCAAGTTGTTGAAACAGTGCCATGCTGAAGGTGTCCGTCAAGGTTGGGAAGTAACCGACGATGCCGCTTTATTTGAAAACTGCGGCCAGAAAGTGCGAATTGTCGAGGGAGAGGAGACAAATTTAAAAGTGACTACTCCACAAGATTTAGCGATCGCAGAATTTATCCTCATGAGTAGAGGCTTTTGAGGAAAATGAACAGGCAGAGGCGAAACTTTCTCTAGGTCTTTCCCCAATACCCAATTTGAGAGTGTCAAAAAACATTTTGACAATTTAGGATACAATGCCAGACACTTGTTGATTGTTAGTTGTCATCTGCGAATGACTAGTAACTAATGACTAGTAACTAATCACCAATGACTAATGACTAAATGATTACAGCCACAGCGACGAAGATAGAAGCAATTCTCTATTTGAAGGGTAAACCCTTGTCGCTCGGCGAAATCGCCGAGTATGCCGCGTGCGATCGCGCCGCTGTCAAAGAAGGCATAATTGAACTAATGGACAACTATGCCCACCGAGATAGTGCCCTAGAGGTAATAGAAACCCCAGATGGTTACAGTTTGCAACTAAGGTCTGATTTTTATGATTTGGTGCAAACCATAATACCAGTAGAGTTGGGTGTAGGTGCATTGCGGACTTTGGCCGCGATTGCTCTCAATAGTCCCATACTCCAGAGCGACTTGATTAACCTGCGAGGTTCAGGAGTATATCAGCACGTTCCAGAACTCGTCGAACTTGGTTTCATCCGGAAGCGCCGAGACAGCGATTCTCGCTCCTACTCACTCCAAGTAACGCCGAAATTTCATCAGTATTTCCAAATCGAACAACTCCCGCAAATACTTTCCACCAGCCAAAAGGAAGAACAACTAGAACTAGAACTAGAACTAGAACCGAAATAGGACTTACGCAGAAGAAATCCCCCAACCCTCTTAAAAAAGGGGCTTTTTAGATTCCCCCAATTTATCGGGGGGTTAGGGAGGAGTGCACGAAGCGCACGCTACGCGAACGAGGTTTCATGGTTTCCAGTGCCTAAGTCCTACGAAATAAAGGAACAGGGAGAGTGATGGAGTGGAAGTAATTTTGAATGAGTGAATTTTGAATTATTTGCTCTCTCCTCTTAAAGGCTTATACGCGTGATGAATGCGCTACCCTTGTACTATGGTTTAGAGTAGAGTTAGCAATTAAGCTAAATAAAACTGCCAATGGTGTTTAATCCTGACTTTTTGAATGACAACTCTGAGGAACACCCTAATCAACTTCTTTCGGACCACTCTGAGGACTACCCCAATCAGTTACTCAAATATCTACAGCATCAGTCTCCTGATGTTTTAGCGAGGATCGCTCAGTCCGCTAGCCCCGAAATTAAACAAATCATCTCGCAAAATGTCCAAGGGTTAGTGGGAATGCTACCGACAGAAAATTTCAACGTCCAAATTACAACAGATCGGGATAACTTAGCTGGGCTTCTAGCGTCGGCGATGATGACGGGGTATTTTCTGCGTCAGATGGAACAAAGAATGCAGTTAGAGCATTTGTCTAATGGTCAATAATTAATAGTCAGTAGTCAACCAGTCAACCAATTTTGGATAATGGAATTGCCGATAGCGCAGCCTCTTCTCTACGATAGGCTGTGCCAACGGCTCCGTGAGCCTCTTTTAGATTGAAAGAGACCACCCTTCTTTGCAAGACGCTACGCGTAGCTTGCTTCCACGTTCGCGGAGCGTTCCGCAGGAAAGTGGTACGACTACGCTCAGGGTACGGGGCAAGCCGAATTTTAAATTTTTGATTTTGGATTTGTTCTGCCCACGTTAGCGCAGCGGGACGTTCGCGTTAGCGTCTCCAAGAGTTGTCCAGGGCGGGGCATGAACCGAAATAATTTTTAATCTAAAATCTAAAATTTAAAATTGGCACTGTCAAACATTCTGGGACTATTGACTACTTCCTTTCAGGATAAGCTCCTGATTGTACTTTGAAGGTTTGAATTTTACCGCTGCGGTTGACTTCGATAGCTATTATGTCCCCAACATGGCTGGACTCTACCAGCTTTTGAACTTGGGCTGAAGTTTTGACTGGTTTACCGTTAACTTTTTGAATTACATCTCCAGGAAGCAGTCCTCCACGCTTGGCTGGGGAATCATCTGAAACTCCTTGAATCACAATCCCAGCTTCCTGCTGAATGTTGAGCTGATTTTCTTGATTAATCTGCTGTTTTCTGATCGGAGAAAGGTCTGCCATTTCAATACCCAAGAAGGGATGTTCCACATGCCCTTTGGTAAAAAGTTCATTGGCGACGCGGGCGGCGGTTTCAATGGGGATGGCGAAACCGAGTCCTTGAGCATCAGCGCGGATGGCAGTGTTAATCCCAATCACTTCGCCTTGAGCGTTTAACAAGGGTCCACCAGAATTACCTGGGTTAATTGCGGCATCAGTTTGGATAAAGCTGACTCGCTTATCTGGGACACCAACTTGAGTGCTGGTGCGATCTGTAGCACTGATGATACCAATAGTAACAGTATTATCTAAACCCAGAGGATTGCCAATAGCGATCGCCCATTCTCCTGGTATTAAGTTTTGCGAATTGCCAAGTTTCACAGTCGGTAAATCATTCGCTTTTATTTTCACCACTGCCACATCTGTCACAGTATCAACTCCTACCACCTTCCCCTCTAAACTCCGACCATCCTTGAGGGTGACTTGTACTGTATCTGTATCTGCTACCACATGAGCATTGGTGAGTAATTCTCCATCTTCGCTCAAAATAAATCCCGATCCTGTACCCCGCTCAATCCGTTCTTGAGGAATTGGTTGCTCATCCTCTCCAAAGAATCGCCGCAAGAGGGGATTTTTCAATGCGTCAGAGATCGGATTGGCGACTTTACGAGTGGCATTAATTCGCACCACAGCCGGGCCAACTTTTTGCACTGCCGTCGCAATAAAATTCACATTATCGCCCCCAGTAGCCCCAATCACTCCGTTAGAAGCATTTGGAACTACGGATTCTGGAGGCGAAGCCATTGTTATATTTCTTAACTGTTGGAACGAGCGATTTTGTGGCAGGAGATAGCGACTGCCAAACAAACCTGCACCACCGCCGATCATCAGTAAAAACACATAAACGCCCAGTTGCTTTAAAGATAACTTCATAATCATTCTGCTCAAGGACAGCAATGCAGTTGCTAATTTCTAAGTGTAGTCAAGCTAACGGCAAGTGGACAGATCAATTTGCGAGGAATTGGGGAATCGATTTTAAATTTTGGATTTTGGATTTTGGATTTTGGTGAAGCAGCGCGGTCTTGGGGGTTTCCCCCATGAGTGACTGCACCAAGCCGAAGGGATTGACCCCGACCACTTTTTGGCTTGGGCAAGCCGAATTTTAAATTTTAGATTTTGGATTTGTTCTGCCCACCTACTCCTACGGAGAAGCAAGCTACACGCAACAGCAGGAAGTGCGGGGTAGGGCATGAACCTAAATAATTTTTAATCTAAAATCTAAAATTGGCACGGTCAATAATCAATAGTTGTCCTTCCCCTGCTTCCCCATCTCCTCATCCTCCCACTCCTCAGTCTTCCCATCTAAAATCTAAAGTTAATGCGCTCTTGACATGTATACATGACTTTACCTTTTCGTCAACTGTTTCTCTGTAGCTTAGTTAGTGCCTTGGGCCTAGTAAGCATACTGCCAAACACCAACAGCGCCAACGCTGCTGTCAGTGGTTGCCCAACTCCAGCCTTATCTCGCTTCCGACGCCATAAAGTTGTTCGTGGCGAAACTTTGGAGAGCATAGCGCAGCACTACAATCTCATACCTACAACTATTATTGGCATGAATCCAGCTTTGCAAAACGGTGCGATCCCTGTCGTTGGTAGTGTACTTCAAATTTCTCCCTACAATGGGGTTGTAGTCGAAGTGCCTCGCGGTGAAACTTGGCGAGAAGTAGCGGCAAAATACAAAGTTCGTGCTGATAGCCTTTTTGAGGTGAATGGCTGCCAACAAGACCCCAGAATCGTGTTTGTTCCAGGGGTAAATTGGTCGCCTGATGGTGTTGTAACGAAGTCCCCTTTACCTACTGATGCGGGTAGGCAAAACCGTGCATCCCTGTCGGGATATCCCTTGGCACAAGTAGCAAGTGTAGCATTAGCTTACGGTTGGCAAATTAATCCTGCTACAGGAGAAGTTTTCTTTCATAGTGGTGTTGATTTATTAGCAGCAGTGGGTACTAATGTGCTGGCGATCGCGCCTGGAACCGTAGCCTTTGCCAATGACCAAGGTTCCTATGGCAAGTTGGTCATTATCAACCACAGTGGCGGACTCCAAAGCCGTTATGCTCAACTTGACAATATCAAAGTTACTATCGGTCAGCAAGTGAAAAAAGGAGACTTACTGGGAACGGTAGGCACTAGTGGAAAACCAAGTTCCAGTCAACCCCATCTTCATTTTGAAATGCGTTCTAGCTCATCTCTGGGTTGGGTAGCGCAAGATCCCAAGGGTTATTTGAAGAAATGAGGCTTGTTTTGAAACGTATAGGCGCTTCGCCTTCCTGTAGAGTAGGGACACAGAGGAAAGCGCAAAGGATCGCAAAGGAAATTTTTGTATTCCTCTGTAGGACTTTTGCGTTCCTTTGCGTTAAAAAAAGGATGCTATGGGTTCGCTAGATTTTATGATGTGCATTCCTGCTTCTGCAAATTTTGCAAACGCCGCATCTGCCTGTTCTGTGTAGTCCACAACACCGGGAACAACAACAGGGGAAGTGCAATCTTCTAGCAGATAAACTTTTTTAGCAAGGGCAGCATCTACCTGTTTAATTTCTGTTAATAAATCGTCGATTGTCCAGGCAACACAGTGACTTTTAGCTTGACCACCAATCATAACAGCATCAAATTCTAAAAGTTGCTTAATCAGGAGCGTGTTCTTTTGAGCAAGTGGACGTTGCTCAAAATCTTCCAACACTTCTGGACGTAAGATGGAATAGTTTTCTGTTAAGGGATTTTCACCTTTGATTTCAAATTGCGTCTGACTTTGACGAGCAATACCGTGGAAAAATATCGCTTCTTCTACCGATGGAACTAAAGCATGACCAATACCGCCCAACATAGAATGATAAGGCCAAACAGTGAGGGGATATTTCCCGTCTTGACTTAGTTGCTTAAGGTAATGGTAAGCATGTTTTTCTAATAATTCATAATCCCCATTAGTAACACTGTTAGCAACTGCTGGGTTAACTTTCCAGATACCTTGTTCAATATCTGCTGGTGTGATACTAGTCGCTGCTGGGGTGGGATGTTCTCCAGCGGCGTTTACCCAAAAGATGGGATGAAAAATTTGCGTTGCTGTGTGGGTGTCCAGGGTAGGTACAATTTTGGTAATTACTTCTAAGTTGCGATAGATAAACTCACATAACCTGACGTTATCATCTACTGCTGCATTACCGGATTTTCCACCTACAAATAATTCAAAACCAGGGATGCAGAAGGTGTTCTGGACATCAATTAATAGTAAGCAAATGCGAATTTTATCTAAAGATGCAGGTTTGATATCATGTTGTTTTGCCCAGATTTCAGCTTCAGCAGCACGTTCTTGGTAAGGTACGCGCCAGACTTCGCCCACTTCTTGAAGGTTAAAGTGTGGGGGAATTGGTAGTTGGGTTGTTGTTTGGGTGTTCATTTAAAATCTGTACTTATTTTTTAATTATTAGGCTTGCCTTAGTTAAAAATAATGGTGAATTTAGTAAACGTCATCATGAGAACCTAAAGTTAGCAACAAAATTTCTTCCTCTCGTGATTCAGGATTTGTAACAAATTTAAATAAAATTCGATTACGATAATCAATTGAGCATGAGTATCTACCTGATGAATCACATTTTAGCTTGTGACTACGTAAACTGAGTTGAAATGGGTCTTCAGCGATTTGTTGTAATATTTGCTCAATTTGAGAACGTAACTCTGGATTTTTCTTGACTAGACGCTTAAAAGCACGAACAAAAGTCGGACTCCAAACCAAATTTTTCACTCGTCTAACTCCGCCATCAAATCTGCAACTGAACCACGCCGGACATTACCTTGAGCATAATCACTCTCTGCTTGCGCGATTTCTTTTAATAAGTCATCCCGTCGCTGTTGTTTGAGGCGCTTTTGGATAATATCTACAAGAATAGCCTGAGCTTCTGGATCTAACGCTTCTACTGCTTCTATGGCTTTCTGGAATGTAGATGTTTTTTCTAGCATGGGCGTCAAAGAATTTGGTGATAAGTCTAATTTAGCTAGTAATGTATGTAATGTGTTTACTAAATAGTATATTTGTATTATGAAATAAATTTAGCGTTAGCGAAGCCTAACGTTCGCCTAGCGTCTCGCAGAGAAGTTATCGCTCTTATGAACCAAGATGAATTACTCAAACGCTATGCCGCAGGTGAGAGAGACTTTTCAGGAGTTGACCTAAGTGGTGTCAACCTAAAAGGTGTTGAGTTGTATGGTGTCAACCTCAGCAAGGCGAATCTAAGTAATGTCAAGTTAGGCTATGCTGACATCACTTGTAGCAACTTGCAAGAAGCTAACCTGAGTGGAGTAAACCTAGATCATACTCGAATTGATGAATGCAATTTAACAGGTGCTAACTTGAGAGGTATGGATGCATTTCAGTCATCTTTTTAAAATTCTAATTTAACTGGTGCTGATTTGAGTCAAGCTCTATTAACTTCAATCGGCTTGCATGGTGTAAATCTCAGTGATACTAACTGGGAAAAAGCAAATATTGATAGTTGGTTTGTAGTAAGATTTAAGCATTATTTGAAAAAAGTTTATCTTAAGCGAACTGTTTTATATGTTAATGATACCAATGAAATAAATAACTGTGGAGCAAATTTAACTGACGCTATTTACTACAATTCTGATGGTTTTAAAGACACAGCAGCAAATGATCCGCCAGGTATAATTCGCATATATCCCGGTGCTGACTTAAGTGGACTAGATTTTAGCGATTGTAATCTCAGTAATCTTGACTCTTAAGTGGACTAGATTTTAGCGATTGTAATCTCAGTAATCTTGACTTGAAAGGTGTAAATCTGAGTGGCAGTAATTTAAGAGGTGCTAACTTAATAAACACAGGCTTAAGGAATGCTAACCTCATAAATACAGACTTACGAGATACTTGTTTGAGATATAAAGACTTGCAGGGCACTATCTTCTGCAACACTATCATACCAGAAAAGAGAATTGAAGAAAATCAACAGCATGAGGTTGAAGATTATGAATTGGTTGATGAATCTATGTTAGAAATCGAGATGTTAAGTGATGACGAATTCACTGATTTTGATGATCAATAATTTATGCGTTTGACGAACGAAACCCAACATTGGATTCATGTTCATGTTGGGTTTCACTGCCCTTTAACCCAACCTACATTCATAGATTTTATTATAACTAATCACCCAAACTTGATATTACAGATATTGCAGGTTGGGTTATATAATAATTTCTAGATAGAGGTAGTATTTATAACTCAGTAAAAAAGCGATCGCTTCCTTAAGCTTTCCTGCTGAACGCTGCGCGATCGCTACTCAAACTACTCAGTTAAAAGGATTTTTAAGCAATATATCTTTACACATGAGCAAAACCTCTGAATAGCTCATTATTTATTCTGCTGCCTCATTCTCCATTTTTTTTCGACTTAATTGCCCAAAAAAGCCCTAGCTGTGGCAATCTGGGAAACAGAGATTTATCAAATCTGATATTTTAGCTACAGCAAATTTACCTGATAGGGTTATGCAAACTCTGCCGACTCTTACAACTTCTAACACCACAGTAGATCAACCCACTTTTGATACAACTATCAAGCGGCGTAAAACCCGTCCTGTAAAAGTGGGAAATGTCACCATTGGCGGCGGCTACCCTGTAGTGGTGCAGTCAATGATTAACGAAGACACTCTTGATATTGATGGTTCCGTGGCTGCTATTCGTCGTCTGCACGAAATTGGCTGCGAAATTGTCCGTGTCACAGTGCCGAGTATGGCTCATGCTAAAGCTTTAGCAGAAATTAAACAAAAATTAATTAAAACTTACCAAGACGTACCAGTTGTGGCTGATGTTCATCACAATGGGCTAAAAATCGCTCTGGAAGTCTCCAAGCATATAGAAAAAGTGCGGATTAATCCGGGCTTGTATGTCTTTGAAAAGCCAAACCTCAATCGAACTGAGTATACTAAAACCGAATTTGACGAAATTGGCGATAAAATCCGCGAAACCTTAGAACCTCTGGTAGTTTCTTTGCGAGATCAAGGAAAATCGATGCGAATTGGGGTAAATCACGGTTCCCTCGCTGAAAGGATGCTATTTACCTACGGTGACACCCCAGAGGGCATGGTGGAATCTGCCATAGAATTTATTCGCATCTGTGAATCTTTGGATTTCCACAATTTAGTTATTTCCATGAAAGCCTCACGAGTACCAGTGATGCTAGCCGCCTATCGTCTTATAGCCAAGCGCATGGATCAACTGGGTATGGATTATCCGCTACATTTAGGCGTTACAGAAGCAGGTGATGGCGAATACGGGCGAATTAAATCCACGGCTGGTATTGCTACCTTACTTGCTGATGGCATTGGCGATACAATTCGCGTGTCACTTACAGAAGCACCAGAAAAAGAAATTCCCGTCTGCTACAGCATTCTCCAAGCTTTGGGATTGCGAAAAACGATGGTGGAATACGTTGCTTGTCCTTCCTGTGGACGCACTTTGTTTAACCTAGAGGAAGTGCTGCACAAAGTTCGGGAAGCCACTAAACACTTAACTGGTCTTGATGTAGCAGTTATGGGTTGTATTGTCAATGGCCCTGGAGAAATGGCGGATGCCGACTATGGTTATGTTGGCAAAACACCTGGTTACATTTCTTTGTATCGTGGTCGAGAAGAAATTAAAAAAGTCCCAGAAGATAAAGGTGTGGAGGAATTAATTAACCTGATTAAGACAGATGGACGCTGGGTAGAACCTTAAAGGGAACAGAGGAGCAGGGCGGCAGAGGAGTAGGGGAAGCAGGGGAGATGAGGGGGACAAGGAGAATAACCAATGCCCAATTTTCAATGCCTCATACCCAATGCTCCATGCCCCATGCCCAATGCCCAAAAACTTTGTATCTTTCACCACTAAGGTTGCCGGATTGTCAAGTATTTTGTTTAAATTAGGAATACATGCTCGGTCTTTACAGTGGTAGCCTGTGTTAGATTGAGCATACTGACTATATATTTTTCCCCTGACGCAGCTGTCATTATGGTGATTACAAAAAGTAGGCTTGTTTTGGGTGCTACGGCAGTGACACTCTCCACGATCGCTGTTACTAGCCTTGGCATTCACTCGCGAGGTCAGGCTTTATTTAAAGCAAGTCCCAAAGAATTGGTAGATGAAGTTTGGCAAATTGTTCAGCGCCAATATGTAGACGGTACTTTTAATCAGGTAGATTGGCAGGCTGTTCGTAAGGAATACTTGAGCAAGTCCTACAGTAATCCGCAGGAAGCGTATAAATCCATTCGGGAAATGCTCAAAAAGCTACAAGACCCATATACCCGGTTTATGGACCCAGAGGAATTTAAGAGTATGCAAGTGGATACCTCTGGGGAACTAACAGGCATTGGGATCACGATCAGTCAGGATGAAAAAACGAAGCAACTGGTTGTAATTGCGCCAATCGAAGATACACCAGCTTTTAAAGCTGGGGTTTTAGCGAAAGATATTATCCTCAAAATCAACGGCAAAAACACCAAGGGGATGGATACCAATCAGGCAGTATCCTTGATTAGGGGTGAAGCAGGAACACAAGTCAGCCTGACTATTCAGCGCGATGCTCAGATAAAACAATTTGACATCAAACGGGCGCGGATTGAAATCCATCCAGTTAAGTTTTCCCAAAAGAAAACTCCAGCAGGTAACCTTGGCTACATTCGCTTGAACCAGTTCAGCGCTAATGCTGGTAAAGAAATGCAAACCGCCATCAAAAATTTAGAAACCAAACAGGTAGCTGGATATATTCTGGATCTGCGTGGTAATCCAGGCGGCTTACTCTTCTCAAGTGTGGATATTGCCCGGATGTGGATAGATAAAGGTAAGATTGTCTCCACCGTTGAACGCCAAGGAGAGGCAGAAAAGGAAGAGGCAAACGGACGAGCCTTGACAAATAAACCGTTGGTGGTGCTGGTAGATAAAGGTTCAGCCAGTGCAAGTGAAATCCTCTCAGGAGCTTTGCAGGATAATAAGCGTGCTACTTTGGTTGGGACTCAAACTTTTGGTAAGGGACTAGTACAATCGGTGCGTCCCTTGGAAGATGGTTCAGGATTGGCGGTAACAATTGCTCATTACTATACCCCCAACGGTACAGATATTAATCATAAAGGTATTGCTCCAGATGTGAAGGTAGATTTGACCAAAGCGCAGATGGAGGACTTGTGGCTTCATCAACGTGACAAACTCGCTACTTTAGCAGACCCCCAATTCGCGAAAGCAGTGGAAGTCATAGGTAAACAAATTGCTGCTAAGGGCACGCCTACAGCAGAAAAATGAAAAGTTAGAAGTGAATAGTGAATAGTGAGGAGTTAGAAATAAAAACGATCATTGTCAACTCATAACAGACGCGATTAATCGCGTCTCTACTCCTAACTCCTAACTTAAACTGGTTGGCACTTTCCAGCCCTAATAAGTCCGATACGCCGAGCGATCGCTTCCTCTTGCGAACTAAAAGGCCCCCACTGTTCTATAATCTTTAGATTATCGTCTCCAACTAGGTCGCTGGGAACGATTTCGCAATTTCCAATAGAATGCTTGACAATATACCAAGTTTGTGATTAATTCATAGTTGAAATAAAAACTTTGTTTTTTACATTAAGAATTTTACGGCATAGAGAAAAGATTTTCTTTTGGGTATGCAATGCCTACAGCAGGCTGCACCAAAGCGCCAAATCTGATTTAGCTATAGACTACACTCACGAACCAGTTTTGTAGAGTCATAAATCTGCTATTTGCCCTTGGCTACCCACTGATGAATTTTAATAAAAAGATAAAGTGTATTTAAACAATTAAATGAATTAATATATATAACCGACATTCCGCGCTTCAAGATGTAATACATCGATATTCAAGAATATTTCCTAATACTGCTCATTTATTAAGTATTAATATTAAGATTTATTGGTAATTTTTGATTAATATTTAACCACCATTAGCCAAATGTTGTAAACTTTCTTATATTACATAATGAAGTAAAAATGTAGGATACAATATTTTTAGTACTCAATGGATTCTTATGCGTTTACCTATTATTATCAGTGCCGGATTATTGCTATCTTTCGGTCTGAACCTACCAGTAATGTCCAAATCTCCCATAGAGATAGCACAAGCACAATCGCGAGAGAGTAATAACGGGAATTTAAGGCGATTACAAAAGCGATTAGAATTTAATCGCAGTTTCTGGAATCGGCGAAATATTTCCAACTATGAATATACATTGAGCAATAGTTGCTTTTGTATAGAGGATGCTAGAGGCCCAGTAGTCATTAAAGTACGTAATCGTCAAACAACTTCTGTCACTTCTGTAGCTACAGGTAAACCAGTTAATCCAGAATTTTTTCAAAGTTACAACACAATTCCTAAGCTGTTTGATGTGATTCAAGATGCTATCAACCGTAAAGCCTTCAGCCTGAATGTGGAGTACAGTGCTCAATTCGGCTATCCAGCCAAAATTAATATCGATTACAACAGTCAAATAGCTGATGAAGAAAAATATCTTACAATTGAGAATTTTAAGATAATTAAATAGCCACTGCTGTAACCAGAAAATTAGATATTAAGGCAATAAGTATGCTTACCTTGATCATTAGACTTCTTGCATAAATGCTTAAATTGTCATCCTGAGCGGAGCTAAACATCTGGTAAGATTCTTCTCTGCACTGCGTTCTGCTCAGAATGACATTCCTAATTTTTTGACTTTTGCAAGAGGTCTTTTCTAATCGCTGGGTATATTTGCTTTTATTTAGAAAAATTTCCAACCCGCTTACTAGCAAATAACGTATGGTGTGATGTATACATTACGTAGAATTGTGATTGTGTCAAGCGAAATTAGTAAACAAATTTATGTTTGCGATGCCTATGGTGGTTACTGAGCGGCTGGTGAACGCAATCGAACCATGTCGTAACCCTACAGGGAAGCAAGCTAGCAAGAGCGTCTCGTAGAGAAGTGCGGACTGCGCCAATGCGCCAGATTTGATTTGGCTATAGACTACACTATTGAAGCAGTTTCGCCCCTTGGAGAAGTTGATACAGCTTGGTAGCATTAACTTTATGGTGTTAAAAATTACGAATTACGGTGTCCAGTCTCTTTACTAGTTCTATCATCTCGGAATTATCATCCCCTACTTGGTTGCTGGCAATAATTTTGCGATTTCCAGTAATATGCTTGACAATAAACCTAGTTTGTGAATTTTTCATACTATAAGTAAAAATTTGGTTTTTTACAGTAAAAATTTTACGTCATACAGAAAATATCTTCGCGATCGCAAACCTGATTGCTAGGATCAGCATTAAGAATCTGCAATAAGCCAAGCTTATGCCTTCACCATTTCCAGGGATGAACCCCTATCTAGAAAATCCTGAACTGTGGCCAGAAGCTCACAGTCGATCAATTATTGCGATCGCAGATGCAATTGCTCCTCAACTACGACCCAAATATCGAGTAGCGGTTGAGAAACGGGTATATCAAATGATAGATGAAAATTCTATTCTAGTTGGTATTCCTGATGTGGTTGTCGGACGTTCTTTAACAAACACAGAAAAAGAACCGTCTAATATTGCAGTCGTCGCACCGCTTACAAAACCAATAACTGTCAATCTTCCTATTCTAGAAGAAGTGCGAGAAGGATACCTAGAAGTTCGGGAAGTGGGAACAGGAGAAGTTGTCACAGTGATTGAAATTCTGTCACCAAAAAATAAGCGGACTGGGGAAGGAAGAAAGGCATATGAAAGTAAACGTCAGCAAGTATTAGGTAGCTTGACTCATCTAATAGAAATAGACTTGTTGCGTGGCGGCGAACCCATGCCAATTTTAGGTAATCAAATTAAGTCAGACTATCGTATTTTGGTAAGTCGCACTGAATTTCGCCCCAAAGCAGAATTATATCCATTTGAACTACAAGAGCAGATTCCAGCTTTTTTGTTACCCCTACGTCGGGGTGATACAGAACCATTAGTAGACTTACAAGCATTAATACACAGCATATACGAGCGCGCCGGATTTGATTTGGCTATAGACTACACTTGTGAAGCAGTTCCGCCCCTTGGAGAAGTTTATTCAGCTTGGGTGAGCGAGTTGTTAAAAGAACAAGGGTTACATTAAGTTGGGTTGATTTGCTTTGTTACCCATTGACGAAATGCTCTAAGCGTTGGACTTCTACCTAAAGTTCGGCTCTGTTCGACAAACCGGGGAATAACTTCAACAATGGGCAAGTTGGGAAAAGTAGAACTAATTTCAGACTCAATGTATTTGCCATCCTGAAGAATATTAATTTGTAGCTTCCCATCTTCATATCGCCACAGTTCAGGAACTCTTAATGCTTCGTAAGCATCCAGTTGAGTTTTGGAAGTAACATCAACTTCAATTGCTAAGTCAGGTGGCGGATCAACTTTTAAGTCTATTCGCTCTTTACCAATCATTTGAACATGATTTTGAATGTAGAAAGAATCATCAGGCTCTACACCGAAAGCCATATCTTCACGTTTAAAGGTGGTTGAGCCAAATGTTTCACAGTCAATCTCTAACTCCTCCAGCAGAATTTTCACCAAATCGCCAATAATGACTTTGGCTTTCTCATGCTTCGGTAATGGCATTCTCATCTCCAAAGTTCCCTGGCTGTAAGCTAATCGAGCAGCTCGATGATCGCCAAGTTCTTCTAAAATCGCCTCAAATTCTTGCCAGCTAACATCGTGAAGTATTACTCTATGTCCCGGCGGAACACTTAATTGTCGCAATTGAAGTGTTACCATGTGAACCATTTATAATCTAAGGTTGAAATTTGCACAAGCCAGTATCAAACTATTGTAGCTCCCTATTTTTCAGACTATAATAAATGAAAAAACTATATGATCAATGAAAAATAATATGCCATTTGAACAATTCAACGATAGTTACTTAAAAAATAATAGATATTAAAAAATCTTGGAAAGATTTGTCAGAAAAATTCAAATGGCTTGGTATAAACCATGCACCTATTAAAGAAGAACACTTTCGTCTACTACATCGCTCTTTGTTAAAAGAAGCAGAGTCTTTCTTAGAAAAAATTTTGGAAAGATTGATCCCATAAAACCCCGTCTTCATATGGAACCACGTAAAGAGCATCTGATAAAAGCGATCGCCCAACAAGCGGGTATAAGTGAAGCAGAAATTATTCGCCAAGCCATTGACCTTCATCTTGGTGAAATAACTGCACCTCAAACCAACCTTGAAATGTGGGAAACAGAAAGAGAATTTATTGACCAAATCAAAACTCGACCTGCTCAACTTGGAGGTCGGGACTGGCAGCGTAAAGACCTCTATGAACAGTAGAGTTTTACAAATCCTTTTATAGATTGAAAAAGATCCCCGACTTCTTAAAGAAGTCGGGGATCTGAGCCTTGGAGCGATCGCAAAATTACTTGCTGTTACCGTTACCACCATTACCATTGCTGTGAATCACACGTTCAGCGAGTTTTTCCGGCACTTCCTGAAGATGGTCATATTCCCAGTGGAAGGAACCAACGCCAAGGGTGAGCGATCGCAGCTCTACAATAAAGTTTTGCATCTCTGCTTGTGGCAAGTATGCAGAGACATTATCCCAGCCTTGCCAATCGTTTTTACCCTCATAACCTAAAATTTGCCCCCGTCTACCACTCAACAGTTGCAGCACTTTGGAGGTAAATTCGCTAGGTGTGGTAACATCCACCCGCAGAATTGGTTCTAACAGCGTAGGTTCCGCTTGGGGTATCCCCGTTTGCATTGCTAATCGCGCAGCTTGCTTAAAGGCTTGTTCGGAACTATCAACGTTGTGATACGAACCATTAGTCAGAGTTACCGCCAAATCGACTATTGGGAAGCCCAAAGGCCCATGTGTTAGAAATTCCCGCACGCCCATTTCTACCCCAGGAATGTACTGTTTGGGAACCACGCCGCCGACAATGGTTTCATTGAAATTGAAACCTGTACCGCGTGGTAAAGGCTTGATATCGAGAAAAACATCACCAAACTGTCCGTGACCACCGCTTTGATGCTTGTAGCGCCCATGAACTGAAGCCACCGTTTTGCGGATGGTTTCTTTGTAAGGCACTTGCGGTAAATGGGTTGTCATCGGTAGGTTATATTTACGGCGCAGTCTGTCTAGGGTGACTTGCAAATGAATCTCGCCTTGACCCCACAAGATTACTTCGTGAGTATCGCCGTGTTGTTCCCAAGCAAGTGAGCAGTCTTCTTCCAATAACTTGGTAATGGCACCGCTGAGTTTAACTTCATCGTTGCGCTTTTCTGGTGTGATCGCCAGAGCATACACTGGTTCCAACTGTACAGCTTTGGGTAATTCTATTGCAGACTGCTGTTCTATAGAGATTGTATCCCCTGTATTGATTCCTTCTAAACGGCTCAATCCGACAATTTCACCAGCACTAACTTGGTTAACAAACTGCTGTTGTTGTCCCATGAGGCGGTAAATTCCACCAGTCCGAATCCCATTGAGGACAATACCATCAGTTAATTTGCCCCGCCAAACACGCACCAGAGAGAGTTTGCCACCTTGGGGAGTGTAGTAAGTTTTTAATACCTGCGCTAAGGCTGTATCACCTTTTAAGTTTTTTAAACGACGTTCTGCTGTGGTTTCTGGTTCGGGGGCTTCCCGTAACAAGGCTTCTAATAAAGGTCTAACACCATAATCTTGTTCTGCCACACCAAAAAAAACGGGCACTACCAAATCTGCCCCTAATTCCATTTTTAAATCTTTGAGGATTTCCTCTTGGGGTGGCTCAATGTCTTCTAAAAGTTCTTCGAGTAAGTGGTCGTCAAAATTTGCTAGAGCTTCGAGCATTTCTGCCCGTGCTATATGTTCTTCTTCTTTTAAGCTTTCGGGAAAGGGAATGGGGTCAGCTGGTGCGCCTGGATGATATTGATATGCCTGTTCACTCACCATATCAATAAAGCCGGTGAGTTGTTCCCCGTTCATGATCGGATATTGATGCGCTACCAAAGGACGGCTAGATACTGCTTTCAGGGCGTGCAATGTTTGCAAAACGTGAATATTTGCCCGATCCATTTTGTTGACAAAGACGAGGTGGGGAATTTCCCAATCGTCTAGGAATTTAAATAGAGGGGCGAGGGTGAGGACGCGTTCACGGATGGGTTCGCAAACTACAATTGCCGCATCCACTCCGATTAAAGCATTGTACGTTTCTTGGGCAAATTCTACACTTCCCGGACAGTCTATAAAAGTGAAGCGAATGCCGCTATACTCAGTGCTAGCAGCGCTGACTTCTACACTCATGTGGCGATCGCGCGACTCGGCAGCACTATCTCCCACTGTATTGCTGTCCTTAACACTCCCTTTGCGGGAAATTGCCCCTGTGACAAATAACAAGCTTTCTAGTAAAGTGGTTTTTCCACTTAAATAAGGCCCGACAATTGCAACATTCCGCGAACCCGATTTTACTTTTTCGTTCATAAAACCTCACTTGCGGTAAGTCTTTTATAACCGCATTATTCTGCTGTATATTTCAGGGATAAAAAATGGTTCTCTGAAGTCAAAATTACCCCTTCTTTAATTTGTTATTATCCTCCCTTTAATCGAAAGTTAAAAAAATTGTAGCCTGTTGTAAGATTTAGCTTAAGAAAAGTTAAGCATCACAAATTTTCCTAGCAAATTAAAAATTTTTGTAAAAAACTTTTTATAAAGTAAATTTAACTGAAAGTGTTGCGAGTCAGAAAAACAATGGGATTATCATTCTCTAAATATCGCATAGTAGGGTTAGTAAGTTTGACTTTACTGGTTGTTAGCATTTCCTCCCCTTCTCTTTCTCTATCTCCTTCTGTCCCCTCAAGGCTGGCACAATCTAATCCTAAAACTGCTATAGACTGGTTAAACCAAGGTTTACAGGCAATTCAAGCGGGAAGGGTACAAGATGCGATCGCTGCCTTTAAACAAGCAGCCCAATTAGATCCGACATTAGCACCAGCGCACTATAATTTAGGGCTAGCATTTCGACAAACGGGACAATTACAACCCTCTGCGGATGCATTTTATCAAGCGACGCAAGCCGATCCTAAATTTGCTCCAGCTTTTGCTAATTTAGGTGGAGCGTTGTTAGAAGGTAATAATTTACAGTTAGCTAACGATTATTTACAACGAGCGTTGGAACTTGATCCCAAACTAGGATTTGCCCACTATAACTTGGGATTGGTACGAGAGCAGCAACAAAATTGTGAGCAAGCGATCGCATCTTTTCAAAAAGCTATAGAATATAGCAAAAATGCACCAGAACCTCCCTATCATATGGGAATATGTTATCTCCAGCAAGGCAAAGTTGATCAAGCTAAAGATGCCTTTAGGAAGGCAGTTAAAATTAATCCAAAATATCCAGAAGCTTACTACAATCTTGGTTCGATTTGGTTCATACAACACAAATTACAAGAGGCATTAGAGGCTTTTAGAAAATCAGCCGTAGCTAACTCTAACTATCCCAACGCTTATTATGGTGCAGGGATAGTTTTTATGCAGTTACAGCAATATGGAGATGCAATACAAGTATTCCAATTTGCCAGAGATTTATACAATGCTCAGGGTAATCCCCAGTGGGCAAAAAATGCCGAACAATTGTTGCAACAGGCACAAAATTTAAATCACCAACCTCGCTGAGGCAGAAAAGCTTAATATTGCATAACATAAAACTATTGGGTTGGTTCGCTGGTGTTGTCTGAACTTGTCCTGATTGGAATGAAATGTACATGCAAAAGCGCCTGAAGAGTCGATTTTTATTTTCTGACCGCTGGCTTGATCGGCACTCAATTGTTCGCAACATGGAAGCCTTTCAAGACTTAATTGTGATTGTCTTGTGTTTGGCTTTGTTTGCCGTCATGCTGATGCAATTATGGGGGTTATTTATCGCCATTACGCAGCAGCTGGATTATAAACATGTAACTGCAAAAATTCTATTTGTATTGATTTTGGTCGAGTTATTTCGACTGTTAATGGTCTACTTGCAAGAACATAGTATCTCTGTGGGGGTAGCAGTTGAAGTAACAATTGTATCTCTATTGCGAGAAGTAGTAGTTCAGGGAGCGCTGGAAATTTCTTGGGTTAATACAGCTGCAATTTGTGGTTTGTTGTTTGTTTTGGGTGGGCTACTTGTGGTCTGTGCTAAAACACCACATATGGATTGTATGAGCGCTAACACTAAGTTGTGTCCAATTGTGTATAGAGGAGATAGAGAACGACAAAATGAGTTGGAATTGCAGTATTCACGTCAATGTGATGAAAATCAACCTCTTGGATAAACTTCTATGAAATTAAGGAGTGAGGAGTGGGAGAGCAGAGGAGAGAAAGTTGAAACCATATCGGTTTTTTGGAAGGCTGTTAAGCCAAAAGTATTAGTACCTAACTTACCCTCATCAGGTACTTCCGACGTATTGAACTATACTCTTTTTGAGAGATGAATCGCTCTTGAAGGGTGAGTATAAAGTTAATTAGAAATTCTAAAAGAGGGTCAAGCAATGACTACAAATACAGGTAACGGACAGTCTCAAGAACCAATTAGCAACTTAGAGTACGATTTTGTCACTGTGTTGCACAACAAGGCTGAAGCCGTTAAAGCTTATGATGTTTATATCAAAGATGCAGAGCAAGTAGGTTCTCAGCCTTGTGTAGAGTTGTTCCAAAAATTGCGCCAATCTGATATTGAACACGCACAAGAGGTTCGGCGACATCTACAAGAAGTACTGCAACACGGTAAGATGTAACCCAGGCGTTCAAGTGCGTAGGCGTAGCCTACGCACTTCATGTAAATAATTTTATTGATATCTTGCACACTTTGCTTAAGCAATTATACAGCAAGGTACAAGCTTCGCCGATTCTGGCAGCACTGAACAGGCAAACACCAAACAAAGTGCGTAGGCTAGCAAAAACTATAGGCATCGCGGTCGTTGTCTAAGCCATCACTGAAAATTAGCTGTATCTATTGCTGTGTAAAAATCTTGCCTCGACCGTGCCGATTAATTTTCATTGTCAGACTGGATACCCTGTATCACAGGATACATTTTAATTGTCTTAACTATCCTTGCGTCTTCGTCAAGATTTTGAGATATTAAATTGAAAAATTAATTCAGATAGAAACTTATGACAACCGAGCAAGAGCTTCAATCTCTTTTTAATAAATTAGATGGCGATCAAGACGGCAAAGTCTCCATTAATGATCTTTTTTTAAGTCCTGGCTTAAGTGCAATCATCACATCAGAAACAAATACCAGTAGTCCCCAGGAGTTACTAGTACAGTATGACTCAGACAAAGACGGTAGTATTACCTTTGAAGAGTTTAAGGAAGCAGTTGAGAAAGCAAAGAATTTGAACTAGCAGCCAAAAGATCAAAGTCACCTTCGCCCCCGACAACCCTACATAAACCCTGCTATTTCAACACTGTGTTGACCAATAGCAGGGTTTTATAAGTTATTGGATATCATTGACACTCCCCACAGATAAATTGGGAGGATTCTAGCATCACTGACGTTCTTTGTCTTTACAGAACTTGCGTCCTATAAAAGTGAAGTTTTCCAGATACCGTGAGAAATCAGGCGTCTGATTTGGCGTTAAAAAAAGCAGATGGTTGCTCCTATCTGCTTTAATAAAAAAATTCATCATTTCGTTTACTTAGATACCAACTGGTTAACTGGAGCAATCCCAGCCAAATCCAAAATTGACGCGATCGCATCTTCCCGTTTCACCGCCATCACATGGACACCCTGACACAATTGCCGTGCTATTTGCACTTGCTCGGCGGCAATTTTTATCCCTTCCTCAAAAGGGTCTTTGGCTTTTGCCAATTTATCAATAATATGTTGGGGAATATTTACACCCGGAACACATTTATTAATAAACTGGGCATTTTTTGCCGACTTCAACAGAAAAATTCCTGCCAAAATCGGTTTTTTATAGCCAGCGGCAATTGTGTCCATAAACTTTTCGAGCAGGTCAAAATCGGTAATCAACTGACTTTGAAAAAACTGCGCTCCTGCTTCAATTTTGCGTTCAAATCGACTTTGCAAACCCGACCAACTTTTACATTGTGGATCTACTGCTGCACCAACAAATAAATCTAGCGCTCCATCAGTCAGAGGTTTTTCGTTGCAATCAACGCCTTGATTCATCTTCCGAATCAGTTGCAGCAGTCGCACTGCTTCTAGGTCAAAAACTGCTTTGGCATCTGCATGATCGCCTGCTTTTACAGGGTCGCCAGTCAAAGCTAAAATATTTTGGATGCCCAAGGCATGAGCGCCCATCAAATCAGCTTGTAAACCAATGCGGTTGCGATCGCGGCAAGCAACTTGACAAATCGGCTCTATGCCGTTTTGTGACAAAATCACCGACGCCATTAATGAAGACATCCGTAACATTGCACGGCTACCATCAGTAACATTGACAGCATGAACCCTTCCCTTAAGAGTCGCCGCCATTTGAATCATGTGGGCTGGATCTCCCCCTTTCGGAGGTGCTACCTCGGCAGTAACTAGAAATTCACCTGCTTGTACAGCTCTCTTGAAGGCTGTGCGGCTATGGGTGTGATACATAAAATTAAGAATTTCCATTTATTAAATGGTATAGCAAATCACACCTGAAAGGAAAACCTATAAAGGAAGAGAGTAGCCTAAAGCAGTTTTTACTTGTGATAAAGTTTGATTTGCGATCGCTCTAGCTTTTTCCCCTCCATCCCGCAACACAGATTCCAAATAGCTTTTGTCTACCGTTATTGACTGATATTTTTCTTGGATTGGTTTTAGGGACTCAATTATCGTGTCCGTCAACAATGGCTTAAATTGTCCCCAGCCCATATCCTGACACTCAACTGCTACATCTTCTTTTCTCTTGCCAGAAAGCAATGTATAGAGCGTTAACAAGTTATTACACTCTGGACGCGCTGAATCATCAAAAGTCAGCCCACGAATCGGATCAGTTTTACAACGCTTAATCTTGTATTGAATCTGCTCTGGCGGATCTAGCAAATTAATCCGGCTTAATTCTGAAGGATCAGACTTTGACATTTTGCGTGTACCGTCCGCCAAACTCATTACCCTTGCCCCTTCCTTGCGAATCAAAGGGTCTGGTAACTTCAGAACTGGTTGATCTGGTTTACCAAATTGGTGATTTAACCGAGCTGCAATATCCCGTGTCAATTCCAAGTGTTGCTTTTGGTCTTCGCCCACTGGGACTTTATCGGCTTGGTAAAGCAAAATATCAGCCGCCATTAGCACAGGGTAATCCAATAAGCCTGCACTGACATTTTCTCCCTGCTTGAGTGCCTTTTCCTTGAACTGGATCATATCTTGCAGCCAGTTTAGAGGTGTAATGCAGTTGAGCAACCAGGTGAGTTCACTATGGGCCGAAACGTGGGATTGGACAAAGATGGTGGAGTGATTTAAATCAAGACCACAAGCTAGATAGAGCGCAGCGAGGGTGTAGGTATCAGCTGCCAACTGTTTTGGGTCGTGTGGCACTGTAATCGCGTGCAAATCAGCTACAAAAAGGTAATTTTCGTATTCGCTCTGACCTTCTACCCAGTTGCGAATTGCTCCCAAGTAGTTGCCTAGATGGTAATTGCCTGTTGGTTGAACTCCAGAAAGAACACGTTGCTTGCCCATAAATTTAAACTTAGTTATCTCAAATCCGCGCTAGTAAAGTGGCGATGTCTGGCGACAAGTCGCAACTCTTGGAGACGCTCTTGCTAGCTTGCTTCTCCGTAAAAGTATGCGCCTACGCAAAACTCATTTAATTTTGACATTTTCCTGGTCAACTCGCTGTTACAGGATTAGAGATTTTAACTCAACTGGGATTGGTCGAGAAACTCTTCATGAACAAAAACGATAACTTAGTGTGCTAACAACAGCTTGTAGGGTGAGCATTACAATCATTAGTGTAGTCTAGACAGAGCTTTGAAAGATTGCCTTGTTAAGAGCCTCAGGTCTTAATGCCTACCTACTGTGAGGCTTTGCCTTCCTTACTCGTGACACCGCAATAAGATGCATTTCCTTCTTAGACCTGGAAACAAGATTTTAAAAGCGTTTTGGTTTAAGTTGACACCAATGCATTGTAATGCCCACCCGACTGTAATCTGTAAATAAAAACTCGATACAATCGCATTGCAGGTCGATACAATCGCATTGTCAGCCAATACAATCGCATTGTCAGTCGATGCAATCGCATTGTAAATCGATGCAATCGCATTGTAAATCGATGCAATGCCATTGTAAGAGGTTGCATTTACATAGCACGGCAATACAAATACTAAGCTGCAAAACGCTGTAATAAACAGTTTTTCTCCTGATCAGAGCAGTTTATATACTTTTAATTTACAGAAATAGACAAAATTTAAGTTTTTGTCAGATAAAGTAGCAGTAACCTGGAAATTGTAAGTTAAATTTTTCACTCAGGAGAGTCTACTGATCAAAGCTTTACTACTGTGGCTGATAAAAATGCTCAATTATTTCTGGACTTACCAGGAGACGATTGATTTAGCAGTTTTTCGCTCCACAAATTCGCCATTAGGTTTTATTACAACGGCGGTAATCCTGCCAACTGACTGGAAAATCACCTTTGCAGATGCAAATGCCTGTCTAAAGACAGATAGAGGAAAAATGAAGATGGTGGGATTTTAGCATCATCTCTGCAATGATCATCCAAAACACAGATTTATCAAAAGTAAAAAATATTTCGACCAAAATTTAATTAAAGGACTACAGCAATGAAAGTACTTTTACTTTACCCGCACTTTCCCAAAACCTTTTGGTCTTACGACGAATTTATGAAAATAGCGGGACTTAAGGCAGTTATTCCGCCGCTAGGGATTCTGACTGTTGCCGCTATGCTACCAACAGACTGGGAAGTTAGGTTTTATGACCGCAATGTTAACCAAGAAACGAATGCTGATTGGCAATGGTGCGACATCGTGATTCTTTCTGCCATGCTTGCACAAAAAGAAGACTTTCTCGCCCAAATTCAGAAAGCAGCGCAACTGGGGAAAAAAGTTGCTGTGGGTGGGCCTTATCCAACCTCAGTACCAGAACCTGCTCAAAAAGCAGGAGCTAACTACTTGATTTTAGATGAAGGGGAGATTACAGTTCCACAGTTTTTAGAAGCGATCGCCAAAGGTGAAGAACAAGGAACCTTTCGCGCCCTGGAAAAACCAGATGTCAGCAAAAGCCCGATACCTCGCTTTGATTTACTCAAGCAAGATGATTACTTAATGATGGCAATCCAGTTTTCTCGCGGTTGTCCTTTTGAATGCGAATTCTGTGACATCATTAATCTTTACGGTCGCAAACCACGTACCAAAGAACCAAGTCAAACCTTAGCAGAACTCCAAACTCTCTATGACTTAGGCTGGCGCGGATCTCTGTTCGTAGTAGATGATAACTTCATTGGCAATAAGCGCAATGTTAAACGCCTCTTACAAGCACTAATTCCGTGGATGCAGGAACGCAATTATCCTTTCACCTTCATGACCGAAGCTTCTGTCAATCTAGCAGAAGATACTGAGCTATTAGAACTAATGGCTAAAGCTGGTTTTTACGCAGTCTTTTTAGGTATTGAAACACCAGATCAAGACAGCCTGCAAGTCACTCGCAAGTTTCAAAATACCCGCAATCCTTTATTAGAAGCCTGTCGTACCATCAATCAAGCCGGGTTACTAATCTATGCGGGATTTATCATTGGTTTTGATGGAGAAAAAACTGGTGCTGGGGAGCGAATTCAAGCTTTTGTCGAAGAAACCGGCATTCCTCAACCGATGCTAGGTATCCTGCAAGCCCTTCCTAATACTGCCCTCTGGGAAAGACTAAAAAAAGAGGAGCGATTATTAGCAGGATTTGGAGGTTTGGAGGTGGGGGATCAGAATTCCTTAATGAATTTTGTTCCTACGCGTCCGATGGCTGAAGTTGCTAAAGAATATTTAGAGGCAATTTGGAGAATGTACGAACCCAAAAACTATCTCCGACGTTGTTTTGAACAATGCCTCAAGATTACACCTAATCCCCAACTACAACAGACAATGTATTTTCCTCCTGGCAAAGGACTGCGACTACTTGCCCACTTACTCTGGCGTCAAGGCTGGCAACGGCAGGAAATCCGGGGTCAATTTTGGCAACAGCTTTGGGTTATTATCCGCACCAAGCCCCAATTCGTGAATATGTATTTGGGTTTATGTGCTGCTGGCGAGCATTTTTGGGAATACCGCGTTTTAGCCAGAGAGCGGATTACTGAGCAGTTAGGATTTGATCCGCTGACTACGCCTACCCCTGTTGAAAAACCATTAGTCACAATTTAAGATTGCTATATTAGTTTTCAGTTGTTAGTTGATTGTTGAGCGATCGCTAATGCATTTTTATAAATAGCGATCGCATTAATCTTGTTCATAAAAACCAAACTTTTACAGCAGTTTTCATGTATTTGAACCACATCTGTCGTCAGGGCACAGCATTGCTGTACCCCTACTGCGTGGTCTATTTACCTGAAAATAGCTGTAAATTCGATTTAGCTCTCTGCCAAACCCACCTGTCCTCCAATTAGCCCCAGAAATCCTGTTCCAAAGTGCTGAATCTCCAAAAAACTTGCTTGCTCCGGTGAGGTTTTGTAAATTCGGAATGTCTTCATAATTCCCAATGTAGCAGCACTTTCTAGAGGCCCAACAAAGCTAATATCGCGGTCGATAAAATAAGTTTTATTAGCCCATTGAGCCATCTGATTTGCATTCAAAAAGTAGCAGCCTGCATGAGGGTTGAGGGCACGACGAAAGGTAATTGGTGCATTCATAATTGTACCCTTGAGTTCCTGTTGCTCCTGCACATTTTGAAAGGGAGCAGTTACTCGTAAAGCCAAATCCCCATCAATGTAAGCTTTCTGAACCAAGCCGTAAGGGGAGACTTCGTAACGATTTGGCTGGAGCAAATTTAAGTCACCAGCTTGTTGGGTAAACCAGTTTAATTTTATAAAAAACCAAGGGTCATAGATAATTAGGTCATCTTCCAGAAAACAGTAATAATCATACTGACCGAGACAACTTTGCAGAATAGCTTGGCACTCAAACCCCAAAAGCAAAGGTTCTGCATTGCTAGAATGATGCCTATATAAATGAGATGGCAAGGGAAGCTGATTCAGGAGATGATCATCTTTGGTTGTACAAATAACAATATCTAGTTCGTGCGACTGCGGCTGGTTAGCAGGGAAAGCTAGTCGTTGAGCAATGTTAATCATACTTTGAGATTTACCAAATAATTGGTGTAAGGCGATAAGGCTTTTAGTTAACGCCTGCAAGCGGGGTTGCGGATCTTTATGTTGGGAAGCATGACGACCCTCACTGCTAGGTTTGAAAAAATGGGCAATAGTAAAAATAATTCGCATTGAGGCTATAGATTTATTTTTTATAAATATCCTTGTTTTATTAGTTTTTCCCAATCAAAAAATTTCAGTGTACCCAATTAAACTTCGGTAAACTCAACTCCAACTACTTATTTAATTCCTACCAAATCCTTTAGAATGTGGGCGATTTTTCAAACTATTAGAAATTTTACCAGCGAACATCCATTGCAAATGCTGTGGTAACAGTTTCGCTAAATCATAACGTTTGACAATTGTCTCTCGCGCATTCGCACGAATCGCTTTCATCTCCTGAGGATGATTCAGCACCTCTTCAACCCGATTAGCAATATTCTGGGGAGAAAAGAAATCTACCAGCAGTCCATTCACCCCATCCTGTACTACTTCCAATACTGGCGCAGTCTTAGAGGCTACTAGTAAACATCCTGCTGCCATTACTTCTAACATCGACCAGGATAAAACAAAAGGACGGGTTAAATAAATATGAGCAGAAGAAGCTTGTAAAACCTGAAGGTACTCATTGTAAGGAAGCCTATCTGTAAAGTGGAGCCTCGATAAATCCAAAGAAGATAATTTTTCCAACATTAATTGTTTATAAGTCTGACCATCGGGGAGATTCTTGCCATAAGCAACTCTATCTTCTCCCACAACTACCACATGACACTTAGGTCTTCGCTGCTGAATTAGCGCCGCCGCTTCCATAAACTGCGGAAAACCTCTATAAGGTTCCATCCCCCGTCCCACATAAGTTACCAACTCTTCCACATGGGAAAGATCAAGATTTATTCTTGGTAAAACTAACTTTGCGCCTGGTTTGGGAGCAAAAAATTTGGTATCAATACCATCATGAAGTACAGTGAGTTTGCTATGATACTCTTTAGGAAACTGCTGCCGCTGCCAATTCGTCGGACAAAGACCGCGATCGCAACTATATAAATCAGTCAAAATCGGCGTATTTTTCACGCGGATGCGGCATTCATCATCAGCAGTCAGTGGTTCATTAGGATCAAAATCTGCATCCGAACCGTGAGCATGGTAAAACCACTCGAAATAACACAATAATTCTGCTTTGGGGAAAACATCTTTCATAAATAAAGTTGGCCCCCAACCAGAATGACCATAAACTATATCTGGAACGAAACCCTCGGCTTTTAATTTTTCTGCCACCCGATAGACAGCCTGCGCGGTGAGAACAGCATTTTCCAGGTTGCGAACATAGTGGTGGGTTTGGGGAGCAACTTCACGAGAAGGCGTGTAAATAGCTTTATAAACGCCAGGTATTTCCCCTTCACGACGATTTGTCCCAAAGACGACTTTGTAATTAGCATCTTTACCTAAAACTGTCGCTAGGTTGCGAAATTGCGAGGGAAAATTGGGATGTAAAAATAAAATTTTCATTGGAATAATCTTGATTAATTTATTGCCAGATAAAATAAATTAAGACAAGCTGCTTAAGATTATAAGATTATTTATCACAATTTTTAGTAAGTAAATTTAGGTAAATGGTTGCCCGGAAATGCGAAAATAATCGCAAATTTGTGTTATGACAATGAAATTTATTGGCATTGATTTAGGCTGGAAATCACAACCAAGTGGACTGTGCTCCTTAGAATGGATAGATGGACAACTGCAACTACTTGATTTAGATCGCAAAGAAGCCATTGCAGACATCCTCACCTGGATCGATCAGAGCGTACAACCAGACGAGCCAGCTATCATTGCCGTAGATGCACCCACCCTCATACCCAATGCTAGCGGCAGTCGCCTTCCCGACAAACTTAGCCACAAGTACTTTGGCAAATATCATGCGGGATGCTACCCAGCTAATAAAAACCTACCCTTCGCAGAACGCACCATCAACTTTGGCTTAGAATTAGAATCACGCGGTTTTGCACACGCACCCACCATTGAACCGCAAAAACTTGGCAGATATCAAATAGAAGTCTTTCCCCACCCAGCAATCGTTCATCTATTCAACTTAGAACGCATCCTCAAATACAAAAAAGGACGCCTCAGTCAGCGCCGCCTAGAATTAATCAAACTCCAAAATTATCTTCTTGATATCTTACCCACCCTCGAGCCTGCTTGGCGTCCTTCTCTACCAGACGCTTTGCGTTCGCGTAGCGTTCCGTTGGTGCAGCCTCTCCAAGAGTTGGAAAGGCGCCTTGGCAGTTCGTTCCTTCTTGAAATCCCCACTACAGGCGCAGCCCTCAAAGCAATCGAAGATAAACTAGATAGCTTAATTTGCGCTTATGTTGCTGCATACTGGTGGTATTGGGGAGAAGAACGTAATCTTGTATTAGGCGATCGCACCACTGGCTACATTATCATCCCCCAGAGAATTTTAGCCTAAAATACTTCTCACTCATTGGGATAGATAATAAGGAAAATCAAAGATTTATTTGGTGGGGTTACAATATTATTGGGTATGCTTAGTGTGTAAAATATCGTCTAATTCTTATTTTGCCATTTTATAAAAAAAGGAACCGATTCTAACGTTAGGAGTGCTACAGTTTACGAGTCATATCAGGTTCGGTTAAACGCTTATAATATCTGTAGTTGAGGAACAAAACCCAACATTTACTTCTTGTTAATATTGGATTTCATTGGCGTTCAATCAATCTACATTGATAGATTTTATTATAACTAATCACTCGAACTTGATATCATTTAGTTAAAATCATCTGGGTGCATCCCACTTTTTATTTTGTAATGAAAGAATAACTATCATTGTGAGGAGTAACGACGAAGCAATCGCATGGACTCGCGCTTAGTTGGAGATTTTGCGATTGCTTTGCTTCATTTCGTTTCGCTCGCAATGACATGCAAAAAAGCGGCTAGATAACTTACCTAAATATTTTACCTGACCGAATTTACGATGTTTAAATTTTGGAAAATGGTATTGAATAAGACTTGTATTCCATTATTTAATGCATGTTTGTCCCTTGTGTATCTGGTAAAGTTGCCCCGTTTTCTTCGTGAGAATAATTCTATTTTTCCATTATCCTTGCATTAATTGACTTGCAAGTAACTTGATTGGTATGCTTCAATTCTTTAGTCTAAAATCGTTCGACTGAGCGTAGCGTTCCGCAGGAAAGCTCAAAATCCAAAATTGCTTGATTTTCCATATGCCGTGAAAAGTTAGAAAGTATCACAGACAACAAAACTTTTCTCAATTACCGCACCCAAGAAAACTTTTCGAGTTACTCAACACTGATAAGATTGACTCAAAGACTTGTGGAATCTGCTTTTCCTAAACAGACTGAATTTGCATAAATTACTATCAACAACTTTCGACTCACATCATGAACCGCTTTACCTCCATTTTTCTTGCCGGCTTGATAGCATCTGCATCAGCTTTGGCTATTTCTTCAAAAGCTGATGCTAAGACACCAGTGTCTTATCTTGCTGGGTTAGATAGCTACAGCTATGATCGCAACGATGAGGGTAACTACGAACGTCAGAGTCGTCACCATAGAGATGATGATTATGACCGCGAGAACTACCTGATCAACATTCGTGACAATGACTATCGTTATGAGCGTGATCATTATCGCCGCCATGACCGCGATTCTAATCGCCGCTATGAGCACGATTATAATCGTCGCTATGAGCGCGAGCATTATCGCCGTCATGACCGCGATAATAACCTTCGCAACATTCGTGACAATAACTATCGCTATGAGCACGATTATTATCGCCGCTATCACCGCGATAATAACATTCGTGATAATAACCGTCGGTATGAGCGCGAGCGTGACTGGGGTCGTGGTTAATCCCTCCGCCTTCATTTATTAAGCTTGGTTCCAGGTGAACTGAGCATTGATTCTACTTGGCGGTAGGACGGATACAATCTCTTTTTCCACTCATTCCAATAACTGACTTTTCACTCTTATCTAGAAAACCTTGCTTTCCTTCCCTAGTAAAGAAGTTTGCTCAGGGATTAGGTTTAGCGTTAGCTTTTTTACATGACGTGAAAAGTCAGAATATTGATGCTGGAAACTCTAGAAATTGCTTAGACAATGCTTATTGCGATCCGCAAGCCGCTTTACACCACAACAAATTTTCTCGATTTAATAACCGATGTAACTCGCGCACTGATGGTATTTGTCACCATAGTAGTGTTAATACTGCTGCCACCATTAGAGGTAAACCCAGAATCCGGTTGCGTAGTCTCAACTGCTAGATAGTACAACAGTCAATACTGCTAGGTTAAAAATATTTGTAGCGACTGTCTTGAATGTCAAGTGCGATCGGAAAAAAAAGCTGAAAACAAGTTGACGCAACTGGGGAAGCGCTTCGCTGATTCGGTGGTGCTTGGTACGGGCATCGAGATTTTGCTCCTGGCAGCAGAGATAGTCACAGCCTGCACCAGGCACTCCGCTGCGCCACGGAATCTTCCCCAGTTGCTGGATTTCTCCTGTCGGCAAAAAAAGAGCATGAAAAATTTACCCAAGTCATGCGTAGGTGTAGCCAAAGAGTAGACATCGCACAGCATATCCAAGTCAAGCGATCGCCTACTCCTTGGCGCGAGCAAAGTATAAAAACGTTTGCAAGCCTTACTCGTTAACAATTGATTTAAAGTTGTCTTTAATGCACCAAGGCAAATGATCGCGAACCATTGCATTTAAAATAACTAACATTTGATCAACGCAAGCGGTCAGAGCCAGCTTTTTGGATTTACCACGTTCAACAAGACGCTGATAAAAAGCTTTGATGACGGGATTATGACTCATTGCCACCACAGCACCGATATAAAGAGTGGCACGAACATGGGCGCGACCGCCATTACAGAGATATTTTCCATTTTCATTTCTCAACATTGCTAAAAAATATGTTGAATTCATCTCCTTGATTTCACTCATCCTTGCCCGATACGGACTATATACTTTAATATCAGTGTTTAAAGCTTTGACCCCGGCGACTGTTCGAGTTCTGTCTAGGAGATTGTTGTAGTGAACCATGCTACAAAGCGGTCTATAATGACCAAGGTTGGGACGGTCTACTACTATTTCTAAGATACAAGGTTGGGTTGTAGCTTGCTTCCACGTTCGCGTAGCGTCCCGCAGGGAAGTGGTACGGCAGTGAAACCCAACATGAACAAGGATAAAATGTTGGGTTTCGTTCCTCAAACACCACTTGCAACTCCTGCGGGGAGACGCTGCGCCAACAAGTTGGTAAACTGCAAGGGTGCAGTGGCTCCCCAACCTACAGATATTATAAGTGTTTAACCGAACCTGATATTACTCAAAAAATACACAAATATTCTTAAAAAACCTGAGTTCGACAAACCTCTGCCTGCTTTAAACTTTTTTCAAATCTCTCCCTCTCTGCATCGGAGAGGGACAGGTTTTATGTAGTAAAACCTCTTAGAGGTCTTCTTATTAGGCTGATTAGACGGATACTATATGAGCCGTTGAACTATATCAAAAAAGAATATATAAAGATACCAAAAATATTTAATATTGCATTGCTGAAGACTCTCAGTTTGGTGCTGGAACTTTTGCTAGCCCTGGGTAGTATAAATAACAAATATCTACATATTTATTAGTGCTTCGAGTGCCTTGATGATTGAAATCCTAGCCACACTTTCAGCCTCTGCGGCAGCAGGAATGAGAATAGGTACACCTCTGCTGATCATTGGATTGTTGCAAGGTAGTAACTTGTGGTCGCAAGTTCCAATTTTATCTCACATTTCTCCACCAATATTATTAGGCTGCCTTACCAGTTGGTCGTTAATTGAATTATTAGCCTCAAAAAAGCTACGGGGGCAAAGATTACTACAACTAGTTCAGTTATTAATGTCTCCCCTCGTGGGAGCAATTATGGGGTTAGGAGTAGCTACCGCAACAGCAACACCAAACTGGCTCATTGCCTTAATTGGGGGTTTGTTAGCTTTGGTACTACAGCTAGTTCAAGTTGGTTGGTTCTATCGCTTACGCGGCTTACCATTGTGGGCAGTCTTTCTTCAAGATAGCTTGTGTGTTGCTCTAGTACTTTTTGCCTTTGGTGCTCCTTGGCAAGGAGGATTAATTGCTTTAATACTGCTCTGGTTTGCAGTTCGTAGCGCAAAGCAGTGGTATGACTGGTATTGGCACAAAAGTTAGGAGTTAAAAGTGAGAAGTTAGGAATGAAGATAGAAGTTAAGGGTGAAAAGTTAGGGAGAAAATTTAAAACTCCTAACTCTGTCAATTTTAGATTTTGAATTTTGGATTGAAGAAAAAATCTAAAATCTAAAATCTAAAATCCAAAATTGAATGACTCCTAACTCCTAACTCGTTTCATTTACTGCAAAAGTCCAATCATATGCAAGAAGCCGTGACCAGTAATCAGCTCGATGATTAAGGCAATGAAGCCCAGCATGGCAATCCGACCATTCCATACTTCAGCGCTAGTAGTCAGACCCCATTCCCAAGGCTCTTGGGGATACATTTTCACCATTTTTTTCATTTGGGCAGCTTGCGAAAGCTTGAAACTTGGGTTTTTCAGCGCATCAATCACTAGCTCTGCCAGTGCATTAATAAATACTGGATGGGTGTTGGGAGCAGGAACACGACGGAAGTTGTGAATTCCTGATTCTTCTGCTACTTCCCGATACTCAATATCAATTTCTTGTAGTGTCTCAATATGCTCTGAGACAAAACTGATCGGCACGACAACCAAATCTTTGACGCCTTCTGCACCTAGTTTTTTGAGGGCATCCTCAGTATAGGGTTGGAGCCATTCTACTGGGCCGACGCGACTTTGGTAAGCTAAGGTGTGGACATTGGGGCGATTCAGGGTCTGCATAATCAGGGCAGTACATTCCTCAATTTCTTGCTCGTAAGGGTCGCCAGCCTCTTCAACGTAGCTTTTAGGAACGCCGTGAGCACTGAAGAAAATATGAACCTCGTCTGGATTAGGAAACTGCTCGAGTTCCTGAGCTACGAGTTCCGCTATTGCTTGGAGATAGCCTGGTTGTTTGTACCAAGAAGGAATGACGGTGTAATCAATGCGTTGAAGTTTTGGATCTTCTTGCCAAAGCTTTTCTAAAAGCCGGAAGCTGGAACCACTGGTACTGATAGAAAACTGGGGATAAAGTGGTAAGATTACCAGGTGTTCTATATTATCTTGGGTGATCTGTGCGATCGCTTCTTCTGTATAGGGATGCCAATAACGCATTCCTACGTAAATATTGGCTTCTTGTCCCAAATAACCCAACTGTTCTTTTAGGGCTTCTCCTTGCGCTTCTGTAATCCGCCGCAGTGGGGAACCACCACCAATTTGCTTATAGTTTCCTTCAGATATTCTGGTTCGCCGCGTGGCAATAAACCAAGCTAGGGGCTTTTGCAACCAGCGAAACGGTAGGCGAATAATTTCCGGATCGGAAAATAGGTTGTACAAGAACGGCCCAACATCCTCTAGCTTATCGGGGCCACCGAGATTGAGTAATAAGACGCCTACACGACCCATAATAGTTACTTTCCCCCAATCTTTTCAGGTTTTTTACTAATGTTAACAATATATCTTTATTAAATATAAAGCTAAATAGCAAGGAAATATGCAATGGCAACAATTTTAAGGGATTGGAGTTACCGCTATCAGTGGCTGTATGATGGTATTTCACGTTTAGCAGCTCTAAGTGTAGGTGGTGAAGCCCGTTTTCGGCAACTTGCTTTACAAGGCTTAACAATTAACTCAGATACTCAGGTCTTAGATTTATGTTGCGGCAGTGGTCAAACAACGGAATTTTTGGTAAGATTTTCACAAAATGTAACAGGATTGGACGCTTCACCCAAGTCTTTGCAACGGGCGCGGCAAAATGTACCATTAGCTTCTTATGTTGAAGCCTTTGCTGAGAAGATGCCATTTGCAGATAATCTGTTTGATGTGGTGCATACCAGCGTTGCATTACACGAGATGCAGCCTGAGCAATTGCGAAAAATTATTAATGAAGTTTATCGGGTGTTGAAGCCAGGAGGGGTATTTACACTGGTGGATTTTCATACTCCTACGAATCTGATATTTTGGCCTGGGGTATCAGTGTTTTTGTTGTTGTTTGAGACGGAAACAGCTTGGGAATTGCTGAAAACTGATTTAGCTGAGTTGTTAACTGAGACTGGGTTTGAAGTGAGTAAGTCTACTTTATATGCAGGTGGGAGTTTGCAAGTGATACAGGCGAATAAGTGAACAATACTACTTTATTAATGGCAGTTAAGAGACTCTGCTATTAATAAAGTATAGGTTGTTTTCATATAGTCCTTAAGCAGATAGGCGGTGAAAAAAATGACGCAGGAACTAATAGATATCAAAAAGAGTATTTTAGAAGGATGTTATGCAGATGCCTTAGCAATTGTAGATGAATTAGAAGGCATGAGTAAACAAGCTATTCTGCGGAATATCCAAGTTTATTTAAAGATTCTGCTAATTCATTTGATTGAAAACCAAGTAGAACAACGATTAACCAGTTCATGAGCAGGTTCTATTCGTGATTCAATCTGATAAATTAAAAGCCTGAATATCAAAGATAATAAAACATCTTACTATATTAATTTAGGTGAGTAGGAGAGTTTGATAGAAAAGGAAATTATTGAGGATGCGATCGCTGATGCGAGTGAGGAAGTGATGAATGGTAAATTTACTCGCTCTCAGTTATCAGCGATGTTAGATAAAAACCAGATTATAATTACAGCCACTAGTTTCCTGGCTTTAATATATACTTATTCGCCAAAGGAATTACCAGCGATTATGGATGATTACCTTAGTCAGTTAACTGGTGGAGAAGATTGGATAAATCGGGAAAAATAAGGCGATCGCTCTTTGTTCAGCATTGATGTCAAGTGTTAAATTCAGATTATCACTGTCAACTTTTGAAGGGAATACAAATTACAGCAGATAATACTGTAAAATACTAAATCTTCAAGGTAGTAGAGGAAATGTCCCAGGATGTTACTTTTAAGGAAGTGATGGAACATCTTTTTATATAGCGATCGCTATTTCTATACAGGCGAAAACTGAGGTAGCAAACGAAGCTAATATTACGGTAAACTGATTTATAAACCGTAGTATTTACATTGTAGTACTGTACGTATAACAAAAAATAAAGTTTTCGCCAATTGTAAAGTAGAGATGATGAAAGAAATAACGCGCCGCAAATTTATTGCAACAGCCACCGTGGCGACGGGTTTTGCCCTCGCAGTACAACCTATTTCTGCCGAAGTCATCACCACCGATGCCAAGGGATTGGTAGCTGGTGCGGTGAAAATTCCTGTTAAAGATGGGGAAATTCCTGCCTATAGAGCAGCACCTGCAAGGGGTGAAAATTTCCCCATTGTTCTGGTGATCCAAGAAATCTTTGGTGTACACGAGTATATTCAGGATATCACCCGTCGCTTTGCCAAGTTGGGGTATTTAGCGATCGCACCCGAATTATTCATTCGTCAGGGGGATGTCTCGAAGTTAAGCAGCGTAGACCAAATTCGCCCAATTGTAGCCAAAGTGCCAGATACTCAAGTGCTATCTGATCTCGATGCCACGGTAGACTGGGCGGTGAAATCAGCTAAAGGTAATGCCGATAAATTGGCAATTACAGGCTTCTGTTGGGGAGGCCGGATTACCTGGTTATATGTAGCTCACAATTCCAAGCTCAAGGCAGGTGTAGCATGGTATGGAAGACTCGTGGGCGATGCTACCGAACTTCAGCCCAAGTATCCCATCGATATTGCCTCAAAACTGACAGTCCCAGTTCTCGGACTCTATGGTGGCAAAGATCCGAGTATTCCCCTTGATACAGTAGAGCAGATGCGCGCTCGCTTAAAGTCTGGCAGCAGCAAATCTGAAATTATCGTCTACCCTGATGCAGCCCACGCATTTTTTGCCGATTATCGCCCCTCCTACCGCGAGAAAGAAGCTAAGGAAGGTTGGAAACGTCTTCTGGCATGGTTTAAGGAGCATGGGGTGTAAGTCTGCGGAACAAAAAAAGCCTCCCGGCATGGGAGGCTTAATAGTTAGCGGAGAAAACTTGTTAAACTACGGCCTTGCAGCGATCGCTCCTCCTAATGCAGAGAAAACTGCGGAAACGGATGCTGTGGCAAATAGCCACCAAGCGGCTGTAGCTGCGGCTTTGCGGGTTTCTTCAGCTTGCCGCTGTGCTTGATGCTTCACCTGTTCTAGGCGGCGTTGTGCTTCTTGCTGTATGCGTTCTGCACGTTGCAATACTGTATTGCGGGCCCGTTCAATTTGGTCGATGATGCCGTTGGCATCTTCCTCAGAGATGTCCTCACGAGAACTCATAATTGCCACTAGGGTCTCACGATCAAAAGAAGATAGGCGATCGCGCAGGGCATCAAACCCCGCTTGGGGATCGTCAAAAACAGTGCGAATATCGCGCTTGATACTATCATAGTTAAGTTCCGGGCGATCTAACGAGTTGAGATAGTTACGGATGCGGGCGAAAACCCCATCAATTGCATCTTGAATGCCTCGTTGGATGTTCCGCACTTGTTCTACAAATTGATCCCTTACGGACACCATGTTATCGGCAATTCGCGCCGCTTCCTCATCGGAAATATCTTCACGAATTTTCAGCAGGGCGATGATCGTAGAACGGTCAAAATGGGAAAGGCGATCGCTAAAAGTTTCCACCCCAACTCGTGGATCGTGCAACAATAATTGCAAGTCGCGCTTGATACCTTCTGGGTTGAGTTCTTCTTTGCCAGTTTGCCGCAGATACTCTTCCAGATTACCTTTGAATGTTTCCATTCTTTGCTGTGTGCGGGTAGCTAGGCGACGAGGCGCACGTACAAAGTTGCGAATCGAATTTTGTGTGGAATCAATGATTTCATTGACTTGTTCTTCACTTAAATCTTGGCGTTGACTGACCAACTTCACCAGTGTATCTCGGTCTAACTGTGACAACCGACGCCGCAGTGCGACGGCTCCCTCTTTGGGATTTTCAAACAATCTGGTCAAATCTCGCTGGATACCTTCTGGGTTCAGTTCTTGTTTACCAGTATTCCGCAGATAATCTGCGATCGTGGTGGTAACAGAGTCATATTGCTCTTTGGCTTTATCCACTACAGCTTGCGGTGTGTGGCGAATACTATGCCACGACTCCTCAGCAGCATTGATGGCTTGATTAACTTGATCTTCACTCAAATCTTCCCGCTGACTCAACAATTGCACTAAGGTATCGCGGTCAAAGCGAGACAAGCGGGCCCGAATTGAGGTAATTCCAGCTTGAGGATCTTCCAGTAGCTTTTTGAATTCTGCGCGGATGGCATCAGGATTCAGTTCTGATTTACCTGTATTACGCAGATATGATTCTACATTCAGCCATAGGGTTTCTGCTTGATATTGTGCCTGTTCTGCTAGTCCTTTGGATTCTACCAAGACGCGATCGCGTTGTTTTTCCAACTCATCCAGAATGCTATCTACTTCATATAGCTGGACATCATTACGTTGCAGCAATATCTCCCGGATCTCCTGACGTTCAAGGAGCGCCAGTCGCAATGTCAGGGTTTCATGATCTGCCTCTGAGTCTTGCAACAGTGGTTTAAAATTCTTCTCAATGCCTTCGGCTGTCAAATCTGCTTTCGGGGTAACGAGCAGATAACTTTCCACCGCCCGTTGCAAGTCTTGGACTATCTCTCTTTCTTCAACAGCTGTCACTGTCACCAGCACCTCTTTGCAGACAGCTTCTAGCTGATTTGCAATCCGCTGAATTTGGGTTTGGGTAAGTAGTCCCCGCTGTTGCAGGATGTTGACGAAATCGTTGCGCGATAGTCGTTCTACTTCTCTCTTGACTATTCCTGAATCAGCTGCTGGGTCGTAGATGACATCACGAAATTCTTGAGCGATTTTTTCCGGACTCAGTTGCCAAGCATAAGTGTTGTGCAGGTAGTTTTCGACATCAGCTCGAATTGGGCTATAGGGCTGTGAAGGTGTTGGCAACCCTAGCTTATCGGCTTGTTGAGTTACTTTATCTTTGGCAGTGGTGAGGCTACCTAAGATTTTTTCTACATCCAAATCAGGCAAATCTGTCCGTCCCAACACAGTGGCGCTTAAGGCAGATAGTCCTTGCTGGAGTGTACTTTGAATTAGCCCTGGAGCCGCCTTTTGGTCAGCTTGTTTGGAATCACGCTTTTCTGCTACTAACCGATCCAGTTTGGCGTTAAGTTCATCTGTCTTGCTTTGTCCTGCTGGAACTGATTTTAGATAATCCATTAACTCACCCAGACCGTCTGGGGTGGGTGATTGCTGACTCACCACTTGCTGCCAAACTTTATACAATGTATCAGCAATGCGGCTAACGTCTTTTTTGGAAAGGTCGGTGCGACTGCTGACTAACTCGATAAACTTTTCGCGGTTGATGTTGCGAATATCTGAAGTCCCAGCGATCGCTTTTAATTGCGGATCGTTGAGTAAATTTTCAAAGTCACCCCGAATTTTCGACAAATCTAACTCTGGTGGACGGAGCTTTTCTAAGTAATCTTCTATGTTCTCCCGGATACTTGTAGGGTCGATGGCGCTCCCTAGTTCCCGACGGATAGCGCTAGCGGCAGCTTCAGCCGTCGCTACAACTTGGTTATTGACAGCTTTTGCGCCCAATGCGGCGGTGGCTGTCCCCATAATCGCCTGAAACCCAGAAGTTGCCGTATTGACGACTGAGCCAATTAAGGAACCTACGGTGGTGGAACTTACCCAAACGAGGATCAAAAAGTAAGCACCCCAAATTACCAAGCCGAGAATCGCTCCCAATGCTGGGTCTAAGATTACAAGGCTCAATTTCACCGCTAGAAAAGAAGCGATTAATAAGGCGATCGTCACAGTGACTAATGTCCAAATCCCCACTGCGGTGCCGATTTTGCGAATACTACCGCCCAAACTTCCGACTTCTCCAGAATCTGAATCCGAGTCAGATGAGTGCCCCAGATAGGAAATACCGGCTGCAAGGGAGAGATTAGTTAGAACTAATTGGAAAGCAAAGGCTAGGATTACACCGGAGATTAAAGCCACAAAAAAGCGCGGCCCGGAAGTGAGAACCGATGCCTGTGCTGGCGTGACGTTTGAGGATTCTACTGGAACCTGTGCTAACCACAATAGTGGTTTGTAGAGTCCCACCATGATTTCCGTACTTTGGAACATTGTATTTCCTTGTTCTAAGTTTTAATTTAGGGAATTAAGAATTTCTTGAGAAGCAACTCTTAGTATGTATTTATGTCTGTATCTATGGCAATACCTAACTCTGTTTAGCTCAGAATCGTAGACTTTAGCTGTTTTAAGCATCTCCCCAAAGGCTGAAAACTATATCCAGCAGAAGATATAAGTTTTACTATCTAACTGTGAAAATGTTCACTATGAACTTAAAAAGCTGGCTAATTCTTGGCTGCCACTTTTTAATTTTAATCGCTGTAATCACAACGATTGATTTTTCTGCAATTGTAGTTTAATTACTAAAAAGTTACATTTCTTTACATTTTGATTTTTATCACCCTCTGAGGGTGGATTTGTCTGCACGAATATGTTGTTGATTATGTGCCTGTAGTTTGTGCCTACAGGCAGAAAGCAGTTTAGTTATTAATAGCTACATTAAAGTTAACAAACGATTTGTTAAGGATAACAAAGATGGCAACTTGTTCTTCCAGACAGAGATTTGTGAATAATTGCAGCAGAAAGTAATGGTTGCGATCGCAATGATTTTCTGTTTGGCTAGACTACTTAAGCCGAAATCTGAAACTGTCGTTTAGCAATCATTGGCTTCCTTTCCTATTTACTTTGGGATTTAGTCGGCTATAGCGTCCTGCGTGACGTTTTACATCTGATTGGCTACTAGATAGAAATTAAACACCTAAAAAGCTACTAAATTTTGGAGAAACAAATGGCAACTCAAGAAACTCGGCCTTCTACTGATTTACCACCTGTTGCAACAGAATACAACGGCGTAGATCGCAATGCTTTTCTATTTGGCTTGACTCCTCAAGCCGAAATTTGGAACGGTCGCTTGGCGGCTATTGGCTTCCTTGCCTATTTACTGTGGGACTTAGCCGGTTATAGTGTCCTGCGCGATGTTTTACATTTGATTGGCTAATAGATAGAAATTAAACACCTAAAAAGCTACTAAATTTTGGAGAAACAAATGGCGACTAAAGAAACTCGGCCTTCTACTGATTTACCACCTGTTGCAACAGAATACAACGGCGTAGATCGCAATGCTTTTCTATTTGGCTTGACTCCTCAAGCCGAAATTTGGAACGGTCGCTTGGCGGCTATTGGCTTCCTTGCCTATTTACTGTGGGACTTAGCCGGTTATAGTGTCCTGCGCGATGTTTTACATTTGATTGGCTAATAGATAGAAATTAAACACCTAAAAAGCTACTAAATTTTGGAGAAACAAATGGCGACTAAAGAAACTCGGCCTTCTACTGATTTACCACCTGTTGCAACAGAATACAACGGCGTAGATCGCAATGCTTTTCTGTTTGGCTTGACTCCTCAAGCTGAAATTTGGAACGGTCGCTTGGCGGCTATTGGCTTCCTTGCCTATTTACTGTGGGACTTAGCCGGTTATAGTGTCCTGCGTGACGTTTTACATCTGATTGGCTACTAGAAACTAAACACCTCAAAAGCTACTAGACTTTGGAGGAAAAAATAACAACTAGAGAAACTCACTCTAGTGACAATTCTTAACTCCTCACTAATCTCGGTTTTGGTAGGCTGAACCAAAATCGAGAAATTCTTTTTAGATAGGTCACCAACAAATCTCATGACGCTGAGGATTGCTTCCTAGTTTCTCCACTTTACCTCCTTAAGTTTAATTAGTTGCATAGTAGCAAAAAAAGCCACCTAGTTATAGGTGACTTATGTATGATTACAATTTGATAAAAATTATTAAAATTCTGAACAGCGATTATTCATCAATACAACTAGGAATGCCCAAAACAGCACAGGGGAAATTAGAACCTAATGCCTCAATCATCGGATGATTGACAGATTTGCAACCTAGAAACAGAATATCGGCAGCTTCTGATTTAACAACTTTGTTAAGTTCTGTGGAAATGCAGCCAAACCGCAAATGAGATTTGAAGGAACCCTGCCATTCTTCAGCTAGACTTCGGGCTTGCCAGAGAATTATATCTGCTTGTTGCAGGGGAGTTACCACTGTCTGCAATTTGGGTTGAGTTAATACCAGTGTGACAGACTTTGAGACTTCACTGATTTGACATTCCAATGGAGGTTGTTGTTCTGGAAAGCTCAAGATGTTTGGATACTGACTGCTTTGATTGTCTTCCACCACATAAACAGCTTGAACTGTGACTTGTGCATTAGTGGCTAAACGCGTTTGATGGGCAATCCAAAAGGCAATATCTAGTGCCGTATGACTGTTAGGAGATGCGTCATATGCAACAATTAAGTTAACTGCTTTTTCTATTTGAGGTTTTTTAGAAAAAGGTTTTTTTGATTCTGGCAACAGTACCATTTGTTCAATTAAGTCATTTCGACCTGTGGCACTTTGCAGACGTGCTAACATTGGCTTGATTTGCACAGCTTTACTTCTCCCAATCAAATGAATTAACAATGAGAAGCAGGGCGACCAATTTTAGATTTTGCACTTCGGCTTACCTTGACTTTGCTACTTCGACACCACCCTTACTTCGACACCGCTTACTACAAGTTGGCTACGCTCAGGACAAGATCAGTACAAGTCAGTACAAGTCGCTCAGTCGAACGATTTTGGATTTTAGATTGAGTGACGATAACCAAAATTTCAAATCTGAAATTAGTCAAGGAAACCCCAATAATAACTGTATTACAGCCAAGGTCTTGGGGGTTCCTTCCATTGCCTACGGAGTTAGCTGACGGGCTAAGACTGGAAGGTGTCTCTCGTAAGATTAGCCCCAAACATTGGTTCCTCCGTTCCAAATCCAGCTTTCATGAATTTGAATTAGGCTACCCACTAAAAAAAATGATAATCTAATTTACTCGTCTTGGGCAAAATATCGATCAAGGAAATTTAGGGCGTAGTTGCGGAATTCAAAATATGCTTTAGAGTTTCGCATAGCAGCGCGAGCCTCTTTCAGAGGAGCTTCTCCTGACGGAGACGCTTTGCAAACGCTAACACATGGACGCTTAAAAGGAACTTCCAATATCTCCCCTATACTAGCAGCCGGGCCATTGGTCATCAAGACGATGCGATCGGACATATAAATTGCTTCATCTACATCGTGGGTAATCATCATCACTGCTTGCCGATTATTTTCCCAAATATCTAATACTTGCCGCTCCAATTTGCCACGAGTTAGTGCATCTAGTGCGCCAAAAGGTTCATGCATCAGCAACATTTTGGGCTGAATTGCTAAAGCTCTGGCAATACCTACTCGTTGTTTCATACCTCCAGAAATTTCATCAGGATATTTGTCAGCCGCCGCCGTCAAGTTTACCATTGCTAAGTGCTGATTTACAATGCTAATTTTTTCAGCCCGATTAGCATTTTTTAACACTTCATCCACGGCTAAACGGATATTTTCTCGTACTGTTAACCAAGGTAACAGCGAATAGTTCTGAAATACCACCATCCTTTCGGCTCCTGGCTGACGAATTTCTTGTCCATCTAGCCTGACTGAGCCGGAAGTAGCTTTTTCTAACCCAGCTACTATCTTTAGTAGAGTTGGTTTTCCACAACCTGAGTGACCAATTACAGAAATATATTCATCTTCACCAATCGTCAGATTAACCCCATCTAAAACGACAAAGTTATCTTTATCAGGTGTCGGATAAGACTTGACTAAATTTTCAATTTCCAAAAATCTAAGGCAGGGCAGAACTTCTGTTTGGGTATTAATAGGTAATGAGGTATATTCCATCATCAAATGCTCCGGAAATAATTTAGTCATCAAACAATTTTGGATTTTAGATTTGCAATTTTGGATTGTTTCCGTCCAAAAGGGTGCTGGGCTGCTGATAGCGCAGCGTTAGCATTAGCGCAGCGTCTCGTAGAGAAGCGGTAGCGATAGCGTAGCGTTAGCGACGTAGGAGCGTCGGAACGAGCGTCTGTAGGAGTGTCGGATTTTAGATTGCTTCCGCCCACAATGAGCAAGGTATAAACCAAAGAACCACAATCCAAAATCCGAAATTGGTAGGGATTTAAGACATGAAAAAGTTGGTGGGAGCATTAGCCCTGATGGCAAAACTATTCAGATAGCCCACAGGATCACTGGAGTCGAAGCCTTTCTTATCTATAAATACTTCTGGTGGTTCGACCTTGTAATCTATCCTTGGGACACTTGATGCCCATTTCAGATGCTATCTCCCGATATAAATCTGTTCGATCTGGACATGCCAATTAGAAACCCAGAGGAATCGCTACTACCGCACCTAATAAAAAGCCTAGTAATACTCGATGCAGACTTGCGATCAACAACCAACCAATTCCTAAGTTGCCGGGGCCTCTTTGGCAGAAGGGACTTAAGATGTAGTCTAGATTAGCGATTAGCGCTTCTGGTGGGGTGAGCATCAATTCAGGGTTGGCAAGTGCAACAATCCACCACAGCACAATTATTCCCAAGAAGCCCAATACAGGTAGAAAGAAGACATCTCTAAGAGGATGTCTGAGAAGTATCAAATATTTGTTGATCTCCCCTAACCCCCCTTAAAAAAGGGGGAATAAGAGTCTCAAAGTCCCCCTTAAAAAGGGGGATTTAGGGGGATCTCCAAGGGTTAGGTGTATACAAAAAAACTTTTCAGACATCCTCTAAGGATGACAGGTTTTGCCTTTTTCCAAAGGGATTGTTTTGCGATCGCTGCGATCGCAGTCAAATTTAGTTGAAATATCATTTACGACCTCAACAGATTTAAGTGCAGGTACAAAAAATTTGAAGTACCAGCCTTGGACACCGATGAGATCGAAACATTAGAATAATGCCGTCTCTTCAGTCTCCTCTCAATGCCTACGAAGTTAGCTGACGGGCTAGGGCTGAGAGATGCCCTTCTGAAGAAAGTTAAGAGTTATGAATTATCAGTTATGAGTTAAATATTAATAACTTCTAACTGTAAAGACGCGACTAATCGCGTCTCTCCTAACTCCTCACTTTCTATGAGATACGCCCCACAATTTGGTTCCTCCGCTCCAACGTCACGCACTCTGATCTGCTGGATTAGGCTGACTTACTCTAATGGATACTAGTTATCGACAATATAACATCAATGCTCAGTAAAAGCCAACTGTATTATGATAAGTGTTGTTTATTTTAATACCTCAATTAAGTGCTTACCTTTACTTTTCGGTAATTAATAAAATTTATAATTTTTTATGATTTTAGCTGCGTTGTGAGTAAACTTATTGCACAGACAGTCAAACAACAATAGTCGAGTCAGGCATCAAGTTCGTTAGCTGCTTTTTTAACATTTCTTAATAAATATTATATTATTTACAAGTTTTCTAAACAGATAGTTAATTCAGTAAATAAAAAATAAAATCTGTTCCTTTTGGTAGGTGAACTAAATCGCTAAATTTGATTAAAGACTACTGCACTCGCTAAACTAATTGCATATGGAAGTTTACTCATCTATCTCTTAGCTGAATTTAACAAAATGGATTTTAGTCAAGTACTGGCTGAAAAAACAGACACCATCATAGATAAATGGATTGCAGCAGTTCGCAAGGATAGACGGATTGAAAGTGCCGATGACCTATCTTATACAGCGGTAAAGGATCATATCCCTGATGTTTTGAAAGCAATGGTAACGGTGCTTTCAAAACATCAGGATAATGATATTAAGTCAATAGTTACTGCCAGTTTTCAGCATGGAGCTATTCGAGCCGAACAAGGCTTTGATGCAGCAGAAATTGCCAGAGAATATCATCTGCTGCGAACAGTAACATTTGATGCTTTACAAGCAGATTTATTGAGTGGAACACCTGTAGAGATAATTCGTTCTATGCGTTTGATTGACGCTATCATAGATGAAGCGATCGCTCGGTGTTTCAAGAGTTATGTTGAGGAGAGGTTGCGAGAATTACAGCAGTTGCAGTCATCACTAACACTCCATAATCAAGAACTCACGCGCTTAATGAGCGCTAATCAAGAGTATCTTTCGCAACTAGCCCATGAATTGAAACATCCTCTAACTTCCATTATTGGTTACTCGGATTTGTTTTTACGCCAACAACGACGAAAGACTCGGCTAAAAGACACTTCTGTGAATCTAGAACATATTGAGCGCGTACTACGCAATGGTAGACAATTACTCCACCTGATTAATGATGTATTAGAACTTTCGCGGTATGACGCAGGGCAGATAAAACTCCAACTAGCACCCACTAATGTGCGTGAATTAATCAGTAATGTGTGTGAAATGTTGGAACCTTTAGCTGGTGGAAAAAATTTAAAAATCGTAGTAGATTGCGATCGCGTTCCCAAAGAATTAATCACAGATTCTTTTCAATTCCAACAGATTGTCACAAATCTTATTAGTAATGCGATTCGCTATACAGAGTCGGGGACTGTTATTATAATGTCTCAGGTGTTGGAGAACCAGAGATGGGCGATCGCAGTTTCTGACACAGGAATTGGCATTGCACCTGAAAACCAAGCCCAGATATTTGAACCCTACTTTCGCGTCAGTGCTAGCGATCGTCCCTATCTTCCTGATAGTACTGGATTGGGGTTAGCGATCGTTTCCCGCTTGGTGAAATTACTGCAAGGTCAAATTAACCTAGTCTCTGAGGTGGGCATTGGTTCTACTTTCACCGTAATTTTGCCCTTAGAAGTGAAGATGTAAGAAAGTTTTTCTACAGCTATTTTTTTAGTTCCTTGTTCTGCGGCTAAGAGTTGTTTAACTCCTAAATCTACATACATATCTTTTTGACCCCACTTTAAATGTAGGGGATCATCTGTAATTATCCAGCCTTCTTGAATTAAAGCATTCCTAACAGCATCACGATAAATATCTCTGGCAGATATATCAAAGTATCTTAATTAAAACAACTTTCCTTAGACTGGTTATGATTTAGTTTCTGCGCCTCTGCTTGAAATAAAAAAACATTTTACAACAACTCTTGTTTTTTCAACTTAGCTAGCGCGTCTTCAGCAGCAGCTTTCTCTGCATCTTTTTTATTGCGTCCCTTACCTTCGCCATAAATTGTTGCATCTACCAATACTTTTGCTATGAATTCTGGTGCGTGAGAAGGGCCTCCTATTTGTTCTGTGAAATATTTGGGAGGAGTTGGAGTAACATTGCGTTGCACCCATTCTTGAAAGCGATTTTTTGAGTCTACATTAGAACGAGACACAACTATATGCTTAGGATCTACAGAATCAAATAGCGGTTTTACAATTGCGCGAGCTGCTTCAATATTGGAATCATTATCTAAATAGTAAGCACCCAGGACTGCTTCAAAGGTGCTACTGAGCAAATTAGGATTTTGGTAGCCTCCATCTCGAATTGCACCTTTTCCTAACCGGATTCTAAAGTCTAAACCTACCTCCTCGGCGAACTTTGCCAATTGCTTCTCATCTACCAGCGCCGAACGTCGCCGGGTTAATTCATCTTCTCCCATTTCTGGGTGACAACTATATAAATACTCGCCACTTAAGAAATTCAGCAAAGCATCACCGAGGAATTCTAAGCGTTCATTGTGTTCGCCTTCTCCGGGGTTTTCATGGACATAAGAACGGTGGGTAAGTGCTTGTCGCAGAAATTTTTCATTATGGAATATTAGGATTTTGTGCATTTTATCTTGTGGATTACTGCGTAAATTGACTGTTGGGGAACTTTACGAGTGCTATTGTCTTCAGACATGAAAAAACCGCAAACAGCGGTGTTGGTAAAACCCAGCCTTTACTCAACTGGGTTTTTAAAAGCTCTTTTAAGCAGCTAGTTTGTCTAACTGAACTAAAAACAATTCCTGACCTTGGTTTTTAACTTTGCCATCCTTTACAGCAATATCAATAAACTGACTAAAACTCTTAAATTTCTTGCCATCAGGCATTGAAATAGATGAGCATCCTTGATAGTTAGCACAACGTTGACGCATCAATTTATCAATGCAACCAAATATGGTAGGCTTACCTTGGCTTAAGGCAGTGTTGATAGCTTCAATTAGATACTCTATAGCTTCATTGTAATTAATCTGAGACACAATACCCGTATTTTGAGGTTGAGTCTTATTGCTATTGCCAACTAACTGAGGTAATTCATCTACAAAGTAGAAGTTTTCATTACCAACTAGTTTAATCAACTTTGGATTTTCACTACCTCTTTGAGCAAAGACAATGACTTTTTTACCTAAAGCCTTTAAAATACAAATTAAACCAGCATAGTCCCAGTCTCCTAACACGAAGATAATTATCTTAACAGAAGGATTAAAGGCAACCCAATTAATACAGTCACTTATCAATCTATAATCTGCACTATTCTCTGAATGCTCAGGAACATTAACACCCTTTATACCAAGATTTTCTAGCTCATTTTTGATAGAAACTTGGTCTATGTAGTGTAAATTATAGTAGACATTTTTGCAGCCTATACGCCCCTTAGATTGAGCAAATTCCAGCAAAAGATGACCCTTTCCTTTAATTGAAGAGACGTTCTGAATATCGGCAAAAATACCTATATAATTTTGATGCTGGCTTGTTTGTTTTTTGGAAGATTGATCAGGGTGTGTCATTGTAATGTATCCAGTATTCTTTGGTGAACTGGACAGCTTCAACAAATTACACATCTAGCAGTAGCAGGGCTTTATACAAGGAATTTGTACTCAAAAAGTACTTCCCTGCGATAAAGCTCTCTACCGTCGCTTTTGTTTGGTTCAAGTCTCAGCCGTAGAACTCCTGGCTTCCTACCAAGTTTCGCGTCATCCTTTCCCCTGAACATTCATCCAAACATCTTGTCTTCCCGTTGAAAGTCTAGTCAATCAGTTTACCTGACATTGGACTGAATACTCAGCCGAAGGGATGACACGAAGCTCGGCAGGAAATTAGGAATTCTGCTGCTGAGACAACACCAAAAACCTGCGCTTTAGAGTGCGGTTATTTCGCTGTCGCTAAATATACATTGGCATACCTGTTGCTAGATGTCAATATAGTTATTCCTGAAGATTCGTAAAAGCGTAGATGCGTAGTAGCTTGTCGTTAGACATCGCACTTATCAATCAACTTTAAAAATCATTTATGTTTTTTTTGCAAAGCTAGTATTTATTTAAAAAATATTCTAGCTAATAAATAATTTACGGTTTACTTTGCGCGATCGCACTATATAAAATACCTAAAATTTTCTTAATATCCTTAATATAATATTCACTCAAATCAATTGCAACTACATTACCTTCAAGCTTGAGAAATTGCCAGATAGTACCGATAGTAACAGCACCATATATAGCTTTGATTTGATTTCCACCTCTCTCGTTAAATAACTGAGCAGCTACCATTTCGGCAATACATTGCGCTAAACCAGACCTTAAATTCTCATTTTTACTTTCTACTAAGACAATCACCGGACTACGTACAAGCAACTGCTCCGAAGAAAGACTCAAAATAAAATCACAAAAGCCATTTAGTCCTCTCTGGCTATCAACAGTAAAATCAACTCCAGAAAAAAAGCTTATTTCATAATTAAATTTGCGTCTAATTTCTAACAAAATGGGACTTATTATCATTTCACTCCGAGCTTTCTCCGAACTTATAGCTACTGCTAAATCAACATTTTCCTTAAGAATAGTAGATAATAAATCACTACATTCTTGCTCCTGTACATTTGCGAATAGTCCAGATGACTCGTGGATAACTAAACCAAAAGAATCAATAATTTCAATAAGTTTAAAATCACTATAAGCCATAAAACTTACTTCTTTGTATTATGATTTAATCCTATCTCATCACTATGGCAAGGTTTGAAAATTAAACTTGGGTGGAAACACCCTCACTAAATCAATAGATAAATCAGGAAAGCAAGGAAAAGTTATTACTTGATTTGATAAAAAAACTTGCTTATTTAAATAACCATATTTACCTTGATAATCTTGATATGGTTCACTGAAAACTTCCAAATAATTATCAAATAAATTGAATATCCAATAATCAGTAATACCTGCTTTAGCATAGAGAAGTATTTTCACATTTTGGTCATAATCTAAAGAAGAATCTGAAACCTCTATCACCAATAACACATCAGCAGGTTGAGGATGACCAGAAAAATAATTATCATCTCGGTTTTAAAGAATAGCAAAATCCGGTTTAGGTTCGCTATTAGGTGGCAAAGCAATCGGAGCTTGAGATTGCAAAGTTGCCCGCTCACCTACAAGTTTTGGAAGTTCCCGCAACAAGTTTCGCAAACAAGTTTCATGGGCTGTACCTTTGGATGCCATTTCAATAATTTCCCCGTTGATTAATTCAATATGGTCATCTTCATGGAAAAAGCCCAATTCAGTAAGCCTGTGGTATTCAGCTAGTGTGAAGCGTTTAGCCTGAGCAATACTCATGAATTTTCCTCCCAAGGGAAATGCAATGGTGTAACCGCCTGCCAGAGGCGATCGCCCTTATATTCTAAATGTGCCAGAAATTGGTATGCTAAAGGCCAAGACTCGCTATTTTGCCAACCATGCCTGCGCCTACTATCAATCCCACGATCACTGCCTTTCCCTTGAGTGCCGTAGTCGGTCAAGAAGCAATTAAATTAGCCTTGCTGTTAGCCGCAGTTGATCCTGGTTTGGGGGGAGTAGCGATCGCAGGTCGTCGCGGTACGGCAAAATCTGTGATGGCTCGTGCTATCCACGCTCTACTACCGCCGATTGAAGTTGTCAAAGGCTCAATTAGTAATTGTGATCCCAACCACCCAGAAGAATGGGATGATCAACTTTTGGCGGAGTATGCAGATAAAGACATTCAAGATGTTCCTGTCGAAATTATTCCCGCGCCTTTTTTACAAATTCCTCTAGGTATCACAGAAGACCGACTATTAGGTTCTGTAGATGTTGAAAAGTCGGTAAAACAAGGTGATACCATTTTTCAGCCAGGGTTACTTGCTACAGCAAACCGAGGTGTACTGTACGTAGATGAAATTAATTTATTAGATGATCAAATATCAAATCAGCTTCTAACAGTATTATCTGAGGGACGCAACCAAATTGAACGGGAAGGGATTAGTTTTCAGCATCCGTGCAAATCCCTATTTATTGCCACCTACAACCCAGAAGAAGGTGGATTACGGGAGCATTTGCTAGATAGAATTGCGATCGCCCTCTCTGCTGACGGTGTACTCGGCTTAGATCAAAGAGTAGCAGCAGTTGAGGTTGCGATCGCCTATTCTAAATCTCCCCAAGACTTTCTTCAACAGTACAACGAAGACTTAGACTCCCTCAAAACCCAAATCATCTTGGCACGGGAATGGTTGAAAGAAGTAACCATCACCCATGAACAAATTGCCTACTTAGTAGATGAGGCGATTCGCGGAGGAGTTCAGGGACATCGCGCCGAGTTATTCGCCACCCGGGTTGCCAAAGCTGCTGCGGCTTTGGAGGGACGGACAACAGTTAATGCCGAAGATTTGCGCCGTGCTGTGGAACTGGTGATTGTACCACGCGCCACAATTGTGCAGACACCGCCACCAGAACAACAAGCACCACCGCCTCCACCCCCGCCACAGAATCAAGAAGAACCCCAAGACGAATCAGAACAGGAAGAAGAGGAACCAGAAGAACAGGAAGAAAATCAAGAGCAAGAACCCCCTAGCATCCCGGAAGAATTCATTTTTGATCCAGAAGGGGTAATCCTTGATGACAGCGTACTGTATTTTACCCAAATGGCGAAGCGGCAAGGTAAATCTGGTAGTCGCAGTGTCATATTTTCTGATGACAGGGGACGCTACATTAAGCCAATGTTGCCCAAGGGGAAAGCGCGACGCATAGCAGTAGATGCCACCCTGAGAGCTGCGGCTCCTTATCAAAAAGCCCGAAGAGAAAGACGCCCAGATAGAAAAGTTATTGTCGAACAGGCTGATATTCGCTCGAAACGCCTGGTACGTAAGGCAGGGGCGTTGGTAGTATTTGTGGTAGATGCTTCTGGCTCAATGGCCCTGAATCGAATGCAATCGGCTAAAGGTGCAGTGATGCAACTGTTGACAGAAGCTTATCAAAACCGCGACCAAATAGCATTGATTCCCTTCCGAGGAGAACAGGCAGAGGTGTTATTGCCTCCAACACGTTCTATTGCCTTGGCGCGTAACCGCTTGGAAAGGTTACCCTGTGGTGGGGGTTCGCCCTTAGCGCATGGTTTAACCCAAGCTGTGCGGGTTGGCTTAAATGCCCAGATGAGCGGAGATATTGGGCAAGTTGTGCTTGTAGCAATCACTGATGGACGGGGTAATATTCCCTTAGCGCGTTCTTTAGGTGAACAACTAGAACCAGGAGAAAAGCCAGATATCAAAGGGGAATTATTAGAAATTGCTGCCAGAATCCGGGCTTTAGGTATGCAACTATTAGTAATTGATACGGAAAGTAAATTTGTGTCCACTGGCTTTGCTAAGGAATTATCGCAAACAGCAGGCGGTAAATATTATCATTTGCCAAAAGCGACAGATCAAGCTATTGCTGCTATGACCAAAGGTGCGATCGCTGATTTAAAATCTCGATAATTAGTTATTAGTTATTTGTCATTTGTCAGTTGCTTTTCTACTAACCACTGACTATTGACTAATGACATCAAGAGCCAGTGGGCATTACCTGTGGTTGCAAATAGTAAATCAAATCCTGGATTCCCTTTTGCAGATACCGCGTTACCGTCATTGGACTAGTGCCAATATTCTTAGCAGCATCCTTGCGAGAAAGTTCCTTTAAAAATACCATTTCAACTGCCATGCGGGGCTTTTCTTCTAACATATTTATTGCGCCTTGGAGTTGTTGCCGTTCTTCTTCTTCTTGCAAAAGAACATGAGAACGAGGACAAGGAAGTGCTTCACCCAAGGTTATTTGGCAATCAACATAGTTAACTGCGGTCGCATCTAAACTCAAAGGCATACGGTTTTGAGCAGCTAACTTGGTTTCTTGCCATTCTTGCAGAGATACTCGAAGTTGGCTGGCAATTTCAGCATCCCTGGGTGGGCGACCCAAAGACATTGATAAGTCCTTACGAATTTTTTGCCCTTCATTGTACAGTTCTTGCCAACGACGAGGAATTTTTAATAGAGTACTGCGATCGCGCAAAAAGTGCAGCATCTCACCGCGAATATATGGCACAGCAAAGGAGCTAAAAGCATATCCCTGACTAGGGTCAAAGCGCTCAATTGCCCTAATTAAACCAAAATAACCGATTTGTTCTAAATCTTCATAAGGTTCATTACATTGATGACTGAACTTATGAGCCATCTTCCGCACTAAGCCAGTATGTAACTGTACAAGTTTATTACGAAGTTTAATAGAAGGATTTTGGTGGTACAAGTGTAATAATTCTATACCATCAGTTCGTAAAGAGGACTCACTTGTTGCCATATACATTCCCTTGTTGTAACTCTTATTCCTGAGAAAATGGAGCTGCGTATATTTTCTTCTAAGCTGTCATTATTTTCCTTAGTCAAAGCTGAATAAGCCATCGTCGTTTCACTGAACTTATCAGGGGTCGCACTCCACAATTCAGTATTTGTACGCATGATTTTGTTACTCTCTGTGTTGCAGGTTATTTTTATTTTTTAGATAAACATTTCAACCTTGCATAATCTTTTTTGTTTAGTTGTTTTCTAGCTTGCATAACCCCTTCCTGGTTTATCACCCTAAATCTTGGTAAGAATAGGAATAAGTAGAACGTTTTCCTAAAAAACAGTTTTTCAATATGAGCAATACCAGTAATTTTCGTGAAGCTATCCGTGAGGCTAAATCTCACGCCCTCGTTGGCCCAAACGTGATTGCCAACGCCCTGCCCTACGTCGGTGGTGGATTAGTGCTAACGGCATTAGGAACCTACGGCGGTTTGGGAGTTATCCGGACTAACCCCGGAATATTCTTTCCCACCTTCATTGGTGCGGTGATTTTGGAATTAATTTTGTTCTTTGTTGCCCAAAATGTTGCCCAAAAAGGTAATAAGGGACTTGCATTACCCCTGTTGGCAACCTACAGCCTCTTGTCTGGATATACTCTCAGTGGCTTGATATTTGTCGCTTTGAGATCCCAAGGTGTTGGTATTCAAGGTATTGGGTTGGCTGCCCTTGGTTGTGGCGTCACTTTTATTTTCGCCCGTCAAATTGGTTCAAATCTCTCTGAACAAGACGGCATGGCTTTGACGAAAACCATCAATCTCGGTGTCATTGCCTTGGTGGTTGTGTGCCTTGCCCAATTTGGATTTTCCATGTTTGGTGTTTACACGCCAAATTGGTTAGAAATCGCCATTTCCGGTTTGGGGGTGTTCCTGTTTGTTGGGGTTTCTGTTGTCGATTTCTACATCTTGCCCCGCACTTACAGTGATGATCAGTATCTACCTGCTGCTTTGTCGATGTACCTAACTTACATCAACTTGTTTGTCTTTATCTTGCGGTTGCTAATTGCCATAAATGGCCGCGATTAATTATCTGTAGGTACTTACAAAAGTAAAGTTTTATAAAGTAAAAACCGTGGTAAAATTTCAGCAACCACGGTTTTTTTCAGCGTTTTAATAGTAGAATATGTAGATAAGTTCAGCCTTAAGTGAGCAAAACTATGCTAGAACTCTTAAATATCAAAAGTGAAGTAGAAAGGTTGTATAATATCTTGACCAAGGCTGAAGGCTGTCTTTAACCTCCGAGAACTGAGTGTAAGAATCAAGGACTTGGATCAATTAATTTCTCAACCTACTTTCTGGGATAATTCTGTCATTTTCTATCAGAAACTTCAAGAAATTGAATCCCTCAACGCTAAAAAGAAACAATATCAGCGATCGCACTTCATTCTAGAAGATATCAAGGCTGCACTAGAACTACTAGAATTATCTGCTGATCAGGAATTGTTACCAGAGGCGCAAACCAATCTTACCCAACTCCAACAAGAACTCGAAACAGTAGAAATACAACAATTACTGTCTTACCCCCACGACCAAAAGGGGGCATTTTTGGCAATTACAGCTAAGGTTGGAGGTATAGATGCTCAAGACTGGGCATTTATTTTATTACGGCTATACCATCGTTGGGCAGTAAATCATAATCATAAAGCAAAGCCTATCTGCAACAGCCAAATCAAACCACTTCAGTGAGCATAGAAGCGCTTGATAATTCCAAGTAATTTTTGTAACTTATCCAACTAGTGCCGAGAGAATTTGTCCAAATACAGCTAAAATTAATAAATGTAAGTAGAATAAAGAGCAATTTTCCAATCTAAAGCGCTCTATCGATTATTACAGCAAGCACTATGGAAGTTTTAGAACTCAAACGCGAAATCGAAACGTTGTCTGGCCGCCTGGGTAAAACCCAGGACTATCTTTGACGTACCTGCACTGACAGCCAAAATTCAAGACCTGGAAAAAATATCCGCTCAACCAGAATTTTGGAATGACCAAACCCAAGCCCAACAAACGCTGCAAGAACTCAATGACCTGAAAGCCCACCTTCAGCAATATGATCAGTGGCAATCTAATTTAGAAGATACAAAGGCTGTTGTTGAGTTATTAGAGTTAGAAACCGATGAGGCACTACTCCAAGAAGCGGAATCTACCATCACTAAACTGAATCGTGACCTTGACCAATGGGAGTTACAACAGTTACTTTCTGGCCCCTATGATGCGGAAGGTGCTGTACTGACAATTAGTGCTGGGGCTGGCGGCACAGATGCTCAAGACTGGGCATTTATGCTAATGCGGATGTACACCCGTTGGGGCGAAGCTCACGGCTATAAGGTAACTTTAGCTGAAGAGTCGGAGGGTGATGAAGCCGGAATTAAATCGGCAACTCTAGAAATTACCGGTCGCTATGCCTATGGTTACTTGCGTTCAGAAATGGGTACACATCGCTTAGTGCGGATTTCACCTTTTAATGCCAACGGCAAGCGACAAACCAGTTTTGCGGGGGTGGAAGTGATGCCGCAGATTGATAACTCTGTGCAGTTGGACATTCCAGACAAGGATTTGGAAATCACCACAACTCGCTCTGGTGGAAAAGGTGGACAAAACGTCAACAAAGTAGAAACGGCAGTACGAGTTGTTCACCTTCCCACGGGTCTTGCCGTGCGCTGTACAGAAGAGCGATCGCAGCTGCAAAATAAAGAAAAAGCCCTAAATCGCCTCAAAGCAAAGCTGTTGGTCATAGCCAAGGAGCAACGTGCCCAAGAAATTGCCGAAATTCGTGGCGATATGGTGGAAGCCTCCTGGGGAAACCAAATCCGAAACTATGTGTTTCACCCTTACCAGATGGTGAAAGATTTACGTACAACTACAGAAACAACGGCGATTGGCGATGTGATGAATGGTGAACTTGATACATTCATCCAAGCTTATCTGCGCCAAGAAAATAAATTAGTAGAAAACACTCCTGCATAATTGAGGATTAGTCATAGTTACTAGTACACTGTGGCGTCAGTTTGCCTACCTTTAACAAGGGGCAAATGCCCCTTGTTGTCTAGTTAATTGAGATGGTAGCTGGATTTATGCGCCCGCTCTACTAGGCAATTTTTTGACCATTATTTGGTATCGATGATTTATTTTCTCGTATTTGAGATGAGCGTGTAGGCGTAGCCCGTCGTAGACATCGCATAGTACCCCTTATAGTTGCTTCCTTTTCACAGAAATTCCTTAGCAACATACAGGCGATCGCAATTCTATGCTAGACCAACTGTTACAGTTATAAAAGAGTCTGTGGACAAATAACTATGAGCAACTCTCCTTCAACAGAACCTCAACCTAGCTACGTAAAACTCGCCATGCGAAACATGGTACGCAAGGGTGGGACTTCCCTGAAACATTTTGCGTTGACTGCTGTAGGGCTTTTAGCTCTCCTTGTTGGTCTTGCTTACCTAACTCACTAACGACAAACCGTCACCTCAGACTAGGAGACTGTGTGCCCCTGAGAGTTGAACTATATGTGGAGGAGTATTTTTACGAGTTGTCCCCGACAACATCTGTAAAGACTGGCGACACTCATGCCAGAATTACTCCTGAAATTTGGGAAAACTGGTTTAATCACTGGTTGGAAATACTTCACCCTCATATTCCGCCAGCGCCAAGTTATGAAATCGGGCTGCGTTTGACAGATGACTTGCAAATTCAAGAACTGAATGCTCAGTATCGTCAACAAAATAAACCTACAGACGTTTTAGCCTTTGCTGCTTTGGAGGTGGATTTTCCTCAAAGTGAAGAAATACTTACCTCTGTACCATTATATTTAGGTGATATTATTGTGTCTGTAGATACAGCACAACGTCAAGCTCAACAGCAGGAACATAGCTTACCAACTGAGCTAGCCTGGTTAGCTGCTCACGGCTTATTGCACCTGTTGGGCTGGGATCATCCTGATGAAGAAAGTTTGGGGCGAATGTTAGAACAGCAAGTGAGATTGCTGAACGCAATAGGTATTGCTATTGACATGGAATAGCAGAAGTTGGTGTATCCCTTAGTGTTTATTTGGGGTAATACTTTTATAATACTTCTGTGGAAAATTGCTTAAAGATTGCCTCAAAGTTAATTACGCCATTAAGATCGGCGAATATTCCCACTGTAGCAACTCTGTTCTTGTGTTTTTAAGTCTATGTCCCAAAAAATTTCTCCATCACCAACGCCCACCTCGTTACAAACACTGGTGTCTAACGAACGGGAATTCTCCTGGAAAGTAGCCTCTAATTTATTTGTTAGTTTTAAATATGCTTGGGCTGGAATCAGCTATAGTTTTCAAACTCAACGTAATTTTCGCATCCACATAAGTGTTTGTGTAATGGCGATCGCTTTAAGCGTTTTTTTGCATCTACAAGCGGTGGAAATAGTGGTAATTGGTGTAACTAGTGGTTTAGTTTTGGCATTAGAGTTACTAAATACAGCGATCGAGTCCCTTGTGGACTTAACCGTTAAGCAGACATACCATGATTTGGCAAAAATTGCTAAAGATTGTGCGGCTGGTGCAGTCCTTGTCTCTGCTTTGGTAGCGGTGCTAGTGGCTGGTATGCTCTTGCTCCCTCCTCTGGTAAAGTTAATTATATCGGCTTTGTAGACGTGATTTGCGACGCCGATAGCGAAGCGTTAGCGAGTATTCGTTCGCGCAGCGTCTCGTAGAGAGCGTCATAGCCCGCCACAGGCATCGCCAAGTAGACTTGGTAAGAGGATCACGCTCTGTCCGATCCCTTTTGGAGAACACACCATCAGCAATTCCAAATTTAAGTTATGCGATCGTGCCAAGTATCCTGGCTAAAGAGTTACTTGCTAATCTTTAGGAAGTAGCTTGTCGCAAAGTAGCTGCTTTATATTTACGCATTCAGATCAGCGTTATTTTTACATCTAGCAGATAAATAACATGAGATATCTGTCTATGCTTTTTGCAACTAAATAGTGGTAAAAACCAGGAGTGATCAGCTTTGATTATAGTTATCGACAATTACGATAGTTTTACATATAATTTAGTCCAGTATCTGGGAGAATTGGCAGCAGAATTCCCAGTGGCAGATGATATTCAAGTTTTTCGTAACGACAAGATATCCATAGATGAGATTCGGGCATTAAAGCCGGAAGCCGTGGTTATTTCTCCTGGGCCTGGTCGCCCGGAAGATGCCGGCATTTCTTTAGAATTGATTGAACAGCTAGGACAAGAGTTGCCAATCTTGGGTGTCTGTTTGGGACATCAAAGCATCGGTCAAGTATTCGGTGGTAAAATAATTTCTGCTCCAGAGTTGATGCATGGCAAAACCTCTCAGGTGTCTCACACTGGGGTGGGGGTTTTCCGGGGATTAGAAAATCCTCTAACCGCCACCAGGTATCATAGTTTGGTAATCGAACGTCAAACTTGCCCAGATGTGTTAGAAATCACCGCTTGGGTTGAAGATAACACCATTATGGGAGTGCGACACCGGAACTATCCTCACATTCAGGGCGTCCAGTTTCACCCAGAGAGTGTCCTGACATCTTCAGGAAAACAGTTATTGCGAAATTTTCTCCAACAGTTACAGTTAAGAGCATAATTAATGAAACGACGACAGTTGATGGGCTATGCTGGGGCGGGGTTGGTCACAGCTTTAGTTACTACCTTGGGTTCTGAATCTCAAGCTGACGCACAATCTAGCGGTTTATCAGTTCAGTGGTTGGGTCATACTTGCTTTCTTTTTACTGGTGGCGGTGCGAAAATTCTCGTTAATCCATTTCGGGCGGTCGGCTGTACTGCTAAATATCGTCCACCAAAAGTTGCAGCAGATTTAGTACTGATTAGCAGTCAACTGCTAGATGAAGGGGCTGTGGACGTCCTACCAGGAAATGCAAAACTCATCTACGAACCAGGAGTTTACGAATTCAAAGGCATTAAGTTCCAAGGAATTGCCATAGACCACGATCGCAAAGGTGGTAAGCAGTTTGGCTCAAATACCGCTTGGAGTTGGAAGCAAGGCGGAATTAATATCCTCCACTTAGGGGGAGCTGCTGCACCCATTTCCATTGAGCAAAAAATTCTCCTGGGGCGTCCTGATGTGGCATTCATTCCAGTGGGAGGCAGTGCAAAAGCCTACAATGCTGAGGAAGCAAAGCAGGCTGTTCAAATATTAAATCCCAAGCTGATTATTCCCACTCATTACCGGACACAAGCAGCTGATGCTGCTAAGTGCGATATTTCACCACTCGATAATTTTCTGACCTTGATGCAAGGTATAACAGTACGGCGTAGCAATGGGGATACTATTTCCATTAACCCTAAAGATTTGCCGGAAAATAGCGTGATTCAAGTTTTGAGTTACAAGTTTTAAGGAGCAGGGGGAGAATAATGACTCCTGCCTCCTAAATTCTCAATTCTGAATTCTGATTTTAGAATGTTACCCACTCTGGACCAAGCTTATCTGGATCGCTGATGGGAGTCTCAACCGCTGTCGTTCCATCTATAGTCCAAATTTTGTCTGCACCTGCTGTCTTATCGCGCCAGTAGATGTCGGTCTTACCATCGCCGTTGAAGTCGCCAAGGGATGGTGTCAAGGACGCGTCATTAGTTGGTAAAAAAGCTTCAGTAGCAACTGTTGTGCCATCCATCTCCCAAGCGGTGTTCTGACCAGTTGTGTCATTGTGCCAGAAGATGTCGGTCTTGCCATCGCCGTTGAAATCACCAATTTTAGAAGTCCAGCCTGGGTCAAGTGTCTTCAGAGCACCCTCTGTGACTAAGATCCCATTCATCGTCCAAACCTTGTTTTCACCTGTTTGAGCGTTTCTCCACAGAATGTCAGTCTTATAGTCGCCGTTGAAATCACCAAGGGTAGGAGTCCAGGCGGGGTCTTGTGATTGCAGTGAAAGTTCAGTCTTTTGCGTACCATCCATAAACCAAGCGCCGTTAGCACCGGTTGCCGCATTGCGCCAGAAAATATCGCTCTTACCATTACCGTCGAAATCAACAATAGTAGGAGTTAGTGCTGGGTCTGTTTTATCTAAAACAGTTGCATTTAGAACTGTTGTACCATCCATCTCCCAAATAGCGTTTTCACCGGTTGTACTATTATGCCAGAAGATATCGGTTTTGCGATCGCCATTGAAATCGCCAATCTGAGGAGTCCAAGCTGGGTCAACGCTGGTTAGAGCAGCCGTATTAGCAACTTTGGTTCCATCCATCAGCGCAATGGTATTCTCACCGGTTGTCTTATTGCGTAATAAGAAGTCGGTTTTACCATCACCATTGAAGTCAGCAATTTTGTAATCATAGGCGGATAGGTCGAATTTACCTAGAGAACCCTGGTCGAGAACTTTTGTTCCATCCATCAACCGAATGATAATCTCACCGGTTGCAGAATTGACCCAAACTTTGTCCGTTTTGCCATCACCGTTAAAGTCGGGAGTAATCGCCGCACTAGTTAAGTAAGGATTAGGATTGGGATTTGCTGACGTTTTGACAGGCTGGGGCTGGGTCAACGGTTCATTTTGTAGTGCATATGAGGCACTCTTATTCCCAAATCCCAAATCATAATTTAAATCCTCAAAAGAAGATGTTAAGATTTTTGATTTTGCAAAAGAGTCTGCTGCCCATTTAGATGTATTCAAACTTAAGGGTAAGGAATTTGTACTTCCAGACATGGTGTATTTTTATGATTGGTTGTCATATTTTTTTAACTTTTTTTGACAAGCTTTTTCTGTAACCCAATAACATTTACCAGGGTTTCAAGATTTCTTTATAACTATTTTTTATTTATTAATGTCATTCTTTGAAGATAAATATCTGTTTGTTTTAAACGATTAATAGAAAATTTTCAAGTTCTATACAAGCAATTACAAAATAGTTTTTGTATTTTATATATATGATTATTTATAGATAAAGTTTTGCGATTTTATATCATTTAATAAAATATCTTTTACAGATACATGAGTAGTGACGTACAGATGTACGCCCTTACAGCCAATTCCTATATTGCAAAGGTTTTTTCAATAGTATTATCTGTTTCATTTGACATTGAAAATATTGAATTAAAACATACACATTTATGTAATTGTTACTCAGTTACATAAATATATTTACACTATCCAATCCTGGGGTTATTACATAGTTGTTTGGATAGCAAGTCTAAATTATTGATTATTCATCAATAATTTATGCCTTGAGTTGAAACAAATATTGGCTAGAATAACTTAGATTAGCAACTACAGAGAAGCATGATCTGTGCATCCTCTAGTTGTCAAAAGTGTAAAATAACACAAAACTTTAATACATACATCAGCTATGCAAGCAGAATATCGGCAGCGTCGCGAGCAGTTAATGGCAAAAATTGGTGATGGCACTGCTATTTTTCGGAGTGCGCCAATGGCAGTGATGCACAACGATGTCGAGTATGTTTATCGCCAAGACAGTGATTTCTTCTACCTGACTGGTTTTAACGAACCACAGGCAGTTGCAGTGTTAGCGCCGCATCATTCAGAACATCGGTTTGTGCTGTTTGTCCAACCGAAGGATCGCGAAAAGGAAGTATGGACTGGTTATCTTTGTGGGGTAGATGCAGCGAAGGAAATTTATGGTGCTGATGAAGCCTACCCGATTAGCGAGTTAGATGAAAAGTTGCCACAGTATTTAGAAAAAGCTAGCCGCATTTACTATCACTTAGGACGCGATCGCACTTTTAATGACCAAATCCTGGGACATTACCAAAGTTTACTGCGGACTTATCCTAAACGTGGTACAGGGCCGATCGCCATTGAAGATACTGGCCCTGTTCTCAACAGCATGAGATTGGTTAAAAGTGAAGCTGAGTTGGGATTGATGCGTCAAGCAGTAGCGATCGCAACTGAAGCACACAATTACGCACAAGAAATCGCCGCACCTGGACGTTATGAGTACGAAATACAGGCGGAGATGGAACGTATCTTTCGAGTGCGAGGTGGGTTAGGCCCGGCTTATCCTTCAATTGTGGCTTCTGGCATGAATGCTTGCGTACTCCACTACATTGAAAATAATCGTCAAATGCAGGATGGAGAATTACTGCTAATTGATGCCGGTTGTGCCTACGGTTATTACAACTCCGATATTACCCGGACGTTTCCTGTTGGGGGTAAATTTACGCCAGAACAAAAGACGCTGTATGAGATTGTTTTGGAGGCGCAAAAACAAGCGATCGCCCAAATACAACCAGGTAATCCCTTCAAATTAGTTCATGATACAGCAGTGCGCGTCCTCACAGAAGGTTTAGTCGAACTTGGCATTCTCAAAGGCGAAATTGATAAGTTAATTGAAGAAGAAAAATATAAGCCATATTATATGCACCGCACCAGTCATTGGTTAGGGTTGGATGTTCATGATGTGGGGGTTTACCAGTACGGTGAAGATAAACCACAGATTTTGCAACCAGGTCAAATTTTGACAGTGGAACCGGGATTATATATTGTGCCAGATACCAAACTAGCAGAAGACCAACCAGAGACTGATTCTCGATGGATTGGTATTGGCATTCGTATTGAGGATGATGTGTTAGTTACATCTGGGGGACATGAGGTGTTAACTGCGGGAGTTCCCAAAGCAGTAGATGAAGTGGAACGATAAAAAAGGGAGCATCCCAATTTGGTAAAAAGATACAGGACTGACACAAAAATCCTTTTAAATCTTCTTCCCTTTGTGTCCTTTGTGGTTCATTTTTCATCCTCTTGGGTAAGTTACAATCCCGTATGTAAATTAAACTTGCACATTTGGGATGCTCCCATAAAAAATGGGGATGGTGTGTATTATCCACAAACTAAAATTGCGGACAAGCCATCAAAGTCGTTGTCAGAATTCCTAAAATTTTGTCTATTTCTTTAATAAAGTCATCGTTCTTATCGATAAAGATGGTATTGTCACAAAGTTTGAGGAATTTCCAATCTATTCCTGTTGTGACTACACCATAAATTTCATTGATAATATTTCCTTGTTGCTGGTTAATGGGACTTATACCAATTCACGAAAAACCTGATACAAATAAAGCATCAAGAATAAAACCCCAACCTGTAATTGAAGCAATGATTGATGTGTTTAATTTCTCAAG
>NZ_JBALCN010000066.1:0-17474 GCF_036919615.1 Nostoc sp. | reverse complement strand
TTGCTGCCATGAATCAATTTAAACCCTGTTATGCTTCTGGATGATTTAGCTTATTTACTACTTGCTTATTCCGGAAAGTGACAGAAGAGGGATAACTAATGCAAAAGGAGCAGGGGAGAGACTGAAATCAGAAAGCAATCAAGCTTTATACTATTAATCAGCACGATAATAGCCGCTATTAGCAGTAACATTAAAACCCACATTTTGACAGGTGCGATCGTAAATATCAAATAAGGGCGATCGTTTAGAGGATGTCTGAGAAGTATCAAATATTTGTTGATCCCCCCTAACCCCCCTTAAAAAAGGGGGAATAAGAGTCTCAAAGTCCCCCTTAAAAAGGGGGATTTAGGGGGATCTCCAAGGGTTAGGTGTATACAAAAAAACTTTTCAGACATCCTCTTAGTTTCCTCTGTTGATGGAGGGTGAACACAATCAAATTACTGCCACTTTACAAGCGTGCTGTCTCCAAACGAGTAGTAAATTCAGATGTGCCATCGCTCTCCCATTTTCCTCTCTAAGAGACGCACTCTTAGGTCGCTTGAATGCCGCAATGAGCGCGTTTGCCTCAGCAAGATAGAGGCAGGCGATTGCCTACGGCACGCTACGCGATAGTAACGAGAACACCGCTGGTTCCATCGCACATATCTAATTAGGGGGCTTTGGGTTTGACGAATTTGAGGGTCATGCGATCGCTTTCCCCAATGGTGAGGAAGCGTTGCCTATCCTTTTGGCCTTGGCTCAAGACCGGAGGTAGTGTCCAGACTCCACCTGGATAGTCTTTAGTATCCTTTGAATTGGCGTTAATCTCTGATTTGCCCACTAACTTAAAGCCGGCTTTCTCCACAGCAGCAATTACCCCATCTTCAGACATATAGCCCGTTTTGATACTCTCTTGTAAAGAAATGCCTGGTTTTGCACGGTGTTCTTCCACTCCCATTATGCCACCTGGCTTGAGTGCTTTGTAAGCCGCCGCGTAAACCTGATCGGCATATCCAGCCTTAACCCAGTTGTGAATATTACGGAAGGTAACAACCATGTCCACGGAGTTTTCTGGGGCTAGGGTAAGTTCATTTGGGGGATTAATTTCAACGACTTTGACCTTACCAAAAATCTTTGGATCATCTGCTAGCTTCTGTTGGAAAGCCAAAGCCGGTTTACTAGTGCTAGAAGCAAAGTTAGTAACTATGAGTTGTCCCTTGGATGCTAGAAACGGGGCGATAATTTCGGTATACCACCCGCTGCCCGGCCATAATTCAACCACGGTCATGTTCGAGCGCAGACCGAAGAATTCAAGAGTCTGGACTGGGTGACGGTACTTGTCTCGATCACTATTTGCAGCGGAGCGATGACTGCTGGTAAGTATGGTTTGGAGAGTGGTTGTGCTGTTGAAAGTTGTGGATTTTTCACTCTCGTTGGCTAGAACAGTGGGCATTACGGATGCTAACAAAAAAAAACCCAGAGTCAATGCTTTAAGCAAACCATAACGCCGCTTGGCTGAAGTAGGATTTTGTAGAAATTTCATAGCTGTTTTTTTACTTTCTGCTTCAGCATAAGGGCAATAGGGTTCTCATAAATAGTGAGTATCTCACACTCTTGTGCTATTTTTTCTGACAAAACTGGAGGTAATGCTGTGTGATGCGATCGCTCTCCCCTTTTCCTCTGGTGTGATGGTGTACCCGCCTACCGCAGGTGATCGCGAGTAGCGATGGCTTGAATAGAGAGCGTAGACTAGTACCTTTGGCATCGCTTACTATTCCTCTTTGAACGAAGGGCGACGTCGAATAGCCCAATCCAGGCATCGCTATGTCTGTTTTCCTCTCTACGAGATGCTACTCGCGAACGCTTGTAAAAGTTGAAGTGACAGCCGCACGTTCAAAGGTTCTGGCAGTAGGTCATAGATGCTACCCAACTCCAATCTACTTGTCCCACGTATCTAGGACTTTTGCAAGAGGTCTATCCACTTTAATAATCTTTAGTTAAGTTTAGCTTAATTTTTACTTAACTATAAACAATAGATAATAACATAGTCAAAAAAATTACAAGATTACTTAACAAATACTGTCTCTTAGCAATAGTACTGATATGCTCAACAAAAGTCTTATTTTGTTTTTGTTTACGTCATTCATTGTGGCTCCTGCGGCTAACGCAGAAGTTAAACTGATTGCAACTGGAAGCCTAGATGGTAAGATTAGCGATCTCTCCACCAAAACATCTGCTCCCCTTGAAAATGGTGTTCCAGGAAACCTCCTTGGTGGTATTGGGTCAGGACTGGCCTACGCTGGCTCTAATACCTTTATCGCTATTCCAGACCGTGGCCCCAATGCTGTACCATACAATAGCGGTGTGAGTGACACAACATCCTATATCAACCGCTTCCAAACTATCAGAGTGAAACTCGTACCAAGCGAGCTTGGTACAGCGTTGCCCTTCACTCTTACCCCTTCCTTAATTGATACGACTCTGCTATTCAGTAATGAGCCTCTTGACTACGGGACTGGTGCGGGATTGGGGTTACCCAGTGGTGTCCCAGCCCTGAATACCAATCGGAAAAATTATTTTACTGGACGCTCAGACAACTTCAACCCCACCCAAATCTCGACCTATGCCAACAATGCCCGTTTAGATCCTGAAGGCGTGCGTGTATCGAATAATGGAGAACACATCTTTATCTCCGATGAATACGGTCCCTATGTGTACCAATTTAACCGCAATACAGGTAAGCGGATCAGGGTCTTCACGCTCCCTAGCAAGTTTGCAATCAGCAACTTGAGTCCCGTTGGGGATACAGAGATCAGTGGCAACACGTCCGGTCGGGTTGCGAACAAAGGCATGGAAGGACTTGCCATTACTCCCGACGGTAAGACCCTGGTTGGCATTTTGCAGAGTCCGCTGCTTCAGGACGGTGGCACCAATGCTGCCTATACCAGAATCGTCAAGATTGACATCGAAACAGGCGTCACCGAGGAATATGTCTATCAGCTAGATAATATTGGTACGTCGGTTAAACCGAAATACCCCACTGTCAGCGAGATTGTGGCCATCAACGATCACGAATTTCTGGTAGACGAACGCGATGGCAAGGGGTTGGGCGACGGCTCTAAGGCTGCCTTCAAGAAGATATACCATATTGATCTGAGGAATGCTCAAGAAGTAAGTAATATTAGTGGGGAAAACAACCTTGTTGGCAAAGCGGTGATCAAGACCCTGTTCCTTGACGTGGTGGCTGCGCTGACTCAAAACGGCATCAAACAAGAGGACATTCCAGCCAAGCTTGAAGGTTTGGCCTTCGGAGAGGATGTAGTTATCAACCGTGTGAAAAAGCATACGTTGTTTATCGCCAATGACAACGACTTTGTTGGTACTATAATGCCGGACACCTACCATTCAACGAGTGTTGACAACCCAAACAAGTTCTTTGTCTTCGCGGTTGATACTACTGACGTGCCAGACTTCGTACCCCAGAAGATCAAAGGGGGGCATTGACCTGACTTTTCACGGAATGTGTAAAGGGGAGATTGGTTCGCGAATAAGCTAGAACACATCTAATTTGCATATTAAAATTTTCTCAATATCTTGTGGGGTAGGCAACATGAGCGCCCTGATTATGCAATTTGAATGCCGATTAGCTTATCCCTGTTTTGTCACTCTCGGAAAACAATAATCGAAGCCAAATTCTGAGACTTTGATTTAATCAATGTTTGAAGCTTTATTTTCTAACAGTAACTAAAATTTCTAGCTTCCAAGTGGAAAATAAAGCCTCGAAAGGCTTTCAGCAATTGGGTTCACCCAAAGTGATAAAAGAGGGTTATCATGAGCGAATCAAGTGCTACTCTTTGTTGTATTTAGAAGTTTCTTCGATTAAATCTTTCAAACCCTGATTGAGAATTTCAATTTAACGATCTAGTGCTTCAATTTTAGCTCTGTTAAGAAAAAGTTAGAACACTTTCCCAGCGTAGCGCCTTACAAGCACCTATTTTCATTGTTCTCTCCCGAAAATTCAAAAATCTTATCGGTGGATTTTTGCAGATTGATAAATTTCACTTAACTTTTAGGCGGGTTTCACCCCCATTTCACTATCAAGGCAAGCTACATGAAAGCAACTTGCAATTTGACTGCAACCATTACGCTAAATTATTTATAATCTGGTTGAATTTATTTGGGAGAATTTCTACCCCTACCATCTTCGATAGTGACCCCATCTGTGGAACCCTCCTCCAAATCCGAAGTTGATGCCAAAACTAGGATAGGGAGACCCATAAATGACATAAGGGTTGTAGATGTAAGTAGGAGGAGGCGCTACGGTGTAATAACCATCTTCATTACAAACCTGAGTAGTATGTTGCACAATTGTTTTAGGTACAACATCCGATTGCCCAGCATAAGGTAGATTTAAATAACCATCCTCAAAACCACGAGCAAATTCACCTCCCACAGTCCGAGGTTTATAAGCTTCTCTATTCCGAGCGCTTTGTTCTCCTTCTCGAAAACCATTTGCATAAGCATTGGGGTGGTTAGCCGCCGATTCTTTGAGTACCCTATTGTCAGTAACAGGATGACAGTAAACAACCCTATCAGCTTTCGCGGCTTGGGGAAAAAGTAAAGATGTTGAGCCAGCGATTAAACTGAATATTGCAGCAACAACTATTTTCTTCACAGCCTTTAACCTCATTTATGCTTAATTTTCTAAGCCCTTTAACTTTAATTATAAAACCTGAATTATCAGGTAACATGAACCAAAAATTAGAAATCCCCTGTCTTTAGGCTAGGGGATTCTAGCCTAAAGTCTTAAGAATACCACGGCGCAATAGTTTATTTATTCTCCGGCGAGTTCCCGCGCAATGTCCATCTTTACTGCTAGAACGCACACGCTTTTTACTTACTGGCACGTCATACCACAGCAGGTAATCATCTTCTAGTTTCTCCTCCAAGCGCTGCGCTAACCTCCTCTCGCCAGGGGTCATCTGCATTGAGCGACTATTGGATGAGGGAATTAGAGTAGCCATAAATGGTAGATGTTTATCAGGTTTTTTAGGGGTGCAATGTCTACGACGGGCTGCGCCTACGCTAAGGGTTTCCTTGCTTGATTAGGTGGGGGCGTAGGCATCACTTCTACTGTTAGTTTTTTCATAAGAATGAGGGGTGCGAATGAGATTATTTCTTAACTTCTTAGAGACGCGCTAGGAACGCCAACGCTCGCAATGACGGAAATACATTACCTTTGCGTAAGTCCTATTAAAAATATATTTTAGGACTAGCACTGCCCAAATCCAGCCACCATCTCAATTAACAAGACTTGGGGCAAAATCCCTTTGTTAAAGGTGGGCAAACTGACGCCACAGTATACTTAGTCATCACGTATTGCTTTGTTGCTTTTACTACTGCACTTTTTGATTTACCTGTAACCAAATTTCTAAACTTACAAGCAACCCAGCTTTACCCCATAACGACTCCAAGTATCTCCTTGATAGTTTAACCAATTGCGAATTGGCAACTGGTTCAAGTAAGGAGTTATAGCTGCATTCCGATTGAGCAATAAATCTCTAGTTTCTTGCTGCCAATATTTCTGAAATCCTAACTGTACCGGGACCATCATGCCGCTTTTAGGACGATGAATAATCGCGTCTGGTAAAATATCTGCGTTCATCGTACCCTTACAGGGAAGCAAGCTACGCGCAGCGTCTCGTAGAGAAGACGTACCGTAGGTAATCGCTTGCTTTAAGACTGCTTTTTCTTTCACTCCAGAAAGCTTATACTCTGGAGGAATTTCCATGCTTAAGTCAACTATTCGTTGGTCAAACAGAGGAGAACGACCATGCAAAAAGGCTGCTTGAGTCAAGTTACTGACTTTCGTCAGAATTTGGTCAGCGCCTTTAAATTTGATGTTCATTGCCATCAAACGATTCAGATAGCTAGCTTGGGAATATAAATCTTCTTCAAAAACCCAAGGTGCTGTTTGTACTGCTGTCCAAACTTCTGGTTTTAAAAGTTGCGGTAAGTCAACAGCGCACTTTTGGAAGGAAATTAAATAAGCTTGCAATGCATCCTGATTGGTGACAGAGCCATATAAACTATTAATTAGCATTGGCTGATTTTTTGGCCCACCAAAACAGGGGTCGCCACCCTCACCATTTAAAACTACTTCTGTGCTTTTTCTCGCCAGTCGTCCCAGCAATAGGTTGGGAACAGTCAGAGGGTTACCAATAGGGTCATCTAAATACGCCATTGTTTCCGGTAGACATGACCACATATCCTTAAAAGTAATTTCTAAAATGTGGTGCTGTGTCTGGCAATGGGATGCGACGAGACTGGAAAATTCTAACTCATTGGGACATTGGTCACCAAAATGAATTGAGAAAGTGTGAACTGGTGCTTTGTGGAATTTTGCTACTAAAGCAGTGATAGCGCTAGAGTCTAAACCACCAGAAAGAAAAACACCAACGGGTTCATTTTGTGGTGGTAAATATTCTTGAACAACTTGGTCTAGCAATTCTCGCAAGCGATCGCCATGCCATGCTAAGGGTTGATCTATTGCTATAATCTGTTCTTGAAGCTGCCAATAAGCTTCAACTTTGTGGTTGGGAAATTCTAAAACGGTTCCAGGTCGCAGTTCCCGCACCTGTTCCCAAAGCGTTCGTTCTCCTGGAACAAAGGCACAACAAAGATAATCTTGCAATGCTACCAAATCTAAATCGGATGAACGATGGGGTGATAAAGTTCTTAGTTGAGGTGCAATCCAACGAACCGAACCAGTGGTAGTGTAATAGAGGGTACGAACACCGATGCGATCGCGAACTAACCGCAACACCTGTTTTTCCCGATCCCAAACCACTAATGCAAACATCCCCACAAGTTGCCTAAGACATTCAAAACCCCATCGTTCCCAAAGATTGGCAACCAGTTGTAGAGAATTTCCTTTAAAGCTATCCGGTTCAATTCCCAACTTTTGCAGCAACTGCACTCGGTTAGTTAACCAAACATCACCAGCAAAAACAAATCGTCCTCCAGAACTGATTGCTAATTTCTCCGTCAGAAATCCAGAAGCTGTGCCTGGTAGAATTACAGAAATTTTTTCATCTCGCCAAGCGATATCTTCATAATTTAGATCAACTGTTCCCCACGCTACGCGCCAGGTTGGGTTAGTGTTGATGAATTCGATTTTAGAAGATTTCCGGTTTTTAAACGCATCAAATAGCATGGGAAATTTTCAACGCATAATCAGTAATTTTAGGGCATTGCTTAATGCAATTTTGAAATGAATAGACCTCTCTCCTAAAAGCAAAGAGGCTTTTCTGAGGAGTTAAAACAAGCAGCCCAAGAGGGATTTAAGTCGGTGCTGAACCTGCGATCGCCCGATGAAGCAGGTTTTCTAAGTGAATGTTAGTGCTGTAGCGCTAATGGTTGTTACCACCCTGTAACTGGGAGCAGCGATTTTAATATTACCACCAGCCCATTTCTAGATTTTCTCAGCTTGGTGATGTCTACGACAGGCTACGCCTACGCAAGCGTCTCAGCCATTTTAGCTATTCACTTAGGTATCACAGGACTTAGGCAGAGGTAACGGAAAATCGAACCACAGAGGGTGAAAATCATTGCTTCGATCAAGGGCCCGACTGTGGGTCAAGTTGTATTAGTACCAAAAAACTCCCAGGCGAAAAAGTTTGCTGACCTCAAAGGTAAGAAAATCGGCTATGTCAAAGCGACTACAGCTCATTACTTCCTGATTAAGATGTTGGCATAAGAAGGATTGACACTCAAAAATGTCAATGCCGTGGCGCTAACTATTCCAGACGGACTTTCTGCCTTCAGAAGAGGCGACTTAGATGCCTGGGCTACCTATGGTTACGCGATCCAGCAAGCCCAGAAAGACGGAGCTAAGGTACTCAAATCAGCGAAAAACATTCTCTCAGGCAATTTTACGATTGTCGCAGCGCCGAGTGCGATCGCCGATCTCAATAAAAAAGCAGCGATGGCAGATTTCCTTTTCCGCATCCAGAAATCGCAAGATTGGCAAGTATCGCATATAGAAGCCTGGTCAAAGAACTATGCAAAAGCAATTGGAGTTGATGAAACCTTTGTCCTCAAAGAAGCCAAAGAGAGGTTAAAACAGCGGCGATCGCAAGTGCTGCCAGTTTCCCAACAAGCGATCGCTTCCCAGCAAGATGTAGCCGACACATTTTATCGTGCAGGTGTCATCCCAACGAAAGTTAACGTGAAACCATTATGGGATGGAAGCTTTACTAATGCAATTAATCAATGTAAATAGTCAATCAAGAGTTTGATTAAGAATCTCAAAGCTTCTAAATTAGACGTTTTTGTAATGGTTAAAATGTTCCTTTCTTATATCTTTGGGATAATGCCCACCTTACAAAAGTTAACTTAAACTCAGGTGAAATATGTCAATTCAAGACACAGTATCTAATTGGGAACAACATTTTTTCTGTTTCCCCCCTTGTAAAGGGGGGATTAAGGGAGATAATTCGACTTGTGTATACACGGTAGCCCCTAGTAGGGGAGGGGAGCCGGAGGTTGTAACTTTAGCTAGAATTTGGGTGTTGCTGATTGAAAGTAGAAATTAGCCTGATATCACCCCAGATATACCTTGCTGAAACTATTGCTGTACAAGGATTACAAGCAATATGCGTCCAATTAGACCGTTTTGGTAGGATTACCCCAAATACCGAATTTCCTATCTGTCATATCTGCCGTTTCGGTCATATCTGTCATTTCGGTCATATCTGTCGTTTCGGTCATATCTGTCATATCTGTCGTTTCTGCGATCGCCAACTGAGAACTCAGCTCGACAACCATTTTTCACCCAAATACGATTTCTCCTATAGCCCCAATTTCCTCTACAACTGGTGTCAGACAATTGCCTAACAAGCCTCACTCTGCCCGTAGTAGGTATTGAACAAGTGTTCCTGTGATTATTTTGGCTTGAACAAGTGATTATCTCCTGAGCTGAAGCGGGAGCGGCAACGCCCAAAAGTGTACCTATACTAACGCTAGCAGCCATAAAGGTAGCAGCAATTATGGGAAGACGCATAAGCATATCCAATGTTAGACCTCTTTAAAAATTAAAAAACAAAAACTATATTAATTCTAGCGAACTGCATTAAGAGCCAATTTTCAAATCAGATTAAATACAAATATTCTTTGCATTCTTACAGCATTAGATGCAACAGTTTAAGTAGATAACTACAATTGGTATTTATACCAATTACCTGTGAGGTTGCTCCAGAACTTGGGGCTTGTCTTAACAAGCCTGATTTTGTGCAATTTCACAAAGAATTGATCAGTAGATGGACAAAAATATTTATAGTCATTGCCAGCGGTCGCGTCTCGTTGGCACAGTCTCTTTAAGAGTTGAGAAGCAAAGCAATCCCAACCGCAAGCAAATTGCAACTCTAAAAGACGCTACCGCGTAGCGTCTCGTAGGGAAGGAGTAGGCTCCATTCGCAATGACATTGTGTAATTAATTCTGTCCGATTACTTATTATAGAGAGTAAAAATTGGATTAATTAGTAACTATCTACTAAATTATTCCTCCTCGTAGCTTCCCTATATTTGGGTAAAGTAGGAGAAAGGAAAAAGCTGAAAGCTATATATAACAGGCTTTTATAGCCTTAATTTTTATTTGAGCACTGATCTTTTGGCTCAATGCTATTTGGACATTGATTTGAGTAGATTTATGCCAAGAAAAAAAAGGAGAGTATTGCTACTCTCCTAAGGTAATATGAGCGAGAATTTCTTTTCTTAGTGATGAAAGTAAGCTTGACGTTCACGCAATTCACGAGCATGCCGTTCACGGGCTTGACGTTCACGCAATTCGCGAGCATGTCGTTCACGGGCTTGACGTTCACGCAATTCACGAGCGCGTTGTTCACGGACTTGACGTTCGTGTTGGAATCTACTGTTATTAAAAATTACACTATCACGATTAAAATGATCATGCTCAGATTTAAATTCAGCAGCATTAGCATTTTGAGAAAGAGCAGCAATTGAAGCAGCTGCTAATAAGCTTCCAAGAAAAATAGATTTAAAGGGGTTCATATATCCTTTATCTGCCTTGCATTAGTTGATTTGTGTACTCTCAATCTAATCGGAATAATCAGGTACACGCCTGTGATAAAAGTCATGTTTAAATAGTTACTTTTGTCACTAATACTAGGATTTATATTTGATTTGTGAAATCGAATAACGGTCGAAACCTTACCTGAGATGGGTTATACCCTCAGAGGTTGTTTGAAAAGTCTAATTTATTACTGCCTTGGCGATTATAAGTCGCGGCTACGTAGACAAAACTCACACAGGTAGGTTTCAAACCCTTGCTTTTGCGTTAGTCCGCGCAGGCGGACTTTGTTTCTGTAGTAGCGAATTATATTCGCCCAAAACTTTTCAAACATCCTTCTCAGGGCAGCCTAGTAAAACTGGAGTCGGATTCCTATCCCTCTTCTGTCACTCTCCGAAAACTTTTGCAATTTCTGAATTCTAGAGTTTTTGTATAGCAGGCGATGTCTACGACGGGCTACGCCTACGCACGGTTCTTTTCTAATAACAAATACAAGACCAATTTTTTCTAATAGTATAGCTTGTATTGGTTGCCTGATCAGGCTTCTAGCGATCGCCCTCCCGGAAAGTGATAGAAGAGGGCTATATTAGAAGTAATTATTCAAAACCATCGCCAAGCGGTGGTGGGATAGAGCATTGGTCTACACATCTCAATTTCTTCTGTTACAGCTATTTAGGAAAACGTGTAATGCTTGGGTAAAACCATTGCAAAAAAGTAAAGAAGGCTTATCGAATAAATCATTGTTTCAATCCCTAATAGGGATTTTAGGTAATTGCAATCTCTGGTTGAGAAAGTGCGATCATTCTTGATTCAGTTTCAATCCCTAATAGGGATTTTAGGTAATTGCAATTAATCGCCCTAACTATTCATCTGAGCGTCGCCTGTTTCAATCCCTAATAGGAATTTTAGGTAATTGCAATCTTAAAATTGCACCTGTGGTTAAATTAAGCCACATGTTTCAATCCCTAATAGGGATTTTAGGTAATTGCAATGGCTGGCTTCTGAAAGCCTTGCCTTATTTGGTTTTCAAGGTTCGGTTGCGCGAATGCAAAAATCATAACACCAGGAGTTGTGGTTTAGCTAGAGGCAAATGGCTGAAAACTAATCCCCATAAAGTGCGCGGATGATTTACAAATGCTAAAGCTCTCAAGTTCTTGCATATAGGGCAATTCAGCCATTTTTCTAGTCACCCCTTCCCCAACACCTACCCATCCGCGCATTCAGCAAAAAAACTAATCTGATTGAAAAGCTGCTTACTATAGATATCCTACTCGATTAGGTTAGCTGACTTCAGGGTAATGCCTGGGTTTGGCTATGCCTACGTAATACCAGCACCCCCCATGACCAACTTTATTTGGCAGCGTCTTCAAAATCTGTTATCGCACAACCAAACTCCCTAAAAGCTGTTTTAATCAAAACCTCTTTCGTTCCCCTTTCCAGCGAAGAATTGCGTATGAGGTCTGTTAACTCTATGAACAGCAGAGAAAACATAAAACGATCTTGGCGGTCAACTTGTTTCAAGCAAGATGATATAAACTGATAAAGCTCTGTTTTTCTAGGTTTGGTTTGTTCTTCCCATATTTGTAACCCAAGCCGGAAGGTTCTCAAGCGGATTTCATTAGTATTGAAAGACGCGTCTTTGTAGCGGACTGATACGCGTTGGGGTAGTTCCATGAGTTTTAGCTATACATATTCAATGTAAAGTAATTATTCAGTTATATTTTGGCTCAACCGGAAAAATCTGATATTTTGCACCAATTCCATCAACCGCAATAGCTTAGAAACAAATGCCTTGTGTGGGATATAGACAGTTAGTAGGAAGCACAAATGTGCATCAGTATCAACTTAGAGCCAGTGCAATAGAATTCGCACGCCAGTTGCTCATGGGGAGCCACTGCGGTCTTGGTGTCTCCCTAATTGAAGCAAGTGGCATGGAAACCCCCTATAGCCCTTCTCTACGAGACGCTCCGCGAACGGGTATCCTACGGCAGGCGCTAGCCTCTCCCTTTGGGAGAAGACCGCACTGGCTTGGCTACACAAACGTCGGCAAAGCCTTCCTGCAAGGTAGTCCGCCTCCGCAGACTAAGGTCAAATTAAGGTTTTGAAACCCACCTCCGTGGGTTTTACCTGTGTAGACGCGGTTTATAACCGCCCTTCAAACGTTAAGTTGACTGTGATCAATTTAGAGGATGCCCCAGAAATGGAGTAAACCTTGACCAGAAAAAGCTTCAATCAAAATCGCAGATAGAAAACCAATCATTGCAAGACGACCGTTCCAATTTTCACTCTGAGGAGTGAAGCCAAAACGCACAGCATTAGGATCTTCTGAAACAATAGGCGCAGGATTCTTAAAACCTGACATGAGTAAAACTCCAAAGTTCAAATGTTGTAGCAGTTGTAACTGTCTGTAAAGTAATGTAACAAATGTTTAAGAAAATGCAACATTGAGTGAATAAAGAAAAGCTGAAGAAAAATCTGCTCTACATTCTTTCAAGAGTTTGGATGTTGCCTACTCATGTATACTCCACAGACTCACTACGACTTGCAGACTGCCTGCATACATAAACCCTCTGGTTAACCCTACTAATGCTTCTAGCTTAACTTACTCTCCCAGTCCGGTTTTACAGGCGCTGAGTACTACCAGTTATGCTTGCAAGTTGAGGTTGAAAACATGGTGCGTAGGCGTAGCCCGTCGTAGACATCGCAAAAAGCCATTTTGTGGCATTCCCTTGTCGTCAAATAGCGATAACACTACTCCTGATATCAGTCTGGCGATCGCAGTAATTAGTGAGTTAAACTGCGTTTGATTAGGGAAATTTGCATCAGATTATACTCACGGAGTACTTGAAATTTTATGCCAGTAGCCATTCACGCCACAGAGAAAGCACTATTCAAGGTTTTTAGTAACGACTTCGCATTTTCCATACCAGCTTATCAGCGTCCTTATGCATGGACAAAAGACCAAGCAAGTGAGTTATTAACTGATTTATTGTCTTTTTTAGGGGATGGTTCAGAAGCTGTAATTGATGCCAACCCTTATTTTTTAGAAAGTATAGTTCTGATTAAGAGTGAAGATGCTCCTGAAGCAGATGTAGTGGATGGTCAGCAACGTCTGACAACTCTCACAATTCTTCTGTCTGTTCTAAGGAGCTTGGCAAATTTTGAAAGTGCTTTAGAAATTACGGATTATATTTATCAAAAAGGTAGAAGGCTTGAAGGCAAAGAGAATCGTTATCGCCTTAAACTGCGGAAAAGAGATGAAGATTTCTTCCGTGACTACATACAAAACGAGAAAAAATTAGACGAGATTTTACAACTTGATACTTCGCAATTAACAGATAGTCAAAAAAATATTCAAATCAATGCGAACTATTTTTTTGAAGAACTAAGGAAACTTTCTGAGCAACGGCGAGACAGTTTTGCTCATTATCTAATGATGCGCTGTTTTCTCGTTGTTGTTTCTACACCTGATCTTGACTCAGCTTATCGCATATTTTCTATTCTCAATGCGCGTGGTCTAGACCTCTCGCTCAGTGATTTCCTTAAATCAGAGGTTATTGGAGCAATTCCTCCATCTCAACAGGAGAAATACACAAAAATCTGGGAAACTGAAGAAGAAGATTTAGGTAGAGAGAGGTTTCAAGAACTATTTGCCCATATCCGCATGATTGACCGCAAGGCTAAACCGCGTAAGACAACTCTTAAGGAATTTCGCGAAGATATATCGCCTCAGAAAGAGCCGCAGAAATTTATTGACGAAGTATTAAAGCCTTATTCTGATGCTTTAGAAATTATCAATACGGCAAATTACCGAACCGATAAAGATGCAGAAACGATTAATTATTTGCTTAGATGGTTGAATAAAATAGACAACTTTGATTGGATTCCGCCAGCAATTCTCTATTTTTCGAGAAATAGCCATAATTCTGGTAAATTAAAACAGTTTTTTACTGATCTTGAGCGATTAGCCGCAGGCTTAATGATTTTGCGAGCGGATATTAACGACCGTATCGGACGGTATGCAAAACTTCTTACTGCTATTGAAAGAAATGTCGATCTATATACACTTGAGTCACCCTTACAGCTAACTCCTCAAGAAATGAATCAAATCATTAAAACGCTTGATGGGGATTTATATCTAATCCAGCGAATTAGGCAATATGTTCTTCTGCGCCTTGACTCTACACTTTCCCAAGGGGAAGCGAGGTACGACTATTCAGTTATTACAGTTGAACACGTACTTCCTCAGAACCCAAGCGAAGGCAGTACGTGGCTTCAGTGGTTTCCGAATGAAGAAGAACGCATCCAGTATGTGCATCGCATAGGTAACTTGGCGTTACTCTCTCGAAACAAGAATGCCGAGGCTCAAAACTACGATTTTGACAAAAAGAAAGAAAAGTATTTTGTTGGCAAAAAAGGGATTTCTCCTTTTGTTCTGACAACCCAAGTTTTACAGCAATCTGAATGGACTCCAGCAGTTATTGAGCAGCGACAAGAAGATTCTTTGCAAAGTCTGAGAAAAATATGGCGGCTGTAGTGTGATCGCTAATCTTGTCGATTGAGTTAACGCTAGAAAGTATCGAGTTGCAAAAGTCAATTTTCTGAAAATGAAAACACAGATAGAAACAGATAAACACTAATGATTTATCTGTATCCATCTGTGATTATCTGGTTTCAATACCTGGGAATTAAACGATTAGACTTGTTGTATTCCGGGACGACCATCTTCAACCACAAATGAAGCCCGCTTACTAATCGTCCCAAATGGAGTTGTGACGTTTGATAAAACTAGATAGTCTGTCTTGCAGGTTGTGGGAGTCAGCGCACAGCGAACATACCCACGTTGACCGTTGAAGAACTTAATGTGTGGGTTATCGGGTAAGTAAGCTTCAACTACTGGGCTGCTGTCTGCCCCATCTCCGCCGGAGGTTATTGAAGTACAGACGAATTCACTCCCGACTGTAGTAGATTCTGGATTATTAAAGTCAGCCTTTAAATTCATTGCCCAGTTAGAATGGATATCGCCTGATAAGACGATTGGATTAGATGGTTTGCGCTGTTCTAAGAAACGCATGAGGCGATCGCGGGAAGCCACATAACCATCCCACTTATCCATGCTGTAGGTTCCGCCTTTCCCTGGTTTCATGTCTATCTGAGCAACTACAACTTGCTGGGCCAAAACGTTCCACTTAGCCTGTGAGCTATTTAGACCATCATATAGCCAATTTTCCTGACGCTTGCCAGTAATCGTTGCATTCGGATCTAAATTTTCTGGGCAGCGTTCTTTAGTACCATCACCACATGGCTGATCGGTGCGATATTGGCGGGTATCTAGGACATGGAAGGTGGCTAAGTTACCAAAGGAGAGTCGGCGGAAAAGTTGCATATCGGGGCCAACGGGACGCGAGAAGGGGCGCAGTGGCATATGTTCGTAGTAAGCCTGATAGGCAGCAGCTCGCCGTTGGAGGAAGATTGCCCGATTCTGATCTGGTTCAGTATCAATTTCTGAGATGTTGTTGGCGTAGTTGTTTTCCACCTCATGATCATCCCAGGTAACAATCCAGGGAAACGCTGCATGAGCTGCTTGCAGATTGGAATCGGTTTTATAGAGGGCGTGACGGTTGCGGTAATCTTCCAAAGTTACAATTTCTGCACTGTTATGCTGTCTGGGGCGATTCTTTGAAATTCCTCCTTCATAGATGTAGTCGCCAACATGCACTACCAAGTTGAGATCGTCCTGGGCAATATATTTGTAAGCAGTATAGTACCCTTGCTCATAGTGCTGACAGGAGACAAGGGCAAAGTTTAATTTATTTAAGTAGCCACCTGCTAGCGGAGCTGTACGAGTGCGACCAATCGGGCTAGCCTCTTGACCGACAAGAAACCGATACCAGTACCAAGTATCAGATTGCAGTCCCTCTACCACAACTCGAACTGAGTGAGCTAGTTGTGGAGTTGCCAGTACTGTACCTCTGGAGACAATGCGCCTCATGTCAGGATCAGTTGCCACTTCCCAGCGAATTGGCACATTAGCAGATGGCATTCCACCTCCGTTTAAGGGTTCGGGAGCTAGACGAGTCCAGATCACTACGCTGGTAGGATAGGGATCACCTGACGCTACACCCAAAGTGAAAGGATAATTGGAAAATCTGCTTCTAGCGTAGATGCCTAGCGGCTTGTCGGCAGACATCGCTCTTTGATCAGAAAATTGGTTAGTGATCGCCAAACCAGATAATGCTCCTGCCCCGATAATTAAGTTGCGTCGTTTGATTCGACTGTGTAGGAAGCCCTCAAAATTCCGGTAATCTACCATTCTCTACTCCTGACTAACAGGTAAGTTAAAACCCAGCAACAGCTAACACGCAGAAAGCAGGGTGGTCTTAGGCAAACTTCGTAAGTAACTTCCTTGCCAAAATCAGGTTTTAATTCCTAATTTTTTATTCTGGCATCAATGTATTAGATGTTGTTTTACCAGATAAAAGCATATTAGTAAGAGATTAATCCTTGGCAAAGAAAGGGTTAATATCAACTTAACTAAGGTTAAAATCTAACCTTTTTCATTGATGTTACTTTTCTGTTCATCATCCAGCCCAGAGTACAAGCAAAGAGAGCACCAACTAAAGGTGTAGGTTCAGGAACTTGTGTATACAAAACTCTACCTGATATGAGTTTTGCATCTGGAGAAGTTCTAGAGAAAATTGTCAAATCCTCACCAATAATTTCGTAACTTATAGAACTGGAAGGATTAGATTTATCGTTGAACAGATAGTCTAATCCTAAAGATGTTTTTCCTGTTAAGGATGTGGTTGGAAAGACAAGAGGAAAATTTGGGTATTTGGTATCATCTTTTTCAGTGTAAACAGTAGAGTCCCTATCAAATTGGAAAGAGAGCGACTTAATGGCAGCTACAGGCTTATCTTCATTACTGAAAGTTGAGTCATCAAAGCTAAAAAAGCCATTTCCCTTAGTTAAGGGGCTATCAACTGTGAAAGCGTAATTAATAATTGCAGCAGATGCAGATTTTGCCTCTACAGTAGCAAAACCTAAAGTCAAAGTAGCAGCAGCAAACACTAATTTTGGAACAAATTTCATCTCAGTTTTCCTCACTAAAAACTTTTGTAAGCAATGCACACTGCAAAATATAGAAATAGTTTTTTCTAACTTACTTATTTCCTAAATGGGTATTTATCACTGAGTATAACAGTGATAAAAATCAATGATTTTTCCATTTTTTAGAAAAAGAAATAAGTCTCCAAGTAATTACAGCAGTTTGCGATCAAAAAAACCACAAAAATAACTATCGAATAGGTTCAAAAAATAGACCACAATGATTAAACCAATTTAGAGCGTTTTCATCAGTAATAGCATTAACAGCGATAGTAACTGCTTCATGAAGAGCATCAGA
>NZ_JBALCN010000065.1:0-14633 GCF_036919615.1 Nostoc sp. | reverse complement strand
GTGGAGTCATCCAGATTAGTTGATTGCAGCAGTTGCACCAAGGCTTTGATCGCAAATTCATTGCCTGTGCCGATTTTCTCTAAGCTTGATGCTGCCTGCCTACGGGTGGAGTCATCCAGATTAGTTGATTGCAGCAGTTGCACCAAGGCTTTGATCGCAAATTCATTGCCTGTGCCGATTTTCTCTAAGCTTGATGCTGCATAACTACGGGTGAAGTTATCCAGATTAGTTGATTGCAGCAATTGCACCAAGGCTTTGATCGCAATTTCATTGCCAGTACCGATTTTCTCTAAGCTTGATGCTGCATAACTACGGGTGAAGTCATCCGCAGTTGTTGATTGCAGCAGTTGCACTAAGGCTTTGATCGCAAATTCATTGCCTGTGCCGATTTCCCCTAAGCTTGATGCTGCCTGCCTACGGGTGGAGTCATCCAGATTAGTTGATTGCAGCAGTTGCACTAAGGCGGCGATCGCAATTTCATTGCCTGTGCCGATTTCCCCTAAGCTTGATGCTGCCAGCTTACGGCTGGAGTCATCCAGATTAGTTGATTGCAGCAGTTGCACTAAGGCGGCGATCGCTTTTGTACGATCTGTGTGTTGTAGTGCTGACTTAGCTTCCTCTTTGATTGAACTCCGACTATCAATTGTCCACTTGACAATTTGTGTTACTATCTCATCTGCTCTGAAATAATCTCGAAACTCTGCAATTCCTGCGGTAGCTAAAAAATAGGCGCGATATTCATAAAATTTTCGACATCCATCTTTAAAATTAACTAAAGCATCGATAAACTGCTGCTGTTGCTCTTTTAGGTTTTCTTCTTCTCGTCCTAACCAAAGTAATATTGTTTGCTTCCACTGCGGTTCAAAAATACGATATCTCTCACCTTTAACAGGTTTATTTTTGTACTTACGGGGTAAGAAAAAGCCCCAATTATTAATTGCTTTAGCAGCAAAGTACTCTTGAAATGAGGCATGAAAGAAAGCGTAAACAGGTTTTCTATTTGTATCTATCCCTACACAGTTCAGCCAACCGCGATTTAGTGCCAATTTTAGCAGCGAATTTTCATCATCAGCATCTCTTAAGAAGTCCTTAACAAAATCTTGGCGCAAGCGAAAACGGGTTGCTTCTTTATCTATCGCTTTTTTAGCTAATTCCCCTAGTTTTACATTAAGTTGCTGACGCTGTTCAGGTGTTGTCGCAAATTCCTGTTCTTTCCACTTGTAGAAGTCATTAACAAATTGCTGATAGAGTCCGGCTTGAGTATCCGGTAATTTACCATCTCCTGATTGCCAATTCAAGCACAGCAGTGTCAACCGCAGAGGATTTTTCACTAAATCTTGAATCCGTTCTTTACCTGATTCTTTCAAAGCAGCGCATAATTCCTTCCCAGTTTCGGAAATAGCAGCGAACCATTTGTGAATAAATTTCTCTACCTGTTGTGGATAAGAAAAATCTAAACTGCGATAGGTATCAAAATCATCAAGTGCATTACTGTTGCCATCCCACAGATTAACCCGACAAGTCAGCACAATTCGCGCTTTAGAAATTAATCCTGCTTCACGGAATTGTCGTGCAATTTCTGTGAGAGGATTACCTGAAGATGCGGACATTTCATCTAACCCATCTAGCAGCAGCCAGACATTATTTTGATTAAACAGAGCAACAAAATCATTCTTCAGTTGCTCAGTAGGTTTAGCTTTACCTGTTTTTTCGGCAACCTGAGTTAACCAACTGTCGAACAGATAAGATTTTAGTTCCTTCTCTGGCAAATCTGCTAAAGATACCCAAATGACAATTGACTGGTCAATCTCACGAGATACCCAATCAGCAATCTGCTGTAACAGTGTTGTCTTTCCTGCACCAGGTTCGCCAATAATCGCAATCCGCTTACCTTGACTTTTAGGCGTGTTCTTCTGTTTGAGAACTTCTTCAAGAAAAGCATCATGCTCAAATGTTTTGGTGATTTCTGTCTCTTTGTACAGTTCTGACCCCTGTTCTGGAGAAATATCGCCTTGAACCTTGTCTAACCCCTGTTCTGGAGAAACATTATTTTTAAGCTTGGATTGTTTTTTACGCTCAACTAATCCTAGTGGTACGTAAACATCATCAACTTGCAAGGCTACCCCTTGAGTTGATGTCAGGGGATTTGTAGTCAGCTTTCGCCGTTCTGCCAACAATTCACGGCAGACTTTACGCCAGTCATCAGGAGTTAACTTTGTCCCATCCTCCCCTTGGGACGGCTGTAGTCAAAACGTGATGTTATTAGTTTGGTTATTTATCTGTCCTTGATTTACAACCCCAATTTTTTCTGCTAACTGCGTCAGATTTTGAATGGTTGGCTGTTGAGACTTGAGAGTATTTTCTATTTCTTGAATTTTTTGAGTAAGTTTTGGTTCTGCTTTTGCTGCGGCTTCCACTTCCACAACTGCTTGAGCAATTTCTGAATCTGCGTCTGCTGCTGCTTTCAGTTCCAGCACTGCTTGGCCATAATCTAATCGCTGCGGTTCATTTCCCTCTACAGCACTGGTGAGTAATGGCGATTTATTCTTTTGGCGGAGTAATCCGATTAACTTGCCACCTAGCGTCCATGTAGCATCACCAATATTTTCGCCGATTTTCTCCTGCGCTTTAGTCCAAAGCGTAGTTGCGATCGCAGTAGCAACAGCCGTCAGTGTTACAGCTACCATAAATTCACCACAAATTGAATTAATATAGAAATTATTTCAATTGATACAAATTGAATTGATATAGAAATTATTTCAATTGACACAAATAGTATTACGCAAAAGCTGGGCGATTATTACTGATATAATTCAATTTTTTTACCCGCCTGCGCGGGTAAAGTCTCGTGTAGCCGCAACTTCTAATCGCCAAGGCACTAACACACCCTACGAAAATATCTGAAATCTAATTATGAATTAACGCCGTGTGCAACTTTCTCTCAAACCTAACCCCTAACCCCTTCCCTACTAGCGTTGGGGAGCAAGCATCAAAGCCTCTCTCCCTGTGGGGGAGAGGAATGGAAGCGGGGTTCTAAGAATAAGTTGCACACGGCGTGAATTATCAATTTTTAATTAGAAGCTACCTTTTCTGCAACATTACGAATTATTTCCTCCAGCGTTTGGAGTAATTCTTGCTCGTTGTAAGGTTTAGAAAAGTAAGCCCGCGCCCCCAATTGCATAGCTAATTGCCGATGTTTATTGCTGCTACGAGAAGTCAGCATCGCAACTGGAATATTTTTTGTATCAACGTCTGAATTTACCTTACCTAAAAAGCCATAACCATCTAGGCGAGGCATTTCAATATCACAAATTACTGCCTCAACTCTCAATCCACTATGGAGTTTGTCTAAGGCATCTTGACCATCTTTAGCTTGTTCTACTTGATACCCTCCTTTTTCAAGGGTCAGGGCTAAAAAGCGACGAACATTAATCGAGTCATCTACGATCAAAATAGTGCCTTTCTGCTTAACAGACGCTGCTAATATTTTATCTTCATCAAATATCAGGAACGGTGTTTTTAACCTTGCTGATGGTAATTGAGTTCCTCTAGCAGTCCGCCGATTCGTAGCAATCCAATACAGCAACTCATTGACATTAACTAGTGGCACTACTCGACCATCACCGAGAATCGTACAATTGCTGAAGCCTTCAGGTAAAGGTATATTTCCCTCGACTTGGCGAATAGCAACTTCTTGTTCACCCCAGCAACGGTCTATTTGGATTGCTACTGGCTGATTATTCCCTTTAACTACTAACACGCTGTTAGCATTAATTGCTGCCGGAGTCTCTAACTCTGAGCGATCGTAGCGTAGGCAATTAAACTCTAAATAAGGAGTCAAGCGAATCAGTGGTAGCATAGTTCCTTGCCAATTTAGGACTTCGCTACCTACCATTTGAAAAACTTGCTCATTTTGGAGTAAAGATATTTCTGAAATAACATCTGTGGGAAATGCCAATAGCATTTTGTTGATTTCTACCAGCAGAACTCGGGCAACAGAAAGTGTAAATGGTACTGATAAGGTAAAGGTAGTACCAACTCCTGGTTCCGTATCAACTTTGACATCTCCTCGAATCAGTTTGAGGTTGTTACGAACCACATCCATACCGACACCTCGACCAGATAATGCTGTAACTTGCTCGGAGGTGCTAAAACCTGGTTCAAAAATTAGTGATAACAGTTCTTCATCACTAGCATTAGCGAGTAGAGAAGCATCCAATCCCATAACTAGGGCGCGGATGCGAATTTTCTCCAGAGAAATGCCCCAACCATCATCACGGATAGTAATCAGAGTGCGATTACTGCGGTGAGTAGCTGTAATTTCAATCAATCCTTGTTCTGGTTTACCCAGAAGGCGGCGGGTGGCAGAGTCTTCGATACCATGATCGAAGGCGTTCCTTAACAGATGCATTAAAGGTTCATTTAATGCTTCTAAAATGCTGCGTTCAATTAAAGTATTGCCACCTTCAATTTTTAACTGGACATTTTTCCCATGTTCCACATTTAAATCGCGCAAAGCCCTGGGAAAACGTTCGGTTAAATCGGACAGTGGCCGCATTCGGATGTGATTTAGTTTGGTCTGTAACTGTTTTGATGTTTTGTTTAGTTTCCGAGCAATTTGGTCTGTATCATCTACACTGAGTTGTACATCAGTTGTGACTTCCTGTACTTGAACAATGGTTTCCATAACTTCCTGCGATCGCAAGTTTAATTCGTTATAGCGATCCATTTCTAAGGGATCAAATTCCCTGTCTGTACCTTGTATTTGGTGGCTATTTTCAGCTTGCGATATCTGCTGAAAAGCCGCTTCTTGTCTATGCACCCCATTAGACGTGGCAGCTTGAGTAGAAATTTTGTCATAGGCTGTACGTAAATTCTGGTTTTCTCGGTCGAGAACTTGTACTCGCTGGTTCAGGTTCCGAACAAGTTTACGTAATCTTTCTAGTTGTGAGTTTAACCCATTCCGTTGAACAATCAATTCCCCAAATAAATCATTAATTTGCTCTAGTTGTTTGCTAGGAACTCGGACGCTATTTTCATGACTTTCCCGCTCTTTACCAACGCCATTCAGCTCTCCTTTACTTTCGCCAAATCTGGCATCTGAAGGATTATTTTCTCTAGCAAATATTGTATTTTGCTCAGTGACATTGACAGCATTAACATCAGCTGTAAATTCTGCATCCAAAAATGTAAAATTGGCAGCAATCGCTTCATCTTTAGTTATTTCTGGTTGCCAAACAGATGCTGACACCACTTCTGGATCGAGGATATCTGGGTTATCTGTATCTGTAGCGATATGTGGTATTACTTCTGCTTGTAATAGTGGCTGTGATTGCGTATAACTACCCAATTCAAGTTCTGTAGGCAAGTTATCTAGTTGATTTGTCAGTACCAAAGCTTGCGATCGCCGCCATGCAAGCAATGCTAACTGGGCAATTTCTGGAATGCGCGAGCTGCTAACAGTTTCTAATTGCTGCGTTACTGACTCACAAAGTTTGGTAAAAGCTGCCAATTGCAGCATTTCCCCTAAACCGCCCAATTCAGTTGCCATAATCACAACTTCTTCATGCAAACCAGGCTGTTCACTATCTGCCAATATAGATTCTAGATGCTGCAAACACTCTTCTACTTCTGTTGCAAATAGCAAGGGGATAACGTCTTGCCCATCTTCTGGGGATAGCATGGTTGAGGCATCCTCAGGGGTGGGATCACCCAAGCGATCGTGTAGCTGATCAAAAATTGGGAAACAAAAGGTTGCTAACCACTGATCTTCAACAACATTTCCTTCTGCAAGCAATTCTACAATCTGACGCAGCCAGTCAACTCCAGATAGCAATAAACTTTGTAACTGAGTATCAATTTCTAGAGAATTTTTTTTAGTTTTTAAAACTTTAAAGGAATCTTCCAGACGATGAGCTAAATCACTTAGCGATTTAAATCCCATCATCCCTGCACCACCTTTGATAGAATGAGTGGCCCGGAGTGCAGCATTGATTTTATCCAAATCGATACGGTTAGTAGTATCGATTTCCAGTAATACCCCCTCTAGAGTATTTAAGTAATCAGTTGCTTCTTCCAGAAACTGCATCTGGATTTCTAGTTCTTTGTCTTGCAGCATTGGTTTTTGTTAATAGTCAAACAATTTTGGATTTTGGATTTTAGATTTTAGATTGATCCATGCCTAAATTCAGGGGTTTGCCATTTAATTTTAGATTTTGGATAATAGAATTATTCTCATGTTAAAATTCGCTTACTCCAGACCTTTCTCTATTTTCAATCTTCTCTACGAGAGGCTCCGCCAACAATTCCAAAATCCAGAATTTGAAAATCTAAAATTTGGTCATTTGTCAGTAGTAAGTGGTGAGAAACAAACAACTGACAGATGACCACTAACTAACTTTGAAAGTCTCGACAGTTTCTTGCAACTGCTGAGAAATCTCCACAGTTTGTTGCAGAGATTCGGAAACTTGGCGAGAAGAATCGCTGGTACGTTGTGATACAGCAGCGATATCCTTCATCAATTGGCTAACACTTTGCGATGTTTCTACCTGAGATGCAGTTGCAGTGGAAATCGACTGCACTAAGGAGTCAATTTGACGCGATACATCCAAAATTTGACCCAGATTTTGTTTAGCCTCCTCCACAATGTGGGTACCTTCTACCACTTGGGTAGTGCCTATTTCCATTGCTTGCACCACTTCACTGGTTTCTCGTTGGATATTTTCAACAATTTGTTCAATTTCTTGGGTTGCTGCGGCACTGCGGACTGCTAATTCGCCGACTTCTTCAGCAACTACGGCAAAACCTTGACCTTCTTCACCTGCACGCGCTGCTTCAATACCGGCGTTGATGGCTAGTAAGTTAGTTTGGATGGCGATTTGGTTAATCAAGGACACTACGCGGGAAATTTGTTGAGAAGACTCTCCCAAACGTTTCACTTTTTTAGCAGTTTCACCAACGGTTTCCCGCAAAGACAGGATATTTTGTACTGTCAAATCCATCGCGTGTCCACTCTTGGTGGCGGTGTGAGCCGCGTGGTTGGCAATAAAAGCAGCTTTTTCGGCGCTTTCGGCTACGGATTGCATAGATTGGGTCATTTGGTCAACAGCATCCAGAGTGCGGTTGATTTCAGCAGCTTGTGTGAGTGCTTCTTCTGCTAAGTCGCGCATTGCTCCTTCGTTAGAGCCGATGGCAGTATTCACATGGGTAGCAGCTTGTTGAACTTGGGTAACAATATCCCGGAGGCTTTCGACAATCGAGTTGAAAAAGTCGGCAACAGTGCCTATTTCTCCAGCCGTTACGTCTGCACGCACTGTCAAGTCGCCTCTGGCTGCACCTTCTACGTCGTTGAGTAGTTCTAAAAGTTGCTGTTGCAGTGTTTCTTTTTGATAGCGTTCGTCGTCAGAACCGATTACTGCAACATTCCTAGATTTTTCTATCTCTTCTAACAGCTTGGCATGTTCTAAGGCATAGCCGACTTGAGTTGCTATCTGTTGAAACAAGTCAATTTCCGGCTGTTGCCAAATACGAGGAGTTTCGCAATGATCAGCAATTAATAAGCCTAGAATTTGCTCTTGGGCAAGAATCGGTACGATCAAATTACCTTTGACGGCAAATTTTTCCAAAAGTTGGATGTAACCGTTGGCATTTTTCAGGCTTTGGTCTTGATGAATATTGGCAACTGCTTGCACCTCTCCATGGTGATCAGCTTCTATATAACGTTCCCGAAAATAGGGGTCATCAATTTGCACTCCAAGCATTTTCGGCCAATTACCAGTTACCGATTCAGCAAGAACAACACCATCCCCAGTATCTGGATTCAGACTATAAATGATTACCCGGTCTGTTTTTAGCGCTCGGTGAACTTCTTTCACTGCTGCGTGATAAATATCTTCAGTTTTGAGAATTCTCCGAATTCGGAGGGTAATATCTGCTAGTAATTTTGCCCCTTCAACGTCCAGTTCTTGTTCTTTAACTAAGACCTGCAATTGTTCGGCCATCTGGTTGATATTTGCACTCAATAACCCTAATTCATCTTCTGTTTCGATTTCCAGACGGGTGTTGAATTTACCTTGACTGAGCTTTGCTAATGCCGCAGTCGCATTCAGAATTGGCTGTGTAGTAAGTTTAGCTAATCGAGATGCGATCGCACCCACAATAAATGCTGTTAGTGCTGTGCCGATGGCTATAGTCCACAATAATTGTCTTTGCGGCTCAAATACAATTGCTGTGTCTGTGGATAAAAGTACCTGCCAGTTTAAATTAGGCAAGCCATCTAGCTTACTGGCTGGTACATAGCTAACTAGTTCTTGTTTTTTGTGAGTTTTGGGAACTTCTATAAAACTATCTACCTTTTTGGCTACAACCAGTTTAGCTAAACTAGAATACTCTGCCTTTGCCTGTTTCCCCAATAATTCCTTTTGTGGACTTAAGAAAACTGTTCCGGAAGCATCGAGCAAATGGTATTGTTGTCCATTGGCTACGTAGTTTTTGATTACTTCCTCTAAAGATTTTACAGGCATACGTGCTTGTACCACGCCAATAGTTTGGCCCGTTCTTGTCTCTTTTACAGGTGCAGTTATATAGATACTCACTACACCAGTATTTTTTGCTGCTTCCGGTTTGCTGATCACAGGAGTATCTTTTTGCAAAGCGTCTTGAAAATAGTTATGGTCTTTTTGATTATCCAAGGGTTCGCCTGTAGATTGCACAATCAAGTTACCTTGGCGATCAAAAACACCAACACTGTCATAAGTTTTGTAAGCTTCAACAACGCGATCTAAGACTGCTTGTTTTTCTTGAGTAGTGATACTAACACTAGCTTGGGGATTTGTCAAAAATGGCAAACTTGATATTACCTGAATATCTCCGTAGCGTCCCAGCATGAAACGGTTAACTTTATCACTTAAACCAGTGGCTTCGGCTTGTTGAGATTGAGTAATTTGCTTAGTAATCGACTTGTTGGCAAAACTAAAAGCGATCGCGCCGATGCCCAATACTGGTATTGTACCGATTGCGATCGCTAAAATAGTCGCTTTCTTAACCAATCCCAGTCTTGTAAAATAGGCAATAGCCTGATTCAAAGAAAAATTATCAGCAGTTTCAGTAGTCGCCTTGCTTGGTAGCTTTACTACAGTCCCAATGGCTTTTTGGGATGAAATCAGTGATGCTCGATTTTGAGCGCCATTACCTTGATTCGTGTTGGTTTTATTAAACATAAAAGTAGTTCTCCTAAGTATGTGAATAAGTACACTAAAAATCTTTTTTAGTAGTACATCCTAATCACTGCGGAGAATAGAAGACTGCACAATCGCCTGTGCATCTAATACCAGTAATATTTCTTGCTGTTGCACAACGCACCCACATAAATAAGGAACTAAACTGGATGCCACTTGTCCTATAGGAGAATGAATATCATCGGTTACAAACTTGGTTGTACCTTTTATTTCTTGCACAACTAATCCCAACACCAATGATTCCACTCGGATAACGATCACATTGTACTGCCGCAATCGATAATCTAGAGATTCTAAATTGAGCATTCTTGGCAAATCAACTACCCAAATTATCCGACTCCGCCAATTCATTAATCCTAATATGCAGGGGGGCATATTAGGCATTGAGGTGATAGATTCAACAGGCACAATAATTGCTTCTTGCGTATGCCTCATTGATAAAACAGCAGTAGTTTGTTGATTTAGATGAAACTTTAGATAACCATCTGCTAAGTTATTTGGGGTTGATTTTGAAGAAAGAGTAATGTTTGTACTAGTCATTGATTTAAATTACCACTGATTTAATAGTACGTAGGAGATGTTCGCGGGTGTAAGGTTTAGTTATATAGGCATCTGCACCTTGTCTGATCGCCCACAAACGGTCAATTTCTTGATTTTTGGAACTACAAATTACAATCGGCACTTTTGCAGTAATCGGATTTCTTCTCAGAGAACGACACAATTCAAATCCACTCATTTCTGGCATTACTACATCAGTCACGATCGCATCTGGTTTTTCTAACACAGCTTTTTCTAAAGCTTCTTTTGCACCAGAAGTTTTAATTACGTTGTAACCACTCTCTCTAAGATAATGGCTCATTAATTCTAATTCACTGGGAGAATCTTCTACAATCAAAATTGTGCCAAGCAAAGTCAGGCTCACTATTAAATCTCCTAAAATATAACTTAAGGCGATTAAATTTGGTTATAGTTATTGATTGTTACTAAATTAACCAAGATGCTTAAAAACCATTTTTAGCAATTCTGATTGTGTAAAAGGCTTGGTCAAATATCCTGATGACCTAACTATTTTAGCCTTTGCCCTATCAATAAATCCGGTTCTACCAGTCACCATAATAATAGGTGTATTTTTAAAAGCTGAATGTTTCCGTAATAAGGAACATAGCTCGTAGCCATCTAAACTTGGCATTTCAACATCTAGCAAAATTAAATCAGGCTTACTCCGGAGAATTTGCATTAAAGCTTTTACCGGATCGTTGATCATCACAACTGAAAATGTGTTTTCATCCAAAAAGTGCTTGATGGAATTCAAAACTGTTTGGCTATCATCGATGCAGGCAATTGTATATAGTGTTTTGCCAACAGGTAGTTGAGTAGTTTTATTATTCTCAGGAATATCAAAATTGATTTGTCTCGGCAATTTTTGCCCAAGTTGTATTTGCAGTTGTGGCTGAACTTGAGATAGTTGTGTTTTAGACAAAACTTGGGAACCCCCACCAGCCGGAATTGATGACTGGATATTTTGCCGATTTCGTAACTGCTTTTGACAATGTTCAACAAGTAACCGCAAATCCAGGCGACAGAACTTTGGCAATTCACTTAAAGAGCTTTCTGGGCTGAATTCATAGCTACCTTCTTTTAAACACAGAAATGATCCCAGCACTTCTTTTGCCAATTCGTCTATCAGGCTTGCTGCTTGGACAGAGGTAATATAATCCTGATTTACTAACCAACAAATAGCTTGGTAATCTGGATTTGGTATTGATTGATGTTCATTCTTCGTCTCAAACATCAGCCGCATCTGCACACGAGTGGCGCTATTGAGAGCAGGAATTTGCTGACTCAAGCGTCGCAAGTGACTGTCAAGGCGCTCAAATAGTTTATCTGAATAGGAGGCATAAGTAAGTTTACCGTCCTCTAGATAGATTGACCAAGAAACTATCCCGGTAAATACGCTTAAGCAACCTGTAGCACGCCGACTGGTTAACTGTGCCAACAGAGATAGCGGATGTAGTTTCTGGAACAACCTGTAGTTACCTATAGGAATTGTGCTCATTTTGCTTTTACTTCAGCTAAATTCGATACGTGTAAGCTAAATTCGTGCAGAGTTATTCCACCATTAAAATCAAGTAAAAAGCATCAAACTTTTGTATTTTCAAGTGCATCAGTTTATATCTAGGCTTTGTGGTGAAACTCAAGGAAAACAGGGTTATTTTCAAATGATCAAATCTCAGCAAATTCGTAAATTATTAATTTACTTCCTGTTACTGAGATTTACAGACATCTTTGGAGAATAAGACATAAAAATGTCAAGACTAGATGAAGCCACTTTCCATTGAGTAACCCCAATCTGACCACAGGAATAATACTGATTTTCTTAAATCAATATATTTGAACTTCTGTATTTACACTTAAGTAAAATCCAGTCTTTAAGCATATAAGGGACTGCCAAGTAATAAAATATCCCAATATTTTTTGGATGATGGGCGTCTCGCCTGTCCTGTGAATTGGGCGCTTATGTTGCCCACCCTAGAAGATTGGATAATTTTTTTGTTGGATTTCCCTAAGTACTGAATAAAGCCAATCTTTATTAAGTACACCCGTTGTGACTACAGGGATAATACTGATTTTGTTGACAAAAATAAAATACAATTCAGAAGGGTTAACAATCACACCAGAAAAAGGCGTGAAATTAACCGGCGTCCCCAGGTAAATTTTTCTGGTTGTCCAAAAAATTTGTGCGATCGCCACTTTATTCCTACTAGACATCTCCGAAAACTGCCCAAGTATCTCTGTAACTAACTTATAGGGTGCGATGCCTACGGCGGGTTGCGCCAACGCCAATATCGCAATCCGGCTAGTTTATACGATTCTTTGAAGTTCTTTTATTATGGGCAATTCAGCGGACATGATATCACTTGTAATTGCTTCCTTACCCTCACAGGCATCGTAGCGAAGATCGTTGTGAAACCTGTTGTTCATAAACCTAAAGTTGTTAACTGTCCCGTTGTTAACCGTCAAGATAAATATTGGTGGTTATCTGTGTGTATCTGTGGTTTTTTTTGCTTTTATATCACGTTAAAACAAACTAATACGTAGTAAAGTAACAATTAAGACAATTAGGTGTTGATGGTGAAATAGTTTATGGAATAAGCTTTACAGAAACTTTATCGTTATATATATTAAGTAGAAAAATATATTGGGAAGCATAATATATAACCTGATCAGGGTTGGGTTCCATGAGAGCTAATTCCACGGGATTGTGAATCAAAAATACTCTTTTGTCAGGATAGCTCGGAACTAATTTACCAACTATCGAACAGAATTTATGAAGCTCAATCACAAGCTCTACTTGTACTCGTTCTTAGCTCATTTCAGATGGCTCAAGAAAAGTTACACCGCTAAAATCATGTTGGTGGCATTTTTGGGCACTCACATACCACTTCTGACCTTACTATTGAGTTTCGTCATCTCAAACTCCTATTCCTTGGAGATGGCGGTGCGAGTTATGAGCGTTGCTCTGTTGGCGACGTTAGCGGGTACGGCCGTCACCCTCTACGCGCTACACCACCTCCTCAAGCCGGTTATTTTGACATCTGCTGCATTGCAAAATTATCTGAACACCAAAACCCTACCTGAATTGCCCACAGAATTTGCTGATGAAGCAGGTACATTGATGGCGGATACTTCACAAGCTCTTCACAAATTAGATCAGTTAATTCACTACATCACTAATTATGATGATCTAACTGGATTACCCAATCGTGATTTATTCTGCGATCGCCTCCATCAGACTCTATCCCAACCTGAAAATAACCAGCGCCTTGTAGCTGTCTTTTTGCTAGCTATTGATGATTTCACTGGTATGAGTCATGGGTTGAAGCATGAGACAACAAATTTGTTGTTAAGAGCAGTTGCTCAGAGGTTATCAACCTGCATAGCACAAACAGATATTCTTGCCCATTTGAGAGGAGATGAATTTGTCCTTGCTCGAATAGACCTTATTTCTTTTGAAAGTGTGATTCAGCTATCTCATCTGCTATCAAGTACCCTGAGCAAACCCTTTTCTTTAGAGGGTAACTCGATTCATATTACCGTCAGCATCGGCATCACAATTAATGGTCTCAATGATCGTAATAGTCTAGATCAACTTTTGCAACAGGCTCACATGGCACTCTACCAGGCGAAGCAGCAAGGGCGTAGCCAATACCAATTCTATTCGCCGGAAATTAATGCTCAGTTGCAGGAGCGACTGAGTTTAGAAAATGAATTATATGGGGCGCTTGGGCGGTGCGAAATGCTGGTTTATTATCAACCTCTGATTGATTTACACAGTGGACAAGTTATAGCTATGGAAGCGTTGATTCGCTGGCAGCATCCTACCTTAGGTTTGATTTCTCCAGCAAAATTTATTCCGATCGCAGAAGCCAATGGTTTGATCGTGCCAATTGATCAATGGGTCTTGCGAACTGCTTGTGCCCAAAACCGTGCTTGGCAGCTTGCTGGATTTACCCCAATTCGGATCTCTGTGAATCTGTCAGCCCGACAGTTTGAACACCCGAATCTGGTTGAGGTCGTCAGCCAAATTCTTGAGGAGACTGGACTCAAAGCATCTTACCTGGAACTGGAAGTGACGGAAAGCTTCTTGATGGCTGACATTGAGCGATCAGTTAAAACCTTAAAACAATTACGAGAGCTGGGTATATGGTTAGCTCTAGACGACTTCGGCACCGGTTATTCCTCCCTCAACTATTTGAAGCAATTTCCTGTGAACATGCTCAAGATTGATCAGTCATTTGTAAAGGATATCATGTCCAATCCTGATAGCGCGGCCGTCACCGATGCGATCATTGCGCTAGCAAAGAGCCTCCGATTGAACATCACGGCAGAGGGTGTGGAAACCCAAGAACAGCTTGACTACCTAAAAATGCAGGGATGTCATGAAGGTCAGGGTTTCTACTTTAGTTGTCCTGTTTCCGCTGATGTAATTGCCCCGATGTTGCAGAAAATTTCTCAGCAGATGGAGACAATTGCAGCATAAGTGAATGCCTAAGCCAGAAAGTCACCCCCCCTGATAACGTTTCACTTTAATTTTGATAAAAATGGTTAGCAGGGGACAGGGGAAGATGAAAAGAGAAATTCATAATTAATGAGGTGAATAAAAGATGATTTATTTTGAAACTGTGGAAAGCTTTGCAACCATGTGAACACGAACTGTCGTACCAAATACTTCCATCTTCCATAATGGTATTACTGAAAATAGTCTTATCAATGTTGTAAAACCTTCAAGCATAAGACAGCGTTAGAGACCATTTATAAAGTAAATCTTTAGACGACTAGACGACGTAACATAATACGAGTCATAACAGCATATATAGCAGCTTCACTCATTTCTGG
>NZ_JBALCN010000064.1:0-25158 GCF_036919615.1 Nostoc sp. | reverse complement strand
TTGGTTTGAGGTTTAATCTGATTGCTGCTCTCTACAATTACGAGCTTCATCTCTCCGAAACCGAATCTTCTTAAGCGACTTTTGCAAGAGGTCTAATGAACACTAATTTGTTGACGCGGACATTTATCTGTCAATATGGACATTAATTTGTCAACGCGGACAAATAATTTGGCAATCTACAGCAAAAATTAGATTGAGTAAAAATATCTTACCAAAAATATCAAATTCCATGACTTTTACCGATTACCCAATTACGCCGGAAAAACCGGGCTAAAGCTGATTCTTCTAAGGAGAGATAAATTGGGCGTCCGTGGGGACAGGTGCGAGGGTTGCGAGTGCGTTGCCAATTATCTAAAAGTGTCTGCATTTCTTGTTGATTCATGGGTGTACCATTACGAATGGCACTGCGACAGGCGACAGCTACTTGGGCTGTTTGTAAGTCGCCTCCCCAACTAAGTTCTAAAATTGCTTCTGCACAGTCGTCTCGCTGCTGTAAAGGTGCAGGGATGTTACGGACTGCCCAAAGTTGTTCGCCAAAGGGTTCTATTTCTAAACCGATGCGTTGCAGTTGCGATACTTGCGCTGGTGACAATTGATAAAGAATGATTGCCGGTTCGACGGAAACTAGTTGCCAATTATCACACAATTGCTCGTACAAAACTCGCTCATGGGCGATGTGCTGTTCCACCAACCACATACCACCTGGATGTTCCGCCACAATATAAGTATTGCTAACTTGAGCGACAGCCTTTAAAGAGTTAGGAGTAGAAACGCGATTAATCGCGTCTGTACAGGAGTTAGGAGTTTTGTGATTTTCGTTAGGATTGAAATTGTAGCTGCCTTTGGCTTCTGCGGCTTTAAGTAATTTACTAACTCGTGTTGTGTGAACAGCTTCTTTGAGATTGCTAGAAGAGATGCTGAGTGCTTGGTTAATTGCTTGGGTAATTTGCTCTTGCCAATAAATGATTTCGTTGAGGTAAATTTCTGTTTTTGCTGGATTGCGATTCCAGTTAATTTGATCAGGAGAAATGGCAAGATGTAAAAAACAAATTGGATAGCGATCGCGTGGTAATGTTCTGTGAAATGCTGATAATATCGTTTGCTCTAGTTCCGGTGTCTTAACCATCCGTCCGTTGATGGCTACACGTACCCAATCTGGACGATGACGATGAGTGCGATCGGGTAATCCTACCACTAAGTTTAGTGAGGAGTGGGCACAGACGCGATTAATCGCGTCTGTACAAGAGTTTGGCGGGTTGGGGAGTTTGAGTTTCACTTCTTGCAAATCACCTTGTCTCACCTGGGGTAAAATCTGCGGTAGCAGTTGCCCAGTTGTCGCAGCAGGACAGATGGTGAACCATTGACGATCATTTTGCCAAATCTGCCAGGTGACGTGGGGATGACATAGGGCGATTTGTTGAATTGTGGCTTGCACAGCTTTCATTTGCTGTGCTGCTGTGGGTAATCCCTGACGACGAGATGAGCAATTACCGAAAAGATTGGAAACTGTAACTACTGTACCAGGTGCGATCGCAGTTACTTCAACTTGCACAACTTTCCCGCCATCACCATAAATAATCTGCCATCCTAATTTTCCACCCACAGGACGACTCAAAATTTCCAAATCTGCCAGAGTCGTCAAACTGTGCAATGCTTCACCACGAAAACCTAAACTGTTAATTTTCCATAAATCGGCACTAGAGCGAATTTTACTAGTGCTGTGGGCTGTGGCTGCTTGTTGCAAGTCATCTAGGTTCATTCCATAACCATTGTCTGCCACACGTATTCGCCATTGCTGCGGCCATAGAGAAACCACAATTCGCGTTGCACCTGCGTCTAGGGAATTTTCTATTAATTCCCGCACCACAGAAGCTAAAGAGTCGATTACCTCACCAGCTGTGATGAGATATACGACTTCTGTTGGTAGAGCTTGAATAGTAGATGCCATAAATTATAGTTTATAGCTTCTGGGAACAATGGGGAGTGTGGGGGGTGTGGGGAGTGTGCAAATATGGGAAGGAGAGCGGTCGAAATTAAAGAAGATGGAAGAAAAAGAAAAAAAGTATTTTAGAACTTATGAGGATTTAGCCGTTTATCAATTGGCATTTGAGACAGCGATGCAAATTTTTGAACATTCTAAAAAGTTCCCAGTTGAAGAAAAATATTCATTAACCGACCAAATTCGTCGCTCCTCTGGCTCAGTCTGTGCTAATCTGGCAGAAGCTTGGAGAAAACGGAGATATAAAGCTGCTTTTGTCGCAAAACTGAATGATTGTGTTCGCAAAGCGTGTCGCAGACAAGCAGAGGCAGCAGAAACTCAAGTTTGGTTAAAGTTTGCCGTGAAATGTCAGTATCTCACGGTCGAACAAGGAAGATAACTCTACGGAACTTACAATCAAGTCCTTAGTGGGTTAGTCAAGATGAGCACCCATCCAGATGATTGGTTACTCAACTAACTCCCCACACCCCCCACACTCCCCACACTCCCCACACCCCTTCCCTCTGGGTGGTTAATTAGTGTCTCTCATTGCTAAAACTTTAGGTGGTTCAGGTTTGAGCAACCCATTTAGTAGGGATGCAGGGCGTTGACTGTAAGGCCATGCAAAAGCATGACGGAAAGCTGCATCCTGACAAGCTTGTAGTTGTTCAAAATTAATAATGTCGTAAGTCAAGAGATTCTCATACTCAAATGGCAGACGCATATTGTGCAACCCAGCATTATCAGTACAAATAGCGATATCGACCCCAGCATCAAAACAACGGTCAAAAACTAATTTGAGTTGACGTATATCTTGCAAAGTACCAGTTTTCAGGTAAGTTGTTGGACAAACCTCCAAACATTGTCCGCGTTGAGCCACATCATTAAGTAGCTCTGGATACAGTAGGGGAATTTGGATGCCGTGACCGATTCGCATCAAATAGGGTAACAGTTCTGGGTAACAACCGGCGGTGGTTTCATATAGATGTCCAGTGGTGTTAACACCTAGCGATCGCGCATAATCATATAAGCTAATCCATTCTTCTAAGCGATCGGCATAATAGCTATCACCTCCCGCTACATCTACTGCACAGATATACTGCTTATTTTGCGCCGCCAAATCAACAATCGTCTTGTTCACCTCATAGGGTAGGCGCGTGTGCATACAGAGAATTTGGCTAGTAACAATCGGATATTCTGGCTGGTTGCTAGCAAGTCCTACTACTTGCACGATTTCTGCCATCTTGTCAATTCTCTGTGATTGATTCAGATGCTCAGGTGTCCGTAAATAGGGAGTGTAGCGCAGTTCCAGATAAGCCAAATTTTCAAAAATGTAAGCACCGCGCACCAAGCGATAGATAAAGTAAGGCAAAGTCTCCACAGTTTGGACACTTTCTACCAGGGTGTGTAATTCTAGATACTCATCTAGAGTGTTACGTGGGCGGGTATAAAAATCTTCAAATTCTGAATAGTCAGCAAAGCGGGAAATCAACTCCGAAGAATGTCGCTCGAAATATCGCCATAAAACTCGCGGTACGACGGAGCCACCCAGGTGCCTATGTAATTCTGCATATAAAGCCATAATGGTATTTTTAAGTAAAATTTTCATTAATTGTAACAAAAACATCGGAATAAAAAATCTCTACTCGAAAAAATTTAGAGCAAAGATGTTCCGTTAGCTCCAGAGAAGTTGGAGCAGAGGTTTCTTACCATCTGGATTTTTCAACAGAGGCTGCGACCTAGATGCTGCGCGAAAGTTGATATTGTATCCTTATTTTCGGAAAATTCAGTATTTAATAGTATTTTGAGTATAAATCAACTTGACATTATCAAGATTAAATTGATAGCATTAATGGCACTAATTTTTGTGTTACACTAAAAAAACATTGCTATTGTTGAGCAGGTGAAGTATAGCAATATATTTTTCCTTTAACTAAGCAAATTCTTGGCAAGGTTGGTATTAATTGAAAATTCAAGCGTTGGAAGTCAAGGCTGGCGATCGCATCATTGCTTACTGCAACAACAAAATGCAAACCTGCAAGGTAAAACGCATTTTAGATCCCGGTGAAGCTAATATTACACTATCAGTCTTCACCTCTGAGAATTATCGCGGTTGCTCAGTTTCATCCATAGTCCGCTTCCGGTCAAACGCCTTAGTTGATTTGGTAGTTGATTTGGTAGGTTAAAAATCAAGAAAACATTCAATCTCAAAAATCTCTCTAACTCTTGTCCAGCCTCAAACTGGCTCTAATCTGATTAAAGGTGCGATGTCTGCGGTTTTTGTTAGCCTACGCACATCCAAATCCGTTAATTGTGGCTGGATGATTTTCCGGAAAAATGCCCTCACACTACATCAGTGCAGGCTACAGCAATTTTTGAACAAACTGATACTATGCTTATGCGCCACCAATAAATCCAAAAGCCAGGCACAAAGTAACTAGAATTGTGCTTAGTTTCATAGAGAATATATAAAATTCGGACAGGAAAAATTGGAAGTGTGATGGTGCAAAGCTTCCACAATAGGCAATGTCTAACGACAAGCCGAAGAAGCGTCTACGCATTGCTAAGATCACCCTCCAATAGATAAGGCTTTTATTAGTTCTTTTTCACATCACGAGCCATGTTGAGGTAGTAGTCGTCAAGTTTGGCATTAGGACGACGGCGGTTAGTGGCGGGAATTTTAGGAGTGTTATCCTGATTCGTTTCAATTGGCTCTTTTGCAGAAGCTTGCTTTATGCTTTGCACCTGATCAGATTCCAAGAAATAACCAGAACTCGTAAATCCGAAAAGCTTGGCAAAAAAACCAAATATATTTCTGACAAAATCGGAAATACTTTGGAATAAAACACCAAACAAGCCTTGAAAACGAAGGAACAAGTTCCGAACAGTTTGAGTTAAACGAAACATAATACTACCCTCTATGATTGCCTATTATCATTGTGACTTAATTTAAATAGGAAGAATGGTGCTATGCCAAAAATCTACCAGGCGTAGGCGTAGCCCAAACTAGTAACTGTGGCGTCAGTTTGCCTACTACCGTTAAACAGGGGCTTAAGCCAGGAAGAACGCATCTAAATTATCTTGACAAAATGCTAACCATGTAGTCTAGTTAGGGCAACAGATAATAAACGTGTTGATTTCTGGAAACCACTATTTGAAAGTTACCTGCTGGTTGAGCTTGATTTTTCTGATTATCTTTATAGGGTTTAACTTTGCTCAAGTTTTAGAGAGCAACGATAATTTATTACAGGTTACATTTGAAACATTTCTATTTGGCACCATTAACCCTATAACTGCGTCAACTATAGCGCTTCTGGTTTTGATGCAATACACTTGACCTCACTTCCATTCCTCTCTTCTAAAAGGAGAGAGGCTTTGAGGCTTACTCCCCAACGCTACAAGGGTTGGGGTTGGGGGTTAGGTCTGTATTCCATGCAATTGAAAACAGCTATATCTTGCAGCTAAATTACTGTATCAGTTTTCCTGGTGTAGCAATTTAACGTTGATATGGAATGAAATATAACTAATTAACCTCATTTAGTAAGCAGCAGTAATGACAACTCAGTTTTGGGAAAAAAGCATAGAAATTAATGCTACTTTAATTAACTTACTATTTAACCCCGTGCGTAGACGCTTACTTCAATATAGGAGTAAGCTACGTAAAGCGTCTGGTAGAGTTGCAGTGAGACAGCACTGCGGGAGGGGAGCCAGTGCGTTGCGGGGGTTCCCCCCGTTGAAGCATCTGGCGTTTTCCCTCCACAGGCGACTGCGAACCCGAAGGGCTTGTCGCCAAACATCGCCTTTGATTAGTCAAGGTTGGTGGCTTTTAAGGAAGCGTTTGCTACCATTATTATGTCTGGTATCGTTTGTTGCGGTATTGCTACTCAACAGCTTTGCCCCTACCGTTGCCCAACTACCCCCTCAACCTCGTCAAGAAATTCGGGGGGTGTGGCTGAGTGGTAACGATTTTAACATTTTCCGAAATCGCTCAAAGGTGCAAGCAGCTATGAGCCAACTGCGGCAGTTAAACTTTAACACTGTTTATCCGATCGTGTGGAACGATGGTTATACACAATACCCCAGTGCCATCATGCAAAAAATGGGTATCCCCTTCTTCTTCAAGGGAACAGATGGACAAGATGTGATTGCAGACATTATCAGCCAAGCCCACAGAGAAGGGCTACTAGCAATACCCTGGTTTGAATTTGGTTTCATGGTTCCCCTAAGTTCGGAACTCGCATCCCAGCATCCAGATTGGCTGACACAAAAGCCGGATGGGACTCAAACTTCAATTAGTGCTGCGGGTGAAGTAGCGTGGTTGAATCCATTTCACCCGGAAGTGCAAAAGTTTTTCACCGAACTCGTGATGGAAGTCATTACTCAATACGATGCTGATGGCGTTCAATTTGACGATAATACGAGTTTACCTGGGGATTTTGGTTACGATAAGTACACAATTAGTCTATATACTCAAGAAACAGGCAAGCCTCCTCCACCTAATCCCCAAGCCCAAGCATGGATAAAATGGCGGGCAGATAAAATCACGGCATTCATGGTAGACCTCCAGCAAACCGTGAAAGCGCGAAAACCGAATGCTATCTTTTCAGTTGCTCCTAATTATTATGATTTCGCCTACAAGCTGCAACTGCAAGACTGGCTCAACTGGGTACGGTTGGGTATTGTCGATGAGTTAATCATGCAAGTGTACCGTAATGATTTGGAAAGTTTTATCGCTCAAATTACCCGCCCAGAAATTTTAGAAACCCAACAAGTCATCCCAACTGGTATCGGTATTATGGCGGGGTTACGAAATCGTCCAGTTTCCATATCACAAATTCAATCCCAGGTGCAAGCAGTGCAACAACGCGGTTTAGGTATCGGCTTTTTCTACTACGAAAGCCTTTGGGATATCGCATCTGAACCAGTAGCACAACGCCAGTCAGCATTTGCGGCTCTTTTCCCAAACCCAGCGTTGCGCGACATCTCTCAAAATACACCCCGCAAGCCAACTTTTGATACCATATCCCTACCTTTATATCCAAAACCTTCCCTCGGTCAACGTGTTCGCGGCTATTTTCTGGAAATGGCGATCGCAGGTGGTCAACCAAAGCGTATCTTATTAGATACAGGTTCAGCAGGGCTGCGAGTTCCCAAAGAGTTTTTAGGTAATGCTCCAATCCGCAGAACGGGACAAAATATTAAGGAGGTATTAAGTGATGGTACTATCCTGGAGGGAGAATTAGTTTATACTAATGTCCGGTTTGGTTTGCTTCCCACCGCAGAACCTGTTCCGATACAGATTGTTACTGGTCGCCAATGTACTGCCCAAAAGCCTAATTGTTCAGCAAAGAATGGTCTACCATTTTCTGGTATTGTCGGTGTCAACTATTTTGAAAAGTCACTTCCCTATAATCCGTTGAGAAAATTACCAGGCAATCTGAGTAATGGATTTATTGTGATTGGAAATGGTGGTAGTAACAACAATGGCAGTTTAATTCTCGGTTTGACTGCCAATAATCAAGCAGGTTTCAAAATGGCTGCTTGGAGTAAACAAAGCGAAATTAATGGTGTACCCGGTAACAGATGGGACTCTCAACTGAGCAAAGTTTGTTTAACTATTGCTGGGAGTTCTGCTAAAAATATTTGTAATGGCAAAATGATCACTGATACCGGAACTATTAATGGTTGGACTGAATTCAAATCAGCTTCCACAGCAGGTAAACTCAAACCAGGAGTATTAGGTTCAGGAAATTCTCTGAAACTAGCAATGAATGGCATTTTTGATTACAGCCTGACACCAGGAACCCGCGACGGATTTAATCGCTGGAATTTGAGTATCTCGCCAAAAGCAGAACTTCCTATATTTGTAAATACTGGCATCGCATTTTTTGATAAATACGATGTCTTCTTTGACCAAGTTAATGGAAGACAGGGTTTTCGCAGTCGGCGGTAAGAGGAAAGTAAAGATTTGCTCCCTCAGATAGCGTTTAATACTAGTTTTCCTGAACCAGCAAAACTGACTTCACGGGACGCTTGATAGGATTTCCCTCCAAATCAACCTTCCCGTAAAAGGTTTTGCCATTGTAATAAAGTGAAGACGAACTCCCGCCATCCAGATTCATCGCTTGATCAGCACCAAGAGTTTTCATAAAATCAGCTAATACTGGCAAGGATATCCCAGAGTTAGCAGGAGCCAAGGGTTTTTGAGCTACCATAACTAAAACAACACTGCCATCACGGGTGATACCCACGGCAGTTCTAGCATTGGGTTGGTTGCTGCCAAGTGCATCTCGTTTATTGGCATTATCCACAAAGCCCTCTTTTACTAACGTAAGTTCTGGTAATAGGCGTGGACCTGCACCTATGGCATGGACTAACTGACAACCTGCTGGTGGTGACTGACTGTGTAGAGCAATCGAATAGCGGATAGTTTGCCCACATAAGTAGCGACGGAATTCTGTGCGATTGAATATTTGACTAAGGTAAGGTTTTAAATTGGGATTATTCACCAGCCGCTCGTTTTGCTTAGGGTCAGCTACCACCTTCCCTTGTAGGACAATATATGATGTAGATTTTTGGTTGGCTGGGTCAAAAAAGCCTGCGTTCAAGATAGCTACGGCTCGATGCTTCTGGGCAAATTCCTCTACAGTGGCTACCTTCTGTGATAGTGCAGGAGTTACCAAAAATCCGCTATTAGCTGGAATTAACAGGATATGAGCTATGCTTTGAGGCAAAGTGCGCTCGAAGTAGCGGATAGTTTTTGGTGGTGAAGATGCAACAGTCGGTATTGACAGTGTTGAGGAACGCAAATTAAACCATAACGCCATTGTCAAACTAATTAATATCAAACTCAGTAATTTAATTTTCCTCACATTTAAACTCACTTGTGGTTAGGTCAAAAAAGTTGATTTAATTAAAATACTTTAAGCTGAAAAATAAGCAATTAACTTTAATTAGATAATGTTTCAGCTATGAACAGTCAATCAAAATCTGTTGTGAGTGATTTAGAACAAGCCCATAGTCAGGATATTGAAATAATTATCCGTTTGTTGGCGAAGATTTCAAACCGTACTCCATCGGAGATTAAACCTCATTTGAACACCATGCTTGAGCAGCTGGTGCAACCATCAATAGAACGACCTTTCTATGAAACTGCAACCCCCGAAGAGTGGGTGGCAGCATTTACTGAGTGGGTGGAGAGCCACCGAGAACTTAACCTGCCGCTGCTTTCTGATGAAGCCATTAGCCGCTCAAGTATTTATGGAGAACGAGGTTAAGTGCTTTACCTCGTAGATACTAATGTCCTATTGAGGAGTGTAGACCTTAGCCATCCAATGAACCCGAATGCCGTTAATGCTATCAGGACGTTACGCGATCGCGGCGAACAATTCCACATTGTACCGCAAAACTTGATTGAATTTTGGAACGTCTACACACGCCCAACCGAGCGAAATGGCTTAGGGCGTAGTGTAGCAGAAACACAGGTAGAAGTTAACCGTTTAAAGGTGTTATTTCCATTGTTGCTAGATACTGAAGCAATTTATCAGGAATGGGAAAGGCTGGTAATTGCCTATGGAATTAGGGGAGTCAACGTACACGATGCGCGACTGGTTGCAGCAATGCTGATGCATGGGTTAACCCATATCCTTACATTTAACATTACTGATTTTGCCCGTTACTCAGAAATTATTGCTGTTAATCCAACTGCAATATCACCTTAAATTACATCTCTACATGAAGACTTGTATACAAATTTTTATGTAAAACTTTCACCGTCAAAATAAATTAGCCATCTCCTGTAATTGATTCCAGTTCTTGAGACAGCGAATGTGTGTCTTTGGATGTTGAGGCAGGTAAGTAAACTGTAAATTGAGTCCCTCTGCCTACCTGACTGTAAACATTGACAAAACCACCGTGATTCTTAATGATGCCCAACGCCGTAGAAAGTCCTAAACCTGTACCTTTGCCTACCTCTTTAGTGGTGAAAAATGGTTCAAAAATCTGTTCCTGGACTGACGACGACATCCCCATACCAGTATCTGTTACCACGATCGCAATATAAGAACCCACTTTAGCATCAATATTTATCTGGGTAGAATGTTCACCAATCACCACATTTTCCGCTGCAATCCTCAAGATACCGCCATTAGGCATAGCGTCGCGGGCGTTGACTACTAAATTTATCAGCACCTGATGTAGTTGAGTTGTGTCTCCACAGACGTACCACAGATTTTTAGGAATATCTATTTGGCAGATGATGGAATTGGGGAATGTTTGAGCAATAATTTGCTCAATTTCTGCCATCAATGGCTGAATTTGGAGAATTGTCTGTTTACCTTCGATGCCCCGTCCAAAAGATAACACCTGCTTGAGCAAATTAGCGCCACGTTTAACATTATTTTCTAAAGTTTGCAGTATTTGCTGACTTTGCGAATCAGGCAATTTCTTCTGCAAGAGTTGAACTGACATTAAAATTGGGGATAGTATATTGTTGAGGTCATGGATGATACCACTAGCTAAAGTGCCGATACTCTCCAAACGTTGCGATCGCAGAAGTTGAGCTTCCAGTTGTTTGTAGTGTGTAATTTCGGTGTTCACACTCAAAATGGATTTGGGTTGTCCATTATCATCTCGGATCAGTGTCCACCGACTTTCAACGATAATTACTTTACCTTCCCTTGTAAGTTGATGCAATTCACCCCGCCACTCACCTATATTCATCACCCTCAAGTAAGCATCTTCTAGCTGTGGTGAAATGTCTTTATTCAAAAGTTGCAAAACATTCTTACCCACAACTTCCTCAGCCTTCCAACCGTACAGACGTTCAGTACCTTTATTCCAAAATAATATTTCATTGTGGATATTTCGCACCAGAATCGCGTCAGTTGATACATCCAGCAACGCAGCTTGTTCACGGATTTTCTGTTCTGCCTGTTTTTGCTGGGTTATATCTCGCGTCAGTGCCAAATGGATGAACGTGCCATCTAATTCGTTACGCAGTGGTACGGCATAAGTTTCTATGTAGCGGAGGGTGCCTTGAAATCCAACGATTTCAAACTTCAGAGTCCCCTTGTTACCCTGGCAAACACTTTCATGAAAATCGGCAAACGCTGCTCTATACTCTGGCACAATTACGGCATCAATTGGTTTACCAATCAAGATATCAGCACTTTCCGCTTCCATCATTGCCAGCCCATAGGTATTAATTTCTAAAAGGGTGCCATCCCTGGCAATTAACTTGATGCATTCTGGTTCTGCATCTATCATGGCTCGTAAACGATTTTCGCTTTGGCGTCGGGCCAGTTCTGTCTGCTGAAGTTGCCTGATATAACGCCACAACAAGTCATACAACAGCGCCACTACCACTAAATCCACAATAGCAGCAATAAAAAATGTGACTATCGCCTTTTGGGAACTTACTTGCGACTCCTGCATTCGCTGCTGTAATAAATTTTGCTCCACCTCTAAAGAGTCGTGAATCAGCTGTTGAATCTCTTTGCCGATTTGCTTGTTTTTATCAGATAAGATTTGTTGCCGAACTGTTTCTAATCCCTGGTTTTGTCTTAGGTAAATTTCTTGTTGCAGGATGTTGAGTCTGTTGGTAATTTTCAGCTCCAGCAAAGAAATCCATTGCTGCTTTTGATGGTTATCAGCAGTTAGCTTGCTGAGAATCTGAATATTGCTATTAGTTTGTTGATCAGCTGCAAGATAGATTTGTAGATCATCTGCATCTGCTGTAATTAGGTAATTACGTTGTGCAGTTTCAGTATCTTTGAGTGAAGATTGGATACTTTCAAGTCGGGTAATAACATCATATGAATATGTCATCCATTGCTGATTGTGAATCAGCTTAACAGTGTTGCCATAGGAGGCTATAGCATTAGTAAATACAACTGCCAATGCTAGGATAAATATTATTTTCAGATCTTGGACTTGATACCATTTTTTGATCATGCGATCGCCCTTTCTGCCGCAGATAACCTCCATCAGTTAAGATTAAAGATTAAAAACAAATACTGAGAATATTTTAAAGTTTTTGAAATCACGGGTAACAAAATACAATCTGTTATAGTTGTAAATATCTGGATTTATCGGGATAATAATTTATACATAATGCTCACAAATAAATCCGCTAATTTTTAATATAAATTCATTTTTAACAATAGTATAGTTAATCCAGTTTGGTTCAGAGAATTTGCCTATGCATAGCATTTATAATTGCAATGCAACGTCTCTTGTTTGAAATTGTAATTAACCCCACAGTCATCCGTAAATCCAAAACAAAACCAGGTAATATATCTTCTCCAGACAAGGTAGTGGGGGACTCTAATACTTCTTTTGGTTGTCCTTGTCTATAAATTTCGACGCCACATGTTTTTCGATCAATTAGCCAACCAAGTCGCACTTTTGCATCCATATATTCGCCCATCTTGGCTTGTGTCTCGCTTAAACTATCAGATGGGGACATTAACTCTAAAACAAAATCAGCTTGACATGATTCAAGCAATATGTTAATAATTATAGTTTGTGGAAACTTTACTTCTTATATAAGCTCTTGGCTAACGTCATTGTCATAGGTGCCCAATGGGGCGATGAAGGAAAAGGTAAAATAACTGACTTACTCAGCCGTTCAGCAGATGTTGTGGTACGTTACCAAGGGGGTGTGAATGCTGGACACACGATTGTAGTTAAAGGTCAGACCTTCAAGCTGCATTTGATTCCCTCTGGTATTTTGTATCCAAATACCGATTGCATTATCGGCTGTGGAACAGTGATCGATCCACAGATTTTGATCGCAGAAATCGACCAACTAAAAGAATTAAATATTTCCATTGACCACCTGCTGATATCTGAGACAGCCCACGTAACGATGCCTTATCATCGGTTGATTGACCAGGCATCGGAAGAACGACGGGGAAGCCATAAGATCGGTACAACAGGTCGGGGCATTGGGCCGACTTATGCTGACAAATCTGAACGTACAGGCATTCGGGTTTTAGACTTGATGGACCCCGATGGGCTACGTGAGAAGTTGGAGTGGACGATTAATTATAAAAACATCATTTTAGAAAAGCTTTACAACTTACCGCCTCTAGATGCACAAGAGGTGATTGAACAGTATTTGGAATATGCAGAACGCTTGCGACCTTACGTTGTTGATACATCGTTGAAAATATCCGATGCGATTGGGCGACGGCGCAATATTTTGTTTGAAGGCGCACAAGGTACGCTCCTAGACCTAGATCACGGAACTTATCCCTATGTCACCTCCTCTAACCCTGTAGCAGGGGGGGCTTGCGTTGGTACAGGGGTAGGGCCGACAATGATTGACCGGGTAATTGGGGTGTCGAAAGCCTATACAACCCGTGTGGGAGAAGGGCCATTTCCCACGGAATTGGATGGAGAGTTGGGAGAATTATTGTGCGATCGCGGTGCCGAATTTGGTACAACCACCGGACGCAAACGGCGCTGTGGCTGGTTTGATGCTGTGATCGGTCGGTATGCTGTGCGGATTAACGGTATGGATTGTATGGCGCTCACCAAACTGGATGTCCTCGATGAATTAGAGTCAATCCAAGTTTGTGTTGCCTATGACATAGATGGCGATCGCACCGAACACTTCCCCACCAGTTCCCGTAAATTTGCCAGATGTCGCCCCATCTACAAAACCTTACCAGGATGGCAAGTGTCAACAACTCATTGCCGCACCCTAGAAGACTTGCCACAGCAAGCACTGGACTATCTAAAATTCTTAGCTGAATTAATGGAAGTCCCGATCGCGATCGTCTCACTAGGAGCAAGCCGCGATCAAACCATAATCGTAGAAGACCCCATCCACGGGCCCAAACGCGCTTTATTGCACCCCGACGGCACACCTGCTACCTTGCTAAGTGCTTAGTTCAAAGTTAAGAGTGAGGAGTTAACAGTTAAAAGTGAAGAGTAAGTCATTAACTCCTAACTCCTGTACAGACGCGATTAATCGCGTCTCTCCTAACCCTTGTACAGACGCGATTAATCGCGTCTCTCCTAACCCTAATTAACAACTAACAACTTCTATGGCTATTACAGTCGAATCTCAAAAACGTCCAGAAGGCAGCAAGCCAAGAGCTTTACGCCGTTCTGGATTGATACCTGCCAATTTATACGGTCATAAGGGTACAGAGTCGATTTCTTTGACTATTAATGCCAAAACTGTTGAGCGCTTGCTCAAAAGGGCTTCAGTCAACAACACCTTGATTGATTTAAACATTACTGATATACCTTGGCGCGGTAAAGCCCTGCTACGGGAACTTCAGATGCATCCAGCAAAAGGTACGCCTTACCACCTCAGCTTTTTTGCAGTTGCAGGCCACGGCGACATGACTGTAGAAGTACCACTGCGTTTTCTGGGAAATGCTATTGGTGTTAAACAAGATGGTGGTTTTTTAGACACTGTTATCACTGAGTTGCAAGTGAGCTGTGCGCCGGAAAACATCCCTGAAATAATTGAAATTGATGTCTCTAACCTGCAAATCGGAGATAGCTTACGTATTCACGAGCTAGTCTTGCCTGAAGGTGTCACAGTGCTTGGTGATACCGAACAAGTCGTAGTTAGCGTTTCACAGCCGCAAATCAGCGCTGCTGCTGAGGATGAGGCCGAGTCAGAGGGTGAAACAGCCTCTGAAGCTACGTAAAGTGTGTAATAATTTTTGATGATACCAGGGGGGAACTCCTGGTTTTTTTGTATTTGAACCGCAGAGGCGCCCAGAGCGCAGAGGAAAGAGATGACAGAAGCGACTCTTCCAGTCTTAATTCAGCAAATGTTGCAGCCTGGATTTTATCCCCATGCAGTAACAGAACCGATTCAATTAATTCAAACCCACATTTCTTATGTGCTGTTAACTGGAGATTACGCCTATAAGCTGAAAAAACCGGTGAATTTTGGCTTTTTGGACTTTTCTACCTTAGATAAGCGGCAGCATTTTTGTCAGGAAGAGTTACGGTTAAATCAACGGGGTGCCGGTGAACTGTATTTAGAAGTTTTGCCCATAACTCAGGTAGGGGAGGAATACCAGTTAGGGGGAACGGTCGAGGCTGTAGAATACGTGCTGAAGATGCGCCAGTTTCCTCAAGAGTCGCTATTAAGTATACTTTTTGAACAGGGTAAATTGAATGAGACACGCTTAAATGAGTTGGGACGAGTGGTGGCTCAATATCATGCCGAAGCACAGACGAATGATTACATTCGCACTTTTGGTGAAGTGCCAAAAGTTCGGGCTGCATTTGATGAGAATTATCAACAAACTGAGAAGTATATTGATGGTCCCCAGACTCAGGCGCAATTTACAGAAACAAAGCAATATACAGATAACTTTTTTGCAGAACGTCCAGAATTATTCACTAGCAGAATTCATAACAATTATATTCGTGAATGTCACGGGGATTTACACCTAAGAAATATTGCCCTCTGGCACGATAAAATCTTGCTGTTCGATTGCATTGAGTTTAATGAGCCGTTTCGCTTTGTCGATGTCATGTATGATGTGGCGTTCACGGTGATGGATTTGGAAGCGCGGCAGCGCAAAGACTTGGGTAATGCGTTTTTGAATGCCTACATAGAGCAAACTGGAGACTGGGAAGGCTTACAGGTGCTACCTTTGTATTTAAGTCGTCAGGCTTATGTCCGGGCAAAGGTAACTTCATTTTTGCTAGACGATCCGAGTGTACCCGTGACGGTAAAGGAAGAAGCGACAAAAACCGCCGCTGACTATTACAAACAGGCTTGGGATTACACTAAACCAAAGCTGGGACAACTAATTTTGATGTCGGGGTTGTCGGGTTCTGGTAAAAGTACCACAGCAAGGTATTTAGCCCGTCAACTGGGAGCGATTCACCTTCGTTCAGATGCGGTGCGGAAACACTTAAGGGGAATTCCCCTGTGGGAAAAAGGTGGCGATGATTTGTATACACCTGAGATGACCGAGAAAACTTACACACGGCTGTTGTCATTGGGAATTATCCTGGCTAAACAAGGTTTTTCGGTGATTTTGGATGCGAAGTATGATCGACAGCAGTTACGGCAAGAAGCGATCGCTCAAGCTACAAAGCACCAACTTCCCTTTCAGATTATCCAATGCACAGCACCCCTTGAAGTTCTAAAAGAGCGTTTGAACAATCGCACTGGTGATATCGCTGATGCCACCGCTGATTTATTAGCCTCACAAATTAAACAGGCTGAACCTTTCACCGAAGAAGAACAATCCTACGTAAAGATTTGGGATACAACTCAACCACAACAGGCACAATTAAAAGCAGTAATTTCTGAATAGCTTTTTTTACCCTATGGCAGACAAAAAGAACGACTTTTTCAGTATTTCTCCCAGCTTCTTTTCTCAACTGTTATTTGGGGCATTTTTAACATTTATATTAATAATGACCGGCTCCGCACCAGCCTTAGGCATCTTCTTAGGTATAATGGGGGGTTTCATCTTAAGCTGGATCACAAATGTAACCAATAATAGTACCCAGGCTCCAACTGTAGCCTCCTCTGATGGCGTCGATACAGGACTGAAATACTGGTTATTTTTCATGCTTGGCTTTGTATATTTGGGATATCCAGCACCTATGAGTATTTTGCTAGGTGGAATCGGCGCTTTAGCTGGAGGCTGGATTACTGCTTGGTGGGGAAGTAAGGAAACAACTAGAACTCAGTTGCAAGTTGAAGAGTCAGAAGAGAGTGAAGTTGAACCAACGAACGAGAGGATCAACAAACGGCAAACACGAAAAACCGCCCGCCGTTACCGTCGCGCTGCTGGGAGTAGTTTCAATTTCAGGTTTTGGGAAAAAAAGTAGTAATTTGGGCATTGGGCATTGAGAAGAGGCAGAGGGGCTCTTAGCAGGGAGCAGAGGAGAAAGAGATAATTATTATTCTCCCCCTTGCCCCCTGCTCCCTACTTCTTTCTTATTCCCCATGCCTCAATAATATGTTTTTATATCTATCCAAATTACTGCCACTATTTTTTTATCCACTAGGATTAGCCTGCGTGAGCTTGGTAGTAGCATTAGTGACTTTGTGGAAACGACCGCGCACTGCGGCGATCGCAATTGCCTTTGCCCTAACTTTACTGCTATTTTGTAGTAATGCTTGGATTGCTAAATCATTAGTGCGATCGCTGGAATGGCAAAATCTTCCATCCGCCCAAATACCAGTTACAGAAGCGATTGTGGTTTTGGGTGGCGCAACCAAATCAGCCTTTCCCCCAAGACCTACCGTCGATTTGAGTGAATCAGGCGATCGCGTGATTTATGCTGCACAACTATATCGCCAAAAAAGAGCGCCTATAATCATTCTTAGTGGAGGCCGGATTGATTGGCGTGGAAGTGGTTCACCAGAGTCGGCAGATATGGCAACAATACTCACATCTATTGGTATTCCATTTAAGGCGATTGTCCAAGAACCTGACTCTCTGAATACTTATCAAAATGCAGTGAATGTCCGAAAAATTTTGTCATCTCGTGGCATCCATCAAGTATTATTAGTTACTTCAGCAATGCATATGCCGCGATCGCTTCAGATTTTCCAACGTCAAGGAATTAATGCTATCCCTGCACCGACTGACTTTCTTGTGAGTGAGGGTGAGTTGCAAGAACTCGGCAGCACTCCCAAAGCCGCTATACTGAATTTATTACCTGATACCGACAACTTGCACCAATTTACCAGCGCTTTAAAAGAGTACATTGGTTCTTTAGTTTATCGCTTACGCGGTTGGCTCTAATAAAGTTATGAGTTATTAATTATTAATGATGAAATGTAGTAATTGCCTGAATTCCAAACTCCAAACTTTGTCAATTTTAGATTTTGAGTCGCACCTTTGGTGCGCTGACAGCGCAACTTGGATTTTGGTGAAACAGCGCGGTCTTCTGCCATTCGTGAGAGGCTAGCGCCTTCTCTACCAGAGGCTACGCCAACGCGGAGCGTTTCGTAGAGAAGGGGGTTTCCCCATGAGTGACTGCACCAAGCCGAAGGGATTGAAGAAAAATCTAAAATCTAAAATCTAAAATCTAAAATCTAAAATCCAAAATTGAATGACTCCTAACTCCTAACTCAATTAACATTATGTCTAAAAACTTACCCTATATTATGCCATCCCCTCAACCCCAAGTTGAGGAAGCATTTGCCGCTTACCAAACAACCCACCAGTTCTACCACGAAGTTCGGTCACGGTCAGAGTTTCAGCATTATTGTGAATGGTATTATGCAACAGCAGAACAGCACCGCCAAGAGCTTAAAAGAATGCGCGGCGAACTGAATATTTTCCAGTGGTTTCGCCGCCGATGAGTCATTTAGATGGCTTCTAACTCATTTTCACGTAAATGGGCTTTAAACTTTTTACTAAACTTAACTAAAATCGGTAGATTAGCGCTTACGGGTCTGCCTTGCCATTGGGTGGCAATACCTGTAACTTCACCTTCTGTGCCTTTAATGTCAAAAGCCTGATTCCGATGTTCAGGATGATGATAGACTACTACCGAATCTTTAACACGGACGCGATCGCCAACTTTCATAACAACATTTACACCTAGCATTTGCTTTTCCACAAGTATCTGCTACAAAATATATGATTAAATCGCTTAAAATTTGATTTAATCGCCTATTTCTTGACGCTTCATCGGGGTAAGACGGCATATTTAACCCTCTGCGGCAAGGTTTGGCAGCGTGTTGCGGTGAGTCCAGCGCTCTGCGGCGGGTTTGGCGCAGTAGGCGACTGGCTGTCTTCTCAACTCTTGGAGAGGCTGCGCCGACGATACGCCCAAGGGGCGCAGTGTTAGCGACGAACGAGCATCACCCAGAGGGGGATTCCCACGGCAGTCGCTCATGGGGAGCGACTGCGGTCTTGGGGTCTCCCCAAGTGAAGCAAGTGGCGTGGAACCCCCTTCTCTACGAGACGCTCCGCGTTGGCATAGCCTCTGGTAGAGAAGGCGCTAGCCTCTCCCAATGTAAGAAGACCGCGCAGCTTAAGAGTTGTCGCGACTGCCGCACGTCTAAGCAGTCCGTGCGTACTTTTTTAAGTTTTTTGCCGCATTATATTAAGTATTGCCCCTACCCTCTGTTTTTACCCAAAACTGGGAAATCAAAGGAAATTAGGCGACATCAGATGTGCTTAGTACTTTGACAAGATATCTAACCCTTTTATCTTCACTCTCGGATGTTCCCCAGGTCAACTCTCTCAGCAATTTTTGTGCATATTAGACGCGCTGTTATTATCGAATGCACTCTGAGATCGCTTCCATTCCTCTCTCTTTTTAGGCTATCCATTACCCGCAACTATAGTCAGGTAATAAGTGCGATACCTTCTCTACCAGAGGCTACACCAACGCTAAGGCAGAAAATTTCTACCCGGAACCTTTCCAGTACAATCAACTTCCGCCTGGTTTAGAAGCATATTATCAGCAGCATTTAGACAAAATGATTCCACCCGAACAGAGGATAGATGTATTAAATGTCTTAATCCAGCAGTAAAAAGCAATACCAGTGGAAGCAATCGCACAAATCATTGATACTGATGAGTATGAAGTTGAAGAGAAGTCGAAGAAGTGCTAGAAAATTGGCTAGAGTTCTTACAGCAACAATGAATCACCTCAAAAACCCATTACAGCCTCTATCATTCCAACTTTCGAGACTGGCTAGGTAGACAAGCATTTAAAACCCTCTAAAAAATTTCCCCAACCCTCTCTATTAACAGAGAAGATTAGGGTGTTAAGAATGGAGCTAAGCGGATTCGAACCGCTGACCCCCTCAATGCCATTGAGGTGCGCTACCAACTGCGCTATAACCCCATATAATCAATTACATATAATCGCTTGATTACTGGTACTTTGTCAAGCTTTTTGTGGAAAATAAATTTTAAATATCTCCTCAACCACTCAGCACTCACAACGACACTTGCAACAAATAGGTCATACAGTGCCCCATCAAAAAGTAAACTACTAACATGGCAGCAGCAGCAAGAGCAACCAATGTACCTGCCAACATTAGCGAAAATTCTTTACTCTCGTAGGCTCTTTCCATTAAGTGCAGCGACCACGCCACTAGGGCTACATCAAAAAGTAAAATAGGAAGCAACATATTTTTAATATTTGTTAATACTTGTAAAATAATATTAACACCCTTTCAGGGAAGTGTGTCTAGCCTAAGATAGATGTCATTAAATGCTAAATAGTCATTTAAAAGAATGTTCTTACTGGCACGTTGCGATCGCGCAAATAATTTTTGATTTCTGCTACGCTTAATTGACCGTAATGTAATAGGGATGCCAGTAATGCTGCTTCAGCTTTGCCTTCAGTTAGGGCAGTGTAAATATGTTCACAATTACCCGCACCACCAGAAGCAATGACTGGAATTTCTACAGCATCGGCAATTGCCCGTGTAATCTCGATGTCATACCCAGCTTGGGTTCCATCAGCATCCATACTTGTGACTAGGAGTTCTCCGGCTCCCCGTTTTTCAACTTCTTGTGCCCACAATAGGGCATCTAAGCCTGTATTTTCCCTACCACCCCGCACATACACATCCCAACCTGGATTCTCCGGGTTTTTTCTGCGTCTGGCATCAATAGCAACAACTATGCACTGATTACCAAAGCGATCGCTTGCCCGATTAATTAAGTCTGGATCACGCACCGCCGTAGAATTAATACTAACCTTATCTGCGCCCGCTCGTAACAAAGCTTTAATATTTTCTAAGGATTGAATGCCTCCACCCACAGTCAATGGAATAAAGACCTGTTCAGCAGTTCGGTAGACCACATCTAAAATAGTAGCTCGGTCTTCATGAGTGGCTGTAATATCCAGAAATACTAACTCATCAGCACCGGCTTGGTTGTAAACCTTGGCCAGCTCTACCGGATCGCCTGCATCTTGGAGATTGATAAAGTTAACTCCTTTTACAACCCGTCCCGCCTTCACATCTAAGCACGGTAAGATTCTTTTAGATAACATAATAACTTTTGTACTTCTGGGTAATTGACCGGAATTTAAATTTTAAATTGGCGCGGGTATTCCCAAACTAAAATTTTCACGAAAATGGGTAATGGGGCATGGGGCACTTGTACTGAGCGAACGCAAGAGCGTCTCCTTGGCGCAGCCTCTCGCTAGAGAAGAGTTGCCGAAGTATTGGTTATTCTTTTTCCCCCTGCCTCCCCGTGCCTCCCCCTGTCCCTAGTCCATTAAAAGTAGATAGCTGAATTATGGCGATAATCTCCTCAAAAAAACAGCCTCCAGAACCCAACGGAGAACCAAAGCAGCGTCGAGAGTCGGCGAGGACACCTTCCACAGACAATATTTTGCAACCTGAAGCTGCTATTGATGAACAAGAACAGCAAGAAGAAGGTATTAGGCCACACCGATTTGCCGATTACATTGGGCAAAAAGATTTAAAGGATGTGCTCGATATTGCCATCAAAGCAGCCAAGTCTCGTGGTGAGGTGTTAGATCACCTGTTACTTTATGGACCGCCGGGATTGGGCAAAACCACAATGGCAATGATTTTAGCATCAGAAATGGGAGTAAATTACAAAATTACCAGTGCACCAGCCCTAGAACGTCCACGGGATATTGTCGGGCTACTGGTGAACATGAAACCAGGGGATATCTTATTTGTGGATGAAATTCATCGCCTCTCGCGGATGACGGAGGAAATTCTTTATCCGGCTATGGAAGATTATCGCTTAGATATTACTATTGGTAAGGGTTCGAGCGCTCGGATCAGAAGTTTGCCACTGTCAAAGTTTACCCTAGTGGGAGCTACAACGCGTGTGGGTGCTTTAACTTCACCACTGCGCGATCGCTTCGGTTTGATTCAAAAACTCCGATTTTACGAAGTTGACGAGCTGACTCAAATTGTACTGCGAACCGCTCAATTACTCAAAACCCCCGTTACAGAAGATGGTGCCACAGAAATTGCCCGTCGTTCACGTGGAACGCCACGTATTGCTAATAGATTACTTAAGCGAGTCCGTGATTATGCAGAGGTAAAAATTTCTGGTGAGATTAATGAAAGCGTTGCATCAGAGGCATTGCAACTGTTTCAAGTAGATCCTTGCGGTTTAGATTGGACAGACCGCCAAATGCTGAGTGTGATAATTGAACAATTTAACGGCGGGCCAGTGGGGTTGGAAACAATGGCAGCAGCAACGGGTGAAGATACTCAAACAATTGAAGAGGTGTATGAACCTTACCTCATGCAGATTGGGTATTTAACTCGGACTCATCGTGGCAGGATGGCGACAAAGGCAGCATATAAACATTTGGGATTCACGCCGCCTAATGAACAGTTGTCATTATTGTAATTATGGGAAATTAGGCATTGGACAATTCAATTTTGGATTTTAGATTGATGATTTTAGATTGAAATTTAATCTAAAATCCAAAATCTGAAATCTAAAATTCTTACTCCCCATTCCCCATGTTTAAGATAGACACAGGTAAATCCAGATGATTAAGTTTATTGGTATTATTCTCAGTCTGTTACTTGTGTTTGGCTGGGGTACTCCAGTTATGGCACAATCTCAACCGCCTATTACTCAAGAACAGTTAAAACAAGGGGATGAGTGGGCAAATCAGGCTTTTATAGCGACAAATAACGGTGATTTTGCCACGGCTGAAACTTACTGGACAAAGATTATTGAGCAATTTCCTACCAATGCGGGGGCGTGGAGTAACCGAGGAAATTCGCGGGTGAGTCAGAACAAATTACAAGAGGCGCTGGCAGATTATAACAAAGCTATAGAACTAGCGCCGAATGTCACCGATCCATATTTGAATCGGGGTGCGGCATTGGAAGGTTTGGGAAAATGGGATTCGGCGATCGCAGATTATAATCATGTCCTAGAACTCGATCCTCAGGATGCGATGGCGTATAATAATCGCGGTAATGCCACAGCCGGTTTAGGGAAATGGGATTCGGCGATCGCTGATTACAAAAAATCTAATGAGATAGCTCCAAATTTTGCCTTCGCCCGTGCTAACTACGCTCTCGCTCTTTATGAAACTGGTGAAAAAGACCAAGCAATCCGGGAAATGCGGAATATTGTCCGTAAATATCCCAGGTTTGCCGATATGCGTGCCGCTCTCACAGCTGCCTACTGGGTAAATGGAGAACAAGGCGAAGCCGAAAGTAACTGGGTAGCAGCTTACGGACTGGATAGCCGTTATAAGGACATCAACTGGGTAACAAATATCCGGCGTTGGCCGCCCAGTATGGTATTAGCTTTAGATAAGTTCTTGAAACTTCAGTAATTAGCAGGTAAATCAAGGGGGAAGCGAAGCATCGCTCCCACCTGATTCTGAGACTTTCTACACTGAGTTAGTCTCAAGAACTCGCTGATTTTGCTGATGCTTTCCAATTACCACCATTGGTACACCACTGCCTGGTACTAATAGGACGCTTTTCCGAACTGGCTGTACTGGCTTTGTATCAGCTAGTTTCATTTGCCAACTAGATAGTATAGTTGCCAATACCAGTTTCATCTCAAACAGGGCAAATGCCATGCCAATACAGCGACGATTACCACCACCAAAGGGCAAAAATTCAGCTGAAGTAAATTGTCGTTCTAGAAACCGATCTGGCTTAAACTGCTTTGAATTGGGGTATAAATCTTCTCGATGATGGCTCAAATAAATACAAGGAACCAATATAGTACCAGGGTCAAATTTGTAGCCTGCAATTTCTAAAGGTGATTTAACCAATCGATTTAATCCCAACATCCCCACCGGATACAGGCGCATTGTTTCTGAACAAACAGCATTCAAATAAGGTAATCGGAAAATGGCGTTCGGGTCTTTGTTGTCACCCAGGCTATCCAGTTCTTGCACCAGTTTTTCACGTATTTCAGGCTGATGATGAATCCAGTACAGCGCCCATGCCAAAGAACTAGCCGTAGTTTCATGACCTGCAATCAACAAAGTCATCAACTCATCACGTAATTCCAAGTCTGTCATCGGCTCACCTGCTTCATCACGAGCCGCCATCATTAAAGATAGAATATCACTTTGAGACTGGTCTGCAAGCGATCGCCTCTCTTGAATTTCAGTATAGATGAGATCATCCATTTCCTGCCGCAAACGAAGAAAAGTTCCCCAAGGACTGCGAGGTCCTAAATCCTGTCGTAATAATGGGAACAGCAGCAGTATTGCCCGGAAAATAGGTCTTTTTGGATTCAGGATAGCAATCAGAATTTCTTTGAGTTTTTCATAACGAAGTCCGTCCTTTAAACCAAATACAGCCTTCAAAATCACTTGAAAGGAGATTTTTTGCATGGATGGCAAGACTGTAAAGGTTTCCCCGACTGGCCACTGGCTAGTTACTTGCTTGGTGATCTCACAGATTAAATCACCATAAGCCTGCATTCTTTCCCCATGTAGAGGAGGTGTCAGCAACTTACGCTGGCGCTGGTGACGTTTTCCTTCTAAGGATAGTAGAGAATTTGGCCCCAATAAAGGCGTTCCTGAACCTGCTGCTGCACCTGAGTCTAAGTGTTTTGGATCTGTAATAAAAATCTGCTGAATCGCCTGAGGATTACTAATGAACACTTGAGGCGTAAAAACTGGGCCAATCCGGAGTGTGAAGATATCACCATAGCGTTTGGCACAGGCTTCCATGTATTCTAAGGGATTAGTAAGCCACTGATACGTCTGTACCCAAGGGTGAGTTTGGGGGCCGTTAGGCAGTTTAAGTGCAGACATTTTTATTAATCTCCCAATTATTCGAGCAAGATTGTTATCAGCCAGTCTTTCATATACCCGCAGCTTGATTAATCTTAATACAACATTTTATTAATTCGTAGCAAATTAAATTTCACAATACCTTGTAATGTCAATGCGTCGGCCGCATTGTTAATGCGTCCCCATACAATGCCAATGCGTCGGTCGCATTGTTAATGCGTCCCCATACAATGTCAATGCGTCAGCCGCATTGTTAATGCATCCCCATACAATGCCAATGCGTCGGCTGCAATGTTAATGCGTCCCCATACAATGCCAATGCGTCGGCTGCAATAGTTAATGCGTTCCCCTGGATTAAAAACGCCACGATTTTACACAAAGCTGTATTTACAGCAATTTGATATCAAAACTGCCACAAAAGTCATAAACTTAAAAGATGTAAAAAAGAAGATTATTAAGAAATGGCAGCATATTCAATC
>NZ_JBALCN010000063.1:0-85017 GCF_036919615.1 Nostoc sp. | reverse complement strand
GACCAACCTACGAATACGAAGCGATCGCGCTTGAGCCAGTCGTCTAAAACGTCAAACCACCCTCTACTAGGGGCGCGTCCAACTGCGATGGTCATTAGAGCAAATCTCCAAATGTTTATAAGTACAGGTTGTATCTGTATTATAGACGGCTATATATAAAGCCTTCCATAAGCAGAAAGTTAACTGGGTTGTTAACCAAGTTTACAATTTTTTACACACCTTTAATCATATTAGGTGCAAATCGCTAATTTTTCTAGGGTATTTGTCATAAAAATTAATTTTTGCTCTAGAGAAAGTTAGATAAGGAGAAAATTTTACCTTGTTCCCCTGATCTCCCTCATCCTCCTACTTCCCTAGAATCACTCAGCTGACGCTAAAATGAAGTCCTACAGTTAAATTTGATTATTGCTAAATGTTTACCATCGACTTAAGCATCAGAAACACTGCTTTCCCTATCTCGGTACAACGTAAGTCAGCAGAGGATGCTGAGGCTGTCTATCAGCTTATTTTGGCAGCAATACGCTCTGGTAACCCTGACGTTGTGGAACTCAAGTGTGAGGGCAAGACAGAGAAAAAAATTGCTGTCCGCGCTAGTGAAATTGCTGGGGTGCAGATTGTTCAGAAAGATGGTACAACCCCAGGTGGTGGCAGACCACCTGGCTTTTTCGCTGTAGCTGCTGAGTAATCAAGGTTTACAAATGGCTCAAGTGGGCATTGAGGTCAAGGATTTAAATTTTAGTTGGCCGAATGGAGAGAAAGTTATCAAATCTTGCTCTTTAGAAGTACCCAAGGGTGAGTTTTGGATGCTCTTGGGTACAAATGGCAGTGGGAAATCAACGTTACTCAGACTGCTGGCGGGGCTATTAGCTCCTGAGTCTGGGGGAATTCGGGTTTTGCACCCCGTTGGCTTTGTCTTCCAAAATCCGGATCATCAACTAGTGATGCCAACGGTTGGTGCTGATGTAGCTTTTGGATTGGTGGAAGAAAAGTTGCCACCTGCTGCCACCAGAGCAAGGGTTGAAGAAGCGCTAGGGGCGGTGAATTTGCTTACCCTCCAACGACGCCCTATCTATGCACTTTCTGGTGGACAGAAACAGCGAGTTGCGATCGCCGGTGCGATCGCCCGTCGCTGTGAAGTCTTATTATTAGATGAACCCACTGCCTTACTAGATCCAGATAGCCAACTAGATTTAGTTGCTGGTGTCCGCCGCCTCGTCAAAAGTCGAGGTCTTACAGCCTTGTGGGTAACGCATCGATTAGACGAGTTAAATTACTGTGACGGCGCTTTCTTACTAGAGAAAGGTTCTCTTGTTGATGAGGGTGAAGCCCAGCGCCTTAAACAACGTCTGATGGAGGTACACACAGAAGCTTCTTAATTAAGTGCCCAGTCTAGCCCCAACTCTAGGAGACACTACGCGAACGGGGAAGTCAAAAGTCACTCATTCAAAAGTCAAACATTTTGAACCCCATAAATAAATTTAGGCGATGCACTGAGCGGCTTGCCCTGAGCGGCGTCGTAAAGCCTGCGGCATAGCTTCTCTTCTTAGGCTGCGCCAACGCTTAAGGCGCAGCCTCTCCAAGAGTTGAGAGCCGAAGTGGGATTGTATCCCTTTTTTGACTTTTGACTTCGAGCGTTCGCGCAGCGTCTCGTAGAGAAGCGAGTGGTCACCGTTCGCCCTTGACGTCTCCCCTTCTCCCATTCGTGAGAGGCTAGCGTTAAGGGAGAAGATTTGATCGGCGGCTGACACCGAAGAGAAGTTAAGTGACTTTTCACTCAGCACTCTTGATTACTCAGCACTATTAAATAAAGTACTGACACGCGCCTTTGTGAAAAGGCGCGTTTTGAATTAGTGCGTCTATCCTAAGGTGAGTTTTATGAGCTTATCGTATTTTTTGTCTTGTGTAACATAGTGTTACACACAATGCATCAATTATTATAAAACTTATGAATGAATTTTGTAAACTCTAGAAAATTGTGATTAAAAACCATGCCCCGTTCCTTACTCCAAGCCGTTTTATTAGTGGACGGCTACAATATAATAGGCGCTTGGCCTTGCCTAAAAAAAACGCGTGATAGTGTTGGACTAGAGGCAGCACGGGGCGAACTTGTGGAAGCGATGACTGGTTACAGTGCGTTTCAAGGTTATACAACTCAAATAGTTTTTGATGCCCAATATCAGAACTGCTCTAGTAATAAAGAAATTATTACTGAGCTTTTATCAGTTTATTACACTGATTTTGGGCAAACAGCAGATACTTATATTGAAAAATCCTGTGCGTCTATGCGCCAGCAAATAGCCCAATCTTTGATTTCTCGTGTGATTGTTGCTACTTCAGATCGGGCACAGCAGTTGATGATACAGGGGTATGGGGCTGAATGGTTGTCGGCACAACAACTCTGTGGGGAAGTGGAAGCTACCGTCTGTCGGATGCGACAGAAGTATCATACGCGCAAACAATCTAAGAGTAGGTTTTTAGCCAATGCTATTGATGCTAAGGCGCGGCAGCGTTTGGCTGAATTACGAATGGGATTACAATAGATATTTAGTATTTAAAAGTATCTGCTTAAGTTTCTGAATGAATTTTGGCTGTAAAAATTCTCTAATTAAGCATTTAAGAAAAAATATTGGCAAAAGTACTTGCCAAATCCTATTTTTAGCCTTAATATTATAAATTGTGAGTGATCCTCAGTAGCTCAGTGGTAGAGCGATCGACTGTTAATCGATTGGTCGCTGGTTCGAATCCAGCCTGGGGAGTTTAGTAATTTTGGATTTTAGATTATCCTTCAATAATCTATGGTTGCTTAATCCAGCTGTAACGTTTTTGAATCATGGGTCTTTGGTGCTTGTCCTAAACAAATGCTGGCAGTTCAACAACGTCTGAAGTTGCAACTAGAACAAGAACCTCTACGCTTTTATGCGTAAGTCCTATTTATGAGGCTGTAGCCGAAGCTTTACTGAGTCATGTTCAGGGATGGCAACAACGCAGTCTGCAAAATTGTTGAAGACTAAACCGCTTAATCGTCAAGCATTTTCAGATGTGGTTAAGGAATGGAAACAGCAAGGAAAGCTACCCATCCTCTGTCTGGATGATTTTGAAAGCCTTTTAAAATATCCTGGTAAATTCGATAATGGATTTTATGACAATTTGCGATCGCTAATAGATAGCAACGCCTTGACGCTAGTGGTGGCTTTCTGTGCCATATAATATGTTTTGAATTTAACTTCTAATTTTTAGGTACGTCTAGACACATCTAATATCAGTGGTTTCTTCATCCTTTGGATGTATTGTATTTTCGTCTGCGATCCGCACAGCGTCAAGTCAGAGGCTTATCGTCCCCGTGGTCGGATATGATTGAGTTGTGATTGTGTACACCCACAAATCAAGAACTTTAAAAAGAATTTGCAGAAATATGAATTCACTCGAACCAAGTATAAGTACTGAAGTCCCTGCATCTGATGTTATGCTCCAGATGATTTCTGGCTTTTGGGTGTCACGGGCAATCCACGCTGCTGCTAAACTTGGTATTGCTGACTACCTCAAGGAACAGCCAAAGACAGTAGAGGAACTAGCTGCAATCACTGATACTCACGTGCCATCTTTGTACAGATTACTGCGTGCGCTTGCTAGTGTGGGTATATTTGCTGAAGATGACCATCATCGATTTGGCTTAACACCCTTGGCTGCTACGTTACAAACGGATGTTCCTGGTTCAATGCGTTTTTTTGCCATTTCCCAACTGGGACAAGAGCACTACTTAAGCCCCTCCCGCAGCGCTGTCTCACCGCTGTACGGTAGTGTCAGGGAACTTCTTTGAGTCAATAACAGCAGGTGGTGATGCTTACCTTCTCAAGCACATCATTCATAACTGGGATGAAGAAAAAGCGATCGCCATTCTCAAAAACTGTCATCAGGCAATGTCACAGGATGGTAAACTCCTGCTGTTTGAGACAATAATTCCTCCTGGGAATGCACCTTCTTTCGGTAAGTTGCTTGACCTGAATATGCTAGTTATGACTGATGGACACGAACGTACAGAGGAGGAATATCAAGTGCTATTACAAAAGGCAGGCTTCCAACTTACCCAAGTTGTTCCAACCCCTTCACTAATTAGCGTTATTGAGGCGCTAAAAATTTAAAGGATTTGCTGAAAATTTAGCTCAACAAATTATCGAAGCTGCATGGCGATTACCCCGCAAAGTATACTTACCTAATCCAGATGCAAATAAACTAGCTGAAGATCCATTTCCGGTGCTGCAAACTTGGTTAACAGAAATAGAGTATGCTATTCTCGAAATTCCTAAATACTGGATTGTTGGCCCTATTCAAAAGATAGTAACATTCCAAAGACTTGAACGTATCATCTCTTCCACTTTTCCACAACTGGATTTGAGTGCCGAACAAGTCTTGGCAGGACGGAAGTGAACTGTCTTGAGCAAAAATTGGCACAAGGTTTACTAACTATGCAACTGGTGTGCAGATATCATTACAGACACGAGCGAAGTCGCTATCATTCTAACTTCGTGCTTTAGTAGTTTTTTAAATTCAAATTAACTGTGAAATATCACAGTCACTAAAGGTAGGAAAGCTAATATAAATCCATGCCAGGAATGCAATTGAGCTTCTGGGGTTGGTTCTGGTGGCGCTAATAAAGCTTCTATCCTCTGTTCTAAGCGATCGCCTGCACCAGAGGAACCTAATGCAGCACAGCAAATTTCTGATAAAACAGAGCTGCTACTAACTACTAATAAAAGTGATTCCGCTAATACCAGAGGGTCTACCTGCAAGGCTGCATAACCGTCGGCACGGAGTTCGCGCAAAGCTAACAGTTCTTCCCACAAAGGCTCTGTATTCGGCAACCATGCAGTGCAGGTACGCACCCAACCCAGCCAAAAAAACCAGAACGTATCCCTATAATAATGATGCCCTTGCTCATGGGCTAAGACACTTTCTAAATGATCTGGTGAGAGAGTTTGTAGTAATCCCTGACTAATCACTAATTCTGGTTGCCAAAAACCAATTTGACCCGCAAACAACGCCCCCGTTTGCAGTAACCTGGCTCGTTTATCCCCTAAATTCACCAGAGGACAGTTACGGGCAGATTCTACAGACTGCCAACCCTGGAAAGCAAGTTTAATGCATAAAATGGCAAAAAATGCCAAATAAATTAATGCCACCACATAGCTGACTGAGCCTGTATACATCCCGCCCATTTGTCCTTGGGGCCCCATAAATAGCACAGCGATCGCTGTCATGAAAATTAGCAAGGGGGGGAAGAGGAACAAAAATAGCGATCGCCCCCACCGCAAACTCCAACTACCTTGGGGTTGATTCCAAGAGGATCTTAACCACCAGGCAACTGCCAAACCAATCAAAATCATCATTAGATGCATCATTTTTCCTCCCTCGCTTGGCGTGCTGATTGAATGCGTTTGGCGATCGCTGCTATTTGCTCACTAGCTGCTTCATCCAGACTATCGGCGAAGGCAGCAACAACATCGGGGTTTCCCACTGCTAGAAATCGCTGTAACTGCTCATGAGCTTTGATCACATCTGCTTGCTGCTTACTCAGCAAGGGTCGCCAATAGAATGCTCGCTCTTTCTTGTCGCACGCCAGCCAACCTTTATCAGTGAGGCGACGTAAGACGGTGGTTACAGAAGTATACGCTAATTCGCGGTTGGGATCAGCCAGAATGCGATCGTGTACATCCTTTACTGTGGCTGAACCAAGTTCCCAGATGATATTTAAAATTTCCGCTTCTAACGGGCCTACAGATAGTTGTTTAGGACGGTAATCGGGTAAAGGTGCCATAGCGATTTCGATTTGAGATTTTGGATGAGCCGAGTGGAGGTAAAAATTTCGGTTTCTGTTTGCCAAGCTTAGTCAGTATGTGTAGTGGTGCTAACTTGGAATACCAAATACAGCTTTAAAAGGTCTGTTCTTGTTTTAGATTACAGGATAGTGCAGCAAATCTGAAAGTCTAAAAGCATAAAAATGGACTTTTTGAGTATTTTATGTATTGAATGGGTTACATCGGGCATTTTGATGCGACAAAATGCTCCCGCAGCAATTGTGATTATAGTTAGTGACACCAACTAGGTAGAATGTTATTTGCGGCAGTAGTATTAAAGCAGGTGTATCCAGCGCGTGAAGCTATTCGTATACCACACTCCTGAATTGACTCCAACGGATGAAGCGCCAGAATGTGCGATCGCAGTCGATGTCTTGCGAGCCACTAGCACAATAGCGACAGTTTTGGCAGCTGGAGGCGAAGCTGTACAAGTATTCAGCGATTTAGATCAGTTAATAAAAGTTAGCGAAAAATGGTCCCCTGAAAAACGTCTGCGGGCTGGAGAACGCGGCGGCGCGAAAGTAGCTGGCTTTGAGTTGGGTAACTCTCCCCTCGACTGCACACCAGAATTAGTGCAAGGGCGTCGCTTGTTTATCAGTACCACAAATGGCACTCGTGCCTTACAACGGGTGCAAGACTCCCCAAATGTATTAGCAGCAGCCTTAATTAACCGGGCGGCGGTGGTGCAATTTCTCCTGGATAAGCAACCAGAGACAGTGTGGATTGTCGGTTCCGGTTGGGAAGGCAGTTTTTCCCTAGAGGATACAGTTTGTGCAGGTGCGATCGCTCATAGTCTTTTGGAGCAAATTACGTTCTCGTCAGAGGAATTAGCTGGTAACGATGAAGTAATTAATGCGATCGCTCTTTACTCTAAGTGGCAAGATAACTTATTGGGATTACTTCACCAAGCTAGTCACGGTCAACGATTGTTGCGTCTTGACTGTCAAGAAGATTTAAAATATTGTTCCCAAACTGATATTTTAGATGTCTTGCCCATACAACAAGAAACGGGAGTTTTAAAAAGTCAAAGGAAATAGGGAATAGGAACTGGGGGGATGAGGGAGCAGGGGGAGCAGGGGGAGCAGGGGAAGAAAAACTATTGATTATTGCCCAATGCCCTATGCCCAATGCCCTATTTTCAAATCTGTGAGCATTTGTCGGAGTCTTTTTCGCCAATAGGGGGGATAAGTTCCTAGAATTGTGGCAATTTTTCCACAAGCAAGGACAGAATAGGCTGGGCGACGAGCTGGTGTGGGATATTCGGCGGTTGTAATGGGGACAATACGTTCAACTTTCAAAGGGAAGCCTAGCTGTTGGGCTTCTTCAAAAATCGCGATCGCAAAGTCATACCAGCTAGCAACGCCGCTATTAGTGTAGTGATAAGTGCCGCTAATTTCTGGGGTTAACTGGGGAATCATCTGGGCTATAACTGTGGCTATATCTTGTGCCCAAGTCGGGCTACCTATTTGATCGGCGACAACACGGAGTTCTTGGCGTTCTGCACCTAGTCGCAGCATGGTTTTGACAAAGTTACTTTTGCCAAAGGTTCCATAAACCCAAGCAGTGCGGAGGATGAGATGATCGGCGCAAGTTTCTTGAATAGCTTCTTCTCCAGCAAGTTTGGTTTTACCATAGACACTTAAGGGATTAGTCGCATTGGTTTCCTGGTAAGGGCTACACCCATTCCCATCAAAAACATAATCGGTCGAAATATGAATTAGAAAAGCTCCTAATTTTTGGCTTTCTTGGGCAAGAATTAGGGGTGCAGTAACATTAATAGCAGTAGCAAGTTCGGCTTCGCTTTCGGCTTTGTCTACAGCAGTGTAAGCAGCAGCGTTAATGATGATTTGCGGCTGTTTTGATCTAATAACACTGTACAGAGTATCAGGCTGGGTAAAGTCTACTGTCGGGCGTGCCACTGAGATAACATTGCCGTAAGATGGGAGAATTTGTTGCAGTTCTTTACCCACTTGACCATTGCTACCAATCAGCAGAATTGATTTATTCATTCTGATTAGTTCTCGAACTTACTTCAATTTGAAAGTACTTAATCAAATATTTCAGCAGTTTTCAAAGGTTTACCAGCTTGGTCTTTAGCTGATAAAATCGGTGGCGCACTCAGAGGCCAATCTATAGCTAAATCTGGATCGTTCCATAGGATTGTGCGATCGCTTTGGGGCGCGTAGTAATCTGTAGTTTTGTAGAGAACTTCAGCTATTTCTGAAAGCACGAGGAAGCCGTGAGCAAAGCCTGGTGGTATCCACATTAGGCGTTTGTTTTTAGCACTGAGTTCAGAACCTACCCACTTCCCGAATGTAGCTGAACTTTTTCTAATGTCTACGGCTACGTCAAAGATGGTACCAACAACAACACGAATGAGTTTACCTTGGGGTTGTTGGATTTGGTAGTGCAGCCCACGCAGAACATTTTGCTTAGAATAAGAGTGGTTATCTTGGACGAAGTTCGTAACAATCCCTGTCTCTTGTGCAAATTTTTGGTGGTTGTAAGCTTCAAAAAAGAAACCGCGATCGTCTGCAAATACTTGGGGTTCGAGTTGTAGAACTTCCGGAATTTTGGTATATACAATACTCATTAATATTATTTATAGGATGTGCCCCAGTGTTCTGATTGTTAGATGAATTTCGCATTTATATTTTACAGGCACTGTGCTTAAACTTTAACGGTGGCTTATCCTATTTTTAATAAGTGAATTAGGTTAGTTCAATTTGACAGTCATCGCCAATCAGAAATCGCAAGGCTTTGGGGCGACGGGGTGCAAGAGTCAATTGTGCCCTTTGTCCAATGACACTATCAATAATCCGCTGATGGATTCCGGCAATTTTAGCACCTTCTAAAATCACACTGTGTTCTAAATCAGCATCAATGAGTGTGGCATTGTTAGCAATGCTACTATAAGGGCCAATAAAGCAGTTTTCTAAATGACAATTGTTGCCAATGATTACTGGCCCCCGAATTGTGCAGTTAATTACTTGAGATTTTGCACCAATTTGGACTCGCCCAATAATCTGACTTTGGGGATCAACTTCCCCGACAACTGATGCTGTCAGATATGTGTCGAGAATCAATCGGTTAGCTTCTAATAAGTCATCTTTTTTACCAGTATCTAACCACCAGCCTTGGAGATTGTGGGCTATAACCTGCTTTTTCTGATTAATGAGGTATTGAATAGCATCAGTGATTTCTAGTTCGCCTCTGGTGGAAGGTTGGATATTTGCGATCGCATCATAGATGAGGTGAGAAAAGAAATAAACCCCTACCAATGCCAGATTTGAAGGAGGAACTTTGGGTTTTTCAATTAACTGTAATACCCTTCCTGTTTCATCGATCTGAGCCACACCAAAGGCACTAGGATTGGCAACTGAACGTAAGAGAATCAAAGCATCTGGCTGTTGTTGGCTAAATTGTTGCAGAAAGTAACGTAACTCACCTAGTTGAATCAGGTTATCGCCCAAGTACATGACAAAGGGAGAATCTCCCAAAAACGGACGGGCGACTTGGACGGCATGAGCAAGTCCAAGTGGCTGGTCTTGGATGATATAGGTGATGTTCGCTCGAAAGTATTCTCCACTTCCAGTTTTCGCTTGGACTTCTGCCCCAGTTTCCGGGCTGATGATGATGCCAATATCAGTAATACCAGCAGCGACCATTTCTTCAATGCCATACCATAAAACAGGTTTATTAGCAACTGGTACAAGTTGTTTTGCTCCGCTGTAGGTGAGGGGACGTAGGCGTGTACCTTTCCCACCAGAGAGAATTAGTGCTTTCATCGGGATTAAGGATTAGTTATTAGTCATTAGTCAAGATAATCTTAAATCTGGACAAAATCCCAAATCCTTGAATCCAATTCTGGTGTTAGGTTATCTTTTATAGGTAGCGGGATAAAACTTCGCTGGTTGCCTTTGCTGTTTTTTCCCAACTGAATTGTTGAGAGTGAGTAATACCTTGGCTAGAAAGGCGCGATCGCAACTCCAAATCAGTTGCGATCGCCTGCATCGCCTCTGTAATTTCTCCGGTGCTGTAGGGATTGATCAAAATCGCCGCATCACCAGCCACTTCTGGAAGGGAGGAGAGATTGGAGGTAATGACAGGAGTACCGCAAGCCATTGCTTCCAGGACAGGTAAACCAAAACCTTCCCAGAGACTGGGGAAAACCAGAGCGATCGCTTGATTGATGATTTTTGGTAATTCGCTGTAAGGAATATAGTCGAGAAACTTCACTTGATTAGTTACACCCAATTCTGCAACTTGCACTTTTAGAGTAGGGGTGTAACGCGAATCAATTGGTCCTACTAACCATAGTTCATAGTCTTTGCAGTTAGGTAACGCAGCAAAAGCACTGATGAGTCGCTGTATGTTTTTGTATGGGTCTTGGCGACCAATGTAGAGAAAGTAGTTGCGGCTAGGTAGATTGAGAAGGCAAAAGTGAGTGCGATCGTGCGCTAAAGGAATCGGAGTAATTTTGCTGGCAGGAATTTGGTAAAAGTCAATAATATCCTTAGCTGTAGCTTGGGAGTTACAGATGATGTGTTGCGCTTGCTTAAGTACTTGAGGAACGTAGTAACGATGGTACGGAGTCAACGGTGAGAAGCGTTTAGGAAAACGTAACGGTATTAAGTCGTGAGACATCACAACAAAACGACAGTTAGTATAAATGGGTGCTTCCGGTAGAGGGGAAAATAAAAGGCTAGATTTGAGATTTTTATAGATTTGCGGTAGTTGAAATTGCGTCCAAACAAGGCGCTCAAAATGCCCTTTAATACCTTGGTCTGGTGTTAATTTTTGAGAAATTATATAACATTCATACTTGGAAATAATTTGCGAAGTTAATAATGTCAGTTGGAAAGATTGGAAATTCGCAAGGATATTTAAAGCGTAGGTTGTTATACCTGTAGGTTTTTTAGACAAAAAAGATAGATTGACCAGCAAATATTTAAGCTTTTATTTAAACTTAATTATAAGTATACAAACAAGATAGAAACTGTTCAGCAGATTCTTGCCATGAGAATGGTCGATACTCATTCCTTATACGCTCTACAAAATGATTGTAGTAAGTATCTGAATCAAGTAGCTTTTTTAAAGCTTGGTAGAGTTCTGTTGGTTGAGTAGGATCAAAATATATACAAAAATCACCCCCTACTTCAGGCAAAGAGCCACCATTGCTGGCGATTACAGGTTTACAGGATTGTAGTGCTTCTACGACAGGTAATCCAAATCCTTCATAAAAAGAGGCTTGAACTAAACAGTAACAGTTTTTATAGAGAAAATCTAGTTGAGCATCGGTAACTGAACCTAGTATTTGTATGAGCTTGCCATACATTTTATTAGATTCTATCAAGTTATCAGTTTCTGAGTGCCAACTTTTATTACCTGCAAAGATTAAAAATACATCATAATTAGAATTTATCAATAAATCAAAGGCTGCAATGATAGTTTTAATATTTTTATGAGGCACTAAGCTTCCAACTACTAAAATATATTTTTTATTAAGTAATTTCTGCAACTCTGTACCAAAGTTATTATTTTCTTCACTTAATAAAAAATCATGTCTAAAATAGTTACATCCTAAACGAAAGCTTTGAACAATTTGTGAATTATTACTAGCTAATATTCCTTGATTTATCGCATTATTATAATCTTCAGCACTCTTCTTAGAGATACATAATACCTTGTCGAATAAAGTAGAATAATCGCTGTAGAATTTTGTAAAAGCTTTAGTAAATCTCTTGGAAGAAAACTCCGGAAACTTTATGGGAATCAGGTCATAGCATATAACTACAATAGTAACTTTATGCCTTTTTAAAAGTTGTAAAAATCGGTAGTAAGTTTTAGGTAAATCCCAGTTAGCATCAGCTATAACATAAATATCTCCTGGCTGGACTATAGAACCTTCAAATTCAAGTAAAAAATCCTTTTTATTTTCTGAATTTGAATCAAACCAGTAAATCAACTTTGATAAATATAATAAATTTATAAATTTATTTCTCAGTTTAAAAAGTAGAGCTTGAACTTTTATATTTATTTTGGTTAACTCAAGATATTTGTTAACCTTGATAAAATAGTCATTCTGCTGTTGATTAAGATTAGTTACCCTCTGCATGAAACTACCATCAAACATAACCGCTACTATTTCTATATCTGTGCGGTTTGAGCTTATTTTCAATAATTCAGAAGTTAGTTCTCGAACTACTCGATGGATTCCAGTATTTTTATATGTATGTTTTGCAGTGTGAGTACAATCTATAAATATCCTCATCCTAAAACCTACTTGAAACTATTTTTATTGCAAATTCTTCCTTAATTTTATCGTTCCCAAAATTTCCTAATAAAATCCCTCAACAAAAGACTCAATAGTTATATTATTAGGTAAGCTATTTTATTTTTTCCTAGTTAAGTTAATGGTTATTTCCGATTAAGAAGCTAAACCAGCTAACTGCTTAATTTCTTAAGGTCATAATCAACCATTAACTCGACCAATTGATTAAAAGAGTATTCAGGTTGCCAACCTATCCCAATTTTAATTCTATCAATACAACCAACTAACTGCACTGGTTCATCAGCGCGATAAAAAGCAGGGTCAACCGAGACATAATCTTTCCAGTTTAGACCAACGCAGTTAAAAGCACACTCAACGAGTTCTCTGACAGAGTGAGTTTCACCACTGGCGATGATATAGTCATTAGGTTGTTCTTGCTGCAACATCAGCCACATAGCGTAAACAGCATCTTTGGCATAGCACCAATCACGACGGGCATCTAGGTTGCCTAATTTTAGTTCATTTGCCAAACCTAATTTAATTTGGGCAGATGCGTGCGTGATTTTGCGGAATACAAATTCTGTCCCACGTCGAGGCGATTCGTGAGTATAAGTAATACCACAGCAGTTATAAAGGTTGTATTTTTGCCGATAATTAACAGTCATCCAATGAGCGTAAGCTTTGGCAACACCATAAGGATTACGCGGACGAAAAGCAGTACGTTCGGTCTGGGGTGAGTCATCAGGTTGACCAAAGACTTCACTACTTGAAGCTTGATAAAATCTGGCATCTGGTTTACAACGACGAATGGATTCTAAGAGGCGAGAGACACCTAGAGCTGTATATTCAGCAGTGAGAGCAGGTTGTGTCCAAGACAGAGGAACGTAGCTTTGCGAGGCGAGATTATAAATTTCGTCAGGTTGAGCTTCGGCAATCACATCCATTAAAGAGGATTGATCTAAAAGATCACCAGAAAGGATGTGGATATCGCCAGAAAGGTGATTGATGCGCTCAAGATTACTGGAACTTGAGCGGCGGACTAAGCCGAAAACTTGATAGCCTTTGGTTAATAGTAGTTCGGCAAGATAAGAACCGTCTTGCCCAGTTAAGCCGGTTATGAGGGCTTTTTTAGTCACATTGATAACCTTACTGATAAAAAGAACTGAATTTAAGAAGGCTGAACAAAAGATTCAGGGCTAGCAGGTAAATCTAGATGTTTTCAGTTTTCTTGAGGATCTATAATAATAATCTGTTTTGTATTTTTAATACAGTATAAATAGCAAGTTTACTTATGTTGTGAACACAAATTTTAAAAATAACTATTTCATTCAGGGGATTAGAGAGTAGTAATAACAGAGACTCTCCTGTTAATAAACAGTTGAGAATTTATATAATTTCAAAAAATTTTAATTTATAAAACAAAAATAGTGTATTCCTAAACCTAACTCTCTATTATCACCATTCCGAAAAACTTTAGCAGGTTTCCAGATTTTACTTGAGATAGTAATTTTTCCATTCCACTCTTGGATTGGAATCTTGTATAGCTGTTTAATAGAAGATTTTTTTGCGTTAATAGATTGTGTTAAGCTACCAATATTGATACTTGCATCTATATCGAATGGTGCATAATTACTAATGCAAAACTCTACAAATTGAGCATCAATGTTTTGGGCGCAAGTCATCACAGATTTTGCGTGTGTAAATCGCAATTTTAAGTTGGGATCTGTCTCTTTATCAGCCCAAGTTCTACATTCATCTGGCGGAAGTGTAATTTCCGATGGTTCATAGTACATATGACTTTTTTTAGCAACTATTACATCAGTTAGGGGACTAATATCCGAACGGTATCTTTTAGGAGTCCATCCAAGCATTAATAATGTTCGCATAAAGTAAGATGGTTCAAAACCAAGTTCAAGCCAGCCAAACTTGCGAATAGACCAAACTGACATACCATCTAATCTTAATCCCCAAGGATAAGGAAAATCTGCAATTGGCTCTGCTGCAAAAGCTATTAATCCTTCATCTGTAATGACATTATGTAAATTTTTTAATAGCTGTAAATGATTAGCACAATGGTGAAAGCACTCAAAAAACACGGCTGCATCATATTTAACATTGCTAGTAAACTCTAACATATCTTTGTTGAGTGTTTCTACTTGAGCGGCTAAATTTCGTGTTCTATATCTAATGAGATTAAGAAAGGATTCTTCACAATCTACAGCAGTTACTTTGTAGCCCATTTGAGCTAAGTGTAAAGTTGTATTACCCCATCCTGGACCAAATTCAACAATTTTAGAATCAGCAGCTAAATTCATAGTTTTGATTAAAAACCCTTGAGCAATTAATTGCTCTCCCACAGTATTTGGACTTTTCGTAAAATAAGGAAACGGGCTATTTTTTACTGCTTCAAAATTAAAGGGAGAATGTTCGTTAGTAATTATATATTTTTTCCTTCCTGATATATTCAAATATAGTTGCATTTGAGCCTCATAATATTCTTGAGAATAAGGGTCTTTTGGCAAAGGGTAATCTACAATATAACAAAATTCAGATAATGCTTGCCGTAGTTGGTCATCAGAAATCTTAGCTCTATCATCTGCTTTTGCAATTTCTGCATCCAAATCTTCTAAATTATTAATATATTTACAGTTTTCCATATGATTTATTTTTTTATATATTTTTGTTAAAATTCTAACAATACCAAGAAAAATATTTATCATATCAATAAATTCTCTCTATGCATGAATATCAGATTGATTGCAGAAATATTATTGATCACAACAGTGATTAATTATTTCAATCAACTTATTTTTAATGCTAGTCAAAGCATAATTAGAGACCACATAATTTCTGGCTAGATTTCCCATTGCTAGTAGTTGCTTCTGATTTGCCATCATTTCTTGTATAACTGTGGAAAATTCATCATAGTTACAAAAAATCTTGCCACCACCGCTACGCTCAACGTGTTCTACTAAGACCTGGCAGGAGCCATTAACTAATACTGGTGTGCGTTGAGCCATTGCTTCCAAAGTTACTATACTAAAACTTTCATAGGGCGATGGCATCACAAAAATAGATGCTCCAGCCATGAGTTTAAATTTTTCTTCTGACGAAACAAAACCTCTAAAATTAATGTCTGGATGATTTGGGATTTTTATTTCACTTTTTCCAGTTAAAATTAGTTTTAAATTAGAGGAGATATCTTTCTTAAACTGAGTAAAGAAATTAATTAAATCATTACATCCCTTACTTGAATCAATACGACCAGAATAGAGAATATACGGGTATTTAGCTGTAAAAGGAGTATAAGGAGTTGTCTCCACAGCCATAGAGATAATCTCACTAGGCAGTTCTCCCCATAACTTCTCTCCCAAAAGTTTTTCCGCATTAGTTAACCATACTAAGAAGCGAGCCTTACGAGCCATATACTTATATGCAGTCAAATACGCAGTCGGTTCATCATGAAGAGTCGGTATTAGCAAAACTTTAGAAGAAGGGACTTGAGGGATTCCAAAGTAAGTGGTTGGATATAAATAAGTTGTAAAAATAATAGATTGATAGTCACTCCATCGCTGTTTTAGAAAAGATAGCAAAGTTTGTGAGTAAGGACCTTGACGACGGATAAATTCTTCTTGAAGCGCAATACTCCAAGGAATTATTTGGCTATTTTCTATTTGGTTATACTTGGGTTTATGAAATTCTCTTAAAAGTCTTTGATGTAGGTGATACCAGTACTCAGTTCGACCTATAGTAACTGGAAAGCGATAAATATTTATTCCTTGCTTTGTTTCACAACCAGGAGGTAATTCATTAGCCCATGTAGTATAATTTAATGCAGTTGTAGTAATTATATCGATTTTAAATTCATCACTGAGCAAATTAGCATACTGCCATGCTAAAGCTTCTGAGCCTCCTACTATACTTTGATGACTTCTTTGAACAACGATAGCAATCTGTTTCACTCTATGCTCTTGATCACCTTCATAAATTTAGATTCAATTTGTTCATTCGTAAAAGTTTTTTGGTAACGCTGCCATCCCATCTCACCTAGAATGGCACTAATGGACTCTTTAGTAGCTATACAGTCTATTGACCCAGCCATAAAATAAGGATCTGCCTGCTCCCAAACCAAACCTGCTTTTCCAACTGTATAAGGAATAGCAGTTGAACCATAAGCTACAATTGGCACTTTCATGGCCATAGATTCAACTAGTGGCACACAAAACCCTTCATGTTCACTAGTTATCATAAAGGCATTAGCAACAAGATAGTAAGCTTTCAGACTTGCAGTAGAAACTCCTCCTGTAAATACTACCGATTCTTGCAAACCTAAAGACTTAACTTTTTCATAAAGAGATGTAGTGTAAATATTTAGACGCTCATCATGTTTCCCAACAATGATCAGGCGACTATTTCTATTATAATCTTTGTGGTAAACATCAAAAGCATCAATTAGAGCAGAGTGGCCTTTATTAGGAGCAAGACGACCTACCATTAAAATGTTTACTTTTTCATCTATATATTTATCTAAAACACTAGTGTCAGCATCAACATATTGGAAATCATCAATATGATGGAATGGTGGAATCACCAAACTATTTTTTTGAGAAACTCCCATTGAATGTAATTCATCTGCATTATATTCAGAATCAGACAAATATAAAGCACCAGGTACATCAGCAATCAGCTTTAGTTGTTTTCTTCCTGCTTGACATACGGTAGCATAATCTGCATTAATACCCTGGAAAAACTCAGGCGGAGTTACATTATGGTATTTAATAATTTTAATGCAATCAATATCATTAATAATCTCAAGAGCAATATCCCAGCCAACGGAATAATGATAAATTAATATATCTTTTTTTTTTATAATGAAAGAGTTAACTTGATTTACATGCTGAATATAATCTATCTTTAAAGACTCCCAGGAGTTCGCGAATAACTGTGCATTATAACCGGATTTTTTCAAACAATTATACATTCCCATTATATCATTGCTAACCGCATCACCCTCTAGAAGGCAGGGAGTTAAAAGAGCAATATTTACCATTGTTCACTTCCTGATAACAAAACTAAGCTTCAATATATAGTCTTGACATGATATTGATTAAATCTATAGCAATTCTTAGAGATGCTTCTAGTTTCCTTAGATGAGCATTACACTAATATATTCAATTTTTGAGTCTATAATTTGTATCCGATAACTGCATAATCTTGTGGCCCATAAAAGTGATCATTGAATCGTTCAGCTATCTCAGAACCTATGACTTTATAAGCTTCTGGATAAGGGTGAAGGTTAATGACTTTGACCTGCTCTAAACCTTGCATCTCAAGAATAAATTTAATCATGGAGCTTGGCAAAGGATTTTGATGCGTTGGATCGAAATAAAAATTACAACTACTAGCTAATATATTTTCAGGATTAGGTGTTTCAAAAATAGCTAATCCTCCAGGCTTAAGTATCCTGACTACTTCAGTGAAAAATTTCATTAATGTTGGAAAAGTTAGATGCTCAATAATATGAAAACCAGTTACCATTCCTAAGCTCCTATCTGGTAAAGATTGCAGATAAACCATTACATCTGCTTCTATTACCTCAAATCCCCTGGAGCGAGATTGTTCTACCATTACTTTGTTGATATCTAGACCCCTGGATGTATATCCAGACTCTTCTAGCAACTCCAGCCATTCACCACGTCCACAGCCCACATCTAAAATTGGGGATTCATCTGTGCCTACTTTTGCTTCCTCAATCAATGGCAAATAAACTTTTAACCTCTCTAAAATTTCTTCCCGACTCCCTCGAAACTGGTCTTCCAATGCAGCATAAAATGCATCTAAAAAGTGCGTATCTTCATTAACAAAAGCTTGTAATTGCTCTTGACTAAAAGGTTCTGGTAAACATTTTTTTGCCTCTTCCAAAAATAGTGTTATTAAACGCTTTTGCTGCATTAAGTCATTTTTGAGGTAACTATCATTTCTGATGCAACGCTCATTTATTTCTTGGATACGAGTATCCACTGTAACTAGATGACTCTCTGTTGTAATTAAATGCTCATTTAGTTTTGCTATCCGAGCATCCCCAATACTTAAATTTTCATCTATTCCTTGTACTTGCATATTTAAGGTATCTAAATTTTTTTGAATACCAGTTAGCCAGCTACTAATTAAACTATCAATAGCATTTAAGCTATTATCTATTCCTTGGATACTGTTATCTATAGTAACTATGCGCTCATCCAAACTTTGAATGCGATTATCTGCTTGGGCTTTTAAAGTTGCGATTTGCCCTATTAGCTGGTGATTAAGTACTACAGATTCTCTTAGAGAATTAATTATATTGAAATTGACTTCTCGTTGATCTTTAAAGATAAAATTGAAGGCTTTTAGAATAAGTTTTTGTAACTTAGCACTTAAATTAAAAGGAAAGTGATTAAGCTTCTCTGGCCACTTTATACGTAGACTTGAACGAGATTCTGCATTTTTCAGAAAAGTTTCAATATAACTAATACTTAACTTAAGCTTTGATGTATCTAGATTAGACTCTGAATTTATTTGTTGAGAGTAAACTTGACGTTTGACTACCTCTTCACGGATTGTATGCATTAACTCATCAACATTAATCTCAGAATTATTTTCTTCCATGATTTGTTACCCATTGAAAATAAATTAAAATGAACAGTTGCTATAATAATATAAATAATCAAGCACTTTTAACAACTTCCATACCCAATGTGAGATGTTCAATATGGATAAATAAAGTTAAGAAGATGATTGGTATAACTGTACCCAGTAGTAAGCTCAATTGAAAAATGATTTTCAGATTGCTCATTTTATTATTGATTATATTTTTTCAAGTCTCGGCACTATAACATTATATTCTTGGTTATTTAATTTGATATTAGATTGTAAGTCTACAAAGCCATCACAAAAAATACTATTATTTACTTCAAAAACGAGCAATTCATCAATCCAATCATAACTTAAGCCTTCTTCAGAATGTATTCCTATGGTTACTGTGTACACTCCCCTATTCAGGTAACATGGAAGCTGAAATATAACTGTTAATTCTTGCCTGTCTTCTAAGTTTGGTAGTTTAATATTAAGTAACTGACTATTAGTTCCATAAATTACTAATCCCATCAAATTTCTAATTGAAATGCCTACAATTAAATCTGATAGTTCAGCTTGGGCTTCTAGGAAGACGCTAATCTGGTAAGTTTTCCCTGTTTCTAGCTTGATAATATTTTTACCTCCTTCTAAATCATTAATTTGAACGTTTTTAATAATAGCCAATTTATTTCCATGTCTATGCATAGAATTATTTTCTTTATTTTTGATGAAATCATTATCATTATTTAAAATTTCTGTTTCTTCTAGATTTTTTTCTTCAAGCTCTGCTTCGTTTGGCGTTGAGCTTAGTAAAGCGATGTAATGATTTACAACTTCTTTGGGATTACCTATTTCGAGAATTTTTCCATAATTCAATAGTACTGCACTCTTACACAACATCTTGACACTTCCAGAATCATGAGAAACGAATAAGATCGTTACTCCTTGTTCTTTTATTTGACGAATCCTCTTCATACAGCGAGCTTGGAATTTTGCATCCCCAACAGCTAGAGCTTCATCTACAATTAAGATACTCGGTTCCGTATTAGCAACGACTGCAAATGCTAGTCTTAATACCATGCCACTGGAATAAGTTTTAACGGGATGCTCTATAAAATCTCCAATCTCTGCGAAAGCAGCAATATCATCAAATTTAGCTTGTATCTCATCTCGACTTAACCCTAAAATTTGCCCATTAAAAAATACATTTTGCCTTCCAGTAAATTCAGGATTAAATCCGCTACCTAGTTCAAGTAAAGCTGAAACTCTACCGTTAACCCACACTTCGCCTGTCGTTGGTGTCAAGGTTCCAGCAATGATTTGTAGTAATGTACTTTTACCAGAACCATTTTGACCAATAATTCCTAGTGTTTCTCCTCTAGGAATCTCCAAGTTAATATTATCTAATGCCCAAAACTCTTGAGCGTGGCTCTTACCAGGTAGTAAAATTTCTTTGAGTCTATCTACTGGACGAGCATACCGCTTGTAGCACTTTGAGATATTCTTCAGCGAAATTGCAATCTCCTCACCCATAACACTGCATACTTAAACTACTAACAAATTTCACACGTACAATTTTATCAATTAATAATTAACTAAGTAATTAAAATTTTAGCTTTTTGCCGAATCATATCGCTATCTACTATACAGTTCACATTAGTATTTGCTTGTTTTAAGAGCAGTTTAATAATCAAACTTGGCTACAACACATCGGCAAAAGCTGGACACAAACGCTTATACACTGTAAAACCACAACAAAATATAATTGTTGCTACTACACAAGCAACTCCCCATTCACCCCAATGTTTAACCTCCCCAACTAAAACTATGTCGCGATAAACTTCAGCGATCGCTGCTATTGGATTTAACCAGAATACCAAACTCCGCCATTGCTCTGGAATTGCTGATACTGGATAGACAAGCGGTGTCGCATAAAACCAAATATTTAAAATCACTCCTAAAGTCTGCGGGATATCTCGCAAAAATACCGTTATTCCTGCTGCTAAATAGCCCAACCCTGCCGTTAGCAATAACTGGGTTAGCCAGACTAAGGGTAATAGCGCCAAGGTAGCATGTAAAGTATGAGCATTTACCGCCACGAAAAAAATCAATGCCATTAAACCAAAGGAACTCTCAATGAATGTTGACAAAACTGGCACTAGAGGTAACAAAGCTAAAGGAAACACCACCTTCTTGACTAAATTCGGTTGTCCTAGTACTGAACTAGTGGACTGCATTAGACCACCAGTAAAAGCAATCCAAGGAAGTAACCCTGCAAATAGCCACAAACCAAAGGTGAAATTATTTGCTGGTAAACCCTTGAGAGTAGTCAGTTTCACCTTCAAAACAGTGGAAAACACATAAGTATAAATCAGTAACTGTGATAGCTGATTTAGCAAAGGCCACAAGTTTCCCAAAACAGAACCCTTATAACGCGCCTCTAAATCCCGGCGTACCAGAATTCTTAGTAAGTCGAACTTCACCCACGACTGTTCATCTATGGGCAAGATGTGCCTCCATCTCCTTACCTTACGTACAACTCCCCGCATTGTCGGCAACAATTTCTGCTTCCTCGCTGACTATTCACTACCCACTCACCTAATTGCTCTCACTGAAGCCTATTATATTTATGAAAGTCCTTTTTTTAGAGACTTTCAAATAAAAAATATTCAACTATATCTTGTAAGGTGGGCGTCTCACCCGCCTTTGGCTGTGGGTGGGCAGGATTCCCACCCCACAAGATTGGATAATTTGATTTATTTGTTGAAAATCCCTTTAGTGTTTTTAGAATCTATCATCACTAGAAAATTGCGTCCAAATTATCTTGGTAATTATACAATGAATCGGCTATTGTCAAGTGTATTTTTACTACAAATATAACTTCTATTTGCAAGGCTGCTTTCCTTGTTAAGGATGCGAGTTTTAGCTTAACTCCAGTCATCTGGATCAATTCCTTGCGATCGCAAATACTCTGCCAATCTCTCTGCCCGTTAATGTTTTTGTTCAGCCCGTTGGCGCTCTTGGCTTGTTCTTTTAGCGCCGACACCCAACCTGCTGCGTTATACCAACGCAACCACAAACCTGTTATCTGCTGATAAGTGCCTTGCCAAAAACCCAATCCTAGTATCTAACTCTTCCAACCATAAGCGGTTCTCTGGTAAAGATATTGCCTTGTAGCGAGTACCTATAAGTTGAAAGGCACGCAAATGATTTTCATAGGGATCAATAGACAACGTAGTAGGGAACCCGCAAAATGCGTTCATACACTTCCCACTTTGTTGGGATCTTTTTACTTTTTACTTTTATCTTTTTACTTTTCAACTCCACGCTTCATTCAGAAAATGGTTAAGATTTGAGGAGCGAAATCTGAAGTCGAAACTTCAGATGTCCATGCGACACTAAATAGGTGTCGTTCTACTCCGGCCACGCTTGCAACGCTGTCTCCACAACTTGTAGTAGTTCCGTCCGCGTGGCTCCGGTCGCCGCCAGGACTGACATTCCACAATTGACCGTCATGACAAAGCGGGCGAGAGCGGCGGGGTCGGAATCAGTCGGTAAGTCCCCCTCCGAAATCGCCCGCTCGAAACGCTTACGCAGGGAGGTTTCGCTTGACGCTCGGCGTGCAGACAATTCCTGCTGGATCGGATCGGCCGGATCTTTGCATGAAAGTATACCATGAACCCAGAGACATCCCGGTGGATTGCGCGGATCGGTTCCCAGGTCAACAACCCCATACATCATCCCTTCAGCGACCTGGCGTGCGGTCGGCTCTTTGATCGCCTCACGAAGATAGACTGACGGCCCCTCGGCATAGCGATCAAGCACTTTGCGAAATAGAGATTCCTTGTTGCCAAAGACGGCGTAGAGGCTAGGACGATTGATGCCCATAGCCTCAGTCAGATCCGAAAGGGATGTCCCCAGGTAGCCCTTGCGCCAGAAGACATGCATTGCACGATTGAGCGCGTCATCGGTATCGAACTCACGGGGTCGCCCCATCGCCGCAGTGGTTTTTTCCTGTTTCATACTTATCAGTATAATAGTTTCCTGACAGGCTTGCCCCATGCCTTTGTGTCCTGACTTCAATCCCCTAGATTAAGCTATGGGATTACTCGGTACTATAAGCCGAAGCACTCAGCACTCCTGAACTCTCCCGGAATCAGTGACTGTTGAGTCACAGATTCCGCTACACTGAGACTTGGTTTATCTGAAATCAGGCATGGAAATCGGACAAAAGGTTAAAGTCTTTCGTTTGCGCGATCGCGTTTCTCCCCCAATTGTAAAAAAACTAGGACAAGTGGGTATCATCCAAGGCTACAAAGTCACCGATGGTGGAATCGGTGTAGTGGTGTTGTTTGACGACAATTCTTCCACTTGGTTTTTTGAAGATGAAATCAAACCTGTGTAGTAATAAGAACTCAGCTCAGGATTTTTCTTTGACTCTAAAGTTGGAAGCATGACGCCGAGAGTCTTTGTTGAGTGCTAAGTTGGAGTTGAAAAGCTCGGCGGTGAAAATAGGAATCAAGTAATGGCTCTAATATTGACATTTTTGGGCAAAGGCAACACCGCTCGTACCAAAATTGCGATCGCCGCCGCCAAATTATTGGCAAGTCAAGGCAAGCGCGTACTTCTAGCAGGACATCTGGAACCAGCATTGCCAATCTTGTTGGGTATTCCCATTGCTGCCGATCCCCAAGAAATCGCTCCCAATTTGCAAGCAGTCCAGTTTCAAGCATCTGTACTACTAGAACGCAACTGGGACGAAGTGAAAAAACTTGAGGCGCAATATCTCCGCACGCCCATCTTCAAAGACGTTTTTGGTCAAGAACTGGTAGTACTACCGGGGATGGACACCGCCCTGGCCCTGAATGCTATCCGCGAATATGATGCTAGTGGCAAATATGATGCGATCATCTACGATGGCACAGGTGACTCTTTAACGTTGCGAATGTTGGGTTTGCCAGAATCTCTCAGTTGGTATGTCCGGCGATTTCGGCAATTGTTTGTCAACTCCGATTTGGGGAAGACGATTACTGAATCGCCCTTGATTCAACCACTGATTGGCAGTTTTTTCAATGTCAACTGGACAGCAGATAACTTTGCAGGGCCCACTAACCAAGTCAATAATTTCTTAGAAAAGGGGAGAGCCGCTCTTACTGACCCCAAGCGTCTGGCTGCTTTCTTAGTGACTACGGGAGATCCGATTGAGGTAGCAAATGCTCGTTATTTGTGGGGTAGTGCTCAACAAATCGGTTTAACTGTCGGTGGTGTTCTGCTTGTGTCTACTGAGACCAATGTCAACCTGTCAGAGGAATTTATACCCCTACCTGTAAGCGTCGTTCCTGACTCGCCAACAGGTGACTGGCAACCCCTGATAGACGCGCTGCCCAACTTTGAAGCACAAGCCTTACAGGCTCCCAAACCAATTGAAATAGACATCCACAATCGTCAAGTACGCTTATTCTTGCCAGGATTTGACAAAAAGCAGGTCAAGCTCACCCAATATGGGCCAGAAGTCACAATAGAAGCAGGAGACCAGCGACGGAATATTTCTCTCCCTCCTGCTTTAAGTGGCAGACCCGTTGCTGGAGCAAAGTTTCAGAATAATTATTTGATAATTTCGTTTTAAGTTAGTTAGGAGAGACGTGATTAATCGTGTCTGTACAGGAGTGAGGAGTTAGGACTAAAAATAATAATTTATAACTTTTAACTCCTAACTAAATAATTCATAACTCCTAACTTCTAACTTCTAACTCATTAATAAATCTTATGTCAGAATCAACTCCGATTATTCCAGACCCCAACCCATCTGAGGCACTAGACTCAGTGGCAAACAATGCCAATGAGCAAGCGATCGCATCTACCGATCGCAGTGCCAAAACTAGGCAGCTGCTGGGGATGAAAGGTGCAGCGTCTGGGGAAACTTCAATTTGGAAAATTCGTTTGCAGCTAATGAAGCCCATCACCTGGATTCCCCTAATTTGGGGTGTAGTCTGTGGTGCGGCTTCTTCTGGTAACTATACTTGGACACTGGAAAATGTGTTGAAGGTAGCAGCCTGTATGTTACTGGCTGGGCCATTGATGACAGGTTACACCCAAATCCTCAATGATTACTACGATCGCGAAATCGATGCCATCAATGAACCCTATCGCCCCATCCCCTCTGGGGCAATTCCCCTACCCCAGGTAATTATTCAGATTTGGGTATTACTGATTGCTGGTATTGCTCTGGCATTTGTGTTGGATGTGTGGGCTGGTCATGAATTCCTGACAATTACAGTGATTGCAATCATCGGTTCTTTCATCGCCTACATTTATTCTGCACCTCCCCTGAAACTCAAGCAAAACGGCTGGCTAGGCAGCTACGCCTTGGGTGCAAGCTATATCACCCTACCTTGGTCTACAGGACACGCTTTATTTGGTGATCTCAATTCCACAATTGTGATTTTGACAATGTTCTACAGCTTGGCTGGATTGGGCATTGCCATTGTCAATGACTTCAAGAGTGTGGAAGGCGATCGCCAGCTAGGATTAAATTCACTACCTGTAATATTTGGCATCACTACTGCGGCTTGGATTTGTGTAGTGACAATTGATGTCTTTCAAGCATTGATAGCAGCTTATCTTGTCAGCATCCATGAGAATTTGTATGCAGCAATACTAATACTGTTAATCATCCCGCAAATTACCTTGCAGGATATGTATTTCCTCCGCGATCCTGTGAAAAATGATGTTAAGTACCAAGCCAGCGCCCAACCGTTCCTTGTTCTAGGAATGCTCGTCACTGGTTTAGCGCTGGGTCATGCTGGCATTTAACTTATACTTATATAGTGAGAATGAGAAGTTAGGAATTAGGAGCAAAGCCGGAGACGCTCCGCCTCAGGTTAGGAGTTAATATACTTCTAACTATTAATTTGTATCAGGACATACTGTGTTTCAACTGACATCTTTTCTCATTCATGGGATTCAACCTTTTTTAATCCCGATTTGCTTTATCGTTGCTTGGACTGTAATTATTCTCGTTGTCTTGAGTCTTTGGGCGGCGGCGCGAGATAGTATGACTACAGCCAAGCAAATGCATCAAATCCCCTGTACTGGTTGCCAGTTTTTTACCGACAATTACCGTCTTAAATGTACTATACGCCCATCTATTGCCAATACAGAAGAAGCAATTGATTGTTCTGACTATCAACCGAAGACGAATCCTTATCTGTATTAAGGAAATGAGGGAGATGGGGAAGCAGGGGAAGCAGGGAAAGAATTCCTAACCCTGTCAATTTTAGATTTTAGTCGCACCTTTGGTGCGCTTCCAGCGCAACTTGGATTTTGGTGAAGCACGCGGTCTTCTCCTAAAGGGAGAGGCTACGCCAACGCGCAGCGTCTCGTAGAGAATGGGGTTTCCCCCAGGAGTGACTGCACCAAGTCGAAGGGATTGAAGAAAAAATCTAAAATCTAAAATCTAAAATCCAAAATTGAATAACTCCTAACTATTGACCAATTTCCAGCAAGACTTTTAAAACACCCCGACTCTGAGCGTGTTCAAAAGCCGCAAGCCCTTCAATCAGGGGGTAGGTGGCATGAATCAGGGGTTGCACGTCAACTTGTCCTGTAGCTAGTAACTGGAGGGCTGGAGCAAAGGGGCCACAACGGGAGCCGATGAGGGTGATTTCATCTACTACTAAAGAAGAAGCATCAAGGCTGAGGTTGCCAGCGTAAGTACTTTTAAGCACTAATGTACCACGGGGACGCAGGGCGCGGCGGGCGATCGCAAATCCTTCTGGGTTGCCAGTACATTCTACTGAGATATCGAAATATTTATCTGTAACAGCGTCGGCTAGACTCGTTTTTATCCCCCGTGCCTCTAAGTTAGCCAGTTTGTCTCGATGACGCCCCACAGCTAAGAGTTCACAGCCAGTTAGGGCTAGTGTCTGGGCTACCAACTGCCCTAGTTTGCCATCTCCAACCACTAGCACCCGATCATTTGGACACAACGGTACTTGCTGCTGAATTTCCAATGCTGCTGCTAAAGGTTCAGTGAATGTTGCTATTTCTGTTGGTAGATTATCAGGTACGGGATGCAGATTCTCCACTGGCAAACAGAGATATTCACTAAAGGCTCCGTGGCGGTTGACAATACCCAAAACTGTGCGATTTTCGCAGTGAGTTGGTTGTCCGCTGCGACAAAACCGACAATGCCCACACACAGCGTTGATTTCTCCAACTACACGTTGGTTAACTAAGTGTTCTGGCCCTTGTTCGACGACGCCAACAAATTCATGACCTAAAATACCACTGTAAGGATAGTAGCCTCTGAGTAGTTCTAGGTCAGTATTACAGATACCCGCACGCAAGACGCGTACTAAGGCTTCTCCCTGTGGTGGTTCAGGAATGGGAATATCCGTGCGTAATTGCAATTGCTTGTTTTCGAGCCAAAGTCCTTTCATTTTTCTTCACGTCCTTTTACTAGAAACTTTTAATTATTCACGCCTACTTATTTAGATATTTCTTTAATTTTCGGAACTTAGTAGATCAACTTTGCTTAACCAAGTAACCAGGTCATCTGAGTCAAGTGCTATCTCGCTTCCTAAAGTTTTAATATAAAGAAGTCCGTCGCTAATGATTAAATCTCTAATTGGATACCATGATTCTCGTGTCCTAATCAGAAGTTCTAACGGAATGCCTGGTCTTAAAGTATACTTGCGATATTTCCACCAAGCTCGCCATAGAAGCACAGATTGAGTACAGTGCATCCGATAGCCTTTAGGAACTTCGCAGTATTGATACTGATAGAAACCCCGACTATCTACTTTTCCTTTGAGGAGATAACTATATTCTGCTAATGCCTGATTTATCAATTCCCATTGGGATGATTTTGGAGAAATCCAGAATTCAGATAGTGTGTTAGATAGTTGAACGGTGGCAATCACACCTTCGACTTTTGCTGTCAGTTGGTTAGTCTTGTACACTGTTTGCCCTATCAAAACAGGATTTGACAACAAAATGTCTTTTTTCTGGATTGAGTTTTGTACAAACTCTCGAATTAAATCTAGATTAGATAACATAAAATTATTTATACTAAATTAACCAGTGTGATGAAAGCCACAACATTACTTAAATTAATAACTACACTGGTCTTGCACTTCAATCAGAATTATTACCAGCTTTATTTATACTCAATTCTTTGTTTGACTAGGATTTTATTAAGTTTAATATCGATATACTGCCGTTCACTAGTACCACAAGGCGGAAGTTAAAAGTCACTCATTCACTCATTCAAAAAAATTATATTCCTTGCTCTTGCGCCATTTTGAATGGTTGGTTTATTTACGCGCCCGCTGTACTAGGCTGGTTGACAAAATCATTGTTTCCAGGCATGTGAGCAGTAAATTAAATTTTTACGCCTTCGAGAAAAGGTTGAAATACCGGAACTACTTCGGGACGACTGACAACAAGGGTAGGAAAAGAGCGATCGCTATAATCTTCTCCCGGTAACAACGGAAATGGCTCAGAATTGAGCGATAACCAAACCCCGCCAGCAGCCTGGACAATTACCCAAGCCCCCGCTAAGTCCCAAACTTTTGGTGTCGCCTCAATACCACCCAGAGTAGCCCCAGTGGCAACTGTCAAAAAGTTATAGCTAGCCACACCCAACATCCGAATTTTGCAGGGAAAGCCGTTTTTGATCACTGCGGTGCTACGAGAACAAAGGTTAAAAAAGTGATTGTTGCTGGGACTATCAGCACTGGTATGGATCGGGTGGTAGTTGAGAAATGCTCCTGTTGGCGTTGCTAAACCAGATGAATCTGCCCAGAAACCATGAAAAGCTTGATTCAATGTTGGTGCGTAAACATAACCAAAAATGGGTGTACCTTGATACAACAAACCCAGAGATATTGTCCAGATGGGAATGCCGCGTGTGAAGTTGGTTGTACCGTCTAAAGGGTCAATTACCCAGCACCACTCTGTACCGGGAAATGACTGATCGCTCTCTTCGCTCAAAATGCCGTAACCAGAAAAATTAGAAGCGATCGCATCCCGAATTTCCTGATCTGCCCATTTATCTGCTTGCGTCACCAAACTACCATCAGCTTTTTGGTCAGCCTGTACTTGCCCAAAATCTTGCATTAGCTGCTTGCCCACTCTGGTAGTGGTAATTTGGGCAAAATCAAGAATTGTTGTCCAAAAATCACTCATTGATTAATTCTCGCGCAAAGACGTTCCTGAGCCAAGATTAGGTAGATTCGGGTTGGGTTAAGTTATCTAGTTTAATCTAAATCGCTTTCTAAAACCGAAGCGATCGCTTGCTTTGTACTGGTTTGAAATTCTGTGACGTTCACCCGATTCAAAAACCAAATCGACAGCACCATTCCCACAGCTTCCAGAACAAATACCAGTCCATAAGCTAACTCTAGGCTAGGTAGCAGCTTGCGTCCAATATCCAAAACTGTACCTCCGATTACCACTGCCACACCTCTAGAGAGGGACTGCGCTAATCCCCATGCCCCAATAAACGTACCTGCGGCTTCCGCTGCTGTGAGATCCAACATCAAGCTAATTGCTGCCGTTGTTAAGAAACCTGTGGCTAAACCGAAGAAGAACAAACCTAGTTTGAGAACTGCTGCATTGGCTGTGAATCCTGATATACCTAGCAATATTGAACAGAATGCTACCAACATACAGCCTAGACGTGCAGTTCTGCGCTTACCCAAACGCGGGACAATGTAAAAGCCAGTAACCCCGTAGGCAATCAGTAGACCCGTTCCATAAAAAATATTTAATTTGGTACTTTCCGCTAGGGGCATTTTAAACACTTGACCAGCATAAGGTTCTAAAATCGGGTCTTGCATAAACAAACTGATAGTCATCACCAATAAAAAGGTGAAAAATATACCTGTTTGTGGGCTAGCTGTCAATATTTTCCAAGCATTGCCTAGAGTAATGCTGTCTTCCCGGTTCACCAGTGTGGAACGAGTTGAGTATTGGGAGTACTTTTTTTCTACGCCCAATGTCGCTGCGATCGCCAAACCAAATACAATTGCTGGAACGATAAAAAATAGCCTGTTGATTGCTGGCTGCAAGGTTGCTATGGAAACGCCTAGTGTTAATGGCTGTAGTAACTTGGAACTAATAATCGCCCCAACAATAATCCCCACCATCAGCATTGACCAAACCACACCAACTACTTTGGAACGGTTATCTTCTTCAGATATATCTACCAACAAAGCAGCAAAGGCAGTGCCGCTAGCAGAAATTCCTAGACCGTATATAGCGAAAACAATAGACATAAGCGCTGTCCAGCCGATTGTTTGGGTTGTCCATACCCAAGCACCTGTACTATTTCCAGCAAGATTCAGTTGCCACATTACTTGTATAGCTAAAAAGGCTGCGATCGCAAATATTGCCGCACCCACCCAAACATAAGCTGTGCGGTGGTATCCCCATAACGGCTTGGCATCCGATATCTGACCGAACCAGACACGGGAAGGAGCAACAAATAAGGGCAGTGCTAGAACTACTGATACCAGCGTCGCCGGAATTGCTATTTCTTGAATCATGACTCTGTTGAGTACGCCCAGAGTCAAAATGGACATCATGCTCAACCCCATTTGAAATAAACCCAGCCGAAACATGGTCAGTAGGTTTACCCTTGGCACAGATAGGGATTTTGTCTTGGTATCAAATACTTCACCACTTGCCATAGCTACTTTTCTGTATGGTTTATAAAATTTAATCTCTCTCTTTAAATAAAGATAAACCCTACCTGCTTGAAATCAGCGAACGAAAAGTGAAAGTTGCGATCGCGCCCAAATGTGACCGATTACGATGCTCATGACTTCATCGGAGGCGATCGCATCTGATGCCCAAATGGGAACCATAAGAAAATAAGCCAATACCATGCTTTGGTATGAAGCAAAGAAACGTAATACATCACAATATATTTGTTTATCCATGTCTAACGAACAAAAGCATAATTCTGCTTTTAACGCTGCTGCCAACATTAACGTTCAACATGCCCGATTACAGGATTTATCTTTAAGTGCAGCCCGTAGATTATATAAAGGTGGGATTCGACCTGGTGATCCGATCAGAACCAGAGTGCAAGCCCAAGAAATGTTAGATAAAATCCCTCCATCTCAAAGAGCAGGGATTGATGGCAAATCTACTGATGTTAATACCCAAAAATACCTCTCAGATAAACACGCTAGTCATATCAAACCCCACAGCCAAGATGGCTCAAATGATCCCAAAAATATCAAGTGGGAAAACGCCAAAGATAATTTAGCCCGTGGCAATAAACCCATGACTTCGCAGGAGCAAATAAGACTAGATGCTAAATGGCATTTTGACAACCTAACAGGTGCAGTCAAAGCAGGTGTTAAAGCCGCGCCTTTAGGAGCAGTAATTGGTGTAGCGACGACAGCACCATTTTCGTTACTAACCAACGCGCTGCGCGTAGTTCGGGGTGAAATTTCTGCACAAGAAGCCGCTATAGAAACATTGAAAGATACCGTAAAAGGCGGCACAGTTGGGGGTGTGACAGCATTTGTAACCACAACAGTAGCAGCAGCTTGTCCACCAATTGCGATCGCTTTAACCGCAGCAGCACCAGTTTTAGCTGTTGTTGGAACTGCGGGTATGGTTTACGAGTTTTTCAAAATCCTCGATGACCATAAACAGGTGGTGAAAATCTATTATGAATCTTTAACTCAACAAGAATTAGAAAGATTACAAGCAATTGAGAATGAACTGATTTATGAACATCAGAAAAATCTAGAGTTTTTAGCTCAAGCAGAAGTAATTAATCAACAAATTACAAATCGCCCAATTGCACCGGGGATAGAAGGGGCTATGCAACGGTTACGTGAATCAGTCGCCATTGCTCAGTCTTTAGGACTAATATCAGCAGATAGTAGATTACTTGCTGGTTCTCAACTGCCTCATCTTCTCACAGAACAATAGGAATTAAATTTTAGAGGATTACATAGTTTTTATGCTTCCTTTTATTTTTGGCGCTCTGGGATTAGCTGTTGGAGCAGTTGTTGGTGCTTTTACTACTCACGCTATTGGGGAAAGTGATAGACAAGCTGCTAAACATCATAGGACTGTTGCAAATGAACTAGCTGATAATTATACAAACTTGCAGCAAAAATACTATGAACTAGCTGATAAAACAGAAATACAGATTCTCGATTTAACTCGCCAGCACGCTTTAGATGAAGTTGAAAAAGATTGTTTGCATTTAGCAGTTAGATTACAGCATAGACTGATTTCTCTGATGTGGGATATTGATAGAGAGCCAACAGAAGATGCTTTGAAGGTATTTGTCAACGCAGTAGAACTTACAAATAATGTTCTCTATAAAATAAATGAAGAGTTAATTTGTGTACCCAGTGACTATTATGCACGCAATCTTATTGCTGGTGTTCAACGCAAAATCATTTGGGAACAAGAATATTTCTCAAATCCATCAAATATAAATTATGAGGAAATTCCAATGGAATTAGAGCCTAAAATTATGTCTGAACAAGAATTTCAGGAAACCTATAACAGAATTCATGATACTGGTGATAAACTCTTAAAATACTTGAAAGAACTTCGTGCTGGACGGCTCAAGGAAGGAGATAGTACTCAAGGATTACAGAGCGTTGAAGATAATATTACCAAAGCTCTAAAAGCCTTAGCAGAACAAAAATATCAGGTGGCTGTGATTGCAGCAATGAAAGCAGGTAAGAGTACCTTTTTGAATGCCATAATTGGTGCAGATATCTTAGCAAGTGAAGCAGAAGCTTGTACAGTTTGTCGCACAGATATTCGTCCAATTAATGCCGGACAAACACCCAGACTTTTAGAATATCAAGCAGGTAAACGAGAACCTATAGTTTTAATAAAAGGTGAAGCAAGAGAAATCCGGCAAATATTTTTAGAGCGTACTCATGAGATTCGAGCTAAATCTAATCAAGATAACACTACACGCTTTGAATTAGAACATCCCATTGAAGCGATTAGTAAAATGCCATCCCTAGCAGGTTTCACATTAGTTGATACTCCTGGCCCCAATGAGTGGGAATCTGTCTCGTTTAACACAACTTCTTTAAAGCAGACTGCTTTAGAAGCTCTCCGAACTTGTGATGCCATATTATTCATTCTGGATTACACATCATTTAGGGACAACACGAATTCAGAATTACTTCAAGATTTAATTGAGCAGCGTAGAGAATTTTTAGCAGAGAATACAGGTAAGATTTACTTTGTTCTTAATAAAGTAGACAGAAAAGCGGAGAGAGATAGACCTATCGCAGATGTTATAGAATCTTTAAGAATAAATTTAGTTGAATTTGGTATCCCAGAACCAATAATTTATTCAGTTAGTGGATGGCAAGGATTGTTATCTAAGCTTATTCAACAGGGAAAGGCAACTGATAGTCATATTAAAGACTTTGAAGATTTTTTCAGCGCTAGATATGCCCAAAGAGATGAAAAAGGAAGGCGTATCATGCCTTTACCAGAAGAAATTGCATCACAAGCTTTAAATGATAGTGGTATTCCGAAAATTCAAGAGACAGTAATTCAAACTATCACTCAAAATTCAGGATGGAATTTATTGAGTGATGTTTTAGATGAATTGAACAAAGAAGCCAAAGCTATTGATGAGACATTTATTACAGGTATCCGAGGCTGGCAGTTAGAATTTAAGGAACTGCTACAAAAAATAGAAGAGTACAAAAAACATTCTGACTCAGCCATAAATCAGGTGGCTACCGTAAAAAAGTCCGTAGAAGCACAAAAGCAAATATTAATCAGTACGTTCAGCCAAGGGATTAATAAATTTGCTGAAAGTGCGAAAAAACGCATAATATCAGAAATTGAGAGAGTGGCTGAAAACCAATCTAAAAAAGTTTCAAAGGACAAAAATACTCAAAATCTTATCACATATATATGGGATAAGTTCAGTTCTTTAATTGAAGAATCTTCCAGTTCTGATCCCTATAAAATCAAGGTAAAAAATAAAAACGATGCTGAGAAAATCGGTAAAACCATTAATGAGTACTGCACTCCTATAATACAAAGTTTTTGGTTGGATACTCAGGACAGACTAGTTAGAGAGGCAACAAGAATTCGTGAAGGTTTAGTTCAAAAAATTAAACGAGAAATACAGGCTATTTCTGATGAGTTATCTGAGTTTATTAAAAATAATTTGCAAGTAGAAATAGGTAATAATCCAATTCAATTTCCTGGGTTTGAATTTTCTGGTATTGATGCTAAAATTCAACATCAGCAAGAAGTCTTTACTAGAACCAAGAAAGAATCAAGGACGAATAGCCGCTGCTGTAAATCAGATAAAGTGTATGAAGTAGATGTTTCGTATGAGGAAAAAGTATCTTACTATGAAATTGATTTACAACTGACTTTGCAAGGAATTCAGCAAAATATTGACTCACAAGTACAGAGAAACCTAGAGTTACTTCAGCGTGTTATTGAAAAACAAGTATCGGATGATTTTCGTAAAGGCGAAAAGCAAATCAATGACTACATCAATAGGTTTCAAGATGAATTTGACTCTTTACTCAAACAACGCGCAACAAGGGAAGTAGAAGCTTCTGAGGTTATTGCTATTCTCGAAAATCAAAGAATCAAAGTGACTGAATATCTTAAGGAATTAGTGTATATTCGAGAAATTCTTGATAGTTGGAAACCAGGGAATCAAGAGAATTCATTAAAAGCCTAAAGAATCTTGGGCAGGAACTAGCTAAAAAATAGCGATCGCCTCAAAGCAGCAAATGGTAAAAAAGCTTGAATAAAGACTAAAGTAAGAAACTTTTGCACTGCATTTCTTACCAATGGCCGGCACAATTTAATCAATCACGCTATTCAATCCCCGTTTCTTAACTAGGTGCAACAGCTTAAGAGCGGTGCCACTGGGACGCTTCTGACCGATTTCCCACTTTTGAACCGTTGATAAACTTGTATTCAAAATCGCAGCAAATACTGCCTGGCTGACATGAGATGATTCGCGTATTTGCTTAATTTGCTGAGGTTCTAGCGGTTCAATCACAGACAAACACAGACGATCGAATTCACGTAATGTAGTCTGATCCATTAGTCCAGCCTTGTGCAGCCCCGTGGCTGTTTCGTGAACTGCTTCAAGAATCGCTGATTTCTTCTTCGGCATTGCAAATTACCTCCATCAATTCATCTTCCAGCTTGGCTTTTTCGAGATCCTCTAGCGTGTAAGACAACAGCACCGATGCCAGCTTTTTTAATGCTTCTTCTTCTTTTTTGTTAATGTTGCTGCGCTCATTTTTCGGGAAGCCGAAAACAAAAAACCAGCAATCTCCCTTGTTGGTGGCAACCAGTGTACGAAAGCCACTACGCTTACCTTGTCCAGAGCGGGCAATCCGTTTTTTGAACAGTCCGCCTCCTAAATCGGCTTCGTAAAGTCCTGCTGTCATTTCGTTTACAGCCGTGCAGAGGCTAAGGTCGTTTAAACCCTCTTTGCGTGCCCAACGTTCAAACCATCGGGTTTTGTAGATTATCATGCTATGGTCATTGCCTTCGTTTATTATATAGCACTTGGTGCTATACTTGGCAATCTCAATATCCTGATAGGTTTTGATAGATTTTGTCTATAGATATATAAGTTTTTATAAAGCCTATTTGTACGGTGTCAGCTTTAATAAGTGTAATTAAGTAAAAACAGGGTATTGATATTTACTAGATGCCCAATTCGCCGTCTTGCCCAGACGATACACTATAAAAGTCAAAAAGCTTGAACAAAGACTTATCACAACATTCAGCAGGAACTAGCTAAAAAATAGCGTTGGCGCTAGCCTTGTCGTCAGACATCGCCCTCCAGCAAGTACAATAGACCTCTTGCAAAAGTCAAAAAATTAGGAATGTCATTCTGAGCAGAACGCAGTGCAGAGAAGAATCTCACCAGATGTTTAGCTCCGCTCAGGATGACAATTTAAGCATTTATGCAAGAAGTCTAATGAGGGGTCACTTATTAGCGTTGGATTAGTAGCGAAAAATGCAATACCTCAATTTAACGTGATACAAGCAAAAACACCACTAAAAAATGTTTTTAAGTAAACCTAATAGTAATACTTACTAGAGTTATCGTATTGTGCTGTAACTTTATCAGACACAATCAAGCCACATAAAAACATCAATGTAAAATTGTGGTTTTAACTACGCTATTGCATTGAATTAGTAAGATAAACTTGCCGTATGTATGTCATCAAACTACTTACCTTCATCTAGTTACAAAAAAGGCATAAGCAATGAGTAAAGAACTAGTCAAAGTAATATTATGGGAAGAAAACCAAAAAGATTTTCTCAAAAAGTTCTATGATCTCCAATTTACTCCCAGAGTAGGAGAGGAAGTTTACCTAAAAAAAGAGAGATGGAAAGTAACCAGAGTTGAGCATGATTTAGAAATTAGTGAGATTAATGTCTATATGGAATTAATCAAAAAAGCCAAGCAGGATAAATCATCTAATTCATAAATACAAGTAAATACACTCAACTATTATAAAAGGGAGGTTATTAACCTCCCTTTATTCTGAGAATAGTAGATTCTCAGGTGTAATTTGTAAATCTTTATGCAAGCCGCGATGTCTACGACGGGCTACGCCTACGCACAACAAGAGTTGCGGCCAAGTGCTGACGCACCGTAAACATACTACATCAACTTCCCTATACCCAATTTTGTCTATGACGATAGACTATAAAAGTAAAGAAATGTAAATAAATTAAATTTTGCAACCGTGGAAAATATCACATTGGGGCAAAATGGCCCAGTTGTTACACCTTTGTGCATAGGCACTTGGGCTTGGGGTGATAAACTTTTTTGGAATTATGGCAACAGCTACGGCCCAGAACAGTTACAAGAAGCCTTTACAGCAGCCTTAGAGGCTGGTGTTACCTTCTTTGATACTGCCGAAGTCTACGGAATGGGACTATCAGAGAAATTTTTGGGACAATTTTTGCAACAGACACAACAACCTGTACAAATCGCCACAAAATTTGGCCCCCTACCGTGGCGATTTACAGCCCAATCCGTCTCTGATGCTTTAACTCAAAGCCTCAAACGCTTACAATTAGAGCAAATTGCCCTGTACCAAGTGCATTGGCCTTTTGCCTTCTTTTTAAGCCAAGAAACTTTGATGAATGCCCTAGCGGATGAAGTGAAGCAAGGCAGAATTGCCGCAGTTGGTGTGAGTAATTACTCAGCAGAGCAAATGCGAGACGCGCATCAAATATTGGCAGCCCGTGGAGTGCCTTTGGCTGTGAACCAAGTACGCTATTCTTTACTGAGTCGCCAAATTGAAAGCAAAGGTATTATGGCAACTGCGCGTGATTTGGGTGTGACTATCTTGGCTTATAGTCCTCTAGCACAAGGATTACTCACAGGCAAGTACACTATTGATAGTACTGAAACCCCCACTGGCCCGAGGAAAATAGACCCGCAATTTAAGAAAGAAGGTCTGCAAAAAATTGCCCCAGTCACATCTTTGCTACGCAACTTCGGGGAAAAATACGATCGCACCCCAGCCCAAGTTGCTCTAAACTGGTTAATTGCTCAGGGGAACGTTATTCCCATTGCTGGGGTGAAGACAGCCGCACAGGTGCGGCAGAATGCTGGTGCTTTGGGCTGGAGATTGAGCGACGATGAAATTGGAGAGTTAGAACTAGTTAGTCGTCCTTGGCTGTAATATTTTTGAACTACTCAAACACAGGAGGCCAAATTTCTGACACTACTAGCTCCCAACCTGGTAGTAAGTCTGGTAGTGTCAGTTTGTTGTTGTCCTGCAAAACTATTGGTTTTTGGTTGAGTCGATAAACTGTGAGCGTCAATTTGTCAGGATCAATCAGGATACCAACCGTAGATCCAAGTTGTAAGAATAGCTGAATCTTTTCTACCAGTGGTTTGATCCGGTCTGACTTAGATTTTATCTCTACCATCAAGTCAGGCACCAGTTCCACAAAGTCGCGCTTGCTTGTTTTCAGTCTATCGGCACGAACAAAAGATACATCGGGAGCGCGAAGATTTCGTTTTTCGTTATCAGCTTCTTTTCCGTTTTCACTTTCTAAGGTAGGCAAAATGAAACCCGCACTAGAACCCGTTACCCGTCCTAGTCTCTGTGGGCGTACCCAATTACCCATCTGTCTTGCAAACTCAGCACCTATTTCCTCCGACTCATAATCTGATGGGCCCATAACAACTATATTTCCGTCTACCAGCTCCATCTGCCATTCTGGATGCTCTGCTTGTAGTTGCTCTAAGTCTGGAATAGTGAACATAAGACCACGAAGAATGCATCTTTAATTGATCTTCTTACAAACGGGTAGAAAAAGTTACCAAAAAAGCCAAAAAGTCAAGAGCCAAAGTCAAAATCTTGACTCTTAACTCTCAACTCTCCAATTTTAGATTTGGATTTTGGATTGAAGAAAAAATCTAAAATCCAAAATTGATTAACTTTTAACTCTTGACTAAGAAGCTGATTCCCTAGCTGTAGGTGAACCTATCTTTTTACTAGGGGATGCAGAAGAATCCTGCCCACTTGTCCGCAGTTTTGGCTTGGGAGAAGCCTGTCTTTCTTCACCATTGCTGCTATCTGATTTCCATGCAGAACGGGGGCGATCGCTGGAAGATTCACGACGCTTGCCGAGTCTGGGTTTGGGGGCGGAAGATTCCTCTTGGGGAATTTCCACGTCTGAACTCAACCAAGCGGGACGAGTTTGATCGTAAGCGATTTGCAGTGCAGCTGCGGCGATCGCTTGAGCATCGTATTCTTCAATCAGTTCGCTTACAATCGGCAAGAATGAAGCCAAACGCTCACCTGTTAAAGCTTCCCGCACCTGTTCTTGCAATTTCAGGATGTGTCGCGCTTCAATCTGTGCCCGTGTGGGAATCGTCAGCACTTGCCAATTTTGGCGGTTATGACGTTCAAATGTTTGCTGTTTGCGCCGCTCAAATGGCTGAACTAAAGAAATTGCTGTTCCTTCTTTACCAGCACGACCAGTACGACCAATGCGATGGACGTAGGTTTCTACGCTATCGGGTAAGTCGTAGTTGATTACGTGAGAGAGTTGATCGACATCTAACCCTCGGGCGGCAATATCAGTTGCTACCACCCAGCGGACTTGCCGGTTACGGAATCGGCTCAATAACCGTTCCCGTGCTTGTTGGGACAAGTCACCGTGGTATTCATCTACACTGTGACCAGCACCTTGTAACTGACTGGTGAGTTCTGCGGCTGTGCGTCTGGTGCGAACAAAGATTAAAGCTGTTTCTGGATCTTCCATTTCCAGAATCGGCTGTAAAGCTTTGGCTTTTGTCCAGTGACGGGGAATCAGATAAGCTACCTGATTAATCTTGTTGGGAGCGGCTTTTGGCTGCTCAACAGTGACAGTTGCAGGCGATCGCAAGAACTTGTTCACCAACATCCGAATCGATGGTGGCATTGTTGCCGAAAATAAAGCTGTTTGGCGATCTACGGGCGCTTGCGAGAGGATCTTCACCACATCGTCAATAAAGCCCATGCTCAACATTTCATCAGCTTCATCCAACACAAACCACTTCACTTGATCGAGCTTTAAACAGCCACGATCAAGCAAATCGATCACCCGTCCTGGAGTGCCCACTACCATGTGAACACCACGTCTGAGTTGTAACATTTGGCGGTCAATTGATTGACCACCGTAGATTGCTAACACCCGCAATCCTTCATCGCCGATGAACTGAGCGATCGCATCGTGAACTTGCATTGCTAATTCACGAGTTGGCGTTAAAACTATGGCTTGTACGGCTTTTTGATTAATATCCAGCCGCTCTAAAATTGGCAGTGAAAATGCTGCTGTTTTGCCTGTTCCAGTTTGAGATTGACCTACCACATCACGACCAGCTAGCAATTGGGGAATTGCTTGCACTTGAATGTTAGTTGGTTCGGTAAAACCGATTTTTTCTAGTTGTTCGACACGTTCTTGGGAAATGCCTAATTCTTGAAATGAAAGAGTCATTAATTCTCCTAAATTTTTTGTAAGGATTTTTGGATTAGTCATTTAGTCAGTAGAGACGCGATTAATCGCGTCTCTACAATGGTCATTAGTTATTAGTCAGCCAGCGGAATCTTAGGGGAAACCCCCGATGAGGAAATACCTCACCAGAAGGGCGAACCCGTAAGGGTCATTTAACAAAAAACAAATGACAATTTAGTTATTGACTACTTGACCATAGAGGTCGTATGTATCAGCGTGGTGAATCGCTATTGGCACGATGGTTCCTAACTTTGCCTGGCCTTTGACATATACCAAACCATCAACCTCTGGGGAAAATCTACCTGAACGACCAATTAATTCACCACTTTCAGGATTTTCTTGCTCAATCAGGACATCAACAATTTTGCCTACTTCCTGTTGATTTTTCTTTTGAGAAATCGGTTGCTGGAGTTCCATAAGTTGGTATCGGCGCTCGTCCATCACCAGTTGGGGCAACTGATTTGGTAACTTGTAAGCTGGGGTTCCTTCCTCTGAGGAAAAGGTGAAGACACCAACATGGTCGAATTCATGCCGTTGGACGAACTCTAGTAGATGCTCAAAATTCTCGCTTGTTTCTCCTGGGAAACCAACAATAAATGTTGTCCGCAATACGGCTGTTGGTAGCGCCGTTTTGATGCGATCTATAATCCCATCATTTACCTGTCCTTGCCAAGGACGGTTCATGGCGCGGAGAATCTCTGGATGAGAATGCTGCAAGGGCAAATCCAGGTAAGGCAAGACGTTGGGTGTTTCTTGGATCGCCGCGATCACATCTGGGGTCAGTCCCGTGGGATAAGCATAGTGCATTCTGATCCACGGTATATCTACTTTCCCCAAAGCGCGAAGTAATTCGGCTAACTTTGGCTTACCGTAAATATCCAAACCGTAATTAGTGGTGATTTGGGAAATTAGAATAATTTCCTTTACCCCTTGACTAACTAACTGCTCCGCTTCGGCGACTATAGATTCAATAGTACGCGATCGCTGGTTTCCTCGAAGATGAGGAATTATACAAAATGCACAACGATAATCACATCCTTCCGCAACCCGCAGGTAAGCTACGCCCTCCGTTGTCGTGCGATAGCGCGGTGTAGTTTCGTCGGCAATGTAGGTTGGTTCGATACTAACCTGTTTGACCCGCTCACCTTGTTCTACACGCTCAATTACATTTACAATTTTGTGATAATCGCCTGTGCCCACCACCGCTACTGCTTCGGGCAACTCCTCCAAAAGTTGTTCTTGGAAGTGTTGCGCCATACAACCAGTGATGACAATTTTTTTGTTTGCCTCTGCCAGTTCTACCAAAGTTCTGACAGATTCAAGTCTCGCTGCTTCAATAAAACTACAGGTATTAACAATAACGTAATCTGCTAACTCTTCATTAGTATCTACACCGTAGCCTGCTTCTACCAGCATTCCCAGCATGTGTTCTGTATCAATTCGATTTTTCTCGCAGCCCAAGTGAGAAATGGCAATTGTTGGCTTGTCACCCATATTTTGAAAAAATCTTCATTTTTTTCTTCTTGTAGTCAAACATTCTGGCGCTAACTTTGCTTTTTTGCTATCAACATCCTCATGAAAACAGTACAGTGGCAAATTCTCACTGTCAGCAACTGTACGTGGACTTATGACCCTATCAGTAATAAAAATAGAGGTCATGTTATGATATTTTTATCAATCTGTTCCCCAGGGTAAATTGAAGTGTCTTTGGGTACATTTGACACTTGTAATGTTTTTTAACAGTTCGCCTATTGGTATTTTACATTACCGCAGCGTGTGCGTTGTTAACCTACCCATCGGGAAGCCGCCCAAAGGGCTTGTTGTGAGAAGTCGCTACCCTCAGGGAAATCGACGAAAGCGACTACGCCTATAAAGCAGTAATGCTAACCTGGCGATTGGCAAGTCCTACGACTGGGCGCGGACGAGACACCTAAACCACGGAAAGCTGCCTTGCGTCTAGTGAGTGGCAAACTCCTCTTGTAGCCAAGTTTTATCTTAACATATCTTATGGGAGGTTTGACGCCAATTTCCATCTGAGGAAGGAGGCAGTAAACCGACTATCATAAAACACATTTGACTAGTTAATGAAAAGTCAAGAGTCACTAAAGAGGAAAGGGGGCAGGGGGCAGAGGGGAGAACCCCATAAATAAATTTAGAGGCTTGAAACCCTTGATTGCTGGGGAATTTCAGAATCTTTCTCCCCTGCCCCCTGCTCCCTGCTCCCCCTGCCTCTTCGGTCAAGGGTCAAGAGGAGCCAGTCACGTGCGGGGTTTCCCCGTTGAAGAGCCACTTCTGTGTGGAGGTTTTCTTGTGTTAAGGGGAGTGGCGTTGAACTGGCGTTCAATAGTCAATAAATTCTGGACTCTGGACTTTGCAAGGCGGATTAAAGACGTGGATTTATATCAGATATTTAAAACTCGCTCACCAATTATTGGCGTGGTTCACCTGCTACCACTGCCTACCTCACCCCGTTGGGGAGGTAGCCTAAAAGCGGTGATTGACCGCGCTGAACAAGAAGCCGCAGCTCTTGCAAGTGGAGGGGTTAACGGCATGATTGTGGAGAATTTTTTTGACGCGCCGTTTACCAAAAACCAAGTCGATCCAGTGGTTGTGAGTGCCATGACCATTGTGGTGCAGCGGATACAGAATTTGGTGACTTTGCCTGTGGGCTTAAATGTTTTGCGAAACGATGCCAAAAGTGCAATGGCGATCGCTAGCTGTGTGCAAGCACAATTCATCCGCGTCAACGTTCTCACAGGGGTGATGGCAACCGATCAGGGATTAATTGAGGGAGAAGCCCATCAACTACTCCGTTATCGACGGGAGTTAGGTTCTGATGTTAAAATCCTGGCCGATGTGTTGGTGAAGCACGCCCGTCCTTTAAGTTCTCCAAATCTCACAGTCGCCGTGAAAGACACCATTGAAAGGGGTTTAGCAGACGGGGTAATTTTATCCGGCTGGGCTACTGGTAGCCCTCCTAACTTAGAAGATTTGGAACTAGCTTGTGGTGCGGCACCTGGCACACCAGTGTTCATCGGGAGTGGGGCCAATTGGGAAAATATTGATACATTGATGCAGGCAGCAGATGGTGTAATAGTTTCCAGCTCGCTGAAACGTCACGGACGAATAGAGCAACCAATTGACCCAATTCGCGTCAGTCAATTTGTGGAAGCCGCCCGTCGCAGTTGGAACTCCAAAGGTGAAAGCAAATCAGCAGGACAAGTGAAGTTACATTCTTAGGGAGTGGGAAAAGATAGTTAGGAGTTATGAGTTTTAAATTAATTGTTTCTAACTCCTGATTCTTACTTAAGTCCTCACTCTTAACTCCTCACTTTTACCAATGCCCATTAATCAATAACAGTTTATGATTCGCCGCCGTTCTACTCCTTGGATTCATAAATGGTCACGTCCATTGATTGCCGCGATCGCTGGATGTGGTGCCCTGATAACAGGTTATCTCACCATAGAAAAGTTAACAGGAGGCAATGCAGCTTGTGTGGCACAGGCTGGTGTCAAGGGCTGTAATGATGTGCTTTCCAGTCCTTGGGCAACGGTTTTTGGCCAGCCATTAGCCTTGTTTGGGTTTTTGGCATACACCAGTATAGTAATATTTGCTTTGGCTCCCTTGGTATTCAACTCAGGGGAAAACAATCGCCGCAAACAATTGGAAAATTGGACGTGGTTGCTGCTGCTGGCCGGAGCGATCGCTATGTCTGTCTTTAGCGGCTACTTAATCTACGTGCTGACATCTCAAATTAAAGCTATTTGTCCTTACTGTATCGGTTCAGCTTTGTTCTCTCTGAGTCTTTTGGTACTGACGATTATCGGTCGGACTTGGGAGGATGTTGGACAAATCTTTTTTACCGCCATTATTGTCGGGATGGTGACGCTGATTGGTACTTTAGGCGTATATGCTGGCGTGAATAAATCAGATGTAACATCAGGAACTCCTGGACAAGCCGTACAGATTAACTTTTCTCCCAAGGCAGACCCTAACCCAGCATTCGGTTGGGAAGTTACCACTACTTCTGGTGAGGCAGAAATAGCTCTAGCACGCCAGCTTGCAAAGGTAGGGGCGAAGGAATACAGTGCTTACTGGTGTCCTCACTGCCATGAACAAAAGCTGCTTTTTGGTAAAGAAGCCGAGGAAATAATTAATAATGGTATTAAGGTAGAGTGCGCTCCCGATGGACTCAAAGCTCAAACAGAACTGTGTAAAGCCGCAAAAATTGAAGGCTTCCCCACTTGGATCATCAATGGTAAAAGCTATAGCGGAGTCCAAAGCTTAGAGGAATTAGCGAAAGTTTCTGGTTACACGGGCCCTCGTAACTTCAAGTATTTCAAGTAATTGACCTGAGTCAGCCTTAGCAACGGTTTTCATGAATTGGGAAGGCTACACCGACCTAGCGGTACGGTGTAGTTAACACCCCATAGTCAATCAATTTTGGATTTTGGGTTGACTATTTTGGATTTGTTCCACCCACTAGTAGTCTGTCAAGAAAAATTTAAGGGATAAATCAATTTTTCAATTTCTCAATAGGCTTTTTCCCAATTTTCCTGCGGCTTTTATCCGCAAATATCTCAAGTAGAAGAAAATTGATTAAGTATATTTATTTAATTTTAGTGTATACTTTGAATTCATTTTTACAGTACTTGGGAGCTACCTTGGAATCTAATAATGTCAGCGCCGAATCAAGACAATAGTGGAGATTTCCACCAATGATCTGTTTGTACAAGTGTGTGAACTTGCCAATTTGGGTCTGGTTGAGGATAATCTAAACGGTAGTGTCCGCCTCGGCTTTCAGTTCTAAAAGCAGCACTTTTGAGAATTAAATCAGCCACATCTAATAAATTGCGGGTTTCTGCCCAAAGTCCTAATTGCCGTTCAACATCTGGTAGGTCAAAACTAGCTGGTTCTGCAGGACGTAAAGCAAGCAAGAATTGACTTAAAGGCAAGATAGCGAAATCTTGCTGCCAAGATTCAACAGTGGCGATCGCACTTTCTAACCTTGATTGCTCCCGACAAATACCAGCACTTTCCCACACTAGACGTGGTAACTTCTCTCTGAGTGCTTCTAGCTGTGCTTGCTGGATGTGCCACTCACTAGCATCAACACTAAATTTCTGTAATGGCAGCACTGGTGTTTCTAACGGCAGCCTAATATTTTCCAACTCAATTTGGCCCATCTGAGCCCCAAACACAATACATTCCAGCAGGGAATTACTCGCAAGGCGATTTGCCCCATGCACACCGGTACTAGCGGTTTCACCGACCGCGTACAAACTGGGGATATTTGTGCGATTTATCAGATCCGCGACAATCCCACCCATCCAGTAATGGGCAGCAGGGGCCACAGGAATTGGTTCATGGAAGACATCAACGCCCCAATGCTGACAAACTTTGATGATGTTGGGAAAGCGGTGACGAATCTTGTCGGCGGGGATGGGGCGCATATCCAACCACACATGGGCAGTCGCCAGATCAAGGGCGGTACGTTGTAAATGGCTGAAAATGGCTCTACTGACCACATCTCTGGGTGCAAGTTCACCCGCCGGGTGATAGTCAAAGGCAAAACGCCGCCCTTCGTTATCGACAAGGTGTGCCCCCTCGCCGCGTACAGCTTCGCTAATCAGAAAGCGATCGGCACCAGGTTTAGTCAGGGCAGTGGGGTGAAATTGTACAAATTCCAAATCGCGGAGGATCGCCCCAGCCCGAGATGCGATCGCTACCCCATCACCCGTACTCACAGCCGGGTTAGTGGTTTGGGCAAATACCTGACCACCACCACCAGTTGCCAATACCACAGCACCAGCTCTTACCCAGGTGATTTCACCTTGATAAAACAGGCTTATTCCTTGACAGCAACCACTTTCGGGTTCGATCCACAAACTCAAAGCCAAAGCTTGCTGAATGACTTGAATATTTTGGCGACGTAATACTTGGGCGGTGAGGGTGGTGGTAACTTCTCTCCCTGTGGTGTCAGCGGCGTGGAGAACGCGGTTGCGAGAATGGGCAGCTTCTAAAGTTAAAGCCAAGGTTTGACCATGACGGTCAAAAGCAACCCCCAAGTTAACTAGGGATTGAATGCAGTTAGGAGCAAGTTGGGCAAGAAATTCTACAGCGGTGCGATCGCATAAACCCGCACCTGCCCGGATCGTATCTTCAATATGTAGCTTGGGAGAATCTTCCGGCGAAACGGCTGCGGCAATGCCACCTTGCGCCCAATCACTGGCGGACATAGCAACAGTTTCTTTGGTAATCAAACCGACTCGCAAGGACTCTGGTAGACACAGCGCTGTGTATAGTCCAGCGGCACCAGCACCGACTACTAAAACATCAAATTGGCTAGGAATATCTATCTGAGGCAAGGTAATGGGGGAGGGGGAGAGGGGGGAGCAGGGGAGCAGGGGGAGCAGGGGAAGACAAGGGAGAAAATTTTACCTTGTCCTCTTCATCCCCCTCATCTCTAATAGAATAATCCCACTCCCTAGAATCAGGAGTGGGCTGCTATTTGCTAGATTAACTGCAAGGTGCAGTTATCTGTAGATGCCGTTGTTAAAGCGATCATCTCCCTCGTTGAAGGCAGGCTCTAGGTCTGTCACGGTGAATTTATCGAAGTTGGCTTGCAGGGTTTCTTTTTGGCGATCGCTCAATCCTGGAAGATCCAATACATCCTCTACTTTTTGGTAGGGAGCATTCGTGATGATTTTCTTAGCCAGGGTGGGATAAAGCCCTGGATACTGTTGAAAAGCTCGGACGTTGGTATTATTTAAATCAATTTTTTTACCAAATTCCGTTCCTAGTTTAGCGTCTGCCCGATTCTGCCGCTCAATTGCCAGAACTGGGACTTGAGGAAAAGCAAAACTGTTGAAACTAGCAGCTTGGGCTATTTTAGTTGTTCCCAACCATCCCCAGCAACTAAGTAACAAACTAAACACTGTTAATAAACGCACCAATCCTTTCACGATTTTCTACCTCTTTCCATCAAACAGAAATAAAAGTTTTAAGCTAACAGGCGTCAGCGGTCATTAGTCATTAGTCAGAGTACCAAGGACAAAGGACAAAACCAGAAGTCTGAGCGCCGACTTTTTGCGTACAGAACTTTGGTGACAAAACCTGATAGCTTAATCAACACAGCAGTCATCAAAAACTAATATACAGCGGATTAATATCCACAATATTTGCCGTTACTGGGTTTGACTGTACTTTTGCTAAAAATTTTCCTAGTGGTAAGAGTGCCTGCATAACTGCAATGGTGTTCCATCCATGATCGTGGTAGCATTCCCAGCTAGACGAAATCTTTTCGGGGTGGCTGATTCTACCTCACAAGCAGACATGAAATCGGGTGATGTCTAATACCGAAAACCCTAGCAAGAAGACTTGATGTTGATCGATTGTTATGTAATATTTCTTAACTAATTAATCATCTACAGCATCATTTTTGATGTGCCGTAGATTGGGCTAGAAAAAGTTTCGGTTTTTATATTACCCAATTTTTGAATATTTAGGCTGCGATCGCAGCTAACAAAAATAGGCTGTCTACCAAAATTGTGCTTAAAACTGCGCCACTAAAGGCATACCAGTGTCTCTGATTTCGACCTAAAGGTAAAATCCCGACTATTAACAGCACTAAGGCGAGAATTATCGCCCAAGTTTGTCCCCAAGGTGCTTGTACTTGGATTAGGGCATTTTGTAAGATTTGTGGTGCGCCATCTGCATCTACTCTCATGATTTGCCGCCAATAGGGCATCAAGTCTGCTAGATAAAAATATACATCTGTTAAAACTGTACCGAGTAAAGAACCTAAATAAAACCAGCTACCTACCTTACCCCAATTCTTCGCCAGACACCAGCAAGCAAACGGTAAGCCGATAGATTCTACTGGCAGATGCCAAAAAGGTTCCCAACGTAAACAGCCCCAGTAAATCGCTCCTGCTAACCAACTCCAGCTAAATCCTAAGAGCAAATCTCCCCAGACATAAGTTGAAGTCCGTGACATTAAGGTAAAACTTAGCCACACCCAAAATGCTGTCAGCGCTAAACTTAGACTTGGTAGCGATCGCACTATTGGCGCTTCTACAAATACTGGTACTGTTACCAAAAACACCGCCGCCGCAAACACTAACCAAGTTTGTCGCCAAGAAAAAGATAAGGGGACAGAAACAGAAGAGGAAAGTATAGATTCTAATTGCCTGATACCCTTCTGCCTAGTATCAGCTAAATCCAATTCGGTATCAATCAAAGGGGTAGAAGCAGTGTAGGAGGACAGTGTATTATTAATCAAAGTTTTTAATATTTGTTACTAAACTTTATCTTATTTAATATATCACACTTTAAAATCCCCCCCTGGGGCATTTTAATTATACTGAAATTTCGGGGAGCGCTGGTGTAAACCAAGGAAAACATTCTGCACCAGACTAATCCATTAAAGTTGCACTATTTACATAAATCCTCTGTAGTTCCTTGTAAATGGGGGACTACAGAGAAGTCAGGGGTGAAATTTAATGGTTAAAAAGTGAACTAGCATTAGTCCCCTAAATATTAAAGTTTGATGAATTGGCAGAATTGCATTGACTTATTGAGGTGGGTGTAAGAACATGGTCAGCGTCTTCGATGGTGTTATTGATCAGTAAAATTGAATTTTCTCAAAAATTGGGTGCAGTGGAGAGTATATAAAGCAACATCATCAGTTAAACAATCTTCATAATCATGTCTAGAACAGGAAAAAGGTATTAATTACATATGGAGTTTATTCAAGCTTTTATTTTGGGTATTGTTCAAGGGATTACAGAGTTTTTGCCAATCAGCAGCACTGCACATCTTCTGATTGTGACAAAGATATTTGGTTGGAAAGAACTAGGTTCTAAAGATTTTGTAGATGCAATTCAATTTGGCAGTGTTATAGCAATTGTGGGTTTTTTTTGGTCTCTGATTTCTAGTATTGTCAAAGGTGGAATCGAAGCACTAAAAGACAAAGACTGGCAACGTGAGGAATGGAAAATTCTTGTCGGTATTATAGTCGGAACAATGCCTGCCTTAATTTTCGGCTTTCTTTTAAAAGATGTTCTACCGGAGAGTGCATTAATTATTGCCATCATGTCAATCATCATGGCGCTTGTTTTAGCTTTAGCAGAAAAAATTGGCACTCGGAAGCGGGGTTTTGATTCATTGCAGATTCGGGATGGTATTTTAGTTGGATTGGGACAAACACTTGCTTTAATTCCGGGCGTTTCTCGTTCTGGCTCGACGTTGACGACTGGCTTATTTTTAGGATTAGAACGCGCTACAGCAGCGAAATTCTCATTTTTGTTAGGGTTTCCAACTCTGACCATTGCGACGCTGTATAAAAGCCTGAAAATATTCAAGTTGTTCCAAGCCCACCAGTTGCCAGATAATATTGTTGGACTGTTAATTGTAGGGATTATTTCAACCTTTATTTTTTCCTACCTATCAATTGCATTTTTAATCAAATACTTAGCAACTAAAAATACTTTGATTTTTGTTTGGTATAGATTAGCATTCGGTAGTGCTATCTTACTGGCGATCGCAGCAGGTTGGAAAGGATAATTCCATAATAGTTAAGTAAGTAGGCGTAAATAATTAGAAGCTCATGTAAAGTGTGTTACCGCATTAGCGTAACGCACTGAAAATATTAAATGGTGCGTTACCGAAGCCTACAGCGGTTTTATATTAGGACTTACGCACTGAAAACCTGAAACCTCGTTCGCATAGCGTGCGCGAAGCGCACTCCCCCCTAACCCTCCCCTTGTCAAGGGGAGGGAACTAGATTCCTGTTTCCCCCCTTTCTAAGGGGGGATTAAGGGGGGTAATTCGACTTGTGTATACACCGTAGCTTTAAAAAGGGGGGGATTTAAAAAGCCCCCAATTTATCGGGAGTTGGGGATCTCTTCTGCGTAAGTCCTTTATATTTAATTCAACCTACCTACTTAAATAGTTCTTTGCCCTGTTTGGCCCATGACTACCATTCATCCTGCCCGAATTACCAAAGTTCTTCCAGACTCAATAGCCGCAGAGATTGGCTTTGAGGCTGGGGATGCGATCGTTGCTATCAATGGTACACGTCCCCGCGATTTAATTGATTATCAGTTTTTGTGTGCTGATGAAGTTTTGGAATTAGAAGTTTTAGATGCTGCTGGTAAAACGCATAGCCTGGAAATTGAAAAAGATTACGATCAAGACTTGGGGCTAGAATTTGAAACTGCCCTATTTGATGGCTTAATTCAGTGCAATAACTGCTGTCCATTTTGCTTTATCGACCAACAGCCACTAGGTAAGCGCACCAGCTTGTACTTGAAAGACGATGATTACCGTCTGAGCTTTTTGTACGGCTCTTATCTTACCCTAACCAATTTGCCAGAAAGAGAATGGCAGCGGATTGAGCAAATGCGCTTGTCTCCGTTGTATGTTTCTGTTCATGCTACGGAGCCTGAAGTGAGAATTAGACTACTAAAAAATCCGCGTGCGGGACAAATCTTGCAACAACTCAAGTGGTTTCAAGAAAGGCGACTACAAATTCATGCTCAAGTGGTTGTTTGTCCTGGTATAAATGATGGCAAACATCTGGAACAAACTCTCAAGGATTTAACGTCCTTTCATACTGGGGAAGTGCCTGCGGTAGCATCAGTGGCAGTTGTGCCAGTTGGGTTGACACGGTTTCGGCCTCCAGAAGACGAACTCACACCCGTAACTAAGGAAAAAGCAAAAGAAGTGATTTCCCAAGTGCAATCGCTCTCGCGACAATTTCGCCAACAATTCGCCTCTAGCGTTGTTTGGTTAGCTGATGAGTGGTTTTTGATTGCAGGTGAGGAATTACCCAGCGAATCTGAATATGAAGAATATCCCCAAATTGATAACGGAGTTGGTTCGATTCAATTATTTCTCAAGCAATTTGCCACCGTTGCAGCAGAATTACTCCCGCCAAAAGTATATCCTCAAAGAAAATTCACTTGGGTAGTGGGCAACGCCGTAGAAAAAGCATTTCAACCGATTTTGAAACGCTTAAATTTTGTTGAAGGTTTAGAAGTTAATATGCGTGCTTTATGTAGTGATTATTGGGGACAAACTATTAGTGTGACGGGATTATTAACTGGTCATGATTTGCTTTTAAACTTAGAAGGGCAAAATTTAGGTGATGGTATTTTGCTACCAAATATCATGTTAAAAAATGGTGAATTAGTGTTTTTAGATGATATGAGTATTAAAGAATTAGCTGGTAGGCTAAATACAAAAATTTTGCCAGTAGCCGGGGTTGAAGATTTAATCAAAACATGTATTTTTAATTAAGTTCAGGTTTAGTTATCAAAGTTCAGTTGTTTTTCGGAGGTAATTTATTGTTATGCTGGATGATAAATAAGAAGTAATGCTTAATAATTAATCCACTGAGGAGTCAGGAGTGAAGAATCAGGAAAAGTATCATGAAAAGGCTAATTTACAAATAAAAAAAGCCGGATTCTTCATTTTAAGTTTTAATTTTTTAATCTTAAATAGTTTTAGTATTTTGCCAGTAACGGCGGCGACTGAAGAAGCTGTATTGAGCGTAGTCCATAGCCAAGAAAATGCAAATCAATGGACAGGGATAACTGACCGCCTACAGACAATAGGGGTGAAATATTGTGTAATTCCCCTAGCTGATGTCAAGAGTGTGGCAGATTGGGGCGATCGCCGGGTATTATTTTTGCCAAATGTCGAGACATTAACGCCAACCCAAGCGATCGGCCTAGAAGAATGGATGAGTAAAGGAGGGCGCTTAATTGCTAGTGGGCCCGTAGGTAGTCTGTCAGCATCAGGAGTGCGTCAGTTATTGCGATCGCTTTTGGGAGGTTATTGGGGATTTAGCCTCAGTGACACAGAACAAATCAAACCCACAAAAACCAATATCCCAGAATGGGCAAATCAAACTCAACTCTCTGGCAAAATCCGCGGTGGCGTTGTGATTCCTAATGATCTGGGCACTGAATCTGCTGCTGTTTGGAATTCCAAAGATAATCCTGCCGCAGTAGTGACAACCGAGCGTTCTACCCTTTTGGGCTGGCGCTGGGGAACAGATGCAGCCTCAGCAGCAGAGTTAGATAATGCCTGGTTAAAAGCTGCTCTCAATCACTATTTGACAGCGCTACCACCATCGAGTCGCATGAAAAAAATAGCAGGAGGTTCCCCAAACTGCTCTACAACGGTGGTGGCTGTATCAAGGGAGCAGGGGAGCAGGGGGGTAGAGTCGCAGAGGGGTAGTTCATTTCCCTCATCTCCTCCTGCTAAAACTGCCACTGCTCCCATACCCAGACCGCTGACTATGGTCAAACCCCCAAGTTCTCAGGAGGCTATTGACCAATTGGAACAAGCGGTGCGTCTGGATCTTGCACCCAACTCCAATCAGCCGATTGACAACAACCAAGCGATCGCCCTCCAGCAAGAGCTAGAAAATCTGATTGGTCGGGTGGAAAGTGCTAATTTAGCGGTATCAGCCGATGCGGCTAATGAAGGCGTTGGGATATCTGAGGAAAAGCAGTCCTCTAGGTATCTGGACACCTATACCCCCCAATCTGTCAGGGAACAGCCGACGCAATTGGCCTCGACTCAATTGGGGGGGCTAGTCATAAGTAAAGACCAAGCCTTGGCACAGGTAAGGGTAATTGCTAAAAACTTACCCCAATTGATTGCACAAAAAAACTACGCTCTGGCTCGTCAGCAGTGGCTGGTAGCAAAGACGATTTTGTGGCAGCAGTTTCCTGTTGATCGTCGGCAGGCTCAACCAGAAATTCGGGCAATTTGGTTAGATCGGGGGACGATTGTTCGTGCTGGTAGCAAAGCGGGATTAGCCCAGATTTTTGATCGCCTAGCCCAAGCTGGGATTAATACCGTCTTCTTTGAAACTGTTAACGCTGGCTATACCATTTATCCCAGCCAAGTTGCAAAAGAGCAAAACCCATTAATTCGTGGGTGGGACCCACTGGCAGAAGCGGTGAAATTAGCCCATGAGCGAGACATGGAATTACACGCTTGGGTTTGGACTTTTGCTGCTGGTAACCAACGGCACAATGAAATTATCAACGTTAATCCTGATTATCCAGGGCCAGTGCTGGCGGCTCATCCGGATTGGGCAAACTACGATAACCTTGGCAACATGATTCCTGTTGGGCAGACTAAGCCATTCTTCGACCCAGCCAACCCCGAAGTCCGGCAGTACTTGCTGAAGCTGTACGACGAAATCGTCACTCGCTATGAGGTAGATGGTCTACAGCTAGACTACATTCGCTATCCCTTTCAAGACCCATCAGCAGGTCGAACCTATGGCTATGGTAAAGCTGCAAGAGCACAGTTTCAGCAACTTACTGGTGTAGATCCGATTAATATTTCCCCCAGGCAACCAGAACTGTGGCAAAAGTGGACGACATTTCGCACTGTGCAAATTGATAGCTTTGTTGCCCAAGTTTCACAACAGTTGCGACAAAAACGACCGAATTTGATTTTGTCGGTTGCAGTATTTCCTCTGCCACAACTAGAGCGGATTCAGAAAATTCAACAAAACTGGGAAATTTGGGCAAGGCGGGGAGATGTAGATTTAATCGTTCCGATGACTTATGCTCTGGATACTTCTGGCTTCCAACGACTAGCCCAACCCTGGATCGCCTCTAAACAATTGGGAGCTACATTGTTAGTGCCAGGAATTCGCTTACTTTCTTTGCCAACAATTGGAGCATTCGATCAACTCCAGTTGGTAAGGGACTTGCCAGTTAGTGGTTACGCACTCTTTGCCACAGAGAATTTTAACAACGAGCTACAAAAACTCTTTAGTAGCACCCAAGGTAGGGTTCAATCTACAACAAGTGAACCGATTCCTCACCGCCAGCCTTTTCAAACTGCCGCCATCCGTTATACCGCCCTACAACGGGAATGGAAGTTTGTTTTCCAAAATGACCAACTACAAAGGCCTGCTCAGACAATTTCAGATTTTAACAACCAGGCAGAAGTTTTACGCAGTGCTTTAAGTCAGCTTGCTGCTTCCCCTTCTGCTAGTAAGTTACTAGTGGCGAAAGCCTCTCTAACTCGTTTCCAGTCTAAATTTCGGGTATTGATGAGCCAAGAGCTTAAGTCAAATTCCTATCAAGTCAAAGTTTGGGAAAATCGGCTTGTGACTATAGAAAGGCTATTGCGTTACGGCGAACGGCGGGTGCAATTGCGTCCTTAGTAAAGAAGCAAGGGGGCAGGGGGAGCAGGGGAATAACTAATGTTCAATGCCCAATGCTCCATACCCCAATACGCTTGGGTTAAGGAAATTTATCTTTTAAGGCAGGCAGGGGGCGAAAAAGCTTAACCCAAACGTATTGCCCCATACCTGATTTCCAACTAGCTGGATATAAGCTGCTTTGTATTTCTTAACACAATTTATACTCTGTTTATAACCGAAATATTACTACTTGTTTGGCGTCAAAATATTGGAAAATACTCAAGTAAGAAGTTTTAGATAACTATTTTTTAATAATAGCTATTGTAAAAATATATGTAAACTTTATCTCACTTCTAAGGTTACTAAGCTGAAAGTCAATAATTGACTGTTCACTGCTGATGGTTGTGCTATAAACACCACTATTAGATGCGATCGCACTGATGGCAGTATGGGTCAAGAGTGTCTTAGTTTATTCATCTTTGCAGGTAGTTGGTTCCTTCACCAAGCTTTATATGGTAATGCTTATAGCTTGAAGAAGTAGCTTGAAAACAGCCAATATCTTTGAAGTTATACATACCTCACTCATTGATATTAAATATGTGCTAAATTTTACAACTAGTTTAAATTTTATTATTTATATAAAAGCAGTTTTATTTACTGCCAGTTGTAGATAACCAATATCAAGTTGTTAGTCTTGTCAACCCTGAAAATATTTGTCAAGCACTAGTACAAAAACAGAGAAAACTAGAGGTAACGCTAGTATTATTTCCTTTGAGGGAACACATTAGATTCTTGTTGAGAGACAATTTTGTGAGTACAAATGGTTACTAGCACACGCTATAGTACTGACAGATACAACAAACCAGATCGTCTCATTGGAGTTTCTGTGGATAGTACCTCCTGTGTACAAGCAGAAGTATCATTGCATGAGAGTGAAAGACGATTTCGCGCCATCTTCAACAGCATCTTCCACTTTACCGGGTTGCTGACAACAGAGGGTATGGTGCTAGAAGTTAATCAAACAGCACTCGACTTTGGCGGATCACAGCCACAAGATGTAGTTGGGCGTCCATATTGGGAAATATGGTGGGCGATTTCTGAAGAAACACAATGCCAATTAAAAGCAGCAATGGCACTTGCTGCTAAAGGTGAATTTGTCCGTTACGAGGTTGATGTAATCAGTGCAGAGCAAACAGTAAGAACCACAGACTTTTCTTTGAAACTGCTTACAGACGAAACTGGCAAAGTCGTGCTGCCCATTTTTAAAGGACTCGATATTACTGACCTTAAGCAGGCACAGACCGCTCTGCAAGAGGCGAAGCAACAGCTAGAAATACGATTGGCAACGAACTATTGTTTTACAACAAATAAATGGGCAGCTATTGTCAGAATTTGGCGATCGCTAAATCGTCGAAGAACAGCTGCGGCAAGCCCAGCAAATATTACAGCTAATTATAAATACTATCCGCCAGTGTTGTCATTTTGTCATGAAATAATAAAATATAAATTGAGGTAAATTATGCCCAAAATTTTAATAATAGAAGATGAAGAAGCAGTTCGTGAAAACATTTTAGATCTGCTAGAAGCTGAGGATTTTGAAACTCTTGCTGCGGCTAATGGCAGAATTGGGGTACATTTGGCTATCTCCGAAGTTCCCGATTTAATTCTCTGTGATCTGATGATGCCAGAAATTGATGGTTATGGCGTGTTAACAGCGTTACGCCAAGATCCGTCAACGGCAATAATTCCCTTCATTTTTCTGACTGCAAAATCTGCCAAATCTGACTTCCGTCAAGGTATGGATATGGGTGCAGATGACTATATAACTAAACCATTCACTCGGGCTGAGTTATTAAATGCCATCATCAATAGGTTGGAAAAGTACGCTACTTTAAAAAGGTATTTATCTCTTCAGACTGTAATTAACAACTTATCTCCCAAAATGCAGCTATTAGAAATTAGCTTATACCGGGCTATCAAACAACATAATTTTCAAGAGTTTGAAATTTATTATCAACCAATAGTCGATATTGCTTCTGGAAAAATAGTAGCTGCTGAAAGTTTATTGCGCTGGCAAAGTCCAGAGTTTGGGATGATTTACCCAACAGAATTTATTCCGTTAGCAGAGTCTACAGGTTTAATTATTCCTATTGGTAAATGGGTATTAAAAAGGGTTTGTCAACAAATTAAAAGCTGGCGTGATGCCGGAATTTCTTCCTTGATTATTGCTGTAAATTTGTCAGTAATTGAATTTAATCAACCAGATTTTATTCATAATATAGTTAATTTTCTAGCTGTCAATGATTTGCAACCACATTACTTAGAGCTAGAACTTACTGAAAGTATGATAATACATGATGGAAATAGGGCGATCGCTACTATGAACCAATTGCAATCCTTGGGCGTCAAAATTGCGCTCGATGATTTTGGTGCGGGCTGCTCTTCTTTAATTTATCTGAAAAACTTACCAATTAATACATTAAAAATAGACCGTTATTTTATCCATAATGTTGCTAATGATCAACAGAATTCAGTTATTACTAAGGGATTGATTCAAATGGCTCATAATCTTAATATAGATGTAGTTGCTGAAGGCGTAGAGACGGAAGCAGAACTGGCTTTTTTGCGCCAACACAACTGTAATTATATGCAAGGTTTTCTATTTAGTCATCCATTGCCAGCAGCAGAATTTGAAAATTTTTTGTTAAATAATAAATAGCTTATATGAATATTTGACTAATACTAATATTAGGCATTGGGCATTGGAAAAGAATTTAGGCCCCAGTCTTTAGTATTTCATTAGGTTAACTAATTAAGAAAAATCAAACTTTAGACTGGCGACAATTATTAAGTCTCAAGTCTAGAGTAAAAAAATTGTGTATAGTGTTTACCGCCATGAAAGTTCCTGCGCGTTTCTTGCTGCCAGTTTTCTTACTGACCTTGGCAGTAGCCTGTAACCAGACTCGCGCTTCCTCAGATAATCCTACACCACAAACATCTGTACCTTCTGCTCAACTGACACAGAATCCTAAACAGCCAAAAAATATCGTCCGGACTGAAGCACTTTCACCTACACCCATCCGGATCAATCTGAAGAATTTACCAGCACCCTTCGCAACAGAAAGTGCCTCTAAGCAACCAGAGGTTGTGCCCATTCCGCAAAACCCGGTGCTGCGCGTACCACCAGGTTTTACAGTTAACGTCTTTGCCGAAGGTCTAAATGCCCCACGCTGGCTAGCTTTAACCCCTAGTGGTGATGTCCTAGTGACTGAAACCGAGCAAAATCGGATTCGTCTGTTGCGTGACAGCAACGGTGATGGTGTAGCCGACGTTCGAGAAACCTTTGCTAGTGGGGACAACGGACTCAATAGACCCTTTGGTATGGCTTTTGCAGATAATTCCTTTTTTCTGGGGAATACAGATGCTGTGGTGCGTTTTCCCTATACTCAAGATCAAAACAAGATTACAGGTAAGGGGAAAAAAATCGCCGACTTGCCTGCTAAAGGTTATAACAACCATTGGACGCGCAATGTGGTTGTCTCGCCCAATGGCAATAAATTATATGTTTCAGTTGGTTCAGGAAGCAATGTGGATGAAGAACCCCTACCACGGGCTTCGATACAGGTGATGAATTTAGATGGTTCCCAGCAGCAAACTTTTGCTTCTGGCTTGCGTAACCCTGTTGGTTTAGACTTTCATCCTGTAACTAAAGAACTTTACGCCACTGTTAACGAACGAGATGGACTCGGTGATGACTTGGTTCCAGACTATTTGACACGCCTTAAACAGGGAGCATTTTACGGCTGGCCTTATGCTTATTTGACACCAAAAAACCTCGATCCGCGCCAAAAAACGGATGGCAAAAGTAAACGCCCCGACTTAGTAGCGCGTACCCAAACGCCAGATGTACTGTTCCAGGCGCACTCAGCAGCATTGGGTTTGCAGTTTTATGATGGTAAAACGTTTCCAAAAAAATACCATAACGGTGCTTTTGCTGCTTTTCGTGGTTCTTGGAATCGCGATCGCGGCACCGGTTATAAAATTGTATTTGTTCCCTTCGATGCTAAAGGGCGATCGCTTGGCTACTACGAAGACTTTCTCACAGGATTTTTGCTAAATCCTTCTGTCCCAACCACTTGGGGACGCCCTGTTGGTTTACTTGTGTTACCAGATGGCAGTCTACTACTAACAGAAGAAGCCAATAATCGGATTTATAGGATTCAGTATACGGGGGGGTGAAAAATTTAAAATTAAGAAATTCAGCAATAGAATCGATTATCTGGGGTCAAGTTATATCTGAATTTTCACGTCATCTGAAAAAGCCCAGGAAAGACCTAACCCCCTTCCCGCGTCGGGAAAGGGGGAAATTCAAAGTCTCTGATTTTTTAGGAGAGAAATAGAAGTGAGGTTTTCCAGATACCGTGGAAAGTCAGATCATAACTTAGAGCAGTTGTGATCACTAGAGATGCTGTGACCATTTCCCTTCCCAGGTTTATTGTGTTTACGCTAGATTACTTAAAAATACCGATAATCATTTGGTTGAAAAATTAGTCATGGCTCAGAATGAAAATAATACTCAGTCAAATACCAATGAATTGTCTCCACATTCAGGTACACGATATTGGGGTGAGGTGGAGGTGATCGAGGAGGGAGAAACCTATAGAATTAGTCGTGTTGAAATCAAGCCCAGGCACGGTATTAAACCACAAATCCATTATCACCGCAATGAACATTGGGTTGTAGTCTCCGGTGTAGCCAAGGTGACTTGTGGCGATGCAGAAATATTACTGAATCGAAATGAGTCAACTTATGTTCCCGCAGCAACCCTACATAAAGTAGAAAATCCTGGACATATCCCGCTAATTATTCTAGAAATTCAAAATGGTGAATATTTGGGTGAAGATGATACTGAGCGTCCTTATGACTTAAATTTGGTCAAGTCTGGAGCTGAAGGACAGTAAGAATTTTAGATTTTAGATTGAAATTTAATCCAAAATTGTCAATTCAAAATCCAAAATTGAATTGCCCAATGCCCAATCAAAACCACCCTTCTTGTTCCAGGGTTTCAATCAACTGCAAGCCACGGGGATCACCTACTCCTAACAGTGAGGCTTTGGCGTCTTCCCGGACTCCCAAATCTGGGTCTTCGGCAAAGGCTTGAATTAGGGCGTCGATCGCTGTGGCATAAACTACATTAGAAGGCAGTTCACGACACAGTTGACCAATTGCCCAAGCGCTGTTGCTCCGCACTGCTGCCACGGGGTCTTGGACTAAAGCTTCAATTAATGGTGGCATTGCCCCTATAACTGCTTCATAACCCACTTCTGCCATCTGTGCTAAGGCGCTAGCAGCCCACAAACGCACTGCGGAAATGTCGGTTCTTAGGGCATCTGCTAAAGGTGGTAAAGAACGGCGATCGCGACAGTTTCCTAAAGCCCAAACAACACCTTTACGCACATAGCCATTCCAATCACTGTTTAGTTGAGCAATTAACGGACTCACAGCCTCTGAACTGGGATTGCGTCCGATGCCATAGGCTGCACTCACCCGCACTAAGGGACAAGTATCTGTTAACAGGCGAATCAGATGGGGGATAGCACGCGCATCTTCAATATCACAAAAAGCACGCGCCGCTAACATTCGTTGCTGGGGCTGGGGATTTTCCAGCAAGGCTAGCATCACTTCTGGATCAGGCTTCGCCACAACTGATTCGGCAGTGAGCGGCTCTATTTTATCTAAGGGGCTTTCTAGCTCCTCAATATCTAGTAGGCTTAGATCGTCTTCGTCATACATAATTTCATTTCAATCCCTTTTTGGGATCAACACATAATCCCCCGCGCCACCAATAAGTTAAAGCTTTATATATATTAGTTAGGTTCTTATACATTTTCCCTTCTTCCTCGTTGAGTTTTATCCAAACGAGAATCGCCATAACTCAGATGCTACAGTATATTACCGCTATCCTCTAGTTTATTTTTCTGCACTCAGGAATTTTACCATCCACAGGGATTGGGTTTGATAACCTAACTGATTGTAAAGATTTAATGCGGGTTTGTTTGATTGAAACACTTGCAATCCAATCTGGCGATCGCCTCTTTGAATAGCCCAATTTTCTACATATCGCATCAAAGCTCTACCAATACCCCGTCGCCGATGTTCTGGCACAACGTAGAGGATAAATATATGAGCATGACGGTTACCCTGCACTTGATCTATGGCATTGCCAACCCAGAGACAAGCTATGGGAGGATGGGGGGATGGGGGAACAGAGGGGATGAAGGGAAAGAATTGATCTTCTGCCCCTCTGCCCCTTTGCCCCCATGCCTCTTCTTCAACCCACCACAAGGGCGTATCGCTGGAGAAGTATTGCTTAACTGTTTGTTCTAGGTGAGAAAAATCCTCATTGGGAAAAAGATCCTGGTAAGTTTGGTGCATGAACTTAAGCAGTAGCGCTCGATCCAATGTGGAACCACGGCGAATAATATACCCCGGTAGCAGTTGCTCAGACACTTCTGACGTTTATTGATTTAGCTAGCTGAGTGATGTCCTACTGATAGTAAATCAGTTGGAATAGGTTGATAACTTACTTCTACCTCTTCAATTGGTGCGGGTGCTGCCATATCGGAGGGTAAAAAGATGCGGGCGCTGACTGCCACTAGCGCAAAGACAAATACTAATACTGCAAGCAAGGGGGCGATGTACTGACGAAAAATAGCCATATTTTAGATTGCAAAGGAAGCTTTGAACTTTTATGAGAATTTAGCTGAAGATTTGTGAAGTATTCTGGAATTATTTTAGCGATTTTTCGGGCATGGAAAATAACAGATTATCGGCTATCACGCTCTAAGTCATCAAGAACTCTTTCGCAATACCAATTCTCCGGCATTCCAGGATAAGTCTCCTTTGCCTGTTCAATTAACCTTTCAGCAGCGACGGTATCACCGGATAACTTAGCGATTAGCCTGTTTTTGAGATAGCTGTCAGATCCACCTTCCTCTACCTGGTTTGGTATCCTTTGATTTATAGTTGATGGCCGGGACTGCTCTCTCCGCAACTGCCAAAATAAAACGTAATAAAGTGTACCAAAAATTAAAATTAGGCTGAGTGTTCCGAAAAAAGTTAGGAGATTAAATGCTAAAAATCCCAGAACTAACTGTGAGAGAACATAGCCAAGTAATAAACCAGTGAGTAAGAGAATAAATGTGCCGACAGCAATAACTACTTGATTCCCCATACATCCTCTTCTTCGTTCTCCAATCCTGGTCTGGATAATACTACCACCGGCTTTTGATTCCAAGGGGCAAAGAATGGCAATAATAGTAATCCCGGCAAAGCAGCTATTGCTGTCAGTAAAAAAAATGTAGACCAGCCGGTGGTTTGTGCCCATGTACCTGCTCCAGCCGTGAGAATATCTCTACTAAAAGCCTGCAAACTCGAAAGTAAGGCGTACTGTGTAGCTGAAAAGCTTTGGTTACAAAGACTCATCAAAAATGCTACAAAAGCAGCAGTTTCTAGACCAGCACAAAATTGTTCTATATTAACGGCAGCCAACATTAGATAGAAGTTTTTACCTACTACTGCCAATGCAAAGAAAGCCAAGTTGCCGACAGCTTGCAGTATGGCGAATATCCAGAGCGAACGATTAACACCAATTTTGGTCATTATTGCTCCTGCTGCCAAGGTGCCAACAATAGTGGCGAAAATTCCTAATGCACCAGGAAATGCTATGTCGGTTTGAGTAAAATGTAAGCCTTTATCTAACAAAAATGGGGTGGATACATTCTTTAGTAAAGAATCCCCCAACTTGTAGATCACAATGAATATCAGGATTAAAAGTCCTTGGAGCCAGCCATGACGCTGGAAAAATTCAATGAAGGGTAATTTGACGGCGGCGGATAAAGTCTGAGGCGGGCGATCGCGTAGGACGGGTTCTGGTGCAAAAATAGAAGTTACCATGCCTACGAGCATCAACAGCGACATCAACAAGTAAACAGCTTGCCAAGGCATTCTATCTGCCAAAAATAGGGTGACATAACCGGTTACTAAAATGGCAATGCGATAACCCAATAAGTAAATAGATGCTCCAGCACCTGTTTCTTGTACTTCCACTACATCAGTGCGGTAAGCATCAACTAAAATATCTTGACTGGCGCTAAAAAAAGCAACGGCCACAGCAGCAATTATTAAAGGTTGTAGCCCAAGGGAAGGTTTAAATACAGCCATTGCAGCTATACTTAACAGTAATGCTACTTGTGTAATTACCAGCCAACCTCGACGGCGCCCTAAAAAAGGCGGTACAAATCTATCTAGTAAAGGCGACCAGAGAAATTTTAAAGAATAGGGCAGCTTTACTAAACTAAAAGCGGCGATCGCTGCCAAGCTAATTCCTTCTTTGGTCAACCATGCTTGTAATGTTTGACTGGTTAAATACAACGGTAAACCTGATGAAAACCCAAGAAATAACAAAGCTCCCATCTTCGGACTGCCAAAAATTCGTAGCAGCGATTTATTTACTTCCACAATCTTGAAGATTCCTTTTTATCTAATTGAATTGCAGTTATCTTGCCATAGCTGCTGTGTAATTTCGTATAAGCACACAAACCTGCTAAGATTTTCTTTATTTAAGATACATATCAGCAATGCTTTAACAGTGTGATTATTGCTTAATTTTCCTTAATTGAATAAACCTGATGCGCCCTAATTTCTACCCCATGTGCAGCAAGGCATTTTTCCCAACCTTCTTGCGTACCGATATCGCTTTTGTGATTGAGTAATCCTAATTGCTGTTCTTGTTGGGTAAGTTGAGCAAATTCTTCGTAACCAGGGTAGTTGCTGGTAACAAATGTTTCTTTCCGGTGCAAAATCGGCGGATTTGCTCTAGTGGCATAGTCTCGGTGAGTGACGACTAGGGTTTTTAAGTCAATAGTTATACTAGCTTTTAAGGCTGGATGGGGGTCAGTATCGAACTCAGGGTAACACAGATAGGATATTTGCGGCTTATCAGTATGATATTTGATCAATGTGGCTTCATCTACACGCCCAATGGTGCGGCTAGCACAGCCTTCACAAATCCGTAGCACCGGGTCAAGTGCTGCTAGTGCCGAAACATGGACGTAAAGGGCACCGCGTGTGTGTTTACCAATTTTGCTTTTTTCACAAGCAGTTTGAATCACCCCAGATTTGCCTAAGCTGAAAAGTTTTTGGTCAGCTACAAGGCACGCTTCCTCGTAGCTACTAAAAAAGGCTTTGATATCGTGACGCATTTGGGGTGCTAGCTTCTGCCATGCAGGACGTTGATCAAAGTGGGTGAGGGCAAGATAAACTTGGATATCTAGAGAACGACGGTAAGCGATCGCATCCCATTCTGCTTCGTCGGTAGCTTGTAAAACTACACCAAAAGCGCGGCGGAAGTTACCAAATTCGCTAAGTAATTCCTGTTCATTTTCCAATTCGCCTTTGGCAGGTAGTCTACCGCGCTTGGTAAAAAAAGCCATGAGCGGTTGTAGCTGTTCTTGATAATCTTCAAACCGCTTAGTGGGGATGCGGACTCGTGGTGTAGAAGTGGTAGAAAAGAAGCGAATAGCTTTGTAACTTTCTTTTTCAGCCTCATCTCGAAAAACAAAGTAGACGCCCAGCGCTATCGGTACTGCATCTACATTTAGGACTTGATCAATATAAGTTTTGAGTTCTTCTTGTTCGTAATATTTCTGAAAAGTATTGCGGCGCGTCACAATCCCATCATTGTAAGCAAGTTGGGTTTTGCTGGGAGCGTTAATCAGTATTTGAGCAGCGACAATTAAAACTTTCCCGGTGAGTTCCCAAGCTTGGCGAAGGCTTTGACGGCGTTCCTCTGGATCTTCAATAACGTTGAGGACATAACCCAAATTGACCACATCAGCGGAGGTGCGTGGTATATCGGGATGGTAGTAAGGGTCCCAGCCTGCGCTGGTATAGCCTAAGTTGCCTACTCGATGCACATCACCACCGTAACCGCAACCGTAATCAAAAAAAGTAGTGTCTTGATTTAGGATTGCCCATTCTATTGCCAATCGCACGGGGCGAGATAAATCAGTGCGAGCGATCGCAGCTCTATGACGCTCGATTTCTAGCGCTTCAGGCATAATATTAGTTGTCAGTTAACAGTGAACAGTTAACAATCAACTAATATCCTTTCAATTTTTAATGGCCAGTTCAATTAAATCTTCAATTTTCTTGATATTTGGATCGCCTGCTAAGTAACCAATACCACGATGCAAATGTAAGCGAAATTGGGTAGCGAGGGTTTCTTTGTCAGTGGAATAACCGTCATTGTGACAGCGTTGCTTCAGGGCGAGGAGGAGAATATCGGACATTTCGCCGCCAAAGACGCGCCAAGTCATTTCGACGTTGCTATCTTGGGGAATTGGGACGGGGGAGGGTGCGGCTGGTTCTGCTAGGGAACGACAAAATGCCCAACGGCATAGGATATTCCATTGGTCGATTTTGGTGCTGCGTCTGAGTTTGGTAAGTTGGTCTTTGGCTGTTTGGGAAAGTTTTATTCTTTCGATTGGGGATTCCATGATTAAAGGTTAAAGAAATGCTCTACATTATGCTTTCACATAATTAATAATAGTTAACAGCTTGTTATTAATTTGGTATAATATGCATTTACACATGTATAGGACTTACGCAAGAACTCTCTGAAACTCTTATTTCTCCGTGTCGCGCCAGTTGCTACCCCACGGGAACGCTAAGAGCGTAGCTTGCTTCTCCGGAGGGGTACAAGTCTCTTAACCCACCCAACACACTGGCTTCTCTGCGGACTCTGCGGTAGCCTGCGGCAAGCCGCTTCTCTACGTTCGCGCAGCGTGTCGCAGACAGACGCTCCACGTAGCTTGCTTCTCCGTAGGAGTATGCGTCTACGATTTTCCGTTACCTGTGCGTAAGTCCTGATCTAAATAGAAACTTTTTAAGTAGTTTAAGTAGAGCAGTATAAATAATTAAAGATTTGTAGTGTACCTTTTTGGGGAAGCAACCTACGCGTAGAGTCTTGTATAAAGGACTAATATCAATATTTTTGACATTATTTAATCTAGTTTGATTTATTCTCGCCTACTTACTTAAATATCTTATAGTCTGCAATTTATTGCAGGGCGGGAAAGCAACACTAAACTAGGGTTTTAGGGGTGAGGGGTTTAACAAGAGAGAGAATTGGCCAACAGTATCTTAGAAATCGCGGCTACACAAACTTTTGTCCGCCTGTGCAGACTTAGGAATTTGAAACCCACGGAGGTGTGTTTTGTCTGTATAGCCAAGCCAATGCGGTTTTCTCCCATTCGTGAGAGGCTAGCGCCTGCCGTAGGATGCGCGAACGCAAGAGCGTCTCCTTTAGGAGAAGGGCTGTAGGGGGTTTCTCCATGAGCAACTGCCGTGCGAATTCTATTCGCCAGGGCAAGCGTGTTTTTACATTCATTGAGATGCTCCCACTATTTATTTTCCAAAATGATAGTTATATCATCTATTTCGGGAGTATAAATGATTCTCTTCACTAGCCATGTTTTGTTTTTTAATTGTACTTCTTCACCTATTCTCGGAATAAATTGTAAGTTATAATACTTACCTAGAAATTCTTCTGCATTCCCTTTCCAAAAAATTGTTCTTGTCAGTTCACCAGTTTTGTTACTCACTTTTATTCCTCCTAATATTATTTCTTGCAGTTATTTTTTACTATGAAAAACTGTTTAAGCAGTTTCACTCAATAATTGCAGAATAAATTTGAGTGGAATTTCTATCCGATCAGAGCGATTATTTAGTTCATCGCCTAGTGCATCAATCGCTTCCTCTAGAAGATAGGCAAAAAGTAGCACATCTAGTTCTTCTGTTGTCTTTGGAAGAAAAGATTCTTTATTAGCAGTTTCTAAATAAGAATTTAAAAAGCTAGTACTTACCCAGGTATACCAAAACTGTCCCCATTGTTCTATAAGGGGTAAATTTTCAGGCAGGATCATCCCAGATTCTTTTTGATAGTGGAGAGCTTCGTTAACTGCATAGTTGAAAGATAGCAACATTCCTGCTACATCTTGTAGAGGCGATCGCTTTATGCGTCGTTCGCTGAAACTGCGATCTGCTTTGCCTTCAAAATCAGGAATAAGAAAGTCTTTTCCTGTGTAAAATACTTGCGATAAATTGTAGTTTCCATGATAACGAGTCCGCAATGCAGTAATTTTTTGCCTGACAACTAACTGAAAGCGTTCTAAGATTTTCTCTTGGTTATTAAGAACTTCTAATGCTAATGGTTGAGTATTGATTGGCAAGGTGTTTGCTCGTTCTTTTAACAACCGAAATACTTGTCCGGTTAAGTTACGTGCGTTTTGATATATCGAACGTTGATAAAGTGATGAAAAAGATTCTGGAGCAAAGTCTGAGCTATCTATATTTGTAGCCAGCGTTATATGGAATTCAGCTGTAGATTTACCTAACAGGTCAACACTTTGCAGGTAAGAAGTGATAGTTGCAATTGCCAATTCTGGAATCTCAATTCTCTGTAAATCCAACAAAGAACCTGATGGAAGAGGCACTTCGGTAATAGTGGCGTGTTCTGTGGTAACTAAATCAAAGTACTTTTGCAAACTATCAAGGGTGTAGTCCCAGCCACTGCGAATATCTGAAATAAACTCTTGCAATATGCCTATAGTCGTGGGTAAGGCAGTTTTATTACCTGTTTTATTTGCACGGCGGTACTCCAAAGCACCAGCTAGGAAAACTGAGTGTTGCAAGCATTTTTTCTGGTATAGGAAACGCCGGATTTCTAAATCTGGGTGCAAACCCTCCTCGACTTTGCGGAAGAGTTTCAACAACAAGCGATCGCCATAAACTATATAAGTATTGGTTTGTTCTTCTTTATTCAGGACAATCGGCTCACGATTGGTTAACTCTGGGGGCAATTCGGAGAATGAATCAGTAGTAGTGCCAAATAGTTCTCCGGTTATCCCTTTATAAGAGTGATGATTAGCAATCGCATCATCTAGCAGTGAGGTAAGAAAGTTCTTGTCTGCTAAAGCATCAAATAAAATCCCAACTTCTTGAGTATTGGGTGGAGGAGTATCTGTTTTGCCTTGCACCCCAAGCCGTGCAATCACAGCTTGCGGCATTTCTGCCAAAAGATGTATTGCTTGCTCACCTTCTGCATAGGCGAGAAACAACAAATAAGTTTCGTTGTTTCCCTGGATATAATCTACCTGCAACCAAACAATTTGAGCTATCTGCTGGTTATAGGGTAAAGAAATCGCTTCAATGATTTGTGTTGATTGTACAGTCCGAGTTTTGCCGCCAAACCAGCTACAGGTATAAAGGTAATCCCGCAGCGTTGATTCTAGAATGCTTTTTGACTCTCGTTGCCCAATCACATTCTGCCATGAACCATTTACCAGCAAAGTTGCTAAGTCTGCTTGGGGTTTAGGGGGTTGAGTTGAGCTAGGTTTACGTTGTAAGGTGAACCAGTAAAACCCGTAAGGACTTAAGCTGAAGAAATAGGGCGATTCTGTGATCGCTGGGAACTCAGTGGAACCGAAAATTTCTACTGGTATTAGCCCATTGAAGGTTGATAAATCTAATGCCACCGTTTGCACGTAACGAGATAAATTTGCTACTACCAAGACATCTTCTTCAGAGGTAATCCGGCTGAAGGCAAAAACTTTGCGATTATTAGACTGTAGCAATTCAAAACGCCCTTCACCCAATGCCGGAAACCGTTTGCGAGTAGCAATTAAACGTTTCATCCAATACCAGAGAGAATTGCTATTAGTCCGTTGTGCCTCGACGTTAAGGGCTTCGTAGTGATATTCTGAGTCAACGATGACGGGTAGATACAAGCGTTGCGGGTTGGTGCGACTAAAACCGGCGTTGCGGTCAGAACTCCATTGCATAGGTGTGCGAACACCATTGCGATCGCCTAGATAAACGTTATCTCCCATGCCAATTTCATCACCGTAGTAAAGTACGGGGGTTCCTGGTAGAGATAACAGTAAACTATTGAGTAACTCAATTTGGCGGCGGTCATTGCCCAAAAGCGGCGCTAATCTGCGGCGGATGCCTAAATTTACCCGCATCATTGGGTCTTGTGCATAGGCCCCATACATAAAATCGCGATCTTCATCTGTCACCATTTCTAGAGTCAGTTCGTCATGGTTGCGGAGGAACAATGCCCACTGACAGTTATCAGGAATCGATGGAGTTTGCTGAAGAATATCTACAATCGGGAAATTATCTTCCATCCGCACTGCCATAAACAAACGCGGCATTAGGGGAAAATGAAAGTTCATGTGACACTCATCCCCCTCACCAAAATATTCAGCTGCATCTTCAGGCCATTGGTTCGCCTCAGCTAGTAACATCCGGTTAGAAAATTTCGCGTCGATGTGCGATCGCAACTCCTTCAAATACGCATGAGTTTCAGGTAAATTTTCGGAGTTCGTTCCTTCTCGTTCGTATAGATAAGGTACAGCATCCATACGTAGTCCATCTACACCCATCTCCAACCAAAAATCTAGAACATCAAATACTGCCTGGCGCACCAAGGGATTGTCATAATTCAAATCAGGCTGATGGGAATAGAAACGATGCCAGCAATAAGCTTTGGCAACTGAATCCCAAGCCCAGTTAGATGTCTCAAAATCTTGGAAGATAATTCGCGATTCTTGATATTTTTCAGGAGTATCACTCCAAACATAAAAATCTCGTTCTGGACTCCCTTTTGGGGCCCGACGTGCTCTTTGAAACCAAGGATGTTGATCAGAGGTATGGTTAATAATTAACTCAATAATTACACGGATACCCCGCTGATGAGCAGCTGTCAAAAACGCTTTAAAATCTTCCAACGTGCCATAGATAGAATTGACACTAGTGTAATCAGCAATATCGTAACCATCATCCTTGAGTGGTGAAGGAAAAAAAGGTAACAACCAGATGGCAGTAATACCTAAATCTTGTAAATAGTCTAATTTTTCTGTCAGCCCTTGAAAATCACCAATACCATCACCATTACTGTCAGCAAATGTCCGAACACCTAGTTCGTAAATAATTGCATTTTTAAACCATAATGGGTCATCTTTCAAGCTGGAGTTTGGCATTTTAAAAAGATATGCGATCGCATATCTAATAGAAGTATATTTTTACTTGATACAATCGCTGGGATTATCAGCTTATTTATCTTACACGAGTAATGTATACACTTTCTTACTTAAGTAATGAAACTACCAAACGAGCTATATTTAGTGATAAATAATTATACCAACTGCGTATATACATATATTTTTTTCGGATACAAAAATGTAATAAAACTTATTATAAACTATATCTTTAGATATATTGTAAAGATGTAGGCTTAAAAAAATTGCGCTCGCTCAATTTTTTAACAGACAATATCAACTACCAAAAATATCCTGGTTGGATAGTTGTTTGGCGGCTAGTGGAGTCGTATTTGAGGAGATATTCGCGGGCGATCGCTTCGTTTTCTCGCAGTGTTTCAACTTCTTTCTTTCCAATTTCAGTATCGGTAGATAACAAAATTACTTGATGACTGGCGGATGGAAAGTAACGTTCAACTAAGTTACTGCGGTGGGAGGAGTCTAGCCTCCCTAGTGGCGTATCAATTGCTACTGGTAATCGGTGTCCAGAGACTTTGGCTAAACCCCAGAGGAAGGCGATCGCTAGTAGTTGTTTTTCGCCAGCTGAGAGGCGATGTTTAGGGACAGGTTTACCATTTAAATCATAAAGGGAAAGGCTGAAAGTCTTGGTATCAATAGTGATACGATGCACTAAGTCTGATTTGTGCAGGAGATAAAGGAAGCAATTTTTAACTTCTTCCTCTAATTTATTGAGTTTTCGTAGGGTTAATTTTTCACGAAAATTCTTGAGTGTGTCTTGAACTTTTGCTGCTGAGGTAATAATATGTTCGCTATTTTTATGTTTAATATTTTCTAATGTATATTCACTTAATTCTTTTTTTGACTTGGCAATAATAGTTTCTAATTCAGCTAAACGGCGGCGGATTGTTTCGTAATTTCCTTTAGCTTCAACAACTTGATCTTGTGCCGCTTCTAGTGCTTGACGCAATTTGGTATAATCTTCGGGTGCTGCTGCTGTCTGCACTTGTCTTTCTAGAGTATGAATTTCTTCTTCTTTATTTTTGAGAATAGCTAATTTATCTTTTGCAGAAAGTTTAGAATTTTGTAAGTGATATATGAGATTATCTAGCTGACTTAAAGTTTCATTATCAGCTAATAGCCAAGGTGCTTCTATCTGGATAGTCTTTGCATATAAACTATCTACATCTTGGACTAGAAAAGATTGAATTTTCTCAACTTGTATCGGGGAAAGTTCCACTTGTGTTAGCCAAGTGAGTAAGCGCTGATCTCGCTCAATTAACAAATCTTTAGAGATTTGTACTTGTTGATGGCAAAATTCTTTTTCTCCCTGCGTTTGCACTTGAGTAAGCAAATTGGGAATTAATGCCAGAGGTAAAACATCAGCTGCCAATTCACACATCGACTGACGTACTTGTTCAATTTCCGCAGTTTTTGTATTTTGTTGTAGTTCTAGTTGATTGCGTTCTGCTGCAATCTTTCCACCTTCAGAAATAAATTTATCAAAGGCTTCTTGCTGCTTTTGTTCTAATTTTTCTACCTGATTTTTGAGAGTTTCTAATTTTTTTTCTGTTGTTTGATAATCTTCTTGCTGTTTAGTTAACCTAGTTTCAATTTCCTCTAGGTTTGCTAAATCCTTACTATTACCAACTTCTTTAAGTTTACGGTTAACTAAAATATCTAAATCAACTGCTAAACGGTCTGCCAACTCTAGCCCTAAAAGTCCGCGAATTGCATCTACTACAACTGGTGGTGGTGTTTCCTGTTCTGCAAGTTCTTTAACCTGTTCACCATCAAAGAGAAATAAGTTAGAAATACCTAACGGCAGGAGATTTTCAATATATTCATCCCAGATATTAACTAAAGCATCAGGCCATGTATCACTGTCACCTAAAATACCTAATGTATCTTTACCGTCTTTAGGATTTTTTGTCCAACTACGCACAACACGGTATTTTATTGGTTTATCGTTTTCAATATGTTCAAAAAGTAATTCAATACGGGTGTCTGCAACTGGATCTATTTTGTTGTTAACACATTGGTTGAGAAAATCGTTATAACTTAAATTACCACGGGTAGAACATTGGGCGCGGGGGCCATAAAGGGCGAGACGAATGGCATCCATAAGGGTAGTTTTTCCGCCGCCATTCATCCCACCTAAGAGGATAATTGGGTGTGAGTTTTCCTCATCAATTTTTGGGTTAAGATTGATTACCTGTTTCCCACTGTAGGGGCCAAAGTTTTGTAAAACGAGTTCAAGAAATATCATTTATCTAATTGCGGGTTTCTCTGGTCTCTATTATTCTATTCTTCTGAATTTTCCTTTTTAAATTTAATACTTGCCCAAGTTACCTGTTCATCACTTTCACTTTTACCTTCATCTACTTCATTGACTGCTGCAACATCGCCCAAAGTCATCTGCTTGACTTTGGCAACATCACCTTGACTAACTGCTTCACTTAATTCGCGTTTCAAACGAGCATTTTTAATTGCATCTTCTGGAGAACGCGAACTTGTATTAAAACATTTTTCTAGGGTTTCGTATATTCCTACGCGACGAGTCTTTTTGCGATACTGGCGTTCTGTGTCTAACAATTTCGCCATGAGTTCCAAGTGCATTGCATCACCTTCACAGATTTCTTCTAATACTATCCATTCATCACGACCTAGTAGGCTATAGTCAGCACCAGGACGAAGATCTTGAAATTCTTCTCCAGTCACTTCTTGATAAATCCGGGGTAAGCTATCATCAAATTCGTGTTTATCTTCTAGCCAAATGCGGCGAATTTCGCTCATTTCTTCTAGAGTTATTAGGGTGATGTCGCGCATATTTTCTGGCGCTGTCCGACGGGTTTTTGTTTGTGCTTCTAATAATCGTCTTAGCCAATGTTCCCGCCAATATTTGGTATAAGGGCCATGAATTGGTTCAATAGAGGCTTCACCATCTACATGACGCTCAAAAAGTTGGACTTCTCCCCAGATGCGACGAAAGTCTCTTTTATCGCGGTCATCTCTATTATCCAATTCATTGCGGATATCTAATAGAGGCTGCATCCATTCTTTCTCTTCATCATTTTGAATCATTGCCTCCATTGATTTATCTTTACTAACAATTGTGCAAACCCAGCACCCAAATCGAGAATCACCACAGCTAGCAGTAGAAGTATCAACAACTAGAGGACATTCATTATCTGCTGTAGCACCTCGATACATGGTAAACAAGTCTTTGTTGCTATATCCCCAAGGATTTTGCCACTGATTTAGGTAAATCCAAACTTCATCAGTACGCCAATCTTCGATGGGGCTATAAATTAAAGAATTAGGCAAGCTTGGACTATGGTAAAGCAGAGATGTAGGTAAACTTGAATCAGAAACGAGGCGATCTTTTAGGCTACCTGCTTGATGTTTCTCCATTGAAATAGCACGTTTGATACTTTCAGCCTTACGCGTACCTAAAACAAGAATAACTTCTCCATTTACTCTAACCACATCACGGATAAAGCGGTTAGAAGGATGAATTTTAAGACGGTCTGTACACCAACGAAATTTTCCTCGCGGCGTTGGATAACCTTTACCAATCAAGCTTACCCAGAATGTCTCTTTGATTTCTGGTTGTAATAAATGGGGTTCAATGGGTATTTTCTGTTCTTTAGCAGTAACCCTCATCCTTTCTAAGGATTTGCGTACCCAAACAGAGACTATAGGGTTTTCTACCAGTGTGTCAGTTGTAATAACATGAATTGTCTTTTTTCGCTTTTCAACTGGTAGTGCTGCAATCGCATTCCAGATAAGCTGTAAAGTGGCAGTACTATCTTTTCCGCCCGAATAGCCCACTACCCAAGGTATCTCATCTAAACAATACAATTCTTGAATTTCAGTGGTGAGAGCTTGGATATAGTCCACTAACTCTGCTACAGTGCGTGCTTGCTGAACTTTATTTTCTGGTTGTTGTGCTGTAGTCATTTCTCCTTCTCTCTGGAAACACTGGCGTAATATCCGGGCGAATAGGGTGAATAGAATTCGCGGTTACACATACAAAACCCACCTCTGTGGGTTGAAGAAAAGTTTTTAAAAACTTTATTACTAATATCCAATTTTTTGGATAATTAAACGACATAATCCTATTATGTTTTTAAAATTTAACATGAAAGATAGTACATCTGACCCAACTGCTGACATCGCTAGAGAGTACCTGGAAAGAGAAAACAAGGAAAAACAGGTACTAGCTTTACTGCTGGAGAACTTTTTAGGGAGAAAAGATCAGATTCTCGTTCAAAAAACCCAGATGGGTGGTACTGAGGCTTATGTTAGCTCTGTTACATTGGAGTGGTTTGCAGGTCGTGTTCACTTTGCCTCTGGCTTACCTCTGTTTCAGAAAAAGTACAATCCAGAGACTGATAACATCGAGATTGACGCGGATAGCATTGATGAAATTCAGCAACGTCCCCTTGATTGGTCACGTCAAGCACCTCTAGTCCAGTATTTGGCAGCTCGACAAAATCACAAATTTCCACCAGTGCTGGTAGTAATTAATCAAGCGTGGGTGGATAATCCCAAAGCTACTGAGTGGGATAGTGAAGGACGTGCCACAAAGTCTACAACTGATTTTATCCCGCTAGATAAAGACGGCAAAGTAGGTGTGTTAAATATTTCTGAGGATGATGTGACTATTTATGCACTAGATGGTCAACACCGATTAATGGGTGTACAGGGGTTGATGGAGTTAATTAAAACTCGTAAACTCCAGCGCTATAGAAAAGATAAAGCTGCTGATGACAGTTTTATTACAGTAAATGATTTGATAGAAAAGTACCAAGTAGACCTTGCTTACTTGCAAAATTTACCCAAGGAAAAAATTGGTATTGAGTTCATCTGTGCGGTAGCAGTTGGGGAAACTCGCACCCAGGCGAGGCGGAGGGTGAGATCGATTTTTGTTCATGTCAACCTGATGGCTGCACCCTTGACTAAAGGGCAACTAACACAGTTGAATGAGGATGATGGTTTTGCGATCGCTGCTAGAAAAATTGCAGTCACACATCCACTATTAGAACAACGACAAGAGCGCAATCCCCGCGTAAATTGGAATAGTGCAACAGTGGCTTCCAATTCTACAGTTTTGACAACGTTGCAAGCTCTGCAAGATATGTCTGAGCGATATTTGGCTCAAAAGTTTCCTCACTGGAAACCCTTGGAGAAAGGTCTAATTCCCATGCGTCCAGAGGATGAAGAACTTGAGCAGGGAATTGAGGAATTCAGAAAGCTATTTGATTATTTAGCTAGTCTTTCCAGTTATAAAATTTTAGAACATGAGGATACACCAGCTTTGCGAAGGTTCAGCTTTGAGAAGGATGGAGGTGAAGGAAATATGCTTTTCCGTCCGGTTGCTCAAGTTGCATTAGCGCAAGCGTTGGGAATTTTGGTCTTTAAAAAAGGTTTCTCACTGGTAGATATTTTTAAAAAACTGCGGAAGTTTGACCAGCAAGGGGGCTTTAGTGGTATGGAATATCCCCAATCTCTCTGGTATGGGGTTTTGTATGACCCAAATAAAAAGCGAGTGCAGGTTGCTGGACGAGATTTGGCAGCGAAGTTATTAGTTTATATTCTGGGTGGAATTCAGGAACAGATGGAACGTGCTGAACTTCGTAAAGCTTTAGCGGATGCTAGGACTGTGGAAGATAAAACTATAGGTTTTGATGGCAAGTTTGTTGAACCGAAAGCGGTAGGACTTCCACCTGTCCTGTAATTATGCTTGAAATATATTTTGGCGATGCCATTGCAGCGCTTCCGGTTCTGGAAAGTGTTGCTCTGTATTTGGTAGAAGTATTGTTTCACCATGAAAATCTTTCATAGGTTTAGCATAGGGAGATACTTCTTCCAAATCATTAGTAACTATAATTTTGTATTGCTCATCTACAGCAAACCAACCCCTATCAAATGCCCAATGATGATTTTTGCAAAGAGCAATTCCATTATTAATTTTACTATCATAAAATTGTGAGAATGGCTTGATGTGTGCGCCATCCACAATATTTTGATTTACTTTTTTAGTTACTTTTAGTCTACAAAAAGCACATCTGTAATCATAAATACGTATAATTGCTGTCCTAAAGAAAGCATTTCTGATAACTGCTCGTTTCAAACTCCACCTTGGATTAGTCTCTAATTTTCCTATTTCAATTAGTTTTTCTATCTTTACAGAGTCATCTTGAAAAGTTTGATTTATTTGTAAAATAGCTTCTATATTATTTTCATTATCAGAAAAAAAAGCTGCCACAAGTGCATCAATTAGTTCTTTTCTGCAAAATTCATCTTGCAAAAAGTTAAATAATTCACTGTCTAGATATGCGTATTCAACAGCTTCCTTTAGTTTGTTAATTGTTTTTGGCTGTAATCCATTAAATTTAGGCTTAAACTTTAAGTACCAAAAGCCCTCAGTTTGCAGATGGAAGAAAGGATAGTGTAAACCACCTTTGTAAGACGGAGAACCGATTATATTCCAATACCTCTCAAATATTTGAATCAATTCGTCTGAAACTGGAATCTCATTAGTAGTAATGACACCTCGTGCAATCAAATCAATTACAGATAAAAGTAATATTGGTTTATATTGAGCATTACCACGTTTACGGCTACTACTCACATTTAATTCAGCAACCCGTTGACAATAATCTGCTATATTTTTCATATTTAATAACTTAATTAAGCAAGCAAAAAATCAATTTAAGAATTTACTGAGGTCAAACTCTTCTTCTAGCTGTTCTTTTGTTCCTCTTTCAGAAATTAGAACTAATAGAAGTCGCTCTGCGTAGTCAACAGAACCCCGCAACTCGTTTTGTAAAACTTCCAGTCCTCCATTAGCATATTCTTCAAATATTTGAGTACGTTTATCTTCGTCTTGTTCTTCTCTAGATGAGAGTATGTTAATATCTTGAGTTTCATTAATTCCTAATAATTTAATGATTAGGTCATATCCCAATGAAGCAAAATTTTCTTGTGGAATTGGAGATGGTTCTCTTTTTGTGGTTTCCCCCAAAAGAACGCGCTTTTTATATTTAACGCCTAATGCTGCTGCAAACACCATAACTTCTACATAAGTCTGAAAAGGCCCAGTTGTGTCTTTGGATGCTACTAGAGATTTCACCAACTCAGCTTTATCTTTAGCAACCCTGATTCTGTTTGCAGCCATTATTTTAATATCTATATTGTTGCTATTTTAACCGAAAGCAAAAAGCGATTGCACTTATTAATGCATTATTTTATACTAGTATGCAGGCGATCGCTAAACAAATTATCCACTAACATAGTCCATCCTGGTACTGCGGGTTTATCCTCCGCCACCTCACCACGGCGATACACTTGCGGTTCTTCAGGATTATCAGCACGATATACTGTAATAACTTCCTCTTTGAGTACGTCTACATCCTAAACTACCAAAGTACCAGCCGCAAAATAATCACGGCGTTTGCTAGCCATATCTTTCTCAGCCTTATCACCATAATCATTTTCACTTCTCACCTCAGCAGCAAACATAGGCGCACCGTTAAGGAACTTCCCACCTGTCGGTTTGCCAGTATAAAATGCGGCATCAGGACTTAAAGAACGACGATGAGGGAGATTGACAATAAAACCAACATTATCAGGTAAAGCATAGCCACTTTTTGTCAGTCGTTCATAATCACGCAAATTAGCATAAATTTCACCGCCTGCACGTCCTGGTAAAAATCCAGTTGGAGACATCAGCACCAATTTTCCATTGACAATCTCTGCTTTACAATTGTCAGGTAAGTGGTACAAATCTTCAAAAATTGCTTCAGTTTTAATACTCATAAAACATCTTCTAATTAGTTAACGATAACCTGAATTTCAGCATCTTTTTTCCTCTCTCTTCTCCGCGTTCTCTGTGCCTCTGCGGTTCGTTTCTTTAAAACTTACATTGAAAACTGAACATCCTCATAAACCAAAGAAATAGGAAAGTGGAAATCAACACTAGTTAAATTAACTTCATCCTCTTCTTCATAAAAATGTAACTCCCAGATTCCTCTGTCATTTAGCCGGAAGCAATCTAAACTAATTTTTTCAGCGTCAATGAAGATATATTCTTGTAAAGTCTGGATACGGCGATACTGAATAAATTTACGACCTCTTTCGTAAGCTTCTGTACTAGGGGAAAGAACTTCGACAATTAAACAAGGATACTGAATAAATTTAATCGCTTGTCTATCTCTTTCATCACAACTCACCACAACATCCGGGTAGTGAAACGGCCCGTTTTCAGTTACTCCTACTTTTGCATCCGCCATAAAAGTGCGACACGAACCCCCTCGTAAGTGGCTTTTTAACGCCGAAGCCAAATTGAGAGCAATAGTAGTATGGGGAATAGTACCCCCAGTCATGGCGAAAACTTCACCATTGATATATTCGTATTTAATATCTTGGTGTTCTTCCCATTCCAAGTATTCCTGGGGAGTCATATACTTTCCGTCTGGACTCGCAACCATAACTTCATCCTTTAAATATTACGTTCAACCGCGATAATTTCAGTATATTCATACTCATTCGGACTTTGTTTCACCAAAGGATATCTTTCCCCAGCCAACTCAATATAATCTTGTTCGCAATCCGGCTTAGATGAATAATACGTAAGCACATATTCTCTACCGATTCTGTCTGTCATTTCTACTTCTACTTCACCCCGCCACTGAGTCTTAGTAACTAAAACTATCAACTGATTCGCTAATTGGGGAATTGTCTTCGCAATGTGTCGCCGCGAACTTTCATCCAAACTACCGAAGGGTGAATCCATAACAATTGGAAAAGTGCTACTATCGGGAATCATCATCATTTTTCGCTTCTCACTCCATTCCCGCACTTTGTCAATGATGCTGGCTATAAAAGATAAACTGAGAATTTGATTCTCACCAGTGGATGCTGCAACTGGTGCTTCTATCCCTGTGGTATTTTCTACTAATGTCAGTTCATATTTATCGCTAATTTTAGGAATGTATGGAGTTACAGAAATCTCTGTGAATATCTCTTGGACTCGCTTTTCTAGTTGCAGCCTAAATTGTTGTTCTTGACGATTTCGGACTTCTGTTAAGCGTTCGATTGCATCTTGAGTGGCGTTAATTCGTCGCTGTGCTAGAGTTTGCTTGTCTTCATTCAGCTTTTGTTTAGCAATTTGTTTATTTAAACCTTCAATTTCAGTTGTGAGTTGAGCAATTTGCTGCTGATTTGCACCCTGTTCTCGATTCAATTCATCAATTTTACTTTCAATTTCATCTAACCGTTTTTGCAAACTGCTAATTTCTTCATTAGCATCTTTTCGCAACCGTTCTTGAATATTGTCTAAATCGCCTTCAATTTGGGATATGCTTTGCCTTAACTGATTAATTCTAGTTTGTTCTCTATCAACTTCTTCCCAAAATCCTATGGCTTGCTTATCAATTTCATCTACTTGTGCACTCATGCGAATTGCAGTTTCTTCCACCGCTGAGGAACCTGCTCTATTTAACCAAGTACTCACATGAATATGAGAATGATTACCTTCGTGTAATTCTGCGCCACAAATACAGCGCTGAGAATTGAGTAAATCATTCACAAATTCCCGCGATATTCCTGATGTTAACTCGCCTCGCTGCTTCAAATCATTGATAATTCCTCGGAACTGTGCTGTAGTTTCTGAGAGTAAAACGGTATAACCCCGCGCGGAAATAACTTTTTTCAGCGCTTCTTTGGTTTTTTTATATTCTTCTTGATTCGCCGCTTTCTGAGATTCTAAATCCTGCCATCTTTCTTGCAATTCCTTAGCAGCACTCAGTTCTCGCAAACGATTACTTGTCTCTTTTTTAAAAGTTTGTTGATATTCTAACTCTTCTTTAATTTCTGTTTGCCGTTTGGTAATGCGTTCACGCTCTCGCTCTATCTTTTCTTGCTGTCGTAAAAGTTGTTTCGTTTCAGAATCACCAATAGCTTTTAACTCATTTTCTAGAGTTTTTTTAGCATCTCCTAAATGTCTGATGGAACGGTTGATTACCTCCACACCCAAGAAAATTTTTGTAGCTTCGGCAATTTCAGCTTTTTTGTCAGAACGAACGATTTCTTCAATTCGCTCGCCGTCAAAGAAAAAATATTGATGTAAAGTAGCCGGTAAAATTTGATTGATTATATCGTCTGGTTGCTGATTTGGTATATTCCATTTGCCATCATCTGCACCTACCCACATGGTTAATTGAGTTTTGCCAGCATCAAAGTCACTTTCGTTTTTATAACCCCGACAGGCGCGTTTAACTCGATAGCGTTTACCTTCATGTTCCCAGCCAATTTCTACCCAACATTCTACAGCTTGACCTTTTTGATTTTCTGCGATCGCCCGCTTATTTACCAACTGCTCTATCGATGCAAACGCCGCACTAAATTTATCATACAATACCCACGTAAAGGCATTCAGTAAGCTAGTTTTGCCAGAGCCATTATTGCCATGAATAATTGTCGTGTTCTGAACATCTCCTCCAGCCAGGATTATCTCTGGTGTCGTACCATAAAAGGAGCGAAAGTTGCATAGCTTGATTGAAGTTAGCTTCATCGCACCTCTTCCTTAATAATGTCCAAAATATTATCATTTATATGGCTGTTAATCTTCTTATCTAGCCTGCCTTTTTCCAGCTTCCATACCCGCTCAATAATTTGCCGTACTTCCGGTGGAGCGCTGGTTATTGGCTCCTGAACATCATTGATATTCGCCTCTTGTGACATATTGAATTTTGAAATATACTTTATTCCATATTTTAACTTTCTCTAGTGCTGTCTTCGCCTCCGTAAAGCCACTGTTTGCCTGATCTTTAAAATCCTACTTTTCTTTGAAAAAACACTTTATTGTTTAATCGTTTTCTGTTATTATCAATGTTAATAATCTATATTATAATTGGATGTAAGCTGCTTTAAAATTTTTATTTACATCCCATTATAATTAAACTCATAATTTTATTGTTTCATATTTAATGCTTCTTTTTTCAAAACTCAAAAAATTTTATAAAAGAAGACAACTATTCTCTGGTTCATCATCAAATATCTAATAAACCATATCGCTTTTGTAAATCAAGTAACTTCATTCTTGCTTCACCAGCATTATCAGCCAAATCAGCAAACTCCACAAAACGACGCAATTCCTTTTTCAACAGATTGCGCTCAACTTCTATAGTTTCTCTATCTAAATCTGGTGGCAAAACAATCATGTCAAAGATAGTAGCGCGTTCTTTAGCCGGATGAGGACGTAAAACTCGCCCCCGTCGCTGAATAAACTGGCGAGGATTACCAGAACTTGATAAAATCACCGCAGTTTGAATTGCCGGAATATCGACACCTTCATCTAAACAACGAATTGCAACTAAACCCTGCAACTCTCCGCTTTCAAATTGACAGCGTAATGTTTCCCTTTCTTGTAAAGTTGTTTGAGCCGTATAAGTGCTTACCTTGTACCCTAAATCCACTCCCAAAATTTTAGCAACAGCTTTAACTTGGCGTAGAGATGAACGTTGTCCTGCCTCTGGTGAACCATCACTGCAATAAAAAAGAGTGTGAGTAGTTTCGCGGCGATTTGCCATTAATTCATGCAAGGCGGTTAATTTATTTTGTGCAGCACCAATTAATCTTGCTCTTTGCATCAACAACGGCTTTAAATCTTCATTGTCTTCAAATCCCGATTTGCCATTTTCTCGATCCCGATAAAGTAGCGCTCGCCCGATTCTTTTAGTTAACTTTAAATAAGCAATACTTTCTGCCTCAGTCAATTCCACCAACACCGGATAATACAGATAATGTACCAAAGCACCTTGAGCGATCGCATCCCTCAAAGTAAACTCTGGCTGGAGAACTGGGCCAAAATAATCAAATAGAGATTGCGTACCAAAATCATCAAAATATCTCTCCGGTGTGGCAGATAAAGCCAGTCTCAACCCAACGCCACGTGGTAAACTTTCTTCTAACTTGGGTGCGCCTAAATTATGCGCCTCATCCCCAATAATTAAAGTTTTGGCGGGAAAATATTTGAGTTGAGACTGAAAACCATCTCCAATTAAAGTGGAGTTCGTAGTAATCACAGTGATAAACCTTTGAGAACCAGAACGCAGATTATAAATTTGCGTGGAAAGTTGACTTTGCCAAGTGCGTAAATTCTCAAAGGCTAAAATGGGTTGCAAATTAAATTTTTCACATTCTCGCGCCCATTGGGTGACAAGATGGCGGTAGGGACACACCACCAACAACACTTGTAAATTAATCTGCTGATATAATTCACAAGCGATCGCTAGTGCAGTAATCGTTTTACCACTACCAGTAGCCATTTTTAGCGTCCCTCTGCCATTATTGGTAAACCAGCTTGCCATCGCTTCTTGCTGATATTGCCGCAATTGCAGAGATGGAGGCATTCTTGGGCATCCTGGTAATGGTTGCAGAATGTGATAACTGCCCTTACTTTCCCTTGCAAATGGTAATTTCAATCGAAATGTACCACGGGGATAGTCCCTGTGTTCACTTTCGCAGAAAGTGGGCAGTTGCTGCACTGGATTTTGCGTCAGGTACATATGTTAAGCACAAAATTGGTGATGAACCCTAGTAATAAGTTGGGAGTTAGGAGTTAGTAATTTAAAACTCATCACTCTCTTATTACTTAGTTGTAACCGCGCCAAACACCAATCAGTGAACCTTGCACCTGCACTTGTATAGCGCTGACTTCAATGGGATTGTACTTAGGATTTGCTGGTTTGAGAGTAACGCGATCGCCTTGGCGATAAAAACGTTTTAATGTAGTACCAAATCCATCTACTCTGGCGGCGACGATGGTGCCATTTTTTAAATGATTTGGTTCTGCTACTGGACGCAGGAATACTACATCGCCATCAGCGATTAAATCTTCAATCATGCTATCGCCAGCTACGCGCAAAGCGTAGGTTTGGGGAGGTAACTCAAAATTAGAAAAGTCCAGATGATCTACAGCATCAGTAAATGGTTCTATTAAACCACCAGCAGCGATCGTCCCCAAAATTGGTACACCTTGCTTCACAGGACGCAAAATCCGAATCGTTCGCGCTTGGCCTTCAGTCCATTCTATATATCCTTTCGTGCGTAAATGTTCTAAGCGACTTTGAATTGGTGCTGGTGACTTCAAATTCATCGCCTGCATCATTTGCCGAATTGAAGGCGAATGCTGGTGTGATCTGATGTATTCTGCCAACCATTCATAAAGTTCTTGTTGAGCTTCCGTTAGACGTTCCATAAATTTGCAGGAAGTAATTATAAATCTCTCTAGAACATTAGTACTACAAAAAACTCTCCATAACAAGAGAAAAGTAAAAATTATGAAAAGCAAAAGCAAGAATATTCTCTTTTCTTTTACCCATTTATTTGGGATTTTTACAAATTAAGTAGTCAAGAGCCAGCCGCACACTCGCTATTCTGACTCCTAACTCCTGTACAAACGCGATTAATGAGCCAGCGCGTTGCGGTGAGGGGGTCGCAGTCTTGGCGGTTCCCGTCGATTGCGTTAGCGCAAGCGGTAGCGACGAAGGAGCGTCACCCCCGAACCCGAAGGGGGGTTCCCCCCGTTGTAGCGACTGGCGTCGCGTCTGTTTCATTCCGCCCCTAAAATACTCGCAAGCAAAGCCTTTTGGGCATGCAGGCGATTTTCTGCCTGTTCCCAAACTCGTGATTGGGAACCTTCGATAACTGCCTCGGTAATTTCTTCACCGCGATGAGCTGGTAAGCAGTGTAAAACAATTGCCTCTGGATCAGCAAGGCTCAATAGCTGCTCCGAAATTTGGTAAGGCTGGAAAATTGGCATCCGATCGCCTGCTTCTGCTTCTTGCCCCATACTCGCCCAAACATCAGTATAAAGTACAGCAGCTCCCTTGGCGGCTAATTCTGGATCATGAGTGAGGAGGACTTCAGTTTTATTATTAGCGATCGCTCTTGCTTGTTCTACAATCCTAGAATCTGGCTCATATCCATTTGGAGTAGCAATTCTAACATTCATCCCTACCAAAGCACAGCCCAACATCAGAGAATTAGCCACATTATTTCCATCACCCACGTAGGTTAAAGTTAACCCGGCAAGAGTGCCAAAGCCTTCTTGAATCGTCAATAAATCCGCTAATACCTGACAAGGATGTTCGGCATCAGTAAGCGCATTAATTACCGGAATCTTGGCATAGTGAGCAAAAGTTTCCAATTCCTGCTGTGCAAAAGTGCGAATTGCCAAAATATCCAAATATCGATCTAACACCCGCGCCGTATCCTGCAAAGGTTCCCCACGACTAACTTGAGTGACATTGGGGTTGAGATCGATTACCTGTCCACCCAGTTGGTACATCGCCACAGTGAAACTTACCCGCGTGCGAGTTGAAGCTTTGGAGAACAACAACCCCAAAACTTTATTACACTGCAACTTCAGCTGTTGTGATTTAAGTTGAGTTGCCAATTGCAGGAGTTCTTGAAGTTCCGTTGGACTGATGTCCGCCAGACTTAATAAATCTCGTCCGATCAACACTGCCATGCTTCCGATGTGTAAAGAACAATTATATATTTCTGTTGCTTTACCAGCCGGATCAAAAAAATACAGTTTTAGAACTGTACCAGATATTTTTGCCTCTAGCGCAGGATTTGAGTTAGCTTTTGCTATGAATATTAATTTACCAACTTTATCGGTGATCAAAATTACTGATTCGTTTCTGTTTGATCACAATTGCTGCGCAGCTTAAACCATCTAGGAGGCATAAAAGCAGCGATATTGCCAAAATCTCTGGTCTTTTAGCCTAATTTTAGGAAGAAGGAGATATTTTTTCGGAATTACAGCTAGACAAATAAGTTAATTATGGTACAATAATAAATTGTGGTTGCTACTTGAGAGCGATACTTACGGTGGGCTACGCCTACGCTAAACCCGCCAGCATAGCACAGTGGTAGTGCATCCGACTTGTAATCGGAAGGTCGCGAGTTCAAATCCCGCTGCTGGCCTTTATAAATGTCAAATCATTATTTGTCGTCACAAACGATAAAATAGTGATTTTTTCGTTTATACATAAACGATATTTTTTGTCAAGTCTAATTTACATGCGGTTACCCTGCCTCTAAGAGTAAGAGATTGCGATCGCATCCTTAAAGGAAGTTAAAAGAATTTATTTCCGTGTGATTAGACAAAAATTACCAAGGTTAAAATCACAACTTACTAAGTAAGCCAATAAGTATCCTATTAAAGCTTGACTGTGGCGAGCAATCGCAGCCAGGATATAGGGAAATATTTTTTACTGGTAAGTAAGTATTTTCTTGAGTGAGGAATACACCGAAAACGGTAAACTTAATCAAGCAGAAACCATCGCTACACTAATTAATCCAGCACTCCATAAAAATGGTCAATTGTTTTAACTCGTAACGCTAATGCTGTGTAAATTGGTTTGACTGCAACACCTAGACAAATTGTAGTTGCTCGAAAAACTAAATAAGTTTTAGCCGATGAGCAGATAACGGCGAATAATATTGAGTATTTTGGCGAACCTATCTATGAATACGATATGCTTCAAGGTGTTGAAGATGCCTACTTGGCAGCTTGCGAAATTCGGGAAGGTAAAGTCAAGATTGATTTTAATAAATTGACAGTCGAAAATATTTTGGCAAGCAATCGTGTGGATTATGAGACAGGATTTGCAGTAACAAAAGAACAAAATTGCAAGATTGTTAAAAGAAGGTGTATTCACACTGGATTGATGTTGCCTAATTTAAAGAAGCGTCGTTGTATAGACTTATTTAAATATTTGCTGGAAACAGGGGGAGCAGAGCAAAAAACAATTATTTTTTGGGTAGTGGTAAATATGTAGTGATAATAAAATTAGGCGCTATAACAAGAATTATAATGATGAATAAAATACCAAATAGCACCAATATGA
>NZ_JBALCN010000062.1:0-79136 GCF_036919615.1 Nostoc sp. | reverse complement strand
TTTGTAACTCTACATCCATTGCCCTACTTACCTTTCAGGGTTTTTTCTGTTCATTCTTTTATTCAGAATACCCGGAAAGTGACAGAAGAGGGTTACGCGCAGAAAAACTGCGATCGCTATAAATCTGACTTAACTTGTGTAATGTTTGAGGAGTTTTTCGATATTGCGAGTGTTGCACCGACAACACCACAGCAGCAAAACCCCACTCTGTCAAGGGGAGGGGAAGGAGAAGGATCACAATAAACTCAACCAGAGCAACCATCAGCACAGAGTGATGAACCGATTGAATTGGTGGTGACGGGTGAGCAAGATAGTTATCGCATACCGAATGCCTCTACTGGTACACGAACGGATACCCCTCTGCGGGATATCCCCCAATCGATTCAAGGTGTTCCTCAACAAGTGATTAAAGATCAGAGGATCATCCGGGTTGAAGATGTTCTCCAGAATGCGGCTGGAGTTACATCAGAAGGAGACTCTAGGTTGCAAACACGCACTTTCAACATTCGCGGATTTGCAGCCAGGGGACTGCGAAATAGATTCGCTCAAGTCGGGGGTTTTGGAGCGCCGCCAGACTTAACTAACAATATTGAATGAGATAATCTAGGTTATTGCTCTGGCAAGGAGTAATCTCCTGATTTCCCGCCATTTTTACTTATTAAACGAATTGATTCAATTTGAATCGACTTCTCTAAGGCTTTTGCCATATCATATAAAGTCAGGGCAGCCACAGAAACGGCAGTTAAGGCTTCCATCTCTACACCAGTTTCAGCTTTGGTTTTGACTGTAGCTTGAATTTGATAACCAGGTAGTTGCGGATCGGGTACAATCTCAACTGCGATTTTTTGCAAAGGCAACGGATGACACAGAGGAATTAAAGTGGCTGTTTGCTTGGCTGCCATAATCCCAGCCAATCTTGCAGTTGCTAACACATCTCCCTTTGGCACATTTCCGGCTTGAATGGCAGCGAAGGTTGTAGGCAACATCCGCACATTAGCAGCGGCTACTGCTTGGCGGACGGTGGGTGCTTTGTCAGACACATCCACCATCTGTGCCTGTCCTTGGCGATCTAGATGAGTTAAGTTGGCAAAATTAGATGAAATATCTTGCATCATTTAATTAGAACGTGTTAATATAGATTGTCGGTGAGGGCGTGTAGCTCAGTGGACTAGAGCACGTGGCTACGGACCACGGTGTCGGGGGTTCGAATCCCTCCTCGCCCGTTTTTGAAAGTTCGGAGTTGAAAGTTAGGAGTGAGGAATTAAAGTTCCTCACTCCTAACTTTTAAGTTGTTCAAGGCGTAAGCATCTGGAGCGCGACCTAGTGCAAAGCGTAGGGAGTTGGATAGGTCTTTGCTCGACTGGGTGAGGAAGATCACAAGTGCAACAGAAGTCATCACAGCACCGTAGCCAAACATAGTGCGGTAGCCTACAAGTTCTGCTATGGTACCTAGAAGAGGAGCGGCGATCGCAATCCCCAGGTCAAGTCCAGCTATGCATATAGCAAAAACTTGCCCCCGTTCTTGCGGCAGTGAGCGGTCTGCCATCATAGTGAGCATCATCGAGATTAGTGTACCACCACCACCACCTTCAGCGATCGCAGCCAGTAAGAAAATGATCGTGCTGTCAGCTTGCCACAGCAGTACTAAGGCTAAAACGTAGCAAAAAATACCAAAGGTGATAAATAAACCACGACCAAAGCGATCGCTTGCCTTACCAGCAAACACCCTGATACTAAAACTAGAAATTGCCGCAGCTGTAAAAAACAGTCCGCCATTGAAGTCCACGTGAGTAGATTTGAGGAACAACGACACAAAGGTATGTACAGCACCGAGAGACAAACCAACCAGCAACATAACTATAGTTGGAACTCTCACCCGTGGACTGCCCAAAATTCGCCAAAAGTTGCGATCCTCTACCTCAGTTTGCTCGTGTATCTGCACTGGTGGATTAGTGACTTGGACAATTGCCAGAAGGGCAACAAAACCCAATTCAGCGGATAACAGAAATAATAGCCCGTAACCACTTGTAGCTTCTAAATATCCTCCCAAGGCAGGGCCAATTGCTAAACCAAGGGGAGTTGTCAGGCTCATGTAACCAATGATTTGACCACGAGTTTCGGTGGGAGCAAAATCTGCGATTAAGGTACTGTAGCCAGTGGTAAAAGCGGCAATGCTAATACCGTGAAAAATCCGTACCAGGATCAACAGTGGAATTGATTGGGTTGCCAAATAACCAAAGGGTGCGATCGCAGCTACTATCGTACCAATCACCAAGACAATTTTTCGACCACGTTCATCAGCTAATCGTCCCAGCATCGGGCGAGATAGCAATAACCCAATGGCGAGACTGCCCATTACAATCCCAATTTCTTGTTTGCTTGCGCCCACATCATCGATGTAAAGCGGTAGAGTTGGCAAGAGCGAAGATATGCTCGACCAGAATAATAAACCTGCTGTAAATAAAATCAGCAATTGACTTTGAAAAAACGGTACTTTCAGCATTTTTACCACAGTAGATGCTCACCCAATGCTCAAACACACTCATCTAAGTGCTTAAGCATGAACAACTAGTATTTTTTCATACTCAGCATTGATGCTCAATAGATGCTCATCTTTTGAGAGAAGGGAGGGTAAATTTGTTTCCATCCCATATTCACACAGTTCTCTCGCTTTGTGTCAGTGCATTGCTGCTGTCTTGGTACAGCGCTGCAAATAGCTGTTAGCAGATAGCGAGAATGACTTTAGATGTAATCCACTCATAAAAAGGTTATATGCCTTCCCGGTATCCAGCAGGGTGTACGTGTGGTGTATTCACCGATGGTGTTCTATGACGTGTATCAAACATGCTTCCAACGATTGCCGTATTTCGTGGCAAGCTCAAAACAACCTGAAAACACCAAAGCCATACATACACTCGCTTCGTACCTTGCCCGTGCAAAGGAACCATATAGAGTTCCGTCTCGGTCGTGCGTTGTCCACACGGGTTGTAAACTCAATACAGCAATAAGTAGTCATGCTTTGCAGTAGCACTCTTGGGAGGAGCGATCGCTCACAAGAAAATATTTGCGAATAGCCTTACATCGTTCCGTGCTTGTCATCATTGCAAGACATTTGAAGCAGTCAATTGAAACAACGATACAGCGTAGAGGTCTACCATTGGTACTGCTTTTTATACCTTTGAGTGAAAAGTCTACCGACTCTAGATGACTTTATTGCCGCTATATCATGCCGCACAAGTGCCTCTTGCTGCTTCAAGTCTGCAAGCTTTGTGAGTGTGTCAGACATCAATGGCTGGATGCTTGTCGAGTAACTGCCAGTTTTGCGTATAGCTGGAATAACTTCAGATGTTAGCCATTTCTTGAAGCGTTTCGCTTGTGGTTTGCGGCTAGTAAGAACGAGTGAGTACAGTCCTGATTCATTAACCGTGTTTACGGTAACCACTTTTCCTTTCTGCCCTATGTTGAGCATAGCCTTCTCATCACTGTCTAATTTATCCATTGCCTGGGTAGGGTTTTGAATATCTAATACTTTGCAAATATCTGCCGCTACCCACCAAGGCTCATCCGCTGTACCAACGAAACGTATATTGTGTGACTCAAAACTAAAAACAGATAAGTTTGACATGGTTTTTGTAAGTGATAAGGGTTGTTTGTAGAAGTGACACAAAAAGTGTCATTATTTTTGTCACTTTAAGTGTCAGTTAAAGTGACAGTTTTCTACAACACCCTATAACCATAAAAAAACCTAGCAGTGATATGCTAGGTGTGAACATTAATCAGATTTAACATCCCTTAGTGACTGCAATCATTGAGGGATTTTTAGTAACCACCAATGGACAATTACAGGATATTTTTTTCCTTGCGTGCATCTTTCAATGCCCTCTGAATACGTTCATCTGCGTCTCCCTTGCGGTATCGCGAGAAATTTTTCTTCACATTCGCCACTAGCAGTAATTCGTCAGAGTTTTCGATATAGTTCAATCCCACATCCTTACTACCTTGTATCACCTCCAGTTCCTTCAGTTCTCTTGCAGTCTTTTGTACGGCTGCCATCGTCAATTTATTGTGAGTAGATGCACAACTGAATCCATTTCCCTTGCAAGCATACTCAAAATTTATGTGCTGTTCCCTGAGATACTTTCGTCGTGCCTCCCATCGTTCCACACTTGCAGTAGTTTGTTGCTCATATTGTTGCTCACTTTTGACCGTACCAAAGGCAGTATCACAACGACGCCGTAACGTCTCTTGCGTACAAGCTGATATTAAAGCTTGTGCTTTGACGTTGCCTTTGAATGCTTGCGACATCCAGCAATCTGTAACAATATTGGTAGGAATGATATTGATGGGCTTGTTGGAACCTTCTACAGCCATCACCGAAAATTCGGAACCGTTGCCAGGTAAGGCTTTAACTGTTTCAGAGTGCAGAAAATCGAAAATAGAAGAACTCGATACACCTATTGCTTCCGCCACTTGCGCCTGACTCATCACATACTCACCGTTCGGTATTTGGAATACCTCTACTTTGTTACCAGCGATTTGAATTGATGCACGTTTTGCTTTAGTTGTCATGATTAACTTTCCTCGATGTTTTCTTGTTTGGCGTAAATGTTGTCAGTATCAATCTCTAGTCTGTTTAGAAAGAATCTAAGCACTGAAACAAGCTTACGGGCTTGCTCATAACGTGGTGAAGTACTCTTTTCTTTGCAAGTTTTTTCCCACATATCAACCTCTTTCTCTAGGTCAATTAAGAGTTGATAGATGTCATCCAACTTGCTAGCGATAGAGACTGGAATCCACTTTTGTATTACCTCTCCGGCATATTTTTTTTTCCTCCCTGAACCAGGTCTTCTTATACCACTACTTGGAATACCTCTAGGCATGGTTATCAACCTTTGTATGTGTTAGACGTTAACAGCGCTATGGAAGCGATAAATCTCTGTTTCCCTTGCTGTTACTGCCTTATATCATTTATGTCACATCAATAAAAGAACGTCAACTATTTTTGTGATAAAAATGAAAAAATAGGCTACAACGTATGCTGTGACTGAAAAAAATCATATTTACAGATACTTTGATATTTTTTGGGTATGCCCTATGTTCTGGAAAGTGTCACAAAAAATGACACAATAAGTGTCAAAATAAGTGTCAAAATAAGTGTCATTTTTTTATAACAGGTATCCACCCATTAAAAATACCCTAAGAGAGTACAAATACTTACTTGGGTTATTGGTGTTTTACAGGAAAATTTTTACTTCATTATTCTCTGTCTTGCATCAACTTATTTATTAATTCCTGCTGTTCTCGTACCTGCTCTTTCAGTGTTTCAATGTCTGACTGCTGTTGAGCCTGTTGATTAGCGGGTAACTCTGGATTGATTTGCGTAGCCCTGTCAGCGATATCCTGATAATGCTTTTGACTCACCAATTCACCATGTCCACACCATGCACTAACTATTTTCTCATCCCTGCCTAAGTCGAATATTTGGTGAGTAATGAATGTGTGACGTGTGTTATAAGGTGGCAAGTATTTTGTGAGCTTACCTTGTTCAATCAGGGGGGGAATAATCCCTTTGTTTTGTTCCTCCCTTCCCTTCCATGCTCTAACTAAAGTCACATCAGAAATTATTCTCTTACTTTTTGATTTAAATACTACTTCGTTCGACTCACCCTGAGAACTTGATTTTAAAAGATTCCATAATTCCCCATCTTTAGGCATAGGAAAAATTCTAATCAACTCTTGGTCGCCTTTGGCTGTTTTAGTCGGGTAAAATTTCTTGAGCCGCGAGGAATAAGTGCGTCTAATTAGGATTTGTTCTTTATTCCATAAAACATCACACCACATAAATGCTATTGCCTCACCTGTTCTGCATCCAGTAAGAAATTTAAATTTTAAAAAATCATACCAATGTGGACTTCTCTCTTGTGTGTAACCAAGAATTATTTGTGCTTCATTCCATGTATATGCTTTTGTTTTATCCAATACATCATCGTCATTCTCTGTATCTACTTCGTTTTGAGTCTTACCTTGTGCGCCTTTAACTTTTATTTCACTTGCTAATCCTTCGTATGGATTATAAGTAATTTTTTTGTTCTTCTTTGCCAACTCATAAGCATCGGATAACTGACTGATTAAATTCTTGGTGTGATATAAACTACGATGCTCTATCAACCAATTCCTAATTTTAATTGCATCCTCTGATTTGGTAGCATTAATCGCTGATTTTAAATAACTCACATAATACTGACGATATGTTAATTCATAAGTTGTTTCCTTTAAATCATGTTTCCTGTACTCACAATACATATCCCAAACTTCCATAAGGGATAGTTCAGGCTTGGGCGGTAATTGGTCATCTGAGGTTACAACACTGCCTTTAAGCTTCAAGTCGGCAATGATGCCGTATTTGGCTAGAGTCTCATCAAAACATCCATCTTGTAAGTCGAGCGTCATTCTCTCGGCTAACCTTTGTGCCCTAGCCATATTTGCCTCATTAGCGTCCATCCCTAAAGCTATCCGTGGCTGTTCTCCCCCAAAGTACTGCCTTGGTAGCCTAGCTTTGATTCGGCTTTTCTCTACATAGATCGATACTTTGCCTTTGGAAGTCTTGCCAGTCGGTGTTTTATTGCTGTTTACCATAATGCTCAAAAGATGTTCAAAATGTATATATCAGTCATTAAAGAACTGACATATAAGCATTATAGTATCAAACCTGCTGTAAATAAAATCAGCAGGTTGCGCCGCAGTTCGGCGTCAAAAGTATTAAATGCTTTCAAGGTAGATGCAAGTTAATGAGTTTTTTGTCAATAGTTAGGAGTTTGGAGTTTGGAGTTAGAAGTTAGGAGTTAAGAGTAAACCAATATTTACTCTTGACTGTTTACTCATGCCCAATACTTCTCTTCTTAGGCTGCGCCCTAAGCGTAGCTATGCCGCAGGCTTTACGGCAACGCCCTTCTCTTCTTAGGCTGCGCCTTAAGCGAAGCCATGCCGCAGGCTTTACGGCTACGCTCAAGACAAGCTCAGTACAAGTGCCCCATGCCCAATGCCCTATGACTATTGTTACCTTAGTCAACATTTTTTGCTACCACCTCTCGCACGCGATAGATAGGCCGTCCTTGGGATTCATGGTATGTACGCATGAGCAATTCTGCCAAAAGACCGAAGCAAAATAATTGGACTCCAGTTACTAGCAGGAGAACTGCTAAAATCAGTAAAGGGCGATTGCCAATCATTTCACCTAAAGCCAATTTGACAAAAGTCAAGTAAATTCCGATCGCTGTCCCCGAAACCATTGAAATCAAGCCCAATAGCCCAAAAACGTGCATTGGGCGGGTGAGGAATCTTTTCATAAACAGAATGGTTAACAAATCCATCAACACCCGGAATGTCCGCCAAATCCCATATTTACTTCGACCAAAGCGACGGGCGTGATGACGCACTGGCATTTCGGTAATTCTAGCTCCTTCGATGTACGCCAGGGCAGGTAAAAATCGGTGTAATTCCCCATAGAGGTTCATATCTGCCAACAGTTCTGCACGATAGGCTTTCAGCGAACAGCCATAGTCATGAATATTCACGCTAGTGGTACGGCGAATTAGCCAATTGGCAATTTTGGAAGGAAGTAACCGATTCACGGCACCATCTTGGCGTTTTTGCCGCCAACCACTTACTAAATCGTAACCTTCAGCCAGCTTTGCTAATAACATGGGGATATCAGCCGGATCATTCTGGAGATCAGCATCTAAAGTGACGATCGCTTTACCTACAGCATAGTAAAACCCAGCAGCCATAGCCGCAGTTTGTCCGTAGTTGCGACGCAAAATCACCGCCTTTAAATCAGTGCGGATTTGCGCCTGTTCTTTGAGAAATTCCGCAGAACCATCTGTAGAACCATCATCCACACAAATAATTTCATAATTTATCTGACTAGAAGATAAAGTAGATGCGATCGCTTCTAGTAAAAGCGGCAAACTTTCCACCTCGTCATGTATCGGCACCACCACTGAAACATCTGGGATAATTGCTGAAATAGCCCCATTTTCCTGACTCAACCCTTGATCAACCAACCCACTCCTCATATATCTCTGCGCCCTCAGCGTCTCTGTGGTTCGTAACTCTTAAAAACTCTACCAGCACCTCGCAGCTGCTGATAATACGACTGACTAACCGTATCTCCCTGTTCCGAGAGAACATTAATCCCAATCCCATCCCGTCCCTGCTCTTTCCCAGAACTATGAATGTAATAACCATCCGCCAAATAAAGTCCGACATGGGTTGCTTTTTGGCTAGTTCCAAAAAATACCAGATCCCCAGCTGCTAATTCTGCAATAGTAATTGGTTGAGTGAATCCTTCCTGTTGATAGGCATCTCTAGGTAACCAAATACCCACTGAAGCAAACGCCGCCTGCATCAACCCAGAACAGTCGAAATTTGGCCCAACCGTACCACCCCAAAGATAATAATTTGATTGTTGTATCGCTTTTTGGGTAAAGGCGATGACCTCTACTAAAAGTTTTTTAATCTCCGATTCTGAAAATGTTGCAGCCTGATAATGTACAGTAGCAGGTTGTAATGAATCAAAATCTGAAAGGGATACCCATCCTGGATAGTCATCTTCACACAAATACACCTCAACCACTGAATTTTGATGATTTGATGTTGCCCATAAACGTCGCCCAGATGCGGCTTGAGTTGCCAAGCGTGTACATTCAGGAGAATCATATAAGTTCAGGTTAGCTAGACACTGATACTCCCCTGATTTTGGATTTTGGATTTTGGATTTTAGATTAAAGGACATTATTCGAGAATGATTTTTTTTAATAAAGACGAACAACTCGAAAATCTTGGGTTAGGCATTTTAGAAGCAACTTGGGCAGCATTTGGGACTTTAGCCCGGAATCAAATTGCCCTGACTTGGGTTGTTTACGATCCACCAGTGCTAGTAAATACTGGTGGTGCGCTAACTCCTAAAGCTTTTTGGGATCATCCAGTTCGTGGTTTTACTTATCGCGGTGTTGAGCGAATTTATCCAGCGAGTGTAGTCAAGCTATTTTATCTGGTGGCGGTAAACGAATGGTTAGAAAAAGGCATGAGTCAAACCTCCAAGGAGTTGGAGCGAGCCTTACGGGATATGATTGTAGATTCTGGTAATGATGCTACCAGCTTAGTTGTGGATATTCTGAGTGGCACCACCTCAGGGCCACAATTACCAACCGGGCCCTTTGAAACCTGGAAATATCAACGTAATATTGTTAACCGCTATTACCAATCCTTGGGTTGGGAAGAAATGGAGACGATTAACGTCTGTCAAAAAACTTGGAGTGATGGCCCTTATGGACGAGAACGGGCGTTTGTGGGAGAGTTACTGGAAAATCGTAATATGTTAACAACAAATGCGATCGCCAGGTTACTGCATAGTATTGTAGGCGGAGTGGCGGTTTCAAGTGGGCGATCGCAAGCAATGATGGCTTTGCTCAAACGGACTCTCAACGATTTGCCCACTGACAGAGACGAAGATCAAGTAACAGGTTTTTTAGGCGGTGGACTCCCTAAAAATGCTCAAATTTGGTCAAAAGCAGGTTGGACAAGTCAAGTTCATCATGATGCCGCCTATATTGAGTTACCAGAACAGCGCCCTTACCTTTTAGTGGTATTTACTGAAGGGAAAGCGCAGGCAAAGAGTCGGGATATTTTGCCCTTTGTTTCTAAACTAGTTGCCGAAGCGATTAGCAGTCTATAATTCCAAATTGCCTCGTTCCCAGTTGAAGACTGGGAATGCCTACTCAGGGGCTGCCGCCTCCCTGATTAGCGGCAGTAACCCAATAAAGAGGATTTCCAGGTTACACCTGGAAACGAGATTTTCAAAAGTTTTAGCTTAACTTGACACAAATGCACATCTGTGCACCTATACTATTTCAACTTAAATTCGTCAAACTTCAATACCTTCGAATCGGGCTTGCGAGTATCAAAACGATAACTACTGATCGTACCTGTTCCGGTATCAAAGATACTGAAAACCGTAATATCATTACTCGCAATATAAGGTATCGGCTTCCCATCTTCAGCCAGCAAGGGGGAAATTGTTGGCACTATTGGTTCTAACCCATTGGGATCACCAAGCTTAACATAATCCTCTTGATACCCAGTTGGCACTTCTCGCTTTCTGTCACCCCAAGCAGCACCGTAAGTATTACCCACATTAGATGTTTCCAGAAAGTGCATTCCACTGGGACTAACAAAGCGGTTCCACAAATGGGAATGCCCATAGAATACCAATTGCACATTAGCTGCTTCTAGTAAAGGGACAACATCACGGATAATATAATCTGCATCTTTGGGATATTCGTAACGCACTGCTTTGACATTGCTGTTATCCCGTTCAATTATCTGTACTGGTTCTGTATAAGCCGGAACTATATTATCACCCAGAGTGTGGGGCGGATGATGAAACATCACAACTTTGTATTTTGCTTGTTTAAATTCAGGGCTGCTGAGTTCTGTCTCTAGCCAATTGTACTGCTTGCTACCTTTAGCAATTTGCTCATAAATCAACTGTCCATAACCCCAATTTTCCGGATTATTTAAATCCTTTTCTGCTTCTTGATATCTACCCTTACGCTTTCTATCTAAGTTGGGAGTGCGCCACATATTCGTAGCGTACAGTACCACCAAACGCACATCACCAAAACTGACGGCATAATACCTTTTTCCACCCTCTTTACTTTTTGGTAAAGAGAAAATTTCTTCGTAGGTATTAGTATTAAAAGAATTATCTATTAAAGATTTGTCCCGGTAGATTTTTTGAGCAACAGCACGAGGAATTGTATCATCAAATTCATCATCTAAACTTCCAGTTCTGGCAAATCGCCCCATCACCTCATGATTGCCAATGCAAGTAAACATGGGTGCATTTTGAATGATTTGTCCACCAGTATAGGTTGTTTTAACACCATCGTGCGTCATGTCATATTTAGCACGACCTTGTAAACCAGGAAACAACGCACCACCACTATTATGATCAAACCATTCTGAGGCGCGATCGCTGACATTGACCAAATCACCAGCAAACCACACCTCATCAACTCGTCCAATTGTTTCTACCACCTTTTGCAGATTTGCAGATGTCATCGGCTTTAACTGATGGTCAGAGGTCAGCAGAATTTTTAATGGTGTATCCGGTTCTGGAGTAGCTGCGAGGCTAAAAATATCACTGCTAACACTCTCGCCATCTTCTCGCCCACTCGTAACCCGATAGTTTACTCGCACACCAGGAGTTAACCCAGTCACCTCAGCTTCATGTCGCCAAATGTTGCGCTGGACGGGTTTTTGATCAACTTGGCCGTCTTTGGTTTGGTTTGCAACTCTTGATTGGTCTTCACGCGTGCGACTGAGTTTGGTAATATTTGCCTTAGCAGTTTGTTTGAGATTTTCCCCATAGGTTACTGTGTGATTAACACCAGCAAATTCAGTAAACCAAACTACTCGCACTGAGGTTTCAGTTGGCAGTTGCAAAAATGGGTCGGTGAGCAGTTGGGGTGCTAATGTCATAATTGTTTGCCCAAATGAACGCACGCTTACCAGAGTAAAGCATATAACAAGCACAAGCATCGCTACCGAGGAGATTTTACGGCAGCTTTTGCGTCTGAGCATGAGTAACATCCCAAATTTTTTAACGTGAGTTCGACGGAACTAAAAAACGGCAGGAGGTAATGTAGGCAAACCTTTTGGGTAAATGTCAATGGGCTAAATTCTTCTTCAAGACTATTTTCCAGTAGTTGCGGTTGAGGGGATCAAGTATTTATCATACCAAGCTAAATAACGTTCTAGGACATCACGTTGATAACTCGGTTTGCTGATTCCGTGGGACTGTCCTGGATAAACTACTAACTGGGTATCAATTCCGAGACTTTTCAGGGCTTGATACATCTGCTCAGAGTTGTGCAGTGGTACAGAACTATCCTTGTCACCTCCCAGAAATATTGTCGGTGTCACAATTCGGTTGGCGTGAAGAAATGGGAAAGAAATCCGCAGCCATGTATCAAGGTTCTTCCACGGTAAGCCTAACTCCTGTTCTTCGTCATAAATATACTCATCTGTACCGTAGGTCGCAAGAATATTTGATTCACTAGCCCCACTAACTGCGGCTTTGAAGCGAGTATCTTGAGCAATAGTATAGTTGGTTAACATCCCCCCATAACTCCACCCACCAATTCCTAAGCGCGATGGCGAAGCAATTCCGGTAGCGATGGCATAATCAGCACCGGCAATAATATCTTGAGCGTCTTTGTTTCCCCAGTCTGCATAAATCGCTTTGGAGAAAGCTTCACCTCTTCCTGAACTTCCACGTGGGTTAACACCGACAACGACATAACCTTTCGCCGCAAACAGTTGCCAATTAAACATAAACTGATTTGTGAACTGCCCCACAGGTCCGCCGTGCAGCATCAGTAGTGTCGGGTATTTTTTCCCTGACTGAAAGTTAGGTGGCTTGACGAGAAAGCCGTGAATTTCTGTTCCATCCTTACTATGAAAGCTGATTTCATTTGTAGTTGCTAAATTTAGCTGAACTAGCAACTGATCATTTTGGCGCGACAATGAACGCAAATCTTTACCTTTGAAGGCGAAGACTTCATTTGGTTCTTGTGGCGTTGAAGAAAGTAAAGCGATTTTGTCATCACGTCCTAAATCAAAGTTACTAATATTTCGCCTTCCTGCTAGCAATCGCTCAATTTTGCCACCAGCTACGGGTATCTTTGCAAGGTGAACGTTGCCATCGTCTTCGATTAAAAATAGTATTGATTTCCCATCTTTTGTAAAGTGCGGTTTGACAACATTGCGATCAAGGCTAGAAGTGAGTACGTGCGGAGTGCCACCAAGGGCAGGAATTACCGCTAGATGGTAAACTGCGTATTCAATCAGTTTGGGTGAACCTCCTTGAAGATAGGCAATTGACTTCCCATCTGGACTCCAAGCTGGACGGCTACCCCAATCAGGATCGCAGTCAGGACCAGAAAAAGTGGTTAGCTGGCGGGCTTTTGCTCCAGGTTGGGCAGCGATGACATAAAGATCCCAATTATTGTTGCGATCGCTATTTTCACCGCGTTTGCTCACAAAAGCAATATTTTTGCTATCACTTGACCAAGCAGGTAAAGACTCATTAAATGAACCTGGGGTGAGAATCTCTGTTTTGCGAGTTGTTAAGTCCAATACATAAAGATGTTCTCGACTTTTGTCGATAAAACCGACACCATCTTCTTGGAAGTGAAACAGATCGATAACAATCGGTGGTGGGGTTTTGCCATTAAAGGGAGTTTCTGGAGCTGGTTGAGAGGCAATTACGGCTAGTCGTTTACTGTCACCAGACCAGACAAAATCGCTAACATCACCAGCAAAGTCAGATATTTTCTCGGCTTCACCGCCTGATAAATTGAGCAACCAAATTTGCTGTTTTCCAGATTCACGGCTGGAGATGAAAGCTAGAGACTTCCCGTCTGGGCTGAACCGAGGGTTATATTCACTATCTTTACCGTTAGTTAAATGTAACGTTCGGGAAGCATCCCAAGAAGTCATGTAAATATGTTTATCTTGTGTATCATTTTTTAAATCCGTATTAGTTACTGTGTAAGCAATCCAGTCTCCAGTAGGAGAAAGTTGGGGATCGCTAATTTGGCGAAAGGCAAACTGATCCTCGATCGTCAGCAGACGTTTTTCTTGGGCTTGAGCCGAAATATTTATACCGAGTGTCATCGCTAAAACACTACTTGCTAAAGCGATTTTTGTTAGCTTTTTCATAATTAGATATCATAACTGGGGGTTCGCACATTTTTTTGAAGTTAGAGAAATTGGTAAAAATGATTTCCCAATCATCGTAAATGCTAGTCATAAGCATCTTTGTTAGCGCTGACTACACCTTATGCTGGCCCATTCTCAATCACCGAAACAGTGCTGAGTCACCGTTCGCCATTGGCGCTAGCTTCTCCCAAAGGAGAAGTTCAAATGCCTCTGAGTAGGAAGATTCATAAGTATTACTTCTTACTCATTATTTCTGACTCAGCACTCAGCACTCCTGAATGTTTGGTCATTTGATCAGGTATTGCGTTAAAATAAGCGATCGCTATCCTAGTTAAGTAATGCCCGGAAATTCCCGGAGGTGTGATTGACCAAGTTTATTTTGAAAATTCTGTGGTTAGACGAAAACGTCGCTCTAGCAGTCGATCAAATTGTCGGCAAAGGCACAAGTCCTTTGACTAAGTACTTTTTCTGGCCCAGAAATGATGCCTGGGAAGAGTTAAAAAAGGAACTCGAATCCAAACATTGGATTACTGACCTGGATCGTGTCGAGTTGCTTAATAAAGCGACAGAAGTGATTAACTACTGGCAAGAGGAAGGCAGAAACCGTCCAATGGCAGAAGCTCAATTGAAATTTCCGGAAGTTGCCTTCACAGGTAGCGCTTGATATTACAATATTAGCGATCGTGCTGTTCTACAAGCTGCCACAGTTTGATAGTTTTGTCCCTGCTACCACTTGCAATTAATTGTGTAACTTTGCTCACAGCAACAGCAGATACTGAGTCTACATGACCAGAGAGAGTAACAATCTCTTCTGCTGTGCTTACCCTCCAAAGTTTAACTGTTTTGTCGCAACTTGCACTTAGGAGCGTTTCGCCATCGGCAGTAAAAGCCACAGCCACCACAGACCAAGAATGGCCTACAAGTGTGCAAATTAGCTGACCAGTGTTTACCCCCCACAATTTAATAGTGTTATCATCACTACCCGTCGCCAAAATTTGACCATCAGGACTAAAAGCGACTGTCAAAACCGCCCATGCATGACCCGAAAGGGTGCTTAACAAGCTATAGCATGGGTGGTTTTGAAGTTCTCTCTGAAAACCTTCTAATATAGGTATCCGCCACAAGCGAATTGTTCTGTCATAACTAGCGCTGGCTAAAAGCTGTCCTTGGGGACTAAATGCCACTGAATTTACTTGTAATTTGTGTCCAGTTATGGTATCAATTTCTGTGCGAGTATTTACATCCCAGAGTTTGACCGTCTTATCCGAGCTACCACTAGCGAGAATCTGCCCATCTGGACTAAAAGCAACTGATTTTACAGCGTGTAAGTGTCCCAAGAGAGTGCAGATTTCCTCTAATGTCTCAACCTGCCACAATTTGATAGTTTTATCATCGCTAGCAGTTGCCAGAATTTTCCCATCAAGACTGAAGGCGACTGATTTAACAGCTTGGGAATGTCCTGATAAGCTAGCTAGGACTTTTTGGGTATTTAAATCCCACAATTTAACACTTTTATCATCACTAGCACTAGCTAAAGTGTTACTGTCAGGACTGATGGCAAGGGCATTCACACTACTCAATGTCCCAGAATGCCCAGTTAGGGTATGCAAGCATCGCCAAGGAGGATTTTGGATTTTGGATTTTGGATCGCACCTTTGGTGCGCTGACAGCGCAACTTGGATTTTAGATTCCATACCCATTGCTTGCATAACTTCATCAGCTGATTGAAAGCGACGGTTAATAGCATTTTGCAGCAGCTTGTCGAGGATTTGCGCCAAGCGATCGCTTACCTTAGTAGTAAGATATTGTTGCCAGACCCAACAATCGTTAGCAATATCAAATAAATCAAAGGGAGAAATCTGAGTAAGTAAGTAAATGCAACTTACACCTAAGCTATATAAGTCACTAGCAAAAACCGCTTTTCCCCTCGCTTGTTCTGGTGCAGCGTATTCTGGACTGCCAATACTGGTTTCAGATGTTAGCCGATCAATTTCGGTGACGATTTTCGCAGTGGTAAAATCGACTATGATTAAATCCCCCTTCTTGGTAATTGGGGATCTACGGATGATATTGTGGGGTTTGATATCGCGGTGGATGATATGGCGATCGCTAATAAACTGAAAAACTGGCAACACATCTTCTAAGAGTTGCCAAATCTGAGTTTCATTGAAAGCACCTTCCTCCTCAACCACTTGGGCTAAATTAGTGCCTGCAATAAACTCCTGCACTAAATAAAAATGCCCGTCATGCTGGAAATAAGCCAACAAAGCGGGAATTTGGGGATGGTTCCCTAATTCCTCTAACTGTTGCGCCTTTTGCTCAAATTTTTTAGGTGTTTCGTTTTTGAGCAAGAATTCTTGAACGATGCAAGGGACTGGAGGAAACTGACCCTCGTCTACAGCGAGGAAGGTTTTGCAGAATCCCCCTTGACCAATCAGTTTGAGTAAACGATAACGTTCTTGTAAAAGCAAAACTTCTCCGTCAGAGTTACAGCCAGCTAAGGCGAATAAAATTCGCGGCTACACAAACCTTCGCTCTTGGCTTTCCCGTTCGCGTAGCGTCCCGTAGGGAAGGATAGTCCGCGAAGGCGGACTAAGGAAAAATTGAAGGTTTCAAACCCACGGAGGTGGGTTTTGTCTGTATAGACGCGGTTTCTAACCGCCCTTTTAACTAAGGAAAAATTGAAGGTTTCAAACCCACGGAGGTGGGTTTTGTCTGTATAGACGCGGTTTCTAACCGCCCGTTTAACATTAAGTTGACTTATCCGCCGGGAAATTCACAATTATAGGTGGAAGACCGTTTTCCGCGGTTGGTTGGGCTTTGGTAACTACTGGTTCTGCATGCAAAGGTGTTGGTGTCAATTCACCCTTACCAGTTTGATTCCATAAAATCATGGATAGTAGCCCATCCACTAAGCCGTTATTGCTACCGTTGCTGCCAACTAAGACATCTGGAATCAAGCGGACATTGCGATCGCCTATAATCTGCATTAGTTGCATTGCTGTATAACCTTGTGGCCCCAAGGCTTCCACACCAGTGCGGTAGGTTTCAGCTTTGGCGTTACCTGTGGCCCGAATACCTTCAGCTTCAGCAATTGCCCGGAGTTTTGTCCCCTCAGCTTCACCGTTCGCCTGCTTGATTTGGGCTTGGGCTTGTAGGTCAGCAATATGTACACTCTGCTCCGATTTCACCATTTCTTGTTGGATGTCAGCCAGTGCCGTTTCCCGGACAAGCTGCTGCCGTTGGGTTTGCGCCATCTGCTGGACTTCATAAGTCTTGCGTTCTTCTTCAGCAATTTTCCGATCTGTCTGTGTCTGCATTAATGACGCTGGTGGTTGAATATTGCCAATTAGGGTATCAATTGCTTGCACGTCATAAGCCCGTAGCGCCGTTCTAATATACTCAGATGCTTCAGCTTGACGCTCACTCCGAGCGTTCAAGAAGTCTAGTACTGTACAGTTTTGGGCTGAGTTGCGGAAATAATTACCGATGCTTGGCTCTAGAACATTATCAACCAAATTTTGCATTGAGCCGACACGAGAAATTACCTTCGGAGCATCTAAAGCCCCTACATGGATAATTTGTGATACTTCTAAATTGAAGCCAAACCCATCTTTAGAACGTACAGTCAAAGCTTCCAACTCGGCATCATACTTATGTCGCTCAGTCCAATCAGCCCAGTTCAGGACTATGTTAATGGTTGGCACTAGCTCTATTTTCATCACACGTGTGTTCAACGGGTGCTTACCAGGATATAGTGGTTCAACCCATACGCCTTTATGTCCAGAATTAACTAAGTTACCGTGGGTGAAGGCTGCACCGCTGACATCTTGATGGGCCTTACCCACAAAGGAAATAACCACACCTACATACCCAATCGGAATTTCGGTCATGGGTACTGGCTCAATACTGACAAACCAAGGATTTAAATTCCAAGAACCAGAAAGCAGAATCTGCTCTTGCAAGCCGCGTCGCCCACCGCCCTGGATGAATTTTTGACCATTTTGGAAGTTGTTGTGTCCCTCAATTATCGGGCCGGCAATTTCACCACTAGGAATCGGCATACCATCCAAAGTAGTGACAATACCAACTTTATCAGATGGTAAGCTATACACGCGTAACTGTTCTGGAGTCATCCCATGAGCGCTGGCGTTTGATGCCAAGATGACTTTAAATAGGGCAGTATTGATGCGGTACGTACCAGCCGTGAGAAAACCCATTTGCCGCCCTTTTTCCCCGCCTTGGGTGAGGAATTTCCGAGCATCTTGGAAATTGTCACAATCGACGATTTTACCCAGGATGCGCTCTGGTGGATTGGATGCGCCGTCAGCTGCCACAATCAAGGCGATTTCACCTTGAGGAACGACAATTACTGGCTCTTTCTTTACAGAATATTGCCAAGGCCAATAGCCCCAGTGCCATCCAGGAGCCAGAGTATCTGCTTGTAAGCCAGCTTCACCGTTAAGGGCAATCAGCCCTCCGGCTGGGATTCCGCGCCCGGAAAGGGTAAATTTTCTAACTACAATGCCCGCTTCACGTTCACCAATGACTACAAGTCCGCCAAAGAATAGGGGGACGAAAACGACCAAACCGCCGACAAGGACAATGGGGATTAGTATAAAAGGATCAATTCCAGCAGCTTGATATTGAGTCCTGCTAATTTGTAACTGGGCAATATTTGGTTTGGTCTGATTTAGCTGGACTGATGCCGAAGTGATTTCTTTTGCAGTAGCTGTTTTTACAGGAATAGCATTGGCAGAATGAACACTACTAGCGATCGCCATTCGCGTAGCGTCTCGTAGAGAAGACGTTGGCGCAGCGATCGCCAATATTGCTACGATAGATGCTGCAAAACGAGCTACCCTATTTTGTTTATGCTTACCAAGCAAAGATGAAAAGCTTTTCATAATTTTTGCCCAAAAGGGCAACTAATTAGTTAACTTAACACTTCAACAAGGCTTGCCTCGATTTCTTAAACTTAGCGTAATTTTTTAAAAAATTAATAAATATCTTGTAGGTTGGATATTGCCCAACCTACAAAGTTGAAATAGAAATTAAATTAGACCAAACCGCCAGCCGCTTGAAACCGAGCGCGGGCCCGTTTGAAAGCTTGGGTTGTCTGGATTTGGGCTTGGCGATCGTCTGCTGACACTTGACTTAGACGCGCTTCTGCTTGGTTGTAAGCAGCACGAGCTTCTTCTAGGTTAATTTTGTCGCCACGTTCAGCGCCGTTAACCAGAATTGTCACTTCATTGTCTTCAACTTCGGCAAAGCCACCCAAAAGAGCGATCGCTTCCCAATTCTGATTTTTAGCAGCGCGGACTCGCATTACACCAGTATCCAGGGCGGTCAAAAGTGGTGCGTGTCCAGTTAGGATACCTAGTTGACCAGTAGTGCTAGGCAAAACGACTTCTTCAGCTGGGGCATCCCATACTGTTTTATCTGGGGAAATTACACGAACGGTTAATGTCATTTGTCGTTTGTCCTTTGTCTTCTCTTACAAAGTTCTGTTCGCCGTCAGCCGACGCTCAGACTTTGCGTTTTGTCTTTTGTCTTTTGCCACTAGTCATTAGCGATCGCACTAATGACTAATGTACAGACGCGATTAATCGCGTCTCTGACTAATGACTAACCTTTGATTTTTTCAGCTTTGGCGATCGCTTCGTTAATATCGCCCACCAAGTAGAAAGCCTGTTCTGGCAGAGCATCCAACTCACCAGACAGAATCTTTTGGAAACCTTTGATAGTGTCTTCCAACTTCACATACTTACCAGGAGAACCGGTGAATACTTCTGCCACAAAGAACGGCTGGGACAAGAAACGCTCAACTTTCCGGGCCCGCGCTACGATCAGACGGTCTTCTTCAGACAATTCATCTAGACCGAGAATGGCGATAATGTCTTGGAGTTCTTTATAACGTTGCAGAGTTGATTGCACTGCCCGAGCGGTAGTGTAGTGTTCGTCACCAACAATGTTGGGCTGGAGCATCGTGGAAGTCGAACCAAGGGGGTCAACTGCGGGATAAATTCCCTTAGCTGCCAAACCACGAGACAGCACTGTTGTTCCGTCCAAGTGGGCGAAGGTAGTAGCAGGTGCGGGGTCAGTGAGGTCGTCCGCAGGGACGTACACTGCCTGAATCGAGGTAATAGAACCCTCTGTAGTCGAGGTAATCCGCTCTTGCAGTTCACCCACGTCGGTTCCCAATGTGGGCTGATATCCTACTGCTGAGGGCATCCGACCCAGTAGCGCCGATACTTCTGAACCTGCTTGTACAAACCGAAAAATGTTGTCAATAAACAGCAGCACATCCTGCTTGTTCACATCCCGGAAGTATTCTGCTACTGTCAATCCCGACAGACCAACCCGCATTCTCGCTCCGGGTGGTTCGTTCATTTGACCGTAGACTAGAGTAATCTTTGAGTCCTTGAGGCTGTCTTTATTGATTACCCCAGATTCCATCATTTCGTTGTAGAGGTCATTGCCTTCACGGGTACGCTCACCCACGCCAGCAAAAACGGATACTCCACCGTGCTGGGTAGCGATGTTGTTGATCAACTCCATCATGATCACGGTCTTACCAACACCAGCACCGCCGAACAGACCAATCTTACCGCCGCGTCGATAGGGAGTCAGAAGGTCAACAACTTTAATCCCAGTCTCAAACACCGAAGGTTTGGTTTCCAGGTCGGTGAATTTGGGAGCAGAGCGGTGGATGGGTAAAATTGCCTCAGCATTTACAGGGCCCCTGTTGTCCACAGGTTCGCCAAGGACGTTCAAAATCCGACCCAAAGTGCCTTTACCAACTGGTACGCTGATGGAAGCGCCTGTATCGGTGACTTCCAGACCGCGCACTAAGCCTTCGGTAGAACTCATCGCAACAGTCCGCACCTGGTTGTCGCCCAGCAGTTGCTGTACTTCAACGGTGAGGTTGATTTCCTGTCCAGCTTCGTTGGTGCCAATGATTTTCAAAGCGTTGTAGATTTTTGGCAATTTCCCGCCGGGAAATTTAACGTCTACAACTGGGCCAATGATTTGGGTAATGTAGCCAATGTTTGTTTTTTCTGCGGTTGTGACCATGCTGCGCCTAATGATTGAAGCTAGATTTCAGATAAGGTCGTAAAAGACATAAAATTAAGCAATGTCACCTTTCAGATTAGCACTGAATGCCCCCACTCTACGCCATAAATTGATCCTTAAGATGGCTGTCCTCAAGTAGGATTAGGCTATATTCTCCAATAGGCAGCAGAAATTTGTATTCGGGATTGAGGATTGAGAGAATTTAGTGGCTAATTAAGACCTGCTACAAAATTTTTAGTAATTTATACTCAGTACTCAATCACCAGACTTGGAATGGGGTTCCTTCCGCTACAAAATTGCAGTATGGTGTCCCCAAATGATTATCAAAATAAAAAATTGCCGTGTCTTGCAGCGAACACGGCAGTTAGAGACTATGGATAGACTTAAATCTGGGTGAATAATTTAGGCGTTAGTTGCAGATTGCTGTTGTTTGCGCTTGCAAAGTGAAGTAGCACCGAAAGCACCGAAAGCCAGAAGACCCATAATTGAACCAGGTTCAGGAACTGATTTAGTCAACGTGACATTGTCAAGCAGCAATCCAATATTATCCGTGCCAGTCTCCCGGAAATTTAATGTGGCACTTGTTGCAGAAGCAACGGTAAAACTTCGGCTAATGGTTGTAAACCCTTGCGATGGGGGTAGGGAAAATGTTTCGTTAAACAAATTCCCCAGAGTTACGGTGACAGGGTCAATCATGGCATTTCGTTGGTTCCCAGCAAGCTGGAAGCTGAGGTTAACTATGTCTCCTGGTTGAAAGTTAAATGTTGTTTTAGATTGAAGTGTACCAGCTAGAAATGTTGATCCATCCAGATCTACATATAGTCCGTTACCAGGAAGGAAATCAAAAAAACCATTTCCAATCAAGTCCACAGATCCGTTTATAACATCAAAGTTGGCAAACTGATTGTAATTTAAAGTGCCAACACCGTTATTTTCTTGATTAAAATCATCCTGTAAGAGGGTTGTAACTGTTGCGGCGCTAGCAGAATTTGTAGTAGCAAATCCGATTGCAGTCAAGGCTGTTAATGCTATACCAATCTTATTTAAGCTTTTGAAAACAATTGATTTGTTCATGATTCTAGTTTCCTCAAAAATCCCAAAGGTGTGTATTCTTCCAAACGACAACTAATGACTGTCGATTAATGCTGATAAACTCAGTTGTGATTGCACTCGAATTTTTCAGCAAAATTAGGCATAAATTCCCCCTGTGATCAGTAAGGGTTTAGCCTTTTGCTGCGATCGCAGATATAAGCAACTAGTGAAAATGACTAAAGCTTAGAACTTAGCTTTAGTCTTCTAGTTATTAAGGAAATTATTACCAGTGTTTTCCTCACTTGCTTATTTACTTAGATTAGTAAAAAAATTATTTAGTGTCGATAACGTTTGCGTGTATTCACATAACAAATATATTCTAAATTAGATTAAATAGCAGTTAAAACCCAGATTTGACAGGACTTATATACGTAGTATCAAGTGAATATTGACTTAAGCTTTGTAAAATTAAGTTGTTGCTTTAAGATAGTTTTATCAACGTAATTATGCGTAAATATGGCTATGTAATCAGAATCTAGACTTAAGAACATTGTAGTAATACACTGTTATGATACCTAGCGATGAAAACCACAGCGGTTAAAAACTTAGGGTAGCGATGCCTGCGGCGAGCTTCTCTTCTTAGGCTACGCTAACGCTAACGCTTGCTAGATTAGCTTAGAAAAGCTTATATAAAAAATCTGCTCTCCCTAGCAGATCGCAGAAAGAGCAGAGTACTATACCATTTCATTCAAATAGTTAATACACATGCTCTCAACACCATTTCGGAATCTAAGCAATCAATAATTACTAACAGACCATTTAATAAAGTAAATCAAAAGTTAGGGTGTGTTATGGCTTTAGCCTAATGCACCAGATTAAGGCGAATTTAGGATGGCTGTTACTATAAATATGCATTTTAGTCAATAAAAAATAGCTATATTACCCATTTTCATCCCCTGGATAGGTTTATTTCATGAAACCTATGTACAACCTACATTTCCTAATCTTCTGAAATATCCCTAATATAAAAATAGGTACAGAAAAATGTTTTCAGTTTAGCCAAGCCGCGATGCCTGCGGTTTTTGCTAGTTTAGGCTTTATCCTCACACCTCCACCGAGCAACAGCTTATGAATTACTCGTCAGCACGACAATATTTTTACCAAGAGATTCAGCAGCCTGACGAGGGCATTGATTTAGCAAAGGCAGCTTTGTATATTGCACAAGAAGAATATCCCAACCTAGATCCAGAGGAATATCTCAATTCCCTTGATACAATGGCATGGGAGCTTCAAGAACGCCTGCCTGACTCACGATATCCTTTGCGGATAGTTCAAAGTATTAACCAGTATCTCTACGATGATTTAAAGTTTTCTGGTAATAAAATTGACTATTACGACCCGCGCAATAGCTTTTTCAATGATGTAATTGACCGCCGATTGGGGATTCCCATTACCTTAGCACTGGTTTACCTGGAGGTTGCTCGACGGATTGATTTTCCGATGGTGGGTGTGGGAATGCCAGGACATTTCCTGATCCGCCCAGATATTCCAGATATAGAGATTTTCGTCGATGCTTTCAGTAGCGGTGAAATAATATTTGCCCAAGATTGCGAAGAACGACTGTCTCAACTTTATCAGCAACCTGTGACGCTACAACCAGAATTTTTAGCCGTAGTCAGTCATCGGCAATTTTTGGCACGGATGCTGACAAATTTAAAATTTATTTACCTCAAACAGCAAGAGTTAAAAAAAACACTGGCAGTGGTTGAACGAATTTTGTTATTGTTTCCTGGTTTAACTCTAGAATTGCGCGATCGCGGTTTGATCTACTATCAACTCGGTTACTACCCCCAAGCCATAGACGACTTAGAAAATTATTTAGCAAAAGTTCCTGATGCCGACGATGCATTTGTGATTCGGCAGTTGCTTGCTAAGTTGCGTAAGAATGATTAAATCAAAAATGCTGTGTCAGCACCATATTGACACAGCAGTGGTTAGTTAAATTAAACGACTAAAATAAAAATTGATACTTATGCCTTAACTGCGGCTTGTTGTTTACGCTTGCGAACAGAGGTAATGCCGAAAGCACCTAAGCCTAAGATACTAATGAGAGAAGTGGGTTCAGGAACAGAAGCAGTCTTCTTGTTTAGGCTAATAGAGTAATCGCCAGAAGAAAAACCAGGGGCAATATCACCATAACTAGAAGCAGATAGGGCAAAGTTGGCGAAGGATGATATTCCTAACAAGTACTCACCAGTATCCAAAAACTCATTGAGAGTGGATTGCTTCGTATCCTTAGAATCGTCGTTCAGAGCGATTAGCGTACCTGACGAATCAAACAGTTCTAGTATAGTATCGAAGGATGCACCATCGACTGTCGTAGCTTTGAATCGCCCACTATTCCAAAAGAAAGAAAAGAGATCAGCACCGTTCTTAGAAGAGATAGTTCCTTTGATGACATTAATTCCACCAGGAAGATTTTGGGCGGTTTTTAAAGTCTTACCTGCATCACCCACTTCATTATAAGTCTTAGCTTGTGCGCTTCCTGCTGCTCCGAGTGCAATAACTGCTGCTCCCACTATAGTCAGTGATAAATGTGTCAAAATATTTACAGTAGCCATTCTGTTATTTACCCTAGAAACTAATCTTTTTATCTGCTTTCAACGCTTTGATACTAATATGTATCTCTGAAGACTGAAAACATTTTTACCTACTTTATAGAAAATTCACTGATAAATAAAGCTACTAATTTGGGGAACCGAACGTAAGAACACGCACTTTAAAAGGCTTGCAACCTCATCTACAGAGGTTAGAACCTGTGTTTATACTTAAGGTAATCATGAAGCCCTATTCTCAACAACTGCTTCAAAATGAATTCTAAGGGTCATAGCAAAAGTCTTGTGAAGAAGGCAGTAGGAATACTGCCTCCTACATCTTTTGTTAAAAAGGATTTCAGTCCCTTTTGAACGAATTGGACTATTGGACATGAACCAAAGTTCATAACTAGTTAATAGACCAATGATCGAATTATTCTTGTTCTTCTGCTACTCTTTTGAGGCGGCGCAGCTGGGATTGCATATCTTCTTTTGTCCAAGACGCAGCAAAGGTGTTGAAACCCCAACTAATTAAGGGGTTAGGGATATCGTACTCAAAGCGGTTGAGTAGAAGGGTTCCTTTTTCTGTGGGCTGACATTCCCAGCGATCGCGCCCGTGAAAAAATCCCTGAAATTCCCAAACAACTAAACCCGGTTGTCGTTCCACAACTACGCTATTCAAGGTGGGTTTTAGTAAAGGAATTTGAATGATAAAACGACTTTGACTGCCGACATCGGTACTCCAAACTTCGCCCACAGGTTCGCAACGGAGGACAGGGTTGAGCCAACGGTGCATGAGGGTTAAATCGCTAATACAACGCTCCACCACCGTAGCTGTAGCGTTAATTTGAATCGATTGTTCCAAAACTTGGGACATTCCACATCTTTGGTGCTGTTGCTGCAATTAGAGTAACGCAAAATTCGCCATTGCCAGTAGATTAAATCAAATATTTGGTAACAAAGTCAAAAATTACTCTTGATATCAATACCATAGATGTACGTTTTTACTGGTAAATTGATAGGCAAAACACTAACTCAGTGTTTGTGGCGAATACTTAAGCTTAATTCCCGAAAACCATGAACACAACTTGGCAAGGAATAACCCAGGTAATAGAAGTTGCTTTGTCCACCAGGGTGCAGCAATTTTTGGCACAATCGCCCAGCCTGCAACTGACGCAACCAGCAGTCAATCAAGGAATCGCTGATGTGCAAGGTATTGTTCAACAGTTGATTCTGTTTATACCCCGTTTGCTGGGGGCAGTGGCAATTTTGTTAGTAGGTTGGCTAATTGCGGCGATCGCAGCGGCAGTGACACGAGGAATCCTCAATCGCACAAACATAGATAACCGCATTGCCGCAGGGATAACGGGTCGTCAAGATGTTCCCCAAGTGGAGAAATTAATCTCTAGCTTAGTCTTTTGGAGCATTATTCTGTTAACGGCGGTAGCTGTTTTACAGACATTGGATCTGGAGATAGCGTCTCGACCCCTGAATAATTTTCTCAATCAACTTATTGGCTTTTTGCCAAAGTTGGTTGGTGCGGGAATCCTTTTGGTAACCGCCTGGTTTTTGGCGACCATTGTGAAGATTATCACTGTGCGCTCATTACAGGCATTTAACCTAGATGAGCGTTTGAATCCAGAACCAGCAGACAGGGCACCCAGCCTCAATCAGCTGTCTCTGAGTCAGACAATTGGCAACGCTCTGTATTGGTTTATATTTTTACTGTTTCTCGCCCCAGTTTTGGATACTCTGGGACTACAGCAGGCTCTACAACCAGTACAAGCTCTAATTACAGAAGTTCTGCTAATTCTGCCAAACATTTTAGCGGCGATATTAATTGGTGTAGTTGGCTGGTTCATCGCTAATGTGGTACGGCGGATTGTGACGAACTTGCTGGCGACAACTGGCATCGACAATTTAGGTAGTCGGTTGGGATTATCTGCGACTGCGGGAGTGCAACCTCTATCGAGTATTATCGGCACAATTGTCTATGTTCTGATTTTGATTCCTGTAGCGATCGCAGCGCTGAATGCCTTGCGAATTGATGCGATATCTATCCCGGCGATCGCAATGCTGCAACAGGTTCTCAACGCCCTCCCAGCCATCTTTACAGCCGTGGCAATTTGGATTGTTGCCTATTTTATCGGGCGGTTTATCGCGGATCTGATTACAAGTATCCTCACCAATTTAGGCTTTAATAACATTTTCAGCATACTGGGTCTGACAACACCCAGCAGACGAATTGTAATTTCAACAGAATCAACAACTCCCCCGATTCCAAGCCGCACGCCATCGGAAATTGCAGGTATTGTTGCTTTAGTGGGGATCATGCTGTTTGCAACCGTGGCGGCGGTGAATATCTTGAATATTCCAGCCCTGACAGCATTAGTGTCTGGTATTGTGATCATATTCGGACGAATTTTGGCAGGATTGGTAATATTTGCCATTGGCTTATTCCTGGCAAATCTGGCTTTTAACATCATTACCAGTTCCGGCGAACGCCAAGCCCAGATTTTGGGTCAAGTGGCGCGGATTGCCATCATTGCCTTAGTCTCGGCAATGGCACTGCAACAGATTGGAGTTGCCAGTGATATTGTGAATTTAGCTTTTGGACTTTTACTAGGTGCGATCGCAGTTGCTATTGCCCTAGCTTTTGGTCTTGGGGGGCGCGATATTGCCCGCGAACAAGTTCAAGAATGGCTAAACTCTTTCAAAGGTAGAAATTAAAAGTTGATGAAGGCGTAATTTCGTCTGTAAAGAAAGGAAAGTGCTGCCTTAAGCATCAGTAGTGGAGAAAATCTATCGGCAATTGTGCCTAAAAAGTTGAAAGTTAAAAGCTCAGAAACTCGGAGTTTGAGTATAGAACTTGAGGTTTATTCTGAAGCTCAAGTTCCGAGTTCTGAAGCTCAATTTAATCGTATTTTCCGAGTCACCTTTTTTAGCGGTGTAAGTGATAAATCCCTTAGTTTTATAGTCTAATCCATCAAGTGCACAGACTTTATCGAGCGAATCTCTTTCTTGCTGCGATCGCTCCTGTTGGTTCTGCGATGAGATGCTATCGTCTGCTGGGCAATGTCACAACTTATTTAGTCAGATTGCTATAGTCGGATAGTTCAGTTTTTGAAATTAACATACACAAACGATATAAATTGATTACTATCTCTTTAAAAATTTCGGAAGTAAATTCGTCATTAATGCTGAGGTGGTTCTCAGTTTTAGAAAGAGAAACTGGAACAAATATTCCATAGCATAAATGAAAGGTTACTAAAACATGGATTTTATCAACCAAGCACAGAAGTTAGCAGATACGGTTATAAATAAAGCTCAAGAAGTAGCCAACGATGTAGTAAACAGTATGGATGAGGTAGTTGATGGAATCAAGAACACTACTGCCGAGATGACTACTTCAAGTGTCCATGCAATTAATGATTTTCAAAGTTTTTCAACCATAGCAGCACAGTCAGGTTTTCAAACTGTTCAAAATGTTAGTAAAACATTTGAACAAACTGCTGTTGGAGTTGCTACATCTAGTATGGTTATGGCTGATGCTTTGCAAAATTTACCAAAGACAGCTGCCGAATTAGCCCAAGAGATGCCAAAGATTGCAAATAGGCTGAGATATCGTGCTGGTGTTCGGGTGGGAGACTTACCTCGCTCTGATGCAGATGTCATGAAGCTTTTTGAGAAAATTCCTGGCACATCAAAGCTTGGAGCCAAAGAATATACAATTCGGCAATTTCTTAGGGATAAGCACGGTAGCCACATCAATCCACGTTCCCAAGGTGGATCGAATGCTGCTGATAATATCCTTTGGGAAGTAGGTGTTGACAATCTCCGTCGAGGTGCGAAAGTAATGACTGTTGGCGAACAGTTTTATATTCGGGTTTATAATGCAGTAGATTCTATTGTCAGCAATTCTGGAACGATCGCTAAACTTGGTATTACTGCCACAGGAACAGCTATTCTCACCCAGGTTGTAGTAACGGCGATTTTCTACTCTTTGGATCTTTATCGAGGCGACATTACTGTTGAAGAGTATAAAAATCTAATTTTTGAAGCAGCAAAGGCAGCAGGTATTGCGACACCAATTGTTTTTTTAGTCTTGGTGGCTGTGTTAGCTTTATTTCCAGAATTTACAGTCATTTTGTCGGCACCAGTGGTTGTCGCTGGCTTCAATGCTTTATTTAGTATTAGTATTGCTACACCAATCATTCAATCGCTAGTTCGTCATGTCGAAGCTGGAGGTTTTGGGATAGAAACTGCTGATGCTTACAAGACTGCCTTTGATGACTCTGCGCTCTGAAATAAGCTGTTCCACATTATAAATTGCATAATTAGGGTGGGTGTCTCGCCCACCCGTAGCCAAAAGTGGGCTTTTCAACCATCTGACAAGATTGGATAATTTATTTGTTGTAAATCCCTAAATAATCCATAAAATCAGGTGCAACCTTTATAGATGGCAGAATATGACAACCTTTGTAAAATACTCGCAGAAAAATATCCCCGTGATTTTACCTGTTGGTTATTAAATCAAGAACCATGAACAATTGAAATCTTAAAAACCGAATTGAGCATCGAACCGATACGTGCTGATTCTGTGACATTTCTGCGAACAGAAAATCGGATTTTACACCTGGAATTTCAAACCACAATCAAATCCCAAAAACCAATTTCTCTGCGGATGCTAGATTACTACGTCCGATTGACACGGACATATCAAGTTCCTGTTACACAGGTAGTGATTTTCTTGCAAGAGACAAGTAACGAAATCGCTTTTACTGAAGAATATGTCAGTGAAGTTACAACCCACCGTTATCGAGTTATCCGAATGTGGGAACAAGATTCAGCTCTATTTCTTAGCAATCTGGCGTTATTACCTTTAGCACCGTTAACGCGAACAGATTCAGCCCAAGCGTTATTATCGCAGGTTGCCGAAGAAATTGCTAAAATTCCAGATATAGAGACAAGACAAAATACTGCTGCTTACACGGAGATTTTAGCAGGGTTGAAGTTTGAGAAAGATTTTATTCGTCAATTATTGCGGGAAGATATTATGCAAGAATCAGTGATTTATCAGGATATTTTGCAGAAGGGAGAACAAAAAGAAGCTTTTCGCTTCTTAAATCGTCAGTTAAATCGGCGATTTGGAGAAATCGATTCCTCAATATTCGAGAGAATTAGAGTCTTATCTACTGAACAATTGGAACAATTAGGAGAAGAATTTTTAGATTTTTCAAATGTATCTGATTTAGTTGCTTGGCTTGAGCAAAATACAAGCAACTAATTGCTAGTCCACTTTCAATACGGTTCGCACAAAATCCTCCCTGATTGTACCCCTACTCTTAAAGCAAGCTTACGCGCACCGTCTCTCCTTATTCACTCCACGTCTATGCATCACTTTTTGAGTTTTACCTTGTGGAGTAATTCATCTTTAATGCGGTTGAGAATTGAAGTCTCATCCAGGTTTGCCAAAATCCGATTAATCACTGCTTTCGGCCCATCAGGCCCCCAAGTCGCGCCATTGGCTAAATAAACTTTGGTAACTTGTCCAATACCGTAAGAAGAAACACCAGCTACTCCGGCTTGGGTGATTGCCACCGATATATAAGGGCCAAGGGCAATACCTGCGGTAGCGGTTGCAGAGATCCCAAGTAAAGTTTTTAATCCACTCAAGCCCAAATTTGCTAACAGTTCACTTGCACCGATGCCGCCCATACTCAGGGCGATTTTTTGTAGCAATTGTACAGCCCCTGCTTCGGTCATCGAGAAGCCATAGAGTTTAGATAAACCCAAAATCAGAGCAATATCAATAACCACACTACTGAGAATATCTACCACAGTTATGGGATTGAGTGCGATCGCTAATGCCTTAGTCATCACAGCCTTCCAAATCAACTGATTGGCATTCTGTTCCCGAATCATCAGTTTTCGCTCTACCAATTGCTCATTTACAATGTCGGCATAAAGCATGGTATTGAGGGCAACCAAAGCTTTGCCCTCACGATGCAGAATCTCCAAGATTTTCAGCTTGAGTTCCTCTACTTTGGCATTACCTGTACGCAATTGTATGCCCCTAGTACCATCAGGGCGACGAATCGCCGTCTTCACCAATGGCGATGCCGCAGCCATGACAATTTCTAGAGGTGTGAGTAATTCCCGCACCCTTTCATCCCGGATTTTGTGATAAATTGCCATCCGGTCTGCTTCTGGATACTGGTCTACTTTGTTGAACACTAGAATGATCGGTTTACCTGCTTCCCGCAACTGAGAAAGGGCCATGTATTCTAGCTTTGTCATGTCGCCAGATATCACAAACAGAATCAAATCCGCTTGTTTTGCAATCTGTTCAGCTAATGCGGCCCGGGTTGCACCATCTACTTCGTCTAACCCAGGAGTGTCAATTAATTCCACCTGCGATTGACCTACACCAGGGAGGGTGACTCGCAAAGCTCGTTCAGTTTCCCCAATCGCTTCCTCACTAATACTCCAATGAACTGTTTGTGCAGTACGGGTAACACCGTGCAGTGGCCCAGTTTCAAATACTGTTTGCCCAACCAAAGCATTGAGTAGCGAAGACTTACCACGTCCCACCATCCCAAAAGCCGCAATCTGCACCACCATGCGGTCTAACTTTCCCAGCATGGTTTCCAAATCAGCAATTTCCGTCTCCAATCCGGTTTTCTCTTGGGGAGTGAGGTCGAGATTGGCTACCAAGTTTCGCAGCGCCGTTTGTGCTTGTTTATAATTCAGTTCCGTCTGAATATCTTCAAAACTGAAAATGGCACTATTCAATTCTTCCTCCCAGCTGAGAGAATTTGCGTCAGTGTTGGCAGAATCGCTTTGATCAGGTTCAGGCACGGGCAATGTCGAAGTCATATCAATTTGAGATTTGAAATTTGGGATTTTTAAATTAGCCCTGTCTCTTATCCTAGTTATTTTTTACAGGGGTTTGTGGAAATAAGGGAGCAGGGGGAGCAGTGGGGCACAAGAGTGGAAGTCAAACAATTTTGGATTTTGGATTTTGGATTGACCCCGGCAAGATTGGGTATGGGGCAAGCCGAATAATAAAACTGAGAATTTTGGATTTGTTCCGCCCACGAAAGCGTTGCGGCACGTACCCCTACGGGGAAGCAAGCTACGCGTTAGCGTCTTGTAGAGTTGTCCGGGGCTGGGCATGAACCAAAAAATCTTTTATCTAAAATCTTTTATTTAAAATTCGTAGTCAAAGACTGATTAACGGAGTTCAAAGACTCCTCGGCGAGTATCAAAGACTGATTAACGGAGTTCAAAGACTCGTCAGCGAGTATCAAAGACTCATCAGCGAGTATCAAAGACTGATTAACGGAGTTCAAAGACTCGTCAGCGAGTATTAAAGACTCATTCACGAGTATCAAACACTCGTCAGCGAGTATTAAAGACTCATCCCCTATTCCCAATGCCCAACTAGTACAGCGGGCGCGTAAATAAGCAGACCATTGAAAAGCACTAAAGAGTTTATTCCATAATACTTTTGACTTTTGACTTTTGAATGAGTGACTTCCGCCTTGCGGTACTAGTGGACTAATGGCTAACAAAAAGTCATAAACTGAAAAATGCATCTAAATAACTCGTTAGGATCTTGACTAAATTACCTGTGCGGAAAATTGTTATTGCCGGCAACTGGAAAATGTTCAAAACCCAGGCAGAGACCCAGGAGTTTTTACAAGGATTTCTGCCCCACTTAGACGAAAGCCCCGAAGAGCGAGAAGTGATATTGTGCCCTCCGTTCACTGATCTAAGCCTTTTGTCCCAGAGTTTGCACGGTAGCCTCATCCACCTGGGGGCACAAAATGTTCATTGGGAAGAATATGCAGCCTATACAGGCGAGATTTCTGGACCAATGCTCACAGAAATTGGTGTGCGCTTTGTGATTGTCGGTCATAGTGAACGAAGGCAATACTTTGGCGAAACGGATGCAACCGTTAATCTGCGCCTCCGAGCTGCTCAAAGGTTTGGTTTGACCCCAATTTTATGTGTTGGCGAAACTAAACAACAACGAGATGCGGGAGAAGCTGAATCAGTGATTACTCTCCAACTCGACAAAGGCTTGGTAGATATTGATCAGGAAAATTTGGTGATTGCCTACGAACCTATTTGGGCGATTGGTACTGGTGATACCTGTGAAGTAACGGAGGCGAATCGGATAATTGGCTTAATTCGGAGCAAGTTGAGTAATCCGAATGTATCAATTCAATATGGCGGCTCAGTCAAGCCAAATAATATTGATGAAATCATGGCTCAACCAGAAATTGATGGTGTTTTAGTGGGAGGATCAAGTCTAGAACCTGAGAGTTTCGCTCGGATTGTGAATTTTCAGTCAGTGTAATGTGCCTTTTTCTCGTTCCCATGCTCTGCATGGGAATGCCTAATGTAGATTTATGCCAAGCAACTTGATAATTCGAGAACGCTGTTTTGAGTGGGGACAGCGGACTTATTTGATGGGCATTTTGAATGTGACGCCTGATAGCTTTAGCGATGGGGGTGAGTTTAACACTATCTCTGCTGCTTTAGTACAGGCGCAAGCACTGGTAGCTGCTGGTGCTGACATTATCGATGTGGGCGGTCAATCAACTCGACCAGGGGCAAAGCAAATAACTCTGGCGCAAGAACTTGACCGAGTACTATCAGTGTTACAGGTGCTAAGACCAGAAATTTCAATCCCGATTTCTGTAGATACAACTCGTGCTGCTGTAGCCAGGGCATCTGTAGAAGCTGGAGCGGATATTATTAATGATATTTCTGGCGGCACTTTTGACTCAGAAATGTTGCCAACAGTGGCAGAGTTAGGTGTGCCGATAATTTTAATGCACATCCGGGGAACACCACAGACAATGCAACAACAGACTGATTATCAAGATTTGCTGGCAGAGATTTATAGTTTTTTGGCTCGGCAAATTGGGGTAGCAACTGCTGCGGGCATTGAGCGGGATAAAATTATTATTGATCCTGGTATTGGCTTTGCTAAGAACTATGAGCAAAATTTAGAAATTTTTCGCCGCTTGCGATCGCTCACAACACTCAACTGCCCTATCTTGTTAGGAGCATCCCGTAAAAGTTTCATTGGTCGCATTTTAAATCAACCAGATCCCAAAGCCCGAGTTTGGGGAACGGCAGCAGCTTGTTGTGCTGCTATTTTTAATGGCGCTGACATCCTCCGAGTTCATGATGTTCAAGAAATGCACGATGTTACACTAGTAGCCGATGCCCTATTGAGACAAGCCGCACAAGGTCACTGTTAGGTATTACCGTTTTCGTGTTTTTTGCCGTTACCTTCTGAATTTTCTGGGTGGCCTATCAACTCATGAAACATTTCACTTGAGTTGGCTGGGTCTATAAAGACAATTTTGGCATTATTGCTCTCACCAAGTTTTTGGCTAGCATCTACGTAATCTTGAGCCACAAGATACCGCAAAATGTCCCTAGTATCTGGATTGGAACGTAGAGCTTGAGAAATGATTTGCACTGAAGCCATAGTTCCTTCTGCTTTTTTAATTGCAGCTTCTTTTTCCCCTTCTGCTTCGGTAATCAGCGCTCGTTTTTTGATTACAGCGGCTTGCTCCTCTTCCCTAGACTTTCGTACACTTTCAGGTAGTGTAATACTCTGAATATCTAACCGGAGAATATCAACTCCCCAATCTGCCGTTATATTATTCAACTGCTCTAAGATAGCTGAGTCCATCTCCACTCTAGAGACATTGGTCTGCTCTAGGGTGTTTTGGGCAATGCTTTCCCGGAGCGTGGTTGTAGTCACCTGTGTCAGCGCCCCTTGCAGATCCTCAATAGCATAAAAGCTTTTCTCAATATCTCTGATCCGCCAGTACACAATAGCGTCCACTTCCACGGAAATATTATCTTGGGTGATCACCTCCTGAGGTTTGATGTCTAAAATTTGCTCTCGTGTAGTATCTTCCATCACAACCTGATCTACCAAGGGAACAATAAAATTTAGCCCTGGCTTAAGTTTCCGATGATACCGCCCCAGGCGTTCGACTAGGGCTTCATTACCTTGATTAATCAGTTTTGCAGAACCTAAGGCATAACCTATAAGGGCTAAAACTATAGCAATAATTGGCTCCATGTATGCTCCTATTCAGCTTTTGGGAGAATTTAGTGTCAAGGATATGCTACTAGCTTGTCATATCTTTGAGTTTAATGTTTTGAGTCTGTAATTTGATCAACACCAGCAGCGATGTCTGATATCGAGTCGCTGCGTGTCTTATACATATTTTGTAAGTGGGACTGTTTTGCAGAATACGTAGAAGCTCTGCTTCTTGTCGTCAGACATCGCTATTAAAGCACCTTGATAAAACGCTGGCAAGGACTACTTTATGTAATCAAAATTACTTGTACTGACATCTTCAGACAGCCAGAAATTTTATTCAGTATATTCACTTAATTTGCTTTATTTAATGTAAAATTTAGTAGAACTTTAAAAACTCTACTATAATCGGATTTAAATTGGCTTCAGCCATTAAAAATCTAAAAATATTATGGGCAGGCTGTTAATCAAACTTATAGGTTTAATCCTACTTTTCATAGGCTTATACTTTTTTGGTCAAAACATCATATTTGTTAGCAGTTACTATTCATATTTTTACGGTAGATTACCTGCTACAGCTTCAGTTCTCGCAACGATGACAGGTGTATTTGCATTAGTTTTTTTTCGTAGAGAAACTGGTAACTTGGGATGGATTTTTCTAGGCATTGGCATAGTACTAGTTTTCTTAAGCGGTGGAGTTATTTTAAAGCCAACTAGCTTATGGGATTTCATAATTTCTTTTGCAGCATTAGCCTCTGGATATAAATTACTAAATGAGGGCAGAATCAACTTTTAAAATCTGTAAATATAATCATATTTTCTCATATACAGCGTATTGCAGGTAAATAAAGTACATCGTAGTGGCACAACATGTTCATTGGTGTCAACTTAAGCTCAAACACTCTATTTATTCTCGTTTTAGATCCCCCAACCCCCTTAAAAAGGGGGCACTCGATTCTAGTTCCCCCCAATTTATCGGGGGGTTAGGGGGGATCTAAAATCTAGGTGGTACATCGAAGAATTTTCACTCTTCTATTCTTACAAAAATTAAACAAGATGTGCCGCACCCCCAATTAGGGTGTAAATGAGTCACTTTTCCTATGCACAGAAGGTGTTAAGGGCTTTATCTTGGTTAGATGGATCAAGCTAAAATCGCTGCCTATCAACCAAAATAAGCGCCTTTGCCAAGCTTACAAGATAGTATTCATCTAACACTAAGACTCAGAATTATTAATGGTGCGGCTATTACAAACATTCATTGCCTTTTCTACTCCCTGCTTGAGGCTTAGTTCAATACATTCAACTACGAACTGAAGTACAAGAGACATTTGCTGATTTTCGGCAGCAGAAAATCGCCCTAGCACATGAGAAATAGCATCAGAATCATCGTTATTAGCTGCACCTTTAGGTTTACCAATACCGATTCGCAAACGAGGAAAGTTTTGGGTATTAAGATGTGCGATCGCACTTTTCATGCCGTTATGTCCCCCAGCCGAACCAGATAAGCGCAGACGAGTTTTTCCCAAGGGCAAATCCATATCGTCATAAATCACCAGCACTGATTCAGCCGACAATTTATACCAACTTATCACCGCTTGTATTGACTGTCCTGAGCGATTCATATAAGTTAACGGCTTTAGCAAGCGAATCTTACCTCCACCTGGGGCCATACCCTCGCCATACTCACCCTGAAACTTGCGGTTTTCTGCTAAGGGAATCTGCCAAGAACGAGAGAGAGTTTCTAGAGCCGCAAAGCCGATATTATGGCGTGTTTGGTCGTATTTAGCTTCTGGATTCCCCAACCCGACAATTAGCTGGGGAATCACTAAAGCTGGTTGAGTAACAGCTTCTGTCATTTTGCCTACAGTCGATCAATTTTAGATTTTAGATTTACAATTTTGGATTGAAAGAAACCACAAAGGTACAGGGCTTGTGATTTTAGATTGACGATTTTGATTTGTTCCATCCATCAAGGACGTTGCTCTGAACCGCGAAACAATCTAAAATCTAAAATCCAAAATCCAAAATTGGTATAGTGGACTCTCCTAGCTAGGTTGGGAAGAACTAGCGGTATCCTGCTCAGATTTAGCAGGGTGGATTTGCTTAGGTTCCAATTCAGCAGTAGTCTTTACAGTTTCTTCTAACTGTTCTGCTTCTTTTTGAAACTCGTTTTGAAACTCCTTGGAAGCTTCTTGAAAACTACGAATTGTTTTGCCCACACTCCGACCAATTTCTGGCAGCTTCTTTGGGCCAAAGATTAACAATGCTACTACCATAATTACAGCCATTTCCGGCAGACCGATACCAAATATATTCATTTTTGTCTCCTGTAAACTATAGAACCACTACATAGACTTACATATTATTATGTAGTCTACTCAATAATCGCCTATTATAGAAAGCGATCGCCCCACGAGCGAGTAATACCTTAAGTAGGTCAGCGCTAATATTTCCAGCTATCTTAAGAAACTTAAATGTAGGGAGCCAGTGCGTTGCAGAGGTTCCCGACGCTCGAGGACTCGCTACCGCTTCGCTATCCGTTGAAGCAAGTGGCGTTGCGTTATCACGCAGAGCAACGCACCGCCAACAATTCTACATCTACCTTAATATATTTCTTCTGTAGAGTTGAGCAACTGTTCGGCTGTAACACCTACCAAGCTACCCAACTCAGTTTGATTTTTGGATATAGTCACCGACATCACAGGAATAGGCTGGACTTTTCAGTTGCACCCTCAACAGATTCCCACCTGGCGACTCCCTATCAGTTACCAGTCATCAGTTATCAGTTATCAGTTACGGTTTGATGGTTGATTTTTGCTGTTTTGAGGATGGAGAAAAGAATTTTTACTATTTCATCTACATCTTCATAAATACTATTAAAAGCTTTCTGTTCAATGTCTCTTATATATAGGACTTGGGCATCAAGTACAAAATGTAGGGGTAATTCATGAATTGCCCCTACGGTAAATCTAGGTTTTCACTGCCTTTTTGCGTAAGTCCTGATATGATGTCCGCCAAATCACCCATAATCAGCAGTTTAATGAATGCATTCCTATACGGAGTATGGGAACGAGCAAAGCCTCATCAGGCTAATTGCTTTATAAAAATGCCTGATTACTTTCTCAAAATACTTAAATGCTTTCACAAAATGACCTTTGACTTACTCAAAATGACCTTTGACTTACTCATTTTGGTGTTTTCCGCAAGTTAAATAAACTTTGACTTATTCAAACCCTAGTTTGCTTACTCATTTTGGTGTTTTCCGCAAGTTAAATGACCTTTGACTTATTCAAACCCCAGTTTGCTTATTCATTTTGGTGTTTTCCGCAAGTCAAATAAACTTTGACTTATTCAAACCCCAGTTTGCTTTCTAATTTCAGTGTTTTCCGCAAGCAAAAGGTAGAGCGAAAGTCAAAATTATTTTTAAAATCCTTGATTTTCTGTTAATTATTTATCAATAAGCTGACACTATTGGAATCCGGTTTGATTTATGAAAAAATTACGTACATTTTAAACCTAAGTGTAGGGTAAGCTCTACCCCAATACGCTTGGGTTAAGGAAAATTGTAGATTGGATTGTAGCTTGCTTCCCCGCAGGGGTACGAAGTGAAATTCAACAAATCGCGAAGAATGTTGAGTTTGGTTCCTCAAAGGCCACTTGCTACCTTGCAGGAACGCTAAGAGCGAACAAGTCGGGAAACCGCAAGGGCGCAGTGGCTTTCCAACCTACATCTGCTGAATTATCAGTACTGAGTTATTGTCCAGTAGCAAATCACAACTCACAAAAAAACCCGGAGGAACCGGGTGTAACTTAACTTGTTATCCAAACTTGATAGCTATGTATCCGTTAGCGTCCTAAACTCCGCCAATCGACAAGTACATCCTGAACCAACAGTGATTTGTTGTAAAGTTGCAGAATAATCAGCAGAAACACTAAAAATAGCGCCATAAAAACAGCCATCACAGGGGTAGTACCCCAACCTGGAGCCACTTTCCCATACTCAGAGTTGAGTGGTTTCAGGATATCTCCCAACCAAGTCCTTTGTGCCATAGTTCACCTAAGATTACTTGCCAAAGCTTTTTTTAATCTTCTGTAATATTCTATAAGAATAGCACTCATAATCTATCCCTCAATTATGGAACCCGCAATAGTTCTTAGTATTTCTATGGCTGCCGTGGTGGTTGTCATCACCGGACTGTCGATTTATACCTCCTTTGGCCCTCCTAGCAAGCAATTGAACGATCCGTTTGATGACCACGAAGATTAAAAGAGTTAGGAGTAGAGACGCGATTAATCGCGTCTGTACAGGAATTAGGAGTTAGAAGTCAAAATTACTGGTGTGTGTGATTAATTTTAAGAGGTTGGTAGTTTGCGCTTTAGCGCTAAAGCGCAAACTACCAACAATACTTACCTGGGCTTAATCGCTGGTATCACCTTGAAACTGGCGATTTTCCAAGGCTGTATCGTCAAGATTTGTTGCCCAGATGAGAATTCAGTCGTAGAGGAACGCTCTAACAAATCTACTGTATCTCCTAGATTCAACCCTAAATCACTTTGCAAAGATAACTCGGCTGTTTCTCCGTGACATTCATAACACCGCAGAATTAACTGCTGTGGGTCATCCTCAGATGGCTTCAAGGCCATCAAGATTAAATTTTCAGATGATAAGTCTAGGAACGTCATCCCCAAACCCTCTTTGCCAGCACAGAGGGAAGAATTTTCAGGTGGGTTTTCATTAACAGGATTTAATATCACTTGCAATGGGATATTCAATTCATAGCCACGCCGTACTGTATGAGCTGATTCCCAGCCACCGACATGAGGATACAAGGCATAGGTGAACTCGTGAAAACCTCGGTCAGCCTCTGAGTCTGGCCAATTAGGACTACGTAGCAGTGTCAAGCGGAGTTGATTTAGTTTGCTGTCATAACCATATTTACAATCATTCAGCAAACTGACACCATAACAATTTTGGATTTTAGGTTGCACCAAAGGTGCGCTGGAAGCGCAACTTAAATTTGGGATTGCGGTATTTCTCTGTGTGTCTTCTACTGTCAAATCAGCCCAACGCAAAGCGGGAACTTCCCATTTTGCTTGTTCAGCGGGGGTTTCTGGTTTAGTTGGGCGGCGAATCGCCCCACAGGGAATTTCATAGGTAGCAAAGTCTGCTTCGATATTCAGAGGAAAAGCAGCTTTCACCAATACATGATTTTCTTGCCAATTAACAGTGGTAGCTATGTTCAACAGAGGCGAACCAGCTTGCAGAATATAGTCTTGGCAAAATTCCGATTCACCCAACTGACGCACCACGCGCACACGACTTTGCACTGGGCCTTGTTCTAACCACTGAATAGATTGAAGATTTGTTGCGGGTAAAGGATGTTGGGCATAATTGGGGTCAATATTCCAAGCATCCCAATATTGATCACTGTCTTTAAAAGCTTGTAGTTGATTTCCCGGATCACTCAAAACTTCTCGTTGATAAGTTTTGTCAAAAACACTTGATAAATCTCCGGTGTTAGGATCTATGACAACTCGCAGGAATTCATTTTCTAAAATCCAGTCTGGGAGGAGTGCAGAAGATGTAGTTTTAGCTTCCTGCAAGGTAGGGGATGAAGGGGAAAGCCAAAATATGCGGTAGCCGACGGGTGGGATTTCGGTGGCGAGAAATAGTATGGTTGATGGTTCAGATAATTGGCAGACAAGCTGCTTTCCAGAAGCATCGTAAATCTGCCATTCCTCTGGTGTGGGTAAGGCTACAGAGAGTACCTCAGAACGCTGCCAATTGAGAGAATTGAAAACGAAAATAGGCAAACTATCGGGTTTTGGTGGTTCTGATCGGGTAATGTGAGATGCGATCGCTAAAAGTGATTCCTGTAATATCTTCGTTCCCACTTGTTCCACTTGCTGCCACTGGGGCAACGCATCCGTGTAAACTTGGGTAATTGAAGAACCAGGTAAAATATCGTGAAACTGTTGAAATAACACCAGCTTCCAAGCTGCTTCGATTTCCGCTTTGGGATATGTTACACCACAGCTTACGGTTGCCAAAGTAGCAAATAGTTCAGCTTGATATAATAAATTTTCACAACGACGATTCCAGCGTTTTTGATCTGCGTGGGTAGTGTAGCAACCGCGATGGAATTCTAAATATAGTTCGTCATTCCAGGTGGGGCTTTGGATTTGGGATTTGGATTTTGGACTTTCCTGCGGAACGCTACGCGTAGCTTGCTTCTCCGTTCGCGGAGCGTCTGTCTGCGACACGCTGCGCGAACGTAGAGAAGGAGTAAGGCTACGCTCAGTCGAACGATTTTGGATTTTGGATTGTGAAGTTAACTGACTACTAATCTCCTGTAAATACTTTTCAGCCGTTGTAAATTCTAAATCTGGGAACAAAGGCGACTTTTGCCAGCGTTGGGCGGTTTCTAACATATCACGGGTGGGGCCGCCGCCGTGATCACCGACACCGGGAAGCCAGAGTGATTCTGGTAAACCAGTTTGGGTTTGCCATTCCAGAGCATAGGATGCCATTTTAACTGGATCAATGCTTTCACCGATGAGTGCAGACATCAAACTAAAGATTTCGCTCCCGTCAGGCGATCGCCACCAAAAAGCTCCATAATCAAATTTAGTAGTATCATTCCACCGCAACTTCTGCGTGACAAAATACTCAATTCCGGCATTAGCGAAAAACTGCGGTAAAGTTGCACAGAAACCAAAAGAATCTGGAACCCAAACTATAGTTGAAAGCTTACCGAATTTTTCCTGGATGTATCGCTGACCATACAATAGCTGACGGACTATTGATTCACCAGCAATTAGGTTGAGTTCCGGTTCCACCCACATCCCGCCAACAACTTCCCAACGTCCAGCAGCTACCTGTGCTTGAATCGCCTCAAACAAATCCGGGCGATGTTCCTCAATCCAAGCATAAAGTGCAGGAGTCGAATGACAGAAAATTAACTCAGGAAAATCTTCTTGCAACTTTAGAACCGACTCAAAAGTGTTTTGCGCCGCATTCCAAGTTTCACTCACAGACCATAGCCATGCTAAATCTAAATGAGCATGACCCAACAGGAAAATTTTAGATTTTTGATCCCCCCAACCCCCCTTCAAAAGGGGGGCTAAAATATCAGATTGAATTAGGTTTTGGCGTAAGGACAAAAACGATTTTACCAATCCCTTCTCTTCCTCCGTGTCCTCCGTGACTCTGCGGTTCGTAACCTCCCCCACCATCGCCGCCAAAACATCCAACTTCTCCGGTGCAAACTGTTCCAAATAAAGTTGCACCACAGCTAACTCATCAGCCACAAAACCCGGATCGGGATTATTATCAACAGTAGACTCATAAATTAGGAGCGATCGCACTAAAGCACCATCACAATGTCCCGGACTCACTAACCGCAAAGCTACAATAAACTCTTCCCCTAGCGTCACCCCTTGACCCAGAAGCACTCTAGGCGAACAATCAAATAAATCACCCTCCAGCACTAACTCCCCATTCACATAAATCTCAGCAGAATCTGCCCACCAAACCAGCGCCAGCCGCAAAGATAACCCAGCTAAGGGATAACCTTGTAAATTTTGGGGAACCACCAATCTTTGGACTAGCCATAGCACTTTTTTCCCACCTGTCCAAGCAATATGTTCTTTAGCATTCAACTCAACAGGTTGCCAATGAGACAAATCAGCAGTTACAACATCTGTAATAATCAGGTCAGATTCCTGGTATAGCCAGGTAGACTGAAGATTAACTTGACAAAAAGAGCGCAGTTGCTCAATTACTTGTGAGATAAATTTGGTCTGGGATTGAGAGACAGTCGGGGTCATATTTTCGCTAAGATGAGGTCACTTACGATAATTAACAGTTAGTCGTTTTTATTGTTTGGCGGGAGTCTCACAACTCAACAAGATTTGAACTAAATAATTACTACTATGTCTTCTGGTTCCTCTGGTCGTTATCAAAGCAGACTATTTAACTTTGTCCACCAACAATCTCGGCGGGTGACACAACAGTGGGAACACACCTTCCGGCATTTGCAAGTTGCCACTAAGTGGGGTGTGGAGCTACTACTTTACCCAGTGTATCTACTGTTTCAGTCATCTGAATCATCTGGGAAAACACTACACGCCAAAGAACCACAAACTAGACTAAAGTTACAACCAAATGATACCAATTTCCAGCCTGAAACTCTGCCAAATGTTGATAGTCCTATTCAACATGTACTAGAAGCAGTCAATTATCTGTCATCAGATGAACCCGCCTCTACATTTGCAAAGACATCTGAACCTTTCAATCCCTTGGCTTTCTTGGGAGTTTTTCGACTGAAATTTGTTGATAATAACTCGACAAATCACGTTAATCTTACTCAATCATTAAATATTACAGAGAATAAAGCCGGAAGTCTCAACCCTTCACAGTTAGATAATGCTCTAAAGCAGCATCTTCCAATAGTGCGGGGAATTGCCACAAATTTGATGAATCGTAATTTAGTACTTGTTACTGCCGACAATGAAATTCTAAATATTTTGACACCCCAGCAGCAGGCAAAATTAGAAGACCAGATTATTAACGAAGTTGCTAGATACTGGCAGTATTGGCGGTTGATTAAAGCTAAAAAAGAAACTGAGTTACTACCACAAATTGAACGTTTATTAGCAAAACTTACTGATGGAAATACATCGGAAATTCCAGTTTTAGCCGAAGGGATACCAAAAGATTTACCTAATACAGATAGATTCTTAGCATTTTTAGATACAGCCGTTGCTAAGTTGGAGTCAAATGCTTTAGTACCTGTACAAGAACGTAGCCAGGAAATTGCCCAAGTTGCCCAAACTCAGTTAAATATATTTCTTTATGGCAAAGAGCAATTAGCTGCTAAGGGAAAAATTGCAACTACTGCTGATGGTTTGGAAACTCATACACTGAATCTTCAGGCTTTGATTGAGGCGGCACTTAATTACTTTTTTGGTGTTGGTAGTAGAAAAACGCTTGAGCCAACAACCAGTGATCAGAGATTGCCAGGTAAACTATTATCATCACGCCCTAAAAAAGCCTTATCCAAAAGCCGTCAGTTGGAGAACCAAGATTTAACATCTGATCCTTGGCTAACATGGAATGATTTATTTGGTGATACCGAAATAGTTACTGACAAGCCAGTTACACTTTCTGGAAAAACAAATTCTGCTTTAGCCTCAAGTTTATCAGTAAGACATTCTCCACAAAAGAATTTGACTGTACAACAACCTAAAGTTGGATCTGGTTTGGTGCAAAGGAAACAACCAACTAATAATCTCACCTCCAGTCAAAAAATATCTGGAAAGATCGCTTCTGCAAAACAAACCCAAGCCCGCATTTCCCAAGCTAAAAGCGAGAGTCGTAAAGGGGAAATTTTGCAACAGCAATTTCACCAAAGCAGTCAAGTTGAGGCACAGCCAGACTGGATAGAAACTAAAGCAACTTCAACAGGCTATGAAAAGCACCCGTTAGAGCAACTTCTGGAATGGCTTGATTATGTTATGCTCTGGCTAGAAGAAAGATTTGTAAATATTTTTCAGTCGTTGCGGCAACTGTGGCAGAGAAAATAATAGTAATTCGTAATTCGTAAGTGATTTACCGGACATGATTATGATATATGATGAGTTTTGAATTAATAACTCCTAATTCCTATACAGACGCGATTAATCGCGTCTGTACTCTTAATTTTCAACTTCTAACTCCTAACTCCTAACTTTATTCTTTGAGCAGCAAATAATATAGTGAACCATTGCCGCCTGTGATGCCAGCGCGATCGCCTGCTAGTTTACCAGACCCCATAAAATAATCTACCCGGCCCGGGCCTTTGATGGCGCTTCCTGTATCCTGGTCTAGCACAAAGCGGCTGACAGTACGCCTCTCTAGTTTGCCATGAGCAGCAGGATAGGGAAATGAATTGTAAATCAGCGCTAGCGCTCCTGGAGGCATAAGAGACTTATCTGTAGCAATAGAACGTTCTGCTGTCACTGGCACATGAATACTGCCTGTAGCTGCGGTACCACCAGTTTCTTGAAAGAAAATAAATCGTTCCCAGCGTGGCAGATAATTGCTCAACTCCCGCGGCTTTGCTCGGAAGTAACTAATCATCCGTGGCAGTGTCAATCCCGCCAGTGGCAGTTTACCATCTTTGGCTAGTTCTTTGCCAATACTAGTCCAAGGGTAATCAGTTCCACCTGCGTAGCCAACTGACGTTGTTTTGCCATTAGTTAACTTAATTTGGGCAGAACCTTGGATATGTACCATGTATGCGTCAAAGCGATCGCGAAACCAAAGCAGTTCTAAACCGTGCAACTTGCTCTTATTCCCTTTTAAACCATCCTTACCTTCCAAATCAATCCGTTTTGGGTGGGGTTTAGGCCATTGGCTGAAATCAGGTGGTAGCCGATAAAGAGGATACTTATATATTGAAGTCCTGACGCGGCTAGCGGTGTAAACAGGTTCGTAGTAAGCAGTGAACTTAACAGTACCCCTGCCATCGTTGCCCACAGACTGGTAGAAAACAAATTCACGGCGGACAGCGGCTTGTAGTTGCGCTGCTGACGTAGAACTGACAACCAATTGGCGGAAACGTACCAAACTCTGGCGGACACGATCAAGGGTAATTTCCTTCATCGGATAATTTTGATACACTGCGATCGCGTCATTCTTTGTTAGGTAAACCAGACTATTATCAATAGAAGTCAACAACGCATTGCGATCGCCTCCGGTGGGCGAAGCGCCAACGCCTGTTTTACCTCTTTGACCCCAAATTTGGTCATCCCAACCCAAGCAAGTCTGCCGGACTGTACAATCGCTTCCGATAGTGATTGGTTTTAGTGGCGGCGTTACCTCAGGAATTATTGGTACTGGCAGAAGTGGGAGATCAGGAGTAGTCGGTATTGGCAACGGCAATAAGTTAGGAACCTGAGCAATAGCTGACCAGATAGGGTTTACAAGGACAATTCCCAAACTCAAGCAAAGCAAAGCAAGGGTTTTTCTCATCATTTAGTTGAATCTTTCAACACTGGAACTAAAAATGGGTTCTACGCGGATTGCCACGATCCGAGAGGGTCTTACTACCATATATTCCCCTTGAATATTTTTGATCGGCACGCTAATAAAGTCATTAGAAGCAGACTTTGGCACAAGTTCGCTGCTATACCACTTCTGAAACTCTTGAATAGTAGGAAAACGTACCTCTTCCCGGTGACCGCTTTCCAGTAGGAGGTATACGGCATATTCATTTGCAGTTCTAGCCATAAGGTTGAATCTATTTAAAAAACATTCAACCCATTGTTAACCACGTAACCCCCGAATGAAAAGGGTAAGCATACGGGAGCAGAGCAGCAGCGGGCAAGAGGGAACAAATGCCCAATGCCCAATTGCTCAATGACTCTTCACTCTAGACGGCTAATTTTTTAACCAGTTCCTTAAAAAGTGTAAGTTTACGTTAGCTCTTGTTTGACACTCCCCGCAGCTATTGCCCGTTCGCGCAAGCGTCTCGCTAGAGAGGGGATTTTAATTTCATCCTAGCTACTTGTTGAACCAGGCTTTCGCTGAGTTTCCTCCTTAACACCTTGAATGAGATCAGTCAGTTCCGGATATTTGCAAGATAGTTTAGCTGATTAATTCACCCATTTGTGGGAGGTAATTAGCAAGCCAATAAGTGTAATTTGATTATAATCAAACCAATACAAGATGGTTTGAAGCAGTATTCATGCAACATATGTATCAATCATGTTTAACCTGATATTCACCGGATGTATAAAAATAAAACCCTTGGTGGTTTCAACGGCTTTTTTACTGGCTGTACAGACTTCTGCCAATGCTGAACAATCCTTCCCTAGCTTGACTCCAGCACAAGCTCAACATTTATCCCGTGACTTAGTTCCATATAATTCTCAATACTTTTTTAGGCAAGGAAAAGATTCTCTTGAGAGAGAAATTCAAATTCTTAGCCAAAGACAACTGCGCTCAATTAAACCTGTTCTTAAGATTGATTTAGTACCGCAGATAAAAAGACCACAGACTCAGCAAAATCCTAACATCTTATCTAAGTAGTAATTATTATTCTATAGGACTCTTATTTGATTTTTGAAATAAATCCATACATTAGAAGAGTGCGGAAATCGAAAGTACTGTGTCGAATAAAGCACTTTTTCCATCCACTTTAAAAGAGAGAAGGAACAACTATGTCTAATTTGCTCATATTGAGACTATTTGCTTGCCAGACTATTTGATCAGCACGAATGGCAGCCAGATGTAGTTTTACTTTTTGAATTTCAACGATAATCCAGTGACATGGAAAGAGTTTTAGCTAAAAAGCTAGGGTTTTTGCGGATAAAGAAAACTTAGTTGCTCATTTTGGATAATATCAAAATCAAAGATTCTAACTGAAAAGCGATGTTTACAAGCATATAATTTTAACAGTTTGTGGGTTGATCAGAATTGATACTTGGATTTTGCAGTTCATCGAAGTGAATAAAATAGTGATAGCTTAACAAGCGTGAAACTGTATTTTTCTGCTCTAAACTATCGGTAACGATATCAAACCTTAATTTTTAAGTTTCAAAGTCTTGTAGATATTGGCTTGCAAGTTTTCGGACGGATATATCGAGATTATCTGCTATCAAATCACCTGAATAAAAACAAACTACTTTAAATTTATCCTCTCTTAGTACACCCTTTTGACAAAAGTATAACTACTTTAACCTCTCATTAATCACCTGAAAGATAAAGTGTCAGGCTTCTTGCTGTTTAAAATGATGTTTTAAAAGTGTTTGGCTGTGATTTTAGGCACTTATTGATCCCCCCGAACCCCCTAATCAAAAGGGAGAACCGGAATCAAAGTCCCCCTTTTGATTGGGGGATTTAGGAGGATCTAGAACGTTTTGATACCGACAATAGGACTTTTAAAACATCCTCTAAGGTAAATTGCAAATTTTTTTAAAAAGAGTGATCGCTAAAAAATTATAAGAAAAAATACTTTTTCTTACTCAACTATTTAAACCAGCAAGTTCGCTTATATTATTTTTATTTATAGAAGCGTAAGCGCATCTAATTTTGTGCTGAAAAGTACAGATGATTTTACTAAAGTAAGTAGTTAAACAGAATTAATTACACAACATCATTGCGAATTGAGCGTTCACGGTAGCGTCTCTAAGAGTTGCGAAATGTAGCAATCACAAGGGTTAGGCTTGCTTACTTCGTACCCTTCCGGTTCTCTAAAGGAGTACGCAATGATTGTAAATATTTTTGTCTACCTACTTATTGAGGGTAACGCATTTAATTTGAGCAGAAAATGTGTTGGATGGTGATTCATGTCTATTACGGTAAAAACCACACAACCAAACTTTTGTCAATACGTAAGTTTCAACAATGGCTGGGGAGAACTATGAAAAGGAAAAGTCTAATCCGAATTTTATTCCTGTTATTTGGAATTATACTCTTTAACGTTTTACTTCTGGGCTATCCCACCCGTACATTGACGAGTGAAGCAGATAACCCCAACAGCATCACCATCAGTAGCAATATACCTAAAGATATTTTCTCTGATGGTACTCCCGCATCAAAGGCCACTCTAAGGCAGGCTGCCATCTTTGCCTGGAAAGAGTTCATTGCCCTCAATTGGCCCGCTGATCCCGACTTGCGAGGCAAACCGAAACCAAATTTACCTTTCGGTTCAGATGACAAGCCCCTTGTATGGGAAACACTGCGAAATAAGATAGAGATTTATCCAGGGAATAGCAAGCAAGCCAACCAACCTTTCTACAATGGCTCTCCCTCTAAAGGTGGACCGCATTACTATTACGATCCTGCAAAGGTTCTGACCACAGATGGTCAAATATATAGCTGCAATGGCGCTGCCCCACGAAGAAATGCTTTCATTAACTTAGATGAAGCGGACGAGATTGGCCTGAATCGCATGTACGCTGGCAAAGCTCCTACAAATTACCCAGGACAGCAATTTTTATACCTGGCCAAAGCGAACGAGCAAGAGTACGACTATGTCAAAAATCTAAAATGGAATACTTTTGATAGTCGTGTTCCAAACAAGAATACCTCCTTTTCTCAAGCGACACAAAACACCATAAGCAAAATCCAGAAGTCGAAGGAATATCCAATTCCAAACCCTACTAATCCTAGCTTTATCTCCTTGCCATACAACACGATCGAGGTCAAGAGTGGTTGGCGTCACTTAAACACAGATGAAGATACTAGCAAGTTCCACGTTGCCCCTGTGCGCTTCTACGAAAACCAATCGTCTACTAATGGACAGGGTAAATACTGCTTTATACAATCTGAAAAAGGCTGGGGCATGGGAGCTTTGCACATTATCCAAAAGACACCATCGGCTCCCTACTTCATCTTCGCCACTTTTAGTCAAGCTGACAATATTACCAAAAAAGATGGTACTTCTGTTGAGGACGTAAATGGTCAGTTGAAAAATCCCAGCATTCTTCAAAGTAACCCGTTTGACCCCAAAATCTTTACCGATACACCCAAGCCTCGAAATCCTGATCCGAACGCAATATATGAGACAGCTGCCAGCGGGATTAATGATTCACAAAAATTTGACCCATTGACACCTCCAAACGCACCGGAAAATCATCTTCCAAACGATCTACGGCTCTACTATGAGAATATCCTTGGCGCGTCGGCGCTGCCTCAAGTGCCAATCAGCATTAACAGGCGCGCCAACCCAATTCCTGATCAGATCATTGCAGTTAATCAATATGCCCACTCCGTAATTTCAAACTATATTCATGCCCATGGTCTTTCCTCATCTCCTTGGCTCAACTACAAGCTGGTGAATATCCAGTGGGTTCCTTTGACTAAGAATGCGAATGCTCCTGGTAAGCCCTACACTGGTTCGGATGTCGCCAACTACTATCTAGCTAACGAGGTGGTAGAGACTGATTTAAACTTGCAGTTATTCAGTGGACAGTTCAAGAACACAAACGAGAATTTGATTACCGACTTTGCCTATAAAAATCAGATCCCAGGATTTGCTTTCGGTCCCAAAAATCAGTATGCGAATGTTGTCCACCAAGGTAAACAATTTAACATGGGAGGCTGCATGGGTTGTCATGGCAATGCAACAAATAAAGGCGCAGACTTCAGTTTTATCCTGTTAGATGGACCTGTACCATTTAGCTACCCAGAAGTGGGTGGAGATGCCCTTCCTAACCAACTAAGGTTTATACGACAACAATCGAAGCGATCTCAGTAGCGGTAAAAGTAGTCAGCCTGCCATCAGGCGTCATGCAACGCCTGAAAGTTTTGCATCAAACATTGGTAACAAGTTAAACCTTTATGGCAGTTGCCAAGGATAACCGTTCAGGGGGGTACACAGCAGGCACACCCCCCTGAACGGTTATATATTCTGAATTTGAGATTAGCATTCGTAATATTACTTCTACAGGAGTTGATTTTCTGACTGTTTTGGTTGTCTGAGGATAACGTCAATCGAAGACGCTAGATTTTGAGGCTTTATTGGCAGTTAGGGTAGTCCAAGTAGAGTTCACAGCATTCAAGGAAAAAATGGCACCTAAACCACACCCCCAGGCATCACAATCACTATGCTCTGCTTCCTAATAATGTAGATGGATCTAAATAAATATAAGATAGTTCGTCATTGCGTACTCCTTTGGAGAACCGGTTCACCTTTGTCTTTGCCAAGAGAAGTGTACGAAGTGTTCACGGTAGCGTCTCGTAGAGAAGCAATTGCAAAGGCTGAGATTGCAACTCTACTAGACGCTTACGTACCCTACGGGAAGGCTTACGCCAACGCAATGACATTTTATATTTAATTTCGCCTTGTTTAATAACAAAGTTTTTGTGTTTTCAATAAACTTTGCAATACAAATTTACAATCTTAATCGTCTAGTAAACTCATCAACGCCTGAATTTCAACGTCTTGCTGCTCTGACAATTGACACTGTAACTTTAATAATTCATTCTGTAATCCTTCTGCTACATAGAGCATATTAGATTCTTGTGCAATTTTTAGCTGGTTTTCTTTAATTTGGATTTGTTTAAGCAAGTTGTTTTCAACATGAATTGAATTGTAATGTTGAGCAATCATAGCTTTACATTTCTTATTAATCTCTAGAGTACAATTAAATTTACCACCTACGTATTATTCCACACTTCTCTCATTTTTTAAATATTTGGTGATTTAATCTTTATTGCTCGTAGTCTTTACGGGGATGGTGTTTCTTCTTGCCTGAGTAGTTTAGTTTCTGTTTTTTGGAGTCTTTGAGGCATTAGATCAGACGCTCAATGCTATTTTCCTCAATCCCCGGATTTTTAACGATAAATCCTCAAACAAGAAGACTGCATAGTTTTTTTCACAGATCTATTCTCAATAGTTTGGGAATATTAGCTTCATACACCATGTCTATATTTTTACAGACTTTTACAAAAATGGAAATCATGATATAAGATTGGTTGACTTAGGGGGAATTTTAGATAACACACATTAACTTGTTTGTTACTTCACCGAGTCTTGTAGATATGTTAAATATTTTTTGGTGAACAGGATGAGCTTAAAGTTTATAAAGAGAAACACTTTTGTCGGTGTAAAAATTATATCTACAATGCTTATAACAAGCGCAATTGGATTGGAATCGTGGAATATTTATGCAGTAATAACTAATAGTAATGTACCAAGCAGCCTTAATCCAATTTTTTGGATTGAGCGTTTTGCCATGACGAGCCATTTTATCGAGAGTATTATAGCAGCTTTTTATGCACCTTCGAGAAAAAAGATACCAATAAAATATGCTACTTATACTTTTTTTGTAGGCACAATTGGGTTGTTAGAACTGTTTGATCAAGAGAATGACTACTGACCACTCGCAACTCTTGGAGACGCTACGTGAACGCTCGAATTCACTCATTCAAAAGTCAAAAAAGGGATACAGAGCCAATAAATTTATTTATGAAAAAAATAAATTTATTTGAACCGAGATGCGTAGCATAAGGTTCAATGCGTCCTTGTTACAGAGCCAATAAATTTATTTATAGTCAAGCTTAATTTTGACTTTTGAATGAGTGATTTTTGACTTCCCCGTTCGCGTAGCGTCCAGTAGGGAAGGGGCTGACGCTTCTGTGCCTTGAGGGTTTTTGGATTAGGTCGGTTGGTAGGGTGTATACAAAAGTTATAGATTATTAAATCCACGTTACTCAGCAAAACTCAGTTGCGGGGGTTTGCCAATGTCGGTCACTGGTAAATCTGACAGGCAGAAGGGAGTATAGTTTGTATAGTTAGCTTTTTGCTGAAATTTTAGTTTGACACTAAGGAATTAAAAAATGTCTACTGATACTGACATAGTTGCTTACGTTCAAGAAAGTGAATTTGATGCTGTTTTAACTGAAAGTGAAGAGAAGGTCATTGTTGTTGATTTTACTGCTACTTGGTGTGGACCCTGTCGCCTGATCAGTCCGTTAATGGATCAACTCGCCCAGGAATACAAAGGTCGTGCCAAAGTCGTTAAGGTAGATGTTGACAGCAACAAGCCGATTTTCAAAAAATTCGGTCTTCGCAGTATTCCAGCGGTTTTAATTTTCAAAGATGGTGTTTTAGCAGAAACCATCGTAGGAGTTTCTCCTTACGAGGACTTTAGCAACGCTGTTCAGAAGCTTCTTGAGGTTGTTTCAACCTAATTCGTAATTCATAATTAAAAAGGGTTTATACCTGATGCCTAATAACGGCAGTAACGTTTCAGGTGCAGTTTAAATTCCCGGAAGTTCCGAGTCTCCAAAGCCGATCCTCGGACTTCTCACTATTTGAAGCACAATTATAAATTTAGCCTTTTCAAGGTGGGTAAAATTTTTGGACAATAATTCCTATTTTCTCTGTGTTCTCTGCGCCTAATAAGGTTAAATAAATTGTTTTTCAACCGCAGAGGCGCAGAGAGCGCAGAGAGAAAAGCAGAGATTTTATGAGTCACCTTGAAAGGGCTAATTATAAATTTTAAACCTTTACTTTTCGCCTATAATGTGCTTGGAGTAAACCATTAGGATATTGTTTTGAGTTAATCAGCTCCAATTTCTCTTCAGGGCTAGGCGGTGGGAAAAGGTGTACACCGCCACCTAAGATAATCGGAATAGTTGAAATAATATATTCGTCAATCAAGCTATGCTGAAGAAACGAATTGATTAATGCTCCGCCACCAACTAGCCAGATATTTTCAAAACCTTGGGCCTCTATATTTGCTAAGGCTTGTTTTACTGTGTCCGAAACAAACACAACGTTCTCGCGGTCAGATTGGAGATGGCGCTGGGTGAAAACGAAGGATTTTTTTTCTGGATAAGGCCACTCATCGAAACTAAGCCCGACTTCATATGTATTGCTACCCAAGACAATAGCATTAATCGATTCGTAGAAAGCAGCGTAACCGTAGTCTTCCCCTTCTGTATCAAGGATTGATAGCCAATCAATTTTGCGATCGCTGCGAGCAATGTAGCCATCCAAACTAGCTGCAATATAGAGTGTAACTTTCGTCATTGTTTTAATGAATGTGTTAGTTTTCACCCAATTACTTAGGTTTTTTGATTGTGCGACTTAAACCGACCTGCAATAAATTCTCGCTTAGATAAATGCTTTGTATCGCGTTTGGTGACTCGCTCTCGCCACATATGGAAACTAGATTCCTTCATTTCGCGCCTCATTAGGGCAATTACCTGTTTCTCCAGCAGCCCAAACTGAGCTTCAATGGCATCAAAAGATGTTCTATCTTCCCATGCCATTTCAATGATGCGATCAATGGTTTGTGAATCGAGGTTAGGTAGCTTCATTCGTTTGCTGGTAATTGGTAAATTCTTGTGAAGATTCGCGTTGTCCAGATCCCCGGCAACTTTTACGAAGTCGGGGATCTAACTTTTCACGAATGATTTAGGACTACTATCTATTTTACTTTTCGTTTTAAAGAACCATTGTGTCTGCTGCACCAAGTTGCAAGGCATAGAGGTTGGCATAGACACCTTGCTGATCGATAAGTTCGGCGTGAGTCCCCTGCTCTACAATTTGTCCCTGCTGAATCACTAACACCTGATCTGCCTGGGTAACTGTACTGAGGCGGTGGGCAATCACGAAGCTAGTACGACCTTCCAGCAAGCGGGCGATCGCACTTTGTACCAGCGCTTCTGTGCGGGTATCGATGCTGCTGGTTGCTTCATCAAGAATCAGAATTCGCGGGTTGATCAACACTGCACGGGCAATACTGATCAGTTGTCGCTGTCCTTGGCTCAGGGGTGCGCCCCGTTCACCCAATTGAGTTGTATAACCCTGTGGCAGTGAGGTAATGAACTCATGCACATTTGCTAGTTGTGCAGCCTCTTCTATATCAGCTTGAGTGGTGTAAGGAGCGCCAAAGGCAATGTTTTCGGCGACGGTACCGCTGAACAGAATATTGTCTTGCAGGACGATGCCAATTTGACGCCGCAGACTTGCTTGAGTAACACTACGCACATCAATATCATCAATTTTCACTGCCCCGCCAGATACATCGTAGAAGCGCAAAATCAAGTTAATGAACGTACTTTTTCCCGAACCGGTCGGCCCTACTAACGCAATCATCTGCCCTGGATAGGCGTGCAAATTTACCCCTTTGAGAACCAGTTGATCTGGGTTGTAACCAAACTTGACATTTTCAAATGTCACCTCACCCTGAATGGACGGCATTTCTGTCGCATTGAGTGCGTCTTTGAGTTCTGACGGTTCATCTAGTAATAGAAAGATTCGCTCTAATCCAGCGAAGGCAGATTGAGCTTGGGTGTAAAACTGGCTGAGAATCTGGATCGGGCGGAAAAACTGCTGGACGTAAAGTAAAAAAGATGTCACCACACCCACTGTTGCAGCTCCTGTGACTGCGAGATAGCCACCATAGGCCAGCACGCCTGCTGTTGCTAGTGTGTTGAGAAAATCAATGGAGGGCAAGAAGGCTGAAGTAATTGCCACAGCCTCGACGTTGGCATCACGATTGGCGGCGTTAAGAATGTCGAATTCTTCGATATTCATCTGTACACGATTAAATGCCTGTGCTTCTCGCACGCTGACAATATCTTCTTCCAACTTGGCGGAAAGCTCTCCAATCGTCTGTCGGGTGACGCGAAATCTGACTCTTGCCCAACGTGCAAATAAGCCTGTAGTAAAAATCATCAGTGGCACGACTACGTTGCTCAACAAGCCGAGTTGCAGATTGATTGAGAGCATAGCAATAACAATGCCAACCAAACTGAAAGTGTTGCCCAGCATTTGAGCGATCGTCAGTCCAAATGCCTGATTCACGGTATTGACATCATTTAGCAAGCGGCTCATTAAATCGCCTGCTTCGCTGCGGTCAAAAAAGCTGAGTGGCAGACTTTGGATTTTAGTGAAAATATCTTGCCTCAGTTGAGCCAGCAATCGCTGCATAATCCAGCCGACTCGAATAATTTGACCCCGGATTGCCAGGACACCAAGTCCGTAGTTCAGCGCTAGTAACCCTAATAACACTAGTAGTCCCTGCAAATTCCCTTGTGCAATTAGGTGATCAATCGACCAACCGATAAAGAACGGCCCAATTGCCTGGGTTATGGCACCTATCAATACTAATGTCAGGGCGATGGGAATTTCTTTGCGATAGAGTAAGACGTATTGCAAAAAGCGCCGCAGAGTGGAGAGTTGCTGACTCGCCTGCTCAGATGCAACAATGGGAACTGTGGCTCTCATACCAATTTTGGATTTTGGATTTTAGATTTTGGACTTCGGCTTCTCTACGAGACGCTCTTGCGTTCGCTCAGTCGAACGATTTTGGATTAAAAGTCTTTGTCTTGATTACAAGGCTGTTATAAAAATCTCAAGCAATACTACTTATACTAATTTAGGATCATTTTTCACCTTCGGCTTTACCTGAGATTCCAAAATCACACCGTAGAGCGGGCTGGTTTGCATCAATTCTTCATGAGTACCTTGTGCCACCAATCGTCCTTTATCCATGAGAAAAATGCGATCGGCATTCTTGACGGTGCTAATGCGTTGAGCCACGACAAAAGTTGTACAAGCTTTTTGGCGCATTAAGTCATCTAGTTTGGCTTGAATCTGAGCAGCAGTCCTCGCATCCACAGCCGAGGTACTATCGTCCAAAATCAAAATGCCGTAATCGGTCAGTAAGGTACGAGCGATCGCAATTCGTTGTTTTTGTCCACCAGATAAGCCCACTCCCCGTTCACCCACAATCGTCTCGTAGCCATTGGGTAGACTGGTAATAAAATCGTGCATTTGTGCGGTTTTAGCAACCTCAATCACCTGCTCTAGAGTTGCATTGGGTTTTGCGTAAGCAATATTTTCGCGGATTGTACCAGAGAAGAGGGTGGTTTCCTGGAACACAATACCAATACATGATCTGAGGCTTTTGAGCGTGAAACTTTTGACATCTCGTCCGTCAATGCGAACCGCTCCCCCTGTGACATCGTAAAAGCGGGGAATTAAGTTCATAATTGTGCTTTTTCCCGAACCAGTCATTCCGAGAACGGCGATCAGTTCGTTGGGTTTCGTTTCAAAGGAAACTTCTTTGAGAGTTTCGGTTGTCGCTCCTGGATAGCGAAAGGAAACATTTTCAAAAGTAATTCTCCCACCACAGGTGTCAAATGGGACAGCACCAGGGCAATCGCGAATTTCTACCTCTGCATCTACAACTTCATAGACTCGTTCGGCAGAAGCAGCTGATTGAGCGATCGCCGGGGCAGCAAATCCAATCAACAAAATAGGTTGGAGAATCAACGCTAGGTAGGAGTTAAATGCCACCAGTTCGCCAATGGAGAATCTACGCCCAATCACCTGCGCTCCTCCGTAGGCGAAAACTGCCAGTGTTACCAAATTACTCAGCAAAAAGATTAATGGGAAGGTATCACGGATGGCGCTAATCGTCTTCATGTTTGCCCTGACTAGGGCATTATTCATGGTCGTGTAACGCGACCTTTCGGTTGACTCTCGCACAAAGGCTTTCACTACCCGTATTCCTAGCAAGTTCTCTTGCAATACAGCATTGAGGTCGCTCAGTTGCTCTTGTACTTGCCGAAAAAGTTTGTTATTCCGGGTAATAAATCGCGCCATCACCCATCCGGCTAGGGGCACTACTGTCAGCGTAATCAGTGCTAATCGCCAGTTCATCACCAGCAAAATCACCGAAATACTCACCAATGTCACAACTGAACCGACGACCTGAATCAAGCTAGTGCCAACAAAGGTCCGGATTTGCTCAATGTCGCTGGTGACACGGGTTAGTAGTTGGGAAGTCTGCGCCTGGTCATGATAACTGAAACTGAGATTTTGAATCTGGCTGAAAATTTTGTTTCGCAGGTCATAGGCTACACCCTGAGACACGGCTTCTGCCAAATAGCTTTGTCCAAAATTAAATAAACCACGAGCGATCGCGGCGACTACCATCCAGGCGGCGCTATATAGCACAATTTGGAGGTTTTTTTGGCTGATGCCCTGATCAATTCCCCAGCGAAATAGTTGCGGGGTAACTGCGTTTGCGATCGTCAGCAGCAACAGGCTGACCAATGCTCCCAGCGAAGTCCATCGGTAAGTACTTAAACTTCTAAGCACGCGCTGGGTTGACTGTATCGACGAAGTTTCCTGGAGTTCTGGTTGCTGAACCAATGGTATTTACCCCTGTATCTTTGGAAAATTATCTCCTATTTTGATTGTATAAAACCAATTGGCCAGTTGAGAGTGGGGAATATAGGATCTACTTGTATGTGGTGGAAATTTCAAATTTTGGGACAACGGTATGAGAAAATACCTCTTTGGCAAGCATTGTGGCTAATCTTAAATACTCAAGAAAACCAAAGAACAAGAATAATGGCTCAAAATTTTTATAGCAATTCCCAACTCCCATCGGATATGTCAACTGCTATCAGTTGCACAGCAAAGCCAAGTTCTGAGTTCTACTCTATTTTTTCTGAAGAAGAAGTTTTAGGGATAATTCATGCATTAGAAATCAGACGAGAAATCCCTCTAAAGTATTCTTATAAAGGTAGAGGCGCAAAAATCTGGGATGATTTTTATCTAAAATATATTATTCCTAAATGGTATCGAACATCGAGTGTAGAAATTGACCTTTTAGAAAATAACTTCAAATACCTTAATGGCAATATTGCCAGTGGCGAAAAAGTTAATATTATAGATGTTGGTGCTGGAAATTCATATCCAATTAAAAAATTTATCCATCAACTGAATAAACTGGGGAAGGTTAATAAATATATTGCCTTAGATATTAGCGAAGAATTGCTTCATTTATCCAGAAATAATTTTAGAAAATGGTTTCCTCTCATTGAATATATCAGTTCGACGATTGACATAGAAAATAGTTGTATACCCAAAGTTTTATTCCAAAATCAAGCTAGCCTTGAAATTGATCACACAGCAAAAATATTTTTTCACTTAGGTGTTACCATTGGTAATCATCAAAATAGAGATGAGGTACTCAAAAACTTTAGAGATAGCATGGGAAAAAATGATTTTCTGGTGTTCACTAACGAAATTGGCTCTAACTCTACATGGGATAGAATAGTTAGAGGTGGCTGCAAGTATCATGTAGAAGAAATATATGGATGGGTTAAAAACAATATTGGGATTAAATCTGAAGATTGTGAACTGGTGAGAAAGTATGATTTAAAAACAGATAGTATAATTGCTAATCTGAAACTCCGTCATGATTACACTATAAATTTCAGTCGGATGGGGATAGATAAGAAAATTGATATCTCTGAAGGTGAAGAAATTACTATTTGGCGACATCATAAGTATGAAATCCCTAAACTTTTGCAAGAAATAGAACATTCTGGATTGCAACTTATTTACTATAGTACTGACAAATACAAATCACATATTATGGTGATTTGTAAGGTTGCCAGTAACTAACCCAAGTTTACTCTTTGCCCGTGTGTGCCCGCAAAAATACGTCTACAGCACTCTGAACCCACTCTGCTAGCGCTTCGTCAGTTTGAAACAACGAGGGTAGCTGAAAACTGGCGCGGAGCATCGGCCAACCGAATACAATACTCATAAAGTGGTCCGCTGCAAGATCAGTATTGTTGATCGAGAGAACTTGACGCTGCACCAAGGACTCTAAATACTGCTTGACAATTTCTCGTCCCCAGCCTGGTCCGTTCTGCCAAAATGCATTGGCGAGATCACAAAACACGGGAGCTTCAGCGATCAACCGCCTTTGTAGTTGCTGACCATTGTCGCTCAAATTTGCACGCAAAACCTGCAACCCGTACTGATACAAGACTTCGTGGGCAGGCGCATCCTGGCGGAGGATGGCAGAAGCGACAGGATCGACCAGCTTTTCAGAGCGACGCTTCATCAGCGCGGCGAAGAGTGCTGCCTTGCTGGGATAAAGCGAGTAGAGCGTCTGCTTAGAAGCACCCGCTCGGTTTGCAATCTCATCTGTGCTAGCACGGGCAAAACCCTGTTCGAGGAACACCGCAGTCGCGGCTTCTAGAATCGCCTCATTCCGCAAATCACGTTCATCTGCACGGGGTCGCCCTGGTCCATGCTTTTTGACCTTGGAGCCTTGTTTGCTCATTTCTGAATCGGACTCTGTAACCTTCCAATCCTAACTATAGCGATATCTACTGCTAAATTTAGGCGCTAACAGGAGGGCTGCTTTATTCTTCTTCACATATCGGGCTTGCAAATAATCTTTGAAGTTGATATTTTAATAGTACTATTCAGTACTATTAAATTGTAACTGTACACCCCTCTGACACTGTTGATGATTGAGTTCACATGATTCTACAAAAGCTGCATAATTTCAGCATCTCAATTTCGAGAACGTATAGAGCATTATCGCCAAACGCCCTTTTAACGACGATCCACAATCAACGGAGCTAAAATATGCCAGTTGCTTTAATCAATCCCTTTGTTGTTCCCGCAGACAAAGAAGAAGAATTCTTGAGAGCTTGGAACGAGACCACGCGAGTCTTCTCCAGCACACCCGGTTTCATTGAAACCCACCTGCACAAAAACACGGGTGTCGGCGACGGAACCTTTCAATACATCAACATCGCGCTTTGGGAAAGTGCAGACGCCTGGAATGTGACCCACGGCGGCTACAAACCGGGTGAAGAAAGCATTCCCGGTGTCGAACACCATCCTGGCATCTTCCAGGAAGTGATCGCTTCCAAGAGTATGCGCGAAGTAGACTGGCGAATGCCGTTGTAAGGGCAGCCGCTGATTCTGCTGCTGAATCCATGCACTAAGTTTCAAGAACGCCTCTACGGTGATTACAGGTTTGCCGCAAATGCGATCGCAGTTGCTGAGACAAGAGACCACCGAAGGCTCTACGCTTTGAAAATCCTCAAACAAAGGAGTAAACTCATGCCGACAATGCCTCTCAATCTCACTCGCCGCGTGAAACGGCTCTCAGAACAACGCTGGCTATTAGATGCAATCATCAGCCTGATGGGACCCGATTGGGATCAGGGTCGTCTGGGCTATATGTCCAGTGCTTGCGGACACGATTCGCAGGGTGACTTCATCGGACTGCGCCAGCGAATCAAGACTTACAACGACATGACACGCGAGTTCATGCAGGCGGCACGACGCCGCGAACTACGTGCCGAAGCCGAACTAAAGCTGGGACATGATTCTACAGCCCGTGAGAGCTTTTTTACAGCTAGCATTCTCTATGGTGGAGCGCAGTGGTCGATCGAGGCAAACACACCTCTGAATCTCGCTCTGAATCAGAAGAAGACGGATTGCTATGCCAAGTTCATCCAGCTCGCGGGTCGGCACGTTGAGCCGCTCGACGTGCCGTTTGAAGATCGATCGGTACCAGCGATTCTCTCGCTCCCACCGACATACAAGCATGGCGATCGCGTTCCCTGTGTTGTGATCGTCTCCGGTATGGACGGCTGGAAAGAGCTATCGGTGGCAATGGACGGGGACAAGTGGTTACAGCGAGGCTTCGCAGTTCTGGCGATCGATGGCCCAGGGCAGGGCGAGGCACTGATTCGGGAGGTCTGGTACGACCCGGACACCTACGGCAAATTGGGTTTATCTGCGTTCGACTTGGCGGCTGCCCGTCCAGAGATTGATCCCAGTCGGATCGTTGTGCATGGTCTCAGCTTCGGCTCTTATTGGGCGACCACGCTGGCGGCGGCTGAACCGCGTTTTCTCGCCTGCGGCGTCGCCATGACCTGCTTTGAAGCTGGCGGCTTCTCGCTGTTTGAAACGGCAAGCCCAACGTTCAAACTGCGGTTTATGTACATGACTGGGGCAACAGACGAAGCAGAGCTTGACCGGATCGCCCAGAAACTTGACGTCTTCAAGCTTGCTTTGCAGATCAAGTGTCCATTCCTGGTGGCGGCAGGTGAGGACGACCAGTTGAGCGATTCCCACTATACCTTCGACTTCCTCAACAGCCTGACGGGTGCTAAATCTTTGATCTTCTACGAAGGCGAAGACCACGGCATGCACGCCAGCCGTGCCGGACAGCTAGGGCCGGAAGCGTACACGATGGTAGCGGACTGGCTGGGCGATCGCGTGCGAGGTATCGAGGCTCAGTCTATGTACACCGAGGTGGATGCAACTGGCATGGTTCATGTCGAACCGTGGGGAGACCAGCGTGAGTATACCTATGGCATCACGGAGAATACAAAGAAGCTGATCTTTGGCAACTAATTGCGATCGTCAACCTTCAGCCAGGAGATTCAAGATGGCAGTAGAACACAAAAATGCAGCCGGGACATTTCCCGATCGCCAACACCTTGAGACAGCCCTGAGTCAACTCAAAGCCGCTAGTTTTCCCATGCACAACGTCTGTGTCGTTGCCCAGCACGGTGACTCAAACGAGGCGACACTGAACCCATCGGAGCCAACGGTACAGTCTGAAGCCCAATTTGCTCGTCACCGCACGATCGAGCGAATTGAGCATGGTGCTTTAGATGCTGGGGGCTGGGGCGGTGTTGTCGGCATTTTAGGAGCTGAACTCGTAACCTTGGCAGTTCCAGGAGTTGGCTCGATTGTCTTAGCCGCAGAAGCCGCTTCTGTGGGACTTGCGACCGGAACCTTTTATGGAGCTGTGGCAGGTGCAATCCTTGGAGGAGCGATCGGCACAAACATCTCAGACAAACAAATAAAGCGCTACCGGGAGCGGTTAGCGCAAGGAGAGTATCTCATCGTGATTAAGGGAACGAACGATGAAATTCACCAGGCAGAAACAGTTCTGAAGACCCAAGGTGTTCAAGATTGGATCATCTTTGACACACTTTAACACTGCACTTATGAACTCATAAAACAAGCCACAAGCTTTTGAAGTCAACAATGCTGAAGGTCGCGCCTATTGGGGGATGGGCATTCTCTGGATTATGCTGGCAACTGCCGAAGATATTAATGGAGCCTATTCCTGTATCGAAGAGCTGATCCGCACGGTCTGGCAGCACCGCCGCACATTCATGAGGCGGCAGATGAAACCTTTTAAATTATCGAAGGTGAAGCCACCTTTTTTGTAGAAGACCAACCGATCCAAGCAACTGCTGGATCATTCGTGTCCATTCCACGGGGCACAAAACATGCGTTTCAAGTCGATTCGGAAATAGTACGACTAATCAACACCTATGTGCCCGCAGGGTTTGAGTACATGATTATAGAGACGACTGAACCTGCAAAGGCACGCACATTACCTCCCGCTTCGATGCCTTCTCCTACTAAAGAACAACCTAATCGAGTCATGGAGCAAATCATTCAAAAGTATCCTGCGGCGAAAACCAACTTCTTGCAAGGTTACGAAAGCTAAGTCGCGCTAACACCGAATCAGCCGAAGCTTGGCTTCAAAAAGCGTAGGCGTAGCCCGTCGTAGACATCGCTCATTTGCAGTACTAGCTATCAACAACAGAACTCTTTATGAACGAGCAAGACAAACGGACAACAAGCAGTCCTCGTCCAGTGCTGATTGTCGGCGCCGGACCAACGGGAATGACAGCAGTGATGGAACTCTCTCGCCTCGGCGTTCCTGTCCGCATTGTGGATAAGCTGCTGTCACCTTCCACTACATCTCGCGCTCTTGCTGTGCAGACACGCACATTGGAACTCTTCGAGCAGCGCGGGCTGATCCAAGAGATGCTGCGAATTGGCAACAAAGGCACTACAGCTACCATCTATGGAGATGGCAAGTGCTTGGGTAAAGTACATCTTGAACAGATCAAGAGCCGTTACAACTTCATCATCCTCATCCCTCAGTCGGAAACAGAACGCATTCTGCGGGAGCAACTGGTTCGCCAGGATGTTGAGATCGAGCGCGGTACAGAAATGATCGCGTTTGCTCAATCAGAGTCGTCCGCTCAGCCTGGACAAGGTAGTGTGAAGGCTGTACTTCGCAACCGCGAAGGGGAACTTGAAGAAATGGAAGCGGCTTATCTAATTAGCGCTGAAGGTTCACACAGCCTGGTTCGCCATACCCTGAATTTGCAATTTCAGGGTAAATCCATCGACCAGAATTATGCCCTAGCAGACCTATATCTCGACGGCGATCTTCCCGACGATGAACTCTCGATATTCACCTCTGCACATGGCTTCATGGCTGTTTTTCCAATGGGCGATCGCCACTTCCGGTTTATGGCTACCGATCCAAATCAGCACGCGAACGACGAGCCGACATTGGAAAAGCTGCAAAAACTCTATGACGAGAACTCGCACATTCCTGCGCGACTGCGAGATCTGACCTGGAGTTCTCAGTTTCGGATCAACAGCCGGATGTTGCACACCCTACGGGAGCGCCGCATCTTCTTTGGCGGTGATGCGGCTCACATTCATAGCCCGGCAGGTGGACAAGGGATGAACACAGGCATTCAGGACATGATCGACCTGAGTTGGAAGCTAGCTATGGTTTGGCACGGTAAAGCGGCTCCAGAGCTGCTGAACACTTACGAGGAAGAGAGACTGCCGATCATCCGTAATATTGTGTCGAGGACAGAAGCCGCCACAGATGCGCTCAACTCTAACAGCATGATTGTGCATCAGCTGATCACGCTTCTCACACCAGTTTTCCTCAACACTCATTTAGTGCAGCAGTTGAGCACTGGAATGCTCAGCGAGGTCGCTGCGAATTATCGGGAAAGCTCACTTTCCCAAACCGATCATATTCATGGCAACCTCCAGGCAGGCGATCGGATGCCAGACATGGATATACTGACGTGGAATCTGGATTCATTGAGTGATATCCAGCCTCGCAAAATGCACCTTTATGAAATCCTCGATCCATCGTGCTTTACTCTGCTGGTAGCAGGGGGTGAAAGTACAACCGACCTCCCTGCTACCTGGAAAGAGCAGCTCGGACCTTGGCATGGGTTTCTGAAACTGCAACGGATCGCGCCTGCCTCTACCCAACCGGAAGCAAAGATGCAATTTGATAGCGCCTTTGGCAGTAGTCAGAGCCTTTTCCTCGTGAGACCAGACTCATATCTCGGCTTTGTTGGCAATCAGAATGCAATACCTGCACTGATAGAATGGCTCGGTCGATGGTTCCCACCAACTGCAAATTGATTGAATCAATATAAATCTGTAAGGAGAATGAAATGGATAGGTTTGCCATCTGGTCACGCATGGAAGTTAAACCGGGCAAGGAACAGAAATTGGAAGAGTTCCTGAAATATGCACAATCCCTGATTGAGCAGGAGCTGGGGACGACCACCTTTTACGCCTTGAAAGTCGGACCGAATACATACAGCACCTTCGATACCTTCGCCGACGAAGCAGCTCGTGATGCCCATGTGAACGGACCTGTTGCGAAGGCACTACTCGCAAGGGTAGATGAACTGTTTACTCAGGCACCAGAGATTATTCAAACGACAATCATCGGGGCAAAGATATCGAACACGTAAACCGCACCGAGATTCGGAGTGCTACGCTCAATCAAACTAACAAGGAAAATCATGACGACAAAATTGACTGTTCTAGTTGCTGGTTCTCCTGAGATGCTGGGGACTAAGATTGTTGCTGCTCTGCTCAGCAAGGGTGTGGTCAAAAGTAGTTGGTAAGTGAGCGATCGCTGAAAATGATATTTAGGACTTACACACATTCTACGAATTATCGGCGCTCTTCTCTACCAGATGCTGCGCGTTGGCGTTCGCGGAGCGTGTCGCAGACAAGCCTCTCCAAGAGTTGGCATCTTCTCTGCAAAACGCTGCGCGTACCCCTACTCTTAAGCAAGCTACACGTAGTATCTCCAAGAGTTGGCGGTTCGATAAATTAAGCGAAGTTAGCAATTTTTGCGTAAGCCCTGTATTAAATAGGTGATTTATACCGTTAAGCCATTCTAATTCTTCATTTATTTATCTCAGACTCTCTCCCACTCCATCAGTTCTTATTGCTCCTTATTGAAAATCAGTTTTGATGCTATTTTTGGTGATTCATAGCTACTTAAATGTCTTTTTTCACTGAATGTGTTTGTTTTTATTCTCACTTGGCTTCTTTCTCTCCGTAATTTCCTTTTGTGACACTTAGGGGTGTGGAATGTGGGTTAAAAACCCTCACTGTGCAAAATCTGCTTACGTTTTGGGGCAAAGAGTAATGTTATGTGCTTACGGGGATGGTACAAAACAACGACTAATTCTGGAGGTTGTACTTGTAGATAAGTTTTGGTTTTACCTTGTCGAATTGGTATCTCTGGCATTAATTAAAACACCGACCATATTTAATCGTTTCTCGTTGATTGGTAAGAAAAGTTTAGTGCGCGTGAATGTCTAAATTTTCGAGATTTAGTTAGGAGTCAAATCAATATGAGTTTAACTTTGAATCAAAATGTTTTAATCGAGTCTCCCTCATTGAGAACTTCTACACTTTCTAACCTTGATGATGCCCGTTCCAGTGATGTTCTAAACAAAGCAAAGGCTCTTGTGTTCGCTTTTGGAATGGGCAAGGTTGGGCAACAGTTGAACAGTTAGCCTGATTTCAAGTCATTAGTTATTGATCATTGATCATTGGTCATTAGCACCAATGACCAATGATCAATAACTAAATCGGTGAGCGGCTATCCCAGACACCCCTTGAAGGGATAGGATTACCGCAGATTTTTTTGACTCTTTTTTGGCCAAAGTTCAAATATTTATGATCATGCTAAAAAATCAGTTTGACTTGGTTTGTGTATCAATTAAATGTACATCAAACGCGGTCTAGGTTCAGGAACGGGGCGCCCTAAATCCTTAGCTGTTTCTATCCATTCCTGCATAACTGATTCTATATTATGCAGGGCTTCTTGATAAGTATCGCCATCAGCAGCACAGCCTGCTAACTCTGGTACTTCAGCAATAAAGGCTTGATCTAATTCACTCCAGTAGAGAATAATTTCATAGCGGAACATCTTTTTTACTTCCTAGCTTATACTTGAGAATCACTGCACGGATTTTTTGAATTTGATAGCTTTTGGCTTTTCCTCTCTTATGTTGCAGGTTCAATATTTCCTCAACATCGGCTTTGATAAAAATCCGATGATCGCCACGAATCCGTTCATCAAAGCCTAGTCTATATAAAAGTTGCCACAGTTGAGCGAAAGGGATGTCTGTATCAGAAGTCCCAGAGAGAATTTTTTCTAAGAGGTTGTCTTGCTGACTCACGTTTTCCTGACTGTCTTAATGTTTCTATAGTCTCATATTTATTTAAAATCAGGGCATATAAGAGCAAATCTATCATTTTGCTCCTGAGTCAGAGCATTCCAGATGACAATGCCTAGTCTAGTGATCAGGGCAAATTGTAGACTTGGATACTACTCTACAGTTTTACTTGATTACAGAAAATCCTCTTTATTTAGATGTTACAGATGCTTTCTTTGAAACAATGTTTTGCAGTGAGTTTAGTGTTGTGACATCAGTTTTGACTATCGTGGAGGTGTATTATTTTTCTTGACGAATGATGCTCATTTACCATTGTTACCGGAAAAGGGAACTGGGGACGCTTGTTGAATCCAGTTTCCGCCAGTGATTAGAAATTCGGGGAAAGGGAAACCAAATTATCCTTGCTGTGGCGAATTCATAAATGGTCTTACCGATCATCCCTGCATTCCTTACCAGAAGCAAGAAATACAGGGTCATTATGTTTACTCAAATTTATATAGTGATATAGACAACTACAGAGGGCAGATTTTTGAGATTGCTCATATCATAGGCTGAGGTATAAATCAATCTCAGTTAATGTTGAATATTGAGTAAGAAATATTACACGAATATGAAGAACCAAATTCTAGCCATAGCTGCCTTTTTAACCACGATTAGTTTGACAACAACCGTAGAAGCTGCAAATTCTGAACATGTTAAACAGTTATTGGCAACCAAACAATGTCAAAACTGCGATTTAAGCAGTGCAGGTTTAGTAATGGCTGACTTATCTGGAGCCAATTTGAGCGGTGCTAATCTCACAGGTGCTAACCTCAGCCGTGCAAACTTGAGCGGCGCAGATTTGCGGGGTGCAAACTTGAGTGGCGCTAGTTTATTTGGTGTTAACCTGAGCGAAGCTAAATTTCGTGGGGCAAATTTGACGGGTGCTGATTTCAGAAATACTTATCTAGCAAATGCAGAACTGACGGGTGCTTACCTGAATGGCGCTAACTTTCAGGGTGCAGTTGGTATACCATCACAAATTGCTTCACCAGAAGAATTTTATGCTTGGGGTGTAGCAGAAGCGCAAAAAGGTAACCAACAGCAAGCAATCAGTTATTTTAATCAAGCGATCGCTATTAAACCAGAATATGCAGGTGCTTTTTTAGCTCGTGGTGTCGCCCGTTACCAAATACTAGATAGACAAGGTGCATTCCAAGATGCCCAAGTTGCTGAAAAATTGTTTACATCTCAAAACAACAGCCCTGGAACGTTAACAGCCCAAGCTTTTATTAAAGAGCTGCAAACACCCGTCAATGATAAGGTAAGCGCTGGTAGACCCAGTTTCGTTGACTTTTTAGGAAGTCTTGGCTCAGTCTTGCTCCAATTCTTACCTTTTTGAGTGCTTTCTTTTTGAGAGGGAGAGTTGAAAGAATAGAGGGATAATAACAAATGACAAATGACAAATAACAAATGACAAATGACTTTATCTAACGAATTATGGGCAGCAAATCAAGATTTAGCCCAAGCTTGCCTAAAGCATCCTTTCGTTCAAGGCATTGGTGATGGTACTCTTGAGCAGGCGAAATTTGCTTACTACGTAGGGCAAGATGCTTTTTTCCTAGAAGCTTTTGCCCGTGCCTATAGTATCGCCGCAGCTAAAGCACCAGACTCGTTAGGTTTCACCACATTTCATAACTTAGCTAGTGAAGCTTTAGAAGAACTGCGGCTGCATAGTGGCTATGCTTCCCAGTGGGGAATCAATTTGGATTCTGTGGAACCAGGAGCCACTACCCGCCGCTATACTGACTTTTTGTTAGCAACTGCTTGGGGTAAAGATGTGGGTTTAATTGCTGCGGCGATGTCTCCGTGTATGCGTTTGTATGCCTTTTTGGGAGAACAGTTAGCTCATAACGGCATTCCTAATCATCAATATGCAGACTGGATTCGTACTTACAGCAGCGCAGACTTTCAACTAATAACACAACAATTAGAAAGTCTGGTAGACAATTATGCTACTACCAATCCTATTGTGCATTCAACCTACCGTTATGCTATGTTTTGTGAGCGCGACTTTTTTCAGGCTGCGTGGATTTTGGAGTAGGGGCACTAGAGGGAAATAACTATCCCTCTTCTAAGAAACAGAAATGTTTCTTTACATCCATTGGGAATGCAATCGCTTTCCTCAGACGCTTTTATCACTTTGGGCGAACCCAATAGCTGAAAGCCTTTCGAGGCTTTATTTTCCACTTGGAAGCTAGAAATTTTAGTTACGTTTACAGCTTAGAAAAGATTGCTATTAGTAATAAGAATGCTATTACTACATTAATTAAATTACTGCCAAAAATTAAAAACATTGATTATTGGGACACCGTTAAGACGTTATGATATATTGGAGTCGGTAATTCCTCTGCAATTGCTGCTCTTACAGAAATACGTTCTACCTGCTAAGATGATAATAATCGAAATTTTTTGACTGGTTTATTGGAAAAAATGACAGAAAATCGATTTTAATAACTAACTAAGTTTTTACTAGAATATTTTAGGCTATTGAATATCATAATATCTAGCATTTTGAGTATTTACCATTTTATGACAACCAGATATTCAAATTTATTGAATATTCCAATCTATCCAAGAAATTCTGGATCGTTTAATATTTCCTCCATCATTTCACCAAAAGAACGATACCTATATATACTAAATGAACTTGAAAAACTGCAATACCAAGCTTCCCACTCATTATCTATGACAATTATTTGAGGATTAAATAAAAATATATAGCCCATATCTTCACTGCAATAAGAACCCCACCCCGCCAAAGCTACGCTTTGTCTCCCCTCCCCGCTTGCGGGGAGGGGTTGAGGGTGGGGTGTTAGGGACTTTTGCAAGAGGTCTACTAGAGAATTTATCTTTTGCTTTTTTACTTTTTACTCCTGGTTTAAATCACCAAAATGATGCCTTCTCTACGAGACCCTATGCAAACACCAACGCAGTCAAATGAAATAGCCTCCAAATGAGCGACAATTTTGGCACACCACTGGACAAAAGGGAGCAAATTGTTGAAAGTCAGCGTCAGAAGTAGTTAATTCAACTAAAGTTTTAGGTGTAACTAGATGCACAATGGTTTTAGGAGTAAGCTGCCACTACTGCTGACATTCTGCTTATTTACTGCCTTTTTGCCTGCCTCTGGTTCAGTTTTATGTCCAGCCGTTGCCTCTGACGAATACTATAAAGTAGCCAGAAATTATGGCAAAGATGGACGTGCAGGAACTGATGGGCGATCGGGTAGAGATGGTCGCAGTGGTGAAAACCAAAATATTTTTGTCAATAGTTCACCCGTTAATCTTGACTTGTCCGGTAAAGATGGTGAAGACGGGGAAGATGGGGAACATGGTGATCAACCTGACTGTGGTTCCCAACGCGGTCGCGTCAGCCACGACATAAATGCACCAAATGGTGGTAATGGTGGTAATGGTGGGAAAGGAGGAGATGGGGGAAATGGTGGTTCCGTGATAGTGTATTACAGCAATTTGGCAGATTTACGGAACATTGGCGTCCGGGCAACTGCTGGCGAAGGCGGACGCGGCGGTCGAGGTGGCAACGGTACGGAGGGTTGTAACTGTCAAAGACGGAGTTGGGAAGTGGAAACGTGTAAGGGAACTCCTGGTAGTCCTGATTATAAGTGTACTGACAAGGTTTATCGATGTACCGATGGTAGCAATGGGCGAAATGGCAGCGATGGTAGCGATGGTAGCCAAGGGCACTTAGGAACTTTGAGTATTATAAATAGCAAGGAACCTTTGGCAGGTGATACTCCAACTGTAAAGCTAGCAATTTCGCAACTGACAAACAAACAGTTCAACCTCTCGAAAAATAAGTGGAATCTTCGCAAAGGGGCAACTTCTCTACTTGCGCCTGGTTCTGCGATCGCCGATGATTACTCTGAGTTTGAACAGCGTCTAGAAGCGGCTTTTCAAATAGTTTGGCAAGAAAGACAACCCATCACCAGCTTTGGCAATCAAGCTGTAACATTAAATTTAACTGATAACAAACAAGTAGAAATTACTTTTCCTGAGGAATTATGGGTTGATGGTAACACTAAAAGTGAGCCTAACTTAACAACATTTACTGTTAACTATGCCATTCCCAAAAAGGATGTCACTCGGTTAGCTGTGGCAGAGTTTGCCAATGCAGGACAAAACCTCAACTTAAAAATAGTCGATTTGGCAGCAAAGTCTGATGCTATTAATACTCAGTTTCGCGTGAAATTCCGTGCACAGGATAGCTTGCAAGGTTTTTCTAGCTACAAAACTGAATATGAAGGGGATATTCCCAACGAACTTGTAACTCGTGACTACAACCGTTTTACTTTAGCTTTGGGCAAGCTCAAAATTCCTGACAAAGCTTTACGCCCTGGTGTCAACGTTGATATTGAAGTCGTAGCAACTCGTTCTTTGGGAATACGTTCTGCAAAGCAAACTATTAGCTGGCAGGGTGCAATCCGCATGCCCAGATAAAATTTAGGAAGATTTTTTCCCATCTGAAACCATTTGTGAGAGGATATAGGCTGCGAAATCTAGTAACTGATCCAGCAAAAAGCCAATGATACCGATGTATAAAATTAACTGGATTATGTAATCGGCATTGCCAGCTTTATAAGCTTCCCAGAGGGTAAAGCCAAGTCCTTTTGGGCCTGTTAACATTTCTATAGCAATAACTATAAACCAGGCTACCCAAATGCTAACTTTCAGGGCATGAAATATATGAAATATAGCTACTCGAAAGTTATTATTCTGTCTCTGAAAATGCCGCATACCTATTGCTGTATTAATGATCATCGTCCAGAGAGTTCCCAGAAAAACTACTATAATAGCAGCCGAATCGCTCTCTTGAAACACTATTAGGGCAATAGGTAGCAAAGCTATAGGAGGGATACTATGTGGTATCTGAAATATCAGCCTAAATAGCTGATAAATCATGCTATTCATGCCTATTAAATATCCAATGAAACTACCCAAGACAGCAGCTGGGATGTAACCCACAAATAACCGTTGCAGGCTAGCTAAAATGTCTAAAAACATATTATTCTCTATGCCTCAGTTCTCATTGAGAATATCTGGGAAATACTGTGGCAACAATACAAAATAGCAAATAGAAAAGTGATTTTAATGGCACTTCCTCTTTGATCACTACAAGATTTCCTAGATTCTCTCCTCCTTGGCGGTTACTCAAAAAAATTAGGTGTTTTTACGATGTGATAGTAGTAGTACAAAGAAGATGTAAAACTTGGCTTTACTAAACTTTATCAGAAAAATAAATTCTGATTAGTAAATTAAATACAATTTCCAGAATTTCCTTAATTGATAATTGTATTTAAGTATAAATATTTAGAAGTTTTAATACTAAATGGCTTCCCGCAGGGTAGAAATAAGAGTTTCAGAGAGTTTTTGCGTAAGTCCTATTGATATTTCTTCAATAAAACAAAGACGCAAAAACAACTATGCGTCTTTGCGTCTCTACGTGAGATTATTTTCTACCTGAATATCAAACCATCTCTGATGATGCTTGCACCATCTGTTGCGGCTGCGGCTGGAACATGAATAACGAGTACACTACATCTCGGCGAATGTTAACCATCATATCCAAGAAGAGTTCGTAACCCTCACTCTTGTACTCAATCAGCGGATCTTTTTGACCATAACCACGCAGCCCCACCGATTCGCGCAAGGCATCCATTTGTTGCAGGTGTTCCCGCCACAGGGTATCAATGCGTTGTAATATAAAAAAGCGTTCAGCTTGGCGCATAAGTCCGGGTTGAACTTGATCAATCTGCGCTTCTTTGAGATCGTAAGCAATTCGCACCTGTTCATGGAGGAAGGCTTTAATCTCAGTAACCGACATATCTTCTAATTGACTAGGTTGCAAATCCGCTAACAGATAGACGAATTCTTTGACTTTCTCAACCAACTTTTCTAACTCCCACTCTTCCGAGGGCAACTCTATGTTGATGTAGTAGTCAACGATGTCATCCATCGTTTTTTCAGCGTACTTGATTACCTGTTCTTTCAAGTCTTGACCTTCTAACACCCGGCGGCGTTCGGCATAAATAGCACGACGTTGATTATTCATCACCTCATCATATTCAAACACCTGCTTACGGATGTCGTAGTAGTAGGTTTCAACTTTTTTCTGTGCGCCTTCCAAGCTGCGGGTAAGCATCCCAGATTCGATGGGCATATCTTCTTCCACTTGGAAAGCATTCATTAACCCAGCAACGCGATCGCCACCAAAAATCCGTAGTAGGTTATCCTCTAAACTTAGGAAGAATCTCGTTGTTCCAGGGTCACCTTGTCTTCCTGCACGTCCGCGCAACTGGTTGTCAATCCGGCGCGATTCGTGGCGTTCTGTACCAATTACGTGCAAACCGCCGATTTCCACTACCTCATTGTGTTCGCGGGTAGTAAATTGTTCGTATTCTTGTTTAATCCGGTTGTATGCTGACCGCAATTTCAGAATCACGGGATCGTCAATAGGAGCTTTTTCTGCGGCTACAGCTACCTTGTCTTCGGCTTCCAGTTCCGGTAAACTGCGATCGCCATACTCACGCACTGCAATTTCTACTGCTTCTTTAAGCAGTTTTTCTGTTTCTTTTGTCAATTGGGTGGGGAAAATTTCTGGCGAAGCCCGCCAAGTTTTGACTTTTTTGCCAGGGACGAAGCCTTGACCACCGCCGTGTCCTGTAGGCAAGCCGGCTGGTCTTTGAACGCTAAAGGTGTCTTCATCTTCTGGCATGACGATCCGGGGCATGAAGTATTCCCGCAGCTTCAGACGCGCCATATATTCGGAGTTACCACCGAGGATGATATCTGTACCTCTACCAGCCATGTTAGTAGCAATAGTAACAGCACCTTTGCGTCCGGCTTGGGCGACGATTTCTGCCTCACGCTCAACGTTTTCCGGTCGGGCGTTGAGTAATTCGTGGGGTATCTCTAGCTGCTTCAGCAGTCGGCTGAGAAGTTCGGATTTTTCCACACTAGTGGTTCCTACTAACACAGGTCTGCCGAGTTCGTGCATTTCGGCACATTCTTTTGCGATCGCACCCCACTTGCCTGGTTCTGTCTTAAAGACCATATCAGACAAATCTTCGCGTCTTCTAGCTTGATTGGTGGGAATTACCGCGACTTCCAGTTTGTAAATTTTTTCAAATTCTGGTTCTTCCGTTTTTGCCGTTCCGGTCATTCCACCGAGTTTTGGATACAGCAAAAACATATTTTGATAAGTAATTGTCGCTAAAGTTTGAGTTTCTGGCTGAATTTCTTCGTGTTCTTTGGCTTCAATAGCCTGGTGTAGTCCATCACTCCAACGCCGTCCGGGTAGCACCCGACCGGTAAATTCATCCACAATTACCACTTCCCCATTGCGGACGATGTAATTTACGTCCTTGAGAAAAAGTTCTTTGGCTTTAATCGCATTGAAAACAAAGTGCGCCCAAGGATCTTCTGGGTCAAATAAATCTGTGACTCCCAAAAGATTTTCAGCTTCAGCAAAGCCTTCATCTGTCAATAGCACGTTACGAGCTTTTTCATCCACATCGTAATGCTCGTCTTTCTTGAGTGTGAATGCAATTTCAGCAGCTTGCAGATACTTTTCTGTAGGTCTTTCCACCTGCCCAGAAATAATCAGTGGTGTCCGCGCCTCATCAATTAAAATCGAGTCTACCTCGTCAATCACGCAATAATTGAACGGGCGTTGCACCACATCTGCCATTGATGTCGCCATGTTATCCCGCAAGTAGTCAAACCCAACCTCGCTGTTGGTAACATAGGTAATATCGCAGTCATAATTTTTCTGGCGTTCGCTGGGAGTCATGCTTGCCTGGATTAATCCCACACTCAGCCCCAAAAATCGATGCACCTGTCCCATCCATTCCGCATCCCGACGAGCCAGGTAATCGTTCACGGTGATCACGTGTACACCTTTACCAGTGAGGGCATTCAAATAACTCGGCAAGGTGGCTACCAGTGTTTTACCCTCGCCGGTTTTCATTTCGGCAATTTGCCCTATGTGCAAAATGATCCCGCCAAGGAGTTGGACATCAAAGTGCCGCAAGCCTAAGACTCGCCGTGCTGCTTCCCGGACAACAGCGTAAGCTTCTGGCAAGATGTCATCCAGAGTTTCGCCTTTGGCAAGCCGTTGTTTAAATTCAGCGGTTTTACTTTTTAACTCCTCATCGGAAAAAACCTTAATTTCTTCCTCTAAAAGGTTAATTTCAGTAACAGAAGGTTGGTATTTTTTAAGCTTACGAGCGTTGGGGTCGCCCAACAAAAGTTTTAGCATGGCAGATTATAGAACTCAATCAAGGGGGATGGGGATTAAAGGTTCGGTATTGATTATAAACATTTAACCCAACCCAACCGGCTTGGTCGTGGATGGGTGTGAAATGAGAATTAACTCAAAAACAGGAAAAAAATTAGCCAATCAGTTACTAAATGATTGGTTTTAACTTTTATCTTATATTTAGTCTTTCTTCATAGTATCATTTTGCCCCTAGATGGGGCCAGAGAGGGAGTGGGGGAATAGAGTCAGGAGTTATGAGTTATGAGTTATGAATTTTTCAACTTTTAACTCCTCACTTTTAATTCCTCACTTCCATTCTGCTGTCAGGCGGCGGAAATTGTAATCACTAGCACTGGGATGACAGCTGACACAGCTGCCAATCTGGACGGGACGTGGTAACTTAACTCCTGGATGCAAAGCTTTGAAATAACGCGAGTCGTTGATGCGATAGGGTGTTTCTTCGTCGTCTAACTGGACACGGGAGAAAGTCAAAAGATATTTCCACACTAAAATACGCGGCGGATCGACTAAAGGCTTTAGTTGTGCGCCGTAATGCTGCGAGTCTTGCAGGAGATTTTTCCAAGTTTGGGTGGGCAAAACGGCTGGTGGTAAGCCGATGTGGCATGTGGAGCAGTTTTCTAAATACAGTTCTTGCCCCAGTTGGTACTGTGCAGGCACTACATCAACAGTGCCAATTTCAGCAGTAGGAGTAGCACTTTGGGCGTTAGTTGCTAAGGCTAGAAGCCAGCCCATAGCTAGGCTCCATGTTACAATCACCAGAAGTAAACCGAAAAATTGGCGTTTGAATTGGCGTTTTGCGCTTTGCTGTAGCGCTTGGCGATCGCTGTAAGGCGATCGCTTTTCGCCATCGCGGGTTTTGCGCTTAACAAAAATTGACATTCCTCACATTCCCAGAAATTTAGAAGTGGCGCTTGTGCTAATCATAGGACTTACGCAGTCTTGCCAGTGTTTGGTGATTTTGCGTAAGTATTTTCGGTGATGTGGCGATGCCTATTGGCAAGCGGTTCTGCGTCTATGCATCTCTTACATTAATACACAGTGGCGCACCACTGACTGTGCAAGAGACATCCCTTGATAGTTTTAACCTGACTGACTAAAAAAATCAGCCACAATATTTAAGATTTCGTTTGTACTAATATCTTCTCGGTCAGACTTGGAATAAATCGTTAGTAACAAAATATTTTTAGGTGACTCGACTTGATAAATCAATCGGTATCCAGCACTCTTACCTTTTTGGATACTACTGTTGCGAACTCTCACCTTGTAAATAATATAATCCTCACCAATGCCCCCAATGCGTAGGTGTAGCCCGCCGTAGGCATCGCCGACAATATTTCTTTGTTGTAATTGCTCGATAATCGATTCAACATCAGAGCGAATATTGCGAAATCCCTTTGAAAGTCTGTAAAGTTCTTGTTCAAACTCATCGGAGAATCGAATTGAAAGCGCATCATCACTCTGGATCAATCCTGTTCCATAGCTCACTAATTGGTCTAGTCTGACCCATTTTTGCTTGCAGTAAGGCTCTCCTCAAGCTGGCTTTAATCTCCTCAACAGGTGTATCATCCGGGTCATCCTCTTCTACTTCTGCTTGCTCTGGAACCAACACAATCACGCGAACCTAATGAGGATAAGTCATTTCCTGAATTGGCTCATCTAGAACCAGATTTCCCTGAGGATCAATCCTGCCAGTAACTTCGATCGCTTTCATCTGTTGTTCATCTTATGTTGTAAGAGATCCTAACATCTGAAATCCAAGCAGGATACGGAAATTTAATTTTAACCAGTCCAGCGATGTCTACGACTGGCGTAGATGCAGCACCAATGACGATGGAGATGTACAGAGCAATCGCTCTTTGCGTATGAATCCGTGTAACTCTATCCTGGTAAGCATTTATAATTTGCGTATAGGTCTATTAGCCCAGAAATTAACTTCTGGGCTAAATGTGGGGATTAGCTAGATTTTAGGGTTTTAATCAGTCCAACGATCGCACCAATGACGATAGAGATGCTGAGTGCGATCGCAAATGGGCTAGAAGGTTGTTGCAGCAATACAGGTGTAATATCAACTTGGTATGGTGCATGACCAGCATCAACCACTTGGATAGCTTTTTGCGGCTTTACATCAAGTTTTTCTACTCCTTTTTTTAGTTGCAGGGTGGGGTTCTGTAGCTTTTGATTTACTATTGTCATTGTCGTAACTCCGTTTCACGTGCTTATAAGACAAAGTTACGTTGAGTGATAAGTGAGGCGCTGGACATTTAGGGACAAGACAGGGACAGAGATTAATTGACCTTTTCTGACCCTCAAAAAATCAAGCAATCTCTATAAACTAGAAATATCCTCATCTGCAAAAATATATTAACTATGAGGGAAATACGGAACCGCAATAGTGTTCAAGTCAATGAAGAGGGAAAAGAGAAACTTTTAAATGCGAAGGCTACAAAACGTAACCATGAAGGCAAGCGTTTAACTTATTTGGAAATTGCGGGATATGCCAATGTGAGTGAGAAGACGGTTAAGCGTTTTTTCAGTGAACAAGAAATTGATTGGGAAAACGCTAGTCTCATCGCCACAGCCTTAGATTTAGAACTAACAGACTTAATTGATGCAAAACCAACGACTCCGCCACATGAAACCGCAGCTTCTCCCATTGATTGGCGCGAAGTCTGTAAGACGATGCTGGAACCGCAGCGGCGGACAACCAGCAATTTCATCATGCAAGATGAATCTGCCAGAAAAGATAAAGAACAAATTTATGTTCCTCTGGCACTGGTACAACGCACAAAAACAGATAAACGCGACAAGGGTAATTTTTCTCCAGATGCGGGAACACGGCTTTATGAACCGCAGTATGAAACGCAGCAGCGATTTGAGCATGAAGCTTTCTTAAGTCAAATTATAGAACATGGCGAAGGTAAAACCAAAGGTCAGCAAATAGCTGTGATTGGAGAACCGGGTGCAGGAAAAACAACACTCCTGCAAACTATAGCTTTTTGGGTGTTAGAGAAAAACTTAGGTTTACCAGTCTGGATTTCTCTGGCAGACTTAGGGCGAAATGGTATTTTGACAGATATTCAAACATATATATGTAATAGTTGGCTTGAGCAAGCAATTCCTGCAACACAATTAACTCAGGAAGTGCGGGAAGACTTTACAAACCAAATTCAGCAGAGACGAGTGTGGCTGCTATTAGATGGCGTAGATGAAATGTCTGAAGCGTCTCACCAGCCATTAGAGGAAATTTCCCGTCAGTTGAATGGATGGCTACATTCATCACGAGTAGTGTTAACTTGTCGGCTGAATGTTTGGCAAGCGGATGTCAACGCCCTAGAAACCTTTGAGACCTATCGCCTACTGGACTTTGACTATCCCCAACAGGTGCATCAGTTTATTGATAACTGGTTTGGAAACCTAAGTGAAAAAGGAAAACGGTTAAAGACAGAATTAGACTCTGCCGAACGGCTACGGTTGCGTGACTTGGTGCAAACTCCCCTGCAGTTGGCGTTGTTGTGTGGTATTTCGCAGACTGAGGAGGGGAATTTACCAGAGACAAAAGCGGGATTGTATCATCAATGTGTGCAGCAGTTCTACAGATGGAAACAAAACCGTTTCTGCACCAGTAAAAAAGACCAACATGACTTAAACCAGGCTTTGGGACGTTTAGCCTTGCGGGATATCAACGAAGGTAGTTCACGATTTCGCTTACTGGAAAGTTTTATCAGTGAAGAACTAGGCTATCCAGATGATGAGACTTCGCTGTTTTACAAAGCTTGGCAACTGGGCTGGCTAAATCATGTAGGGATTGCGGCTGAATCTTCTAGCAAAGAAAAGGTTTATGCCTTCTACCATGCCACCTTTGAAGAATATTTCGCCGCGTTAGCTGTTGACGATTGGCACTATTTTCTAAAGCACGTTCCTGAAAACCCAGAACAAGGAATATATCGCATATTTGAACCGCAGTGGAAAGAGGTAATTTTGTTGTGGTTCGGGCGAGAAGATGTAAAAGAGCAACAAAAGAAAGATTTTATCAAAGCGTTAGTAGAATTTGAGGATGGCTGCAACAGTCAGAGTCAAATTCCTGACTGGAAAGGATTTTATGAATATCGAGCCTATTTTATAGCGGCAGCCGGTATCGCCGAGTTTAAAGATTGTGATTTAGCAGATACGATCGCAAAGCAAATTGTCAGATGGGGCTTTGGTTATTTCAACATTGAAAAACAGAAGTGGCAGAGATTTGACGGAGGGATAGAAGGAAAGGCTAAAGCTGTACTGGCAGAAACGGATCGCAAAAAAGCAATCGCGGCATTAGAGGAGTTAATTCGTGATTTTCAATCTGAAGAAACCCGTTGGCAAGCGGTATCAATTTTAGGGGAAATAGCTGAAGATAATCCCACTGCGATCGCGGCATTAGTGGAGTTAATTCGGGATTCTCAAGATGAATTTACCCGTAGGCAAGCGGCATCAAGTTTAGGGAAAATAGCTAAAGATAATCCCACTGTGATCGCGGCATTAGTGGAGTTAATTCGGGATTCTCAAGATGAATTTACCCGTAGGCAAGCGGCATCAAGTTTAGGGAAAATAGCTGAAGATAATC
>NZ_JBALCN010000061.1:0-474 GCF_036919615.1 Nostoc sp. | reverse complement strand
CCCGATGGGCAGCGTCTGCTCACGAAATTAGATTACAGGACGGCTCGTTTGTGGGACATTCAGGGCAAACAGTTAACAAACTTTGGCAATCTCAAAAATATTAGGGGCATCAGCTTCAGCCCCGATGGGCAGCGTCTGCTCACGAAATTAGATTACAGGACGGCTCGTTTGTGGGACATTCAGGGCAAACAGTTAACAAACTTTGGCAATCTCAACAATATTAGTGACATCAGCTTCAGCCCCGATGGGCAGCGTCTGCTCACGAAATTAGATTACAGGACGGCTCGTTTGTGGGATATTCAGGGCAAACAGTTAACAAACTTTGGCAATCTCAACAATATTAGGGACATTAGCTTCAGCCCCGATGGGCAGCGTCTGGTCACGAAATTAGATGACGAGACGGCTCGTTTGTGGGACATTCAGGGCAAACAGTTAACAAACTTTGGCAATCTCAACAATATTAGGGGCATCAGC
>NZ_JBALCN010000060.1:0-6296 GCF_036919615.1 Nostoc sp. | reverse complement strand
ACAGAACCATCTGCCCCAATCCACCAGACTTCCATACTGTTGGAAATTCTTGATACAGCTTTGATACTTCCGCTAGTTGAGGCACTACCTGCTGGAGCCAACTCAAAATGTTGCCATGCGGATGAGGATTTCGTTACCGTCGTAGGCTGTCTAAGCCATGCCTCATGAGTCACTGCGATCATCGATGGTTCATCTATAATGCCTATAGAATTCCACGTAAACAGTGCATAACCAGGTTTAGTTCCATCAATTCCCGCTGGAACCTGAACATGAAGTTGCTGTGCCAACCAAGCAAGAGTTCCATAGCCGCAAAGAGAAACACAATGATCCTCATTGCCATCAGGCTGAAACCCTATGCCAAACCACCCCGTTTGACCACCATATTTTTGCCAAGCAGCTTCTATTTGATTAGCAGCAACACCAATCTTAACAGGTCCTTGGGAGATGGCACTTTTTAGAATTGTTGAATCGGTCCAGTTGACCGAGAAATGTGCGCCATCGTCATAGATATAGGAGCTATCAGGGAAGCCGCCATTTTGCATCCATTGCATTACTTGGGTAAGGGAAGCACCCTCGAGAACGCCGTGTCTCGTCGCCCAGGTAATTACTTCATTGTCCGAAATAAATATCTCTGGATTGTTGCAAGCCTTGGCAAATGCCTCTTCAGCAGTGACGCAATCACCGTGAACGTCGTTACCCCACATCGAAATTCTTTGGGGTACCATAATGAAGTTTAGGGGTGTCCCAATAAGGGAAACGTAAGGGGTAACAGCTGCTAATACGTTTCTTGGTGTAGGGATTGCACCGCGTTTTGGGGATTGAATGGCCATCGTATTTCTCCTTGCACTAGATTAATAAAGTTGTCTATTTCGGCTCAGGAACTTTGAGGTTTCGCCAGGGCAAATGCATTTAAATATTGACGAGCCTAAATCAGAGTGGAATTGAGCAAAACCCAAATCAAATAAGGCTTTGAGGAAATTAAATATTCACCTATATGGTATAGTTACAGTTTTTGTCCAGTAACTTAAAATTGATCTAAATAGCATTTTGAATTCACCCAAGTTAGTTGATAAATTGGTACAGTGTGCTTACGCCGCTCTACTTACGTAACATCTTCAGGGTCAATGCCAGCAATGCCAGCAATCAGCCAATAAGTCTTGCGTAAAATGGTCAATTTAACGTTGTTTTTGGAAAACCAGTTATACCCCGATCCGTAATTAGGATAATGTGGCAATATCCAAATCTAGGGTTTTACCAACCCTCATTGCCTATTACGATGCATTTTTGTGATTTATGCACATGAACAAAAAATTAAATAGATGATGTAGAGCGATAGCACCTCGCCACTGATGCAAAACCCACAGCTAGCTATAAGAAGTGCTACGCGGTAGTTAAATTATTCAATCGTGGGTTTGAAACGACATCGGATGATGAAGGCGCTGGTGAGAGGCTGCCATTCGATCCAGAAACCTATGAGCAGCTAGAACAGCTTATCGAATATACAGGGCTGACGAAAGCGAAGCTGCTCAGGGCTTTAATTCAAGAAACAGCAAATTCACTGCAAAAATCGCAGTAAAATATTACTTTAATCTGAAGATTAAAATGGACTTTTCCCGTCCCAATCTCAATTAAAATGCTCAAACTAGGGGGTTGGGGGTGGGGTTCTTGTACCTCACTCAACCGATAACCGCTATAAAAGTAGTGGTAAATATGTAGGGACACCATAGTAGGGGCGAGTTTATATAATTCTTGATTACCCTGAATCAATTAATGATAAAAACTCGCCCATAACCAACAATAAATCAACAATCATTATTAAATTATTTGGGATTTTTATGAAACGTCGCCAGTTGATAATTAACACAGAAATTGTTTGTGTTACCGGTTTATTATCTACTACATTACCATCACTAGTAAAGGCTCAAAATAAAAAACCTACCTTCTATACTGAAGGTTGATATCTTTATAATAGATTTGGTGAAAACGTAATTCTTGATGGAATAAATTTACCCATTTTGGATGACTGGAATTTTCCTCAAGGCGATAAGTTAGCAGAATTAGAAAAAACGGGAGCTAATACGGTCAGAATTCAATGGTACAAAGATTATGGTCAACCTAATCGTCCTAGTTATTCGATTTCTGACTTGGATAATGTTCTCACTCGCTGTCGTAAAAGTCGAATTATTCCCATAGTCGTGTTAGCTGATTTGACCTGTAATAGCGATCCACAGTTGTTAAATACCCAGTTAATTCCTTGGTGGACGCAGAATGATGTGCTGAAGGTACTTAAAAAACATGAATCCTATCTAATTATTAATCTAGCCGGTGAATTGGGACTTTATCGGTGGACAGATAATCAACAAGCTGCTTTAAATAGTTTCAAGAATGCTTATAAAAGTGCCAGGGTAGGGAAAATCAGCAATACATTTAGTTAGCGCCTGGTCAAGTGAGTATCGCCTTGTTTTAGGACAAGTAAAAGTAGCAGATAAATCGAATGAAATTACTGCAATTCCTGCATTATTAAAATTGTTAGATTTAGCAGGATGCATTATTACGATTGATGCGATAGGTACACAAACTGCAATTGCATCTCAGATTTTTAATGTAAAAGCTGACTATGTTTTAGCGCTTAAAGGGAATCATCCTACACTTCATGCACAAGTTAAAGATTGGTTTGAGCAACACTTGAATTAGGGGTTTGAAGGTATTACTAATAGTTATGACGAACGGGTAGAAAAAGGTCATCATCGTACCGAAAAGCGGCAAGTTCAATGTGTTCCTATTTCTCAACTACCGTCTTTACATCATCAAGCTGATTGGGCAGGGCTTAAATGTGTTGTCATGGTTGTACGGGTAAGACATCTATGGAATAAAACAACCCGCGAAATTCAGTTTTATCTAACTAGTTTGGACTGCGATGCTCGTCAGCTGGGTCAAGCTATCCGTTTGCATTGGGGTGTTGAAAATGCTCTACATTGGACTTTAAACGTCACATTTAATGAAGATGCTTGTCGCGTTCGTACTGGTCATGCTCCACAAAATTTATCATTACTGCGACGGATTGCACTTAACGCATTAAATTTAGAGCAATCGTTCAAGCGTAGTAATCGTCAAAAATCGAATCGAGCTGCTATGGACAATAATTATATACTGACGATTCTTGCTGCTTCTTTATCCCAATATAATGATATCTCTAAATCCGCTTGTCAATAGCATTTGAGATGCGCTTACCCTGCGTCATCAATGGCTAGATGAAAAAACTTTGGCGGATGTGTTGGTGGAGATCAAAGAATTGCAGGAAGATGACACCAATCAATATGATGAAATTATTGAGTAGCGACTTAGAGATCATTTATAAAGTAAAAATAAAATTAACTGTAGGGTAAAATGGCGTAACTTAACTTAGATTTAGAGCCGTGACTTCTTCAAGAAGTCGCGGATCTGGGCAGCAACTTGGGTTATTAGAAAGATGGAGCATACAACTTATCACCGACAATCTGGCGAATTGTCTCTACTAATTGGGTGTATGCAAAGTCAGACAAAACTGGTTTTGCTGCTTGCAAGTGAATTGGTTGATCTAAATCAATCCATGACTTACAGCCGCCATATTTGGGGTGGTAAGGAATTTCTTGCTCTTGGGGTAGTTTATATGTCCGTAGGAGGAGAATATAAAGGGGCTGGCGTGGTTTCCATTTGAGGCGATCGCTAATAAAATGCTCGTTCCAAATATGGAAGGGAAGCAAGGTGTTGACAATAAATTCGTCACTAACTGGCAAAATATCTGTAATTTCAGCCCAACTACCGATGCGAACTGTCTCTGGATGCCAACCTGATGTAACTGGATAAACATGATTGGCATACTCAGCTTTCAGCATGAAAGCTTGTTGATGTTCATAAGTAGGGTAAAGCAAAATTTGCTTGTGGGCAACTTGGAAATGTCCATTTCGTTCATGGATACCACCTTTGCGGAGCAACATAATTGTTTTACCGTCTTCTAAGGCATTTACGGCGACTGCCCATTCTTTGAGAGCATGAAAAGTTGTAGTCAATTCCATCAGCATCTACTGTAACTCTGATTTAATTTCACGCTAAAACCGATAAAGTATGAACCTGTACAAGGGAATGAATTAGGAAGCAGTTATGGAAAAGCGGTCGCTAGGTACAACTGAAGTCAAAATCACACCTATCCTGATGGGAACTTGGCAAGCTGGTAAAAGAATGTGGGTGGGAGTTGAAGATGCTGACTCGATTAAAACTATCCAAGGCGCATTTGAAGCTGGAATCACAACAATTGATACTGCTGAAGCTTATGGCCAAGGACACTCTGAGCGAATTGTCGCTGAAGCTTTATCTGATGTCCGCGATCGCGTGGAGTATGCCACGAAAGTTTCCCCTAACCATTTAAAGTATGAACAACTCATTGAAGCTTGCGTAGACGCGTAGCGACTTGTCGTTAGACATCGTTCCCTAACCAACCTGAAAACTGATTACATTGACCTTTACCAAATTCATTGGCCCTCCGGTGCTTTTAATAGTGAAATAGTACCTATCGAAGAAACTATGAGCGCTCTTAACCTGCTCAAAGAGCAAGGTAAAATTCGAGCAATTGGTGTTTCCAATTTTTCCCACGTCCAGTTGGTAGAAGCAGCAAGTTATGGGCGTATTGATAGTTTACAACCACCCTATTCTTTATTCTGGAGACAGGTAGAACAAGATGCATTACCCTATTGTATCGAAAATAATATTTCTATCCTTGCTTATTCGTCTTTAGCACAGGGATTGTTAACAGGAAAATTTGATCTCGATCATAAATTCGACTCAGCAGATAACCGTGCTAAAAATAAACTGTTTCAAGGCGAAAACTTTGAACGTGCTCAACAAGCGCTACAACAACTACGTCCCATAGCCCTTCTTCATAATTGTACCCTTGCTCAGTTAGCTTTGGCGTGGTTAATTGCTCAACCCCAGACAACTGCGATCGCCGGGGCGCGTTATCCCGAACAAGCACTAGACAACGCATTAGCCGCCCAAATCAAACTTTCTGCCGCCCAATTGGCAGAAATTGACGCCATTGGACGTATTGTCACCGACCATCTTGATAACAATCAAATTATGTGGAATTGGTGACAATAAGGTAGGATAAGGCTTTTGTACAGGAGGAAATTGGAGTTTTGCACCTTGAACTTTCAGATGACGACCATTGAAGGTTACTTCATCACCTTGCATGAGCGATCGCCAAATTGTCAAAAACTCATCAGTGAGTTCATAACGCTGATCATGATTTAAGAAAATCCCATCTTTAGCAAGTTCTTTTGTGTCGCCACCAGTAACAACATTCAAAATAATCCGACCGTTAGAAATCTGGTCAAAAGTAGCAGCCATCCTGACAGACCAAAGAAGGCGTAAATGGGCCCTTTAATATCAGGAGTGCGGGTGATGGTTGGTTCTCCACCGCCAGGAGTTGAGTTGGGAATACCGCCACCATAGAAGGAAGCTGTAACTTTAATATCTGGTAAAGTGGCAGCTAGATAAACGACGTGACCACCAAAGCAGAAACCAATAGAGCCGATGCCTAACGGCAAGCCGCTTCGCGTCAACGCATCTCCTTGCACATTTGGTAAGGTTTTTAAATAGGCAATCGTAACCTTAATATCACTTAATATTTCATCTGCTGTTGTCTGCTCCTTATACCCTCTTCCTTGCTGGATATTTTCAGGGGTGTATCCACCCTCAAAACCTTATAACATTGCCAAATTTAACCCAAACTAGGAGAAAAATTTATGAAGCTTGATGCAGTTCATCATATTCAAGTAACCTATCCTCTTGAGGTGGAAGATGCAATGCTGTCTTTCTACAGCAAAGTTTTGGGACTGAGTGAAATTCCCAGACCTGAGGTGATCAAAAATGATTCAGGAGCGTGGTACTTACTAGGAAACATTGAATTGCACGTCAGTAGAGAGAAAAACGCCAATAATCAAGCATCTAGACGACATTTTTGTTTCCAAGTCGATAACTTGAACGCCTTTGAGGAACACCTAAAAGGGCATGGGGTAGAAATTATTCCCGATCAACGACCACTTCCAGGATGCGTGCGGTTTTTCCTCCGCGATCCCGGTGGGAATCGTATAGAGATTGCAGAGTTCGTAAAGAGTACTTTTACACAGCTACAAACAGAGGAGTTGCGATTAGAAAGACATTCAGTAAGAGGCTATTTATAAAGTAAATCTAAAGGTGGCTAACCAAATGAAATGATAACGCTAGGATACTTTTGAGATAGTGTATTTACGTAGCGTTAA
>NZ_JBALCN010000059.1:0-102418 GCF_036919615.1 Nostoc sp. | reverse complement strand
CGCTCGTGCCAATGCCAAGCTCAAGCTTTGTTTTATCAGACTGATGCTTAAAAGACTAGCTGCCAGCTAAAAAAGATATCAAATGGGTTCTATAAAAATCATCGGTAAAATTTAAGCTGAGGGTAGAGTCAATTTCGTCCACAAAAATCACCACCCGTTCTTTAACCTCAGCCAGTAAAACCTGCTCAAAAAACAGTGTTAACCGTTGCGATACTCCTAAATGCTGGTGTTGTTGCCACCAACTCACCACATCTGTATCAAACATCAGTTGGTCATCTAGCTTCACCAAAAAGCCAAAATACCACTGTTCTACTGTGACTTGTACCCCCAATTCCTGGAGGTCAACAATTACTGAGCGAATTCCCTCGTCCCTTAATGTTTCTGCCGTGCGTACCATCAGGCTAGACTTACCCATTTGACGCGGCGTGAGAACATAGGCGAAAGTTGCCGACTCACATAAACGGAGCAATTCTTCATCAGCTTGACGAGGAATGTAAATACCACCGCCAGCTTGCACAGTCCCGCCTACGGTGTAAATGGTTGGATTAGCCATCTAAGGGACTCCGGGACAAGGGGGATAAGGGGACAAGGGGACAAGGGGACAAGGGGGACAAGGGGGATAAGGGGGACAAGGGGGACAAGGAAGATTTGCTTTACTCATGGATAATCCATTGATTAGGATTGTTAATCATGTTTACTAAACCACTTAAAACTTGATTGTAAGTACCGTATAGTTCTCTTCCTTGTTCTATATCTAAATACTCACATTTGACAGCAAACTTTATCCATACCTGAGTTTCAGCAGCCTCAGCTTCGCAGTCATTTAATTTAGCAATAAAAGCAGCTTTATATCTACGCTTTCTCCAAGCTTCTGCTAGATTGGCACATACAGAGCGTGACGAACGCCGCATTTGGTCTGTCAAAGCGTATTTTTCTTCTGTAGGAAACTTTTTTGAGAGTTGAAAGATTTTCATAGCTGTATCAAATGCCAATTTAAATATCGCTAAATCTTCATGGCTCTTAAATCTCTTTTTATCCACTCCCTTAATCCCCCTTGTCTCCTTGTCCCCCTCGTCCCCTCTGTCTTCCTTGTCCCCCTCGTCCCCCCTATCTTCCTTGTCCCCCTCCTCCCCCTTGTCCCCTAACTAGCCACGCAGATGCTCCTGGAAATAGTCGGTGTAAAGTTGACAACGGGGAAACACTACACGCCCTTCCCGGCGCACTAAACCTGCACCCCGCAAACGGAAAAAGATGCGCTCATCTTCACAGGTGCTCTGGCGAATTACTTGGAACATACCCTGAACCAACTCCTGTTTGTTATGCAGCCGGAAGAGGTGGTTACGCAAATGATTGCCAAAGGGGCCATTATCTGCGATCGCATTGGCAAAAAGTTCGGTAGTCTGGAGGCGATCGCTAGCAACTAAATAAAGTGCAAGGCGTACTAAATAAGGATGTCCACCTAGCAACGCTACTAATTGCTTTTCTTCACTGGCGTTGAGGGGTGAACGATGACGGCGGTTTAAATCAGCAACCTGTACTGCTGTAAAGTCCTCTAAATCAATTACTAGCCCAACATTAAAGGGGGATTGGTTGAGATTATCAATTAGCTGGTAGGGTTCGGTGGAAGTCACCAGCGCTAAATCCAGTTGCTTCCAGATGGGAGTGGTAGCGCGGCTATTGTGCCAGCTTCGCAGCATTCCAAAGAAATCAGAGCGAAAATCAGTATCAAAGACCCTTTCAACTTCATCCATCGCTAAGACAATGGGGTTGCCAAATTCTTTCAGCAAATAGCGCCCGACATAGCGAGTGCAACGTTGACTATTGCCCAAAGGCATATTCCAATACTCATCAACTTTGTCTATCATTTCCAGTTCATCAGTTAACCAAGTACAGAACTGGCGAAAGAAAAGATCAGCATTAGTTAAGGCGGCTTTGTCAAACAATTGGAAATCCAGCAAAGTAACCCGCTTCCCTACATTCACAGCAGTATGAATTGTGCGGATTAACAGGGAACTTTTGCCCATTTGCCGGGGGCCTTTAATTGTAATTGTTACACCTTGCCGCTCAATAGTCTGCAAAGCAAGTAGATCAGATGAGCGTTCCACGTAAAAAGCAGATTGCGATTCCATTGTTCCTTCCGGCATTTCCAGCGAGAGGGGCTGTGCTGAAGGAAAGGGATGGGGTAAGAGTGACGGCTGACTCATCTGGAGTAAGTCTGCTTTCGATTTTTCTTCACTGATAGCCAATGCACCGCCAGAGACAGCCTGCAACAACTCTGCAATCAGGCGCGGCGTATCTTCTGCATCTTTCCAGAACGCCCAGTTAATCCCATTTAAGTAAGCACTCAAGGGATACAGGAACGGTTCTTGATACGCCAGACGCACCGGGAGAATTATCGGGCGTCCTGACTGTGATTTTGCTAAGTGGTGTGCTGTCTCTATTTCTGCAACCACCATCTCGCTGCTAGTTGACAAGGCTGAAAGAAAAGTAATCAGAAAATCAGCTTGGCGAATTTCTGCTTCAATACATTCAGCCCAGCGTGTACCAACAGACATGGTTTGGTCGATAAAGACTTTGTGCTGCTGCGATAGCGCCTGGAAGACTTGCATCGCCACCGGCTCATCGGGGCTAGCATTACGCTTATAGCTGATGAAGATGCGTTTAGCCTGTGAGTTTAACATTACTATTAACCTTGTCTTGCTTCAGCTTTTTGAGTGGAAAAGCTTGTCTAGTTGCGAGTCAATCTTGTACAGAAGTTGGGTAATTCTGTGTTTCGTCATCCAAGGGCAGTTTTTCCCTATTTCGAGGATTAGCTAAACAAATTAGGATTTTATTCACAGCGCTATCAATTAGATACACTCTACTACAGCGCAGTTGCAGCCAATTACCGACAGCACAAAAAACTCATTAACGGAGTTCAAAGACTCATTAACGGAGTTTAAAGACTCGTTAACGGAGCTAAAAGAGGCTGCGCCAACGAGAATGTCAAAGGCGAACGCAACGACTAATACCAATTCAATTAATGATTGCAACACATCCTTGGGTGAAGACGCGATGAATCGCGTCTCTACAAATGGTCTATTTGTCGCATTCTTCTTTTAAATTGGTATAATCAGCACTGCGTAAGTACTGCCCACCTAAAACTAAAACTGATGTAGGTTGGGTTGAGGAAGGAAACCCAACACAATTAAGTTTTTGTTGGATTTCGCTATCGCTCAACCCAAGCGTATTGCTCTATTATTACCAGAAGTGCAATAAGCTAAAAGTATTAAGCTCCATCTTCCATAGCACCTAATGCTTTGAGAGTTGCTTTTTTAGATTCGGTTAAGCCTGTAATGCCTGTAATGTTCATATCTTCGTAAGGTCTTTTTAGTCTAATGGTTCTTATGCTATTACCTGTGCTAGTCTCCCAAAGCATTATTGTGCCATCACAACTACAACTAGCAAGCATTTTACTATCCAGACTAAAAGCAACTGAACGAATCCAAAGAGAATGACCTTGTAAAATTTTCAGGCATTTACCGCTGTTTATATCCCAAAGTATTATAGTTTGGTCGTCTGCACCACTCGCTAGAGTTTTACCATCTGGACTAAAAGCAACTGCGGATACTGATCTGATGTGACCTTGTAAAGTTTTCCAGCATTCACCCGTGAAGGGACACCATAACCCAACGCTTTCATTAAGAGTACCACTAGCTAAAAGTTTACCATCCGCACTGAAAGCAATTGAACGTGTCCAAGGGCCGCTTCCGATTTCTAATATTTTAAGACATTGGCTTGTATAAATATTCCATAGCTTTATCTCTCCGCCATAATTGCTAATAGCTAATGTTTCACCATCGGGACTGAAAACAACTGAGCGGATTGAGTAATTATCTTCAAAAATTTTCCAGCATTCTCCCAGTTTAACATTCCATAATCTTACACTTCTGTCACTACTACCACTGGCAAGTATCTCACCATTTGGGCAGAAAACGATTGATTGTACCCAATCACTGTGTCCCTGCAAAATGTTCAAGCATTCTCCTGTGCAGAAATTCCATAATCTGATTGTTGTATCAGCACTACCGCTAGCAAGTATTTTACCCTCTCTATCAAGAGCAACTGATTGCACCCAATTGGTGTGACCTTGTAAAATTTTTACAGATTTACCAGTGCTAATATTCCATAATTTTACTGTTGTCTCATCATCTGCACTAACAATCATTTCACCATTTAAACTAAAAACGACAGAGTTTACCCAAATACTGTGTCCCTGTAAAACTTTTTGGCATTCACCTGTAGCAACACTCCAAAATCTCACTGTCTTGTCATAGCTACCACTAACAAGAGTATCTCCATCTGGACTAAAAGCAATTGAACGTACTAAATTGAAGTGTCCCTTTAATATTTTTAGACATTCACCTGTTATTACATCCCAAAATCTGATATTTTGGTCGCCGCTACTAGCAATTGTCTTACTATCAGCGCTAAAAGCAACTACTAATGATGAGATATTATCCCTTTGCAAGGTTAACTTACATTCGCCTGTATTCACGTTCCATAATCTTACAGTCTCATCATAACCACCACTTGCAAGCATCTTACCGTCTGGACTAAAAGTAACTGATTTTACAGAATTTCTATGTCCTTCTAAAGTTTTTAAGCATTCGCTGGTTTTAATATTCCATAATTTGATCGTGTGTTCAGAACCACTACTAGCCAGCATCTCAGCATCTGGACTAAATGCAATTGAGTATACTGAATTATTATGCCCCTGCAAAATCTGTAAGCATTTACCAGTTTGAATATCCCATAATCTCACTGTATTATCAGAACTGCCACTAGCAAGAATCTTACCTTTAGGACAGAAAGCAACTGAATTTACAGAATTATTGTGTCCTTGTAAAATTGTTAAGCATTTACCAGTGCGGGTATCCCATAGCCTTATAGTCCTATCGTGACTACTGCTAGCAACTTTATTACTATCGTGACTAAAGTCAACTGAAAGTATTGCGTTAGTATGTCCATTACAAGTCAAAATTTCTTCGCCAGTAGCAACTTTCCATATCCGAACAATGCCTTCACCATCACCAGTAACTACAAATTGACTATCAAAACTATACGCAACTGAAAAAATTGCACCAAATAGTTTAGTAAAAATGCTGTCAATCAAATTTGCTTGTGCAAGGTTAACATGACGCAAGCTAGCCTCAGTAAAATCAGCACCTTTAATTACCGTACCGCTTAAATTTCTCCCATCTAACGCATACTTATCAACCTTTACCAAAACTGTCGCCGCGTTTCCCCCAACATAACCAACCTCATCCTCACTTTTCCCGCGCGTCCCCTCAATCACCTTAATAACCGACTCCTTAACCTCAACATTAATCATCCCTACCAGTAAATCCATCACCGCTTTTGTCAAAGGTGCTTTACCAAAAGTCCCCCTCAACTTCTCCAAGGATTCGCTTATAAATCCCTTGAGTGCCGCAGCTGGTAAAATCTCTCCAGCCACATCTACCTGACGAATGAAATAAGAAGACCAACTATAATCAACAAGTGCAGCATCATGATTTATCTGGAAGCGCACCCGCGCTAACTCAGTAAAATCGCTAGCTAACACTCCCAACTCGGCTGCAAATTTATAGGCTACAAAAAACTCTAGCAGCGACCGATGCGCTGGAGTATAATCACCATCAGCATTGCGGATGAGCATAGTTTGCCCCATCATGTCGTAATGCCAGTGGTCTAAATCTTTCTGTTCCTGCACTACCGAACCAAATAACCGCCGAATTCTGTCAGGGAAAAGCCGATAATTGAGGCTCATTTCGTCAGTAGACAGCATTTCCCAAGAAAGTTCGCACAAAAAGTATAGCTTTTCTGCCAAAGAAGTAAACGTGCGATCGCTCTTAATATCCCGTTCCATTTTCCGCCGCACCGCATACAAGTAAACCCGCGACATATCCACAGGTTTACCCGCCTCAATATCCGGCAAAGCTTCCAAAATTAACTCAGTCATCACCGGACGACGGGCTAAATCCAATAATTGCGGATTTCCCATTACTTGTTCAACTGTTGCAGTTTCCGTTTGATGCGACAACACCAGCCGAATTTGCTCGTCGTTAAATTTCTCCAGTTCCAGCACTTCAAACTGCGGTGTTTCCCCTGTCAACTGTTTGGTAGAAGCTTGTAACTCGGCATTGAGTAAAGCGCGTCCTTCCTTGGCGTCGGGAAAATGTTCGGTGCGACAAGTCAGGATCACCTTGGCACCAGGAACCACCACTTTTGCCAGTTCCCAAAAGTTATTAATCATCTGCTGACGGTCAACTTTTGCTGCCATTTCGTCAAAACCATCGAAAATTAGCAGCAATTTGCCCATGCGGTTCAACTGGTCAAAAACTTCGCTAGTTAAACGGATATTGTGTTGTGTAAAAAAGAACCCCGCCAAAACGTTCTCGACATTTATTGCTTTGGCAAAATCCCGCAGCGTAATTACCAAAGGCAAACGGGGACGCTCAACACCGCGTTTTTGGGCATCTTGGTAACGTTGCAATGCCAGCCAAGCATAGTGGAAGGCAAACCAAGTTTTCCCCGTACCAAATTCTCCTAGTATAGAAATATGCTCTTTAGCTGGATCATCCAACCAGACATCAATATAACCATCAATCCAACCATCGCGATCGCTATAGTGACTGATGCCGATACGCTGCTTAGTATCGGGGTCAATTTCCTCTTTTGTGCAAGCTAAAGGAACGTATTTTGTATCTATTTGCCGCCGGATAATTTCTGCTTCTAACCAATCGAGATAATCACTAAAATCAGCATCTTGGTCAATGAGTTCGTCAAAAGTGTAACAACCTAAGTGGCGATTTTCCTCCTTTTCCACCTCATTCCGCGCCGCTCGTGCAATCCGTCTGGCTGTTACTAACCAACCTTCATCAGTTCTCTGCTGCTCCACAGAGGAACGCAAAACAGCTACATCCTTGAGTCCAACTTCGCCCTCAATTCCCCGGATCAGGATGCGGTCATATCGGTTACGCCGTGTTGGTACATTGATAATCCACTCAAAATATGAATCACCCCAAATTTCATACTTTTCAAAGCGGTAACCCAAGGTTTCAAACCAGCCGCGCATTTGTTGAGCTAGGGCAATGGCTTGACACTTATTTTTTGTGGATGTTTCGGCCTCCAGCAGTGAAGGGGAATTCTGGGCATTCAACCGCGCCATTTCAGTACAAATACTTTCCAGCGTCGGCAACCTGTCGAGTAGTTCTTGGATATTGGCAATGCGTTGTTGCAAAGAGCCAATTTGTTGACTCATTAGTGTATCTGCTGGGTTGCGAGTGCGTTTAGCAACTTCTGCAAAAACAATATAAAACGCAGCAATTTCCCGTCTAATGTCAATTCCCAAACTTCTAATGTCATCACCCAACGCATAAGCATCAAGCCAAGCATCAACCTCAGAAAGCAAAATTGAGGGGTTATTATGGTCAAATGCTTTGCGGAAAGCTTGTTTTATTGCTTCTTGGCGAAAAAGTTCTAAAAAAGGCTTGGGTTTCCCAACGCCGTACTCTACCAGTGCATAAGCATAAACCCCACTAAAATCTGCTGGTGGATGCTCTGGGTCAAGTTTAAACTGCCGAAGTAATTTAATTACAGTCTCATTGCGCTGAATTTTTTCCTTAATTAAAGGATTAGCGATCGCAATAATAGCGTTGATGACTTGTTCTGGGTTAATTATCATTATTCATTAGTCATTAGTCATTAGTCATTGGAAAGAGACGAAGAGATAAGGAAGAAATTTGTCCCTTTGTCCCCTTATCCCCACTCTCCACCTCTACTCCTAACTAGCGCGGTTATTTTCTAATCCTGGTATTTGCTTAGAAAATAACTCGTTAGAGTTAACCTGACCATCTGAAACGACAGAGCGTATACCCTCTAAGGCAGCGGGAATAGTACGCGGATCTATAAAAATCACCTTGCTGCTATCGCTTTTACCAATTGTCGCGCCCATATCCAGATAACCCAAGGCAAACAGAACTTCCACCGCTTTATTTGCATTGGGATTAGTGTGGAGTTTTTGGGCAATAATTTCTGCTGATTCTGCGATCGCCTGCGCTTTTAGAACCTGCTGCTGACGTTCAGCTTGAGCTTTCAAAACAATCGCCTTTTGTTCAGCTTCCGCTTGCAGAATTGTCGATTTTTGACGAGCTTCGGCATCCAATATTTGCGCGTCAGCTTTACCTCTGGCACTATTAACGGCAGATTCGCGTTCCCCCTCAGAAGTTAAAATTGCTGCCCGTTTGCGTCGTTCTGCCGACATTTGCAATTCCATCGATTCTCGCACTGCTTGAGACGGAATAATATCTCGCAGTTCTACCCGTGTCACTTTTACACCCCAAGGATCGGTAGCAACGTCCAAATCCTGTAATAAAAGTTCACTGATGTGGGAACGAGCAGTAAAAGTTTGATCTAACTCCAACTGTCCCATTTCGGCGCGAATTTGAGTCAGCACCATGTTTACCATTGCCGACTGGAGATTTTCTACCTTGTACCAGGCTTTTTCCATATCCACAATCCGCCAGTAAAACACTGCATCTACCTCAATACCAACGTTGTCACGGGTGATGCACTGTTGAGGAGGAATATCTAAGACTTTTTCTCGGATAGTTTCTCGGTAGACAACTCTATCTACGAAAGGAATGACAAAGTTTAGTCCTGGTTCCAGTTTTTTGTTATAACTACCCAATCTTTCCACTAAAGCTTGATTGCCCTGATTGACGACTTTCACAGAACCTGCTACAGCACCACCACCAAGGGCTAAAAAGACGAGCAAAAAGAACTGTTCCATTGTGAATCTCCTGATTTTTTAAGTATTAAATGTCACTCCAAATTCAAGGGAGTGGGAAGCAGGGGAACTACTAACTCTGCCTCCTGCCTAAGAATTCAACAGATTTTCAGGTATCACAATTAAGGTGGTACCTTCTCTCCTGACTACATAAACTCTTTGATGGGGTGGTACGGTAAATTTGTCATCGTCACATCGTGCTTGCCAAGAATTTCCCTCATACAGCACCCGCCCTGTTTTCCCAGGCAGAATTTCTGTTAAGGTTTCAGCTATGACTGCATCCCGAATTTTCGATTTGCGTTGTCGCGGTTGCAAAAACCGACGGGAAAGCAAAACTAGTGTGGTGGAAAGTAATAGCCAAACTATAACTTGCAACCATACACTTCCCAAACCCACTCCAGACAGCAGTGCTACTACAAAAGCGCTAATTCCCATCATGAAGGCGACAAACGCTGATGGTAAGAACAATTCCATTAGACATAAAACTGCTCCTGCTAAAAGCCAGATTAAGGTAAGACTTGGCATAGCGCCATCCTAAACTCTACATTGACGTAAATGCATTTCTACGATTAGATACAGCCAGACGTAAGTTATTTACAGAAAGCAAAACTTGGTATTTATACCAATCATTTTGATTAATTTCAGTAACAAGGTGTAGCTAGCAGTACACCAGTCTAGTTTATTCTAGGCTTCAATTCATTGCCAGCTAAAGTTAATCGAAATTCATGAGTTGATTAGTTTTTTAAATTTATACTTTTATGATTTCTACTCAACTGATAATTTATTGTATAAATCCAGGCTGTAATAGCCCGATTAATCCTATGGGAGATAGGGTTTGTGCCAGTTGTCAAACTCCTTTGGTTCACCGCTATCTTTGGGCTACTGGCTCACTGTCTGCTCAAATTCCACCAACTACAAAGGTTGTAGATAGATACGAAGTAATTAAGCACCAGATTTGGCTGGATACTCAACCGGGACTGCCACCAGATGTACCTGAAGAATTGCCAAAGGAAGTAATTCCTTATCTACGATTATATCAAGAGCGGTTGCATCTGCCCCAGGCTTATGGGTTTGCTAGTGACCTTGAGGGAGATACAACTAATATCCTCTTATTAGAAAATGTGCCGATAGATGAGACAGGAAATATCTATCCAACTATTGTTGAGGCATGGGAGCAAGCAACAGCGGTACGACAAGTTTATTGGCTGTGGCAAATTCTCCAACTTTGGACACCTTTATCAGAATTGGGACTTAGCCGCAGTTTACTGGTAGTAGACAACTTGAGAGTCCAAGGTTGGTGTGTGCGACTGTTGGAAGTGTACAAAACACCAGCAGATGAGAAGCTGAGTTTACAAAATCTGGGGGAGTGTTGGCAGTTTTGGGTAGCGTCTGCAAAGGCATCAGTAGCCAAAGGGTTACAGAACATAGTCCAGCAGATGTGTGAAACTGAGGTTGAGTTAGAGGCTATTAATATTCAACTCAATAATTTACTACTAGCATCTGCGGCAGAATTGCCATTAGTTCTGAAGGTGGCAGGCTCTACAGATATTGGCCCAGTTATGGCACAAAATGAAGACGCTTGCTACCCGAATGCTTTGAGTGACTTAGATGAACCTTTATTGCCTCACTTGTCGATTGTTTGCGATGGCATTGGCGGACACGAAGGCGGCGAGGTTGCTAGTAGGTTAGCAGTGCAGTCTGTAAAGTTGCAAATTCGCGCTTTACTAACAGAGGTTACAGAACAAGCTGTACTTGTACCACCAGAGTTGTTGCAGGAACAATTAGAAGCAAGCTTGCGGGTGGTAAATAATGTGATTTATGCCCGCAATAATGAACAAAAACGCCAAGGCAAAGAACGCATGGCTACAACTATTGTAATGGCAGTACAAGTTCCACAACGAGTGCAGACGAGTACTGGGTGGCAATCAAATAATACCCATGAACTTTACTTAGCTAATGTTGGTGATAGCCGTGCCTATTGGATTACTCGCAATTATTGTCAGCTACTGACAGTAGATGATGATGTGGCAACACGAGAAGTACGCCTTGCAAAAAGCTTATATCGAAAGGCACTTTTGAGACCAGATGCTAGTGCCCTAACTCAAGCTTTGGGGACAAGAGATGCAGAATCTTTGCGTCTCAAGGTTCAGCGATTCATTGTAGAAGAAGATGGCATATTGCTACTGTGTTCTGATGGATTAAGTGATAATAATTGGGTAGAACAATCTTGGCAAAATTATGCAATACCCGTGTTAACAGGTAAACTGACAGTTGAAGATGCTGTCCGCAACTGGATTAACTTGGCAAACGAAAAAAATGGGCGTGATAATACGTCGGTTGTTCTCACTTATTACCGTGTCTCCCCAGAATACTTAGTACCTGTGACTCCGGCGTTGCCAGAAGAGATTATAGAAGCAGAAATACAAGAAGAACAAGAGGAACAAGAAGAACCAATTTCCTTGACAGAAAGTTCGCGATCGCTGCTAGATTTGGATCTAGATTTGGATCTAAATTTGGATCTAGATTTGGATCTTTCAGAGGAACCATTTATAAGCCCAGAAATCCCACCAACCTTAATTACAAAACCTAAGCGGGATAAACGTTTGGTAATGCTGGGGGGAGTGTTGGCGTTGCTTGTGGGGGGTACAAGTTTGGGATTATTTGCTTGGTGGCAATTTAATCCTCAAGGATTCCAGCAGATGTGTCGGCAACTTCCCCAAAGAGTGCAGCAATTATGTCCGCCTGGAAAATAGGGAATGGGGACTGGGAAATAGGTTATACCGAAATGTTGCAATGTTGATGATGAATGTCGCGATGTTGATGATGAATGTCGTGATGTTGATGATGAATGTCGCGATGTTGGTAACAACAGCTTCTACATTCAGTGTGACGGCGAATGAAGTTGTGATAACTCGTGAGCTAATATAGGTGAGCGATCGCACCACACATAACTCTACATTACATCTTGCGCCAATGTGTGAGCTTGCAAGTAATTTGACTAAGTGAATCTGCGATAAGGTAAGGGTATCACAATCTGTTCTCACTCCAGGAAAGATGAATATTGACCCCGTATCTGTAATTAATGCTATTAAAGCTGTTGCACCTGCTACTGTTTCCCTTGGTATCCAGCAGGCTCAACGTAACGAATATATTATTAAAGTTTTAAAACGTTTAAATCTTGCTCCAATACAGCCTCCCAAAGATTTTGAAGGTGTTTATACTTATGCTTTGGTAGACTATGGCGTATTTCAAGCTGATGATATACTCAATTTTTTTAGAAATAAAGAGATTAAAAAAACTTTTTATAAGGCTTTTGCAGAAAAAGCATTGGCTATTGATAATGAGGAATGGAATACATTAAATGATGAGGCACAACAAGCAAAAATAGACTTAGTTAAAGTTAAGGAATTTCATCAATTTTTTGTCAGTGTGGCAAAACGCTCTAAAAATCCTGGAGAAATTCTAACTAATGTACAACTTCAAGAACACCGGAAGACATTTACAGAATCTCTAAAACAGTCGCTTTATCCAGATGAGTTTAAAACACTAATTGAAGAAAAAACTAAGGCATTTTGCGGTCGTAAATTTGTATTTGACGAATTTGATGATTTCCTTAAAAAGCATCCCAAAGGATATTTTACCGTGATTGGGGATGCGGGTATGGGGAAAAGTGCGATCACAGCCCAATCTGTATCTAAATACAAAGCTATCTGCTACTTCAATATTCGAGCAGAAGGTCGCAACACACCAGACCAATTTTTGCAAAGTATTCGTCAACAACTGATTAATCGCTATCAGTTACAGAATGCAGATAATGATAATTTACCTACTTTGCTGACGAAAGTAAATGAAAAGCTGGCAACTGGTGAACCCTTGGTAATTGTGGTTGATGCACTCGATGAAGTCGAACAACCAAGGTCAGGAAATCTTTTAGATTTACCTAAAAATCTGCCAGATAGCATATATTTTCTGCTAACTAGGCGACGCTATGCACAAAATGAAAAGCGCTTGTTGACTGAAGAAGTTCCAGAGCAGCAGTTGGATTTAACAGCAAATAAGTATGAAGTCTGGAATCGAAAAGATGTGAAAGAGTACATTAGTACATGTATCAATGATGAGCCAGAGCATGATGGTTTGAAGGCATGGATTCAAAAACGCAAGATTCAGCCGCCATATTTTATTGAGCAGGTAGCACAAAAAAGTGAAAACAATTTTATGTATCTGTACTATGTCTTACCAAGTATTGCTAGAGGAGATTATCAAGACTTAAGTTTAGAAGAATTACCTGAGAAACTTCAGGGTTATTATGAACAGCATTGGAAGCAAATGGGAATGGATACTCCAGACAAGCGGACAAATGCGATTATCCTTTGTGTACTGGTTGAGGTAGGTAAACCGATTTCCTGTGAATCCATTGCTCGCATTACTGGTCGAGACGAATATGATGTCTTGGAGCTTTTGAATAAGTGGCTATAATTCTTGAGAAAACAAAAACAAAATGAGGAAGACTACTATTCAATTTATCACCAAAGTTTTGCAGATTTCCTCCGCAAGCAATCGACTCTCAAAAGAGAAAAAAAGAACAATAATATTGATTGGCAAGAAGTTCAGCGTCTTATTTCCGACTCTAATGACCAATTGTGGGCAAGCCTAAAATCAGGTGAGGACGAAGATGAGTAGTTTTGCTGAAAAATTTGCCCAGTTATCCTTAAGCGACCAGCGAACCATCCTCATTGACCCTCATGTTAAAGCAAAGATAGGAAAGTGGAAACCACTTTATAAAAAACTGACTGATTTTGATTTTATCAATGCTAAAATCAACCATTCTGATTTTGGTGTGCAGTCACTCATTGAGGATTATGATTTAATTAATGACTCAGAAATATTAAACAATCCAGAATATAATGCAAAGCAAGTCAAAACGCTGAAATTGATTCAAGGAGCATTGCGATTGTCAGCGCATATATTAGTCAAAGATAAAATGCAACTGGCAGGGCAATTGTGGGGGCGAATGCAGCACTTTGCAGTACCGGAAATTCAAGCAATGCTTAAAGTAGCAAAGCAGCAAGTTTTACCTTGGTTCTGTCCGTTAACATCTAACTTAATTTCCCCTGGTGGAAGTTTACTTTTCACTCTCACAGGTCATAGCGATTCAGTAAATGCAGTAACCCTCCCCCCCGATGGCAAGCAGGTGATTTCTGCTTCACGTGACGAGACACTCAAACTCTGGAATCTGGAAACTGGAGAAAATGAGCGGACTTTCCACGGTCATAGCGGCTGGGTAAATGCAGTAACCCTCACCCCCGATGGCAAGCAGGTGATTTCTGCTTCACGTGACGAGACACTCAAACTCTGGAATCTGGAAACTGGGGAGGATGAGCGTACTTTCCACGGTCATAGCGGCTCGGTAAATGCAGTAGCCCTTACCCCTGATGGCAAGCAGGTGATTTCTGGTTCAGATGACAAGACACTCAAACTCTGGAATCTGGAAACTGGAGAAAATGAGCGGGCTTTTTACGGTCATAGCGACAGAGTAACAGCAATAGCTCTCACCCCTGATGGCAAGCAGGTGATTTCTGGTTCAAATGACAACACACTCAAACTCTGGAATCTGCACACTGGGGAAAATGAGCGTACTTTCAACAGTCATAGCGATAGAGTAACAGCAGTAGCTCTCACCCCCGATGGCAAGCAGGTAATTTCTGGTTCAAATGACAAGACAACACACTCAAACTCTGGAATCTGCACACTGGGGAAAATGAGCGTACTTTCAACGGTCATAGCGACAGAGTAACAGCAGTAGCTCTCACCCCCGATGGCAGGCAAGTGATTTCTGGTTCATGTGACAACACACTCAAACTTTGGAATCTTGAAACTGGGGAAAATGAGCGTACTTTCAACGGTCATAGCTACTTAGTAAATGCAGTAGCTATGACTCCCGATGGCAAGCAGGTAATTTCTGGTTCAGGTGACAGCACACTCAAACTCTGGAATCTGGAAATTGGGGAAAATGAGCGTACTTTCCAGGGTCATAACGACTGGGTAACAGCAGTAGCCCTCACCCCCGATGGCAAAAAAGTGATTTCTGCTTCAGATGACAAGACACTCAAACTTTGGAATCTGCAAACTCGAAAGGATGAGCTTACTTTCCAGGGTCATAACGGCTGTATAACAGCAGTAGCCCTCACCCCCGATGGACAGCAGGTGATTTCTGCTTCATTAGACAGCACACTCAGGCTCTGGAATCTGCAAACTGGGGAGAATAAATATACTTTCCACGGTCATAGCAGCGAAGTATATGCGGTAGCCTTCACCCTTAATGGCAAACAGGTGATTTCTGCTTCACATGACAAGACACTCAAACTCTGGAATCTGGAAACTGGGGAGGATGAGCGTACTTTCCACGGTCATAGCGGCTCGGTAAATGCAGTAGCCCTTACCCCTGATGGCAAGCAGGTGATTTCTGGTTCAGATGACAAGACACTCAAACTCTGGAATCTGGAAACTGGGGAGGATGAGCGTACTTTCCACGGTCATAGCAACGTGGTACATGCAGTAGCCCTCACCCCGGATGGTAAGCAGGTTATTTCCGGTTCGCGTGACAACACACTTAAACTCTGGAATCTTGAAACTGAGGAGGATGAGCGTACTTTCTACGTTCATAGCAACATAGTATATGCGGTAGCCCTCACCCCCGATGGACAGCAGGTGATTTCTGGTTCAAATGACAACACACTCAAACTCTGGAATCTTCAAACTGGGGAAGAAATTGCTACTTTTACAGGAGAGGCTCCATTTCTTTGCTGTGCTGTTGCAGCAGATGGGGTAACAATTGTGGCAGGAGAGTCGTCAGGGAGAGTGCATTTTTTGCGATTGGAGAATGTCTAAAAAGTATGAACACTTCACCTCGACCCCCAACGCCAATCAATTTCCCCTATTACCCAACAGAATTTCAACAAGTCATTCTCGAAAAAAGTCAAAACTTTGTTGGTCGTGCCTTCGTCTTCACGGCCATATCCAACTTTCTCCAGCATTATGACCGAGGTTACTTTACCATAATTGGCGCACCCGGTAGCGGCAAAAGTGTCATCCTCGCCAAGTACGTCACAGAAAATCCCCACGTTCTCTATTACAACGCCCAACTCCCAGGCAAAAATCGCGCTGAGGAATTTATTTCTACTATCTGCACGCAAATTGACCCGACATCTCAAGAAACCTCTCTACCTTCCCTTCTTCAGCAAGTCAGCGACAAGCTAGAACCTCAACAAAAGTTTATCATTGCTATTGATGCCTTGGATACTGTTAACCGCACCGACCAAACCCCAGGCTCAAATCTCTTTTATCTTCCCAGATATCTCCCGCGTGGCGTCTATTTCCTTCTTACCCGTCGTCCCTATGTGCGAAAACAATCCGGTTTGTTGATAGAAGCACCTTCTGAAATTCTCAATTTAGCAGAATACCCATAACAAAACCAGGAAGATGTCGAAGCATACATTCGGCAATACGTCAATAACTCAGAAGAATTCACAGCACAGCTAACCACCAAAAGCGAAAATAATTTTCTTTACCTTAGCCAGATATTACCTGCTATCTCTAAGGAATTTGATGGACTTCCCCCTGGTTTAGAGGCGTATTATCAACAGCATTTGCACAAGATGATTCCCCCTAATTCGCCAACTTTTGAGAGGAAATTGAAATCATTTGTGCTGAGTGTGTTGGTGCAAGTTTCATTACCCTTATCAGCAGAAGTAATTGCTAGTGCGATTGATGCTGATGAATACGATGTTGAAGAAGTTCTGGAAAATTGGCATGAGTTTTTAACACTCCAACAAATTGATGGAGAAATTCGCTACAGTCTTTATCATTCCACCTTCCAGGATTTCTTAAGCAAGCAAGTAAATTTTGCTTAGATTCTACCCCAAACTCCTTTAACTTCTTCCTTTGCAATCTTTGCGTCCTCAAGACTTACACACTCAAAACCTGAAACCTCGATTCCCCCTAACCCCCCTTAAAAAGGCTACCGTGTATACACAAGTCTTATTACCCCCCTTAATCCCCCCTTATAAAGGGGGGAAACAGAAAAAATGTTGTTCCCTCCCCTTTATAAGGGGAGGGTTAGGGTGGGGTAAAACCGAGATTTATCAACTACTTGAGACTTGTGTATACACGTTAGGCTTGCAGGGAGGGGTATTAGGGACTTTTGCAAGAAGTCTATTAACAAAGTGCGTAGGCATAGCTCGCACTTCTCTACGAGACATTGCGCGTAGCTTGCTTCCACAAAGTGGTACAACAAAGCTCAGTGACCATCGTAGACATCGCTCACCCATACCTAAAATAGACTAAAACATGGTGCGTAAGCGTAGCCCGTCGTAGACATCGCATAGCCGTTTTCAGTACCAAACCCCAAACTTGAGCTTTTAAACTACAAATTTCACCTCAAAGGCTCAAATGTGGCAATATTAAGCTTGCAACCATATCAACAAGTACAAACCCCATATATGCTGAACACTAAACATAGCCATCTATGGTATAGAAATGTATAGAATCTTGTAAAGATATAAAATATAGTTGTTAAATGCACACATTTCTAGCTTCTTCCTCAATGCAGGTGTCTGTACCACCAAATCACTTTCAACCAATGAAGATTGTCGCACTGGGGGACAGCTTAATTTATGGATTCGGCGACCCAGAAAAAGGAGGCTGGATAGAGCAACTACGGCGATGGTGGATGTTGCCGGATAGTGCGGGTCACGTTCTTTATAATTTAGGGGTAAGAGGCGATCGCACGCAACAAGTAGCACAAAGGCTAGAAGTAGAATTTCGCCACCGGGGTGAACTGCGAAATCGTGTTCCTGATTTGATAATTTTATCCGTAGGCGTGAATGACTCAGCACGGTTAGCACGTCCCGATGGCCGAAGTTACACAAATTTTACTGTATTTGAAAAGGAAATTGCTTCTCTGCTAGATTTAGCACAGCAACTATGTCCTGTATTATTTGTGGGTATGGTGCCAGTGGATGAAGCCAAGATGCCATTTTTAGATTGTTTTTACTATAATCATGCCGACCAGTACCGCTATAAAGAAGCAACTCGAATTGCTTGCACGAAACGGCAGATTCCCTATTTAGATATTTTTGAGCAATGGATGAAACACGGTGAAAATTGGCGGCTCAAACGCTTGAGTGAAGATGGTCTTCATCCCAATACACTAGGTTATCAGGCTTTGTTAGAAGATGTGATCAATTGGGATGCGATACATTCAGCAGGCTTTGCCAATGCAGCTTACCATTCTCAATTTGATTATCACCTTAAACCATCCTAATAATATAGATGTGTTAGTGCTTTGGGCAAGCCGATATTTTCGTATTGGCCATTTTTGCAAAAAGCACCACAATTTTGCCGAATTTTTAATAACATCCATTTGAAAATCCATCTATAAAAACTCTAACTTCTCTCTTGTTAATTACAGACGCGATTCATCGCGTCTCTACTCTTAACTCTTGTACAGACGCGATTCATCGCGTCTCTAACTCCTAACTCTTATGACACCAACTTTATTTGGTCGTTGGCAAACTCGATTATTATTACTTGCAACGGTGGGCGTACTTGTGTCTTTGCCCTTTGCAATTGGTTTGATTGGTTCTAGTGCTAACTCGGTTTATTTTTGGATACTTGGTTATGTCGCCGTCTTTGGCTTAGGTTGGGATGTGCTTTATAACTATCTTCAAAAATACCGCTGGGACAGGGATTGGCCCGCAGCTTATCAACTCTTAGCTGGTATATGGGAATTAATATTTGTGTTCTGTGGAGTAAAACTGTTTGGCTTTTTACCAATACCTTTACCTAAAGAAGAACTACCGTTAGCAGTTTTTTTATTGTACTATAGTATTGTGTGGCTAGCAGTTTTTATTAGTTCACAAAGTCTGATGCGAATTATCTTCCTCCGTTGGCGTTTCCGGGGTGGGGAATGGTTCTAAAACCTCAAATACTCTAAATATTCAATTTTTGTTCACCTAGTTACTTACAGCCTTTTCATCTATTTGAACCACAATCCCTTGTAGGGGAGCACATCTGTCATCGGTGTCAATTTAATGCAAAAGCATTGCCTGATAAGCATTTGACAATTTTTTGATGTACCACCTAGATTTTAGATCCCCCCTAGCCCCCCTTAAAAGGGGGGAACTAGAATCGAGTGCCCCCTTTTTAAGGGGGTTGGGGGATCTAAAAGACGGGAAATTAAGTGTTTGAGCTTAAGTTGACACCTATGACATCTGTGCGCCCCTACCTTATGCTTTGATTACCTGAATATTGCTGTAATCAAAAATCAACAATTAAATATAGCAATCCTATCTGAGTTGTGAGAAATCTGGGTGATGACGAGCTGCTAAGTACACCAAGGAAAACAGAACAAAAACAGAATTCACAAATCTCACGAATGATTTAGGAGTGCTATAGCAAATTTAAAAAATCATATATGGCGGTTTGAGTTTGAATGCAATATGTTGTATTGACCTACAGTTGTGTGCATCGCTATGAACATTGGTTGGAAGTTGAATCCTCATCAAAATTGTGTTAGTAAAGAGTCCCTAATCCATAATCCCTAGTTCAATGCAGAGACGCAAATTAAGGAAATGCAATGTCAAATTTTGATCTGGTTATTCAGCTATTTCTGCAACTCACAGTTATTTTAGCCACTTGTCGCATCGTTACGATTTTAGGACGCCGCTATCTTGGTCAAACTGATGTTGTTTGCGAAATGATCGCAGGTGTAATGCTAGGGCCATCACTTTTGGGCTTGATTGCACCAGATTTTCAGCAATGGTTGTTTCCTAAACTTCCTATCATTACTTCTTTAGGAGACAAGATTCCCAACCCATCAATGTCGATTTTATATGCTATCAGCCAGATTGGGTTGGTAATTTATATGTTTTTAATTGGTTTAGAGTTCAACACCAAACTCTTAAAACATCATATCAAAAGTGCAAGTTTGCTATCTGCTGCCGGGATTATTACTCCCTTTATTTTAGGAGCGATCGCTTCTTTTTGGTTTTATCATAATGGCGATTTCTTTCAACCAAAAGTCATGCCTTGGTCAGCTGCTTTGTATCTAGGTGCATCAATGACAATTACGGCTTTTCCGATGTTAGCTCGCATTCTTTACGAACGCGGTCTTGCACAAACCCGCTTCGGTACTTTGGCTTTAGGTGCAGCATCGGTAGATGATGGAGTTGCATGGTGTTTGCTAGCGATCGTGCTTGCAAGTGTGAAAAATTCTGTGAGCATCGCCATATTAGCAATTGGTGGGGGCATTTGCTACGTGCTATTTGCGATTTTTCTCGGTCAACCTCTACTGAGAGCCTTCACACGCATGACAAAACGCGATGCAGGTGTGAACAGACAAACCTTAACTTTAATGTTGATAATTTTGATGTTTTGTGCATGGTTTACCGATGTCACAGGCATCTATGCAATATTCGGTGCTTTCGTGCTGGGAGCAGTGACACCACGCGGAGAATTTGCCCAACAAATTCGCCAACATACAGAATTTTTAACTACTTCTTTTTTGCTACCAATGTTTTTTGTCTTCTCTGGATTGAACACTCAAATTGGATTGGTAAACACACCTACTTTGTGGGGTATTACGCTCTTAATTATTGCGATCGCAATTCTGGGTAAAGGTATTGCTTGTATGTTAGCTGCAAAATTGGCAGGGGAAAATTGGCGGGAATCTGCAACTATCGGCGCTCTGATGAATGCTCGTGGCTTGATGGAGTTAATCATCCTCAATATTGGTCTTGAACAAGGTATAATTACTCCAACTTTATTCACTATCATGGTTATTATGGCAGTCATTACTACGCTCATGGCATCACCACTGATTGCCTTTTTGTTGCAAGGTACAAGCTATGATAAATCTTCAGCTTAAGCAAATTTAAATATAAAATTAATCACCTAGCAATTGGGTAAAATTTTCTGCTTTGACTCTGGATATAACTGCTAATTTGTTTGTAATGGCTTTTAAATGTCATTACAAACTGACTACCTCTTACATAATTTTCTTGATATCACTAATTCGGAAGTTATTCTAGATTAAGCTACTAAAATCATTAGAATTTATGTTTCACGGTTGCAACTGCATCGTAACAACAATTGACATGACAATGAAGCACAAATTACCCTTCCATGTATAATACACTTGGGTTAAGGCTAAAACTGCTTATCAAAGTCAATTGTTTGAACGACCTGCATTCAGGTACCAGACGCACCAGAAGAACGCATAGACATCAAGTGGCTGACCATAGGGTAGGACACAAAGAGAAATAAATATTTAACTGAACTGTATTGGGGTGTATCTAACAAGCTTGACATTTTCCAGTCTTTTAAAGAATCATCTTAGAAAAACCAGATAGTTACTTTTGAGGAAACCATGCACATAGTTATTCTCGTTCTGGTTGAGGTGCTGATTGTTATTGGACTTTCACGGCTAGTAGGGCTAGGATTTCGCTCCATTAAGCAACCGCTGGTAATTGGTGAGATTGTCGCCGGGATTATGCTTGGCCCATCTTTATTTGGTTTAGTTGCTCCCGATGTAGCAGTTACCTTGTTTCCACCAGAAACTTTTCCTTTTCTAAATGTTTTGTCTCAGATGGGACTAATATTTTTCATGTTTCTGATTGGGCTAGAACTAAATCCCAAATACCTCAGCGGCCAATTAGAGGTAGCGGTTTTAACTTCTCACGTAAGTATTTTGGTGCCCTTTTCCTTAGGAACATTGCTAGCGGTGCTACTTTATCCCCTAGTTTCCAATGCAAGTGTATCCTTTACCGCCTTCGCTTTGTTTTTGGGAGCGGCGATGTCGATTACTGCCTTTCCAGTGTTGGCGCGAATCATTACTGAAAACAATTTACAAGGAACGCGTTTAGGAACGTTGGCGTTAACTTGTGCTGCGGTGGATGATGTGACAGCTTGGTGTCTCTTGGCAGTAGCGATCGCTGTAGCTCGAACTGGTAACTTTGCTGGTGCCATACCAACAATTATCGCCAGCATAGTCTACATCGGCTTGATGTTGACAGCGGGACGTTGGTTCCTCAAACGCCTTGCCAAACACTACCTCCGTGCAGGACGCCTCAGCCAATTGCTGCTAGCTGGGATTTATATGGGCGTGGTTGCATCGGCACTAATCACCGAACTAATTGGTATTCACTTAATTTTTGGGGCATTTTTACTGGGAGCCGCCATGCCCAAAAATGAAGATTTAGTGCGGGAATTGGCAGTAAAAACTGAAGATTTTGTCCTTATCTTCTTGCTGCCAATATTTTTCGCCTACAGTGGCTTAAAGACGCAGATTGGCCTGCTCAACCGTCCCGAATTGTGGCTTTTGTGTGCGTTGGTTTTAGGAGTGGCGATCGCAGGCAAATATGTTGGCACTTATGTAGCGGCCCGTGTGAGTGGCATTAGTAAACGGGAAGCCTCGGCACTCGGTTGGTTAATGAATACTCGCGGCTTGACTGAACTGATAGTGCTAAACATTGGTCTAGAGTTAGGGGTAATTTCCCCCTTAATATTTACCATGCTGGTAATTATGGCATTGGTAACTACCTTCATGACCTCGCCACTCCTAGAATGGACATATCCGAAAAAGCTGATCAGGTTAGATATCATGAAGCCACAGTTGGAAGCAGAAACAGGTATAGACACCTCTGCTGTCAGTGAAGCTTCCCCTCGTGCCTACCGAATTTTGGTGCCAGTGGCTAATCCAAGTACGCAAAAAGGTTTAGTACAGTTGGCAGTAGCGTTGGCGCAGCCTGCTGTAGGGATCGCTCTCAATTACCGATATCCTGCCGTTGTTAACCCCCTCAGCCTGATTGAATTTCAAGAAGACTATGCCTTTGAAAGTACCCCAGTCGAAGCAGACCGATTAATCGCCCAGCGCCGCCACCAATTAGAAGAATTGATTAATACTCTCGAACCGCCAGAAACTCGTTCTTGTGTGCATCCTATCGTTCGCATATCCAGCAATGTTGCCCGCGAAACAGCACAGATTGCCACATTAGAACAAGTTGATTTAATTCTCGTGGGCTGGCATCGGCCAGCTTTTAGTAGTAATCGTTTAGGTGGACGAGTTGGACAAATGCTTACCACTGCACCAGTGGATGTAGCAGTGTTTATAGATAAAGGCAAAGAGCGATTAGAAAGTTTATTGGTACCTTATTCTGCGAATATCCATGATGATTTAGCACTAATACTAGCTCTGAGACTGCTAATCAATCGTGAGACTTGTATGTTGCAGATATTACAGATAGTATCAAATAATACTAAAGAAGAATTGAATTATGAACTGCACACGATCATGGAGCAATTGCCCACCAGTGTACGCGATCGCATTGAAATCAAAATTATCGAAGCCGCAGAACCAATCCAAGCCGTAATTCAAGCCTCAGAAGGTGTTGACCTAACTATTGCTGGCACCAGCCGCGCTTGGGGTATCGAGCGCCAAACCTTGGGAAGATACACAGATCAACTAGCCATCCAATGTCGTTCCTCCCTGCTGATTACCCGCCGCTACAGTCAAGTCACCGCTCACCTTGCCTCTATGCTTCCTGAGGTTAGTAGTCAAGAGCCAACATTGAGGAGTTGAAATTATGAATCATTTCAAGTTCAAATCTTTGGCTTTTTACGGAGTAGCAATAATTTCAGTACTACTGTTGTTTAAAACTGTAAGTGTTTATGGGGAAAACAATCTCAAGGCTCCTCCTCCAGTTAACGGCCGCTATCGTCTAACCCTGTCAGAGAATTTGCCGAACTGTGAAAAATCGGATACCCTAACGTTAAACATTCAACAGTCAGGTATTTACTTAAATGCCTCTGTATTATCGGCAAACGCTAACGCCGATACTGACGAAAAGCACTCTCTGGCAGGTATCTTCAGAAATCAACAGTTAAATTTATCTGGAAAAGTTGGCAGATCAATCCTTTGTAATATTCCTCGCCCCCAAAATGATCCTCTGAACTCAGTCACAATTCAAATGCAACTTGTGGATAAAGGTAATATGACAGGTCAATTAACCGTAAGTGGCATTCCCCAAACTCTGAGATTTACCGCAGTCCCCCAAAAAGCTGAGGAAAAATCTCAGAAGTTATAAATTGGGGAGTGGGGAGTGGGGATTTAAAGCGCGAAGTAAACAGCAATGTCAGCGCATTGTATGGGTTTTATGGAGCAGATAAAAAGAATGGATCAGGGACTAAAGACTAGGCAATTTTGCCAATGGCGCAAGCAGCTATTTAGCATCAGTATATTGGGCTTTTGTGCAGCGATCGCCCTTGAAACTTGCACTACTGCCGCTAAACCAGTAGCAAAGCTAAATAATTGGCGTTTTTCCCCCAAGACACAGCAACTCGAAATCACCCTCTCAGCAGGCACAACCCCCCGTTATTTCTACCTAGCCCAACCCTCTCGTCTGGTTGTAGATTTACCGAATACTAAGTTGGGCAAAATTACCACGCAAAAAAATTATTCTGGAGCAATCAAAAGCATTCGCGTTTCTCAACTGAATCAGAACGACACCCGCATTGTCTTAGATTTAGCACCAGGGACTGTTTTTAATCCCAAACGGGTACAACTGCAACCTGTTTCCCGAAAAAACTCCACTCGCTGGGTATTACGTCCGGTTATTTCTGGTAAAACTACTGCCGTGAAACCAGGAAATTCTCCACCTTCACCCAAGAAACAACCTCAAACACCGGATAAGCCACAGCCGCCTAGTAACGTACCTGTAACTACTACTAATTTACAAGCGCCTTTACTCACCGTTCCGCCTATATCAAATGAATTGCCCTCAACAACTACTACTAATTCAGAGCAGCCTCTTATCACTGTACCTCCCCTAGCTCCTAATACATCTTCTCAACAACCTGGTTTAATTCTTCCCCCTCCTTCTTTCCCAAATCAACCCAATAACTTGAATAACATTCCTCCTTCTGGGATGTCGGAATTTCCAGTTCCAACAATCCCCAATGTTCCCAATCCCCAGGTAATAGAGTTTGGTCAACCTTTACCCAAAACCCAATTCAAATAGAGGATTGGGTATAGCAGATGGGGCATGGAAAATCGAACCAATACCCCATCTGCATAATTAGCAACTATTATCTTTCTCCAACTAACTCCTTCACTTTATTGATGATGCCGACTGGATCGATACCTTGATATGGATACTGTTCCCACAAACCGCCGCAACCTTCTTTATAAGTTCCAAGATGGGCATATTTGGGAGTCAACCCCCGCTCTAGCAGCCAAGAGCCGAAACGACTACCTAAGCCTGTCCGACGGTTGAAAGGTTCTACTACAAGCACAAAAGGAGCGTTACCAACTTTGGTAATCATTTCTTCATCAATGGTGTTTAAAGTTGTTTTGCTAATCAAACCAATGTCTAACCCTTCTTGCTTAAGACGCTCTACAGCATCAACGGCACGATAGAGAGCATCGCCAAAACTGATAATGTAGCCTTGCGTCCCTTCTCGTATAACCTCATCTTTACCAGGAACAAATTTGTAGCCACTTCCAAAGAAGTCATTGCCGTTGCTGTCCTGAATATTGGGCACTTTGGAACGGGTGGAGAAAATAAACCGCAGTCCCGGCTCAAAGAACACAGCTTCTACACAAGCTGTCATTTGATTATTATCTGCCGGGAAGTACAACTGTGTTGGGTAGCCATCATCCAAGCCATTATCAGCAAACATATTGTTCAAACCAAAGTGGCAGCTGTTATCTGCCATGTCATCTATACCCGCATGGGAAAAATGACACAGAACATTGGAATAGTTCAGCCGTGCCATCGTGATTTCTGAGATACACATTTCTAAGAAGGCGCTGAAGGTTGCAAAAATACCTTGCTTGCCCTTGTCCATCCCGAATCCGGCCATAGCAGAGAAGTTGCTCCGTTCCATAATGCCGGAGGAAATAAATATTTCTGGGTATGTTTCATGAATTATCTTCAAACCGCAGGAGCCTTCTAGGTCGCTATCAATAACCTTGACTTTTTCTTTACGCTCTGCCTCACTCATGCGACTGAGGACACCCACCACGGCTTCACCAAATACACTACGGTTAGCGCCCCATTTGTCACTAGAACCCAGAAATGTATATGTTTGTTTGGGTTTTTCAATACTTTTAAGGTATTCGACAGCCGCAGTTTGTCCGCGAGATTCTAGATACTTAACTGCTAAATCTACAGGAATTACATCATGGCCATGAATGGAACCTTCTAAACCTTCAATACCAGGACACATCGGGCGTTTATTGATCAGAGCGATCGCTCCGGGAGTATTCACAGCTTCGCTCAGGCGACGGTATAAATCGTCTAAGTCTTCCCCGTCTCCTTGAAGTACCTTTAAGCCGTGACCTTCTAAGGTTTTGGCGACACTGAAACCAGGTAAATATTTAGAAGGATGTCCAGCGATCGTGACATCATTGTCATCAATGAGCAGCTTGACGTTAAGATGTTGAGCAACAGCCAAGCGAGCAGCTTCGGCATCATTGCCTTCTTGCTGCGAACCATCAGAACCGAGACAGAAAACAGCCTTGCCTGGATTCGCCATTGCCACACCATTGATGTAAGGCCAAATATGGCCCAAGCGCCCAGAACTAAATTTCACACCAGGAGTTAGTTTTAGTTCCGGGTGTCCCGGTAAATTGGAATGTGCTTGCCGATAACGTAAAAGTTGCTCGGCAGGTAAATCACCATGCAATGTTGCCATCAGATATTGCGTGGCGACTCGATGTCCTGCTTCATCAAAGAAAATCGGTACAAATTGCTCCGATGCTCCCCGGAAAAAGGCATCGAGAATCATCACCTCTGGGACTGTATCGTATGGCCCGCCAGTATGACCGCCGACTCCGCTAGCAGCGCCAGTCGCTGTAAAAAAGACGATCGCATCTCGGCAAAGTTGAATATTCGCTTTGAGAGTATCTCGTTGTTCAGCGGTGAGGCTGGAATTTGCGGGATTGAGCGCTAAAGGTTTGTAAGCACCGAGATCAATTGGAAATTGGGAATTCATAATAGTCATGGTTTCTTGATTAAATAAAAAACAATTTGAACAGATCGAACGCGCGATCGCACTACAAAAAAATTGTTAAAACCCCGATGGGCAACAATTATCCAAGCTCAAGCCAACCACTCAGAACCATTGTGGAACCGTGTGATTTCATCAAAAGCCAAAATCAATACATGCAATTGTGCATGAATGTGCTTGAATTCAATTGAAGTTACGGATTACCGTACAGAGACTTGCATATCAATAAGTATAAACTCACAAACGTGCAATTTCAAGTTCAAAAACGCAATTTCCGGAAAATTAATTATGTTAACTGCTGAACGACGACAATTCATCTTGGAAATTCTGCGTCGTGATAAAAAGGTACTTTCAACAGAACTTAGTGCTATTCTCAAGGTTTCTGAGGATACAATTCGGCGGGACTTGCGAGAACTCGCAGAAACTGGACTATTGCAACGCGTTCATGGGGGAGCGCTGCTCAAATCTCCAGCCACCGCTAGTTATGCCGATCGCCAAAAGCAAGCGCCAAAAGAAAAGGAAGCGATCGCTCGGACAGCAGCAAAGTTAGTTTGTACAGGACAGGTGGTGATTTTAGATGGAGGTACGACAACTCTCCAGGTAACACGTCATTTGCCCCTAGATTTGCAAGCGACAGTGATCACAAATAGTCCGCCAATCGCCGTTGCTTTAGCAGAACATCCCCATATAGAAGTTGTGATGTTAGGTGGACAACTCTACAAAAAAGCTTTGGTAAACGTGGGTACTGTCACGATTGAGACATTACGGATGATTCGTGCAGATTTGTGTATGTTGGGAGTTTGCAGTTTGCATCCAGAGATTGGGATTAGTGTACCTAACCTAGACGAAGCTCACGTCAAACGAGCCATGATTGCTGGATCGGCTGAGGTAGTAGGATTAGTGACAGCAGAGAAATTGGACACGGCTGCTCCTTATCTAGTGGAGTCCATTCGCGCCCTGACTTACTTAGTAACAGCACCTACAGTATCTAATAATATGCTGAGTGCCTACAAAGCTTTAGGTTTGACCATTATCCGTGATCAGTAGGGATGATCTGATGAAGGCAGATGCGATCGCTGGGGATTGGAGAGAAGCGAGGACAAGGAGAATAACTTCTAACTCCTGTACAGACGCGATTAATCGCGTTTCTACTTCTAACTCAGCACTCCCCATGCCCCATTCCCAAATCTAAAATCTGTCCGTTTCTTGAGGTGATCCAACCGCTCCTGGTTGAGCCGTGAAGAAGTTTTGAGCAGCTTCATTCTGATATATGCACCTAATATCAGGTTTGTCACTGTCCAAGTTACCTGTAAAGCCAAAGGTGTTCAGGCGATTTTTGCACTCATTTACCTGCTCAGATGTCACCAGCTTACGTTGCTCTAAAAGCGCCCAGTTATTTTGTCGGATCACACATCCCGGACGCATACTTGGCTGGGCAACATAGACATTAAAGGGGTTGAGAGTGACGAACAGTCTAGCGTCCATCACCATCGCGCTGGCTCCGTACTGTACACAAATTTCAGGATTTGGTGCTTTGGTGTCAATAAATTCACGGGAAGCCACATTTGATGGGGCCAACGTGGTTGTAGAACTAAAGGCAATACCAATCCCAATTCCCAAAATCAATACCCCTCCCATAATTGCGATAGTGAAGAGGTTAAACATTGGGGATTGGAAAATAGAGGGTTTAGAAGTAGTAGCTGATTTACCAGTGGGTTTACGTCTCATTGTTGCTTAATCACCTTCACGCCATTTGGCAGGGAGTGGTCTAAAGTTTTCTCCTTCTTTCAGTATGCCTATTCTTGACTGTAATTGCCTGTGAATGGTTATATAGCGGTTCTCAATTGTATAGAATACAGACAATTCGTAGGGGTACAGCAATGCTGTGCCCTTATTGTATATTGCTTCCATTCAAGAACCGCTATAAATTCGCTCATCAACAGGATTAAAGCTTTCATTACAACCTCTGCTTTAACTGTTGAATTTTCTGTAAAACTTTTTCCTGATGTTGCGTCAGCTTGATCCATCGGGGTAGGCGACTGGCAAGACTGCCATTGTGCCAGCCTAATGTCTCATCTGGCAAACGTTCTCGCAACCTTGATTGAACATAGCCTTCCAAGAAGTTCAAATGTGCTTCATTATAAGCCCAAAGCACCTGACCGCAACAAGAGGTTTGTAGCCACAGGGGCAAGCCAAAAAAATGGTCTAATATTCCATAGCTGGAATTTCTTTTAGCTATGTAATTGTTTTGCCACAATAGCAATGCAGCTTTTCGCTTCCCATCCTTTAATTGTTGCTTTGTATAACTACAGTGGTGACAGGTAATTCTTTTGATTGAACTGAAACTTGATTGCTGAGAGTTTACAGTTAATACTTTGGCAGTGCGTAGGCGCAGCCCGCCGTAGGTATCGCATTGTGGACAATTTCAGATACCCACTTATACCGTTTTTGCAACCAATTCCAGAACCTATGCTGATCCGCCCCGCCACAACAGCTGACGTACCCGCAGTTTTACCAATGGTTGCCAAAATTTGTGCTTTGCATGAGTCTTGGGATTCCGCCAAATATGGTTTTCTACCGAATCCAGAACAGCGTTATGAACAATGGTTGACGCGTTTGGCAAATAGCGATCGCTTTGCCGACACTTCCAGCGTACGCAGTATATTTCTAGTATCTGAAAATGAAGGGCAACTTGTAGCTTTTCTAGTAGCAACAATTGAACGAGAAATACCAATTTATCGGTTACAGGAATTTGCCTTTATTCATGATATCTGGGTTGAGCCGGAATATCGTCAAAACGGAATTGCGCGGCAGATGGTAATGCTAAGTGTTGAACGCTTTCATCAGATGGGCGTCAAGCAGATTCGTCTAGATACAGCAATTGCTAACGAGGCTTCACGGCGGTTATTTGCATCTTGTGGTTTTCGACTCAGCATTATTGAAATGCTGAGAGAATTATGAGTAGAGACGCGATTAATCGCGTCTGTACAGGAGTTAGGAGTAGAAACGCGGTTAATCGCGTCTGTTAGGAGTTTTAAATTTTTAACTCCTCACTCCTCACTTTTATAGATGTTAGCTAGCTAACAGAGTTTTTTCTAGAGAAGTCCAACGGAAGGCGCGATCGCCACCTCTCTCAATGATTACTCTCACTCGCGGTTCTAGCTGAGGCAAATTCGTTAAATACTCAAGTTCCTCATTGGAAAGAATATGCCCTTCAATAATCCATAAGACCAGCCCTTTTGACTTTGGTGGTAGCTGTTCTAGATGATAATTGAGAATTGGTGGTAAATAGTACACATGACCTACTGCCGCACCAGTACCAGTACTTTTTTTACCAAGATGAGGAGGTCTGACTCCATGAATTCTTGTGAGATACGCAGCTACATCGCCCAGCCCCTTAGCAGTAATGTGGAGGGTGGTATAGCCAGCTGCGCGTAGTCGGCGCTGATATCGACCTTCATAACCCCCTTCCAGAGGTATATACACTCCCAGAGCGCCAAATTTTTCCAGATCGCGGATCAAACCGTTGCCAGTGGTAATTAGTGCCATAGATTTTCGTCTTATCCCACTTAGATATCTCTATTATTTACCCTGAACCGATAGATTAAGTTAAAGCATTTTCTTTGGGCATTGGGCATGGTTATTTTCCTTGTCCCCTTGTCTTCCCCAATCCCCATTCCCCAAAAATAGCTCTACAAACTACTAGACAAATATAAATAAATAATTTATATTATTAGATTGTGACCAAACACGCAAATTAAGTTGCCTTCTTACTGTCATTCTGAGGTAGTGTTAGCATCAAAAACTGATGACTAAATCCAAACTGGATAATCTAACTCAGATTGATCATAGACTGGTAAACTAAGAAAGTTTTCAGGTCACGATTGGAGTTTATGGACAAACAAGCAAAGTTAATCCTAAGCTCCAGAGTACATTTACTCCTGTGCCTCTGAAAAAGCAGGCAAAATCTTAAACGATCGTTTAAGGTGTTTAAGGAAGTAAAAACTGAGCAGCAATGTTGGTTTCATGGCATTACGTCAGTCTCAGTTAACGGATACTGGGCGGTATAAACCGCTTAAGTCCAACTGCAACACGGCAGTAGCCAACCTCCGGGAAGCCGCCCTTCGGGCGGATATAAATCGGAAAACCCGCCGACAGCGCTGCCTCCAGAAAGTGCTAGAGCAATTGCTTGGACGAAAGCATTGCTGCACACAGCTTAAGCTGTAGCGCATTGCATTGATTCCAAAAGTTACTCCTTCCCATTGGGAAGGGACTTGTGCCTGTTCTGGTGATCTAGTGAGTGAAGCTAAACAGATTCACCAAGCAGTACGGACACGGTTTGTTGTGTCCCAAAGCATTTGGAGCGGTTTATTTAAACCATTCCAAGTTTCGTAGGCTAACGCAGCCTAAATTGATGCGTACAAAGCGTGTCCTCTAGAGTCCAATTCCAAGGTCAGCAAATAGAAAGGAGAACCAGTTACTGTGTCTGTAGGTATTCTCGGCACCAAGCTGGGCATGACCCAAATATTTGACGAAGCAGGAGTAGCCATTCCTGTGACTGTCATTCAAGCAGGGCCATGCACTGTTACACAAGTTAAAACGAAACAAACTGACGGTTACTTTGCCATTCAAGTTGGTTATGGCGAAGTCAAACCAAAGGCACTTAACAGACCACTACTGGGTCATTTGGCTAAATCATCTGCCCCAGCATTGCGTCACTTAAATGAATATCACACCGATAGCTCTAGTGATTATGCTTTAGGTCAACAGATTAAAGCAGATATTTTTAGTGCAGGTCAAATTGTCGATGTAGTCGGCACAAGCATTGGTCGCGGCTTTGCCGGTAACCAGAAGCGCAACAACTTTGGTCGGGGGCCCATGTCACACGGTTCCAAAAACCACAGAGCGCCCGGTTCGATTGGTGCTGGTACAACACCAGGTCGTGTCTATCCAGGTAAGCGGATGGCAGGGCGTTTAGGTGGAAAACGGATCACAATCCGCAAGCTGACCATAGTGCGAGTTGACCCAGAACGCAACTTATTGCTAATTAAGGGAGCCATTCCTGGTAAACCGGGTGCTCTGGTGAGTGTTGTGCCGGCAAAAGTAGTGGGATAGTCAAAAGTCATTAGTTAAAAGTGAGCCAGTGCGGTCTTCTCCCAAAGGGAGAGGCTAGCGCCAAGGGAGTTTCCCCCATGAGTAACTGGCGAACCCAAAGGGTCATTAGTCAGTAGTCATTGGCTAAGGACAAATGGCAAAAGACCAATGACAAATGACGCCACGTGCTTCACTTGGGGAGACCCTAAGACCGCAGTGGCTCACAAATGACAAAGGACAGATAACAAAGATGGTTGAAAGCGTAGTTAAAAATTGGCAAGGAGAACAGGTCGGCGAGACGACCTTCGAGTTGCGCGTTGCCAAGGAACAAACAGCGTCTCATATTGTGCATCGCGCCTTAGTACGGCAATTGACTAATGCTCGTCAAGGAAATGCCAGTACAAAAACTCGTTCTGAAGTCAGAGGTGGCGGACGTAAACCTTGGCGACAAAAAGGGACTGGTCGCGCTCGTGCAGGGTCTATTCGTTCACCACTATGGCGTGGTGGTGGTGTAATCTTTGGGCCAAAGCCCAGAGACTTCAATCTCAAGTTGAACCGCAAAGAGCGACGTTTAGCACTGCGGACAGCATTTGTCGGTCGCGTTGACGATTTGATTGTAGTAGAAGAATTTAGCGCCGAGCTATCTCGCCCGAAGACTAAAGAATTAGTGGCAGCACTTGCCCGTTGGGGAGTGGTACCAGAAAGTAAGTCACTGTTAATTTTGTCTGAGATTGCGGATACAGATAACGTTTATTTGTCAGCCCGCAACATTGAAAATTTAAAACTAATTGCAGCCGACCAGCTAAATGTTTTTGATTTACTGCACGCTGACAAAATTGTAGTTACGGCATCAGCCTTAGAAAAAATTCAGGAGGTCTACAGTGCCTAGCTTTGACCCCCGTGATCTTGCTGACTTAGTGCGTCGCCCAATTGTCACCGAGAAAGCGACTATCTTGATGGAGCAGAACAAGTACACCTTTGAAGTAATTCCAAAGGCATCTAAGCCAGAAATCAAGGCTGCGATCGAAGACTTGTTTCAGGTCAAGGTTGTAAAAGTCAACACCATCCTACCACCGCGTAAAAAGCGGCGCGTTGGTAAATTTATTGGTTATAAACCCCAATATAAGCGAGCCATTGTTACCGTCGCACCTGGGGATGAAGACAAGATTAGACAAGTTCTATTCCCAGAAGTCTAACAAAGTTAGAAGTTAGGAGTTAAAAGTTAGGAGTTACTACGCTCAAAACTCAGCACTCAAAATTTCAAACTCAGCACGGGCTAAACCATAGCTATCCGCTAACAGCACTCAGCACTTAAAAATATGGGTACTCGTTCTTATCGCCCTTATACCCCCAGCACTCGCCAAGTTACAGTCTCTGACTTTGCAGAAGTTACAAAAACCGAGCCAGAGAAATCTTTAACAACCTCGAAGCATCGCGCCAAAGGTCGGAATAATCACGGGCGAATTACTAGTCGTCGCCGGGGTGGCGGACACAAACAGCTTTACCGGATCATCGATTTTAAAAGGGATAAACATAATATTCCTGCCAAAGTCGCAGCGATTGAATATGATCCTAACCGCAATGCCCGAATTGCCCTTTTGTATTACCAAGACGGCGAAAAACGGTACATCCTCCACCCCAACGGTTTGAAAGTTGGAACAATAGTTATTTCTGGACCTGAAGCTCCCTTTGAAGATGGTAATGCCTTACCGCTCTGGAAGATTCCCTTGGGTACTAGTGTCCACAACGTAGAACTGACTCCTGGTAAAGGTGGTCAAATTGTCCGAGCCGCTGGTGCTAGCGCCCAAGTCGTGGCAAAAGAAGGTAATTATGTAACTCTCAAGTTGCCTTCAGGAGAAGTCCGCTTGATTCGACGCGAGTCCTACGCCACCATTGGGCAAGTAGGCAACACCGATGCTAGAAACCTAAGTGCAGGAAAAGCCGGACGAAATCGCTGGAAAGGTCGCCGTCCTAAGGTTAGAGGTAGTGTCATGAACCCCGTTGATCACCCACATGGTGGTGGTGAAGGTAGGGCACCTATCGGTAGATCTGGACCTGTAACACCTTGGGGTAAACCCACATTGGGTGCGAAGACACGCAATCGCAAGAAACTCAGCAGCAAATTGATTATACGTCGTCGCCGTAAGTCTTCTAAACGCGGTCGCGGTGGTCGTGAATCATAGAATTTTAGATTTTGGATTTTAGATTTTAGATTGGGGTCTACTTAATTAAGATTCTAAAATTTTCCACCCCAGTGAGATACCTAATCATCCAAAATCCGAAATTCTAAATCCAAAATCCAAAATCCAAAATCCAAAATTGAACTATGGGTCGTTCTCTAAAAAAAGGTCCTTTTGTTGCGGATCATCTCCTAAAGAAAATTGAAAAGCTCAACGACAACAACAGAAAAGAAGTTATTAAAACTTGGTCACGAGCTTCGACAATTTTGCCTCTAATGGTAGGTCATACCATAGCTGTTCACAACGGACGCCAACACGTTCCAGTTTTTGTAAATGAACAGATGGTGGGACACAAGTTGGGTGAATTTGCCCCGACACGCACCTACAGGGGTCATGGAAAAAGCGACAAAAAAGCAGGTAGGTAGTCATTAGTTGTGAAGTCATTAGTCATTAGCTAAAGACAAGTGACAAATGATAAATGACAAATGACAAAATTGGAGAAAATTATGGCTAATGATACTACTGAAGTAAAAGCGATCGCTCGTTTTATCCGCATCTCGGCCTACAAAGTGCGTCGCGTCCTCGATCAAATCCGGGGGCGATCGTACCGAGAAGCGCTAATCATTCTAGAATTCATGCCTTATCGCGCCACTGAACCCATATTGAAGGTTCTCAGAAGCGCTGCTGCCAATGCCGAACATAACGCTGGGCTAGATCGGACTCAACTAGTGATTACTCAGGCATACGCCGATCAAGGGCCGCCATTGAAGCGGTTCCAGCCAAGGGCGCAAGGTCGAGCTTACCAAATTCGCAAGCCAACGTGTCATATTACTGTGGCTGTTGCAGCTGCCCCAGAAAAATAAGCTTTTTTTACCCGAATAAATTGCGTAAAGTAAGAAATTTTAGAGGAAGCATTCGTGGGACAGAAGATTCATCCAGTTGGTTTTCGCCTGGGTATTACACATGAACATCAATCCCGTTGGTTTGCTGTTCCTGAACGCTATCCAGAACTTCTACAAGAAGACTACAAACTGCGTCAATACATAGAACAAAAGCTGGGTAGACTCGCTCAAAATAACGCCGGAATTTCCGAGGTGCGGATTGAGCGTAAAGCTGACCAAATCGACCTAGAAGTACGTACAGCAAGACCAGGCGTAGTCGTGGGTCGTGGTGGACAAGGTATCGAATCTTTACGTACCGGACTCCAAGGACTGTTGGGTAGCAATCGTCAAATTCGGATCAACGTAGTTGAAGTCCAACGAGTTGATGCTGATGCCTACCTAATTGCCGAATACATTGCTCAACAATTGGAACGCCGGGTTTCCTTTCGGCGGGTAGTGCGGCAATCGATTCAGCGTGCCCAACGCGCTGGTGTCCAAGGTATTAAAATCCAAGTCAGCGGTCGGCTCAACGGTGCAGAAATTGCCCGGACAGAGTGGACTCGTGAAGGTAGAGTACCTTTACATACCTTACGGGCTGACATTGACTACTCTTATTGCACGGCAAAAACTGTTTACGGCATTTTGGGCATCAAAGTATGGGTGTTTAAAGGAGAGATTATTCCTGGACAGGAAGAAACTCCATTACCACCAGCAACCCGCGATCGCGATCCCCGCGATCGCGAACGTGAACCCCGTCGTCGTCAACAACAACGTCGTCGCCAGCAATTTGAAGACCGCTCAAATGAAGGGTAAATCGGAGCTGGGGGCTGGGGACTAGGGACTGGGTAAGAATTACACTCAATCCCCAATCCCTAATCCCCAATCCCTAATCCTCAATCCCTAGCACCTAGTAGCCAATCATGTTAAGTCCTAGAAGAACTAAATTCCGCAAACAACAGCGCGGACGGATGGAGGGACTAGCCACCCGTGGCAGCACCCTCAACTTCGGTGATTTTGCACTCCAAGCTCAAGAACCCGCTTGGATTACCTCCCGACAAATCGAGGCTTCTCGTAGGGCAATGACCCGTTATATTCGCCGGGGTGGACAAATCTGGATTCGGATTTTCCCTGATAAACCTGTAACCATGCGTCCCGCTGAAACCCGGATGGGTTCCGGTAAAGGTTCGCCAGAGTTTTGGGTAGCTGTAGTCAAGCCAGGGCGAATTTTGTTTGAAATCGCTGGGGTGACTGAAGAAATCGCCCGTGAAGCTATGCGTTTGGCTTCATTTAAACTGCCCATAAAAACCAAGTTTATTGTGCGCTCTCAACCACAGGAGCAGGAGTAGGTTATGCCTCTTCCCAAGATTTCAGAAGCTAGAGAATTAAGTGACGATAAACTCTCTGAGGAAATTGTCGCGATCAAAAGACAACTATTTCAGTTGCGCTTGCAAAAAGCCACCAGACAACTAGAAAAGCCTCACCAGTTTAAACAGATCCGCCACCGCCTAGCTCAATTGCTGACGGTAGAAACCGAACGCAAACGGGCAGCAATTCAATTGGCTAAAGAAGAAAAGTAGGAGATTATGGCAGTCAAAGAACGAGTTGGCTTGGTAGTGAGCGATAAAATGCAAAAAACTGTGGTAGTTGCCATAGAAAACCGCGCCCCTCACCCCAAGTACGGCAAGATTGTAGTTAACACCCAAAGATATAAAGTTCACGACGAAGAAAATAAGTGTAAAGTAGGCGATCGCGTTCGCATTCAGGAAACTAGACCCCTGAGTAAAACCAAGCGCTGGAAAATCACAGAAGTCCTGAACGTCAAACCTACTTAAACCTCATCGTTGTTAGTTTCTAACAACATTACAAGGGAGAATAATTGTGATTCAACCCCAGACTTACCTGAATGTCGCAGATAACAGCGGCGCCCGAAAACTAATGTGCATCCGCATCTTAGGTGGAGGCAACCGCCGTTATGGTTTTATCGGTGATAAAATTATCGCTGTTGTCAAAGATGCTACACCCAACATGGCTGTAAAAAAGTCTGATGTCGTGGAAGCAGTAATTGTCCGGACTCGGAAAGCTGTAAGTCGTGACAGCGGCATGAGTATTCGCTTTGATGATAACGCTGCTGTAATCATCAACAAAGACGGCAACCCCAGAGGCACACGGGTTTTTGGCCCAGTAGCCCGGGAACTGCGCGATAAAAACTTTACCAAAATTGTCTCTCTGGCTCCGGAGGTGCTTTAATGGCAACCAAACAGGGTACGCCCAAAGTATTCCACAAAATGCACGTCAAAACTGGCGACACCGTACAAGTGATTGCTGGGAAAGACAAAGGAAAAGTTGGTGAAATTGTCCAGGCACTTCCCCAACTGAGTAAAGTTATCGTCAAAGGTGTCAACATTAAAACCAAGCACGTCAAACCCCAGCAAGAAGGGGAATCAGGGCGGATTATCACCCAGGAATTCCCGATTCATAGCTCCAACGTGATGCTTTATTCCACCAAGCAAAACGTTGCCAGTCGTGTTTGTTATACCTTTACGCCAGAAGGCAAAAAAGTCAGAAAACTCAAGAAAACTGGTGAACTTCTTGATAAATAAGAATTAGCCAACTTGAGATTTTAGATTTTAAATTTAATCCAAAATCCAAAATCTAAAATCCAAAATTAAAAGTTCCCTGACCAAGCCCAGGGATATCAGGACAAAAAACTATGGCGACAACAAGACTCAAAAGCTTATATCAAGAGACAATCGTCCCCAAACTGATCAATCAGTTTCAATATACCAACGTTCATCAAGTACCGAAGTTGGTAAAGGTTACTATTAACCGAGGTTTGGGTGAAGCAGCTCAAAATGCGAAGTCGCTGGAAGCATCCATAAATGAAATTTCGCTGGTAACAGGTCAAAAACCAGTGGTGACGCGGGCAAAAAAGGCGATCGCTGGCTTTAAAATTCGTCAAGGGATGCCTGTGGGAATCATGGTTACCCTCAGAGCCGAACGGATGTATGCCTTTTTCGACCGACTGGTTAGCCTATCACTACCCAGAATTCGAGATTTTCGCGGCGTTAGCCCTAAAAGCTTTGACGGACGCGGTAACTACACTCTGGGTGTGAGAGAACAGCTAATTTTTCCAGAAGTCGAGTACGACAGCGTTGATCAAGTGCGTGGAATGGATATTTCCATCATCACCACAGCAAAAAACGACGAAGAGGGCCGCGCCTTACTTAAAGAATTAGGAATGCCCTTTCGCGATCAATAAGTTCATCTATAGAGGGAACGATGGCGGCTAACGATACAATTGCAGATATGCTGACGCGCATCCGCAATGCCAACCTGGCGCGGCATCAAACTACACAAGTGCCAGCGACAAAAATGACCCGGAGTATTGCCAAAGTACTGCGGGAGGAAGGCTTTATTGCTGAAATCGAAGAAGCAGAAGAAGGGGTAAAGCGCAATCTAGTGATTTCCCTGAAATACAAGGGTAAAAACCGTCAGCCTCTGATCACCGCCTTAAAGCGAGTGAGTAAGCCTGGCTTGCGTGTTTACTCCAATAGAAAAGAATTACCAAGGGTACTAGGTGGCATTGGCATTGCGATTATTTCTACATCCAGTGGGATTATGACTGACCGCGAAGCGCGGCGTCAGAACTTGGGTGGCGAAGTGCTTTGTTACGTTTGGTAGTCACCAGAAGTGAGGAGTTAGGAGTCAGGAGTGAAAAGTTAGTTATCAAAACTCATAACTCATAACTCATAACTCATAACAGGATAAAGGACAAAAGTCATGTCTCGTATTGGTAAACGTCCAATTACTATTCCCGCCAAAGTCCAAGTGGCGATCGATGGTCCGAATATTGTGGTGAAAGGCCCGAAAGGAGAACTTTCTCGCACTCTCACAGCTAATGTCTCACTCTCCCAAGAGGGAGAAATATTACACGTAAATCGTCGGGATGAAACTCGTACCTCAAAGCAGCTGCACGGCTTGAGTCGAACTTTAGTTGCCAATATGGTAGAGGGAGTTTCCCAAGGTTTTCAGCGCCGTTTGGAAATTCAAGGTGTTGGTTACAGGGCACAAATTCAAGGGCGTAACCTAGTTTTAAATATGGGTTACAGCCATCAGGTGCAAATTGTTCCCCCAGATGGAATTCAGTTTGCAGTAGAAGGGACCACTAACGTCATTGTCAGCGGCTATGACAAAGAAATAGTCGGTAACACAGCTGCAAAAATTCGTGCCGTTCGTCCACCAGAACCTTACAAAGGTAAAGGCATTCGCTATGCCGGTGAAGTGGTCAGACGGAAAGCTGGTAAGACTGGTAAGGGTGGTAAGAAGTAGAAATGAAACTTACTCGTAGAGAATCAAAAAATCGTCGTCATCGACGGGTTCGTGGCAAAGTTATTGGCTCCCCAGAACGTCCGCGTTTAGCGATATTTCGTTCAAATGAGCATATTTACGCCCAGGTAATTGATGATACTCAGCATCAAACCATAGTGGCAGCATCGACTGTGGAGCCAGAGTTGAAATCTAGTTTAGCGTCATGTGCAAACTGTGACGCATCGGTGCAAGTTGGTAAGTTGATCGCAGTGCGATCGCTAGAAAAAGGCATCACCAAAGTAGTCTTTGATCGCGGTGGTAACTTATATCATGGTCGTGTCAAAGCACTAGCTGATGCAGCCCGCGAGGCTGGTTTAGATTTCTAAAGTCATTGGTCATTAGAGACGCGATTAATCGCGTCTGTACAATGGTCATTAGTCATTGAACAAATGACAAAGGACAAATGACAAAAGACAAATGACAACTGACCCTTCAGGTTCGCCAGTTACTCATGGGGGAGACCCCCTTGGCGCTAGCCTCTCCTTTGGGAGAAGACCGCACTGGCTCACAAATGACGTTCACTAGAGCATAAATTATGGCAACAGAGCGTAAAAGTAGAACAAAGCGTGCCAAAAAAGAAGAAACTACTTGGCAAGAGCGGGTTATCCAAATCCGGCGTGTGAGCAAGGTTGTTAAAGGAGGTAAAAAACTCAGCTTCCGAGCGATCGTTGTCGTCGGTAACGAACGCGGTCAAGTCGGTGTAGGAGTAGGCAAAGCCTCAGATGTAATTGGTGCTGTTAAAAAAGGCGTAGCCGACGGCAAAAAACACCTCATTGATATCCCAATCACCAAATCCAACTCCATCCCCCATCCCATTGATGGTGTCGGTGGTGGTGCAAAGGTGATTATGCGTCCAGCCTCACCTGGTACTGGGGTAATTGCGGGTGGTGCTGTGCGAACTGTGCTGGAATTGGCAGGAGTTCGTAACGTCTTAGCCAAGCAACTTGGCTCCAACAATCCACTCAATAATGCTAGAGCCGCAGTTAACGCCTTATCTACACTGCGTACTCTTTCTGAAGTCGCCGAAGATCGCGGTATTCCTATTCAAAATCTCTACATCTAGTAGAGTCTGACCTATAAAGCTTTTGTGTAAACAAGAACTAATTACATCATGAGACTTAACGATGTTAAGCCGCAAAAAGGCTCAAAGAAACGCAAGAAGCGTGTAGCTAGAGGTATTTCTGCCGGTCAAGGTGCCAGTGCTGGTCTAGGTATGCGAGGCCAAAAATCTCGCTCTGGTAGTGGTACTCGACCCGGTTTTGAAGGTGGTCAACAGCCATTGTACCGCCGCTTACCTAAGCTGAAGGGCTTTCCGATTGTGAATCGGAAAATTTACACTACGATTAATGTAGAGAAGCTAGCCTCCCTTCCCGCAAATACGGAAGTAACTTTGACCTCTTTGAAAGCAGCAGGTATCCTTACTGCTATCAAGGGACCATTGAAAATTTTAGGTAACGGGGAATTGAGCACTCCGCTCAAGGTACAAGCGGCAGCTTTCACAGGTACAGCTCGGAGCAAAATTGAGGCAGCTGGTGGGAGTTGTGAAGTCTTATGAGTGAGCCGGAACAGCGCACTTAAATGCAAGCCAACTCGCTGTCAGAGCCTGGTTCACTATAAAGGTAGCACTCTATGATCAGTCGAGACAAAGCCCCAACGGCTCAAGAAACTTTTATGCAGATGGCACAAGCAGCTGGGCTTAGAGGTAGGCTGCTTGTCACCGTCGGTATTTTAATTTTGGTTCGCCTGGGCATCTTTTTGCCCATTCCAGGAATTAATCGAGAACGGTTTCATGAAGCCATATCGGGAAATAATTCTGTATTCGGTTTATTGGATATATTTTCAGGACGCGGACTTTCGACTTTGGGAGTCTTTGCGTTGGGAATTTTGCCCTTCATTAATGCGTCTATTATTATCCAATTACTTACCGCTGCAATTCCATCTTTAGAAAATTTACAGAAAAATGAAGGTGAAGCGGGGCGGCGGAAAATTTCGCAAATTACCCGCTATGTGACTGTAGGTTGGGCAATTATCCAAAGTACAGCTTTTTCGGCATTATTCCTCCAGCAATTTGCCTTAAAGCCAGGGCCAATCTTCATAGCTGAAACCGCGATCGCTCTGACTGCTGGTTCCATGTTCGTCATGTGGGCATCAGAACTAATTACAGAACGTGGTATTGGGAATGGTGCATCACTGCTGATTTTTGTCAACATTGTGGCGTCATTACCAAAAGCTTTAGGTGATACTATCGATTTGGTGCAAATCGGCGGTCGGGAAACAGTGGGTCGCGTGATAGTACTGATCTTAGTTTTCTTGGCAACCATTGTTGGTATTGTGGTTGTGCAGGAAGGAATGCGCCGCATCCCGATTATTTCGGCTCGTCGCCAAGTAGGTCGTCGAGTTTTGGCAGAGCAACGTAGCTTTTTACCCTTGCGGCTAAATCAAGGCGGCGTGATGCCAATTATTTTTGCTGCTGCCATCCTCAGTTTGCCACTGCTGATTGCCAATTTCGCCAAGAATGCCGAATTGGCAAATATAATTAACACTTATCTAAGTCCAAGCGGTTCTGGCTCTTGGGTCTATGCCTTGGTCTACATGATTTCCATCATTTTCTTCAGCTATTTCTATTCTTCGTTGATTCTCAACCCGGTAGACGTGGCGCAGAACTTGAAAAAAATGGGTTCTAGCATTCCTGGCATTCGTCCCGGCAAAGCAACTAGTGAGTATATCGAGCGCGTGTCTAATCGACTCACTTTTTTGGGTGCGATCTTCTTGGGACTGGTTGCTATTATCCCAACTGGTGTAGAAAGGGCTTTAGGAGTACCTACCTTTAAGGGGTTGGGTGCTACCTCTTTATTAATTCTGGTTGGTGTGGCGATTGATACGGCAAGACAAATCCAAACTTACGTCATCTCTCAGCGCTATGAAGGAATGGTGAAACAATAGTGACGCGACTAATCTTCTTGGGACCACCTGGAGCTGGTAAAGGAACACAAGCTCAAACTTTGGCTGAACACTTGAATATTCCCCATGTTTCTACAGGTGAAATATTAAGACAAGCCATGAAAGAGCAAACTCCTTTGGGAATCAAGGCTCAAAACTATGTAAATAGCGGTGATTTAGTCCCTGATCAGCTAGTGCAGGACTTGGTACAGGAGCGCCTCAACCAACCAGATGCAGATGATGGTTGGATTCTTGATGGTTTTCCCCGCAAAGTGACGCAAGCGGCTTTTCTAGAAGAATTGCTGGAAACAATACATCAGAGTGGCGAAAAGGTAGTCAATCTAGATGCACCAGACGATGTTGTGGTAGAACGTTTGCTAGCTAGAGGGCGAAAAGATGATACCGAAGAGGTGATTCGTCGTCGGTTAGAAGTGTACCGCACTGAAACTGCACCCTTAATTGATTATTATCGCGATCGCCAAAAACTTTTAACAGTAAATGGTAATCAGTCCCAAGAAGATGTCACTGGTGAACTCCAAAAGGTAATCGCTTGATGATTATGGAGATTATAAAGATGAGCAAGGATAAGGGAGATAACGGTAATATTTTCTCCCCCTTCTCCCTGATCTCCCCCATTCCCCCCTACCAAGAAACAGAGCAATTTTAGCTAAGATATATTAATAAACTGTTGATATATTTCTTAAAGTGTGTTCTCTTGCAGATCAAGTGCTGCAACTGAACACGAGATTGTTGAGTTGAGGAAAAAACAAATTGTCTAAACAAGATTTGATTGAAATGGAAGGCACAGTTACAGAGTCCTTGCCCAATGCGATGTTTCGCGTTGACTTGGACAATGGCTTTAACGTGCTGGCACACATTTCTGGCAAGATTCGCCGCAATTATATCAAGATTTTGCCTGGCGATCGCGTCAAGGTAGAGTTAACTCCCTACGACTTGACCAAAGGCAGAATTACCTATCGACTACGAAAGAAGTAAGTATATGTAGAGAATCTTACCATAAAACCATTTTTTTGACTGTTTGCTAGTCATTTAACTGGATTAATTTACCTAGAAATGCTATAATTTTATATTTGGAGTCAAAGAATAAAAGGCATGAAAGTTAGAGCCTCAGTCAAGAAAATCTGTGAAAAGTGCAACGTGATCAAACGTCGTGGTCGCGTCATGGTAATTTGCGTGAACCCCAAGCACAAACAACGTCAAGGATAACACTCTTACCAAGAGAGTGAGTTGCAGGACGCATATGATCATTAAAACGAAAAGACGCGATTAATCACGTTTTTCCAACCAACAGTAATTGCGAGAACAATAGGGAGAGTTCATTGTGGCACGGATTGCCGGAGTAGACCTTCCACGCGATAAGCGCGTCGAGATCGGTCTCACTTACATCTACGGAATTGGATTATCACGCTCTCAAGAAATTATAGCGGCTACTGGTGTGAACCCAGACACCCGCGTTAAGGACTTAAGTGATGCCGATGTGACAGCCCTGCGAGGGGAAATAGAAAGCAACTATCAAGTTGAAGGCGACTTGCGGCGCTTGGAGTCTTTGAACATCAAGCGCTTAGTTGACATTGGTACTTACAGAGGGCGTCGTCATCGCATGGGCTTACCAGTCAGAGGCCAAAGAACTCGCACAAATGCCAGAACCCGTCGAGGAAGAAGGCAGACAGTAGCTGGGAAGAAGAAGGCTCCAGGGAAATAATTTTGCAACGCTTGCTAATCCGAGCGAGTTTTACCTTAAATCAACTAAACAAGTATGGCGAGACAACCAACTAAAAAATCCGGGAGCAAGAAGCAGAAACGGAATGTACCCAGTGGGATGGCCTACATCCAGTCTACTTTCAACAATAGCATTGTCACCATTACCGATCAAAATGGAGATGTCATCTCCTGGGCTAGTGCTGGTTCTAGCGGTTTTAAGGGAGCAAAAAAGGGAACTCCCTTTGCAGCGCAAACCGCTGCTGAAAGTGCAGCCCGTCGAGCCATTGATCAAGGAATGCGCCAAATTGAGGTAATGGTCAGTGGGCCAGGAGCAGGTAGAGAAACCGCTATCCGGGCACTTCAAGGAGCAGGACTGGAAATTACACTGATTCGGGATATTACCCCGATTCCTCACAATGGTTGTCGTCCACCCAAGCGCCGTCGAGTTTAAACACTAAGACTTGGGCCGTGAGGACGAAAAGTTACAGCCAGCAATGACCGCTTGGGCGGATAACGTGCAAACTGTCATTAAATGAAAGCTTGGGCGACCAGAAGCGCGTCAGATTTTCCCGCCGGGAAAGCTGTTAAACTTCGGGCTACCCAAAATATTATCAATCAATTTTGGATTTTAGATTTGTGATTTTAGATTGAACCCGACTACAAGGGTGCTGGGCCTCGTGGATTTTAAGTTGATGATTTAAGATTTGTTGCGCTGACAAGAGGCGGAGCATGAACCAAAGAAGCACAATCCAAAATCCAAAATCCAAAATCGAAAATTGGCAATCAATTCGGGAGGCAATTGATTTGTCTGCTAGCAGCACCTTAGAAAAAGGGAGGCTCATCCGTGGCGCAGTTTCAAATTGAATGTGTAGAGTCGAATACCGAGGAAAGTCGGAACCATTACAGTAAATTTGTTTTGGAACCTCTGGAACGTGGTCAAGGAACAACTGTTGGCAACGCACTACGGCGGGTTTTACTGTCTAATTTAGAAGGTACAGCAGTTACAGCAGTGCGGATTGCAGGCGTTTCACATGAGTTCGCCACAGTTCCGGGCGTGCGGGAAGATGTGCTGGAAATTCTCATGAGAATGAAGGAAGTTATCCTAAAAAACTATTCTTCGCAGCCTCAGATTGGGAGATTACTCGTTAGCGGCCCAACAACAATCACTGCGGCGCATTTTGATTTGCCCAGTGAAGTAGAAGTTATTGATCCGACTCAGTATGTAGCTACCATCGCCGAAGGTGGAAAGCTGGAAATGGAATTTCGGATCGAGAAAGGCAAAGGCTATCGCACCGTAGAGCGAGGACGTGAGGAAGCCACATCGTTGGACTTTCTCCAAATTGACTCAATATTTATGCCGGTGCGAAAAGTCAACTATAGTGTTGAAGAATCTCGTGGGGAAGGCTTGATTCCAAAAGACCGACTGCTGTTGGAAGTTTGGACAAATGGCAGTATTTCCCCCCAAGAAGCACTATCTTCGGCCGCTGGGATCTTGGTAGATTTATTCAACCCGTTGAAAGATATCTCCCTGGAACCAACAGACACAGGTTCGGACATTCCAGACGACCCAACTGCCCAGATACCCATCGAAGAGTTGCAACTTTCCGTGCGGGCATATAACTGTCTTAAACGGGCACAAGTTAACTCTGTGGCAGATTTGTTGGATTATACCCAAGAAGACCTCTTAGAAATTAAGAACTTTGGTCAGAAGTCAGCAGAAGAGGTTGTGGAAGCTTTGCAGCGACGCTTGGGCATCACTCTGCCAATGGAAAGAGGCTCTAAACACCCTTAAGAAAAACCGTTCATAATTCATAGTGCATAATTTATGCGTCACCGTTGTCGCGTCAAAAAACTCAGTAAACCCGCCGATCAGCGCCGTGCTTTATTGCGATCGCTTACCACCGAGCTGATCCGTCATGGTAAGATCACCACCACTTTAATTAGAGCTAAAGTTCTGCGAAGTGAAGTGGAAAAAATGATTACCCTAGCCAAAAACGGCTCCTTGGCAGCACGCCGGGAAGCCCTTGGCTATATCTTCGACAAACAACTGGTTCACGCTCTATTTGAGCAAGTTCCCACTCGGTATGGTAATCGTCAGGGCGGTTATACCCGCATCCTGCATACCGTACCGCGTCGGGGTGATAATGCAAAAATGGCAATAATTGAATTGGTTTAAGTCATTAGTCATTGACAAATGACATAGACGCCCTTTGGCGGCTTCCCGTAGGGTAGGACAAAATCTGTATGTTAGAAAGCCACCAGCCTACACAAATTCATCGAGTAGCCTTGGTAATCCAATACCTGGGCACTCATTTTCATGGCTGGCAACGGCAAAAAAAACAACGGACAGTCCAAGAAGAGATAGAAACAGCGATCGCTACTATTCTTGGGTATCATGTGACACTACACGGTGCTGGGCGAACTGATTCTGGAGTTCACGCTGCTGCTCAAGTAGCCCATTTTGAGGCAACAGGTTTAATTCCGCCTCACAAGTGGGCAACAATCCTCAACAGCTATCTGCCGTCAGATATATTAGTCAGGGCTTCAGCCAGTGTAGATAACCGTTGGCACGCTCGCTTTAGTGCAGCCTATCGACGGTATCGCTACACAATATACACTGAAGATCGACTTAACTTGTTTGTGAGACCCTTCAGTTGGCATTATTATTATGCACCCCTGGATGAATCCTTAATCCAAGCTGCCCTGAAACCTCTCTTGGGAAAGCATCATTTAGCTGCTTTTCAGCGTGCAGGCTCAAAGCGATCGCATTCCTGGGTGGAGGTGCAAGCAGCAGAGTGTCGTCGCAGTGGGCCATTTATCCATATTGAAATACAGGCAGATGGATTTTTGTATGGCATGGTACGGCTGTTGGTAGGGATGCTGGTACAAGTAGGTTCTGGACAACGGACACTTTCTAGCTTCACCGAACTCTGGAAAGAACAACGTCGAGAAGAAGTGAAACACGCCGCACCGCCCCAAGGCTTATGCTTGTTGCGAGTCGGCTATCCAGATTTTCCTTTTCCAAAAGAGATTTGGTACGACACCTTGCCAAAGTTCGTCACTAGTCAAGAGTCATTAGTCATTGGCCATTAGTAACGACAAATGACAAAAGACAAATGACTAATGACAAATTAAAAATGACAAAGGACAAATGACAAATGACAACTAGTAAAACATACCTTCCTTCTCAAGCGTCCCTTGAGCGTGAGTGGTACATAGTAGATGCCACCGATAAACGCCTCGGTCGCCTCGCCAGCGAAATCGCCCAGGTTTTAAGAGGCAAAAAGAAACCCGAATATACACCTCACTTAGATACAGGTGATTTTGTAATCGTCATTAATGCCGAGAAAGTAACAGTCACAGGCAAAAAGCGCACTCAAAAGCTTTACCGTCGCCATTCTGGTCGTCCCGGTGGAATGAAAACAGAAACTTTCGCTAAGTTGCAACAGCGCATACCAGAGCGGATTTTAGAACAGGCTGTTAAAGGTATGCTACCTAAAAATAGTCTGGGTAAGCAGTTGTTCACCAAGCTGAAAGTCTACGCTGGGCCCACACATCCCCATGATGCTCAAAAACCTAAAGAATTACAAATTAGTACAATTCCTGGAGAAGAAAATTAATGGTAGTAGCAGACGCCAATAGCGGTCGCGCCGTATACTGGGGTACTGGTCGTCGTAAGACCTCAGTAGCGCGGGTACGTCTGGTTCCAGGCACTGGTCAACTGACTGTGAACGGTAAAGATGGAAACTTGTATTTCCAATTCAATGCCAACTACCTGGGAGTGATCAAAGCACCCCTGGAAACTCTGGGATTGGAAAACGAATATGACATTTTGGTGAAAGCAGAAGGCGGCGGCTTGACTGGACAGGCTGATTCTGTTCGTTTAGGAGTTGCTCGTGCTTTGTGCCAACTAGACCCAGACAACCGCCCACCTTTGAAAACCGAAGGTTATCTGACTCGTGATCCGAGGGCAAAAGAGCGGAAAAAATATGGTTTACATAAAGCCCGGAAAGCGCCTCAGTACTCTAAGCGTTAAGCGATTGGGAACTGGGTATTGGGTATTGGAAAAGTCCGTTGTTTATATCTTTCCTAGTCCCCACTCCCTAGCTGCAATTGAAACCTGAAAGTTATAATTGATAAAGATAGATTCATCACAAAAAGAACAATGGCTAAATCTGATATTCACCCCAAGTGGTATCCAGATGCTAAAGTTTACTGCAACGGTCAAGTTGTTATGACCATTGGCTCTACCAAGCCAGAATTGCACGTAGATGTTTGGTCTGGAAATCACCCATTCTATACTGGCACTCAGAAGATTATTGACACTGAGGGTCGAGTGGAGCGTTTCCTCCGCAAGTACGGCATGAGCAGCACTCAAACATCTGGCGACGAACAAAAGAAAAAGTAGCGGGTTGGCTCTGCTGTTAACGACGACCCTGCATCAGCTGGGTCGATTGTCATTTATATGCTCGAGCCAATTTGTTATTTTTTTAAGGAGCGATCGCACTCGTCATGGCTGAATCATACTTACTGGACAAACTAAAATCCGTTGAACAAACCTTTAATGAGTTAACACGTCGTCTTGGTGACCCCGATACCGCTAGCAACCCTGATGAGTATCAAGAAATTGCTAAGTCTCGTTCTTCTTTGGAAGAGGTAGTTGATACTTATGAAATTTGGAAAATAGCCCAAGAAGATTTAATCGGAGCGCGTCAGGTTTACAAAGAATCTGCAAGTGACCCAGAGTTGCAAGAAATGGCAGCACTGGAAGTAAAGGAACTTGAACAAAAAATAGAATATTTAGAGTCTCGCTTGAAAGTTTTACTGCTACCACGCGACCCCAATGATGAAAAGAATATCATGTTGGAAATTCGCGCTGGTACTGGTGGCGATGAAGCGAGTATTTGGGCTGGCGATTTGATGCAGATGTACACCCGCTATGCCCAGACTCAAGGTTGGAAAGTTTCTTTAGTGAGCGAATCTCGAGGAGAAGTGGGTGGCTGGAAAGAGGTCATTCTAGAAATTAAAGGTAATGACGTTTACAGCCAGTTAAAGTTTGAAGCTGGAGTGCATCGTGTGCAGCGCGTGCCGGCAACTGAATCTGGGGGACGGGTTCATACTTCCACAGCTACCGTGGCGATTATGCCAGAGGTGGATGATGTGGAAATTCATATTGACCCAAAAGATATTGAAATGACTACAGCCCGTTCTGGCGGTGCTGGTGGACAAAACGTCAACAAGGTAGAAACAGCCGTTGACTTGATGCACAAACCAACGGGAATACGCATTTTCTGTACAGAAGAACGCAGCCAGTTGCAAAACAAAGAACGGGCAATGCAAATTCTGCGGGCAAAGTTGTATGACATCAAGTTAAGCGAACAACAAGAAGCTGTAACTTCCATGCGGCGATCGCAGGTTGGTACAGGATCGCGATCGGAAAAAATTCGCACCTACAATTATAAAGATAACCGCGCTACCGATCATCGGTTAGGTCAGAATTATTCCCTTAACCCTGTTTTGGAAGGTGATTTAGAGACACTTATTCAATCTTGTATATCTCTAGACCAACAGGAACGCCTCGCGGAGTTAGCCACTTCTGCTGCTAACTAATTTTTGCTAAAAACCCTGTAAAACCATTTGTTGTGCTATTGCTTTTAACACAGACAGGTGGTTTTCTAATATTGCCTGGAGTGCATCTTCCATTTCAATGGGATAATGGTAATAGGCAAATTCGTACTTCATGACGTAATTTAGCTTCGCCCACTCCTTCAGGGTTTGGCAAGTATAAATTAGCTTTTCTGCTTCTTCTTGCCAACGCGCAAAAATCCGATAGCTGAAAAAGCTGCTACATATATTGTCTTTTGCATCCCAGTAGGAAATACACACCTGATGCTTCAGGCGATGGATTTTCTTGATCTGCTTCACATCTTAGCCTTTAGCTTTCAGGGCTTCTTTCGCTTCAGCCTCCGAAATGTGCCACTGTTCTGGTTTAATTTTATTAGTGGCTATAAGATTTCCACCCTTGCGGCGATATTGATTAGTTTTGCGTGGCTTGCCAAACATGATGCACCTTCGATATTATTATTTCTTCGCAGCAAAGTCTAACTACAAGCACAACCGCCGTAGCAAACTAAAGCCAATTCCAGAAACCTCAGATTTGAGTCTGATTCTTAGACAAATCCAGCACATGCCTCTGGGCCAAGTGGCTCAAATTGTGCAAGCTGCGGCAGATAGATTGGTGGCTGTGGCTGAAGCGTCTAGGGATGAAGCCAAGGCCAGTTGAATATTTGTTCAAGATTGAATATTAAATCATCAAACTAGCTGACATTGAAGCGGGAGTCGATTTGACGCCAAGAGAAACTAACTTACGATTACGAACTTTTCCAGAGCATTGCCCGTATTTATTTAATGATGCGATCGCAGACAATTTTCTATGCGATACTCGTCAAGACTGGGAAGGATAATTACTATCATTTTTCTTACGATCATTTGTTATTTGGAGATACGTTTTATTTGTCAATAAATGATAGAAATTAGCTTTTCAAAATCTTGGCAATTTAAGCTTTGCCGTCTTTTACCATTTTTAAGATAGTTCACCTGATGCTCTTGAGACTCAAAGAAAGTGCCTGATACAGGTAATTGTTCACCTTTTAGTCTAAAAGTTATTGTATTCAGCTTATATTCACCATACTTCTTAACAAGATAAATAAAACTATCAAAACTTCCGTTTACAGCTTTTTCAAATTCTAATATATCCTTCTCTAACTTATTAGAATTTTGTAAAATTAATGGTGGTATATCTTTAAGACTATTGAGATAATTACTCGTAAATACTGCGTCTTTTTTAGCATATGCAATAATTTCATGATAATTATATAAAATACCTATTTCTGAACCAGATTTTTTTAGGTATCTTTCAATCTGCTCCTCATGATTCTGTAAGTATTCTTCTTATCGCTTCACTTCCACAATCATCAGAGGAGGGTGATATGGTTTAAAATATTTATTTTTGACAGTTTTATATACTTCTATATCATGATTGTTAGATTCCACTTTGATATCAATTTCATTTGGAAACAAACCACTTCTTTTGACCAAAAAGTAGATAAATAATTGCCTAACTTTTTCTTCTGGGCGTCCATCAATAAAAATTTCCCTCCCTCTAATCAAACACTTTGTATATTCTGTATAGTTTCTCTTGTATATATTGAGTGTTATGGATATTTCTTCACTTAAGCTTTTCATAGATAGTAAGATTTATTTAGTGACAAAGGAATTTTAAGGACGCAATCAGATGGCGTCCTCTGTCTTTACTATGCAATTTGAAGTTTATATGTCTACTTCTCTCCAAAAAAGCTTAATAGTTTAATAACTAACTTTTTCCAATGCTTTCCTGCTTGAATCTCTAAAAATGTATTTAAGCTTTGCCCCTTTTCAAGTTCGCTTTTCAATGTCTGACATACATTATCAGTATAGGTTTCACCTGGAGGTCTTACTTTACCTTTTTCATTAATTAGAGCCTCCCAGAATTTGGAATCTTCGCTTTGAGGTGATAGTTTGCTTTGAGCTTCCTCTTGAATCTGTTTTCCTACTTCACTTATAAAATCGTCATACAATGAGTTAAGCTGTATAATTAATTCAGGGATAAATGTCTTTAAAGATTCATTTGCCGATGTCAGGTCATTCAGGATATTTTCTAATACCTGCTTTGGTTGTTTTGTAAACTTCTTCAACATTTCATCTTCATTTATTCCCTCAGCAAAAACCCTCATATCATAATATATATCTATATTCTTTGGCTCATAATAGCCAAAGTTTCTATGAATAGCGTGTTTAGTATTCCATGCTGGATAAACGGTACGATAATGTTCAACATATTTAGTAACAAAACCTTTATCTTGTTGACCTTTATCTTGATAAAGAAAACTTTGTACTCTTTTACTCAAATCCTCGAAATCTTTTATCTTTTTAATGGCAGTTTCAATTGCTTCGATTTCTGATACTGTTAAACCATTACCGCTTTTTATTCTTGTAAAACTTTCTTGAATATTCTTTATTTCGTCCAATAAAATATTTCGTCTACGTTCTACTACACCCGCTATACCTTCGATAAAGTCATCTTTATCTGCCTGTATATTTTCTTCGCTATAGATATCATTACGATAGTACCTCAAAGCATCATAAAATAAGATATTTTCTATCAAAAAATCTAAGTTCAACTTCTCGAATGTAGCTTGAATTTCATCTATTTTGATTTGAATTCCTGTATCATAATCTCCGTCACATTCATTAACTTTTTCAGGTTCATCTTTGTGAGGCAATACCAAAGTTACGAATCTATGATTAAAGTCCTTGGATTTAGATGTAAGGTGATAACCTATTAATTTAGTAATATTAGCTTCCGGTGCAGCAGCGAAAGGAGTTACAAAGAGACAGATAGTATCCTGATTTTCAATATATTTTTTCAAGTCTTTACGAATTGGGTTTTCATCAAGTCCTTTAGTATCAATGACTGAATCAAACTGGGATAAATTTGAACCAGATAAAATATCATGGCTCACATAAAGATATATTTTTCTCGGAATAGCAAATTCTTTTAACTCAGCAGCATTAATAGCAGCAAAGGTATTTTTTATCCACTCTTGCTCATTATTCTGATTATTAAACTCAATTTTATTCCTAGTTCTAGATTCAAGCTTTGCATTATTAAACGCAAGTTTTTTTAGTTCATCTAATCCCAATTTATCAAATTTTTCCTTAGCTGCGTCAATTGTTTCTTTTTTTGGTTTATTGCTAACATAAATTGTTTTCGAGCGTGATTTCATTTCTATAACATTCCTAATAGCTCTTTCAACTTCTTTAGAAATAATTATTCTCTGCTCTGTTTTAGGATTATCTTTTTTTGCAATATATTCACAGAATTCCGAAATAATATTTTCCATTTCATCAACTGTATAAGGCTCTATCTCTATGTAAGTTTTTTCAGATGGTTTGATAATCACTTCACAAATAGTAGTTCTACCTGCTCCCGTTGACAGCAACTCTTTGGTCCCAGTTTCATTCTCATTTTTCCTACCACTATTATTGGAAACTGTGAAGTCACTTGTTAAGTTAAAAAGATGGCAGATAGCCGTTGTTTTTCCTTGACCAATAGTACCTATAAAAGCAATTTTATATTTATCTATACTAAGAATTTTTTCTATTTCATCTAACCGCTTTAACTTTGATTTCAGGTTATTTATATAAATATGATTACGAACATTAATATCAGAATTACGTGAAATTTTATTTATTTCCTTGTTCAAATTTTGTTTCACGGATGCAATCTCTTCTTGCCACGTTATCGTCAACATACTGTTTACCCTGTTTCGATGCTTAATTACTTGATATTTACAGTATGCCCATTATGGTTGAATATCTAACAACAGCCTCAGAACACTATCAACCCCTTCTCTGGCAACCCTTTAGCCACTTACCAATGAGCAAGGCGATCGCTAATTTGGGTTGAGTTCAAGGTTATGATAGAAATACATAACAGCTACACAAACTAAGTCCGCCTACATGGACTCCAGGAAGTTTAAACCCACGGAGGTGGGTAAAGTCTTGTATAGCTGTGATTTATAATCGCCGGGGCTAGGGTATTTTTACAAAAGTGAGATACTCCCAATATCACTACTGGCAGTTAAGGAAGAAATGGTTTTAAAATGGTGAAATCTTAAATGATTTAAAGGGGTATCTATGTCGCTACGCAATGAGCCTTTAGATTGGCAACTTGAAACAAATAATCCTTATATACCAGTTTATCATCAAGGTGATTTGGTGGGATTTTTTAAACCAGAATATGCCACTGAAGTTATTAAGTTTTTAAACGAAGAAGAAGTTTTAAAGAAAGCGCTAAAAATGGCTTGTACTGATTTAATTAAAAAAATCGGTGGCGATACCAGGAAAGTCAATTATTTGATGGAAAAATATGTAAAAACTAGTGAGCGTCCGAGGCATGGAACTAGAGCGATCGCTGTTTTACTTCATGATAGGCAAAAAGAACTTGATTTAAGTAATCAGGAGTTTGCTAAATTCTGCGATACCTTTAAATTATCTCCCACTGAACTGAATAATATTTATGCTGGAGAAGCATTTGATGATAGTTTATTAGCACCTCTATCACGTATATTAGGGCTGGCAAAAGAGCGTTTGCTGGAAGTGCGGGATGGTTCTGAAGAACAAAGTAACACATGAACAGCAAATCAAAATCTTAAATTGATATAAAATTGTGAAAACAGACATCATCTTTTATCGGCTGTTTCAAGAATCCCCGAATATCTTCTTTGAGCTTATTGGTAATCCTCCAGAAGAAGCTAGCCTTTATAAATTTTCATCAGTTGAAATCAAACAAACAGCCTTCAGAATCGATGGTGTATTTCTGCCTACACAAGGAAGTGAAAACCAGATTTACTTTGTTGAAGTGCAATTTCAAGCTGATGGGGAAATTTATTCACGGCTAATTACAGAAATATGTTTATACCTACGTCAGAATCAACCATCAAATGACTGGGGTGCTGTGGTTTTATACCCAAATAGGAATGTAGATACAGGCGATATCAAACATTACCGTGAGTTTTTCACAAGTGGCGCGTCAGGCGCATTTATTTGGATGAATTAGGTGAAGCTGCATCGCTTCCAATTGGCATTGCAACTGCTAAATTAGTAACTGCAACCGACGACATAGCGATCGCTAAAGCTTGGGAGTTGATAGAAAGAACCAAGTCAGAGATCAACTCACCACGAAAACAGCAGCAATTATTACAATTTATAGAGATTATCTTGTTTTATAAGTTTCCCACAATGAGTCGAGAGGAGGTAGATGCAATGTTTAGCTTAAGCGAGTTAAAGCAAACCAGATTTTATCAGGAAGCCTTTCAGGAAGATATTGAACAAGGCATTGAACAAGGTGAGGTTCAAGGAAAACTAAAAGCAGTACCAGCAATGTTGGTAGCAGGGTTGACTGTAGAACAAGTAGCAGAGGCGTTAGATTTGAGTGTCGAAGAAGTCAGACAAGCCGCGTAGTAGGACTCTTCCGATCAAGGAGTAGAGAAATTGGTAGACTACAACATAGGAACTGTAAGTTTCAAAGACACAAAAGTTTATCAAGAAGCATTTGAAGAAGGGCGTTTGGAAGGTTTACTGCAAACAGTACCTCGTCTATTAGATTTAGGTTAACTATTGAGCAAGTTGCGGAGGGGTTAGGTTTAACTATAAAGCAAGTCCAAAACGCAAAACTTTATCATGACGCCTTGCAAGAAGGGCAGCGTAGGCCAAATTAAAATTAATATCCATGTTATTGAAATTAGGGGTCACTGTGGAACAAGTGGCAGAGGCATTTGGTTTCAGTGTCGAAGAAGTCAGACAAGTAACACAAAGTCAGCATTGAGAGGGATATGATAAGTTTTATACGTGACTCAAGCCAAATTTGGTTTGCGGTTCCCCGGACTTGCTCACGACGAATTTATAGTTAATTTTTGTTAATATTAGAAGCGGTGTTAGTACTTCGTCCTCAACCACCCACTCCCTACCTGAGAGAAACTTAATGCTGCGACTAGAACATATAAGTAAAATTTATCCCACAGGCGAAGTTCTCAAAGATATCAACTGGGAAGTAAAACCAGGCGATCGCATTGGCTTAGTCGGTGTCAACGGTGCGGGAAAATCCACCCAACTCAAAATCATCTCTGGGGAAATTGAACCCACCGCTGGCGAAATCATTCGTCCTAATAGCTTACATATAGCCTACCTCAACCAAGAGTTTGAAGTAGACCCCACCCGCACGGTTAGAGAAGAATTTTGGACTGTCTTCAAAGAAGCTAACGAAGTACAGTTATCTCTGGCACATGTGCCACAAGAGATGGAAACGGCTACCCCAGAGGAACTGGATCGACTGATCGACAAGTTGGATCGCTTGCAGCGTAAATTTGAAGCCTTGGATGGCTACAACTTAGATGCACGCATCGGGAAAATCTTACCAGAGATGGGGTTTGGGCTAGAAGATGGCGATCGCCTTGTCAGTGCCTTCAGTGGTGGTTGGCAGATGCGGATGAGTTTAGGTAAAATCCTGCTGCAAAAACCCGACTTATTGCTGCTGGATGAACCGACTAACCACCTAGATTTAGAAACCATTGAGTGGTTGGAAAATTATCTCAAAGGGCTGATTACTCCAATGGTAATAGTCTCCCATGACCGGGAGTTCCTTGACCGTCTCTGCACTCAAATTGTAGAAACTGAACGTGGCGTTTCTGCAACCTACCTTGGTAACTACTCAGCATATTTATCACAAAAAGCTGAAAGTCAATCAGCACAACTTAGTGCTTACGAACGCCAGCAGAAAGAATTAGAGAAACAGCAAACCTTTGTTGATAGATTTCGCGCCAGTGCTACCCGTAGTACCCAGGCAAAAAGCCGGGAAAAGCAACTCGACAAAATTGAGCGGATTGAAGCACCCATTGCTGGAGTCAGAACTCTCCACTTCCGTTTTCCACCTGCACCTCGCAGTGGACGCGAGGTAGTAGAAATTAAAGACTTAACTCATATCTATGATGATAAGATTTTGTTTTTGGGAACGAATCTCCTAATTGAAAGAGGCGATCGCATTGCATTTCTTGGCCCCAACGGTGCTGGTAAATCTACCCTTTTGCGCGTGATTATGGGTATGGAACAACCCACAGAAGGTAGCGTTCAATTAGGCGATCACAACGTTATTCCCGGTTACTTTGAGCAAAATCAAGCTGAAGCCTTGGATTTAAAGAGAACTGTCATGGAAACTATCCATGATGAAGTTCCTGATTGGGATAATCAAGAAGTCCGCACGCTTTTGGGACGCTTCTTATTTACTGGTGACACAGTATTTAAAGCAGTTGGGGCATTAAGTGGAGGAGAAAAAGCTCGTCTGGCATTGGCAAAAATGCTCTTACGTCCCGCGAACTTACTAATTTTAGATGAGCCGACAAACCACCTAGATATTCCAGCTAAAGAAATGCTGGAAGAAGCGCTCAAAAATTATGATGGGACGGCAATTGTAGTTTCTCACGATCGCTATTTTATTTCTCAAGTAGCTAACAAAATCGTCGAAATTCGTGATGGCGAATTCCGCGTTTACTTAGGAGATTATCATTACTATCTCCAGAAAATTGCCGAAGAAAAAGAACAAGCAAAATTAGCTGCGATCGCTGCCGAGAAAGCTGCTAAGAAAGCTGCTAAAGCTTCTACCAAAAGGAAATGAGGCATTGGATAATGCCTTAGTAGTAGTGCTTAAGTGCTACTACTAAGTAATCACTCCTTATTAGTTTTCCAAAACATCACAGGAAAATTACTAAAATTTAAAAAATCTTTCAAAAAACTGCAAGTCCTTAATAAAAAAAGTTTATAAGCAAAAACTCACTTGCGGCGTGGATTAGTAGTAGTATCATTCGAGATATCACAAAGCAACAGATATTTCAGCACACTGGTATCAAGAACGTTCTCCACAAGCCAGTGCAAGTTTTAACCTAGCTATTAGCCTAGTACAACACGGCGTAAATAGAGCAACCATTTAAAAACCCTAAAAAGCCCATTCCATAATACTTTTGACTTTTGACTTTTGAATGAGTGACTTCCGCCTTGCAGTACTAGCAACAGCAACTACTATACTTGGCGTTGTAACTGCTGTATCAGTTTGCTTGGGAAATGTATCGGCAGCAGCGACAACGGCTGTTGGACTTACCTCTGGAGTTGTGAGCAAACTGTTTTTCAACTTCTGTGATAATGCAAACAAGAGACTGGATGAGACTGCTAAAGAGCTTTTAGAAGATGATTAAATGTTCTTTTTTGGTTTGGTCATTTTTGTATACTGCTAAAGCTACTGCAAAACAAAAATGATTTCCCCTAGTTCATGAGTAGCAATTGCTACTCATGAACTAATCAATAATTTAAAAATTATAAAATACACAAGATTTAACAAGCTTAAGAAAAATCTAAGAAAACTATAAAGTAATTAATAAAAGAATTTAATAAGCATATCTCTTCTTGCGGCGTGGATTAGCAATGGTATCATTCGGGTATTACAAAAAGTAAAGGGCAATTTTACTATGACCAAAGCACCTGTTGCTCCTGTGGTGCTAGTCATTTTAGACGGATGGGGCTACTGCGAGGAAAAGCGAGGAAACGCTATTGTTGCTGCTAAAACTCCAATCGTGGACAGTTTATGGGCAGCTTACCCGCATACCCTCATCCACACATCAGGAAAAGCCGTAGGGTTGCCAGAGGGTCAAATGGGCAACTCAGAAGTTGGTCATTTGAACATTGGTGCTGGGCGAGTGGTACCGCAAGAACTTGTACGCATCTCTGATGCGGTCGAAGACGGTTCTATTGCCTTCAACCCAGCACTCGTCAAAATTTGCCAAGAAGTTCGTTCTCGGAATAGCAAACTGCATCTAGTCGGGCTTTGTTCTGAGGGAGGGGTACATTCGCATATCACCCATCTATTCGGACTACTTGACTTAGCCAAAGACCAGCGAATTCCAGAAGTTTGTATTCACGCCATCACCGATGGTCGTGACACCGCCCCAACTGACGGGGTAAAAGCAATCACACTGCTGCAAGATTATATAGACCGTACAGGAATTGGGCGCATAGTCACCCTCAGCGGTCGCTACTACGCGATGGATCGCGATCACCGCTGGGATCGGGTCAAACGCGCCTACGACGTGATGACCCAAGATGGTGTGGGTGATAATCGCAAGGCTGTGGAAATCTTGCAAGCATCTTACGTATATGGTGTAAAAGACGAATTTGTCAACCCAATCCGAATTGCTCCAGGGGCAATAGAACCAGGAGATGGGGTGATATTTTTCAACTTCCGCCCCGATCGCTCCAGACAACTGACTCAAGCTTTGGTCAGTCCCACGTTTAACGGTTTTGAAAGACAGCAAATCACACCGCTGTCTTTTGTCACCTTTACGCAGTATGATTCAGACTTACCCGTGGCTGTAGCTTTTGAGCCTCAGAATCTCAGTAACATTCTGGGAGAAGTGATAGCCAATCATAGTCTGAAGCAGTTCCGCACTGCCGAAACAGAAAAATACGCCCACGTCACCTATTTCTTTAATGGCGGTTTGGAAGAACCTTTTGTTGGAGAAGACCGAGAACTAGTAAGCAGCCCAATGGTAGCGACTTACGATCACGCCCCAGCGATGTCAGCAGCAGCAGTTACAGATGTAGCAATCGCTGCGATTCAAAAGGGTACGTATTCCCTAGTTGTGATTAACTATGCCAACCCAGACATGGTAGGGCATACTGGTCAAATCGAAGCTACCATTACAGCAGTTGAAACAGTTGATCGCTGTTTGGGACGCCTACTAGAGAGCGTGATCAAAGCCGGCGGTACAACAATTATTACTGCCGACCACGGCAACGCTGAGTATATGCTAGATAAGGGGGGTAATCCCTGGACAGCCCACACCACTAACCCAGTCCCGTTGATCTTGGTGGAAGGAGAGAAAGTCAAAATCCCTGGATATGGTACAAATGTCGAACTGCGAAGCGATGGCAAGCTATCCGACATCGCCCCCACAATTCTAGAAATTTTACAGCTGCCTCAGCCACTAGAAATGACAGGGCGATCACTGCTGAAAACAGCAGAATATGAGCTGCAACGCACTCGCACCCCCGTGCAAGTAGGGCTGTAAAAGAGTTAGGAGTTAATAGTGAGGAGTTAATAGTTAATAGTAAAGAGTGATGAATTAAACCTTTCCTAACTCCTGTACAGACGCGATTAATCGCGTCTGTACTCCTAACTTCTAACTTCCAACCCTGACTCCTCTTTTTTGAAACTTTTTATAAATGAGATTCCTACCATGACAGCTACTAATATTGTGCAAGGCATTTGGGCATTTTCCGCCACTGGTTTAATTATCTTGGTTTTACTGCATAGCCCCAAAGGTGATGGCATTGGCGCCATTGGCGGACAAGCCCAGCTATTTAGCAGTACCAAGAGTGCAGAAAACACCTTAAACCGAATTACTTGGGCATTGACAGTAATTTTTCTCGGTTTAACAGTAGTTTTAAGTGCTGGTTGGTTGCCTAAATAAGGATAGGTCAGTCTTTTTGAGGAAGTCAAAAGTCAAAAGTCAAAAGTCAATGGGGAGAAGAACCCAATACGCAATACTTAACACCCTAATAAATTTAATTTCACGGCGGTTAATTACAGCTCTTGCCTTATTTATTAGCACAGGGCTGTTAATCGTTTTTACAAATCTCCAGTTGAGCTATGGGTTTACAATAATACCAAAACATGCATATTTAGACTTAATAATCTCTCTCCCCACCTCATCTTCCTCAAAACCCCATCCCTTACCGCCTACACTTGCACAGTGGCAAGATAGCACTAACAGTGGTGACTACTTTTCCCAAGTCACAACAACCCAAGTAGGTTATTTAGTCTGGTCACAATTTCCTGTTCGAGTTTACGTAGAACCACCAAAAGCCCTTATCGAAAAACAAGCTCAAGCATGGGTTAACAGTGTCTTGCAGGGTGTACAGGAGTGGAGTACTTATTTACCTTTAACAGTAGTCGAACAGCCAGAAGTTGCTGATATTACGATTGTGCGAAAAGCGCCACCTCTACAAATTTCCCCTGGTAGTAATATATCCCGGGCGCGATCGGCACAAACTACTTACGAGTTATCCATTAGCAACAAACTTTTATCCCACCGCTTCACCATCTTGTTAAGTCCCAGTCAAACAGGTGAGTATCTCATTGCAGCTGCCCGCCACGAATTCGGTCATGCCTTGGGAATTTGGGGCCATAGTCCGCTACAAACTGATGCACTATATTTTTCTCAAGTTCGTAACCCGTCACCTATTTCTGCCAGAGATTTAAATACTCTAAAGCGGGTTTATGAACAGCCAACCAGTTTAGGATGGTCTTTAGTGGATAATTCAAAGATTAATTGATCAATATTATCACTTATAATCAAAAAGATTTACAAGGCATACAAAAATTTGGGCTGAAGATACACAAGCAAGAATATTTTATTTTACCGCTTTATCATCTTAGTAGGGTTAAATATCTTTCCTTTATTAGTTTATTATTATCTGCCAGAGACATTAAAAAAATATAAATAGAAACTATTTTATTGGGCTGAATTTTATTTAATAAATCTATAATATCTGAAATCCAAATTTCTCTACTAAATGTTACTAGTGTTGGGGAGTATAATTTTAGCCAAAGAGTTACACCATATTGTATTTAAGCTTCTACTGTTACATTATTGTTAGTAACTTTTTCAGCAATTAGGTTAGAAATAGCATCTATATTTCCTTCTTTAGCAATTTCTTCTTGTCTTTTTTTATCTAATATAAAATATAAAGGGTACTTTAAGTTCTAGCTTTCTTTAGCTTCAACGATGGTAGTATAACTTTATCTCAGTAATCATCATCAACTTTGCATGAAGCATGAAGATAGTGCAACGAATGGATATCGCTAACCGTACCCCAAAATAATTCACTTTTTTTGGATTTACTATCAAATAAACAAACCACAGTCAACCCGAAAAAATTCTCCCAAAGCCTTAGCTTGAGCTTTGCTGATTTCTCGCTTGCCATTAACCACTTCTGAAACAACCCCTTTAGAACCAATAACACGCACCAAATCAGACTGTTTAATATTCCTTTGCTCCATCAAAAAAAGTAATATAGAATGAGGCTGAGATGCCTTTCCAGGCAAATAGTATTCCTGTTCAAATTTTTCAATCAAAATAATTAGCAATTCATAAAGTTCATCTTCTTCAGGGCTACGGTTAGGGCGGTGCATCAATTCTTCTACAACAGCTAAAGCTTTTTCATTCTCTTCTTCATTCCTAATCAGTTTTGGCTGATAATGAGATAATAACTCTTTATATTTATCTGAATTAAAAGTAAGGGTCATTTTTCCATTCCTCCTTATCAAATTCAGCATGGGTAAAGATATTTTTGATATAAATCAATTGCTTTTCATAATCTATACTCACAATTAAGCGATATTTATTACCCTTAATGTTGAAGATAGTAAAATTACCAACCGCTTCTGCTTTCAGAAAAACTAATTGTACCTCAACCAAATTAGACCAATCTGCCTTGTTCGCAACTTTATACCAGTTATCAAGAGCCTCACGGCAATCAGCGTGGCTTTCGGTATATTTTCTTAAACTTCGGTAGCTGATAACGTGCATTTCTCATAATTCATCTTCACTGAGAGTTAGTTCTCATGACGAGAACTAATCTAAGATAGAACGATATCACGAAATAGGCTGACGAGAAAGAAACAAAAAACAGCGTTTTTTGTCAAGACAAGCTGTACTCTGCGAGAAGCCGAACTTCGTGCGTCTACGCAACAGTGATGAGCGGAAAAATGGGTAGGCGCAGCCCGCCGTAGGCATCGCACTTTTTACTTTTTCTACGCTCTGCGACTTAGTGGTAGAGGTCGCTGTGCTAAAACTTCCTTATAAAGTTCTTCCAGTAGAGTAATATTCTTACTCAGGGTATAGCGGTCTAATACACGCTGTCTGGCTTTTTGCCCTAGTAAGGTTGTTAACTCTGGATGGTCTTGCAACACTGGCAAGAGGGTTCTCAATTGCGTTCGCGCTGTTTTGGTACTAATAACTACACCTGCGCCCTTTTCCAATACTTCTCCATCTGCACCCACGTCTGTTGCTAAACAAGCCAACCCACATGCCATTCCTTCTAACAGAGATAGGGACAAACCCTCTACTAATGAAGGCAAAACAAATACATCTGCGCCCCGCAATATTTCGATGCGTCGGTCTTCATCAGCGACAAATCCCAACCAGATAATGCCGTACTCTGAACCATAAAACTGCTCTAAGGAAGACTTTAAAGGCCCGTCGCCAACAATTAGCAACTTACTACCAAGCCCCATTGCAGACTGCCTCCAAGCCCGGAGGAGGGCTTCGACATTTTTCTCTGGCGCTATTCGACCCTGATAGACAAACAAGCGTTCGGCTTTAAATTCTGCTTTGATTTTAGAAAGTCCTGGAGAATACTTGGTGGTATTAACACCGTTGGGAATTACGGCAATATTTTCTTCCCGCACGCCCATCCCTGCCAATAATTCTCGCTGAATTTGGGAAAATACAATCACGCGATCGTAGTTAACTAAAAAAGGTGCGTAGAGCTGATAAGCCAAAAGTTGTGTTCCCGATATCAGCTTTGCCCCCTTGCCAGCAAACGGTGTATGAAAAGTGGCAATTAGGGGCAACCTCAGTTCCTCACAGATTTCCGGTAGAAAAAAGTCTAGAGGAGATAGGGTCAAGGAAGCATGGACTACATCTGGCTTGATTTCCCGCAGCGAATCTGTTAAAAGTTTGGTCGCTTTAAAAGTGGGAATTGTATAAACCTGGGACTTGTAAATGAAAGGGAGGGAAACCTCTCGAAGATTTGGCCAATTGTCAGGTTCAGACTCTTCCTGAGCAAAGTGAAGAAAGCTAACTTGATGTCCCCTATCTAGCAAGGCATTTGTAATTTCTCGACTGTAGGTGACATTGCCGCAAAAGGGCGATTTTTTTCCAATCCAGGCTATACGCATTCTTTATTTAACTGTAAGAAAAGCGAGTTTGATCTATTACTTATGTGTCCTTTGTGATTTTTATTTTATCTAGCTATACTTGCTGGTTTTTTTAGTTATTACAGATTCCCATCACACTTGAGTTTAAAAAGCCTATTTTAAGCTGATTAAACCAGTGGATTTATGGCTTTATTTATTCTATTTATAAGTTGTTAATTTCTGATACTTAAACAACTTATTCTGACTAATGTCAGATTGATATCCGGCAAGTATGTGATAAATTTTCACTGACCACAGTTTACCATGAACACAAAAGCTTTAATGAAATTAGTAATTACTTCAAGGTCATGAATAATTACTCCTGTTAGCTGATAACTACTTATGTGAGTTATACCAGGTTAATATACCTCCTGAAAAGACGATCACTGCTAATCCCAAAAACACAACCTGTAATCCCAGAAAGGTTTCTGCTACACCTGCTAATGCCAAAGGTAAGGAGAGGGCAATATTAATTACATTGTTTTGCAAGCCAAAGACTTTACCACGCATTTCTGGAGGTGTTTCTGTTTGAATCGCTGTTTGCATGGGAATACCGACTAGCGCCCCAAAGATACCTAATAGTGCCACCAACAGGAGGATCAGCCACAGTTGAGTTGTAAATACTGATAGACCAATCAAGGATGCTGCCATGCCCATACAACCATATAGACTTAGTTGGGTATAGGAGAAACGTTGACCAAATTGACCGAGAATTGTTGCTCCAGCAGCGATACCAACACCTCCGGCTGCTAGTAAAAAGCCGAACTGGGAGGCTTTCATGTTGGGAATTATTTCTGCCATACGAACGGCTAGAACAGTTAGTGCTGCAAAGACAGAAAACAAGATAATTAGCTGAAGCAAAGCATTGCGGACGCGCTGATTTGCTTTGAGGTAGGCAAAACCATCCCGCAAGTCAGAGAATACGTGAGGGAATTCTGTATCGGGGTCGTGGTGTTTTTCGTTAGTTGCCAGGAGGAATAAAATTAGTCCAGCGATCGCATAACTACCACCTACTAAAAATTCTTTGCCCAAACTACCACTACCACCAATTTGCAGCCAAAGTCCATCGGCGATCGCTAACAACGGTTCCCCAACAGCAAACCCAACAATCACTGATGTCATCATCGTTGTCGTGTAAAGCGAATTTGCCGAGAGCAAATGCTGTTCTTCTACTATTAAGGGAATTGCCGCCTGTTCTGCCGGTGCAAAAAATTGCGTCAGTGTGGAAACTAAAAAAGTCACACCCAGGATGATCAAAAAACCCACTGGCAACATTCCTATAGGTTTCCAATCATGAGTCAACCACAGCAGGAAGGGAATTGACAAAACCAAGATGCCGCGCCAAATATTCGTTGCTACCAGCACAGCCTTTTTCGACCAGCGATCAACAAACACACCAGCAACGGAACCAAACAATACTGCTGGAATAGTAAAAGCCATCATCAAGGCTGATACCCAACCACTAATACTTTGATTACCAGCCTGAAACTGAGTATTAATCAAAGCAATCATCAGCACCAAATAAACTTTATCTGCTAGTTGGGAGAAAACTTGACCACCCCAAAGAGCAAGGAAATTAGGGTTTTTTAATACGGGCAAAAACCCCTTCTGTTTGACATTTCCTGAAACAGCTTCTGAACCTGAACCAGATCCATCTAATTTCGGTGGTTCTTTTTCTGGGGGAGAAACTGCTGGCAAACTCTGACCATTGGAAGCACCGTTGCTATCTACCTCCGCAGTGGTTAATTTGTCCTCAGATTGTGTTTCTGATTGACTTGGAACATCAGTTTTTGGGATCTCCTTTGTCAAACTTTGATCGTCTTTAGAAACGTCTTTTGGGGACATTTCTTGGCTATTGATTTGACTAGGTGTACACTTGGAAACGGTACTCAAGTGATTCTTGACTGTAGGATCTAATGCCTTATTCTGTTTTTTGACGAGGCTTGGTGACAAAGGCAGGATTTTTTTATCCAAATCAGACGGTTGCATCATGGTTAGCAGCAAAATAAGAGTCGATCAAGGTAGCAGAGCGAATAGGGCGACCTAATTGATACTGAGCATACTGGCGCAAAATCTGCTCAACAGATAACCAGTCATGATCTCTAGCACCATCAATTTGCATTATCTCTGGTTGTGACAGATGTTGGAGCAGAGCCAATTCTATAGCACCCGGACGGCAAGAAATCATAGGTATTTCTTGCCGATGCACAACAACTGTTTGGGAGCCAGGTTTTGGAGATGATGGGATAATAGGGTAATTGGATGATGAAGAAAAAGATGAATTTCTTTGTATCCCCCTCTCCCTGTCTCCCTCTGTTCGCAAACGTTTCCAAGCTTCTAAGCAAACTGTTCCACCCGCAGGGATGCTAAATCCTACCTGCCAGTTGGGGTCTGTAAAGTCTGGCTTAAGGGGACGCCCAGATAGGCAGCAGATTTGCACTTGCGGCGTTACTCCTGCTAAGGCTAAAAGGTGAAACACCCCATGAGCCAGATGAGCCAAAACACCAGATGCATTTGCACTAGACAACGCCTCCAACCTATGGAGATGTTCATTGAACAACTCATAAAGTTCTTCTTGGGGTTGTTCGCTCAAAGCTTGACACAGGACTATTTCTGCTAAATACTGACTAGCAGCCAATTTTCCCAAATCTTTAGCTAAACCAGGATAAGTTTTTAACGTCTGTGCTTGAGTAATTTTATCAAGCGATCGCCCTTTTGCAATCAATAGTTCATTCACAACAAACATACCACTCCTCCCGCCCAGGCTAGAGTTGTGCTTACGTGCCCCTGGAGCCACTGCTCGAATCAGACCGAACTCCCGTGTTAAAATCGTCACTATTTTATCTGATTCTCCCAGCACCTGGGTTTTAAGATTAATTCCGGTTGCTTTGTAGGTTCTACTCATTAGTCATTAGGTTAGGACAAAAAGAGAAGTCTGAGCGGAGGCTTCCAATGCTCGATAGCAAAGTGTAAAGCCAACTCTTGGAGAGGCTGCGCCAACGGCATGGCAACTCTTCTCTACCAGAGGCTGCGCCAAGGAAACGCTCTTGCTTGCGTTCGCTTAGAGCTACTGTGCGTAGCGTCTGACTCGTTGGCATAGCCCAACCCAGCGAAAAGTCGAGCCAGTGCATTCCTGAGCCACTTCTGTGCGCGGGTTCCAAGAGTTGAGGGGACGAAGATGTTGCCTTGCGTCGGAATCTTCTGGCATGGAGCGGCGGCTTTTGCCGAGCTGTTAGCGCAGCGTTAGCGAGTAATCGTTCGCGCAGCGTCTCGTAGAGAGCGTCGGAACGAGCGTCCGCAGGAGCGTCACTTTTAAATACAGGCATCAGAACTTTTCCTAAGGGAGACGCTGCGCGAACGGGGACAAATGACATAGATACGCCCGCAGTTTCTCGCAGGGTAGGACGAGAAACAAATGACTATTCACCCTTTCCCAGGTTATCGCGCTGGCGGATCAAATCGATACCACGAGATGTGCCTAATCTAGTAGCACCCGCTACGATTAAGTCTAGGGCTTGATTGATAGTGCGGATACCACCCGCAGCTTTAATTCCCACCTTTTCTTTTGCCAATTCCTGCAAAAGTCGCACATCTGCCACTGTTGCACCACCATTCCAACCTGTACTAGTTTTTAAGAATGCCGCTCCTGCCTCCATAGCTATTTCAGCAGCTATTTTTTTCTCCGCATCTGTTAACAGGTTGGTTTCCAAAATTACCTTGACAGTTTGCCCAGTCTCTTCACAAATTTCGGCAATTTCCCGGTGAGCTTCTTCAGTTTTTCCAGCTTTCAACCAGCCCAAATTCATTACTACATCCAACTCAGTGGCCCCACTATCCGCCGCTTCTTGAGCCTCATACAGTTTCACTGCTGAAGTCGTTGCACCAGCAGGAAAGCCAATCACCGTACAGACTTTCGGGTTCTTGCCGTGGAGGAGTTCGACTGCTTGTTTGACGTAGGCGGGGTACAAGCAAACCGCCGCAAAATTGAATCTGTATGCTTCTTCACACCACTGCTCAACCTGCTCTGGAGTAGCCGTTGGCGTTAACAGGGCGTGATCGATAAATGGCGCAATATCAATATCCGGATAGTCTGCTGCCATCGTGTCTTCTGCCAGTGATTGATTATTAAACTTTATAAAAAATTAAAACATTTCTTATATGTATATTAAACCATATTTATTACGAGTTTATCCTGAAAACAAGCTGCTGACTTCTCTTGGATGTCGGCTTTGCAGATGTTGCAGAATTATTATAAGTATTTAAGTTGACATTAGGCAATAGTAAAGTAAGGAATATCAACAGCATTTGTCACGCCAGTTCCTAAGAAGTTAATAATAGTTTTAGCTAACGCCTTCGATGCCAAGTATGGTAAGCCATTACCAATAGTCTTAAACATATTCGTGAGTGACATATTTTCTGGAAGGACAAAATTTGCAGGCAAAGATTGTATGGCTAAAGCTTCTGCCACAGATATTCGCCGGATTTTATAGGGATGCAAATGTACTTCATTATTTCCATAGCAAGCTGTCGGAGAGTAACGCCATCTATGCAGACGCTTGAAAGACTTTTTAGAATCATCTCCTTCATCAATAGCAGCAAATCTTGTGATACCTGCCCTTGGTTGAAAACAGTTTTCAGCATTGGGATGCTTCAGCACATTATTTTTTCTAAACCAGTATTCTACGGTGAGTTCTTGAGGGATGCCATCAGGACAAGGCATTATGGAATTTTCTTGGAATGGTTCACACTTACGCCAAGGATAAGCAAAAACACTTTTTTGAGGATATAAAATGTGATTGTTCCAAGGAAAAATCTCTTCAGCTAGTAACTTTTCACTACCGACTTTTATTCCTATATCCTTGATAAAATTATTTTGGAAACCAATGAGAATAATTCTTTCTCTATCCTGGGGTACACCATATTCGATAGCATTAATTAACCGCTCTGTTAATATATAGCCTGCTTCCAGTAATTGTTGCTTGAGTGATTCAAAAAATAAACGGTGCTTTGTCGTTCTCCATAACCCCTTAACGTTCTCAAATAAAAAGAAATCTGGAAGATTGCGGCAAATTAATTCAACGTAAGAAGCGGAAAGCTTGCCATTATCTCCTAAACGTCCTCTATTTTTCCCGCCAATAGAAAAATCAGGACAGGGAGGCCCACCAATGAAGCCGACAATATTATTAGATTTGCGGCAGTCTTGTACTAACTCCCGCAGGTGTTGTGTTTGTAAACCTTCGAGAAGTTGGGTAACGTCTCCTGCTTCTCCGTCATAATACCCGTATTCTGGCAACGGTAGATTCAGAACCTGCCGTGAATAGCGGTATGCTGCCATAAATGGTGAAAAAATTTCATTGACGTAAACAATATTAAAACCGCTGGTTTCAAAACCTAAATCTAGGAATCCTGAACCAGCAAAAAAGGAGAAAATACAAGGGCGATCGCTCATTCAATAACTAGTACCGCAAGGCGGAAGTTAAAAGTCAAAAGTATTATGGAATGGGCTTTTTAGGGATTTTAAATGGTTGCTCTATTTACGCTGTGGCGTACTAGTATTGTGAAACAGTCTTAATTAATATCAGAAGATTTAGGATTTATACTTACGTACCAATCAAAAATGAACAATTTGAAAATTGCCTAAATAGTCAAAAAAATTCACAGTTCCTCTAAGTATTTCATATCAAAGTTTACTCAATCTTTAAGGAAAATCCCTGACAGAAAAGGAGTCTGAAGCCACAATTAAATATAGGAGTTTCCAAGCTCCAAATCATATTTAAGACAAATATTTGTCATTAAAAACCGGGGTACTTCGGACTAATTTTCTATGCGGATTTTAATTTACTCCTACAACTACTATCCAGAGCCAATTGGCATTGCCCCACTGATGACTGAATTAGCAGAGGGACTAGTGAAGCGTGGGCATCAAGTGCGCGTAGTCACCGCTATGCCCAATTACCCTGAGCGTCAAATTTACCAGGAATATCGGGGCAAGTGGTATCTCAACGAATACAAAAATGGCGTTCAAATTCAACGCAGTTACGTTTGGATTCGTCCACAACCCAACCTATTAGATCGGGTATTACTAGATGCTAGTTTCGTTGTCACTAGTTTTGTGCCCGCCCTAATCGGTTGGCGTCCAGATGTTATTCTCTCAACATCGCCATCCTTGCCAAGCTGTGTACCAGTTGCTCTTTTAGGATGGTTACGCGCTTGTCCTGTGATCTTAAATCTACAAGATATATTACCAGAAGCAGCCATCCACGTCGGTCTATTAAAAAATAAATTGCTCATCCAATTATTTACATTATTGGAAAAATTTGCTTACCATACTGCCAGTAAAATTAGCGTCATCGCCGATGGGTTTGTGGAGAATTTGCGATCTAAGGGCGTAGAAGCTGACAAAATTGTGCAAATTCCTAACTGGGTTGATGTAAATTTTATCCGCCCTTTGCCTAAAGAAAATAACCCTTTCCGCGCAGCACATAATCTGAATGGCAAATTTGTAGTACTGTATTCTGGTAATATTGCCCTAACCCAAGGTTTAGAAAGCGTTGTCAAAGCTGCTTCTGAGTTGCGCCATATCCCAGATATTGTTTTTGTCATCGTTGGAGAGGCAAAAGGTTTACAGCGATTGCAACAGGAATGTCTAGACTGCGGTGCAGATAATGTTTTGCTACTGCCATTTCAACCCCGCAAATCTTTGCCACAAATGTTGGCAGCTGCCGATGTTGGCTTGGTAGTGCAAAAGAAAAATGTTATATCCTTCAATATGCCGTCAAAAATTCAAGTGCTACTTGCCAGTGGAGCAGCCTTAATTGCCTCTGTCCCTGACAATGGTACAGCAGCAAAAGCTATCAGGCAAAGTGGCGGCGGAGTTATAGTTCCTTCAGAAGATCCCCAAGCTTTAGCGATCGCAATTTTAGATTTGTACCAAAACCCCGAAAAAGTCAAAACTCTGGGTTATAAAAGTCGCCAATATGCGGTTGAACACTATGCTTTTGAGCAAGCTTTAAATCAGTATGAGTCGTTGTGTTACTCATTGACGGCAGATCGTGGAGCAATTCAGTCCACAAGAGTTACAAAACAAGAAGTTTAATCTCCGGCAGTAGAGTTAGATTACATATCCGCGCCTTCAGTGCGATTAGACTTGTGAAAGTCGCAATTCTAAACTCACTATCTAAATAATAACAAATTTTAGGGTACTTAATTATACTTGAAAAGATACAGCAATAGACCAATACGCTTGGTTAAGGAAATATATCTGTTGAGGTAGGCACAGAGAAGTCTGAGCCGTTGGCGGAGCGTCTCTACCAGAGGCTTCCAACACTCGTGGACTCGGTGGTGCAGCCTCTCCAAAAGTTGAGGTTGCGCTATCGTCGGATCAGAACTTCTCCTGTTGGAGATGGTACGCGAACGCAGGGAGGCAGGAGGAGAAAAAAAGGCTTAACCCAAGCGTATTGAGCAATAGACAAGTGAGTTTTCAGGTGCGTTGTTGAACCAAAAATCTCACAGCTTCACTTCAATCTGTGGGAACACCAATTTTTTATCCGTACAAAAAGGGTACTTTAGTATCCCATAATATTATTTAGTACGCTTGTATAAAAACACTTTTGATAGACCAGGCATGAATATGCTGTGTTGTAGTTTTTAGTAGATAGCCTAAAACATAGATGTGGCGTTACCTGCAAATTATTAGTACAGCATGACGCAAATAAATATCCAGTTGAAAAAGGTAACAAAATCTTAATTTACATGCTTTGTTTGCTGGTGCCTCATGCCTGCTTGCACTAGCAATACATGTTAGGCTGTTTGATTAATCTGCGATTATTTTCGCCAGAAATTCTTGCTTGAAAGCTATTGGTTGATTTCTTGCTGCACAATAGCCATCCGCAACTGCTGATTACTGGTGTTGAAATCTAAACAGTCAATTATCAAACTAGCCCCCATAGACACTTGTTTTTTGTTAGTATTCAAAAAAACCTATTGACACATTTTCAGATCAATTGTTTGTTGTTTGTAAGTAAATGTAAACAATTGTTTCAAAAGAAAGAAAGCACCTGAGGTTTAATGACTGATTATTTCCAAGGAAATTTCCCATTACAATCTGTCCCACTGACGAAGAGTGTGGGAAAGAACCACGCCCAAACCGAAGAAGCGAGCGGAAAATTAGCTGCAACGATCACAGCAGCTGCATCAGATCGCAAAGCGGGTGAGATTTTATTGCTTAAAGTAGCAGAGGTATCTTATTTAGCAGATTACTTTGTGATGATGACTGGCTATTCTAGGGTACAAGTAAGGGCGATCGCTCAAGCAATTGAAGGAAAAGTCGAAACTGAGTTGCAACGGCGTCCCATAAGGACAGAAGGAAAAGTCGAGGGTAGTTGGGTACTACAAGACTACGGTGATGTGATCGTTCATATCATGATGCCCAAGGAACGGGAGTTTTATAATTTAGAAGCGTTCTGGATTCATGCAGAGCGTATTTCCCTTCCAGAATCTGATGAGGGTGAGGGTAAGCCAACATGATTAGGTCTTCGGTTTCAAATTGCCCAGTTCCTACAGACCAACAACCGCTCAATGAATACGAAGAGTTAAAAACTTCCTGGCTATTTCGTGATAGCACTTTAGATTGGCGCGAATATATCACGAAAATTGTTTGGATTTGGGGTTTATCTTGGCTCTTAGCAGGGCCTGTAGCTGCGACAAGTTTTCCTCCTCACAAGTATATTGCACATTTTATCCTCTGTGGTGCAGTAGGAGCGAGTGTTGGGGTAGTGCTGGCACTGGTAAGGTTGTACTTAGGCTGGTTCTACGTGTGCGATCGCCTTTGCAGCCCCACAGTCTTTTATGAAGAGTCCGGTTGGTACGACGGCCAAACTTGGACGAAACCACAGGAAGTCCTCAACCGCGATCGCTTGATTGTTGCATACGAAATCAAACCCATTCTGCGGCGGTTGCAATTTACCTTTGCTGGCTTGGCGGGAATGTATCTTATTGGTACTATAGTTTGGCATTTGTTTTAAAAGTTGGGAGTCAGGAGTTAGGAGTGATTAGTTAATAATTCATAACTCTTAACCGGAGGCGGAGCGCCTCCGGCTCCGCTCCTAACTCCTAACTAAAAAAAGGTAATAAATATAAACCCATGACAATGGGAAAACGAACTCAAGCCACAGCACTGGAAGTCCGGTTGCTGCGGGAAGGTATTATTGAATCTAGGCATATAGTCCAAGCTGTTGTATGCGACGAACGAGGACGGGTTCTAACCGTTGCTGGAAATTCTGAAACTGCTGCATTTATCCGTTCAGCCTTCAAACCATTTCAGGCACTCGCAGTCACCACCACAGGTACACTGGAACGCTATGACCTCAGCGATCGCGACTTAGCAATTATCACAAGTTCCCACAAAGGAACAATAGAGCAAGTCAGACAGGTATTTAACATCCTTTGGCGGGCTGATCTTGACCCGACTATACTCCAGTGTCCAATTCCTGAAGGTAAGCACAGTCCTCTGGAGTACAATTGCTCTGGTAAACATGCAGGTATGTTAGCCGTTTGTCAGCAGCGCCATTGGCCTTTGAATAACTACTTGGATCGCAAGCACCCAATACAGCAGTTGATTTTGGGCAAAGTAGCAGAGTTGCTGCGAATGCCAGCTGAAGAATTTATCAGCGCTCATGATGACTGTGGCGCACCAACTTATCTGATGCAACTCGGTCATATGGCGTCTTTGTATGCGTTGCTAGCCTCTAGTACCAATTTGGATCTGGAGCGCATCGTCCGGGCAATGACTCATCACCCCGCTATGGTAGCAGGAGATGGAGAATTTGATACCGAACTAATGCGTTTAACTCCAGGGGAACTGGTCAGCAAAGCTGGTGCTGAAGGAGTGCAGTGCATTGGTAGACTCGGTGAGGGCATGGGATTGGCAATCAAAGTTATGGATGGGACAAAACGGGCAAAACATGCAGTTGCTATTCACTTACTCCAGCAAATGGGTTGGATTAGTCCCAGCGCCGCCGAAAGCCTCTCAGAAAAGTTTGTCACCTTGGGAAAATACAAGCGTTTAGAAGTAATTGGAGAATTATCATTTTTGTAGTTGCCAAACTCTTGACTATAGGTTATGCTATAAAAGTCAAGAGCGACGCGGGATAGAGCAGCCTGGTAGCTCGTCGGGCTCATAACCCGAAGGTCAGTGGTTCAAATCCACTTCCCGCCACCAAATAAAAGATAAAACAAAACCCTACAATCATTAAAGATTGGAGGGTTTTGTTTTATTTTGATCTATTCTGGAAGAAATAGCCATCCAAAAAGTGCGGAGAATCATGGTTGTGAAGTTGCAGCGACCAATTTTAGTGGGAGGATTGGGACTGTCCTTCTCCCTGTGGATGTTACAAAGTTGGCACGATTCTATAGTGCAAGTGGGTGAGTTTGGTTTATTGAGTGCCTTAGCTGTAGGCGGTGGTTTGTGGTTATTCCAGCAAAATCGCCCGAAAGACAGTTTAGCGCAGCTAGATAGTATGCTGGTGGATCGGGCGACTGTGGAAAATGCGATTTCTATTGCTGAAACTGTAATTAACCAACTGGCACAAGAAGCAGAAAACCATACAGCCTTAGAGACACTCAGAGACCAAATTGCCCAATTGTTGTTGGAATTAGACAGGCAAGAAATTAAAGTGGCTGTGACTGGCGGTAAATCCGTGGGTAAAAGCACTTTAATTCAAGTGCTAAAGCAAAATGTCGAGACACGAAATTTTGTGTCTTTAGAAGAAACAGCACCTTTATTTAGAGAGACGAGTGACAATTCTGATGCAGCTATTTTGGCAGAAGTAGCAAAATCTGATTTTGTTCTGTTCCTGACAAATGGTGATTTGACAGACTCAGAATTTCAAACCTTACAGCAGCTAAAAGCAGCAAATCAGCCCACAATCCTGGTTTTCAACAAACAAGACCAGTATTTAACTGATGAAAGCGCCAGCATCTTTAGTCAATTGAAACAGCGGATGCAGGAAAATGTAGTTGCAACTGCCGCCTCTCCCATTGCCATCAAAGTCCGAAAGCATGAGGCTGATGGTTCTGTGCAAGAGTGGATGGAACAACCAGCACCAAATATCCAGCAGTTGACGCAGCAGTTGGATGAAGTTTTGGCACAGCAAGGACAACGGTTGGTTTGGGTAACTACCATGAGGAAAGCCGGGTTGTTGAAAGCTGAGGCGAAAAACTGGCTGAATGGAACTAGACGTGATCGCGCCACCCCAATTATTGAACAATATCAGTGGATAGCTGCCGCTGCTGCCTTTGCTAACCCAGTTCCAGCCTTTGACATCCTAGCGACTGCGGCAATTAATGCTCAGATGGTAATGGATTTGGGTAATATCTATCAGCAGAAATTTTCCCTGGAACAGGCACAAACCATAGCTGGAACAATGGGAAGTTTAATGCTGAAACTGGGTTTAGTTGAACTTTCTACAAAGGCTATTAGTACTGTTCTTAAAAGTAATGCCGTTACCTTTATTGCTGGTGGTGTGGTGCAGGGAGTAAGTGCAGCTTATCTGACTAGGGTAGCTGGGTTAAGTCTAGTTGAGTATTTCCAACAGCAGGAAATAGCGATAGATTCTGGGACTAGTTTGAATTTAGAGAATTTGCGGCAAACATTGCAAAAGGTGTTTGGGCAAAATCAGCAGATTGGTTTTCTGCAAGGGTTTGTTAAGCAAGGCATGAAGCGTTTGTTGCCAGAGGTGCAGCCGATTGAAGTAGTTGGTGTTCAGAAGGCGGTGGGTTAAGTTTATGCAGAGGCGCAGAGTTTTTCTTTGCGCCTTTGCCTGAAGCTAAAAAGGAGTTTGAAAGTATTTTTAGATCCTGTTAATCACAGTCAAAAGTCTTTGTGCTATTGGCTCAAAATATTCAACTGAGTCTCTAGCTCTACTAATGTGTGCCCCACGCAGACCATCTGCACTGGTACAATCAAAAACTGGTTTTTTTGCTTCTAATGAATAAGGAATTAGACTATGAAGATTAGGAATTTTTCCTAGATTAAAAGTTTTATCAGGCCAGTAGTGAACTTGCTGCAATTTTGCTAATCTGTTGACAATATTTTCTTGAATTGCTGACTCGATGCGATTTCCAAATATCTGCCAGCCTTTTGTCATTTTTTCTTCAGAATCTTCGCGGATATTGTGCTGTTGCATCACATAGCCTAAAAATGTTGGGCATCCGTGCGGTAGAGCTAAACTTTCATCTTTCCATGCATGATTACATTGTTCCCAACCTTGACGCCATGCTTCGAGTTTAAAACCTAGATTTTCTGTGCCTCTAATAGAGAATAGATCAGGAGAGATAGGAATTATGAAATAATCACTAGCCCCCAGTACAGCACGATTGAGGGCACCTAGATTAGGACCAAGATCAACCATAATAACATCCGCCTGAACACGGTTTGCAGCCCAATTAATATAACGATAAATAGCTGACTGAACTCTTAAACTAGATTCACTACCACCTTTTCCACTGTTCCATGTATCACCCAAAAGGTCTTCATAGTTACTTAGAAGCAAATCGCCAGGAACTAGGTAAAGATTTGGATAGTTGTTTGGACTTATTTGAGATGGCCCACGTTGCCGAATATCTCCAATTGATCTATAAACTGGCTCAATTGCTCGCCAAATGCTATTTCCACGCTCGCTCCATGCTCGTTCTATATTGCTTTCAGGAAGTGCATAAGCTGTTAGATTGCATTGGCTATCACAATCAACCATAAGTACGGTTTTATTAGACTGCTCAAGAAGGTGGGCTATATGGAACATATAAGTGGTTTTACCCACTCCACCTTTATTATTAAAGATACTAATGATAGCCGGCATATATATAAAAAATTAAACTCTCAAATATTACAGTAACATTTGAGTGATAAAATGCATATTTTTATTTAAAAAATATTTTTTGATCAACAATATTTTTTGTTTTTTCTCCTTTTTTGAAGGCTCAGTGTTCCTAGATTTAGGTTTTAAAACCAGGGATATTAACATTGTTTATGTCAAAAACATCTTCTTACAATTCATGCCAGCATATTGCTATTTACGTGGAGATTCACTTTTTACTTTTTACTTGTTAAGCAGAGGATGACATTTGCGTGGTGCTGTAGGTAAACCTAAAATTTACCCAAGCCTAAAATGGGCTTGGGTGTATTTAAGAATTATCGTGATTGGGAGTTACCAAAAAATTGTGAATAAAGGTAGTTAGCTAAACAGCACCACTGTTTCTGTTAAACAGCATAGCTATAGTTTTGAAAATTAGCTTTAAATCGTACATCAAACTCCAATTTTTTTGATACTGCAAATCCAGGCGAATTACATCTTCAAAACTACGGACTGTAGAACGCCCATTTACTTGCCATTCACCAGTCATACCAGGTTTAACATCTAAACGTTGCCACTCCGGTACTTCATAGCGTTCCACTTCATCGGGTGTAGGTGGTCGGGTGCCTACTAAACTCATTTCTCCTTTGAGGACGTTCCAAAATTGGGGTAGTTCATCAAGACTAGTTCGCCGTAAAAAGCGCCCTACCTTGATAATTCTGGGGTCATTCTCATTCTTGAAAAAGGCACCTTGCACTTGGTTTTTAACTTGGGATTTCTTCGCTTCCGCATCCACACACATAGAGCGGAATTTCCAAATCTCAAACCGCTTCCCCATCCAACCACAACGGATTTGACTAAAGAAAATGGGCCCGGGATCATTAATTTGAATAGCGATCGCAATTGGAATAAACAAAACTCCTGTAATTAATAAACCGAGCACTGACCCTACAATGTCTAACAACCGTTTCATCCAAGATGCCACAGAAGGGTGAGTAGTGGGTAACTGCTCTACTTTACGGGAAGTTGTCTTCCGATTATCTATTAAGTCTTCTTGTTCTATTAACAACCCATCGTCCACAGGCTCTACAGCAAAAACCTGATCCAATCCCGTGAGTTTCAGGACTGCCATTACCTGAGGTGTTACATTCCGCAGTGTTAATGTAATCTCTTTCGCTTGGGCGTATTTAAAATTACTTACCAGGGCACCTAAACCACTACTATCTATAAAAGTAGTTTGGTGAAAGTCAATGATGATTTGCTTGGGATGTGAATTGGACTGGATTAAGCCTTGGCAGGTTTGCTTAAAGCCTAAAGCCTCAAGCACGCTCAACCGTCTGGGCACCTGCACTATAGCTGTGTCGTTTAGGGAATTAACTGGAAAATCGACCTCTGTCGGTTGGCTAGTCATGAAGCTCTGCACTTTCGTTGCCATGTATAATGTAATCTGCCAAACATTATTTTGTCCTAGAAAATTACCTAACCTAATATTGGAATAGTAGTAATAAGGACTAATCGCTATTTACTGGGGCTGAGATTGGAGATCACCAGCGACGATTCACAATAGAACAAGAAGCCAAAAAACATCCTTGCTGTTGTACCGACGCAGCGCGATCGCGTTACTCTGATCAAATGATTGCTAAAACTACGGTTACACCTACCGCACGCCTGATTGAGGTGTTTTCTGCCATTCAAGGGGAAGGACTGAATGTAGGGACACGTCAGATATTTATTCGTTTTGCTTTGTGTGATTTGCGCTGTCACTTTTGTGATAGTGCCCACACTTGGAATGCACCTGCTACTTGTCGGATAGAGCGATCACCTGGATTGCGCGACTTTGAAATCCACTCTAACCCTGTCCCATTACCCATATTAATTGAATGGGTGGAACAGCAAAATCTACCTTGTCTACACGATAGCATTAGCTTAACTGGGGGTGAACCACTTCTTCATGCCCCATTTTTAAGGCAGTTTCTCCCCCAAGTGCGAGCCATAACTGGTTTACCCATATACTTAGAAACTGGCGGACATCGCCCAGAACAACTAGCGATGATTCTTCCCTACTTAGACTCTGTAGGTATGGATTTCAAATTGCCCAGTGTTAGCGGCGAAAGTCATTGGCAAGAACATAGTAAATTTCTCCAATTATGTCATGACTCATATTTAAATGTTTTTGTCAAGATAATTGTGTCTCAAAACACAGATCCCGCCGAGTTGGAACGTTCAGCTTTGCTGGTGGCAGAGGTTAGTCCAGATATCTCAGTATTTTTACAACCTGTTACGCCTTTAGCAGCATCTGAACAATTCTCCTCAATATCTGTGCTTGCCCCTGTGGCTGATCAAGTTTTGACGTGGCAAGCTTTGATGAAGCGGTTTGTCAAGCAAGTGCGTGTCATCCCTCAGACGCATAAAATGCTGAACCAGCTGTAAAATTTCAGTTTGATAAAGATGTAGTCAAGAAAAAAGTAAGATTTTATGAAATGGTTATTGGGCTGCTGCTGCTAATTAGGGACGCAGCTGCCCCCTTAGTAGGCAGTCTAATTATCTCAATCAAAAGACCTCTAAGAGGTTTTTAGTGCGTAAAACCGTCCCTCTCCGAGTCGGAGAGGGAAAGACTTGAACTTTAGTTCAAGGTAGGGAGAGGTTCCTCAAACTCATGTTGATTTAGGTATTTTGTGGGGTGGGCAATATCCACCCAACCTAATTTCTGGTTTCTACAGTGCGCCCTCATCTGGAGTTTTAGATTTAGCTTTTGCCTTATTAGCACTGCGTTTGAGAGCAGAGAGTCTTGCTTCGTATTTCGACCGTTGGCGCTTACTAGGTGTATTGTCAATCAGGGTTTTCAAGGCGCTACCGAGACTCTTATAGGCATTGGGGAGACTATAACCAAAACGAGTTGCCAAGGCGATCGCTTTTTCATCAGCATTGAGCAATTCTTTTAGTTGCTTTTCCCCACTATTCTTTTGGTACAGTCGCCAGCCTGACACACCACACAGCGACAAAGCCAACACCAGTAGCAATCCATCTTGTACCCATAATTCGCCTACAGCACCACCTAAACCGATGGCTAGTGCTGCCATTTCCCAACCATCTTTAGGAATTGTGTCATTTTGAACGCGAGCAACTTCATGCCAGAACAGCAGATTACGCTGATCCATTGCGAGGGCGTCCCATTTCACCAAGTCAATTTGAATTTCTACCTGGTCTTTACCAATTTCTTCGCAGCGGATCAGGGGTGGATTGACCTCAGTTGTGCCTTCAACCGTGACCCAGCTCTGTAATTCTGGCGGTAGTAAGCCTTTCAACCGCCGGAGTTCACTCATTTCCGCTTTGGCAGAGGAGGTTGCATAGGATGTCATAATATCCAGCCCCAGAAAATTTCAGTATATAGTGAGGGTATCACTTTGGAGTATAGCTATTTAAGTGATGATCCGTCTCACTCACTAGGAAAACTTCCTCGCTTTTTTCGCGCTTCCATTGCTTTTTCCAGCAAATCTAGCAATCCTGGGGCTTCTTCTTGAATACTGAGTAACAGTCTTTCCCCAAGTTCTATATTCCCCGGATCAAGACCTGTTACCATCACTTCTTTCAGGCGAGGTATTGCTATGCCATCCACAATCTGAACTAACCCACTCAGACAGCGGTGAAATTGTCTTTCTGTGAGAATCGAGTCTTCTAAAGGAAACTCAATAATCGCACGGATTTCGCCATCGGATGGGTCATACTCCCATTGCAACATTTTGGTTTCCCAGGAAATGGCAAGCATTGTCTGTAGGATAGCTGCCTTGTGAGGATGGTCTTGAATTCCTGCCAGAACTTGAGGGGCAAATACCCGGAAAAATTTTCCCTCTTCATCCAACTGGACAACTATTAGGAAATCTTCTAGGTTATCAGCCTCCACACCTGTTATAATTCGGTCTTCTTGATCATCAAAACGGTAGTCCCAACCAAGGTTATCTAAATAGTTGGCAATCTGTTTGAGGTTAGCTCCCATAAAAGCCTCATAAGGAACGTGGAGCAGCTGTTACCAGACCTAGTTTAACCTGCTAGGGGTAGTTGTTTGGGTTGGTCTGGATACTTCTGATCACATAGAAGTGTGCAATTAAGGCATGGAGCGTGGGGTATGGGGGAGCCAGTGCACCCTTGCGTGCCAACTTAGCTTCGCCTTGGTCTTCCCTTCTCCCATTCGTGAGAGGCTAGCGCCTGCTGTAGGATGCCCGAACGCAAGAGCGTCTCCTTTAAGAGAAAGGCTGTAGGGAGAAGCAACTGGCGTCATTGGGCATTGAAGATAGGAAAACAGATGATCATTCTGCGCTGTGAATGATATTTTCTCAAGGACTGTTGCTCATTATTAAAGAAGCGATAATCACTTTTTTTAAAATTTTATCCAGTCAAAGATATAGCACTAACTCACTTAAATTTTAATATTCTCTTCTAGGTTTAATGAATGTATTGCTAGATCAAGCATGGTGGTAAGATTTTCAATCAAACTCAAAAGCTGAAGCTTAGAGGATGTTTTAAAAGTCCTATTGTCGGTATCAAAACGTTCTAGATCCTCCTAAATCCCCCGATAAATTGGAGGACTTTGATTCTGCCCCCCCTTTTTAAGCTACCGTGTATACACAAGTCGGCAGACCTCTCCCCAAACCTCTCTCCGACGCGGAGAGGGGCTTTGAAGATTGGCTCCCCTTCCCTCTCTTCGAGACGCTGCGCGAACGTAGGGAAGGGGCTGGGGGTTAGGTCTGAGAGCGCTTTGAGCAAAATAAGTCACTTGTGTATACACCGTAGCCTTTTTAAGGGGGTTAGGGGGGATGAATAAGTGCCTAAAATCACAGCCAAATACTTTTAAAACATCCTCTAATAATCTAACCTTTGCATCCCACAACTTCGCACCAAGCTTGAGCAAAAAACCCATCTGGATGCTGACTCCATTCCCGTAAAGCACGACTCATTGCTGTAAGCGTAGGTGTAGCCCGCCGCAGGCATTGCTCATCAGTCCAACCTTTCTCTACAGCTCGATCTACCTTTGCAGAAGTTTCAATTAGCAGCGCCAAATATTCTGTAGCTTCACTCAGTGGCTCATAACATTGATAAGAAGCCGAAGCTTTGATATTAGTAAACCCACTTTGGCGCAGCAGAGCGCGTAACTCTCTACCTACATAAGGATTACCAGAATTTTCCTGCTGGAGCCACTTGTAATAAGAAAATGCTTTTTCCAGTTCTGGTGTAGACGGCGCAATCAAAAACCCGCCCCAGTCAGGACTACGAAGCCCAACAATTCCCCTCGGTTTTAAAACTCGCCACAGTTCCTGTAACGCCTGCGTCGGTTCTTGAAGATGCTCAAATAGTGCATGGGAAAAGATTGCATCAAATGAGTTATCCGGGAAGGGTAAAGCATAAATATTCGCCTCCAGAAAATTAGCATTACTGACACCTTGGGTGAAAGCACTCTCAGTAGCTATCTGGATTTGAGAAGCTTCGCGATCGATACCTGTAAGCGTACCTGGTGCGATCGCTTTTGCTAACCCTAGTGTGATTGTACCAGGCCCACAACCACAATCTAGCAACTTCATTCCTGGACGTAGATAAGGCGTAAAAAACGCAGCATGAGTATCTACGCTGCGATTTGCCATAAAATTCGTCGCATTACTCGAATAGCCTGGAGTATACTTCTCTGGCATAGCTCTGACTCCCTGCAATATCTGTATGAGTATCATAGGCAAGTAGTTTTCAGATGTCCAATATATATTTAAATAAAATTGAAACTTATAAAATATAAAAAAAATGGAACTACGACATTTGCGCTATTTTATCGCTGTCGCTGAAGAACTACACTTTAGTAGAGCCGCCGAGCGATTGCACATTGCTCAACCGCCCTTAAGCCAGCAAATTCTGCAACTAGAGGCACAATTAGGAGTAGAACTGTTTCAGCGCAAAACCAAGCGACAGGTGCAACTAACAGAAGCAGGACAAGTTTTTTTGCAAGAAGCTTATCAACTTTTGGCTCATCTGGAAAAGGCAATTGAGCTAACTCAAAGAATAGGAAAAGGTGAAAAAGGACAAATAAGAATCGGGTTGACTAGTTTGGTAACTTACGATTTGCTTCCAGTGATTTTGCGGCGGTTTCGAGAACAGTTTCCAGAAGTAGAGTTGGTATTGCAGGAATTAACCACAACTCAGCAGGAACAAGCGCTACAGAAACACCACATTAATGTAGGCTTTGCTCATCCACCATTAGAAGACAAGGGACTCAATCAAGAGTGCATTCAGCAAGAAGCTTTAATTGTGGCTATGTTAGAAACTCATCCCTTAGCTGAACAAGAGTGTATCTCAGTGCGATCGCTAATAAATGAAAACTTTATCATGTTCCCTCGCCACCTGAGCTTTGGACTTTACGATCAAATCGTGAGCCTTTGCCAGCAAGGAAATTTCAGCCCCAAAGTGACTCAAGAAGCGATTCAGATGCAGACAATTATCGGATTGGTTTCAGCGGGAATGGGGATTGCGATCGCCCCATCTTCATTGCAAAATCTTCAAAGGGTTGGTGTGGTGTATCGCGCTGTAGAGGAGAAAACACCATTAGTAGAAACGGCTATAGTGTGGCGAGAAGAAGATATGACGCCTGTTTTACGCGAATTTCTGCAAGTTGTGAGAAGTGTCTATGGTTAACTGATTAGTTATCTCCACGCCATGTAAAAATAATTTGTTCATAAGCTTGCCTAAACTCAATATTAAACTTATCAAATACAACTTCTCTTCCTATAAGTAATTGCTCTCCACCTGTATTAGTTTGTAACCACGCCACAGCAGCAATAAAACTGTGTTCATCAATTGTCATTTCAACATTACGTAAAACATACTCAACTCTTCCGCCGATGGTTTCTGCTAATAATTTTGATTCTGCATCAGCCAAAGCATAGCCTAAATCTTGACCGACTTTGAAGGAAATTAAACTTAATTCAGCACCAGAGTCTACTAACATCGTTGTAGACATTTCTATATCTCTATGCTTAAGTTTTACATGATAATTGGGTTGCCAGTCATGTCGAGCAACTGTACGAAAGTGAATTGGTAAAATTTGGATAGAAGCAGTGCGACACGGAACTAAGTAAATTGAAAATGTCTGCTTTGACGCTTCTACCAATTCTAGAACTTCACGCAAATTCTCACTATGAGCGATTAAGCCATTAGCATTGTAAGCAATATATTGATTTTTATATAAATCTAATAACATTTGGCGATTCTGGTTTAGCCACTTCAGCATTTGCTGACTTTCATGGGGAGATGGTGTTTTATTCATAGATTTTGGTGACAATTTCAGGTATTTTCTACCAGCTTGCCTTTTACTTATAATTGTATCTGCGATCGCTCTCTTGTTTTGCTTCACATCTTCTCCTTAAAAAAGAGCGATCGCCTGAACTAAAACAATATCTCAGCCTCCATAAAATTTATTACTCATAATGATATTTACAAGTCAAAATAATCAATAAATCTTCTTGCACTTTGTAAACTAATCTATGTTCATCTGTGATCCGCCTTGACCAGTAACCTTGTAATTCATATTTTAATGGTTCTGGCTTCCCTATCCCTACAAAAGGATCTCTTTGTATATCTTTAATCAGTTCCAAGATTTTTTTGAATATTTTTTTGTCTTCTGTCGCCCACTGACCTAATTGTTCAAAAGCTTCTGGTTCAAAGGCGACTTTTTTCATATTCATCTAAATCAACATAAATTAAGCCTCTTTTTTCTACATTCTCCAAAGCTGTGAGTAGATGTTTTTTGTTAGTTTCTGATTTCAAAAGATAAGTAGTTTCATCCTCTTCAACTGATGGTTCAACTAGCACAATAACTTCCACGATTGTTCCTTCTGCTAGTTCGGTTGCTGAAAGTTCAATCTTGCCATCTTTGCCTACAATAGCCTTTTGTTTAATTCCACTAAGCATAATTTATATTTCCTCTTATCTTTACTACCTTATTGTAACTGTGTTTGACTGAGATGATATTTGAGCGATCGCTTTTCTTTGTTAGTGTGGGCGGTTCGTTAAAAAGAGCGATCGCTATTAGACAGAATAGAACTCAAAATGGGAACACTAAGTAAAGCGCGTATATTGGCTTTATGGTGCTGCTTTATTAAAACTCTAAGATTCCTCTACATCTTGGCGAATTGCATTGTCCATATCCTCAAGAGTTTTAGGTTTTCCTTGATATTTTAAACAACCTGCTACATCATCTAATTTAGTTTCTAGAAAAAGTTTCTTAGGCTTTAAAATAATTCCATCACCCATATCAATAATAATAAATTCTTGACCTACTTCCCATTGATGAGCTTCCCGCAAAGATTGGGGAATAATTACTTGTCCTTGAGGAGACAATTTTGTAATTTCCATTAAGTTTAGAAGTAAAAAACTAAGACTAATATACAAATTTTAGCATTTTTAACTATTCTCAATTCTCTCTTCCTCTGCGTTCTCTGCGCCTCTGCGGTAGCCTACGGCAAGCCGCTGCGCGTCTACGTAAAAAAAAGGACGAACCCGAAAAGTTCGCCCGTAACATAGTATTATGCTGTTGCTCAATCCAAATCTAAATCTTTGCTTCTTCTCTCACCAATTTATCCCAACCCAAATCTTTCAAATTATTATTCCGACGCAACGGACGAGTCACCAACTCTAACATGTCACGCGCATTCGTAAAGCCGTGAATTTGAGCAAAAGTGAACTCCACAGACCACTTTGTATTAATACCCCGTGCTTCCAATGGATTAGCGTGAGCCATACCAGTAATTACCAAATCTGGTTTCAACGCATAAATCCGCTGAAGTTGATTGTAATTATCCGGCTTCTCCACAATCCTTGGCAGAGGTGAATTCATTTCTTGGCAAGTTTTCTCTAACAGTGCCAACTCAGCAGCTTGATAGCGCTTATCCATGTAGGGAATACCGATTTCGTGAACCGTCATCCCACAACGGATTAAGAATCTTGCTTGGGAGACTTCCAGCAAGTTATCACCCATGAAGAATACAGACTTACCGCGAATCAATTTCACATAATCTTCCAAGCCTGCCCAAATTTGGGCTTCTCGTTCATCCAAACCCTTGGGAGTAATACCGAACACCGAGCAGATTTTCTCAATCCAAGCGCGGGTACCATCAGGGCCAATGGGGAAAGGTGCGCCAATCAGTTTACACTTACGGCGACGCATTAAGGTGGTAGCAGTGCGGCTCAGGAAGGGGTTGACACCAGCGACATAATACCCTTCTTCCAGTACTGGCAATTCTGTGAAGCGCTTCGCGGGTAGCCAGCCAGAAACTTTGATGCCTTGTTTCTTCAGTTCCAAGGTTAACTGAGTAACTACGGGATCGGGAAGGGAGCCAAAGAGAACCAGTGGTGGATGATCTACGTACTCAGATTCATCCTGGGCGACATCTTCTTTCTTCTTACCGAAATTTAGCAATTTAGCGATCGCATTGCGTTCACTTTTCTCTGTTTCCGCCACTGGAGCCTTATCAGGACAACGGTTAGCCATTGCTGCTAATACGGTGTCTTCCCCTTGGGTGAAGGCGTAATCTAGACCATTTGCCCGCGCTACAACGATGGGAATACCGATTTCGGATTCCAGCTTCGGTGCCAAACCTTCCAAATCTGTTTTAATAATTTCGGTAGTGCAAGTGCCAATCCAGACAATTACACTAGGATTGCGATCGCGTTTAATTTGCAAGCACAACCGTTTTAACTCTTCATAATCATTCAGCTGTGCCGAAATATCGCCCTCTTCCAACTCTGCCATTGCATAGCGGGGTTCAGCAAAAATCATTACCCCCATCGCGTTTTGCAAGAAGTAGCCACAAGTTTTTGTCCCAATCACCAAAAAGAAGCTATCTTCAATTTTTTGGTATAACCACGCCACGCAGCTAATTGGGCAAAAGGTATGGTAATTCCCAGTTTCACATTCAAAGTTTAAAGCTTCTGGTTGTTGAGCGACAGTCATTTTGGTTTTTTCTCCCCTTGATATTTAATGGCAGGTCAAGCAATTTTAGATTTTAAATTGACGATTTTGGATTGAAGACTGGGACAACAGAAGTATCGTATGTCTGACGACAATTTCCCTAATTCCTAATCCAAAACCGTTCGACTGAGCGACTTGTATCGACTTTTACTGAGCGGCGTCTCGTAGAGAAGTCGAGGTAAGCCGAAGTCCCAAATCTAAAACTTAAAATTGCGAGGAACGGCAATAATTAAGCGTTGGGGAAGAGACGGGCAATTTCTGATTCATCAAAAACGCCTGCTGGCAGTTCTTCCCCTAAGAAATCGTTACTTTCTTCAGCCTTTTGCAAAGCTGTTTGCTCACCCCAAACATCTGACAACACGTCTTTAAACGCATTCTCATCTAGTGGAATATCTTCAAGCGCCTCATCTTTATCCAGCTTGACTTCGTTTGCAGCTGTTGTATCGAAGGCAATTTCCCCAAACTCATCTGCTTCTAGACCAGAGATTTGAAGAGACTCATCTTTTGAGTCGTGTCCGTTGGATAAGGAAATATCACCAAAGGCATTTTCGGTATCCTCCAACTCGCTGATCCCCAGGCTTTGATTATCAAAATCCACTATTGCGAACTCTTGAACTACCACCACCGATCCAAAGCCATTTGTATGAGAATGTGTCAATGTTTCATCTTCAGGCTTTTCGTCAATGACAACTACTGAATCACCTCCGTATTTTTCCGGTTCTGGGTTGATCAGGAAGCGGTTCCCGAGAGCGAAATCTGGGTCAAAATGCAAATCCAGCACCTCAATCAGCGTATCGGCGTCAGGATTAAGTTTGGCAAAGGGCAACATTAACTGCGCTAGCTTTGGCTCTAGGGCGTTAACTACTCCCAGGATGAGGTAAGAAGGTGGTCGCTTCCCGCCATCAGGGGTGTACACTGATTCTACTTGCATGTGCAGGGTAATCCAGTCCCGATTGTTCTGGAAAAATTGCAACCACTTTTGCTTTAATGAATCTGTAAAGCTGTGAAAGAAAGCCATATTATTGTCCCCCATCCTGAGAACTTAGTGATTTATACAATCATCAAGTCTAGTTCTTCTTCTGAATTAGCAACCTGGGGTTTACCCGGATTTAGATAAAAATCGGACAACAAAGAGAACAACTCACGATCTGGTGTGTCGTTAGGTACAACACCTTCGGGACGTGCTAGAATTTGGTCGGCGATGTTGAGATAATAGTCGCAAACGTAGTCTAGGGAAGGGTCTTGCTCTGCCATCTCAAACAAAGTCTTACCCTTCACACGGGAAACACGGATATCTTCAATCAAAGGTAAAACTTCTAGAACTGGCATTGGCACAGCTTCTATATATTTTTCAATCAAGTCGCGCTTGGAGGTGCGGTTGCCAATTAACCCAGCTAGACGCAGTGGGTGAGTTCGGGCTTTTTCGCGGACTGAAGCAGCAATCCGATTAGCCGCAAACAAAGCATCAAAACCGTTGTCTGTAACAATCAGGCAGTAATCTGCATAGTTGAGTGGTGCTGCAAAACCACCGCAAACTACGTCACCCAGAACATCAAACAGAATTACATCATACTCATCAAAGGCGTTGAGTTCTTTAAGTAATTTCACGGTTTCACCGACTACGTAGCCACCGCATCCAGCACCCGCAGGGGGACCACCAGCCTCTACGCAATCAACACCGCCGTAGCCTTTATAAATCACATCTTCTGGCCAGACATCTTCGTAGTGATAGTCCTTTTCTTGGAGGGTGTCGATAATTGTGGGAATCAAAAACCCAGTCAGGGTGAAGGTGCTGTCATGTTTCGGGTCGCAGCCAATTTGCAGCACTTTTTTGCCACGTTTAGCTAGGGCGACTGATATGTTACAGCTAGTTGTGGATTTACCGATACCACCTTTTCCGTAGACTGCTAGTTTCACTGTTGTTTCCCTCTTATAGCTTCTTGTCAAACTTGTGGCTCAAGCATTTGCCTTCACCTGTCCTGAGATGGCGATGCGTGAAGTCTGTTGATGTCATTATTGGGCAAATTACATAGAAAAGAAAGTGGCTCTTAATCTGTAAAACGGTCTAATATCATGGATTAAAGCTTAATGATCCGTATTTGGAGTTTTATTAACCTCAAAGACTTTATTAGCTCTAAAAAAGTTCAATAAACAGTTTTTATTAATTATTTTTATAAAAATAGTTACAAAATAAAAAAGCTGTAATTGGCTTTTTTGAATGGTTTTCCTAGAATTTAGTTGATGGTCATCCAATATGTTTTCAGGGTATTGGGGCACAGGGTCAAAAGTAAAGAGAGGTATAGGCAGTCTTATGCTGGAAATACCAGTGAAATTTGCGTTAGCGTAGCTCACCGTACCCCTACGGGGAAGCAAGCTACGCGTAGCGTCTCGTAGAGAAGGTATCGCAGATAAATTGGCAGTTTTCAGTCGGTAGCCAAGACAATTTAATTGCTGCTTGAGAGCAAGTTAGTCTGATTTTGTAAAAAATTATTAAATTACCAAATATTGTCTAAAATTATTAAAATCTTTCGGCTATGCCAACTACAGCTTTTTTTATCTATTTGAACCATAATTCTTTCTAGGGCAGCTATACATTGGTGTCAACTTCAGCCAAAACCCCTTTAAAATCTCGTTTCCAGGTATAAGAAGGAAATACGTGTTATTGGGCTGCTGCCGCCAGTGGAGGAGGAGGCGGCAGCCAACTAATGGGCATTCCCAGTCAGAGACTCTTAACCAGGCAAATTAGGACACCTCAGTTTCAAGTTCCTGGATTTCCTGTAATGTTTGCCAGCCGGCTTGCCACTGGGAGTTATCTTGTAATAATTTGGCATTTATCCAGAAACGGACTTTAGGATCACAAGCAGCAACCATTTCGGCGTAAACCCATTTAGCCTGATTTTTACGGTTGACAACCTGGAAGTGCCGCCAGCCATCAACTTTTTGCTGTGCTGTCCACTTAGAACCAACTAGGTAAGGAAATTTCTGTTTTTTAGTCATTTGTTATTGGGCATTGGCATGGGGCGTTATTATTATTCTCCTGCTTCTGCTCCCTCATCTCCCTCACTCCTACGGCTAAGGTGTCACCAAATCGCCGTTACGGGTAAACTTCTGACAATGCAACTCACTATCTTGCTGGACACATAGCGAAAACCATCTGATATGGCTCCAGCAGGTGTTGATGTTGTTGGTAATTTTGCGCTTTTTCTTGGAAAGGCGTTGCCTTACGACTTCGTTAGGGCAAAGAATTTCTAACATGCCCGTACCATCTTCGTAATTGACGATCCGAAATAGACAGTCTTGCAACATAGCACGGCTGCTACTGTCGAAGAACCGCTTAAACCTCTGTAGCTTTTCCCCTTCAGTCATTTTGCTGATGGGTTTTCTTTTCAAGAAATCTTCATCCTCAAAATCAAAGTCATCATCTTCAAAGTCGTAGGGGTCAATCATTTTCAGCATCCACTAGGCGACCTGGGATTATGGTAACTCTGTGTGTGGGCAGGAGGAGAATAGCGGGGGCAAGGTAGAAGAACTTTAATACATCATGCTTGGTGTACGCATTTAGATTTCTGCTTATGAAGAAGTAATTTTGTTTATTATCATGTATCTATAGATATTGTTAAGACAATTACCCATACATTCTAAGAAAAAAATAGTAAGCTTTAGCTTTCGGGGGTAAGCTGTTTTCAATGCGATTAAGTGTAGTTGACCTTATAAAATATCTACTTGACCATTTCACATCTTTTAAATATAACTTCACCTGCTCCAAATCTCTTTCTTGGGTATAATTTTGTTTAATAAGCATCTCTAAAATGTCATCAATATTAATCGAAAAAGCTTTGAGCGTTTCTTTGATAGCTGCTTGTGAATTCATTGTAATCGTTTTATTTTCTCATGTGCTTTCTATCAAAAACTTATCAATTGTAAGTTAGCGAGAGCATACTGCTTTAAAAATGTTCTCAGCAATAGTGCCAGGAACAAATTGGTAAAGAGATCCATTATCTCCATTGTTCTTACTAAAAATTACTTCACCCTTGTTGTTATAAGAAATTAATTGTCTTATACGATAGTTACGATTACGGCAGTCTGTAGACTGAAAGGCTTTTCTGAAAATAACTCCGGTTTCATCAGCTTGTACTGTTTCTAACATTGTCCAATACCACGCTATGGCTCCTCGTCTTTCATACGACTCGTTATCAACAAAAATACGAGTACCGTCTGCTGCTTCACTAACTAAAACCCAATCAGCAGCCAATGCAGTCGAAGGAAATGCTATTAAAGAAGCAATTGCTAGTCCTAAAATTCGTTTCATAAAACTGATATCTTAATTAAAACTTTTGCATGGTTAAAATCGGATTTTTGCCTACAAGAGTATAACTACTTGTTAGCAGGTTTATTCAGATACCACATTTTATTTGTCTATTACCTATAATTGGTTCAGTAATTCTGCTAAACCTTAATCTGGTAAGACCATTTAAGTAATAAATAATTTATAAAGCAAGTATAAATTTTCTATAATCGCTTTTTACAATTTTCAATTGCTTGCTCAGGTGTTGTTCGCGTAGAGCTATAATTGGAGGCAAAGAATTCCAAACTGGAAGCATGACTACAGTAGCAATATTGCCAATATTTGATGCTGATGGTAAGAAAACTTATCGCGCCATTGCAGGGGATAAGCACTCTGTTGGCAAAACTGCGGGGCAAGCCCTAGATACGTTAACTACTCAGTTGGGTGAAACGGAGTTTACCGCACTACTTGTCATTCAAAACTTTAACCCTGACCCGTTTTTCAGTGGTAAACAACAAAAACAATTATCGGAATTGATGAGTTTATGGCGGTCAGCACGAGATCAGGGACAAGCATTGCCACCAGAGCAACAAGCAGAACTGGATACTTTAGTTGAGGCTGAATTAAGAGCAGCAACAGCCCGAACAGCTGCATTGATACAGCAAGAGAGTTCATGAATCGGCATTACACTGCGATCGCACACTAGATAACCATCATTGTGACTACTGTCAAGCTTCTGAACTAATCTTTAACGATAATTAATGAGTTCGGCGACGAAAATAGTTTGTTTGGAGTAAGTCGGGGATTTGGCGGAAACTCAGCCGTGAGGAGATATTAGCAGAAGGGCATTTTTTTTTATTCTTGACGTGAATCTGACTGGGGTGGATGCCAACCAGCTTCTACCCAAAAACGACGGGCCACTTGAATCGAAGGCTCATCCCGACGTTCATCATTGAAGTCAAAGCGATCGCTAGTAGCTCTTCCTGTAGGAGTTGTACCTATAATTTTTATTCCATCTTTTGTCCAGATGAAATGTTCATACCATTTTTGCTGACGGGGATGAAATAGAGGAATTTGTTCTTGGGTTTTAGGATCAGTACCTACAATAAAGTTATAGTGACGCTCATTACAGCGATGGCAAGCTAACGCCAAATTATCCAGTTCATCAGAACCACCCAAAGACTGCGGCACGATATGGTCAATGGTAAAACGGTCTGGACTCAAGTATTCTGGAGAATGACAGTATTCGCAGAGATATTCAGATCGTTTTCTTACAAGTCTTCGAGTTTGTTCGGACACCATTTACTTTTCGCCGCTAGTTGAGCGTTAATCAAGGTAAATATTCGCTCTAATTCAGAGATACCTACATATTCAGCTTCTTCTTCAGGAGTCAGTGCATCAGCTTTTTTCTTCTGCAACAGTTCTTCAAAACGAGACTGTAGCTCATCGGTAAATTTAAACAGATAAATGTCACCAAATTCGCTCATCCTGATACCAGAAGACATTAAAGATGAGGGTTGAATCATCAATTGAGTAGTCATTGTATGTTCACAGTGCCTTTGGTTCTATTGTGCCTCAATTAATCAATGATTATAGCGGTGTGGTCAAATGCGATGCCGTAATTCTCAAATTCTACGTATAGGAAGTTTTGCTAATGTTGTCGATAATGAGAATCTCAGATATCCAGGCAAAAACGAGCCACACAAACTGACTACGTTTGCTGAGTTAGGCGATGAAGATTCTTTGGAGCAAGTTGGAGATTTGGCAAAAGTTTAGCTTAGGCTGTAGTGGATATAACAAGAGGGCATTCTGGGCGGCTAGGAGATGTCATAATCAAAGTATCAGGTGCTTTAAGATCCACTGCGAGTCCCAACTATATCGCGTATATCAGCTAACAAAAGGAGTAAAGATAAATGGATATTGAAGTACAAGATAGTGATGTAATTGAAAAAGATGAAGATACTGCTGAAGAAGATAGAACTGATAATGGGGGGTTGTATCCTTATGACCCAACTCAAGCAGATATTGACATCAGAGGAGACCTTCAAACAGTTTTCGAGTTAATGAGGCAATATGATAATAAAAAACTGATTATTGATCCTGATTTTCAACGTAATTTAGTTTGGACACCAGAAAAGAAAAGTAAATTTATTGAAACAGTAATACTTAACTTTCCGTTACCTCCTTTGTATGTTAATCAAACTGTAGAAGGTAAGTATATTATTGTAGATGGGTTACAAAGAATATCCACATTACATGAATTTATTAATGATGAATTTAACTTAACAGGCTTAGAAGCTTTAACAGATTTGAATGATTATAATTTTTCAAAACTCAAAGATTTATCGGGTGACTATCAAACGAGAATAGAAGATAAAAAACTTTATATATACATTATTAAACCTTCTGTACCAGCCAAAGTTGTTTACGATATTTTTAATAGAATTAATACGGGTGGGACATATCTTGAGCGTCAAGAAGTCCGAAACGGTATTTTTTCAGGAAAATCTACTACACTCCTCAAAGAGCTATCAGAAAAAGACTATTTTAAAAGGGCTATTGATTATGGAATATCTCCCAAAAGAATGAAGGATAGGGAAGCTATTTTGCGCTACTTAGCATTTAAAACTTTTGATTATGAAACAGAATATCAGGGTAAATTAAGCGATTTTTTGGAGAATGCAATGAAAAAAATTAATCTAATGACAGAAGAACAAATAGAGGTTTTAAAAAATGATTTTATGAGAGTTATGAATTTAACTTTTGAATTTTTTGGTAAAAGAAACTTTCGTTTACCTGCACCAGAAAGGAGAGGAAGAATAAATATTGCTATTTTGGAATCTGTCTCTTATTTTTTCTCAATTAACAGTGATGATTTTTTACAAAAAAATAAAAAAAATATCCAAGATAACTTTGATAATTTACTACAAAATTCAGAATATATTGATGCTATAAGATATGCTACAAGTAGTAAAGCTAAGGTAATTACTAGATTTAAACTTGCACAAGAAGTTTTAAGAAGCGTAAAATGATAACACAAATAGAATTAGAAAATTTTAAAGTTTTTAAAGAAAGAACATCTTTTTTATTAGGTCAAATAACTCTGTTAACAGGAATAAATGGATGTGGGAAGTCTACACTTCTTCAATCTTTGCTATTAATGAGGCAATCTATTGAGCATAATGATAGTGCATCTCAAGTTGTATTAAATGGTAGTTGTGTCAACTTAGGTAGCTTTACAGATATTAAAAACAGTAATATTTCCAGAAATGAATCAATCAAATTTATATACCATTATGAAGATCAACATATTCTGAATCCTAATCAAGAAAATAATCTCAAGCTTCATGGCTACGCAGAATATGATTTTGGGGAAAATTTTGAAGATGATATGGTAGCTCAGATAAGCAAGATTACTTTTTCTGATCAAGATATCATAAATTTTAATGGAAAAAAATCTGATTATGGATTTGAAGGAGTATATAAAAAGATTAAAGATTCAAATATTTTGAATATAAATAGATTTGATTTTAATGAAGGAAATCGAGATGAATTACCAGGGCTAGTACCGGAACGAACAGGCTCTTGTCGTCTTCTTAATTTATTACCTTTCTATGGTGAGGGATATGATTTTAAAACCCCAGAAAAATACAACCTCAGATTGGATGTATATTCGTTGCATAAATCTCTGTACTTTTACAAGATACATTACATTTCAGCAGACCGTTTAGGGCCACAAGAATCTTATCCTAAAGCTACTTTAAACAAATTTCCAAATGTAGGAGCTAAAGGAGAATTTACAGTTAACTTACTCTATAAAAAGAAAGATAATTTAATTAATGAAAAGTTATGTCTAGGTCAAGATGCCAAGACTTTATATACTCAAACAGAAGAATGGCTTAACGAAATCTTTAATGGGGCAAAAGTCGAAATTCCTAGTTCTGATAGTCATATACTCGAACTTTTATTTAATACGAATAACTCCAAAGACCGTTTTAAACCAGCTAATGTTGGATTTGGGTATCATTGCATTTTGCCTATTGTTGTTTCAGGATTGATTGCAAAAGAAGGAGAAGTGTTAATAGTAGAAAATCCTGAAGCGCATCTCCATCCAAGAGCGCAATCTCGATTAGCCCAATTTTTAGCCAGAGTGAGCAGTTGTGGCGTACAAGTTTTTATTGAATCACACAGCGACCATATCTTGAATGCCTTGCGGATAGCCGTTATTGATAAAATTATCACTCCCAAAGATTTAAGTATATTATATTTCCAGCGAAATCCAGAACAGCCAGTAGTGCAAATTCCCGTTCAGCCAGATGGAGGAATTGAAGAATGGCCAGAAGGATTTTTTGACCAAATGGATAAAGATTTCTCTAGGCTTTTTGAAATGTAAGTAATGGAAATATTTATTAACGAAGTATCCCTAGAAGGACAGTTTATGACAGAGGCAGAATTCCGGGATGCTATAAAGATTTTTAACTCTATTTTTGAGTTAATCAATCAAAGAATTAAAGATAGAGAACTTTATAAAGAAGATAGCAATATATATGCTAACTATGAAGCAATCAAAGGATATAACTTCAAGGCTAGTCTTAATCAACTGAAAGATAAATCCTTGAAAACTGCTTTTATTAATATCGTCTTCAATAAGTCAAATCCCAAACAATGGCGTACAGAGCAGTTGCATTCTTCAGAAGATTTATTTGATTGCTTAACTATTGACAATGATTATAAAAATGTTGGGGACACTTCTTTAGCGGAAGCAGCTGAACGAAAAATTCAAAACAAAAATAAGGAATACTTGTTAGTTAATTTTATTAATTCTAATTTTAAAATTACTCATCCACATATTATTAACTGTTGTTTAATTACAGTTATTAAAAATAATTTAGAGGGAAATCAGATATGTATAGATGGTGTTAATAGTAAAATAGCACTGGAATATTGGTTAGAAAATAAATTAAATTTAAGCTCATTAGAATATTCTTTAGATGTAACTGAACGTCTAAGAGATGAACAAACGATTTTACGAGATACGACAAGATTTATAAAAACATCATATAGGTATGATGGAAGATTTATTTACTGTGAATTGATTACATCACGATATTGGTATGTAGACAATTTACATAAGGGTAAAGCTGCTCACTTAGAAGTTTTTGATAAAAGAGGATTTCATATTGGAGAAGCTGACTTGCAAGGTAATATTGACACTACTAAAAAAGATAAAGATAAAACTATTAATTTATCCTGATAAATGCTTGCTCCTCAGCTATTCACTTTAATATCACTGCATAGCTTCCTTTACTCGCAACTGCACTGCAAAACCACGGTGATGTCGTTGCACCCCCTCTACCACCGGATAAACCTGCAAAAACCTAAGTTCCATCGGTTCCACTGCCAAACTCAACATTGCTGACTTTAAATCTACTCTCGCATCAGGAGGCGCTATCAGCGAAACTGATGCACCTTGCTTAAATGCTTCCTCCACCTGTTCTTGCCAGTCGGGTTCATCCTGCCAAACTGTAAGATTGCCCACTTGCAAAACATCCAGCAAAATTCCTTTATCAGAGAATGTTTTAAAAAGGTTTTTGCTCTCATAGTTGGCACAGCGAAGCATCTCAGTACATGGCTAAAAGCTTGAGAATCGCACATAAGAAAATCGGATCTAGGGGAAAATACCACTTTCACAAGATGTGAACACCGATCTAGGCGATCGCCCCCTTCTTCTTACAATATCCATTATGAGAACAAAAATTTTCTTTTCCTTAGGGTCTAACCTACAGAAAGCCACCGTGGACTGAGGTCAGCCGCGCAAAGCGCTTTTACGATGTCTAATATGGTTCGTTCCTGAAAAAGCCTATGCAACCTACTAATCCTAACCAATTTACAGAAAAAGCCTGGGAAGCGATCGCCCATACCCCCGATATTGTCAAACAATATCAACAGCAGCAAATTGAAAGTGAACACCTGATGAAAGCGTTGCTAGAACAAGATGGTCTAGCCAACGTTATTCTTACTAAAGCCGGTGTTAACCTCCAAAAACTGCGCGATCGCACTGAACAATTTTTCCAACGTCAGCCGAAAGTATCCGGTACTAGCAGTTCTGTCTACTTGGGACGCAGCTTGGATACACTTCTAGATCGAGCCGATGCGTATCGCAAAGAGTTTCAAGACGAATATATTTCAATTGAACACTTATTGCTGGCTTACGCTAAAGATGACCGCTTTGGTAAAGGTTTATTCCAAGAGTTTGGTTTAGACGAAGGCAAACTCAAAAATATTATTAAACAAATTCGTGGGAGTCAAAAAGTGACCGACCAAAATCCAGAAGGCAAATACGAAGCACTGGAAAAATACGGGCGTGACCTTACAGAAGCCGCGCGTAAAGGTCAACTCGATCCAGTGATTGGGCGGGATGATGAGATTCGCCGCACTGTGCAAATTCTCTCTCGCCGCACTAAGAATAACCCTGTGCTAATTGGTGAACCAGGCGTTGGTAAAACTGCGATCGCTGAAGGATTAGCACAGCGCATTATTGCAGGTGATGTACCCCAATCCCTCAAAGACTGCAAGCTAATCGCTTTAGATATGGGTGCTTTGATTGCGGGGGCAAAATTCCGGGGTGAATTTGAAGAACGCTTGAAAGCAGTATTAAAAGAAGTTACTGAATCTAGCGGCAAAATTGTTTTATTTATTGATGAAATTCACACCGTTGTCGGCGCTGGTGCAACCCAAGGGGCGATGGATGCTAGTAACTTGTTAAAACCAATGTTGGCGCGAGGCGAATTGCGCTGTATTGGGGCAACAACCCTGGATGAATACCGCAAACATATCGAAAAAGATGCTGCACTGGAAAGACGCTTCCAACAAGTTTATGTCGATCAGCCTAGTGTAGAAGATAGTATTTCGATTTTGCGCGGGTTGAGAGAACGTTATGAAAACCACCACGGGGTGAAGATTTCTGATAGTGCTTTAGTTGCAGCAGCTGTATTGTCGAGTCGATATATTAGCGATCGCTTCTTACCAGATAAAGCAATTGACTTGGTAGACGAAGCCGCCGCTAGATTAAAAATGGAGATTACCTCTAAACCCGAAGAACTCGACGAAATTGACCGCAAGATTCTGCAATTGGAAATGGAGAAGCTTTCGCTGCAAAAAGAAAGTGATGCAGCTTCTCGTGAACGTTTAGGAAGACTGGAAAAAGAAATTGCCGATCTCAAAGAAGAACAAAGAACCCTAAATACTCAATGGCAATCAGAAAAAGATATCATTGACAAAATTCAATCGGTTAAAAAAGAGATTGAACAGGTCAACTTAGAGATTCAGCAAGCAGAACGCGACTACGACCTTAACCGCGCTGCTGAGTTGAAATACGGCACTTTAACCAGTTTGCATCGCCAATTGGAAGCAGTAGAAACTGAATTGGCAAACACTCAAAGAAGTGGTAAATCACTATTACGGGAAGAAGTAACAGAAGCTGATATTGCCGAAATTATTTCTAAATGGACAGGAATTCCCATCAGCAAGTTGGTGGAATCAGAGAAAGAAAAACTGCTACATTTAGAAGATGAATTACACCGCCGCGTGATTGGACAAGAAGAAGCAGTCACAGCGGTAGCAGATGCAATTCAGCGATCACGGGCTGGATTGGCTGATCCCAATCGTCCCATCGCTAGCTTTATTTTCCTTGGGCCTACAGGTGTGGGTAAAACTGAATTGGCGAAAGCGCTGGCAGCGTATATGTTCGATAGCGAAGATGCGCTGGTGCGAATTGATATGTCTGAGTATATGGAGAAACACGCTGTTTCTCGCTTAATTGGTGCACCTCCAGGATATGTAGGTTACGAAGAAGGCGGACAACTGACAGAAGCGATTCGGCGTCGTCCTTACTCAGTGATTCTCTTCGACGAAATCGAGAAAGCACACCCTGATGTATTTAATATATTCTTGCAAATTCTTGATGATGGTCGCGTCACTGATGCCCAAGGTCATAAAGTGGACTTCAAAAACGCTATTATCATCATGACCAGCAACATCGGTTCGCAGTACATTCTTGATATCGCCGGGGATAACGCCCACTACGACGAAATGCGCCGTCGAGTCATGGAGGCGATGCGGAATAGCTTCCGTCCAGAGTTCCTGAACCGGATTGACGAAATCATCATCTTCCACGGTTTAGATAAGAAGGAATTGCGACAAATTGTGCTGTTGCAAGTGGAGAGACTACGCCAAAGACTCAGCGATCGCAAAATATCCCTCAAGCTCTCGGATATTGCACTTGACTTTTTAGCAGAAGTAGGATATGACCCAATATATGGGGCGCGTCCACTGAAGCGAGCCATTCAGCGGGAGTTAGAAACCCAAATTGCTAAAGCCATCTTGCGCGGCGAATTCAACGACGGCAACACTATCTTTGTAGATGTGCAAAATGAGCGTCTTTCTTTTAGTCGCCTACCTGTTGAGGTATTTACTAGCTAATTCAGTAAGTAATAAAGTAATAACCTCCCGCAAAGACGCAAAGTTAAACAAATGCGTCTTTGCGTTTTTTTGTGACATTGCTTTTACTGATTCTTACAAAGCACTTGTCGCATTTTACGCATATTTGCAGGCAACTCTAAGTTCATTGCTTGTTGAATGAAAATTGATGGAATCGGTATAAGAGGTGTAGCTTGCACAGTATAAGCAAGTATTGTGCCATTACCGTAATCTTTTAGTTCTAAATTGGCGTGAAAGTCCTCAAAAGTCCCTTTTACCATGCGAAATTGGATTTGCTGCCCCAGCACTTCCATGACGTTGAGGTAAATTTCAACTTGAGCGGTGAAAAAGAAAAAGGCTTTTTGTGCTGCTTGATACAGATGTTTAACTTCACCTCTGTACATCACTTCGCTTTTAGTAATGTCGGGAAAATATTGCACCCACCGGGGATAATCAGTTAATTGCTGCCAAACTTGCGATCGCACCATCGGCAAATACATCCAGGCTGTCACTGCGCCACCCCACATCTTGTGCGATCGCGTTTCTACCAAAATTTCACCCTGTACCAGCAACCTTTGCTTGTCTTGACTCCAAGCCATATCTGAACCTGCAATAATTGAGTCTGATATATAAGACGCAGACATAATGATTTTAGTTACTCCTCAACTCATCCACCTAACGGAGTTGAAACTACAAGCCATAAAACTTGATTTAGATCCAACCCACTAAATTTTAGTTCTAGTCTAATGCCTATCTTTTCTGAGAATCGTGATTTTTCGGTAATTATTTCAGAAACTTTACTGTAAAAACTGTATTTCTTATCACAATCAACACAATTAATACTTAAGTGAGTTTTATCAGAGCAATACTTGTAGATCAAAAACTGAGTTGTTAACAGCTAGAATGGCACAAACACGACCTAATATCAAGCAGCTTACCCGAACGTCTGGATAGCATCTCTCAATTTTTATGTGTTATTTCTGATGAAACTGTAACTTCATCGTAACTTCATATCTTATTATCAATATCAAGTGTAATGTCTGTTGAGTTGAGAGGAAAAGTAGGTGAGTCAATCTTCTTTAAATCGTAGATTAATCCAGATTTTTGGTATCCTTTTCGGCGTTAGCGTCGCCGTCTGGGCACTGAGAGGCTTTGGTATTCTCACTTTTATTCCAGGTGGAATAATTTGGCTACTACTATTAGGGGCGATCGCCATTGGGCTTATCAGTTACGCCCAAAGGAGATGGTGGCGCATTTAATCTGATTTCTTTTGAGGATAGCTGGGATAATCTCAGAAATTTCCCTTAAAGCTACACGCCTCTATTTGATAATTTTCATGCAGTAGTCTCGTTTAAGAATTGTAGCGTGCTTATTGTAACTCTGTGCCTGAAGTATTTAATTAGTAAAGCAATGCCAACAATTTATTAAGGGAAGGGAACATGGCAAAGTATATATGTGGTGTTTGCGCCTATGAATATGACCCAGAAGTAGGCGATCCAGATAGCGGTATACAACCGGGAACAGCTTTTGAAGATATACCAGATGATTGGTCATGTCCAGTTTGTGGTGTCACAAAAGACCAATTTGAACCAGTTGAAGAGTGAAAATAACCGCTAGCCTAGTAAAGTACGTGCTATAGAGAAATTTTAGAACTTGCTACCGTTACGAATCGTAGTTATTGGGGGTGGGGCAGCGGGATTTTTTGGCGCGATCGCTTGTGCTAAAGCCAATCCTGATGCCGAAGTTACTTTACTCGAAGCCAGTCGCCAACCCCTAGCGAAAGTGCTAATTTCTGGTGGTGGACGCTGCAACGTCACTCACGCTTGCTTTGACCCTGAGGAGTTAGTCCAAAATTACCCCAGAGGGGCAAAAGCTTTGCGAGGTGCTTTGACTCGGTTTGGGCCTCAAGATACAGTAGCTTGGTTTGCTGCTGGTGGAGTCTATCTAAACACTGAAGCTGATGGCCGGATGTTTCCTGTCACCAATACTTCAGAAACCATTGTGGAATGTCTGATTAAAGCGGTGGCAACATCTGGGGTAAAACTCCGTATCGGTACACCTGTAACTTCGGTGACCGCAGCAGATGGGGGGTTTGATATTTTTCTGAAGTCGGGAGATCCGATTAAATGCGATCGCCTACTTCTGGCGACCGGCAGCAGCCCTGTGGGTTATAAAATTGTCCAAGAGTTAGGTCATCAAATTGAACCGCCAGTACCTTCGTTATTTACCTTCAACATTCTCGATCAAAAGTTGAGGGAGTTAGCTGGAGTTAGCGTAAACCCTGCCCAATTGCGGTTATCTGTGGGCGGAAAATCCCAATTACAACAAACTGGGCCATTACTAATTACCCACTGGGGTTTGAGTGGCCCCGCTGTTCTAAAGCTTTCTGCTTGGGGTGCAAGAGCTCTGCACGAAAGCCGCTATCAAGCCAGATTATTGATTAATTGGCTGCCCGATTTGCGCCAAGAACAAGTGCGAGAAAAAGTTTTAGCAGTTAAGGATGAATGGGGAAAGAAAGCGATCGCATTGCATCGCGGCGTTGATCTACCCCATCGTCTCTGGCAATATATCATCGCCCGTGCAGGGATTACTACAGAAGACCGTTGGGCAGAAATATCTAGTAAAACCTTAAATCAACTGGTACAAGAACTTACTCAGGGACAATACTTAACTAACGGTAAAGGAGCCTTCAAAGAAGAATTTGTTACTTGTGGCGGTGTCCACCTCAAAGAAGTCAACTTCAAGACGATGGAAAGTAGGTTAGTTCCTGGTCTTTATTTTGCCGGAGAAATCTTAGATATTGATGGCGTCACAGGTGGGTTTAACTTCCAAAGTGCTTGGACAACCGGGTATTTAGCAGGGGTAGCAATGGCGACTTCCACTACAGGGATTATGACAGCTTAAGAGAGTTTGTAGTAAGCACTTTAGTACTTAGATGAGAGCTAGAGCCACCCACTACAAACTTATCAAAATTGTCGATCCCAGCACTTGTACTATATCCCTCTTCTGTCACTTTCCGGGTATTCTGAATAAAAGAATGAACAGAAAAAACCCTGAAAGGTAAGTAGGGCAATGGATGTAGAGTTACAA
>NZ_JBALCN010000058.1:0-33930 GCF_036919615.1 Nostoc sp. | reverse complement strand
TCCCCGACTGGAGTAAGCATTTCCCCGACCAATGTAGGCATATGCGTACTTTGAATTTAGTCTAATTGCTTCATTAAAATCTTTAATTGCTAGCTCATAATCATCCTTATTATTGTTAGCATCTCCCCGACTGGAGTAAGCATTTCCCCGACCAATGTAGGCATATGCGTACTTTGAATTTAGTCTAATTGCTTCATTAAAATCTTTAATTGCTAGCTTATAATCATCCTTGTTATTGTTAGTATTTCCCCGACTGGAGTAAGCATTTCCCCGACCATTGTAGGCATATGCGTACTTTGAATTTAGTCTAATTGCTTCATCATAATCTTTAATTGCTAGCTCATGATCATCCTTGTTATTATTAGCATCTCCCCGACTGGAGTAAGCATTTCCCCGACCATTGTAGGCATATACACTTGTTGGAGCAAGTCTAATTGCTTCATTATAATTTTTAATTGCTAGCTCATAATCATCCTTGTTATTGTTAGCATCTCCCCGACTTAAGTAAGCATTTCCCCGACCATTGTAGGCATATTCATTTTTCGGAGCTAGTCCAATTGATTCGTTAAAATCTTTAATTGCTAGCTCATAATCATCCTTGTTATTGTTAGCATCTCCCCGACTAAAGTAAGCATTTCCTCGACCGTTGTAGGCATATGCACTTGTTGGCGCAAGTCTAATTGCTTCATTATAATCTTTAATTGCTAGCTCATAATCATCCTTGTTATTGTTAGCATCTCCCCAATTTTGGTAAGCATTTCCTCGACTGGAGTAAGCCTCTGCATTTTGGTTGGCAAGTCTAATTGCTTCGTTAAAATCCTTAATTGCTAGCTCATAATCCTTGTTATTATTGTTAGCATTTACCCGACTGGAGTAAGCAATTCCCCGACCATTGTAGGCATCTGCATTTTGATGAGCAAGTCTAATTGCTTCGTTAAAATCTTTAATTGCTAGCTCATAATCCTTGTTATTATTGTTAATATCTCCCCGATTGGTGTAAGCATCTCCCCGACTGGAGTAAGCCTCTGCATTTTTTGGATTGTCTTTAATCACTTCACTCAAATCTTTGATTGCCTTCTCATAATCATTATTGTTTTTGTTAGCATATCCCCTTTGTGTATAAGCTTTTCCACGAAAAAAATAGGCTGATGTATGCTTATAGCCAAGGTTGATTGCTCTACTAAAATCTTCAATTGCCTTATCAAAATCATCATAATTATATTCAAGGATTCCTCGGTCAGTGTAAGCTATTGCAGATTCAGGGCTGCGTTTAATTATTTTATTAAGATATTCTAGTTTTGAGCGATACTTAGAGTCACGACGCTCACCTTTGCGATAGGCCGTAAAGCCTATACGACTACAATTTTTATTGGAGACTTCCCCATCAAACCCACTTTTTGTGCGGCATAAAGTAGCTTCTTCCAATTGATACTCACTAACGATGGCACGTGTTAGATCACTACCTGTTAAATCAACATCCTTCAAATTAGCGTCAGTTAAATTAGCTTTTGCTAAACGAGTATTAACTAGGAGTGTGTTTTCTAATTTTGCTTCTTCCAAGTTCGCTTCTTCCAGGTTCCCATCACTTAAATCGGCATCCTGCAAATCAGCATTTGTTAAATCTACACCTTTTAGATTAATCTTTCTCAGACTGACATTATTTAATTTGGCATTCTCTAAATTAGCTCCCTCTAAGTTAATTACACTCTGACCATCTATTAACTCAATTAAGTGTGCTTCTATCAAAAAATTGACAACCTCTCCCCGTCGCTCCCCATCCATCTGACGCAGTACTGTCAAAGTTCTAGTACGTGCAGCATTCCGTGCTGGGTCTTGTTTTTCAGAAGTCCTTAACTTCTTGTCTAATAGGAGAGTATTCATTGCATCCAGATAGTTTTTCAGCGTCTCCTGTTGATATCGCTCATTAGCAATATCCTGCTGTTTTATGTTAAAGATTTGCGTTCCTCCGAATACAGCTAGTGGAATTGAGATGCCAATCAGGAGTTGTGCAAAGTCCCAGCCTTTTTTCTCACTAATCCCCGTCCATTGTATAAATCGCCTCCAGCATGACGAGTTCCAACTCTTCATAGCATCATTCCAATCATCTAGAGATGATCGTTTATCGCTATCTCGTGTTTTTTGTAGGCGAGCTTGCCATATTTTATAAGCTTCTGCTTGGATTGCCTCTGTTTTAAGTTTTTCAATTGCTGCATATAAAATATCACTAGGAGCTTTATAAATCTGAGTACCCCAAGGTGGAGGATCAGAAGAACGCTCATTCCATATCTCACGAGCTTTTGTTTCGACCTGCTCTACTGTAAATCGGGTACGCTTGCCAGAATAAACAAACCGTTTTTTCCGAAGGTTCGGCATGATATTCCCTGTCTTGGTATTTTCAAGTTGGATAAATTCCTGCTACTTTTCTAGTGATTAATTCAAATGCTTCTCTATTTTGAGCGCGTTCTAAAGCCACCCGAATTTTTCTGACTTTCTCATCCACGCGCTGCTTGTTTGTATTTCTAGGATTAGCTGATAAAATCAAAGTCTTTTCTTCATTAGGATTTTGTCTTTCTGAATTTAAAATTATTATCGAGGTATTTGTTGGTCAATAGCAATCACTTTCAAAACCCAATTACCGAAACAGCTTTCTTCCGTTGCTCTGGAGTAACTTCCAAATACCGCTGCAAAGTTCCCAAGTCATTATGACCGCTAATTTGGGGTAGATATAGCATAGCTGACATCAGGGGTAACAGCCCTAACCGAGCAAGGAAGTTGCGAAGCTGTGGCTCCCAAATTTCTTTGTCTGTCCCGCTTTCATCCTCAAAGTAAGAAACAGCATCACCTGGGTTGCTTAAACGGTGTAGGAAGCGCAAAAACCGCTCTCCTCCCTTCGGCATCACTTTTGATGTTAAGTCTCGTAACTCAATTTAGATGCGTGTAACGTTGTTGCTTGATTGTGATTACTGCGATCGCCTGCCTGAAATTCCAAACCAACGCTCATATCAAAGGGCGGCTCTGCACTGAATGATGAAACCTAGCCACAGCCTGATATTTCCTCTAACGGGACTTAAACATTTTTTCGGGAGAAACAAGCCTCAAATCTATGCAGGGTAAGGGAAATACACCAAAGGCTCAAAAATAGCCCAAACCCAGAGATATCAAGAAACTAACCAAAGCGATGTCAAAGTATTTCTGTATATAGATTTGAGGCTATTTTTGGGGTATTTTTTGTCTAAGTCCCATTAAGAAAAGTAAGGCAAGTGATCGCACCCCAACTACAGGCAGACAGCTATATATATAGATAAAGTTCTGCATCGTCAGCTGTTGCGAGTGCTAGAAAACTCTGCCTTTGAGGGAGATTTTTCAGAATGTGTAGAGCAGAAAATAAAGGGTGAGATTGAAAACCAAAAGGGGCGAGATTCTTAGAGGATCTTCACAAGGCTATCGCTTTTTACAAAACTTTACATGGTGTAATATGAATCAAAAAACTTGTCCATTTTATGTACAACGCACTTCTGGAAATTGCCAGTGCCAAAACATTTTTTGAGGGTGAGAAGAAATTAACTGCGAAGTTGCAGACGTATTTAGTTGCTTGAGTTTTATTTGAATAAAGCATTTATTACAGCAAAATTCAGGAGCAAAGCCGGAGAGACTCTGCGGCTTGGCGTCAGAATTCAGAAGTAAAACACGCTTTATTCCTCTGATAGAATTGGGATGATTATTGACTAATCTCAGTAGCTTGATTTACCTGGCATTCGCTGCACAACCCAAAAAACTCTAGGGTGTGGTAAAAAACTTTAAACTTATGACTGGATTCTAACTGGTCTTCTAAGTCATGCACGGGGCACTGATTAATCGGAATTGAGACACCACATTGCAAGCAAGTAAGGTGATGTTTGTCTTGCTGGGCTAGGCTATAGAGGGCTTCACCGTTAGCCAAATTCCGCACTTGTACCATGCCTTCGAGTTTTAAAGCTTCTAGGGAGCGGTAAACTGTCGCTAAACCCATGCTCTGATTAGTATTACGTAGTTCTACGTAAATATCCTGGGCAGAGATGCCTTTTTTGATAGTTTTCAGTAGGTTGAAAATACGCTCTTGACTGCGGGTGCGTATGGCTCTCATAGACAATTATTTAAATATGCCACTGTAGTTGAAGCTGTTAGATGGGCTAATTGATCAATTAACTTTAACCGCTTCGTAATCTTATTTTCACTCAGTTGGAACAGAAAGTTATAGTATAGCGATCGCAGCATTCAGCAAAAGCCCGTGCAAACCAAGTATCTAGCCAAAATTTTCGTGACGCTTCGTCCTTCAGTCTTAGACCCCGCAGGTGTGGCTGTACAATCCGGTCTTAAGCAACTGGGATACGAGAACGTTGACCAGGTGCGGATTGGCAAGTACATCGAACTCACCATCACCTCGACTGATGAGAAAAAAGCGCGTCAAGACCTCGATCGCATTTGTGACCAAATGCTATCAAATCCCGTAATTGAAAATTACTGCTTTGAGTTAATTGAGGTCGAAACACAGACTGGGGTATTTTAGGGCATTGGGCATGGGGGCATTGGGCATTAGTTATTCTCTTGTCCCCTTGTCCCCCTGCTTCCCACTCCCATTGACCAGAAAAAAAAGGTACAAGCCTCTAAATTTATTTATGAAAAATAAAAAAATGTATTTTGAGACACGTAGTACAAGAAATACTACGTCAGTTGACTCAGAGCAACTAAATTTATTTATGGGGTTCAAAATGTTTGATTTTTGACTTTTGACTTTTGACTTTTGACTTTTGACTTTTGACTTCCCCGAAGGGGCTGACTAATCATGAAATTTGGTGTTGTTGTTTTTCCAGGTTCTAATTGCGATCGCGATGTTGCTTATGTAACGAGAGATTTGCTCTTACAACCAACTCGCATGGTTTGGCATCAAGAAACAGATATTGCTGATTTGGATGTCGTGATCATACCTGGTGGCTTTAGTTACGGGGATTATCTGCGCTGCGGTGCGATCGCCCGTTTTTCACCCGTGATCCAGCAGGTTGTCAAACATGCCCAAAAAGGTAAATTTGTCATTGGTATTTGCAACGGTTTTCAGGTATTAACTGAAGCTGGACTTTTGCCAGGGGTGTTGACTAGAAATCGAGATTTGCATTTTATCTGCGATCGCGTTCCCTTGAAAGTTGAGCGGACTAATCTCTCATGGACGCAAGCTTATACCAATAGTGAAGTTATCACTTTGCCCATTGCCCACGGAGAAGGACGATTCTACGCTGATCAAGCCACTCTCGCAGAAATTGAAGACAACGGGCAAGTCGTGTTTCGCTATGAAGGGGAGAATCCTAACGGTTCACTGAACAACATTGCCGGGATTTGCGATCGTCAGGGTAATGTGTTGGGGATGATGCCGCACCCAGAAAGGGCGTCAGATGCGATGTTAGGGGGTAGCGATGGCTTGAGGTTGTTTCAAGGATTGTTAGAGCAGGTAGCGGCATTAGCGTAGAGCAAATATCGAGCAAGTATCTTGGATTAGAGAGCGATCGCTCTCTGAAACAGGACTTACGCACAGGTAACGGAAAATCGTAGACGCATACTCCTACGGAGAAGCAAGCTACGTGTAGCGTCTGTCTGCGACACGCTGCGCGAACGTAGAGAAGCGGCTTGCCGCAGGCTACCGCAGAGTCCGCAGAGAAGCCAGTGCGTCCTTCTCCCTTGGCGTTAGCCTCTCCCTTTGGGAGAAGGGGAGACGCCTTGGGCGATAGCGCAGCGGTAGCGAGCCTGCGAGCGTCTGCGGTTAAGAGACTTGTACCCCTCCGGGGAAGCAAGCTACGCTCTTAGCGTTCCTGTAGGGTAGCAACTGGCGCGACACGGAGAAATAAGAGTTTCAGAGAGTTCTTGCGTAAGTCCTATGAAAGATAGAACGCTTGGGTTAAACTTTTTTCTATCTCCTTGTCCCCCCTGCCTGCTTTAACAGATAAATTTCCTTAACCCAAGCGTATTATCACCATCCCCAAGTACCAGGAGCGCCTTTGAAAGGCCCAACAATATCACTGGTGATCCAACCGCCGTAGAAGTTACCTGGTTGTGGTTGCACCTCTTCGCCATTCACGTAGCATTTATCCATTACATGAGCATAAAAAGCTACGTAGTCCTTGAGAGATTCAAACGCTGGTGTAGGGTTAGGGTATAACCAGGCAGCATTATGGACTTCTTTTTCACCAACTCTAATTGTGTAGTAAATAGCACTTCCCTTCCACTCGCAAAAGCTAGACTGTGGTGTCAGTTGCAAATATTCCATTTTGATATCCGCAGGGGGAATGTAGTAAGAAGGAGGATGACTAGTTTCTAAAACACGTTTGGCGTTGTGGGTATCTGCAATTATTACTCCGTTAAAGATTATTTGGATATGTTTACTTGTGTCCTCTAGACGAGGAGGACGGGGGTAATCCCAAACTGATTCTTGTCCGGGAGCGGGTTCGATGCGTTGAGAATTAACCATCGTAAAATCTTGATGTGTGATAGGCTTTTAACAATTTTCTCTCAGCTTTATGATCAAGTGATGTCTACAACGGGCGTAGCTGCGGCTCCATCACATCAAGTCTTAGCTGCAAGCAGCGATGAATTTGCGTCACTGATAGCGTAATACGCTTGGGTTAAAGCTAAAACTCTTTTAGGACTTACGCATAACTCTCTAAAACTCTTATTCCTTTGAGCTAGTAAGAGCTTCTCGTCGAGAGCGTCACAGCCTGTTGTAGAGATCACTTTTACAAATTAACAAATTAACGTACCTCTTTAAGAGTATCAATTTGCTTGGTAAACAACTCAGTAAATAAACTCAGCACAGTCCGTTCTTCGCGCACTTTTATATTGGCACTGATGGACATACCTGATTGCAAATTGACGTTTTTACCTTTAATCACTAAGGATTGTTTATTCAATGAAATTTTTGCCGGAAATCTATAAAACTGATGTGTTTGGTCTGGCGGTAATGCGTCTGATCCCACGCCAAGCACTTCTCCTTTGATATCGCCAAACTCGCTGTAAGGAAAGGAGTCAATTCTGACATCAACCTTCATGCCTTTTCGCACAAAACCAATATCTTTGTTAGTAATAAAAACTTCAGCTATATAGTTTTCATTTGGGACAATTTGCAGCAGTTTTGTCGTTGGAGTCGCTACAAATCCAGGGTTTTTTGCTTGTAAATCGAAAACTGTTCCAGCTACAGGCGCACGGAGTTCTTCATATCTAACATTTAACTGTGATTGAGAGATTTTACTATTCACATCTGCCAAACGCTGCTCATTATCCAGCAGAACTTTCATGAATTGGCTATCGATTGTGGCAATCCGCTGTTTGTTATCAGCTATCTTATCCAAAATGCTTTTATCAGAAACAGCTACCGTATTACTTAACTCTTGTTGTCCTTTTTCTATATCAAACTGGAGGCGTTTACCTTCCTCACCTAGTTGTGCTACTTCTGCCGTGCGGTTTTGTACTTCTTGTTGCTGGTTGAGATACTGAAGTTGAGAAATGCCACCTTCTTCTGCTAATATCTTCAGCTTATTTAAAATTCCCTGTTGAATAGCTAAACTTGCTTTACTATCTTCCCGCTTAATTTGATTTTGAGTCAGTTGCTTTTTGGTTTTTTCTACTTCCAATTGCGCCGCCAAACTGCGAGAATCTAATTCCTTTTTGGCAACTTGTAGAAGTTGTTGTTCATCAATTCCTAAAGCATAATCTTGACCAGATTTTTTTAATTGAGTCCGTAATAACTCATTTTCTCCAACTAACGCTGCCCGACTTTTCAGCAGAAAAGCAGTTTCTTGTGGTAAATTACCGCGCAAATATAACAATTCCGATCCCGTTGCGTTACTTGCACCCATCAATCGGCGATAAATCTGGTTTTCTTTAATTAATGCAATGCGAATTTTATACAAAGAATTTAATTCAGCAACAGAAGCAATGGAATCAAAAGTCAGCAACAAATCTCCTGGCTTTACTTCTTGTCCATCTTTAATATTAACCGTTTTCACCACTCCACTAACAGGAGCTTGAACATCTTTGACTGTTCCTTGCGGTTTTAATTGCCCTGTTGCTGGCACTACTTGCTCAATTTTGGCAAAATAAGCCCAAGCAATTGCAAAACAGGCTAGCCCCATTAGGGTTACCATGATTGTACGCGACCAAATTGGAGATTGGCGCAAGACAATGGATTGCTCAAATTCCTGAGTGTTTGAGTTAATTAAAGGCTTTTGAGCAGCTTTTTGTTGTTTTGTAAGTACCCGTGAATCTTGCTTGACTCCGTTTTTATGATTGCTGCCGTTGAGGTGATTCCCATTAAGTTGAGTCATAACGATTTTGGATTTTGGATTTTAGATTTTGAGAAAAGTCTGAGCGCCGGCTGACGGCGTTGGCGCAGCCTGCGGTTTGACTGAACGCTCGGCGAACGTCCGCAGCTATCAGAACTTTGGAGATTTTTTGTCGGGTGGGCACTATTTATCGATGCTGAAAACCTGGATTTTGATATTCTATGAAAGCGCCTACTCTACGCTGATTGCTGCATCTATAAAATGTTGGTCAAACAGAGAATTTTCAGATGTCATGTCCCCAGCAATGACTAATTACAAGTTTACATCTTGTTGTTGATACAGGTAATAATAATGACCTTTTGTAGCCATTAATTCTTGATGGCTGCCTTGTTCTATAACCCTGCTATTATCCATGACGACGATCATATCTGCATTACTTACGGTGTTTAGTCGGTGGGTAATAAAAAATACGGTATCACCCTTGAATGCTTTGGCTAAATTGAGACATATTTGTCGCTCTGTGGGATAATCTAATGCGCTAGTTGCTTCATCTAAAACTAATAATTTTGGTCGTTGTAAAACAGAGCGGGCAATCGCAATTCTTTGTCGTTGTCCACCTGAAAGTGCAGAACCCCGTTCTCCCACCCGCGTGTTGTAACCGTTGGGTAAGCTCATTACAAACTCGTGGGCGCACGCAACCTGAGCCGCTTCGATAATTTCTTCGGTTGTTGCATCGGGATTCGTCAGAGCAATATTTTCCTGAACGCTGCCGTCAAACAATAATGTCTCTTGGGGAACCACACCTATCTGCCGTCGCAGTGAATAAAGTTCTATTTTGGCAATATCATAACCATCAATCAAAATTCTGCCGGACTCAGTTTCGTAAAGTCTAAGCAGTAACTTCATCATCGTACTTTTACCAGAGCCACTTTGTCCGACAATACCGATAAATTGACCTGGAGCAAATTCGAGGGTGACATTAGAAAGTTGCAGAGGGCCAGTTGTGCCAAAGCGGAAGGAAACATTTTCGTATTTGACTGCTCCCTTGATCGTAGGTAAGGGTATATTGTAGCGGTCTGTTTCTCCTTCTTGTGGTGTATCAACAATATCGCTTAAACGCTCTAAAGACAAGGCAGTTTCTTGGAAGCTTTGCCAGAGTTGAGCCAAGCGCAATATTGGGCTGGTGACGTAACCCGATATAATCCTAAAGGCAATTAATTCGCCTAAAGTTAAATCTCCTTGGAGTACCAGATAAGCTCCTACCCACAAAACTAGTAAGCTGCTGAGTTTGTTGAGAAAGTTGCTGGTAGAATTGGCGAGGGTGGAAGTTACAACCGTTTTAAAACCAGCAGCGACAAACCGAGCGTAACGCTCTTGCCAGGAAAAGCGCGATCGCAATTCAATATTTTGCGCTTTTACTGTTTGAATTCCTGACATCACCTCCACTAAATAAGATTGAGTTTCGGCGTTGCGTTCGGCTTTACCACGTAACTGTCTGCTAATGGTGGGAGAAGCAATTAAGATCACAATCACAAACACTGGAATCGTGCTTAAACCTACCAAGGTGAGTTGCCAACTGTAAATCAGCATCACACCGATATAGACCACCGAAAACAGAGCATCTAACCCCACTGTTAAGGCAGTACCCGTGAGGAATTGACGGATATTTTCTAATTCGTTGATCCGAGTGGAAAGTTCACCCACCGGTCGGCGTTCAAAGTAGCGCAGTGGTAAACGTAGTAAGTGGTCGATGATTTCCGACCCTAAACTCATATCGATCCGATTAGTGGTATCGACAAATAAGTAGGTTCGTAAGGTAGTCAACACTGCTTCAAATATCCCGACTACTAATAGCAAAACCCCCAAAATATGTAGAGTACCAATACTATTTTGAGTGATAACTTTGTCGATAATTAACTGGACGACCAGAGGATTTGCCAACGCTGCCAACTGCACAAAAAAGGAAGCAACAAAGACCTCTATCAGGACTCGACGGTAGCGTGATAAATAGGGCAGAAACCACCGTAAACTAAAGCGCTCTTGGGGTGTTTCTTTGGTAGCGGTGAGCAGTAATACCTTAACTTTGGGCGGAAAGTCGGTTGGATCAACATCTAATTGTTCAACCAATTGGGCGGGTTTGCAGCGCACAATTCCTTCGGATGGGACACCCACAACCACACTATTTGCATCCGCTGCATATAAAACTGCAAAATTATCATCATAGCGAATCAATGCCGGTGTAGGAATGCGCGTCACTGAGGCGATTGGTAGCTCTATCAATTGCGCCTTAAGTCCGATTAACTCTGCCAGGTAAGCAGTAACTTGAAACGATATTGTACCCTGACGTTTGACTTGCTCAGTTAAGATGCGGCGAACTACCTCTCGACGAAACGGCATTTCTAGGTGCTTCGCGATCATTTGGAAGCAGGCGAAGGCTGTATTTAGTTCTCCCTGACCACTAAAAAACGGGTATTTCTGTTTTGACGAACTGTTTGAGGTCTGGGGGACTGTCTGTGGAACCATTTCGTCCGATGCATAGGGAATATCTACTTCCTCTGCACTATCTGATTTGGTGTCACTTACCACAAGTTCTATCTGATGACTATCTTCCAAGATCAAATCTGACGGATGTATACCAAGCAACCGTGCGGGGTTTTGACCTATGACCTGGATCTTGTCTCTGTCATCCTCCGATTCTAAGCGATCGCCAGGTGATAGATTCGTTACTGTCCCACCCCCACTCACAAACCAGACCCTTTCGCTATCCAGTTGGTTGAATGAAGTTTTTCCTGGAGGGAGGTAATGTATTTTTGCCTGTGGTAAGGCGTTTTCGGCCAGTTCTCTGAGATTTAAAGTAGCGATCGCTTGCTTTTGCCAATAAGAACTGAGAATATCAAAAACTTCCATCAAATAACTGCGGTTTTTGCGAACATCGGCAAAAGCTGGGTATAAACCAAGAAAACTAAAATATGCCGATGCACTTAAGGTTAAACATACTACTTCGGTGGAGGCGATCGCTGTCTCACAGGCGATATCGCGCAACAAACCAATTTCGCCAATAATTTCCCCAGGTTGCAGTAATTTTAGGGTGATTGGCATTTGCGTCTGGGGGTCGTATCCCAACAGGCGCACTTGTCCCTCATAAATTATGGTGATGTGTTCCGGGAGACTTTCTTTACCGATGATTTTCTGACCTATGCGATAGCGCCAGGCTTGCAGCTGTTCTGATATATTGGCGATCGCCGCATCTGGTAACTGATCAAACCCTTCAAGGGTGGTGAGAAATTCCGGAAAAGTGTTCTTAATATAAGTCATATAAAACTTGTCGTTGGTAAAAGTCAGGAATAAAGCCGGAAAATATTAGGGAGTCTCTCTTTTACTAACAGTCGCAGTGTTTGATTTTATGCCAGTAGCAGCAAAACTTCTCTGCCATTCAGTATACCTAAATATGTAAAAGCACAGAGGGTAGCTTCGTCTAATTGCATACCTACATTCTGATCACAGAGTTACAACTGTTATACAGTGTTCAAAACAAAGATAGTGTAAATAGATCGAGGACAACTTCTCACTTAGTTTATACTACATAATTTATACTATCTTAAAATCAATATTTAGTATTGCAAGTATGCACAATGGATACTGATCATCAAACCAAGATACAGAAATGCGGTTTTTAATTTATGATAATCAACATGAAAATATCACATATACTTTTCTAAGTAAATACCCTATTTCAGAATTGTGTAATAAATAAAACTTTAAATTTCTGAATAATTTTTTACAAATTCTTAAATATAGGGATTGACAGTATCACTGATGGCGAAAGACAGTGAACTTTCCTTGATAAGCAGTGTCATGCCCGATTTAGGAAAGAATTCTCGATCATTTTTTTGCTAGCCTATTTTAATAAAAATCAACTAGAAAAGTAAAGGTGAAGATTTTTTCTCATTGTAAAGGAATCAACTACTAAATTTATGAAGGAAAGACAATAACTGCCTTCAGTAAATTTACTAGTTTAATTAATATCGAGTTCATCTAATCGCTATGTATAAAATAACTTTATCCCGCTTGCAGAATGAAGTTGTTCCATTTTGCTAAGTAATTACTGAACTTAATATTACGCAGCATTGATACTCAAATTTACCTAGACAATCACATCGTTGTAATCGTTGTCACTACCATTGGTAAATCCTCAAAACCAAAGGTATTATTTCCTAACAGCCGAATGTGATCTACTTTAAATGAGTTAGCAGCCAAGAATGCGAAGTAAACATTCTTATTGGTATTGTGATTGAGAATTGCATCGGGTCTACCATGCACAATAATAAATGGTGCAAACAAAGAATTAGTCCCGAAAGTGCGAGTGTATTTTGCAGTACCTTGGTTGTCCACTGTCAAGTCAATGCCTCCAACACGCCCACACACAGAGGCTTGGACGTAACCAGCCTCCTAACAATGAACGTCATTATTGATAATAGATCCCCGAATTACAGCATAGATGCGATCGCATCTTCTAAACGCTTGAGGACGACCAGCCCTAGGCCATTATTGAACATTGTGCCCTGAGCGCTGGCATCAAAGGAACGACAAGCCACATAACGCTGTTTTGGGGTATGGGCTTGATAAACCAACTCCAGAAAAACTCTGGTGTGAGTCCATAACCACACTTCGGAGGTAGGTTGGACTCCAGGGTATGACCAGCGAAATAAATGTAGAGTGGGCATTGCAATGCCCAGCTCACAATAACTAACTATTTGCTGTAGTCTACACAATTGAAAACTGCTGTTTCAACTGGATAGTTATTTCCACCACGCTCTATTAGGCGAACAGACTAAGCCACGACGCTAGCAGAAAAAACGAAATCATTTGCAGTCAGACTAGTTGAGGTAATTCCCAGCAATGAAGCCAACTCTGTATTTCCGGTTTTGACGAGAGTGTCACTACCCTGCTGCAACAGTGTTAGCCCACTAAACTGAGTCACACCAATACCGCCCAGCCCGATTTGATCAATCCCGATTGTAAAGTCAGTAATAATGTTCTTACTAGCTGGCAGACTGGCGTTAGCAATCCAGAACTGGTCAGCACCAGCACCACCACTCAGGCGATTACCGCCCTGTTGACCAGCAAATAGCACATCATCACTATCACCACCAAATACCGAATCATTCACATTGGAGAAGAGTTTGTCATCCCCAGAGCCACCGTAGAGACGGTTATTGCTACCTTGACTCTTGAGGGTGTCGTTGCCTGAGCCGCCGAAGGACAGTTGACGAGTTCCTTCAACTACTGTCAAAGTATCATTACCTGCTGCCCCAAACAAATTATTACTACCATTGGCTTCAACGACAGTAATTTCGTCATCACCAGCACCACCATCAGCACTAGTGTTGTTAGCAGGGCCATTTACGCCAATCAAGACTTGATCATTACCGTCTCCTGTGGACACTGAGGAGTTGCTGCCGACCACTACCGTTTCATCACCTTTCCCAGTCAGGATTGTGTTACCTTTATTACCTTCTACAAAGTCTGCTCCGTCACCTGTGAATAAGGTTTGATTTGACTTGAGGGTAACATCATCACTACTTTTAGAACCAAATTCAACATCTAATGTTGTTAGTCCATCGGTGCGACCAGGAAATCCTGCTGCTGTAAAGTACTGAGTATTGCCTACATTTTGAGCATTGAGAATTGTTGTTTCACCATTAGGAGCTTTTTCTGAAGTCAAAGTTCCTTTTGTGAAGGAGACTGAATCAGTCCCTCCCACCAGTGCTTCTGTGATGGCACGACCTTTCAAATCGCCATTACTGGGAATGTTCAAACCCAGAATACGAGCAAGTGTAGGCGTTACATCAGCATTGCTGACGGGTGCATAGTCCACATAGCCTTTTTTAAAGTCAGGGCCAATAGCCTCCATGTTATTGAAGGTATCACCTCGACCAAAGCTGCCATGCATTCCCTGCCCTTGCTGCAAAGTTGTATCAGCAATCTCTACCTGAGCTTGAGGGTTGTTTGGGTTGTTTGGGTCGGTGCTAAAGGTTTTGAAGTTGATCACAATAGATGGAACAGGTGTTTTAGCATCACCTTTTAGCCCGATCGCACTCAGTGGTAAAGCACCTGGAATAGTTCCATAGGCATCGTTTACGAAAATACCACTAATGTAGTCTTTTTGCGAGAGCAAATTCACTACTTGTTTAGCTAGGTCAGCATTGCCATTAGGTAAATAAATTAAGTCAGATCCACCGTTAGCAGCTACAACTATCTTTGTGCCTAAGTCGAGTTGGCCATTGATTACCTGACCTGTACCACCAATTACACCATTCCCAGAAATAGGACGTTGACCTTTTGTAGCATCAACAGTCGCATATTGGATGTGCTTGAGGTCTGGGGGAAGGCTCGTAGGGTTAGGATCGTATAGGGGTAGACCTAGATCATGAGCCAAATCAATAGCAACAAAGCCTGCTGGTAGAAATCCCGGATTTACGCCCGCGTATGTTTGGGTAGCAGCATAACTTGTAGTTTTTGTGCCTTGGCTATCAATAACTTGTTTGCTGATGGTAGAAAAACCATGGTCGGAAGTAATAAAGACATCAGTAGTCTTGTCCAAGCCTGTACTCTTGAGATAGTCAAGAAGTTGCTTTAAATTATCATCAGCATTTTTGACCCCAGCTTTTGAAGTAGGGCCATTGATACCTGGTGTCAAGGTGTTTAAGCTATCACCCTGATTGTGTTGAGTGCCATCGGGATCTCTTGACCAGTAGACCAGTGCGAATGGTTTACCCTCTTCCTTAAACTTGGGTAAAATTACTTTGGTTGTGGCATCTGCAAAGTATTGTTGTTGAGCCACATTGGCATTCAGGGTGCCAGGAGTTGTGTTGTTACCAGCTGGCTGGACTCGCAGTGTCGGTTTTATGTTTAAACCAGCGGCTTGTAAGCGATTGACAATATCTTGAGCAAGTGGAACAGCAGAAGGTGAACCAGCGGCTGTAGTCGGCGGTGTTGCACCATTTGTACTGTCATCAATAATTATTGTTTTGGGAGTAGGAATAGTACCGGTAGTACCACCTTTGCGGTTAACTTGTGTAACATCTTGAATCGCAACGGGCCCTAATTTACCAACTGCTGCTGTGTTGAAACCCTGCGATCGCGCGTAAGCTAGGAGTGACTCCTCATCTAAAAAATTGTTACCGGGAAACTTTTCATCAATATCCCCCAGAACCGCATCATTTTCAATGAATGGCGTTACACTACCATTGGCATTAGGACTAGGAAAACCAGTGTAGATGGTATTACTAAAGTCACCTGTATCACCAAGATAATGCCCCGTTGCGATCGCAGAAGCATTCGGGGTGGTAAATGTCGGAAATAGCGAATGACTATTGGCAAAACTAACTCCCTGCTGACGGATGCTATATAAAGTTGGGGTATCAGTGGGGTTCACAGAACCGTTACGCAATCCATCTGCAACAAAAATAATGACATTTCTACCGTTGCCGTTTGTATCAGCCATACCGACTACTCCTTAAGTATTGTGAGCTACGATTAATCGCAGCAATTGTGTGTATATAGACTGAGGGATTAATTACACTCAACCCAAGCAAAAATTGTTGGCTACAAAAACCTAAGTAGTGTTTGGTGACAAAATGCTTAGTATCCACACAAATCAGTGCAGACAATTAAATGAATGTAACTCTAGTCACTGCCTCAAAAGATAGTTGTTCAATGTTTAAGGAAAGTTATGAACCAGTTAAAATTTTGGACTGAACGCTCCATTTCATTGCGATCGCCTACGGCGGGCGGAACGCCATCGCAGTCCCATATAGTCTTAATATAAGGACATTTATAACTCCAATAATTTAACGCTTTCATAAATGGCAAGGATGACCATTGACCAGTTACAGATTTTCCTGGCTGTGGCGCAGCATATGCACTTTACTCGCGCCGCTGAGGAGCTTTACATTACTCAACCTTCTGTGAGTGCTGCCATCCAAAGTCTTGAAGAACAATATGGAGTGAAACTGTTTAATCGAGTTGGTCGTCGTATTGAACTAACACTTGCTGGCAAGATGCTGCAAGTAGAAGCACAAAAAATTTTGACTCAGGTGGAGTTGACTGAGCGAGGATTGCGAGAATTAAATAATCTGAAACAGGGTGAACTCAAGTTAGGTGCAAGCTAAACCATAGGTAATTACTGGCTTCCCCGCTTTATTAGCTTATTTAAGCAAGAGTATCCTAATATTTCTGTAGATTGTATATTAAGTAACACCACTGAAATTAGCGAAGGAACGATCACAGGATTGTTTGACCTCAGCTTGGTAGAAGGAGAAGTTGAACCATCGGTTTTAGCTTCTCTAGAACAAAAAATTGTTGGTGGAGACTGTCTGCAAATTGTTGTTGGTCAATCTCATCCTTGGTTTGAACAAATAGCAGTTGAGGTAACAGAATTAACAAATACCGCCTGGGTAATGCGGGAGCAAGGCTCAGGAACCCGTCAGCAGTTTGAGCAAGTACTAAAAGAATGGGGTATTGAACCAACACAGTTAAATGTAATTTTGTCAATGAGAAGTGGTGATATGGTCAAAGCAGCCGTTGAAAGTGGGGTAGGAGCTGCGGCGATTTCCAACCTGATTATTACCAAAGAACTACGTCTTGATATGCTTCGTTGTATTAAAGTTACAGGTGTGGCAAGAAACACTAATGATGCAGACCCACTCTCACGACCCTTCTTTTTATTAAAACACCGGGAGCGTTTTCAAACCCGTATTTCTCAAGTCTTCGAGCAATTGCTATTATCGGCTGGGTCTGTGGAATAGCTGTAGCTGTCAATCAACCTCTTTATTACTTAGGAATGTGAATTAAATAACATCCAAATGGTTTAAATATTAAATATTAATCAAAGTATCTACTAATACTTTTCTCAACTTCTTACTAAAGAAGGAGATTAGTTTCAATCTCCAGTTATCAAAGTCAGAAATATATTTGGAATCAGCATTATTTGGTGATTGATTGGAACGAGCTAGACTAAAGGTAAAAACCATGACTAGCAACACAGTTTAGCAAACACTGTGCTTTAAATTCCACTATGACATCAAGACTTCATCTGCATCGGTATCTTCAATAATTGATTCAGCTGTCTGATTGATAGCAGTGATAGTCTCTTCAGGTAAAAATATAGCTTCAGAACTATGGGGACTTTTGAAAGTTAACTGTGCGTCAGGTTGTTGACAAGCAACCATTGTTTTGACATGTTCGCCTTCATCGTCTCGAATTGCTACATAGACATCGTAGAGATTTTCAATTTTTGGACGACGTTCAGATATTGGATGAGAAGTTTGAAATTCATCAAACATATAAAGGTCGCCATCACGGTAGTAATTAATCGCTACTTGCGGTGCTGGCTGAGTTCTAAGTTCTGCCTCATGCTCTTTTAAAAATGTGTCGTAAGTGTGATATGCGTGTTCTTCTATTAGCTGTGTGAAGTAATAAGCATCAGAGGGAGAAATAATGTATACGAATATCAAAATCCAGTAGTAAATTACAACACCACTGTGAGCAATAAAGCGGTCAATCCAATATTTATTACCTCCTAGTGATTCAGCAATGAGTAGGTGATGTAACTCATTCCAAGATTCAGCAAAGTGAATTTTCAGCCAGTCAGATTTTCGCCACCAGCCGAGGCTTTCATAAAAGTGAAGGACTGACAAAAAAGCAAAGTAGGGAACTCTCGCTACTGTTTCCAGCACATAAAATCGTGCATACAAACGCTTGCGGTAAAAAACATTCAAAACAAATTCTAAAAAATCAACTAGCAATCGAATCATTTTTTTCTCCTCGTTTTAGTTGCATTCAGATAAAGGTAAAAATTAGGCTGCTTGAGTAAATTGATTTCAAACTTTGCAAATTAATGCCTAACGATGCAGAGATTGGCTGTGATTGCAATCAACTTTTTCCTTTCACTATTTCAGCTTAGATAAATATATCAATAGAAACAAACGTTCTTAACTATGCAAACAATAGTTTTAATCTATTGTTACAGCTTCAGCCGAAACTGTTGTTCCCCTCGTACATTAGACCTCCTGCATGAATAGTGAGATGGTCTGCCCGCTGGCGATCGCAGATAGCACAATGAAGGTAGTGGGAGCATCTGCGTGAAAGAGAAAAAATGGCTTACAGCGAGCTACAACTGCTCTCAGATAGTGAGTTCAAACGTTTGTGTGGGGTCAGTAGAAGAACCTTTAGGTGACACAGAAATTATGCATTTTTGCAATAACTGTAGTTTAGTTTTCTTCACCTTCAAGCTTTGAGTAACTTTCATGTGCAGATTTAATAGTTTAAAACTATCATTTATATAGTTAAGAACGTTTGCTTCTATTATTTCAACCGCTTAAAGTTATACCAACCCTAAATACGAGGTTGATATGAAACAAAATATTAGAAGCAACAAGAAAGTGCGGATACCACAATTCAATTCAGAACAAAAGCTGCTGTATCGAAAAATTGTATTTCTCTTGGCGGCTGGATTTTGTCTGACTCCTTGGGCTTCACCACCAATAGCGCTGATGTTGGGGATTCTTTTAGCACTAACTCACGAGAACCCATTTCATCGGATTAGCCGCCCAGCTGCTAAATATTTACTAGAAGCATCCGTAATTATGCTGGGCTTTGGGATGAATTTAGCAGTTGTGTTAAAGGCAGGTGCAAGCGGTGCTTTGTTTGCTGTTGGTAGCATCAGTGCAACCTTTATTCTTGGCTATTTTCTAGGGAAATGGTTAAAGATTCCCATTAAAGCCTCTGCTTTAATTTCAGCTGGAACAGCAATTTGTGGCGGAAGTGCGATCGCCGCAGTCAGTTCAGTAATTAACGCTGCCGAAAGTGAGATTTCCGTAGCAATGGGAACAGTTTTTGTACTTAACGCCGTTGCTTTGTTCGTGTTTCCACCTCTGGGACACGCACTGCACTTAACTCAAGCGCAATTCGGAACGTGGTCGGGTGTGGCAATTCATGACATTTCTAGTGTAGTTGGTGCAGCATCACATTATGGTCAGAGTGCGTTATATACAGCTACAGCAGTCAAACTCTCCCGCGCCTTGTGGATTGTACCGATCTCAGCAGCAGCAAGCTACATATTTCAACGTCAACAGGCAAAATCGGGCGAGAGTATAATCAAACCCCAAGTACCTTGGTTTATTGGCTTATTTATCCTTGCTTCTGTGGTGCGGACTTTTATCCCGGAAGTTGCTTCTTGGTCGCCAGTGGTAACACACGTTTCAGAAGCGGGTTTGACGTTAACGCTGTTCCTGATTGGTGCAGGGCTATCTCAGAGGATGTTGAAAGCAGTTGGTTGGAAACCGATGCTTCAAGGGGTAATGCTGTGGATATTTATTAGCGCTACTTCGCTTGGTGTGATTATATTAGCGGTGCGTTAGTAACAAATATGTCTAACAAAGCTAAGTTTTTCGTCTCTAGCATCGTACAGAAGTTTTATTTGGATTCAAGCGGTTCGCCGTTCACAAGGTCAAGGATAGTACATCTTTATTATGCTCAAAATATCTTGGGCAATCCATCAACTCGATCTATTAATTTGATATAAAAAAATGATTGTTTATATCGCTTTGCTTTTCTAAAGTCAAATTAAGTACTCCTTACTTGTCGAACTATCGGAAATTCAGTAAAAAACAAGCATCATGTGAAAGGTATGGATAACATTTTACTTTGTCTAAGTTTAGGATTGATTGCAGGAATAATAAGCGGCATAACTGGAATTGGCGGCGGAATAATTATTTTACCTGCTTTAGTCTTTGTGTTTGGATTCTCTCAACATCAAGCTCAGGGTACAACATTAGCTTTGCTTGTACCTCCCATTGATGCTTTAGCTGCATGGACTTACTATAAACAAGGTTATGTAGACTTAAAAATAGCAGCACTACTCTGTCTAGGTTTTGTATTAGGTGGATGGCTGGGAGCCAAAATAGGAATTGGATTATCTAACGTGATTCTGTCTAGAATATTTGGTGTTTTACTACTTGTTAGTGCAATGAGAGTGATTTTTACAAACGCAGGCGATTCCGCTTTATAACTTAGTACCTCAAAAGCAACTCAAGTAATATAAAACTCACTGACGTGAATATTTTAGAATTTTCTTTACTAGTATGGCTTAGTTCTTTAAGCGCAGGTTTTCTCGGTTCACTAACTGGGTTAGGGGGTGGAGTAGTAATTGTGCCAATGTTAACTTTGGCGTTTGGGGTTGATATTCGATATGCTGTTGGCGCTTCACTGGTATCTGTGATTGCAACTTCTAGTGGGGCTGCATCTGCCTATGTTAAGGAAGGCTACACTAATCTGCGGTTGGGGATGTTCTTGGAAATAGCGACGACAGCAGGGGCATTAGTCGGGGCAATTGTAGCCGGGATGGTTTCTACTAGAGCGATCGCGATCGTCCTTGGTATCGTTCTAATTTATAGTGCTTACCTGTCGCGTCAACCCCGCGTTGAACACGTTGACGGCGAACTGCCAGATCCTTTGGCAACTTCTCTCCAACTCAACGGTAGTTACCCAACTCAAACAGGACTGCAATCTTACAATGTACGTGCAGTACCAGTTGGATTTGGATTAATGTTTATTGCTGGAATACTCTCAGGATTACTCGGCATTGGTTCAGGAGCTGTGAAAGTGCTGGCAATGGATCGAGCGATGCGTATTCCATTTAAGGTTTCTACCACCACTAGCAATTTTATGATTGGCGTGACGGCCGCAGCGAGTGCTGGAGTGTATTTGAGGCGGGGTTACATTGATCCGGGACTGGCAATGCCAGTAATGTTGGGGGTACTACTTGGTGCTTTGTTAGGTGCAAAAGTACTAGTAAGAGTAAGGATTGAGTTGTTGCGAAATATCTTCAGTCTCGTTATTCTAGCACTGGCAATTGAAATGATCTACAAAGGTTTAACAGGAGGGATTTAGAATGTCTCAGCCCAGACGTAGATGGAGCGAACATCAAGTTGAACGGTTCATTGGCAACTTGTTAAGATTTGGAGTACTTTTTGCTACTATTGTGGTTGTGGTCGGGGGAATTTTGTATTTGATTCACTATGGTACAAGTCCTGCCAATTACCAATTTTTTCGGGGAGAACCCCCAGAGTTTAACTCTTTAGAAGGAGTAAGAACAGCAGTTTTGTCAGGTCGTCGTCGTGGCATCATCCAATTTGGATTACTGCTATTAATTGCCACACCAATTGCACGAGTTATATTTTCCCTATTTGCCTTTGTACGACAAAAAGATTTGACTTATATAATTGTGACTTCAATTGTATTAATTGAGTTAATTTATAGCCTTATGGGGAAAAATTCATAAAAGAAAAAGATGGCGTTAGATTAGTAGTTTATACTTGTGATTATAGGAAGTATTGTACAGCACGACTTAAGTTTTTTTATAGAAGAATCCTTGCCTATCACAATTTTGATAAGTGTAATTGATGTTGATAGTGCGTGACTTTAATATTTTAATATCTACCTTTAATTAAGGTTTGAATTAAAAACTGGTATAGCAGCCTTGCTCATTTGATGCAAATTGTTCATAATCCTTATTGGGCGGGAAATATGAGATAAAAAGCGAGGGAATATTACTCCCTCGCATGACAAAATTGCTACAGATTAATTAATGAATGAATGTTGAATCTAAGCTGTAATCATCTTTCGGCTAAACGACACTAGCAGAAAAAACGAAATCATTTGCTGTGAGGCTAGTTGATGTAATTCCCAGCAATGAAGCCAACTCTGTATTTCCGGTTTTGACGATAGTGTCACTACCCTGTTGCAATAGTGTTAAAGCACTAAACTTAGTCACACCAATACCGCCTAGCCCGATTTGATCAATCCCGATTGTAAAGTCAGTAATAATGTTCTTACTAGCTGGCAGACTGGCGTTAGCAATCCAGAACTGGTCAGCACCAGCACCACCACTCAGGCGATTACCGCCCTGTTGACCAGCAAATAGCACATCATCACTATCACCACCAAATACCGAATCATTCACATTGGAGAAGAGTTTGTCATCCCCAGAGCCACCGTAGAGACGGTTATTGCTACCTTGACTCTTGAGGGTGTCGTTGCCTGAGCCGCCGAAGGACAGTTGACGAGTTCCTTCAACTACTGTCAAAGTATCATTACCTGCTGCCCCAAACAAATTATTACTACCATTGGCTTCAACGACAGTAATTTCGTCATCACCAGCACCACCATCAGCACTAGTGTTGTTAGCAGGGCCATTTGCACCAATCAAGACTTGATCATTACCGTCTCCTGTGGACACTGAGGAGTTACTGCCGACCACTACCGTGTCTTCACCGTTCCCAGTCAGGATTGTGTTACTTTTAGTACCCTCTACAAAGTCTGCTCCGTCACCTGTGAATAAGGTTTGATTCGGCTGAACGGTAATATCATTGCTGCTAGTAGAGCCAGACTTAATTTCTTCAGCTTTGGGCTGACCTAAGCCAGGAGCAAGATTCAGGGATTTATCCAGCTTCAACAAAATGATTTCGTTGTTGTCTATTACTGGATGCTGAGGATCATTGCCAGGACGCCCTGTTGAGAAGGGATAGTTGTTGTCATTAGCAACCAAAATGGTGTTTTTGTCAACAACTAACACATTTTCAATTGTTTGAAATGGGAAGTTAAAAGTTGTTTTACCGTCCCCGTTGATATCGTTAGGGTCTTGGATGTTTAACAAGTCTGCAACTTCTTCTTTAGCTACATAGCCATTAGAATCTGTTTTAGACAGGTCTACTTTGTAGATTTTCTTGAATTTAGCCGCAGCCCCTTGATTGTTATCCCGCTCAATGACCAGATACTCATGATCATTAATAACTGTTAAGTCACCGATCGAATTTGAGGGATTTTCCAGTTTGTAATAGCGTAGTTGATCGCTGTATTTGTGGCTGGCTAGATCAAATTCATTAATCCGTAAAGCACCAGGAGTATCGCCCTGAACAGTCCCCTCTAGCAGTAGGTAGAGCTTAGTTTTGCTGGCGTTGATTGCTCCGCCTTCAAAACCTTTAGAACTACCCAAGTTAGCAAAGGCATTTCCTGAAAGAACATCGGGGTTTTGTGGCGATCGCACTACATTATACTGAGGATTATCTCTGAGTTGATCCCGTACTTTATCCCCAATATCAGGAAAGTCTGTAAATAGCGCATCTACCCCTAATTGATAGAACTGCTGAATTTCTAGTGCTAGCTTGCCTTTATAATCTGCTGCTAAATATTGATCTTCTGCGCGGAAGGTGTAAGGATGAACTTGCAAACCTGCGTTGTGAGCATCTTGAATTAACGTAGTCGGAGGTAATGTTGTCTGATCAGCCTCATTTACTACCCCATCCCCATTCACATCATCTGCTTTGCCATCACCATTAGCATCAGTACCTTTGACACTAACAATCATCCGCTTCCAAGGGCCAATGCCATCAGCATAGGTGGCAATTTGTGCCAAGCCTTTTGGAGTTCGTAAGTCACCATAGGTGCGATTATCACCACTCACCTTCAGGTCATAAGGCTGACTTTCTATGATCTTACCGTTAATGTCAATGTCACTTGCATCTAGAAGCTGGATAAGTGGAATATCTACCCCTGCGTTAGGCATAATGCTGTCATGCAGTTGTTTGAGGTTAGATACTTCAAAGGACTGGATAAAAATGCGGCTAGGATCAGTGAAGTTATTTGCTTTGAGCGTATCGATTAACAACTGACTGGTGTTTCTGTTTATTTTGTGCGTGGTGCCTACATAAGTGGCTTCTTGAGCAAAATAGGTCGGATGCTTAGTTTCAGGGTAAATGCCAATTTTTTTACCTGTCTTGGCCTCTACATCCTTAACCAAGTTGATGATTTCCGTGAAGGTAGGAATCTCAAATTTATCATCGAAGGAGTGATCCCGGAAAGGTAGACGCTCTTCTGCGCGTAAAGTCTTGATTTCAGCTAAAGTGAAGTCTTCAGCAAACCAACCTGTAATTGTGTTTCCATCTAAACTTACTGTTTTTTTGCGATCGGCAAACTCTGGATGCTTGTAAACATCTGTGGTTGTGTTGTTGAAATTGACGGTACCATCAGTGTTCAAAACTGCTAAAGCCGGCTCATGGCGAGCAATTAACACACCATCTTTCGTAACTACCAAATCAGGCTCAATAAAGTCAGCACCGCGCTCAATTCCCTGTTTATAAGACTCTAAAGTATGCTCTGGACGATAGCCAGCTGCACCTCTATGACCAATAACTTTAGGTGCTTCTCCATTTAGAGTCTTGAATTGGTCAGGTGTAGTAATGGGAGCCTCTAACAACTTACCTGTGGCATCAAAATGTAGCAGATAGGGGCCGAACTCGTCTCCAACCCAGATTGTACCGTTTTTATCAAAGACGAATGACTCTACATCAAAGTCTGCACCAGTTAGTAATCTTCCAGTAGTTCCCTGATTAACTATTTGAAAAGGAACTTTCTTGTTAGGATCAGACAGTTGGATGTAATCTAAAACTTTAACACTGCCATTTCCATTTTCTGTTCCCTTAAAATTCGGGTCTAGACGATTGATCCGCAGTAAAAAGTCTTCACTATTATCTTTGCTACCGTAACCATTATCTGACAGGAAGTAAAAAGAGTTACTGTTAGCGAATTGTACACCACTGAAGCCTTGAATTGGCTGTCCTGGGAAAGGGCCCGTTCTGCCATTGGCTGAAATTTCTTTACCAGAAACTGGGCCATCACTAAAGGTATCAGCAGGTAAAGAGGCAAAGCCTACTAACTTAATTGCCATAATTAGAATGTTTTTTGGGTATTTGAATTTAACTTGATCACAAGCTATTCAAGTTCTCTCATTGCATTACTGGTGGGAAAAATAAATCATGTTCTCAGGCTAGAAACCGGAATTACGGGTAAATTTCAGAATTACAACAATATAGTTCGGGCAAGTCCGTTAAGTCCGATTCTGCCATTAACACTGAGAATACATTTCCAAAAAATGTATTTTCTCCGAGTTATTAAAAGCTTGAGAAATGATAATGAAATGTCAACTAGTAATCTATGTTAGTGAGTAATGAGTGTGGAACATTTAGATTACGAATTTAAATCTGTTGATAGGAGTTATGAAAGAACTTAGCTAACACTAAAGATATTTTCATTAAAAGATTAAGAAAATAATAAGTTAAACAGAAGAAATGATTAAAATCCAATTAAGTAAAAAGATAATATTTATTAAATTTTAAAGAAAGCAAATTAAGAAACAATCAAGTAAATATTTTTACTTTTGTTAGCGAACTATTTTCGAGAATCATGATAAAATCTTATTTTTTCAGTTTGAATTTGCTAGCTACGCCTACGCATCAACTTTTCGGCATAAAGATTTATACAATTTTCTAAAATCTTGACAACAAATGAATCAGATGGTGTGAGGTACATCTGTCATTGGTGTCAACTTAAGCCCCAATGACTGGAATAAACCTCGTTTCTAGCCTCTGACTGGAAACGAGGTAATGTCTTAAAGCATTCTTACTTACTAACTTTCACCTGAAGTTGACACCCATGTAAATCTGTACGCCCTTACGAAAGACCTTACAGACTAAGGCACGACACTAGCAGAGAAAACGAAGTCATTTGCAGTCAAGCTAGTTGAGGTAATTCCCAGTAATGAAACCAACTCTGTATTTCCAGTTTTCACCAGAGTCGTACTACCCTGTTGCAATAAGGTTAAAGCACTAAACTGAGTGATGCCTACACCGCCAAGCCCGATTTTGTCAATCCCAATTGTAAAGTCAGTAATAATGTTCTTGCTAGTTGGCAAACTGGCGTTAGCAATCCAGAATTGATCAGCACCAGCACCACCACTGAGGCGATTACTACCCTGATGACTGGCAAATAGCAGATCATCACCATCACCACCAAATAGCAAATCATTGATATTAGAGAAAAGTTTGTCATCTCCAGAACCACCGTAGAGACGGTTATTACTACCGCCACTGCTGAGGGTATCATTGCCTAAGCCACCGAATAATGATTGACGAGAACCTTCAATTACTCGGAGAGTATCATCACCTGCTGCTCCAAACAAATTATTACTACCACTGGCTTCAACCACGACAATCAGATCATCACCATTGCCACCATCGGCACTAGTATTTTGAGCCGGGCCATTTTGACCAATAAATATCTGATCATTACCGTCATTCCCGGATACTGAGGAATCATTACCTGCAAGTACTGTGTCATCACCGTTCCCAGCCAGGATTGTGTTACCTTTGGTAGCTTCTACAAAATCTGCCCCATCACCTGCATTAAAGAATTGTCCTGGCTGAAGATTGACAGTATCGCTGTTGCTAGAACCAAAACCGTTCGGGAAAGTAGGCTGTCCAACTGTCAGATTCTTGGGTAGTTCGAGAATGCCAAGTTTCTCAGCAGCAGTATTGCCCGTAACGTTGAAGTCGTTGTCGTTAATCAAGGCTAGAGTGTTGGGTGCTACCAGTACCAGACCTTCTAATTTTTCCACCCCGGTGTAACCCAACTGAGCAGCATTAGCGATTAGGCTTTTGGTTACAGGGGTAATATTGGCAGCAGCTAACTCCGCAGAGGTAAGTTGTTCAATGGTCTTACCAACTGGCAAGGTAAAGTTAGCAGGGTTGTTGATGTTGGTTGCCCCGGCTAAATCAATTTGGTAAATTAATTTATTGCCAGCAGATGTAGCATTGTCGTCTCGCTCAACTACCGCAAATTTGCCGTTCCCCAAGGAGACTGCATCGCCAATCTTATCGGTTCCTGGTAGACCTTCTAGGCGATATAAATACTCTCCTGTTACCTGCTTGCTGATAATATCAAACTCCAGAATTCGTAGGTTATGAGAATTCTTGGAAGTCGCATCATTGGCGACATCAGGATTATCGATCGCACTCTGAATAAAGGCATATAATTTATTACCTTCTAGTGCTACAGCTTCAAATCCCCGGTTATTGCGGCGTTGAGCATAAACTGCTGGCAATACCTCAGTCCCAAAAGTTCCAGCAGGTTGATCTGGGTTGGGTGCAGTAGCAGTTCCTTTGGGAATAAAGCGGTCAATCAGTTTACCATTAACATTAAAGTGGTAAATTGCCGGACGGTACTCATCTACCATCCAGTAGTCTCCATTTTCTGCAACTACAATCCCTTCTAAGTCAGCACCCAAAGGATCGTTCGCTAGGGGTTGGTTGTCTAGGTTAACGCCAATTTCATCAGTATAAGCTGTGCCATTTGCCGCTGCTTGCAAATTAGGCAGTCCCGTTAATGGTGTCGTCCCATCTTGGCGGAATAACCCTGTTCTTTTGGTAATGCTGATTTCACCTGTGCTGCGGTTGAGTTCAAAGCTGACTATTTCTGGCTGGAAGTTGGGTAAGAAAAATGGTCTGTTTGAACCATTAGATTCTCCGTTGGGGCCACGATCTGTGTTGGTGACAAATTTCAGGTTGCCATTTGCTGCAAACCCTTGGAAATACAATCCGGAGAAACCACCTAAGAAAATATCTTCACCTTTAGAGGTTGTTCCTAACTTCGGTAGGTTTTTAAAGTCGTAGATAGTCAGCTTGGGTTGGGCAACAGGATTACGGGGATCGTAACTAGTAGTATCGATATTTAGAGACTTGGGTAAGGCATTGGCTATATTCTGCCAAGGCACTAGCTTAAAGTTAGAGTTGACGTTTTCACCATCTATTGTCTTAGCAGGTTCATTAGAGCCATCTTGGGTGACAAATAAACCAAATGGGAAGTTAGGCCCTAGTGGTACGTTAATCACATCTGCACCGTCTGACTCTTGTACACTGTCAATTGACCCATTGTTACCAACAGCAAAGTTCCCCACGTATTCGTTGTTACCTTCACGAGTGTAGGCAACAAAGGTACTATCGCCTTGGCTGGATGCTAGCAGGTAACCTGTGCCGTTTTTACCGTAGTAGATGGTCAACCCTTCTGCGTCATCGGTGAGGTGAGAACCACCCTCAAAACGGACGCGATCAATTAGCTTGCCTGTTGTACCACCGTCCGGTTCTGCCTGGAATTTCCAGATGCCCACATCTTCTTGGGCTATGTAGAGAAAGCCGGTTTCTTGGTCAACCACCATACCCTCTGTTTGGGGAGAACGCCCTGCTGTCGTGGGCGAGGGAATGGTGAACTCCCGCACCAGTTCAGATCCAATTTTGCCATTACCTTTGTCAATCAATTTGAACTGAGCGATATCTCCAGTTTGTCGGCGACTGGTAAAGACATAGTAATCATTAGTTACGGGGCTACGGTATAAGGTAACTCCGTAAGAACTGCGAGTTGATGCGGAATAAGGAGGTTGAAAAGGTGATGCTTGGAAGATAGTACCAATATTGCTATCAGTGATATCTTCCAAGTATTGTCCGGGGGTGGTGGGGTTGGGGTTAATTTTGAAGATTGCTAGTTTATCATTGCTGCGATCGCTAGCTACGGCAATATCAACAGCTTGATTGCCTAATTTAAAACCGTATTGCAGGTCAATATTGTTGTAGCGAATGCCACCAGGATTAACTGTCTGCAATAAATTACCAGACAAGTCATAAACCCGCAGTCCGGCATTTTTAACTGAGGTTAATACTAAACTATCAGCAGAATTTGTGGCATTAACATAGATGGCAGGATCATCAGCATCAGCACGTTGAGATGTGGGGAGTGCCGGATCATCAAACAGATCGGGACGAGTTTCTAATGTGGGTGCAGCAGTGGGAACCAAGTCTGCACCCAAGGTGAGGATTTGGGTATATTGGGTGCTACCAAAGTTATTATCACTCACCAGCACAATCGACTGACGACCATCTGCTAGTTTGGGGCCGAAGGTAATACCCTCAATGTTATCTACTCCAGTGGGGTGATTGGCGTCAGTAGGCAGATTTAGGTTATTTAAATTCAACAGCAGACGTTTTTGAGCTGGTTTGATCGCGGCTAGTTGTTCAGCACTCAAATTATTCAGAGAATCGTAGAAACTAATGTCAGTTGCACCTTGTAAAGAAACTTCGTAGATTTTGATGGTTTCCCCTACACCAGCAGAAAAAGAGCGCTCTAATGCCAGTAAGGTTCCCCGGTTGTCGATCGCTAGTAAATCTGCCAAACCATTGTCACTTGAGCCTGTGCTAGGCTTGGGCGCTTGGGCGATCGTATCCGTGATATAGAGGTATTCCTTTTCTGGCTGTCCACTAACGAGATTGTATTGCAGAATTCGGGAACGGCTGCCACTGGTGAGTGAAGCCTTTAATCCATCTTGGGAGAGCGCGTTTTCAGTAGCTGTGAATAGGGTTTTCTGGTCGAGTGTGATGGTGAGGCTTTCAAATGCTAAGTTATTGTAAACGCCTGATGTCTGCGTATCACCTATATCGATAACACCATTGCCGTTGGTATCCTCAACTACTGGCAGAAATTTGCTGGGTATAAGTAGCGATCGCACTTCTTGCCCTGTAGTTAGCGAAAACTCTTTAATAAAGGGATTGGTAACGCGACCTGCACCAGGATTAACTTCGCCCTCTGAAGATATAAAGACTGTCCCATTATTGGTTAAAGCAATGCCTTCTGGGTCAAGACTGTTAAGTGCAAAGAAGTTGCCACTGGTAGTTTTCAAGGGTGTGACATTGGTAAAAGTCACTCCCGTCGTAGAAATAGTACCTGGGTTAGTGGTGAAGGTATAAAAGCGGGCAGGGGCAACTTGGGAGCGATCGTCTGAGATTGCATAGTAGCGGTTATTGGCAGCATCATATGTGACACCAGAAAGTCCACCCAATAGAGTCTGTACCCCATTTACCGTTCCCGCCGCACCAGAGGGAATAAAGCCAGTAACAAAGGTAGTTTGCCCCTGAAATCCCACATTAGGAATGGTTTTACCTGCCTCTGTTGAACCAGCCTGCACATCTGCGAAGACCAGACGATGGTCAGAACTAGGGAAGGGAAAAGTGCCTACCGGAGAAAACCTCGGGTCAGTATTCAGAGGCCAAAATACTCCTGAGTTGGTAATTGTTAAGTCAGCAGAGGGTAGTACGAAATCCGTCCGTAGGTTTCCTGGAGTTGTATCAGCAAAGTCTGCGGTATCAAAAGCCGAATTGCCCTTTTGGCTAGTATTTGCACCACCCTGCAAGCCTGCTTGTTGGGGCCCGCCGGGACTGGTGGGGATGACATTAGTATTGATATTGGGATTTTGCAACAGTTGGCGAATGGCATTGTTAAAACTGTCACCATCCAACGGGTCTGCATTTTGATCACCCATAATCACAAAGCGTGAACCAGCTGCAATACCGCCCGTTTTACCCCGATCATCATAAATGTAACCGCCTTTACTAGGGGTAATATAATCTGCCCAAAAGCGGATCTCGTCGTGATTGCGCTTACCGTTGCGGTCTTCTGCGCCATCAAAGGTTGGGGGTGTGGGGTGGCTAGTGAGGACGTGAATTGTCTCCCCATTCACCTGGATAGGTACATCCCAATGACTCTTAGAGGAGAGGCGTAGAACTTTCAGTTCCTCGTCAGAATACCAATCATTTGGTTGTGGTGTTTTAGGATCATCAGGAAGCAAGGCATTGGGCATATCCTTCCAGAGGAAGTTTTGGAAGGTGCGGATATTGGCAGTGTCGATGGGATATTTGGACAGCAGCAACATCCCGTATTGACCAGGGAAATTCCCGAATCCGAAAGCATCATCGCCATATCCCAGTTTGCCTGGGGTTGTAACCACTGTGCCGTTGTTGTTCAAGTCAAACCCAGACCCAATACCCGTGTTTGAGGGAGCGATGTAGAAGTATGGGTAGTCAACGGGAGTTGCACCGTTTTGGCTGGCGGCTAAATAATTTTGCTTGAATAGTTGAACTGCTTTTTGGGAGTAGTCGAACTCATTAATTAGCAGCACATCAGGGTTGTTACGCTGGATTATTTCTGCAACAGCTTTTGCCTGAGCATTATTGGGGGTTGACAAATCGGTCACTAATTGACCTTGAGCGTTGCGGTTTAGGGAAGCATTGAATTGGGAAAAGCGTATTGTATTAGTAGTTACCATAAATTAGTTTTGAAGTAGATTCAAGTTTTACGAAGATTAGTGGTTATCTGCGGAAAACCACAGAACCAAGTCGCCGAGCGCAGTCAATCTTTGGAGTGTAAATGCCATTTTTATTGCCAGTAAAAGACTGTTAACTGCAAAGATGCACTTTGCAGTTAGAGCGATGGCTATGCCAATACTTTCTGCTGCGTCTGCAACGCGTAGCTTGCTTCCCCGTAAGAGTACGGTGAACGCAATATCAATATGGACATGATAAAAAATGTCTTCCAAACCCCTATTCCTAGAGGTTGTCAGAAGACAGCTACATAACTTTTTAGTATTAGTTCTTAATTGGGCATCCTCAAACTATCTTAGCTAGATTAAGAAACAGCTAGCAAAAGGTTAAAACAAAAAATATTTGGGGTTTTGTCCACAGCGATTCTTCTGGGTAATATATCCTGACCCGATGGCGGGGCCGGTAAAACTTGGGAATGCCTATTTTATTGTTGACCCTACCTATGTCTCTCTCTGACTAGGTTTCAAATTTTTCTGACTTCTTAATCAATCTGAAAATTCCTAAGCTAAAACACATCTAAAAACTTTTATATCTAAATTTATTTCAGCAAACTATTTTGTTGATATTGTAAGATATAGAACATTAGTCCATTATTCAAAATCGAAAATAAAAAACGGAAGCATCCCAAATGTGCAAGATGCACCCAGACTTCCAGTCTGGGGCTACACAAACAAAGCCTGCCTTCGCAGGCTAGGATTAGTCCACGCAAGCGGACTTAGTTTGTGTAGCGATGAATTTTATTCGCTAAATATTTGTGCAAAATTGGGATGATACCTAAAAAATTCCCTTTCTTTCTGTGCCTGTAAAGATCCAGAGTTAGTTTACTAGGACTAAAGAAACTAGGTTTTTGGTATTTTGAGACTGATGCTGTAACTTACACAGGGTGTTGGAGAATAATATGAGCAAAGAAAATTATAGAGAGCCATCAAAATTCACACTCAAAAATGACCGCAGTATTCATTTAGGAAATGCACAAAATCATTTGCGTTCAGTAGTAAGAATCGCAAGAAAGTTTAACAACAATAATTATGATATAAATCAAATTACATCTAGAGACGTTGGGGAACTATTTACCCTGACTGATAAGTGTTCAGATACACTGAGGAAATACATAAATCTCAGAAACTACATGAATAAAGATCAAATGGTCAAACATATTAATAGTAATCTGAGAAATAGCCTGTCTTATACTACATTTGACGAGGAAAAAAGTTGGCTAAAAAGATTTGACAACTCTTGCGTAGTAAGCTGCGACATTTTCATCCAAAACCAAGTTCAAATCAAGCTGCAATCGATACAAGAACTTTATAGAAATATAATCACGTTTAGGAGTGAATTTGGTCATACATACGATCGTAATAATTTTGATTATCAACAAATCAAAGAAAGATTTCAGGAGTATTTAAATGAAGTTTTACAAATTGCAAGTGGTACTGGCTTAGTTTGTGAAGACGGACTAAAATACTATAATTGCAGTTCAAATTTTTACACTAAAAGTATCTGGTTGGGTTCAAGAATGTTTCTCAATGGTACAAACAACCTCTTAAGAATAGGTGGCTCAGAACAATCACTAATAAGTTAAAATGTACATCATACATAAGTTTGCTTATAGTGGTTCCCGACCTGGTGAGGTATGTTTTCAAAGCTACTAACCTTGTTAAACAAGATTTGAGTGTACCTCAGTTGCTTAGGAAACGCTATAAGATTTTTGAACAGCGATTGTAGCAATCCTATTTTATTTTAGAGTGAGAAAACTCAGTATACCTTGACCTTCCTTATTTACTGTTAAGAGTTTTCTATTTCCTATCCCCTACCTCTACGAATAAGTTCAGGAATCAAATCGGATTGCTAGATATATCTTTGAAGTGGTAGTACAAAGGGAGAAACTTCTTTGTTTAGTCGTTGGCGTTTACTAATTGCAGGAGTCGCCTTAGGCTCTGTAATTACTGCTGGAATATTTTTAGTCCCTTCAATTTTAGCAGGCAAAAGTTGGACATGGACATGGGCTGACTGGACTGGAATTGGAGAAGACACAATAAAAAAAAGAGTATAGAGAGAAAAGGTGGAGAAAAGGGTTCTATTGAAAAGGTTACTTTCACTGATGAAACTCAGTCGGGAAAAACACTTTGGGATTTTTTAGAACTACTTAGTGCATTAGCAGTTCCATTTTTGATTTTGTATCTAGGTAATCAAATATAGCAGAAAGATAAAGAAATAGCAGACATAAATCTCCGTGAGGAAGCACTACAAAGTTACCTAGATCGTGTATCAGAGTTATTAATTAATAACAAAGCAAATAGCCTAGAACCCAATGATTCTTTACTAGAACTGATAAAAGATATAGTACGCACAAGAACGCTGACTATACTGCGTAGCCTTGACAAAGATGGAGAACGGAAAGGTAGTGTTATACGATTTCTAATCGATGCAGAACTTATAGAACCCATTTGATATCTTTTTTAGCTGGCAGCTAGTCTTTTAAGCATCAGTCTGATAAAACAAAGCTTGAGCTTGGCATTGGCACGAGC